>NZ_JAJJPA010000019.1 GCF_020907985.1 Kitasatospora humi | reverse complement strand
AAGCTTATCAGATGTTTTCCGTTCCGTTTCCGGCTCCGGATTCCATTCCGATTCGCTTTCGCCTTTCGGCGCTCCCGAACTCTACCAGAGTTCTTCCGGCCCGTTTTCCCCGCCCGAATCCGAAGCGATGTCCTAATTCGGGCGAAGCCGCGCGGCCGGCGGGGCAACCCGGAGAACGTTACGCATGCGGTCCGGTGGAGTCAAACCGGCCCCGGACAGCGAGGCTGTCCGGGGCCGGTTCGGTCTGACGGGCGCTGCCCGCAGGGGTCAGCGGACCTCAGTGATCTCCGGACCGCGCTGGAACGGGCTGAGCGCCTCGCCGGCGAAGCGCGACTCGCCCTCGGGGGCGCCGACGCCGCCGTCGGCGACCATCTGCGCGTCCTCGGGGAGCTTCAGCACGATCGGGTCGCGCGGCGCCATCGGGGCCTCGCCGCGGACCACGACGGTCTGCCGGAAGACCTCCTCCAGCACCGCCGCGGCCTCGGGCTGCACCGCGGCCTGGCCCGAGATCACGCCGCGCAGGAACCAGCGCGGTCCATCGCAACCGACGAAACGCACCAGCTGCACGCCCTGGGTGCCGTCCGGCAGCTGCACCGGGACCTGGGCCCGCAAGTGCCAGCCGAGGGTGCCTTCCTCCTCCTCGACCCGGCCGCCCTGACCGGTGATGCCGTTGGCGATCTCCTCGCGCACCTCGGCCCAGATGCCCTCCGACTTGGGAGCGGCGAAGGCCTGGAGCTGGATCGCGCTGTTGCCGAGCACCAGGGTCGCGGCCACGATCGCCTCGCCGGCCACCTCGACCCGCAGCTCCATGCCCTCGACACCGGGGACGAGCAGACCACCGAGGTCCACCCGACCCTCGGCCGGGCTCTCCAGCTCGGAGACGTCCCAGGGGCCGTCGGGACGCGGAGCCGGCGGCAGGCCGACGCGGTCGGCCGGGTCCGGCTCGGTCTCCTCGACGTCGGTCGGCGTTTCGCTCTCGGAGTCGGAATCCTCGACGTCATCGGCCGTCTCGTCGGCGCTGATGGCGTCCTCGGCGAGCTGCTCGACGGCGTCCTCGCTCTTCTGGCGACGACGGAACACGGTCACTGTCCTTCCCGGTCCAAGACCGAAGCGATTGCCTGCTGGTACCTGCTCAACGCTTGAGCCGCTCAAACCGCCGCATGGCCGCCGGTCGAGCCGAACCCGCCCTCGCCACGCGCGGACCCGGGTAGCTCGGCCACCTCGTGGAAGCGGGCCTTCTCGACCTGCTGGATCACCAGCTGGGCGATCCGGTCCCCACGGCGAAAGCTGACGCGCTCGCGCGGATCCAGGTTGACGACGATCACCTTGATCTCACCACGGTACCCGGCATCGACCGTCCCTGGGGCGTTCACGAGCGCAACTCCGCAACGAGCTGCCAGACCGGACCGCGGATGCACGAACGCGGCGTAGCCGTCCGGCAACGCAATGGCGACGCCGGTGGGGATGACGGCCCGCTCGCCCGGCTCGAGGTCGGCGTCGACGGCGGCCACCAGGTCGGCGCCGGCGTCGCCCGGCTGGGCGTAGCCGGGCAGGGGCAGCTCGGGATCGAGTCGCCGGATCAGGATGTCGACCTCGGGACGAGCGGTGGTGCTCACGGATTCACCTCAAAGGCTCTGTTGCGCTTCAGCAGATCGGGATCGTCCAGGGCGGCCTTGATGTCCGCCGGGCGACCGTGCGTGGTGAAGTGTTCCAGTTTCACCTGAACGAAGAGTGCCGAGGCCCGGATCGCGAGCGGTCCGTCGGGGCCGCCGATCCGCCCCTCGCCCGCGGTGTAGAGCTTGCGGCCGTCCACTCCGGTGGCCCAGGCGTGGATGTGCAGGGTGGCGTCCACCGGCACCGGTCGCAGGAAGTCGGTTTCCAGCCGCCCGGTGACACCGGGCTTGTGCACCAGCCAGCCGAGTGAGCCCAGGGCCTCGTCCATCGCGGTGGTGAGGAGACCGCCGTGCGCCAGCCCGGGGCCACCCTGGTGGCTCGGCTTGACCACGAACTCGGCGGTCACCTCGACGCCCTCGCCGGCCCGTATGTCCATCTGCAGTCCGCTGCTCTGCTGCGGTCCGCAGCCGAAGCAGTGCACGTAGTGGCTACCGAGCGAGGTGCCGGGTGCGGGGGCGTCCGGATGGCGCACCGGCTGCGATGCGGTCTCGGGCGGAGTGGTCGGCGTGCTGGTGGAAGCTCTGGGTACGGTCACGCGCCCGACCCTACTCATGAGTAGCAGCATTGCAACGGTGGACCGCTGCCAAGATCGCCCCGCACCTGGGACAGAATGGCGGTCATGTACGACGAACGCCTCACCGCACCCCGCTCCTGGTGGCTGCTCCCGGTCGCGGCCGGCCTGTCGCTCGCGCTGATCCTGCTGAAGTTCGGCGCCGTGCCGGGGCTGGTCGGCCTGCTGGTGGGATTCGTCGCGGCGGCGGCCGGGCTCAGCTCGTACGGCTCGGCGCGGATCCGCATCGTGCAGGGATCGCTGGTGGCCGGCCAGGCCCGGATCCCGGTCTCGGCGCTGGGCGAGGCCCTGCCGCTGGACGCCGCCGAGGCGATCGCCTGGCGCTCCTCGAAGGCCGACCCGCGGGCGTTCATGCTGCTGCGCAGCTATGTGCGCACCGCGCTCAAGGTGCAGGTCACCGATCCGGCCGACCCCACCCCTTACCTCTACCTCTCCACCCGGGACCCGCAGGCGCTGGCCGCCGCGCTCGACAAGGCCCGCGGCTGAACTTCGGCCGAAACGGTACGACGAAGGGACGGTCCGTCAACTACGGACCGTCCCTTCGTCGTACCAGTGCGCCCGTGCGGGTCGGGTCGCAGGATCAGCCTCCGGCCCACCGGGGTGGGCCGGTCGGGGCGGTTCGCCGAGTCCGGCGGCGGTGCCGGGCACCTGGCCATCGGGTTCGGGGTGGGCCCAGATCTCAGGCGCAGTCCCGGCAGATCGGCTGCCCGTCCTTCTCGTGCGACAGCTGGCTGCGGTGGTGCACCAGGAAGCAGCTCATGCAGGTGAACTCGTCAGCCTGGCGCGGCAGCACCCGCACCGACAGCTCCTCACCGGAGAGGTCGGCGCCGGGCAGGTCCATGGTCTCGGCACCGTCGAAGTCCTCGATGTCGACCGGGCCGGCCGACTTGTCGTTCCGGCGGGCCTTCAGTTCCTCGATGCTGTCCTCGTTGAGGTCGTCATCGGTCTTGCGTGGGGTGTCGTAGTCCGTTGCCATGTTCGCTCTCCCCCTCTGGGTGTGTGCGGTATCTCCAGCGCACGTAACGCATGAGGGGCCGGTCTTGTGCCCGACCCGAGGCCGAGATTGTGCCTTACTTCAAGCCCTGTTACTCAATCGACACTCAGCGACGGGTCCGACCAGGTGATCGACACCATCTTCGAGGGACTCGCGGACAGTGGCCGACAGGGCGCGACAACTGCCCGATATCGGATACGGAAGGTGATGGTACGCCCCGCCGACCGCCCGCACCAGGGGGCCTCGCCCCAGGTGGGAGGCGGACTCCCGGCATCCGGGAGCGCAATACCGGACACGTTCTCCGATTACGGTGCGCAATGATCCACCAGGACGACCTGATCACTGTGCGAGACCATCCGAATGGGTACCGTGGCAGCGTGTGACCTTCATCACAGTGCGGGCAATTCGGACGAAATCGGCCGCAACCGGCCGCCATCGCGCCAGCTCGGCGGCGCATCCGGGACCGCCGGAAACGCTCCCGAGGTTACGCCTGCGCGGCCTTCGCGGCACGACGCGCCAGCAGTGCCGCCTGGCGCTCCTCGAACCGGGCCGCCTGCCCGTCCAGCTCATCCATGAAGAGCCCGAGCTCCTGCTGCGCCTGCACCCCGACCGGCCCGAGGCCGCCCAGCTCCAGCACCTTCAGGTGGCGCAGCACCGGCTGCAGCACGTCGTCGTGGTGGATCCGCAGGTTGTATATGCCGCCGAGGGCGATCTGGGCGGCCGAGCGCTCGAAGCCGGGCATCCCGTGGCCGGGCATCCGGAACTCGGTCACGACGTCGCGGACCGCCTGCATGGCCAGGTCCGGAGCCAGCTCGAGGGCCGCCTTGAGCAGGTTCCGGTAGAAGACCATGTGCAGGTTCTCGTCGTTGGCGATCTTCGCCAGCAGCTGCTCGCAGAGCGGGTCGCCGGACAGGTGGCCGGTGTTGCGGTGGGAGATCCGGGTGGCGAGCTCCTGGAAGGCCACGTAGGCGATCGAGTGCAGCATGCTGTGGGCGTTGTCGGACTGGAAGCCGGCGCCCATGTGGTCCATCCGGGCCCGCTCCAGGGCCACCGGGTCGACCGCCCGGGTGGCCAGCAGGTAGTCGCGGATCGCGATGCCGTGCCGCCCCTCCTCGGCGGTCCAGCGGTGCACCCAGGTGCCCCACGCGCCGTCCCGCCCGAACAGGGTGGCGATCTCGTGGTGGTAGCTGGGGAGGTTGTCCTCGGTCAGCAGGTTGACCACCAGGGAGACGCGGCCGAGCGGGGTGACCTTGGACTGCGACAGCTCCCAGGCCTCGCCACCGAGCACGCCGTCGAAGTCACGCCCCTGGCCCCACGGGACGTACTCGTGCGGCATCCACTCACGGGCGGCCTTCAGGTGCCGGTTCAGCTCCGTCTCGACCACCTCTTCCAGAGCCAGCAGCAGCCTGGCGTCGGTCCATGCGGTCGAACCGGTGCACTGAACGGGGGCGATGGTCACGACGGTGGCTCCTGGTGAAACGGGGCGTGCGGATGCATACCTACGGTGTCGTACCTTACGGCAGCGTAGGTTACGGCAGCGTAAGTAATCGGCCCCGGATGTGACAAGCGCCCTGCACCGCCCCTTCTCGCAGGTGAGGGGCGCGCGCAGGGCGCTCGGGAGGTTCGTGGACGGCTCAGGCGCTGGGAATCCGCACCCGCATGGTCAGTCCGCCGCCGGGGCGGGGCACCGCTTCGATCGAGCCGCCGTGCGCGCGCACCACCGAGCGCACGATCGACAGGCCCAGGCCCACCCCCTTGTCGCTGCGGGTCCGGTCGGCTCCCTTGAGCCGGCGGAACGGCTCGAAGATGTGCTCCAGCTCGTAACCGGGCACCACCGGCCCGGTGTTGCTGACCACCAGCTCGCCGACCCCGCCGGGGCCGGGCGCCGTGGTGATCTCCACCCAGCCGTCCGGCAGGTTGTAGCGCACCGCGTTCTGCAGCAGGTTGAGCGCGATCCGCTCCAGCAGCACCCCGTTCCCCAGGACCGCCACCGGGTTGAGCTCGGAGCGGATCTCCAGCTCGCGGCCGGCGGCCTCCGAGCGGACCTGCTCGACCGCCTGCAGCGCCACCTCCGAAAGTTCCACCGGCCGCCGGTCGACCAGCTCGTTGTCGCTGCGGGCCAGCAGCAGCAGGCCCTCGACCAGTTGCTCGCTGCGCTCGTTGGTGGCCAGCAGGGTCCTGCCGAGCTGCTGCAGGTCCGGCGAGGTGTTGGGGTCCGACAGCTGCACCTCCAGCAGGGTGCGGTTGATCGCCAGCGGGGTGCGCAGCTCGTGCGAGGCGTTGGAGACGAAGCGGCGCTGCGAGTCGAAGGAGCGGTCCAACCGGTCGAGCATGTCGTCGAAGGTGTCGGCGAGCTCCTTGAGCTCGTCGTCCGGGCCCTCCAGCTGGATCCGGCGGTGCAGGTCGGAGCTGGCCACCTCGCGGGCGGTGCGGGTGATCCGGCCGAGCGGGCGCAGCACCCGGCCGGCCATCGCGTAGCCGGCCGCGAAGGCGATCACCGCGAGCGCGACCAGCGCCATGAGGGACTTGCGCAGCAGCGCATCCAGCTCGGTGTGGGCCTGGGCGCTGAGCGAGCCGCTCAGGTAGTTGTTGACCTCGTTGCCGCTGAGCGGCTGTCCGTTGCCGGCGCGGAACACCACGTTGGGATCGGAACTGATGATCTGGGGCAGCGAGATGTCCTGGAAGGCCTGCTCGACCATGAAGTAGGTCAGCAGCAGCAGCACCACGCCGGCCATCAGGAACATCCCGCCGTACAGCAGGGTGAGCCGGAACCGGATGGTGGGGCGGAACGGCAGCCAGCTCAGGCCGTCACCGGGGTGGTACTGGTCGGTCGGCAGCGGCGGCTCGACCGGTCGCGGCGGGTGCGGGGGCCGCGGCGGTGTCGGGTGCGAACTGCCGGAGGGCCCGCCGGTGGTGGGCGGGGTGGTCATGGGTGTCATCCCTTGGGGGTGGGGGGTCAGATCCGGTAGCCGGAGCCGGGCACGGTGACGATCACCGCCGGGTCGCCGAGCTTGCGGCGCAGCGTCATCACGGTGACCCGGACGACGTTGGTGAACGGGTCGGTGTGCTCGTCCCAGGCCTTCTCCAGCAGTTGCTCGGCGGAGACCACGGCCCCGCCGGCCCGCATCAGGACCTCCAGGACGGCGAACTCCTTGGGCGCCAGCTGGATCGAGCGGCCGTCCCGGATCACCTCGCGGCGTCCCGGGTCGAGGCTGATCCCGGCCCGCTCCAGCACGGGCGGCAGCGGCACGGTGGCGCGGCGGCCGAGGGCGCGCACCCGGGCCACGAGTTCACTGAAGGCGAACGGCTTGGGCAGGTAGTCGTCCGCGCCGATCTCCAGGCCCTCGACCCGGTCGCTGATGTCGCCGGAGGCGGTCAGCATGATCACCCGGGTGGCCAGGCCCTGGTCCACCACGCTGCGGCAGACGTCGTCGCCGTGCACCAGCGGCAGGTCGCGGTCGAGCACCACGACGTCGTAGTCGTTGACCGCGATCCGCTGCAGTGCGGCCTCGCCGTCGTAGACCACGTCGACGGCCATCGCCTCCCGGCGCAAGCCGGTGGCCACGGCTTCGGCGAGCAGCTGCTCGTCCTCGACGACAAGAACCCGCACTGCGGTTGTCCCTTCTCCGGGGGCCACACGTGCGGGACCGGAGGTCCCGTGCGCGGGCCTGCGACTCCGACGGTCCCTCCATCCTGCCCCCTGTGCGGGTAAAGCAGCGGTAAGTCGACCGGCGGCAACCCGGTGGAGTCGAACGTCAGAGCGACACCCCGGTGTGATGGGGGCAACTTTCCGCGGTTTTCTCCGGATCCGGAGGTTTCCCGCCCCGGGGGGTGGGGATGACGAGTTCACACCCGCGATCACGCCGTCAGGCAGTCGCACCCACCCGCCGCGCGTTCATCCGCACCGGCTGGGAGATCGCACGCATCCACGGAGCGGCCCGGCGCCGCGCCCGTGCCCGCACCGGAGCCGGCACCGGTCGGGCGCAGCCGCTGGACCACCGCCCCTCCCGACCGAGGAACGCCGACCGCGCACGTCCGACACCGTAAGGGGGTCTGCCGCATGGACGCCTTCACCGCCGGAATCCTGCAGCGCATACGCAATGCCGAGCAGGATCTGCACCGCGCCCTCGAAGCCGGGGACGAGTTCCTGGCCGAGGTCGAACAGTCCGAACTGGAAGACCTGCGCCGGATCGCCGCCGACCACGGCGTCGACCCGCTGCTGGCGCTGCCCCGCAGCGCCTGATCCGGGCGCCCGGCCGTCCGGGCGACTCCCGACACCAGGGCCGGGTCGACCGGCCCCCGATGCCTGCCGGAACCCCGGTGCGATCCTCGCGCCGGGGTTCCACTGCATCGGAGCCGTCGGAATCCCGCGTTCCGTCGGCAGCCGTTCCGGTCAGTCGTGCCAGGCACCCAGCTCCTCCAGGCGTGCCTGGAGGAGCTCGAAGGTGCCGGGCGGGGCCGCCACCAGCAGCTCACGGGCGGCCTGCGCGCCCGGCCGACCGCCGGTGCGGGCGCCCGCCTCCCGGGCGATCAGGCCACCGGCCGCCTGGTCCCAGGGGGCCAGCCCGCGCTCGTAGTAGCCGTCCAGCCGGCCCGCCGCCAGGTCGCACAGGTCCAGCGCCGCCGCGCCGCCCCGCCGGATGTCCCGGACCTCGGGCATCAGGGCGTGCAGCACCTCGGCCTGGTGCACCCGGGCCGGCAGCACGTAGTTGAAACCGGTGGCGATCAGCGCCTGCCCCCACGGCGGGGTCGGCCGGACCGACAGCGCGCGGCCGTCCAGCCGGGCGCCACGCCCTCGAACGGCCTGGAACAGCTCGCCCCTGGCCGGCGCGAAGACGACCCCCACCACCGCCTCACCGTTCAGCTCGGCGGCCACGCTGACCGCCCAGTTCGGCAGCCCGTAAAGGTAGTTGACGGTTCCGTCGAGCGGGTCGACCACCCAGCGCACGCCGCTTTCGCCGGTCCGCTCGGTGCCCTCCTCGCCGAGGTAGCCGTCCTGCGGGCGGCGGCCGGTGATCAGCTCGACGATCAGCTTCTCGGAGGCCAGGTCCATCTCGGTGACCACGTCGACCGGACTGCTCTTGGTCGCCGCCACCCCGAGGTCGGCCGGGCGGCCGTCGCGCAGCAGCTCGCCGGCCCGGCGGGCGGCCTCCAGGGCCACGTCCAGCAGCTCGTCCAGCAGGGTCTGATCGGACACGGTGCTCCTTCGTCGGTGGATGACGGTGTCAGGCCTGGGCCGCGGCCGGCCGGGGCGCCCGCGGGTTGGGGCAGCAGGCGGCCGGGCAGACGTCATGGGCGGCGCCGAGCCGGCCGAGCGCGCAGCGCGCCACCGCCGCACCCCGCTCGGTGGCCGCGCGCTCCAGCAGCAGTTCGCGGACCGCCGCCGCGAACCGCGGGTCGGCGCCGACGGTGGCGGCCCGGGCCACCGGCAGGCCGAGCTCGGCGGCCCGCGCCACGGCCTCGGTGTCCAGGTCGTACTTGACCTCCATGTGGTCCGAGACGAAGCCGATCGGCACCATGACCACCGCTGCCGCGCCGGATTCCTGACGCTCCGACAGGTGGTCGCAGATGTCCGGCTCCAGCCACGGGATGTGCGGCGCACCGCTGCGCGACTGGTAGACCAGCCGCCACGGACGGTCGGTCACGCCGGTGGCCCCGGCCACCGCCTCGGCGACCAGCCGTGCCACCTCCAGGTGCTGGGCGACGTAGGCGCCGCCGGGGGTGCCGCGGGCCGGGTCGTCGGGCGCGCCGGAGGTCTCGGCCATCGCGGTGGGGATCGAGTGGGTGGTGAAGGCCAGCTCCGCCCGGTCCCGCAGCTCGGCCGGCAGCTCGGCCAGCGCGGCCAGGGTCGCCTCGATCATCGGCTGGACGAAGCCCGGGTGGTTGTAGAAGTGGCGCAGCTTGTCCACGGTCAGCGCCGGGCGGCCCTCCTCGGCGAGCACGGCCAGCGCGTCGGCCAGGTTCTCGCGGTACTGCCGGCAGCCCGAGTAGCCCGCGTAGGCGCTGGTGGCCAGCACCGCGACGCGGCGGTGGCCGTCGTCGGCCAGCTCGCGCAGCGTGTCGACCAGGTAGGGCGCCCAGTTCCGGTTGCCCCAGTAGACCGGCAGGTCCAGGCCGTGGTCGGCGAAGTCCTCGCGCAGCGCGGCGAGCAGTGCGCGGTTCTGCTCGTTGATCGGGCTGACCCCGCCGAAGCGGAAGTAGTGCTGCCCCACTTCGGCCAGCCGCTCCTTCGGGATGCCGCGACCGCGGGTGACGTTCTCCAGGAACGGCACCACGTCCTCGGGGCCCTCCGGCCCGCCGAAGGAGAGCAGCAGCAGCGCGTCGTACGGCGCCGGGTCGGTGGGGGTCTGCGCGTCAGCCATGGCTCCGATCCTGCCACTGCGTGCCGTCGGCTCCGGACCACCCCGCTGGTTAATCCGATTGCATTCGTTCGTAAGCTGTCTCAGATAGCCATGTTCCTTACTTCCCGGTTCCTTGACTCTCCCGGAGCAGCCGTGCTGTCCAGCTACCGCCAGATCTTCGCCGCGCCCGGCTCGCTGGCGTTCTCCGCCACCGGACTGGTGTCCCGACTGCCGATCTCGATGGTCGGCGTCGGCGTGGTGACCATGTTCTCCGAGCTGCGCGGCTCCTACGGGCTGGCGGGTGCGGTCACGGCGGTCCTGGCACTGGCCTCGGCGGGCATCGGGCCGCAGGTCTCGCGGCTGGTCGACCGCTACGGGCAGCGCCGGGTGGTGCGGCCGGCCACCGCGGTCAGCGTGCTGGGCTCGGCGCTGCTGCTGCTCGCCGCCTGGCGCGGCTGGCCGGCCTGGACCTACTTCCCGTGCGCCGTCGCGATGGGCGCGCTGGGGAGCACCGGGCCGCTGGTCCGGGCCCGGTGGGCGCACCTCTACCGGAACGACCAGGCCAAACTGCACACCGCCTACGCGCTGGAGGCGGTGGTCGACGAGATCGTCTTCATCGTCGGACCGATCCTCTCCATCTGCCTGGCCACCTCCTTCTTCCCGGAGGCCGGGGTGCTGCTCGCGACGCTCTTCGGAGCCGTGGGGGTGGCGCTGTTCACCGCCCAGCGGTCCACCGAGCCGCCGCCGCACCCGGTGGCGCGGGCTTCCGGCGGCTCGGTGCTGCGGGTGCCCGGCCTGCGGGTGCTGATCGCCACCTTCGTCGCGATCGGGATGATCTTCAGCTCGGTCGAGGTGGTCACCGTGGCCTACGCGCGGGAGCAGGGCCACGGTTCGGCCGCCAGTCTGGTGCTGGCCGTCTACGCGCTCGGCTCCGGAGTGGCCGGCGTGGTGGTCGGCGTCCTGCACCCGAGCGGACCGGCGGCGCGGCGGTTCCGCAACGGCGTGGGGCTGATGGCGGTCACCTTGACGCCGCTCAGCCTGGTGGCGGCTTGGTGCACCGGCACGGTCGGCCTGGTGGCGGCCGGGGCCACGCTCTTCCTCTCCGGGATGGCCATCTCGCCGACCATGATCACCGCGACCGGCCTGACCGAGCGGCTGGTGCCGGCCGCCCAGCTGACCGAGGGGATGTCCTGGACCACCACCGGCATCGCCATCGGGGTGGCGGGCGGCTCCTACCTGGCCGGCTCGGTGGTCGACGCCGCCGGAGTGGCGGCCGGCTACCGGGTGCCGCTGGCCGCCGGGGTCTTCGCCCTGCTGCTGGCCGCGGCGGGCGGGCGCTGGCTGCGCACCGAGAGCCCGGCCGCGGCCCCGGCGCCGGCGGCCGTGGCACCCTGACCCGCTCGGTGCGAACCATGGACCGGCGGCCGTCCCGTGGCTAGGCTCGCTACCCACTGGTAGCGCCCTCGGGGGGACCGACCTGCGGGTGCGGCATGGACGCAGGAGGCACCGCATGACCGTGACCGCCGACCGTTGGACCAACTGGGCGGGCAACCAGAGCGCCGAGCCCAGCCGAGTGGTCACCCCGGCCTCCACCGAGGAGCTGGCGGAGGCGGTCAAGCAGGCCGGCGCCGAGGGGCGCACCGTCAAGGCGGTCGGCTCCGGGCACTCCTTCACCGCGATCGCCGCCGCCGGCGACGGAGTGCTGGTCCGCCCCGAGGGCTTGACCGCGGTGCGCGAGCTGGACCGGCAGGCCGGCACCGTGACGGTGGAGTCCGGTCTGCCGCTGGCCGGGCTGAACCGGCTGCTGGCCGCCGCCGGCCTGTCGCTGACAAACATGGGCGACATCGAGGTGCAGACGGTGGCCGGCGCCACCAGCACCGGCACCCACGGCACCGGCCGCGACTCCGGTTCGCTGGCCGCGCAGATCCGGGCCCTGGAGATCGTGCTCGCCGACGGCTCGGTGCGCCGCTGCTCCGCCACCGAGGAGCCGGAGCTGTTCCAGGGCGCCCGGCTGGGCCTGGGCGCGCTCGGCGTGATCAGCGCGATCACCTTCGGGGTCGAGCCGGCCTTCCTGCTCACCGCCCACGAGGCGCCGATGACCTTCGACCAGGTGCTCGCCGACTTCGACCGGCTCAGCCAGGTCAACGAGCACTTCGAGTTCTACTGGTTCCCGCACACCGACCGGTGCAGCACCAAGCGGAACAACCGCAGCCAGGGGCCGGCCGCGCCGCTGCCGCCGTTCAAGGCCTGGCTGGAGGACGACTTCCTCTCCAACACGGTCTGGGAGGGCGCCTGCCGGGTCGGCCGGGCGTTCCCGAAGAGCGTGCCGGCCATCGCCGCGGTGGCCAGCCGGGCCTGGTCCGAGCGCACCTACACCGATGTCGCCTACAAGGTCTTCACCAGCCCGCGCAAGGTGCGCTTCATCGAGATGGAGTACGCCGTCCCGCGCGAGACGGCGGTGCCGGTGCTGCGCGAGCTGAAGCGGCTGGTGGAGCGGAGCGACTGGAAGATCAGCTTCCCGGTCGAGGTGCGCTGCGCGCCGGCCGACGACCTGTGGCTCTCCACCGCGAGCGGGCGGGACACCGTCTACATCGCCGTCCACCTCTACCGGGGTACCGCCGAACTGGGGTACTTCACCGAGGTCGAACGGCTGATGACGGCCCACCAGGGCCGCCCGCACTGGGGCAAGCTGCACACCAGGGACGCCGAGTACCTGGCCGCCGCCTACCCGCACTTCGGCGACTTCACCGCGCTGCGCGACCGGGTCGACCCCGAGCGGCGGTTCGCCAACGCCTACCTGCGCCGGGTGCTGGGCGACTGACCCGCGGTCACTGCGCGGCGGTGGCGGCGGGCAGCTCGGTGGCGGGCGCGTCGGTGGCGGGCGCCCGGGTCGGCGCGGGCGACTGCGGGGCCCGGGTGGTCGGCGGCGCCGAGGGCGTGCCACCGGGTGCCGCCGCACCGGACGGGGTCGCACCGCCGCTCGGCGGGGCGCTGCTCGACGGCGCGGACGGGCTGGGCGACGGCGAGCCGGAGCCGCTCCCGCCCGTGGGTGCCGCCGAGGGGCCGCCGGTCGCGGCGGACGGGTGCTCGGACGCGCCCCGGCCGGTCGGCGGGGCCGCCGGCTCGGTGCGCGGCGCCCGGTCCGGAGACCTGCGGCCGCCGTCGGGGAGGATCGAGGTGCCGCCGCCCTCCTGCCCGGTGGTGATCGCGTGCAGGTTCTGCCCGGAGGCCAGCTCGACGGCCACGATCGGGATCATCGCCAGCACGAAGACCAGCGCGGAGACCGCCGCGTAGCCCTTCCAGGTCCAGCGGCGGCGGGCCCGCCGCACCGGCGAGGCGCTCCAGGAGCCGTCGGGAAGCGGCTGCGGCCGGCCCGGACCGTCGGGCTCGTCCCGCCAGGCGAGCGGCAGCGGCGCGGTGTCGGAGGCCGGGATCTGACGCAGTCCGTTCGCCCTGCGGCCCGGTGACCACTCGGTCACCTCCCGCAACTGCTCACCGGTGCGCCGGAAGAGGTGCTGGAAGACCGCGCCGCCGCAGGTCGCGCCGATGCTGACCACGGCTGCGCCGATGATCGTGCCGTACACCCCGAGCTCGGAGGCGAGCACCGCGCCGACCACCGCGGCCAACGCACTGGCGGCGACCTGGGTCATGCTCAGGTCGATCCGCCGACCGTCCTCGGGCCGCTCGGGTTTCTCGGGCATCCGGTTCCTCGCCAACATCCGCGATATCTCGTCAGGTCTCGCCCACCAGGCACGTCATCGGGTCATCGTGCTTTCCGATGGGACCGCCCATTGTGCACAAAGAAGGACACAAGGGTCTAAAATCCGGTTCTTCGCAGTCGATATATGTGAAGATGATCACCGTCAGCTGATCGGCGGTCCGCCAATGGAGTTCCCCCTCTTGAGATTCCCGTGAATCGCGGGAGACTTGAGCGGCGAGCCGCTCCGCTCGATGCCACGAATGGAGTACTGTTCGTGGAGCCTGGGCCTTCGGTCATCCTCTCGACTGCCTTTCCAGCGGCAGTCGGAGCGAGAAGCCGTCAGGACCTGGCACGCACGGCGGCGCTCGACCCCGAACCGTCGCTCCACATCCACGTGCGGGGACCGGCCCGGAGGCTGACGCGGAGTCACCACGACGACGCGCCGAACAAGCCACCGTGCCACAGCGGTGTGTCCGGACCCAAGTCCGACACGCCGGGAGAACTCTGCAAGGTTGTGGCAAGTCGCCAGTGGGCAGGCCACACTCAGTACGGGAGCAGCGACGCAGGTGACGTCGGCAGGCACCACCCGGGAGGTAACCGTGCCCGAACTGCGGGTTGTGGCCGTCAGCAACGACGGCACACGGCTGGTGCTCAAAGCTGCCGACAGCACGGAGTACACCCTTCCGATCGACGAGCGGCTGCGCGCCGCCATCCGCGGTGATCGGCCGCGCCTCGGCCAGATCGAGATCGAGGTGGAGAGCCACCTGCGGCCCCGGGACATCCAGGCGCGGATACGAGCAGGCGCCTCCGCCGAGGAGGTCGCCCAGGCCGCCGGGATCTCGGTGGACCGGGTGCGCCGCTTCGAGGGCCCGGTGCTGGCCGAGCGCGCCTTCATGGCCGAGCGCGCCCGCAAGACCCCGATCCGCCGGCCGGGCGAGGCCACCGGCCCGCAGCTGGGCGAGGCGGTGTCCGAGCGGCTGGTGCTGCGCGCGGCCGAGAAGGACACCGAGCGCTGGGACTCCTGGCGGCGTGACGACGGCACCTGGGAGGTCGTCCTCTCCTACCGCGCGGACGGTGAGGGCCGCACCGCCAGCTGGACGTACGACCCGCCGCGGCGCCTGGTGCAGCCGAACGACGACGAGGCCCGTTCGCTGATCGGCGAGAGCGTGGAGCGGGAGGAGGAGTCGGTCTTCCCGTTCATCCCGCGGATCGCCCGGCTCCCCCAGGACCGCCCGCACCGGCCGATGATCGAGCGGCCGTCGGCCGACCGGATCATGTCGCCGCCCGAGCGGCTGCCGGCCCGGGAGGCGCGGGAGTTGCGGGAGGCCACGGCTGACTCTCGGGACTCGCTGACCAGCCTGCTGGACGTGGTGCCCGCCTTCCGCGGCGACCTGGCCGTGGGCCCGTCGGCGATCGAGGCGGCGCCGGCCGAGGAGGACCAGGAGGTCGAGGAGACGGCCGCCGCCGCGGCCGCGCCCGCCGTGGGCGCCGGCTCGGCCTACGCGGACATCCTGATGCCGCGGGCGGTCGCACCACACCGGGAGCGGCTGGTCGGCACCACCGACCGGCAGGCCGAGGCCGACGGCGTCCGCCCGGGCCGCCGTGCCACCGTGCCCAGCTGGGACGAGATCGTCTTCGGCAGCCGGCGCAAGAAGAGCGAGTAGCCGGTCGGGGCCCTTGACCGAAAGGGCCCCGACCGCCCGTCAGCCCCGCTCCGGTCCGGTCGCCGCCGGGCGCTGCGGATCGCTGGACCACTCGCTCCACGAGCCCGGGTACAGCACCGTGCGGTAGCCGGCCAGCTCCAGGGCCAGTGCGTTGTGCGCCGCCGTCACCCCGGAACCGCAGTAGACCCCGACCACCGGGTGGTCGTCCGCGCCCAGCGCCCGGAACCGCTCGGCCAGCTCGGCGGCGGGCTTGAAGCGGCCGTCCGCGGTGGTGTTGTCGAAGGTCGGCGCGCTGACCGCGCCGGGGATGTGCCCGGCCCGCGGGTCCAGCGGCTCCACCTCGCCCCGGTAGCGCTCACCTGCCCGGGAGTCCAGCAGCAGCCCGGTGCGGGCCAGTTCGGCGGCGCCGTCCTTGTCCAGGGTGGCGAGTTGCCCGGGCACCGGCTTGAAGTCGCCGACCGCGCCCCCGCGGGCGTCCGGCACCTCGTCGGTGACCGGCAGTCCGGCCGCCTGCCAGGCCGCGAAGCCGCCGTCCAGCACCCGCACCGCCGGGTGCCCGGCCCAGCGCAGCACCCACCAGGCCCGCGCCGCCGCCGTGGCCGGGCCCGCGTCGTACACCACCACCGGGCGATCGGCCGAGACCCCGGCCCGGCGCAGCGCCGCGCCCAGCACCTCCGGGTCGGGCAGCGGATGCCGGCCGCCGTTGCCGGGCGGGCCGGGCGGCGCCGCCAGCACCTGCTCCAGGTCGATGAAGTGGGCACCGGGCAAGTGGCCGGCCGCGTACTCGTCGGCGCCCGATGCCCCGGTCGGGCCGGCCGCGGAGAGCACGAACCGGATGTCCAGCAGCACCGGCGGGTGCTCGCCGGCCAGCGAGGCGGCCAGTTCCTCGACGGAGATCAGCGGAGAAGTGTTGTCCATGCGGCCATTCTGCTGGGTCGCCCGGTCGACCGGTTGCGGTCGGCGATGCTTTGTGCGCTCTTTGCCATGCTTCCGGTGCCGTCGCCCGACCTGGTGCCCCCGCGGGTGGGAGCATCTGCCCGGGACCCGTGCCACCGGGCCGGGTACCCCCGCGAGGAGGTCGCGATGACGGCGGTACGGGTCCGAGTGGCGCACGGCTCACCCTGCTGGGTGACCTTGCTGGTTCATGATCTGGACCGCGCCCAGGCGTTCTACTCGGCGCTGCTGGGGTGGGAGTTCGCCCCGGGCGCCGCCGAGCCGGGTGGCGGTCTGCGGGCCACCCGGCTCGGCGCCGGGGTGGCCGGGATCGGCCTGGCCCCGGAGCTGCCCGCGGCACCGGCCGAGTGGACCGCGTACTTCGCGGTGGACAGCGCGGACGCCGCCTCGGCCCGGGTCCGGGAGCACGGCGGCACGGTGGCGGTCGGCCCGCTGAGCGAGGGCCCGGCCGGGCGCCTGGCCATCGCCGCCGATCTGTCGGGGGCCGTCTTCGGGCTCTGGGAGGGCCATGAGCACCTCGGCTGGGAGCTGGTCGGCGAGCCCGGCGCGCCGGCCTGGACCGAGCTGGTCACCGGCGACGGGCCGACGGCCGCGGCCTTCTACGGCGCGGTCTTCGAGCGCCGGGTGGTGGAGGCGGACCCGTCGGCGGTGGCCTGCGGCGAGGAGGACGCCGCGCTGCGGACGGCCGGGCAGCGGGTGGCCGGGCTGCGGATCACCGGGCTGGGGGGCACCGGCGACCTGCGGGACGGGCCGCCCCGCTGGCGGATCCACTTCGCGGTGGCCGACGCGGACCTGACGTCCGATCAGTGCCGGGCGCTGGGCGGCGCCGTGCTGGTGGAGCCGCGGGACACGCCGTACGGCCGGGTGGCCCGGCTCGCCGATCCGGAGGGCGCGCGGTTCTCGGTGGTCGCCTTGTGAGCTACAGCTGCTCGAACGGCAGCACGTCCGGGGAGAGCGCCGCCGCCCGGGCGGTGGCGGCGGTCAGCCGGCGCCGGTGGTGGCGACGGCAGAGCACCTCGTAGCCGACCTCGTCCTCGTTGACCGCGACGTCGCCGACCACCACCTGCGGACCCTCCACGACCATCACCCCGCCCACCGTACGGGCGTTGTGGGTGGCCCGGGCCCCGCACCAGCAGAGCGCCTGCACCTGCAGCACCTCGACCCGGTCGGCCAGCTCGAGGAGCCGCTGCGAGCCGGGGAACAGCCGGGTGCGGAAGTCGGTGGTGATGCCGAAGGTGAAGACGTCGATGCCCAGCTCGTCGACCACCCGGGCCAGCTGGTCGACCTGCTCGGCGGTGTAGAAGTTGGCCTCGTCGCAGATCAGGTAGTCAACCTTGCCGCCGGCCGAGAGCAGCTGCACCACGTAGAGCTGGAAGTCGAAGTCCTCGGTCACCTCCACCGCCTCGGCGCGCAGGCCGAGCCGGCTGGAGATGGTGGAGGCGCCGGCCCGGTCGTGCCGGGCGAAGATGATGCCCTGCCGCCCGCGGGCGGCGTGGTTGTGGTTCATCTGCAGCGCCAGGGTGGACTTGCCGCAGTCCATCGTCCCCGAGAAGAAGACCAGGTCAGCCATGGTGGGGTGGGGATGCCTCTCTCAGCGGGTACGGATCTTCGGAGCATGGGTCTCAGGTGCGGACTTCGAGCAGCGGGACGAGCTGCTCCACCGGCGTCATCGAGCCGTGCAGGCCGGTCATCGCCGACTCCCCCGGCTCACTGCGGGAGGCGGTGACCGCGATGTCGTCCCGGGCCGCGGCGACCACGTCGCCGATCCGGTGGTAGACCCGGTCGTCGACCGCCGGGCCGAACCAGCCGGCCTCGATCGCCTGGTCGCGGGTGGCCACCCACATCCGGTCGCCGAGCACCTCGCGCCAGACCGCGTGGACGTCGGCCGCCGCGCCGGGCACCGCGTAGACGTGCCGGGCCCGGGCCTCGCCGCCCAGCAGCGCCACGCCGGCGCCGAGCTCCCAGTCCTCGTCGAAGTCGATCCGGTCCTCGGGCGCGATGTCGATCATTCCGTGGTCGGCGGTGACGTAGAGCGCGGAGCGGGGCGGCAACTGCTCGGCCAGCCGCCGGGCCAGCCCGTCAACGGTGTTCAGCATCAGCCGCCACTCGTCCGAGTCGACGCCGTAGCGGTGGCCCATCGCATCCAGCTCGCTGACGTAGGTGTATACCAACGCCCGGTCGGACGACGCGAGTTGACGTGCCGCCAGATCCATCCGCTCCTCGCCGGTGGTGCGGCCGAGGAAGTCGCCGCCGGACAGCGCCACCCGGGTCAGCGGGGTCTGCGCGAACAGCGGTGAGGAGACCTGGCTGGCCGCGACACCGGCCGCGTGCACCCGCTCGAAGACGGTCGGGTAGGGCTGCCAGGCTTGCGGGTCCACGGGGGGCTGCCAGCGCAGCTGGTTCATCAGCTGGTTCTCGCCGGGGATCGCCACGGTGTACCCGGCCAGGCCGTGCAGCCCCGGCGGCAGGCCGGTGCCCACCGAGGCCAGCGAGGTGGCCGTGGTGGACGGGAAGCCGGCCGTGAGCGGCCGCCCGGTGCCGCCCAGCGAGCTCTCCAGCAGGCCGGTCAGGAAGGGCGCCCACTCGGGGTGACGGCGGATCAGCTCCCAGCCGAGGCCGTCCACCAGGAAGACGCAGACCCGGTCGGCGGGTTGGAGCGGCAGGGTCGCGGTGAAGCCGGGCACGCCCAGGCCCGCCGCCACCGAGGGCAGCAGGTCGCTGAGCGAACCGGTGCCGTAGCCGGGCGCGGGCGCGCCGGCCACGTCCAGCAGGTCGTACGGGTCGGGGCTGTGGAAGTGTTGTGACACGCCTCAGGCCCTGCTGATGGTGGCCTCGGACAGCGCCCTGGCGAAGACCAGGGCCTGGGCCACCGTCTCCGGGCCGTCGCCGGCCTCGCTCACCCGAAGCGACAGGTCGTCAGCCGTGGCCGAGCCGGTGTAGCCGTGGTCGGCCTCGCAGTTCGGGTCCGAGCAGCCGGCCGGCTCCAGGTCGATCCGCTGCACGGCGCCCCAGCCGATGGTGAGCACCACCTCGCGCGGCAGCCGGCCCGGGGTGTACGTCTCCGGGTTGGCCACCATCCGGCTCAGCACCACCGAGCCGATCCGGTCCAGCCGGACGCTCTCGGTCGAGGTGGTCGCGTACGGCACCGGGCTGGTCGCGTCGGCGGCCTGCTCGTCGGTGTGGCTGACCACGAACCTGCTCGGGGTGAGCACCAGCACGGTGACGTGCCGACGGACCTCGTTGGCGTCGAAGGTGGTCTCCTGGTGGACCAGGTAGGAGCTGATCGGCTCGGGGCCCACCGCGGACTCCACGGCCTCGGACACCAGCGCCGGGTAGTAGCCACTGCGCTCGATCGCGGAACGCAGGTCCTGCGTGGTGGTGGTACCGGTCTTCGCCATAACTCCATCCTGGCATGCCCCGCCGACCCGGCGGGCTGGACTGCGCCGTACCGCTTCGGGCAGGAGTTCCCGAAGCGGGCGCAACCCAGGAAGGCTACAGCGTGCTCATGCTCCGCGGGCCCAGATCGGTCCGCAGCGGCAGCGGCGCGACCCGCACCGCGGCGCCCAGCACCGCCAGCCCGTGCGGTGCGACCACCACCGGCTCCAGCTCCACCGAAGCCACCTCCGGCAGGTCGTCGACCAGTTGGGAGACCCGCAGCAGCAGCTCCTCCAGCGCGGCGGTGTCCACCGGGGCGGCGCCCCGCCAGCCGAACAGCAGCGGTGCCGCCCGGACTTCGCGGACCAGGGCGGCCACGTCCTGGTCGGTGGCCGGGACCAGCCGGTGCGCGACGTCGCCCAGCAGTTCGGCCGGGGCGCCGGCCAGGCCGAAGGACAGGATCGCCCCGACCGCCGGATCGACCGTGGCGCTGATCACGGTGTCCACCCCGCGGGCGGCCATCCGCTGCACCACCAGCTCGGCCCGCGCGGCACCGTCGAGCAGTTCGGCGAGCTCCCGGTGGGCGCGGCGCAGGCCGTCCTCGTCGGTCAGCTCCAGCCGGACGCCGCCGAGGTCGGGCCGGTGCCGCAGGTGGGCGGCGGTGGCCTTGAGCGCGACCGGATAGCCGAGCCGGTCGGCGGCCCGGACCGCCTCCTCCTCGGTCACCGCGGGCAGGGCCCGCAGGACGTCGATGCCGTACGTGCCGAGCAGCGCCGCGGCCTGCTCGTCGGGCAGCGTGGATCGGGCACCGCCGGGCCGCGGTGGAGGGGGTCCGGCGGAGCCCGCGACAGGGGTGGCGGGGGGCGACGGGCGGGCGGCGGCCATACCGCCGGCCAGCGCGGCCTCGACCAGGACCCGGGCCGCGGGGGCGTCGATCCGGTCGAACTCGGGCACCCGGGCGGTCTGCTCGGCGGTCTCCGCGGTGCTTCGCCAGGCGCCGTAGCGCACGGCGTGTGCGAGGGCGCGCACGGCGCGTTCCGGGGCAGGGTAGGCAGGTACGGGGTGCTCGGCGGCGCGCAGCACCCCGGGGAGTTCGCCGAGTGCCAGGTGGGTGAGGAGCAGCGGCTTGCCGACCCGTCGGGCGGTCTCGGCGGCGTGCAGCAGACCCTCGCCGAGCGCCGGGTCGTCGGCCGCCAGCACCGGCTCGTCGCGCAGCGCCAGGCTGGGGCTGACGATCGGCGGGATGGCCACCGCGATCACCGCGTCCACCGTGCTGTCGCTGAGCGCGGTCTCCAGCGCCACCCGGAAGTGGTCGCCGGTCGCGGCGGTGGTCAGGTCCACCGGCGGGTGCGGGCGCAGGCCGGCGCTGAGGCAGCTGTCGTACGTGAGCAGGCCGAGCGAGTCGGAGTTGCCGACCACCGCGACCCGGGGACCGGACGGCAGCGGCTGACCGGCCAGCAGTTCGCCGGTGTCCAGCAGTTCGGTGATGGTCGCCACCCGGACCACCCCGGCCTGCTGGAAGAGCGTGTCCACGGTGGCGTCGCTCAGCCCGCCGGTGGTCGGCGGCACCGCGTGGCCGGGCGGCAGCGAGCCGGTGTGCCGGGCGCCCTTGACCACCACCACCGGTTTGGTGGTGGCCAGCCGCCGGGCGATGCGGGTGAACTTGCGCGGGTTGCCGAAGGACTCCAGGTAGAGCAGGACCACCTCGGTGGCCGGGTCCTCCTCCCAGTACTGCAGCAGGTCGTTGCCGGAGACGTCGGCCCGGTTGCCGACCGAGGCGAAGGAGGAGACGCCGAGGCCGCGCCGGTGCGCGGCCTCCAGCAGCGCCACGCCGATCGCCCCGGACTGGCAGAAGATCCCGAACGGTCCTGCCTGGGGCAGCCGGGGTGCCAGCGAGGCGTTCAGCGGATGCTCGGCCGAGGTGCTGAGCAGTCCGAAGGCGTTCGGGCCGATCACCCGCATCCCGGCCGCCCGGGCCTGGCGGACCAGGGCCCGCTGCCGCTCGCGGCCGCCCTCGCCGGTCTCGGCGTAGCCCGCGGTGACCACCACCAGGCCCTGCACCCCGTGCGCGCCGCACTCGGCGACCACTCCGGGCACCGCCTCGGTGGGCACCGCGACCACCGCCAGGTCCACCGGCCCCGGGAGTTCCGCGACCGAGCGGTGCAGCGGCACGCCCTCCAGTACGGTGCCGACCGGCGCCCGGCTGTTGACCGCGTACACCGGCCCGGCGTACCCGCCGGCCAGCACCGAGCGCAGCAGTGTCCGGCCCACCGCGTGCTCGTCCCGGGAGACCCCGATCACCGCGACCGAACGGGGCGTCAGCAGCCGCTGCACCGAGCGCGCCTCGGCCCGGTGCTCCCGGGCGCGCATCACGGCGAGCGAGGCGGCGGTGGGTTCCAGGTCGAACTCCAGGCGCACCACGCCGTCCGCGAAGCTGCGCTTCTGGACGTAGCCGGCGTCGGTGAAGACCTTGGTCATCCTGCGGTTGGCGGGCAGCACCTCGGCGACGAACCGGCGGATCCCGCGCTCCTGGGCGACCGCGGCGATGTGCTCCAGCAGCACCGAGGCGACGCCCCGGCCCTGGTGGGCGTCCTGCACCAGGAAGGCCACCTCGGCGTCGGTGCCGGTGGCGGACGGGCGCCCGGCCTCGTCGATCCGGTCGTAGCGCACGGTGGCGATGAACCGGTCGCGCACCACCACCGCCAGGGCCACCCGGTCCACGTAGTCGTGGTGGGTGAAGCGCCGCACGTCCTTCTCGGACAGTCGCGGATAGGGGGCGAAGAACCGGAAGTACTTCGACTCGTCGGAGACCTGGGCGTAGAAGTCGACCAGCCGCTGGGCGTCCTCGGGCACGATCGGCCGGATCCGTGCCGTACCGCCGTCGCGCAGCAGGATGTCGGCCTCCCAGTACGGGGGGTAGCCGAGGGGCCGGTCAGCGGCGGGGTGCTCCACACCGGCCAGGCTATCCGGCGGCGCGGCGGTCGGCTCTCCTCGTACCGGCCCGCCGGGACAAAAGCGTTGCCGGGCGGCCGTGCCAGAATGGTCTAGACAACGCCGTCACAACCTGCACCATCGGAAAGGCATGTCTCATGGCTGAGCGCCGCGTCACCATCGGTTGGCCCGAGGGCCTGCACGCCCGTCCCGCCTCCGTCTTCGTCCGGGCCGCCGCCGCCGTGGGCGTGCCCGTCACCATCGCCAAGGCCGGCGGCGCCCCGGTCAACGCCGCCTCCATGCTGGGCCTGCTGGCGCTCGGTGCCGAGGGCGGCGAGGAGGTCGTGCTGTCCTGCGACGCCCCCGGGGCCGACGCGGCACTGGAGCGCCTGGCGAAGCTGGTCGAGCAGGGCCTGGACGAGCTGCCCGTCGCCTGATCGCCCGGGCCACGGCGGCGGCCCACTGCCCGGGGCCGCCGCCGCGTCCGCGGGAAATCCGCTACCGGCCCGACGCGTCGCTGCGTGATCATGACCGGATGCCCATACGGACAGCCGATGCAGACGACTTGACCACCGACGACTCCCTGCTGGACTGGGCCGCCCAGGGGTTCGCCCCCGGCGTGCGGATCTGGACCCTGGACGGCGCCACCGCCATCGCCACCCCCGCGCTCTCCGGTCGCGACCGGCTGACCGTACGCGGCCCGGTGGAGCCCGTGCTCACCCTCGTCCGCCACGCCTTCGCCGAGCTCGGCAGCCACTACGGCGCGGTCGGCGACCGAGCCCTGATCGACCAACTGGTCGACGCCGCCCCAGAACTGCGACCCGTCCCCCCGTTCCTGTGGATGGAGACGGCCGGCGACTCGCTCGCCACCCGACCCGGCGCGCACTGGCTCACCCCTGCCGACTACCCGGAGGCCGCCGAACTGCTGGAACTCGCCCTGCCAACCTCCCACGCCCACCCGCTGCGTCCCGGTGCCACCCGCTGGGCGGGCGTGCGCGACGAGGCGGGCCGGCTGACCGCCACGGCCTGCGAGGCCTGGAGCGCCCCGACCGTCGGATTCATGGCCGGCGTCGCCGCCCACCCCGAGTACGGGCGGGGCCGCGGCCACGCCGAGGCGGCCTGCCGGCTGGTGCTCGACGCGCTGCTGCGCGGCCACGGCCGGGCCGCCCTGATGGTGAACGCGGACAACACGGCCGCGGTCCGGCTCTACCGGCGGCTCGGCATGGCACCGCGCGAGCTGTGCGTGGCCCGACTCAAGGACGGCTGACGGCCGATCAGGTCGACGCCCCGCCAGGGCTCATTCGGTTCTCCGTCCGGCGCCCGGGTGCCATGGTGGAACGATGGATTCAAATGATCGCGCGCGTCTGTCCCACACCGCCCACGCCCACCACCCGATCTGCGCGCCGCTGAGCGACGACTCGGTCGCCGCCCTGCTGGGGCGCGCGGTGACGACCGGCCGGGAGCGCATCCTGGACCTCGGCTGCGGCGCGGGCGCCTGGTTGCTCCGCGTTCTGGCCGCGCACCCCGACGTCACCGCGGACGGAGTGGACATCGCCGCCGGCGGCCTCACCGAAGCCCGCCAGAACGCCGCATTGCTCGGCGTGGACCGCCGCCTCGGCCTGCACCACCAGCCGGCCGCCGAGTTCACCGCCGCGCACCCCTACGACCTGGTGTTCTGCATCGGCTCCACGCACGCATTCGACGGCCTGCTCCCCACCCTGGCCGCCGCCCGCCGGCACCTCGCCCCGGGCGGCCGGGTGCTGATCGGCGAGGGCTACTGGCAGCGCGAGCCCGTCCAGGCCGCCCTGGACGGGTTCGAGGCCACCCGCGAGGACTTCGACGACCTCCCCACCCTGGTGGACAAGGTCCTCGCCGACGGCTGGATCCCGGTCGCCGGGCACCAGAGCACCCAGGCCGAACTCGACGACTACGAGTGGGCGTGGACCGGCTCGCTCGCCGAATGGGCCCTCGACAACCCGTCCGACCCGCTCGCCGCCGAGGCCGCCCGCCTCGCCGACGAGCACCGCCACGGCTGGCTGCACGGCTACCGCGGCACCTTCGGCTTCGTCACCCTGCTGCTGCGCCGCCAGAACTGATCAGATCCCGAGCAGGGCCCGGCCGACCCGGTGATGACGGCGGACACGGCGCCAGACCGTGCCGCGTCCGCCGGGCACACCGCTTCCCCGGGCTCAGCCCTTCACGCACACCACCTGCTTGAGGTGCACCACCACCTCGACCAGGTCGCGCTGCTGGTCCATCACCTTCTCGATGGACTTGTACGCGCCCGGGATCTCGTCGACCACGCCGGAGTCCTTGCGGCACTCGACGCCCCGGGTCTGCTCCTGCAGGTCCCGGACGGTGAACTTCTTCTTCGCCGCGGTCCGGCTCATCTTCCGACCCGCGCCGTGCGACGCGGAGTTGAACGAGGCCGGGTTGCCCAGGCCGCGGACGATGTAGGAACCGGTGCCCATGGAGCCCGGGATGATGCCCAGGTCGCCGGAGCCGGCCCGGATCGCGCCCTTGCGGGTGACCAGTACGTCCACGCCGTCGTACCGCTCCTCGGCGACGTAGTTGTGGTGGCAGCTGATCACCGATTCGAAGCCGACCCCGGCGCGCGGGAATTCGGCCCGGACGGCGTCCTGGAAGAGCGCCATCATCATGGCCCGGTTGTACTTCGCGTAGTTCTGCGCCCAGAACAGGTCGTTGCGGTAGGCCTGCATCTCCGGGGTGTCCGCGAGGAACACCGCCAGGTCGCGGTCGACGACGCCCTGGTTGTGCGACAGGCCGCGGGCCACCGTCATGTGGTGCTCCGCCAGCTCCTTGCCGATGTTGCGGGAGCCGGAGTGCAGCATCAGCCAGACCGAACCGGCATCGTCGAGACAGAACTCGATGAAGTGGTTGCCGCTTCCGAGCGTTCCCATCTGCTTTGCCGCACGCTCGTGACGGTCCTTGACCGCAGGGGTGATCGAATCGAAACCGGACCACATCCGCTGCCACTGGGCCACCGGGAAGTCCCGCAACGTGGCCGGGTCCAGCGGCGAGTCGTGCAGGCCGCGGCCCACCGGGATCAGCTGCTCGATCCGGGAGCGCAGCCGACTCAGGTTGTCCGGCAGGTCGCGGGCGGTGAGCGAGGTCTTCACCGCGCTCATCCCGCAGCCGATGTCCACCCCGACCGCGGCCGGGCAGACCGCGCCCTTCATGGCGATCACGGAGCCGACGGTCGCGCCCTTGCCCAGGTGGACGTCGGGCATCACGGCCAGGCCGTGCAGCCACGGCAGGGTGGAGATGTTGCGCAGCTGCTGCATCGCCGCGCCCTCGACGGTGGCCGGGTCGGCCCACATCCGGATCGGGACCCGCGCGCCGGGCACCTCGGTGTACGACATGGTGGAACTGACCCCCAAAGGTCGTTGGTTGAGACGTCGGACTGCCACGCGAAGCTTCCGGCGTGGCTCGGGGAAGATCAGGGGTGCGGTGCGCTCAGGCGGTGGTCCGGGAGGGGTACGACGGCCTCGGGGAGCGCCTGCGACATGGCTCGACCCGCACGGTGACCGCCTCCTCTCTGGACTCGACGAACTCGACGCACTCGGCGCGCTCGGCGCCCTCGACATCGGCCGCGCACCGCGACGGGGGATATCAACCCACGCGGCCGTGGAGGGGCGCAAACGAATATGCGAGAGGCCCGGTGAGCGTTGCTCACCGGGCCTCCTGTCGGAAGGTCAGCTGATGACCGTGACCTCGCCGATCCCCAGCGCCTTGACGTCCTCGGCGATCACCGAGGCGTCGCCGACCAGCACCGTGACCAGCCGGTCCGGCGGGAAGGCGGAGACCACGGCGGCCGTGGCGGCGGCGGTGTCCAGCTCGGCCAGTTGCCGGTAGACCTCCGCCTGGAAGTCGTCCGCCAGCTGCTGCTCGACCTGGTCGGCCAGGGTGGCGGCGACCGAGCCGGCGGTCTCGTACTTCAGCGGCGCGACTCCGACCAGGAACTGCACGGCCTCCTCCCGCTCGGCGTCGGTGAGGCCCTCGGCGGCCAAGGTGCGCAGGATCGCCCAGGTGTCGGCGAGCGCGGCTGCGGTGGAGGCGGTGTCCACCGAGCCGCTGATCGCCAGCATGGCCTGACCGGTGCCCTCCGCGTTGGAGCGCAGCGGCTGGGCGAAGGCCCGCACGCCGTAGGTGTAGCCCTTCTCCTCGCGCAGCACCCGGTCCAGGCGGGAGGTGAGGGTGCCACCCAGGCAGTAGGTCCCGAGGATCTGGGCGGACCAGGCGGGGTGGTGGCGGTCCGGTCCGACCCGGCCGATCAGCAGCTGGGTCTGCACCGAGCCGGGCCGGTCCACGACGATCACCCGGCTGCGGTCGTCGGCGGTCACCGAGGCGACGGTGCTGCGCTCGGCCTGGTCGCCGGTCCAGCGGCCCAGGGTGGACTCCAGCAGCTCGGGCAGCTCGACGCCGGCCAGGTCGCCGACGATCACCAGGGTGGCCGTGGACGGGCGCACGTGGGCGTCGTAGAAGGCCTTGACGGCGGACCGGTCGATCCCGTGCACCGTCTCGGCGGTGCCGGAGCGCGGCCGGGAGAGCCGGTCGTCGGCCGGGAACAGCTCGGCGTAGAGCGCCTTGGCGGCGCGCCGGGCCGGATTGGCCTGCTCGTGGACGATCTCGTCGAGTCGGTTGGCCACCAGGCGCTCGATCTCGTCGGCCGGCAGTGCGGGCGAGCGCAGCGCGTCGGCGAGCAGGGTGAGGCCGCGCTCCAGGCGGGAGGCCGGGACCTCGAGCACCGCGCGGATGCACGGGTGGTCGGCGTGCGCCTCCATGTTGGCGCCGGCCCGCTCCAGCTCGCCGGCGAACTGCTCGGCGGTGAGCGTGTCGGTGCCCTCGCTGAAGGCGCGGGCCAGGATGGTGGCCACGCCGTCGAGCCCGGCCGGCTCGGCGGCCAGCGGGGCGTCGATCAGCACCTCGACGGCGACCAGCTGCTGGCCGGGGCGGTGGCAGTGCAGCACGGTCAGGCCGTTGGCCAGGGTGAGCCGCTGCGGGGCCGGGAACGCCCAGGGGGTCGGGGTGCCGGGCTCGGGCTGCGGGTGGAAGGTCATGGCGGGGGCGGTCATGCGGCCTGCTCCTCTTCATCGGTCGAGGCGGCGACCGGCTCGTAGACCAGGACCGCGCGGTTGTCGGGACGCAGGCGGGCCGCGGCGACCGCGCGGACCTCGTCAGCGGTGATGTCGAGCACCCGGGCGACGGCGCCGTTGACCAGTTTGGGGTCGCCGAAGAGCACGGCGAACCGGCAGAGCTCGTCGGCCCGTCCGGCGACCGTGGTGAGCCGGTCCAGCCACTCGCGCTCGATCTGCGCCTGGGCCCGCTCCAGCTCCTCGGTGGTGGGGCCCTCGGCGGCGAACCGGGCCAGCTCCTCGTCCACGGCGAGCTCGATCTGGGCGATGGTGGCCTCGCCCGCGGCCTTGACGTCCAGCCAGCCGAGCGACGGGGCGCCGGACAGCCGGAGCATTCCGAAGCCGGCCGAGATCGCGGTGCGGTCGCGGCGGACCAGGCGGTTGTAGAGCCTGCTGGACTCGCCGGAGCCGAGCACGGTCAGCGCCAGGTCGGCGGCGTCGGCCTCGCGGGTGCCGTCGTGCGGCAGCCGGTAGGCGCTCATCAGGGCGCGGGCGGGCACCTCCTCCTCGACCAGCTCCCGGACCTCGCGGCCGATCACCTCGGGCAGGCTGCCGTCCCGCGGCGGCTGCTTGCCGTCGTGCGAGGGAATGGTTCCGAAGTACTTCTCCACCCAGGCGATGGTCTGCTCCGGGTCGATGTCGCCGACCACCGAGAGCACCGCGTTGTTCGGCGCGTAGTACGTGCGGAAGAAGGCGCGGGCGTCCTCCAGGGTCGCCGCGTCCAGGTCCGCCATCGAGCCGATCGGCGTGTGGTGGTACGGGTGGTCGTCGGGGTACGAGAGCGCGGTGAGCTTCTCGAAGGCCGTGCCGTAGGGCACGTTGTCGTACCGCTGGCGGCGCTCGTTCTTGACGACGTCGCGCTGGTTCTCCATCGACTTCTCGTCAAGTGCGGCCAGCAGCGAGCCCATCCGGTCGGCCTCCAGCCAGAGCGCCAGCTCCAGCTGATGGGTCGGCATGGTCTCGAAGTAGTTGGTGCGCTCGAAGCTGGTGGTGCCGTTGAGCGACCCGCCGGCGCCCTGGACCAGCTCGAAGTGGCCGTTGTTGGAGACGTTGGCGGAGCCCTGGAACATCAGGTGCTCGAAGAGGTGCGCCAGCCCGGTGCGACCCTTCACCTCGTGGCGGGAGCCCACGTCGTACCACAGGCAGACCGCGGCTACCGGCGTCAGGTGGTCCTCGGAGAGCACCACGCGCAGGCCGTTGGCCAGGCGGTGTTCCGTGATGGCGATGCCTCCGGTGGAGGCGGGGGCCGGGTTGGCCATGCGCTCTGGTCCTTCCCATCGGTTCGGGGGTCGGGGGGAACGTCGGGGTCTGCAGTGCCCCATTGTGGTGCAACGCGTACGGTGCCGGGATGTGTCCGCGCGCGCCGGGCGTTCGCCAGGGGCGCAACGCGCTGGCAGGGACTGTCCGCGCGAGGGTCCACAATGGGGGGCGCCGTACCCCGGTGACGACATGTGAAGCAGAAGCCGCTGACAGACGCAAGGGAGCCCCGCCGCGATGGCCCGCCGCAGTTCGCCGACCCCGCCCGCCGGAGACTTCGAGGAGCGGATCCTCGACGTCGACGTCGTGGACGAGATGCAAGCTTCCTACCTGGAGTACGCCTACTCGGTGATCTACTCGCGGGCCCTGCCGGACGCGCGGGACGGCCTCAAGCCGGTGCACCGCCGGATCCTCTACCAGGCCAACGAGATGGGTCTGCGTCCGGAGCGGGCCCACGTGAAGTGCGCCCGCGTGGTCGGCGAGGTGATGGGCCGGCTTCACCCGCACGGGGACGCCTCCATCTACGACTCGATCGTGCGGATGGCGCAGCCGTTCTCGATGCGGGTGCCGCTGATCGACGGTCACGGGAACTTCGGCTCGCTGGGCAACGACGACCCGCCGGCCGCGATGCGGTACACCGAGTCGCGGCTGACCGCGGCGTCGATGGCCCTGGTGGAGTCGATCCACGAGGAGACGGTCGACTTCGCGCCCAACTACGACGGCGCCGAGCAGGAGCCGGTGGTGCTGCCGGCCGCCTTCCCCAACCTGCTGGTGAACGGCACCACGGGCATCGCGGTCGGCATGGCGACCAACATGCCGCCGCACAACCTCTCCGAGGTGGTGGCCGCCGCCCGGCACCTGATCAAGCACCCGAACGCCGACCTGGACACCCTGATGCGGTTCGTCCCCGGTCCGGACCTGCCCACCGGCGGCCGGATCGTGGGCCTGTCGGGGATCCGCGACGCCTATGAGACCGGCCGCGGCACCTTCAAGATCCGTGCCACCACCTCGATCGAGAGCGTGACCGCGCGGCGCAAGGGCATCGTGGTGACCGAGCTGCCGTTCACGGTCGGCCCGGAGAAGGTGATCGGCAAGATCAAGGACTTGGTCAACGCCAAGAAGCTGCAGGGCATCGCGGACGTCAAGGACCTGACGGACCGCGAGCACGGCCTGCGGCTGGTGATCGAGGTCAAGAACGGCTTCGTGCCGGAGGCGCTGCTGGAGCAGCTGTACAAGCTGACCCCGCTGGAGGAGACCTTCGGCATCAACAACGTGGCGCTGGTCGACGGCCAGCCGCTGACCATGGGCCTCAAGGAGCTGCTGGAGGTCTACGTCGACCACCGCTTCGAGGTGGTCCGGCGGCGCAGCGACTTCCGCCGCCGCAAGCGCCAGGAGCGGTTGCACCTGGTCGAGGGCCTGCTGGTCGCGCTGCTGGACATCGACGAGGTCATCGCGCTGATCCGCGGCAGCGACAACGCGCAGCAGGCCAAGGAGCGCCTGATGGAGCGCTTCTCGCTGTCGGAGATCCAGACCGCCTACATCCTGGACACCCCGCTGCGCCGGCTGACCCGGTTCGACCGGGTGGAGCTGGAGGCCGAGCAGGCCAAGCTGGTCTCCGAGATCGCCGAGCTGACCGAGATCCTGGACTCGGACACCAAGTTGCGCAGTGTGGTCTCCGGTGAACTGGCCGCGGTGGCCAAGCAGTTCGGCACCGAGCGGCGCACCGTGCTGCTGGAGGCCGGGGCACTGCCGTCGGCCTCGCTGGCGGTGCCGCTGGAGGTGGCGGACGACCCGTGCCGGGTGCTGCTCTCCTCCACCGGGCTGCTGGCCCGGTCCGCGGACGGCGAGCCGGTCGCGCAGGGCGAGACCAGGTCCAAGCACGATGTGATCGTCTCCGCCGTGGCGGCCACCGCCCGGGGCGACGTCGGCGCGGTGACCTCGGCCGGTCGGGTGCTGCGACTGCCGGTGATCGACCTGCCGGCGCTGCCGCCGCAGGCCCAGCTGTCGCTGGCCGGCGGGGCGCAGCTGAGCGAGTTCCTCAAGCTGGGCGCGGACGAGCGGCTGATCGCGTTGACCACGCTGGACGAGTCCTCGCCGGGGCTGGCGCTGGGCACGGTGCAGGGCGTGGTCAAGCGGGTGGTGCCGGAGTGGCCCGCCAACAAGGACGAGTTCGAGGTGATCGCGCTCAAGGAGGGCGACGAGCTGGTCGGCGCGGTGGAGCTGCGCACGGGTGAGGAGGACCTGGTCTTCATCACCACCGACGCCCAGCTGCTGCGCTACCCGGCCTCGCAGGTGCGGCCGCAGGGCCGGCCGGCGGGCGGGATGGCCGGCATCAAGCTGGCGGAGGGGGCCCGGGTGCTCTCGTTCACCGCGGTGGACCCGGCGGTCGACGCGGTGGTGCTCTCGGTGGCCGGCGCCTCCGGGACGCTGACCGGCGAGACGCAGTCCAGCTGGAAGCTGACGCCGTTCGACCTCTACCCGCGCAAGGGCCGGGCCACCGGCGGGGTGCGCTGCCAGCGTTTCCTGCGCGGTGAGGACTCGCTGGCGTTCGCCTGGGCGGGTGCGGCGCCGGCCCGGGCGGCGGCGGCCAACGGGGCGCCGGTCGCCCTGCCGGAGCGCGACCCGCGCCGGGACGGGTCGGGCAGCCCGGTGAGCAAGGCGGTCGCCGCCGTGGCCGGGCCGGCCTGATATTCCCGGGGCGCCCCACCGCCCGGCGGTAGGGTGCCCCGGTGATCACTTGTACGAGTCTGTCGAACGAGTTGGCCGAGCCGCTCGCGGCCACCGCGGCCACCGCGGCCACCTGGCTGCTGATCGAGCAGTCCGGCCCCTGGGGGGCCAAGGCGCTGACCGAGAGCCACCTCGATTCGGAACTGGGGCGGGCACTGGACACCGCCGCAGCCGGCACCGGGGTGCGGATCGCACTGGTCCGCCACCCGGGGCGGCACGCCGACGACCGGCCGACGGCCCGCCACCAGGTGATCGTGGCGCACACGGTGCCCGGTCGCGGCTGGGTCCGGCGGGCCGAGGTGGCCTCGCCGGCGGAGCTTCTGGAGCTGGACTTCGGTGCGCTCGGGGCCGGTGAGCACGGCGGTTTCGGCGACGCTCACCACGGCGGTCCGCTGGCCCTGGTGTGCACCAACGGCCGGCGGGACCGCTGCTGCGCGCTGCTCGGTCGACCGCTGGCCGCCGAGCTGGCCGCCGCCGGGCACACCGAGGTGTGGGAGGTCACCCATCTGGGCGGGCACCGCTTCTCCCCCACCATGCTGGTGCTGCCCTACGGCTACGCGTACGGCCGGCTGACCGAGACGAGTGCCAAGGAGGTGCTGGCCGCCACCGCCGCCGGGCAGACGCTGCCGGGGTTCTCCCGGGGGCGCTCGTGCTGGGAGCGGCCGGGGCAGGCCGCCGAGCACGCGGTGCGCGAGCTGACCGGGGAGCACGCGGCCGATGCCCTGACGGTCCGCCAGGAGGTTTCGGGTGATGGGGAGTGGCGGGTCGTCGTGACGCACCAGGACGGCCGGGCCTGGTCGGTCGAGGTGGTTCAGGGGCGCAGCGAGCCGCCCCGCCCGGAGAGCTGCGGCAAGGCTCCGGGCACTCCGGCGCGGATGGACGTGCGGTCGCTGACCGCGCTCTGATCCGCCGGTTTCCGGTTCCGCTCGGGTCCGCCGGCTTCCGGTTCCGCTCGGGCCCTCCGGCTTCCGGTTCCGCTCGGGCCCTCCGGCTGCTGACCGGGCATGACCGTTCCAACGCCCAACCCTTGCGGAGTTGCACCGAATGCCGTGACCCCGGGCGCCCCCACAGCGCCCGGGTCCACGGTCACACCGGGCCGGTCCGCGATCAGACCGCGCCGGCGCCGGTGAGCGAACGGACCTCCAGCTCCGCGAACTTGTCCGGGTCCGCCTTCTCCTCGCCGCTGACGGTGCCGATCCAGCCGAGCAGGAAGCCCAGCGGGATCGAGACCAGGCCCGGGTTCTCCAGCGGGAACCAGTGGAAGTCCACTCCGGGGAACATGGCGGTCCTGGAACCGGACACCACCGGCGAGAAGAACACCAGGACCAGTGCCGGCACCAGGCCCCCGTAGGTCGCCCAGCAGGCACCGCGGGTGGTGAACCGGCGCCAGAACAGGTTGTAGACCAGGGTAGGCAGGTTCGCCGAGGCGGCCACCGCGAAGGCCAGCGAGACCAGGAAGGCCACGTTGAGCCGTTGCGCGTAGAGGCTCAGCACGATCGCCAGGCCGCCGATCGCCACGGCCGAGATGCGCGCCATCACCACCTCTTGGCGCTCCGTCACCGGCGGCTTGTTCCTGCTGCGGAAGGCCTGGGCGTAGAGGTCATGGGCGAACGAGACCGAGGAGGCCAGGGTCAGCCCGGCCACCACCGCGAGGATGGTGGCGAAGGCGATGGCCGAGGTGACGGCGAAGAACAGGGTGCCGCCGGTGCTGCCCTCGCCGCCGCCCAGGTTGAGGGCGAGCAGCGGGACCGCCGTGTTGCCCGCCGAGTTGGCGGCCTTGACGGCCCTGGCGCCGACCAGCGCGGTGGCCCCCAGGCCCAGCACGACGGTCATCAGGTAGAAGCAGCCGACCATGCCGATCGCCCAGATCACGGAGCGCCGGGCGGCCCGGGCGGTGGGCACGGTGTAGAAGCGGGACAGGATGTGCGGCAGACCGGCGGTGCCCAGCACCAGGGCCATGCCGAGGCTGACGAAGTCCAGTCGGCTGGTGGTCGACTCGCCGTACAGCAGGCCGGGCTCCAGGTAGCGGTCCCCGGCCGGGCTGCCGTGTGCGGCGGTCCGCATCAGTTCGGCCAGGTCGAAGTGGAATCTGACCAGCACCCAGACGGTGAGCAGGACCGCGCCGGTCGTCAGCATCAGCGCCTTGACGATCTGGATCCAGGTGGTGGCCCGCATGCCGCCGACCGTGACATAGATGATCATCAGGCCGCCGACCGCCACGATGGTCCAGGTCTTGGCGGCGGCGCCGGTGGTGCCGAGCAGCAGGGCGACCAGGCTACCGGCCCCGACCATCTGCGCGATCAGGTACAGCAGGGTGACCACCACACTTGCGGTGCCGGCGGCCGCCCGCACCGGGCGCTGGCGCATCCGGGTGGCGAGGACGTCGGCCAGCGTGTAGCGGCCGGTGTTGCGCACCAGCTCGGCCACCCACATCAGCACCACCAGCCAGGCGACCAGGAATCCGATGCTGTAGAGCATCCCGTCGTAGCCGTAGAGGGCGATCAGGCCGGTGACGCCGAGGAAGGAGGCGGCGGACAGGTAGTCCCCGGAGAGCGCGATGCCGTTCTGGAACGGGCCGAAGTCGCGACCGCCGGTGTAGAAGTCCTCCGCCGCCTGACCGCGCCGGCCCACCCAGAGGGTGATCGCCAGGGTCATCACGACCACCAGCGCGAAGAGCACGACGGCCAGGTTGTGGTGCGAGCCATCGACCGAGGGCTGGGTGTGCGGGAAGGGCGGCAGCACGGTCGCGAGCGGGGTGCCGGAGCCGCTGAGCTGAGGAAGTCGGTTCATCGAAGCTGGTCCTGAGTGTCCCAGCGCAGACCGAGGGCGGCTCGGTCACGCTTGGTGCGGGCGTTACGGGCGTAGAGCCAGGTGATCATGAAGGTGGAGGCGAACTGCAGCAGTCCCAGCAGCCAGGCCACGCTGATCGGGCCGACCAGCTGGGTGCGCATCAGACCGGGGGCGGCCGCCAGGACGGTCACGTAGAACAGGTACCAGCAGACGAAGGCCGCGGTGGCCGGGAAGACGAAGCGCCGGTGGCTGCGCCGGATCTCCTGGAAGGCCTGGCTCTGCTGGACCTCGCGGTAGACCTCGGCGGCCACCGGATCGTGCTCCGGATCGTCCGGGCCGCCCGGCGAACCCGGCACTCCGCTCGGACGCTGGGCCGGGATCACCGAGGTGGACTCGGTCGACAGCACCGACCGGTCGGAGCCCTCCGGATCGGCGAAGGCGGTCGAGCCGGTCGGCTGCGGTCTACCGCCGACCGGACGACCGGTGCTCCGGCCGGTCGGCTGGGAGTCCGGACGGGTGGCCGCCCGCCCCGACTCGGGAATGGCCTCGTGCCTGGGATCGTGGGCGGACTCGAGGCGGGACTCGTTCATGAGCTCCCGAATGGGCTCGTGCATGAACTCGGCCATGAGCTCGTCAATGGGCTCGTGAATGGGCTCGTTGACGGGCTCCCCGGAGAAGCCGGAGGACCGTTGATCGGTTTCTTCGGAACCGATCGTGCCGGAGGCCGACCACCAATCGAACTCCTGCCCCTGGTGGGGCGGACGACCGGCCGATCCGGTGACTTCGTGCTGTGCCAATGCTGCTCCTGGCCCGGGATGCGCCACCGAGCGGTGGGCGTGGGTATCGGCACCGGGCACTCCGGACGACCCGCCCCGAAGATCCATTCGGCGTACCGACGGCGCCCTGACGAAACCATGATGTCGCGTCAGAATCGCAAATCGGGCATTAGGGCAGGCTTTTCACTCGATGTAGTGAGGCTAGTCCGCCGGCGAACTCCGAGAAATGCCATGGCGGAATGCATAACTGACCGCCTGTGCCCGATCCCGCACGGCGGTCTTGGCAAATAGGTTGTTGATATGCGTTTTCACCGTGGCCGGACTGACGAATAGCACAGCGGCGATCTCCGCATTCGACAGACCGTCGGCGATCAACGCCAGGACCTCCGCCTCGCGCGCCGTCAGACCGTCCGGCAGCTCTCCCGGTTGGAACGCCGGACCCGCGGCCCCGGAGGCGGCGGCGGGCGTGGCGGACCCGGTGCTCCGGGACGCCGTCGACTCAGTGGCGGGGCGGGGCGGCGCCGGTGCCGCGGCACCCGTGCCGGAGGGCGTGGAGAACCGCTCCAGCAGCCGGAGTTGGACCTGCGGCGAGAGGCCGGCCGCGCCCGCCCGGACGTCCGCGATCGCCCGAGCGATCTCCTCCGCACCGGCGTCCTTCGTGAGGTAGCCCCGGGCGCCCGCCTGCAGCGCGGGGAAGAGCGAGTCGTCATCGGCGTAGGTGGTCAGCACCACCACGTCGGTGCCCGGGTGCTCGCTGCGGATCCGGCGGGTCGCGGTCACGCCGTCGCAGCGCGGCATCCGGAGGTCCATCAGCACGACGTCCGGGACGAGCTCGGCGACCAGGCGGACCGCCTCCTCCCCGTCCGCCGCGGCGCCGACCACCTCGATCCCCGGGAGCAGCCCGAGCAGCATCACGATGCCCTCGCGCACCACGGTCTGGTCGTCCGCGACCACCACCCGGGTCGCCGGCCCGGCCGTGCCCCCGGTCCCGCTCCCGCTCCCGCCCTGCTCGGTCATCGCTGCGCCCCGTTCCCTTCAACCGACCGACCGCTCACGCGGGCAGTCTCAGCAGTACCGACCAGCCTTCCGGCTGGGGACCGGCCCGCAGGCTGCCGCCCAGCAGTTCGGCACGTTCACGCATTCCCAGCAGACCGTACCCGCTGCCGCTGTCGGCCAGTTCGGCCGAAATCCCGGATGCCGGGCTCGCCGTGTTGCGGACCTCCAGCTCGACCTCCTCGGGAAGGTAGCTCAGCCGGATCGTGCGGTGTGCGCTCGGCGCGTGCTTGCGGATGTTGGTCAGGGCTTCCTGGGCCGTCCGCCGCACCGCCAGGCCGGTCTCCGCGGCCAGCGGCCGAGGGGTCCCGGTGACGGTCAGTCCGGCCCGCTCCTGGTCGGCCAGCTCCACCAGGAACTCCCCGACCGCGGTGAACTCCCCGCGCAGCGCCGAGAGTGCCTGCTTGGTCTCCTTGAGCCCCTCCTGGGCCATCCGACGGGCGGCCACCACCCGTTCCTTGACCTGCTCGCGGTCGGCCCCGCCGTCCAGCATCAGCCGGGCCGCCTCCAGGTGGACCAGCTGGGCGGAGAGGCTGTGGGCGAGCACGTCGTGGATCTCCCGGGCGATCCGGGCCCGCTCGTCCAGCGCGGCGCTCTCCGCCTCGGCCGCCCGGGCTGCGTGCTCCTGCTGCTGCAGCCGATTGGCGGTGGCCCGGGCCTCGCTGTCCAACCGGATCAGCCAGCCCACCAGGATCAGGCCGGCCACCGTCGCGATCAGCGCCAGGTAGCCGTTCCCGCTGGTGACCGAGAAGCCGATCAGCGCCCCCGCACAGATCGGCACGGCCGCGACGAGTGGCATCCGCACCAGGCTGATCACTGCCAGGGCGCACCAGCTGAAGTCCGCCAGCGTGACGGCTCCCGCCTGGTGGACGCTGCCCGCCACCACCAGCAGCTGGGCCGCCACCACCAGTGCCCAGCCGAGCCTGCGCCTCGTGGTGAGGCGGACGAAGAGCCAGAACAGCAGGACGGTCGCCACCAGGCCCACCCCGGAGACCACCGCCGGCAGACCGGTGAACCGCTTGCCGGCCACGGTGCTCGTGGTGACCGTCACGAGCATCGCCAGCCGGCCGCCCCAGGAGAGCAGCAGGCCGGGGCGGGAGCGGTGGTCCCGGCCCAGCTCCCGCGACGGCCAACGGGTCCAGCTCTCCACCTGCACGGACGGTCCTTCCACGACGGTGCCGTGGTTCACGCTACCGGGTGCGGCCGACGCGGGTCGTCCACCAGCCGGGCCCGCCAGTTCAGCACCCCACCACGGGTGAGCAGCAGCACACCGAGGGTCAGCAGCAGTCCGCTGGCGGCCTGGTGGACGTGGAGCGCCGAGCCGAGCGCGTAGATGCCGAGCCGCACCGCGATCAGTCCGATCCAGGCCGCCAGCGTCGCTCCGGTGCCCTTCATCCAGATGCTGCCGTCGCTCTCCCGCCACAGGCGCACCGTCCAGCCCCACACCGAGCCCATCGCCAGCATGACGACGACGCTGCCGGCCAGCAGGGCCACCGACCCCGCGCGGTGTGCCGCGTCGATCAGCTTGTGGTCACTCAGCGCAACGGCTCCGAGGATCAGCGGCAGCAGCCAGAACCGCCTGCCGTCGTCCAGCTTCTGAGCCCGGAACTGGCGGCTCACGATCAGGGCCATGACGGCAATGACGATGATGATGTTTGCGAAGCCCAGCATCGGACCGCTCCGTCCCCTCCATGTGGTTCTCACTGACGGTTACGAAGTTACGGATCCGGGGCCGCGATCTGATCGGAGCCAGGGTTGATTCCACGCGCGAGGGGGCTCTCCACCCGTGGGTGGAGAGCCCCCTCGCGGCGGGTGGACGCCTCGGCTCAGGCGTCGATCCGCGAACGGTCCAGCGTTGCCGCCGAGTCCACGATGAACTCCTTGCGCGGCGCCACCTCGTTGCCCATCAGCAGGTCGAAGACCTGCTCCGCGGCCTCCAGGTCGCCCAGGTTGATCCGGCGCAGGATCCGGTGGCGCGGGTCCATGGTGGTCTCCGCCAGCTGGTCGGCGTCCATCTCACCGAGGCCCTTGTAGCGCTGCACCGGCTCCTTCCAGCGCTGCCCCTTGCCCTGGAACTCCAGGAGCGTGCGGCGCAGTTCGGCGTCGGAGTAGGTGTAGTGGTACTTCTCCTGGCCGCGCTTGGGATTGGTGAGCTCGATCCGGTGCAGCGGCGGCACGGCAGCGAACACCCGGCCCTGCTCGACCATCGGCCGCATGTAGCGCTGGAAGAGCGTCAGCAGCAGGCAGCGGATGTGCGATCCGTCGACATCGGCGTCGGCCATGAAGATGACGCGGCCGTAGCGGGCCTGGTCGATGTCGAAGGTCCGCCCCGAACCGGCCCCTATGACCTGAATGATCGCGGCGCACTCGGCGTTCTTCAACATGTCCGAGATCGAGGCCTTCTGGACGTTGAGGATCTTGCCGCGGATCGGCAGCAGCGCCTGGAACTCCGAGTTGCGGGCCAGCTTGGCAGTGCCGAGTGCGGAGTCGCCCTCGACGATGAAGAGCTCGCTGCGTTCCACGTCGTCACTGCGGCAGTCGGCCAGCTTCGCGGGCAGCGAGGAGGTCTCCAGCGCGGTCTTGCGACGCTGCGCCTCCTTGTGCTGGCGGGCCGCCACCCTCGTCCTGGCGGCCGCCACGACCTTCTCCAGGACCGCCCTGGCCTGCGCCTTCTCGTCCTTCTTGGTCGAGGCGAGGAAGGCCTTCAGCTCCTTGGCGACCACCGCGGCGACGATCCGGTTGGCGGCCGAGGTACCGAGCACCTCCTTGGTCTGCCCCTCGAACTGCGGCTCGGCCAGGCGCACCGTGACCACCGCGGTCAGACCCTCGGTGACGTCGTCCTTGGTGATGTCGTCCTCGGCGACGCGCAGCAGCTTGGTGGCGCGCAGCGTCTCGTTGACGGTCTTCGCCAGCGAGCGCTCGAATCCGGTGACGTGGGTGCCGCCCTTGGGGGTGGCGATGATGTTGACGAACGAGCGCAGCGTGGTGTCGTAGCCGGTGCCCCAGCGGAGCGCGATGTCCACGCCGAGTTCCCGGGTGACCTCGGTGGGGGTCATGTGGCCCAGCTCGTCCAGGACCGGGACGGTCTCCTTGAACGTGCCCTCGCCGCGCAGCCGCAGCACGTCGCAGACCGGCTTGTCGGGTGCCAGGAACTCGCAGAACTCGCCGATCCCGCCGTCGAAGCGGAAGACCGCCTCGTCGACCTTGTCGCTCTCGGTCAGCCGCTCGTCACGGACCACGATGGTCAGGCCCGGCACCAGGAAGGCGGTCTGCCGGGCCCGGTTGTGCAGGGTCTCCAGGGAGAGCCGGGCCTCCTTGAGGAAGATCTGCCGGTCGGCCCAGTAGCGGATCCTGGTCCCGGTGCGGGTCTTGGGCACCTTGCGGGTGCGGGTCAGGCCGCTGTGCGCCTCGAACGGGGCGTCCGGGCTGAGCTCGGTGAAGATGCCGGGGGTACCGCGGCGGAAGCTGATCGCATGGGTGTGGCCGCTGCGGTCCACCTCGACGTCGAGCCGGGCGCTGAGCGCGTTGACCACCGAGGCGCCGACTCCGTGCAGACCGCCGGAGGCGGCGTAGGAGCCGCCGCCGAACTTGCCGCCGGCGTGGAGCTTGGTCATCACGACCTCGACGCCGGACAGCCCGGTCTTCGGCTCCACGTCCACCGGGATGCCACGGCCGTTGTCCCGCACCTCGACCGAGCCGTCCTCGTGGAGCAGCACCTCGATGCGGTCGCAGAAGCCGCCGAGCGCCTCGTCCACCGCGTTGTCGATGATCTCCCAGAGGCAGTGCATCAGGCCGCGGCTGTCGGTCGATCCGATGTACATGCCGGGCCGCTTGCGAACCGCCTCGAGCCCCTCAAGGACGAGCAGGTGCCGAGCGGTGTAGTTGGATCCGTCCTCCGCGGCCCGCAGGGCGGACGACACGGTCGTTTCGGCACTCACGGCGGTGCACTCCTCCAAGAGACTCTGACTCGGTCCGGCCGACTGCTGCTGTGGCAGGTTCCCGCCGGTGCTCCGTTACCACGCTCCGACCAGGCGTCGCGTGGCCCGCGCACGGCTCCGCGGCTTGTACGCGCTGCGCGAACACGAACGGCACCTGGGACTGGGCGGGAGAGCGCCATCTCGCCCGCGTCCGACGGATCCTGGCGGATCGTCGAGGCGGTCGCGAGCGCTGGAGCTGCCACGATGCAGGCTACCGGGTGCTCGGGACGGGGCTTATGCTCCAACCCGGTACGGGATTATGCTACGCCCACCTTCGGACAACAGTTCGAAGGTGCGTTCGAGTGATAGACAGGTCGCGGTTTCCGGCGCGCATGAACCACCGGCGCCCGGGGCACGTCCTCATCAACACAGCAGAATCCTCAGAGAAGAAAAGCCACGAGCGGGAACGTTTTCGGCCTGGTTGGATGTTGACCCTGGTACGACAGCTCGTCGAGCTAGAGAAGAGGCGACGTGACTACTGTTCTGACACCTGCGAGCCCGCTCACCGCGGCTGACCGCTGCGACCGCTGCGGCGCCCAGGCCTACCTGCGCGTCGTTCTGGCCAGTGGCGGAGAGCTGCTGTTCTGCGCCCACCACGGGCGGAAGTTCGAGCCGGAGCTCAAGAAGATCGCCGTGGAAATACAGGACGAGAGCGGTCGTCTCGCCACCACGGCGGCCTCGGCCGCCAACGATGAGCGCTGAGCGTTCGACGCTCCCCTTGACGTGCTGAGGTCGGCCCTTGCGGGCCGGCCACCGGGCGGCAGGCTGACAGGCCTGCCGCCCGGCGTCGTATCCGCCCCCGACCGGCAGCTCAGCGGTCAGAGTCGGCCACGCACCGCATCCGCCACCGCCGACAGCCGGGTGTAGACCCCCGGGTGCCCGGCCTCGGCGCAGCCGGTGCCCCAGCTGACCAGCCCGACCAGCCGACCGTTCACCACCAGCGGGCCGCCGCTGTCGCCCTGGCAGGCGTCCTTGCCGCCGCGCGCCTCACCGGCGCAGACCATGCCCCTGGCGTCGAAGTTGCCCTCCTGGCCGCCCGAGTAGTCGCGCGCGCACTCGTCATCGGACACCATCGGCACGTCGACGCTGTGCAGCGTGACGGCGTAGCTGCCACGCCCGCTGGTGTCGCCCCAGCCGTACACCGTGGCCTGGGTACCCGGAACGTACGGCGCCGTCTCGCCCTGGTCGACCATCGGCAGCACGGCCCGGTCCGACTGGGGGGTCTGCAGCGTGAGCACCGCCACGTCCTGCATGTTCTCCTCGAACGAGTACTGCGGGTGGATCCAGACGTTGGTGACCGGCACCTCCTGCCCCAGCCGCCCGGTCAGATCGGTCCGGCCCACCAGGACCTTCAGCCCCGGGCGCTCGACCTGCTTGCCGCTCTGGTCGTCGTAGAAGCAGTGCGCGGCAGTGACCACCTTGGTGGGTGACACCAGGGTTCCGCCGCAGAACTGGCCGGAGCGGGTGTTCCCGAACTGGGCCCGGCTGGCCACTGCCACCATCCACGGATGCTGGTCGGTGCTGTCCATCGAGCCGCCGATGATCCGCCGGTCGGCATGGGCGGGCGAGGCCCCCAGGGAGACCAGCGCGGTCGGCAGCACGGCGAGCAGGGTCAGCACGGCGACCCGCCGGCGGCCGGACTGCGGCCGGACAGTGCGACGGAGACCACCACGGGACGGAACGGACGAGACGGACATCACAGCACACTCCGAGCGGTTCGACAGCGGGCAACCGCCATAGCGTAGTCAGATTCTCACCCTGTGTGCTCGGCGATGCACCGCCGGCCACCCGGACGAGTGACTCGGAGCGTCCACCCGGCTGACACCCCGGATTGTCGGAAACGGCCGAGGGCCCGGAACGGCGAACCGTTCCGGGCCCTCGGCCCACCTGACGACGTGCGATCAGTCCAGGTAGTCGCGGAGCACCTGGGAGCGCGACGGGTGGCGCAGCTTCGACATGGTCTTCGACTCGATCTGGCGGATGCGCTCACGGGTGACCCCGTAGACCTTGCCGATCTCGTCCAGCGTCTTCGGCTGGCCGTCGGTGAGGCCGAAGCGCATCGAGACCACGCCGGCCTCGCGCTCGCTCAGCGTGTCGAGCACCGAGTGCAGCTGCTCCTGGAGCAGGGTGAAGGAGACCGCGTCGGCCGGGACGACGGCCTCGGAGTCCTCGATCAGGTCACCGAACTCGCTGTCGCCGTCCTCACCCAGCGGGGTGTGCAGCGAGATCGGCTCGCGGCCGTACTTCTGGACCTCGATGACCTTCTCCGGGGTCATGTCGAGCTCCTTGGCCAGCTCCTCCGGAGTGGGCTCGCGGCCCAGGTCCTGGAGCATCTGGCGCTGGACACGGGCCAGCTTGTTGATGACCTCGACCATGTGCACCGGGATGCGGATGGTGCGGGCCTGGTCGGCCATCGCGCGGGTGATCGCCTGGCGGATCCACCAGGTCGCGTAGGTCGAGAACTTGTAGCCCTTGGTGTAGTCGAACTTCTCGACCGCACGGATCAGACCGAGGTTGCCCTCCTGGATCAGGTCCAGGAAGAGCATGCCGCGGCCGGTGTAACGCTTCGCCAGCGAGACCACCAGGCGGAGGTTGGCCTCCAGCAGGTGGTTCTTGGCCCGGCGGCCGTCCTCGGCGATGATCTCCAGCTCGCGCTTGAGCTTGGGAGCCAGCTTGTCGGCCTGGCTCAGCTTGTCCTCGGCGAACAGGCCGGCCTCGATCCGCTTGGCGAGCTCGACCTCCTGCTCGGCGTTGAGCAGCGGCACCTTGCCGATCTGCTTGAGGTAGTCCTTGACCGGGTCCGCGGTGGCACCGGCGACGGCCACCTGCTGGGCAGGGGCGTCGTCCTCGTCGTCGTCGGAGAGGACGAAGCCCTCCGACTCCTCCTCCGGCTCGCCGCCCTCCGTCTCGGCCTTGCCGCCGGGCAGCGCCACGTCCTCGAGCAGCTCGTCGTCGCTCAGCAGCTCGTCGTCGCCCCCGGACTTCTCGGCCTTCGACGCGGTCTTCTTGGCGGCGCTCTTCTTCGCGGGGGCGGCGGCCTTCTTCGCCACGGCCTTCTTCACCGGGGCGGCGGCCTTCTTGGCCGGAGCGGTGACGGCGGGCGCGGCGACCGACTCGGTGGACACCGTGTCATCGAGCGAGGCGACCACCGTGACGGAGGTGACCGAGCTCACGGCGGCCGGGGCCACCGTCGCGGCCGGCGCGATCCGCACCGGGGGCTTGGTCGGGGCGCTCGGGGTGCGCGTCGTGACCGCCTTGGTGGCGGTGCGCTTGGTGGTGCTCTTGGCCGCGACGCTCTTGCGCTTGGCGGCGGACGGTTCAGCAGCGCTGACCATCAGGTCCACCCCCTCCTCGATCAGCACCTGATTGAGGCTGCGCATGACGTTCTTCCACTTGGTGACCGGGATCTGGTCCGCCTCGAATGCCTGACGCACGTCGTCACCGGCGATCTGCCCCTGGGCCTTGCCCCGCTCGATGAGCGCCAGCAGGGCCGCGGACTCTGCGATCTCGGGGGGGAGCGAACGGGATGTGCTGGCCGACACGAACAACCTCTCGGACGAAGAGTGGACTCGAACCCGTACCGGACCGCCCGAGAGGGCGTGGAAGGAGCACCTGCCGCGGGGACAGGCGGGGCTTTCCGACCGGCTCGGACTTGAGGACTGGGCTTGCAGGACGCTGGTTTGTAGGACGGCAGCAGCGCCGCAGACCAACACAGCATTCTGACATGGCGCGGGTATTCCGGAGCTGCTTCCGCTCCGTACACATCGCTGCCGCTCCCCAAGTGTTACGCATGCCGCTCGTGGCACAGGTCACACACTGCCCTGCGGAGCCCGGACGGGCCCGGCGGCGGGCCCCCCGGACGGTCCCGGACGCGGGTGCGCGGGTCGCCGGAGGGCTCTGCTCACGTCCAGCAGGTCCGTGGCCGACCCGCTCAGTGCTCGCGGGGCGCGGGGACCGCGTGCTCCACGTCCGGATGGACGGTCAGCAGGGTGCGCATCGCGGCCTCGGCCGCCGCGCCGTCACCGCCGCCGATGGCGTCCACCAGGCGGCCGTGCACCGCCACCGAGCTCTCCGAGAGTCGCTCACAAGCGGTCGCCGGACCGCCGCTGACCTGCAGCGCCGCGGCCACGATGCCGGACAGGTGTTCCAGCATCCGGTTGCCGGCCATCTGCAGGACCAGTGCGTGCAGCTCGGCGTCGGCCCGCGAGAAGGTGATCAGGTCGCCCTGGGCGGATGCCGCGCTCATGATCTCGGTCAGCTCGGCCAGCCGCTGCTGGATGTCCTCGCGCCCGTGACCGGCCGCCAGCCGGGCGGCCAGCGGCTCGATCGCCCAGCGCATCTCGAACAGCTCCCGGCGCTGCTCCTCGCGCTGCGGACCGAAGGCGCGCCACTCGATGATGTCCGGGTCCAGCAGGTTCCAGTCGCCCACCGGGCGGACCCGGGTGCCCACGTTCGGCCGGGCGCTGACCAGGCCCTTGGCCTCCAGGACGCGCAGCGACTCGCGGACCACGGTGCGGGAGACCTCGAACCGCTGCCCGATCTCCTCCGGGACCAGTGGGCGGTCGGCGCCCAGATCACCGGAGACGATCATCTGGCCGAGCTGCTGGACGAGCTGCCCGTGCAGCCCGCGGCCACGACTGCTGGTGGTCTTGCGGCCGACCCTGGCGAGGTCGCTCTCCGCGCCGTCCCAACGGGGGACGGGCGGGGTCGGCCGATCGGCGTAGGAGAAACGGTCGAGCTCGGCAGCACCGGGCGCGGGGGCCTCGGCAGTGCGGGCGGCGGTGATGGCGGGGTGCGCAAGGGTACTCACACGTCCTTTGTCGGCGATCGGCGCGCGCGGCTTGAGGATTCTCGTGAAAAGCACACGAAAGGGTGATCGCCCGAGGCTGAACCATTGACTTCTTAGCAAGCGGAAATGGCCGTAGCGATCTGGAAGTTGCCTGCTTCGTACTGGCTTCTGACGGACTGTGTCCACTGCAGTGGGCGTGGGAGAGGAGGGCGAGACCGGGATCCGAGGCGCTCACTCCCTGCTGGGGGGCGCTCGCCACGCGTTGGACGGTGCGACGTCGGGCCTGGGGTCAGGAGGTCGGGCTCGGAGGGCGGACCGGGGTCAGGGAGGCGGGCCGCCCGGGGCGGGGTGCCGGGGCCTGGGTCGGGCGGCGGGCCACCGGGGGCGGGGTGCCGGGGCCGGGGTCAGGGAGGCGGGCCACCCGGGGGCGGGGTGCCGAGCCTGGGTCGGGCGGCGGGCCTGAGTCAGAAGGAGCGGCGGCGGACCTGGAGCAGAAGGCAGAGGATGAGCAGCAGGCTGACCGGCAGCAGCAGGGATCCGAGCACGGGGACCGGCTGGGCGATCGGGTCCAGGACGTCCAGCGGCACCGACGCCGACTCGGTCCACGGCACCCTGGCCGTCCGGGTGAGATGGGCCATCTGGGCCACCAGGGGCAACCCCGCGTCGCCCAGCCGACGCAACAACGGCATGTCGGCCACCACCTCGACCAGCATGGGCAGTGCGCAGAACAGCAGGAAGCCGACCACGGCGCTGCGGGACACCGCGGCGGCCAGCAGCCCCAACCAGCCGGCCGCGACCACCACCGCGGTGAAGGCGAGCAGCACGCTCAACCGCCAGTGGTTCGCCTGCGGCTGTCCGATGTTTCCGACCTCTCCGACGGTGAGGACGTATGCCGTCGACGGTCGGACCAGCCGCACGATGACGGCGTCGACCAGCAGCGAAACGGCGGCCAGGACGGCGGCGACCGCGCCGACCATGCCCAGCTTGGCGAGCAGCAGGCGCATCCGGGTCAGGTAGCGGACCTGCGAGGCGGCGAGGCCGGGCTGGCGTACCTCGTGATCAGCGGCGAGGGCGCCGAGCAGGCCGGCGGTCAACCCGGCGAGCGGGACCGGGAGCAGCGGCAACGTGGTGGTGAGGGTCCGGACCAGCTGTGGCATCCGGAGCTCCGCCGGGCCTGCGCGGTGGGCGAGCAGTACCGTGACCGCTGCCTGGACCAGCACGGCGGTCGCCAGGATCAGCCAGGTGCTCCGGATCGCGAGCAGGCGGCGGCCTTCGTAGGCGAGGGCTCGCATGCGATCACCCGTTCCAGTGGTCGGGCCCGGTCAGGGGCTGCGGATCATGGCTGGTGGCCAGGGACTCGCCGCTGGGCAGCGGTTCGCCGACGGGCAGGCGCTCACCAACGGACAGCGGTTCGCCGACGGACAGGCGCTCACCAACGGACAGCGGTTCGCCGACGGACAGCGGTTCGAGGTCGGGGGTGGGCGGCAGCGGGGTCGGGGAGGGCACGGCAGCGGGCGCGGTGTCGTCGGGCAGCCCCTCGGCGACGAGGGGGCCGGCGCCCGGGAGGGCACCGGGGTTGATCAGGTGGCCGGGGGCGATGGCCGGCTCGACTCCGGGGGCAGCGAGACCGGCGACGGGTGCCTCGGTGCTCCAGGCGGGCAGGGCAGCGGGCGGCGCCTCGTCGAACGAGGCGAGCACGGCCAGGAGCGGTGCTTCCTGCGTCACGAGTGACGCCTCATAGGTCGTTGACGACGCCTCATGCGTCACGACCGGTGCGTCATGAGTCATGGGCCGCGCCTCGTGCGTCGGGTCGGTTGAGGGGGCGGCGGCACCCTCGGTCACGGAGGCGGGCTGCCGGGAAGCCACTGCCGGCCGTGCTGCGTCGTCGAGCACCCCGGTGGCGCTGTCCGGAGCGGGCGGTTGCGAGATGACGACAACCGGCGCGCCGGTCGAGGCGAACGACTCGACGGCCGCCGCCTCAGCGGGCCAGGCCCCTGGGGCGAAGTCCGGTGGACCGGCGATGGCTTGCGCGACAGCCGACGGCAGTGGGTCCAGGACTGGCGGTAGCTCGATCGTGGGCGACGCCTCCCGCGCTGGGCCGGGCGTCGGCGGGCGGAGCGCGGGCAGGGCCGGTCGGCCTCGCACGGCGATCGCAGCCATCCGGCGCAGCTTGACCATCGGGGCGGGCGCCAACCGGACCCGCATCGGGCGGGCCGGACGCGGAGCCGGCTGCTCGGCCACGCGGTCGGCGAGTTCGTGCAACATGATGCCGTTGCGATAGGCGAGCTCGCCGATCTCGGTGCGCGCCAAGCCACTGACGGCGAGGCCCGCGCCGCCCTCCTGACGAACGGCGGCGCCCTGCTCGGTCAGCAGGTCTGCGAGCCGGGCCATCTGCGGTCCACGGACCGCGACCTCCGGATGCAAGCGGGTCCGCCGGAACTCGGAGACCGGCTGGTCGGCGACCTGCTGTCCGTCGGCCAGGGTCACCACGCGATCGGCCAGGAGTGCGGCCTCCTGCGGGCTGCGGGTGGTGAACAGCACCGATCCGCCGCCTGCGGGAAACGACCGGATGAACGAGTGCAGCCACTCCAGCGCGTGTGCTGGCACCTCGGCGGTCGGGGCATCCAGCAGGAGCGTTCCGGGCTCGCCGAGCAGGGCGGCCGCAATCGCGAGGCGCCGGGCCATCTCGACGGAGAAGGTGCGCAACCGCTGGTCGGCCGCACCCGCCAGCCTGGTCTGCTCCAGCAGCTCATCGACCCGGCGCGCCGGCACACCGACCGCGGCGGCCAGCATCCGCAGGTGCCCGCGGGCCGTGCGGCCGGGACTGCCGAATCCCGGGTGAGCGGTCGGCAGCAGTACGCCTACCTCCCGCTCGGGGCACCGCAGCCGACGGTAGGTCCGGCCGTCGAAGAGCGTCACGCCGAGGCCGTGCTCCAGCTGAAGCATCAGGCGCAGGGTTGTGGTCTTGCCGACGCCCTCGGGGCCGAGCAGGGCGGTCACGGAACCGGGTCCGACGTCGAAACCGAGATCGAGGACGGCCGGGCGGCGGCCACGACGGTAGACCTTCGTGAGTCCTCTGGCCTGGATCATCACTGGCTGCTCCCACCATGCTCTGCTGCCCTGGCGGCTCAGCCGCTCCGAATTCAGCACCCTAGGCGGCGCACCAGGGCTTTTCGGGCATTGTGCAGGCGACGCAGGCCAGTTCGCAGCCCGTCTCACCCGATCAGGGGACGGCCGCGTCGGACCGGCGTGATGCCGCGTCAGGATTCGGGACGCAGCATCGGCGGATTGAGCACGGTAGCGCCACCGGCCGCGAACAGCTGGGCCGGACGGCCGCCCTGACGGGTCGTGGTACCACCGGACGGGACCAGGAAGCCCGGCGTCCCAGTGACCTTGCGGTGGAAGTTGCGCGGATCGAGTGCCACGCCCCAGACCGCTTCGTAGACCCGGCGCAGCTCGCCGACCGTGAACTCCTCCGGGCAGAAGGCGGTGGCGAGCGCCGAGTACTCGATCTTCGAGCGGGCCCGCTCGACCCCGTCGGCGAGGATCAGCGCATGGTCGAAGGCGAGCGGTTCACGGTCTGCTTCGGCCGGGCCGAGCAGTTCACGGACGGGCGCCCACCGCGCGCCCCGGGCGTCGCCGCCGGGCTTCGGGGTGGGCAGGTCCGGGGCCAGCGCCAGATGAGCCACGCTCACCACTCGCATGCGCGGGTCGCGCTGGGGGTGTCCGTAGGTGGCCAGCTGCTCAAGGTGTGCGCCGACCGCGATCTGGCCGCCCGAGGTGTGTGCGCGCAGGCCGGTCTCCTCCGCCAACTCGCGGGAGGCCGCCTCGCCCAGGCCCTCGTCGGGGCGCACGAAGCCCCCCGGCAGTGCCCAATACCCCTGGAAAGGAGGCTCACCCCGCCGCACCAGCAGTGCGCAGAGTTCGTGCTCGCGGACCGTCAGCACCACAAGATCGACCGTGACTGCGAACGGGGGAAAGGCCGACGGGTCATAGCGAGACATGAGGTCGATCATAGTCGTCTCTTTGACGATAAACACGAGGTCGGCCAAAAGCAGTACCACTACGTGATGGGCGAGCTGCACAGTGCACACGGCACCCGAGGGCCAATGGAGGCTGACGAGCGGCTTGACGCGGGGGCTGAGCCTGTCTGGGACGGGCTGACTTCCCGTCACCCCTTGCCGAGCTGCAACTGCGGAGACGCCTCCTCAACCACGGCCACGCCGATCCGACTGACCCGCACCGAGAACGGCTCTCCCGCCACGCGCAGACCCGCCAGCCCCAGCTCCCCCAGCGGGGCCGTACTCGCAGGCCGGACCAGAACCCGGCCGGCGGGCACGTCCGGGCGGACACCAGCCAGGGAGAAGATCGCGTGTGCGGCGCCGGCAGCGGCGCCGGCGGCCGGCCGGCAGGCTGCCGGATGCGGTGCCGGCGGGCAGTTGGGCAGTCGCTGCTCCCCCGCGTACATCTCCGGCAGTCGGCCGTCGAAGTGGGCTCCGGCCCCTAGCAGACCGTCCAGCAGGGTCCCGGCCTCGCGCTCGAATCCCGCCTCGGCCAGCCCGGAGATCGCGAGCGCCGTCTCCAGCACCCGCACGGCGCCGCTGCGATGACCGAGCGGGTTGAACCGGGGCGACTTCGCCCCCAACGTCCGCAGACCCCAGCCGCAGTCGAGGTCGGGCGTCACCAAGCGGTGGGCGAGCAGCCGGGTCTGCTCGCGGTCGAGAAGACCCGGCAGGGCATCGCCCGTCGCACCGAGCCCGAGGTCCAGCAGGTGCACCGAGGAACCGGTGACGGCGTTCACCAGGCGCCCGTCGGCCATCAGCGCCGCTGCGGGCCGACCGCCGGAGAGATCGTCCACCCAGAACTGCTCGTGGAAGCGCTCCCGCAGCCCCTGCGCCCACTCGCGCCAGTAGTCGGCACCGGGCCGCCCGAAGGCGTCCAGCAGCTCCGCGCCGTGCAGTGCGGCGCGGTGAGCCTGCGCCTGCACCTCGCAGCGAGCGGCGGGCGGTGCGGTGGCTCGGTCGTCGCCCAGGCGGCTCAAGTCCGCCACGAAGCCGTCCACCAGGCCGGCCTCGGCCGTGGTCCGCAGCGCCCCCAGCGCCCGCTCGACCACCGGCAGCAGCTCCGTCACCTCCGAGCCGGGCAGCCCCCACCGCCAGGCCTCCGCGAGCACCGTGACGAAGAGCAGAGTCGCTTCGGTGGCCGTGCAGGACGGCGGCAGCTCGGGCCCCGCATGTCGCAGAGGTCCGGGGATGATCCCCTCACCCCGGCTACCGGCCGGCTGCTGACGGCGCGCCAGGGCGCGCAGTGTCCCACCGGCCAGCCTGGTACCGAGGGGCAGGGTGAGCCTGGCGGCCCAGAGTGCGTCGGCCGCGGCCAGGCCGAACCGCCACGGCGCCCCTGAGGCCGCGTAGAGGTCACCCGGTCGGTCAGCGTCGGCCAGCAGGAGACTGCTCAGCGCGTCCAGCGAGCGACTCACCTGCAACTCGACCCGCGGGTCGTCGCAGCGGACCTCCAGGTCGGTCCAGGGCGCCGGGACTCCGGCGCCACGGCCGATCGGCGGGCGCACCTGGGCAGGTGCCTGCGGCTCCAACTCCACTCGCAGCTCGACCGACCACCGGGCTCCGGGCTGCACCTCCAAGTCCCAGCGCAGCACGCCGGCACCAGCGAGCACGGCATGCGGCGAGGGCCGGGCTATCACCGTGGCGCTGTGCCCCCGGCCGATCCACCGCAGACCCGCGGACTGTACCTGTGCCGAGATGTCGGGCAGGCGCGCACCTGCGCCGATTTCGGCGAGATTGCCGAGATCGGTGCCGAGCGCGATTTCCAGTGGGAGCCGCGCCGGGCGGCTACCGGCGTTGCGCACGGTGATGCTCTCGATGCCATCCGCGTGCCGCGAGCGCTCCACGGTCAGCGCCGGGTCAGGATCGAGCTCGCCGGGCAGTCGGATCGCACCGAGGAATCGGGCCTGGGACGCCGTGATGAGCTCCCCCAGCAGCGGCAGCGGCTCGAGGCCGCCGAGCCGGACCTCCATCCGGTTCAACTGGCGGATCCCGGAGCGGTAGAAGCCGTGCAGCCCGTCACCGCGCAGCTGCCCGTCGACTCCGGAGGTGATCATCGCCGGTGCACTGACGCACAGCACATCGGCGTGGGCCGAAGTGGGCAGCCGACGGGCCGGAGGTCCGGGGCGGCCGGTGCCGACCGGGGACGACTCGGACCGGGGCGACGCGACCGCGGGCGCACCGGCAACCGTCTCGGCCGGGTTCGCGGTCTGTGCTGGCCTGGGGGCCGTCACCGGGCACTCCTCCTGTCGGTGGGCAGCGCGGGCCCACGGGTCCCGCCTGTCCGGGCTGGTATCGGTCGTACGCGGAGCGGGCCGCGCACCTCCCAGCGGCGGGCCGGGAGCACAGTAGTCCGGCTCCGGCTCCCCGGGCACGGCTTTCCCGCAGAGGCGCGACCACCATGGGTCTCGAACCCGATGGCGCCCCTCAATGTGAACGCGGCGCACGGGCCGCAGGTCACGCCCAGCTGGTTGGCGGTTCGCCTGCCGGTAGGACTGGTCCCGGCCGGCTCCGCACCGAGCACCACCGCAGCCGCAGACCGACTTGGACGGACGGCGCCGCTGCTGCCCGGCGGGCGCCAGGATACGGTGCCGAGGTGGTACCGACCGCATCGGGAAGTGCCCAGGCCCGCGCCGGCCGCCACCCGCTGCCAGGTGCGGGCCGTCCGGCTCCGGCACAGGTGGACCAGCGCGCACCCCAGCCGCGCCTCGCACAGATGAAGGAGTCTCATGTCCGTCGTGATCCGACAGCCAGGCGTCGTCCTGACAGACCATCTCTTCCAGGTGCCGCTGGACCACGCAGAACCTCACGGAGAGCAGATCGAGGTCTACGCCCGTGAAGTCGTTGCGGCGGGCAAGGAACGGGCAGAGCTGCCCTGGCTGCTCTTCCTGCAGGGCGGGCCCGGGGGCCGGGCCGGTCGGCCTCTCGGGCGTGACAGCTGGCTGGACCGGGCCCTCGACGACTACCGCGTCCTGCTGTTGGACCAGCGCGGCACCGGACGCTCGACCCCGGCAACCCGGCAGACCTTGCCGCTGCGCGGCGGTGCGGCCGAGCAGGCCGAGTACCTGTCCTTCTTCCGCGCCGACTCCATCGTCCGGGATGCCGAGCTGATCCGGCGCCAGCTCCTTGGCGATCATGGTCAATGGACCTTGCTCGGCCAGAGCTACGGTGGCTTCTGCACGCTGACCTACCTGTCGCTGGCGCCGGAAGGCGTTCGTGAGGCGATGGTGACCGGTGGCCTCGCCGGTCTGCGCAGCAGCGCCGCCGATGTGTACCGAGCCGCCTACCCGCGAGTGGCCAGGAAGAACGCCACGCACTACGCCCGCTACCCCCAGGACATCGAGGCGGTGCGGCGGATCGTCGAGCACCTGGCCGACGCACCGGCGCGGCTGCCCGACGGAGGCGCCCTGACCGTGCCCGCCTTCCAGGCGCTCGGTCAACTGCTCGGCTCCGGCAATGGTTCCGACACGCTGCACTACCTCGTGGAGGACGCCTGGGTTCGCGGCAGCGCCGGACTGGAGCTCTCCGACACCTTCCTGGCCGGGGTGCAATCGCAGCTGTCGTTCGCCGGCGGCCCGCTGTACGCCGTACTCCACGAGTCAATCTACGGCCAGCGCTCGGTCGACGCCGGACCGACGGCCTGGGCAGCCCACCGGGTGCGCGCGGAGTTCCCCGAGTTCGACGCGATCCGGGCGCTGGCCGACGGCACCCCTGTGCGTTTCACCGGCGAAATGATCTACCCGTGGATGTTCGAGACTGATCCGGCGCTTCGCCCACTTAGCGAGGCGGCGCAGCTGCTGGCCGAGCGCACGGACTGGCCCGATCTCTACTCGCCCGAGGCGCTGGCTGCCAATCAAGTGCCGGTAGTGGCGGCCGTTTACCACGACGACATGTACGTGGACACCGCCGACTCGCTGGCGACTGCCGACGCGGTGCGTGGTCTGCGTGCGTGGGTGACCAACCAGTGGGAGCACGACGGCCTGCGGGTCAGCGGCGGGCAGGTGCTCGACCGGTTGATCCGCATGGTGCACGGCGAGGCCTAGCAGTCCGCTCGACGACAGCGGCTGCGGCACTCGGCCAATACGGCCGAGCTGCGGCGGTCGCTGCAAACTTCGGGCCCGGCCGCGCGCTGCGAGCCACCGTCGGCGTCGGACGACCGTGCGTCCGGGCCGGGGTGGGGTCGCCCACAGCGGCCGATGGGGCCGACGGACACGGTGGGCCCGAGCGGCACGGTGGAGCGCCCGGTGTTCGTGGGACCCACAGATCGCGCGGGCCGCCCGTACTGCCTGGGTCGTACGGGCGGCGTCGGCCACCCGGACCGCGGCCGAGGCAGGCGAACAGACAGGCGATGTCACGTCCGGCGGCGGCTGGGGCGGGCGACTGGGGCTCGCGACCATCCTGGCGCGAGCTCTGAGCCGCGTGCTGGGGTAGGCCTGGTGCGAGGCAGCCTCGAGGGCAGGGAAACCGGCCATGATGTCACCCACCCCACGGCGCAGGGCTGCGGTAGCGGCCCCGGCAGCAACAGACCGTGTGGCAACGGACCCTGTGGCAACGGGTTGGATGGCGGGTGCGCCGCCGAGGTCGGCCGTCGAGGGGGAGTTGGGCACCGAGGGGGCATCCGCGTGCGGTGACTCGGCGGAGATCGCTCTGGCCTGCTGCTCAGTCATGCCCGTTCACCCCCTTCGTTCCACCTTCGACTGCCACCGCAACACCCTGGCCTGCGGCGAGCCGTGCGACACCTGAGACGCCGGAGGTGGCCGGCTGCGCAGGACGGTCCAGCCTGGCGGGCTGCTGGGGACGGTCCGTCGCCCAACTGCGAGGAGTCCGCCGCCGACGGCGGCAGTTCAGCGCCCATCCGCTGCCTGGGCATCCTCGCCGGAGGCGTCATCGACTGCGTCGAACCGCCATGGCCGGTGCCCGCCTCACCCGGCTTAGCGCCAGCGGCCGGGCTCGACAACGAGGGACCTGACCCGGAGGAGTCCTGACTGCCGAACTGCCTCGAAGCATCGGACGACTGGTGACTTGCTTCAGGCATCGGGGTCGCACCCGAGGTCGCGGATCCCCTGCCGCCAGGGGCGCCTGCGTGCCCTGGCCGACCCCCGGCCTCCGAGACATCACTGTCGTCCCCCGGCGAGTCTCGTCGGCCGGGAGAGCCTTCAGCTCCATCGGATCGCCGACCTTCAGGAGACTCATCCGGCGGATCAACGTGACTGCCAGTGAGCGGATCTGAGGCGGCACCGCACGTCTTACCGGCGCTCGCCTCGGCGGCTCGGCGGGCACGCTCTCCGCGGACGATACCGAGCAGGCCCTCCGGAGCCAGGCCGGTGTTCAGCGATTCGTAGAGCAGGACCGCGAGCGTGTAGTCCGAGTCCAGCTCCAGCGCCATACCCAGGGCCACACGGGCCGTCGCGGTGTCCCGGGCCAGCCAGGAGGTCCACGCCAACAGGGTGAGCGGCACCTTGGCGTACTCGGAGTAGGGGGCGACGCAGCGTCGGGCCAGGTACCGCCAGAGTCGCTGGGCAGCGGCCAGTTCCTCCGGCTCCGCGTACTCAGCGGCGCGATCCCGGGTGACCTTGTCCAGCAGGCCGACGATCAGCCGGGCGCTGCGCTCCGGATCGAGCTGGGGACTGCCGGATCTGCATTCGGCCATGGCCTGCTCGAGCAGCTCCGCGGTGGCGGCGACCGTTCGCGCGGCCCCGAAGGGCTCCACCATCAGTCGCTCGCACGCCAGGGCCGTCTGGTGGGCCAGGGCAGCGCGCTGCGCCTCGGCCTCCGGCGGCCCGATCGGCGCCAGCCCGGCCGCGATGGCCCGGCGACTGCCGCGCGGGGCGAGGCCGGCATAGGTGGCGGCGGCAACCACGGCTCGGGGCTCCTGGCTGCTGTAGACCGGCGTACCACCGGACGGGCAGCAGGCCGGGTCGGCGCAGAGGAAGGACCACCAGCGGCCGCCGGAGATGCACAGCGACTCCTTGACCGGGATGTCGAGCTCGCGGAAGGCGCGCAGCAGGTGGTCGGCCAACGGACGCAGCGAGGACACGACCGCAGGGCTGTCGGGCTCGGGATCACGGCAGAGGTAGAGCAGCACCGCCTCCGGGCGGCGGTCGCGCTGTTCCGAGAGCTCGACCAGCAGCCGGGCGAAGTCGGTGGCGACCGCGGACCAGAGCTGCGGCTCCTCAGGGATGTCGAGTCGAATGGCACCTCCCTGCTGCAACTGCGGGCCGTGCAGGCCGACGGCGACCAGGCTGTCGTCCGGATAGAAACCGAGCAAGTAGGGGAGCATCGCGGCCATGTCGGCCGGGCCGCGCATCTGCAGCAGCTGGAATCCGGCGAGCCGGCTGGCGGGGGCGGTGGAGTCGTCGTGCGTCATGAGGGCAGAGTGCGACCGTTCCGACCCGAAGCGGCGAAATGCTGCGGAAACTGTGGATAACCCCCGACCTGTGGACAACTCCGGCAGAGCAGCGTCAGCAAAGCGCCGCCGAACGGGTGACATACTCCTCCCGACCAAGGTGTTATCCACAAGCTCGAAACCCCATTCGCCGGTTGTCGGCCGTGCGGGGTTACATAGATGCCATGAACCAGCCGATCCCCACCCCAGCCCCGCACTCCGGCGGACTGGCGACCAGCCCGGGTGCCCCTGCCGACGCCGCAGGCACCTCCGCTGCCGGAACGGTCGACCGCACGGCCGTCCGGGAACGCGCCGAGGCGGTGCTGCGCGAGCTCGCCGGTCCGAGCGCCCGGCTGCGGGACGACCAGTGGCTGGCCATTGAAGCACTGGTGGTCGACCGCCGCCGTGCACTGGTGGTGCAGCGGACGGGCTGGGGCAAGTCCGCCGTCTACTTCATCTCCACCGCCCTCCTGCGTGCCCGGGGCTCCGGTCCGACGGTGATCGTGTCCCCGCTGCTGGCCCTGATGCGCAATCAGGTTGAGTCGGCCGCTCGAGCAGGGATCCACGCACGCACCATCAACTCGGCCAACCCCGAGGAGTGGGAGACGATCCAGGCCGAGGTGTCTGCCGGCACGGTGGACATCCTGCTGGTCAGCCCAGAGCGCCTGAACAACCCTGACTTCCGCGACCACGTGCTGCCCAAGCTGGCCGCCTCCACCGGCCTGCTGGTGGTCGACGAAGCTCACTGCATCTCCGACTGGGGTCACGACTTCCGGCCCGACTATCGTCGACTGCGCACCATGCTCGCCGAGCTCTCCCCCGGTGTCCCCGTGCTGGCAACCACCGCCACCGCCAACGCGCGGGTCACCGATGACGTCGCCGAGCAGCTGGGTACTGCGGGCGCCGACGGCCGGGCCCTGGTGCTTCGCGGCCCGCTGGACCGGGAGAGCCTGACCCTGGCGGTTCTCCCGCTGCCCGACCCGGCGCACCGACTGGCCTGGCTCGCTGACCACCTCGACGAGCTGCCGGGTTCGGGGATCATCTACACCCTCACGGTGGCCGCTGCGGAGGAGGTGAGCGAGTTCTTGCAGAGCCGTGGTTATTCCGTAGCCTCCTACTCCGGCCGCACCGAGGATGCCGAGCGCCGCACCGCAGAGGCCGACCTGCTGGCCAACCGGGTCAAGGCGCTGGTGGCAACCTCCGCTCTCGGTATGGGTTTCGACAAGCCCGATCTCGGCTTCGTGGTCCACCTAGGATCCCCCGGCTCCCCTATCGCCTACTACCAGCAGGTAGGCCGAGCCGGCCGCGGCGTCGATCGAGCAGAGGTACTGCTGCTGCCCGGCCGAGAGGATGAGGCGATCTGGCGCTACTTCGCTTCCCTCGGCTTCCCACCAGAGGAGCAGGTCCGCCGGACGCTCGAGGCTCTGACTCAGGCTGATCGGCCGTTGTCGACGGCCGCGTTGGAAACCCACGTGGACATTCGCCGGGCTCGCCTTGAGACCATGCTCAAGGTCCTCGACGTGGACGGTGCGGTGCGCCGGGTGCGCGGCGGCTGGCTGGCGACCGGAGAGCCCTGGGTCTATGACGGCCCTCGGTACGCCAAGGTCGCCCGGGCCCGGGCCGACGAACAACAGGCGATGCGCGAATACGCGACCGGCCAGCTGTGCCGGATGGAGTTCCTGCGCCGGCAGCTGGACGACGACCTGGCCGCGCCGTGCGGGCGGTGTGATGTCTGCTCCGGAGCACGGCACAGCGCGGTTGTCTCCACCGAGGCGTTGGAAGCCGCCCGGGCGGCGCTGGGACGCCCGGGAGTCAGCTTTGAGCCGCGCCGACTCTGGCCGACCGGGATGGACACCCTCGGGGTCGCACTCAAGGGGAAGATCCCTGCCGATGAGCAGGCCCAGACCGGACGCGCCTTGGGCCGTCTGTCCGACATCGGCTGGGGCGGTCGGCTTCGGACCATCCTGGCCGAGAACGCACCGGACGCGCCGGTGCCCACCGACGTCCTGGACGCCTTGGTCACGGTGCTGGCCGACTGGGCCCGTGGCCCTGGCGGTTGGGCGAGTGGCGAACCTGATACCGCCCGGCCGGTCGGGGTGGTGGCGATGGCCTCCGCCGCCCGTCCGCAGCTGGTCGCATCGCTCGCCGGTCGGATCGCCGAGATCGGGCGGCTACCAATGCTGGGTCGGGTTGAGTACCGGCATGGCGAGCGACCGACGGGTGCGCGCAGCAACAGCGCCCAGCGACTGAAATCGCTCTCCGGAGCGTTGGTGGTGCCGACGGGACTGGCCGCTGCGCTGACCGAACTCCAGGGTCCGGTGCTGCTCGTGGATGACTTGGTTGACAGCGGCTGGACGGTCACGGTCGCTGCCCGGCTGCTCCGCCAAGCCGGTGCCCAGGTGGTACTGCCGCTGGCCTTGGCAGTGCAGGCCTGAGTCATCCTTGGCTGCACGGCTCACGAAGGCCGTCGGCTTCCGTGCGCCGCACAATTGGCCGTGGGGTCCACCGTAAGCCAGGGCATGGTGGCCCGACGCGCCTGAGGCCACTGGTTCAGCGAGCCCGAAACTCGTGGTCCAGTTGACCCAGAGGAGCCGTAGGCCTTCACGCACCCAGCGCCGGGGGCGTAGGCCCGGAGCAAGGCATGGCCGACATGCGGCGCTCAGATGGCCATCCCACCGAACACCGGACAGCGGCCAAGCCCAGGACGCAGTGATCCAGCAGCCCTGGGGTACGGGGCCCTCATCCCGTCCGGCGCCGGGGCCAGGTGAGTCCGGAGCAAGGCACGCCGAAGTGCGGAGCCTGGGTGGTGCACCCCGACCAGCGCCACCAGACGACCAAGCCCGAGGACGCGGTGCTCCAGTAGGAAATGCAGCCGTTCCTTGAGGCCCTCAAGCGCGTCTCGCTGTTGCCGAGCGCGGCGGAGACCACCGGCCCTCCGCACCTGACACCAGGCCGGCCAGGACAGGGCGGGTACTTGGTGAGCCCCGGAGCCAGATGGGCCGCCCGTCTGGACTTCTCGGGGAGCGACGCCAGCCTTGGGCCAAACGATCTGGCTGGTCACGGTACTGAAGGGCCCGCGGAATCTGTAGAGGGCGGATGGCTCCCGCCATCCCGGGACGATCCGTTCGAGGGGCTCGCGGCCATTCGGCTCTCGGCCGGCTGGGGGCCAGTTCACGGGCGCGTGCGGGCGGGGTGGTGACGACGTACCCGGAGGAAGTCTGTGCCATTTGGTGAATAAATCCGGCGAATCGCAGGTTTTGGGGCGCCCTTTGCTAGTTCATCGTTGCCGCCCGACGCATCTGCCGTGAGAATTGCAGCGTACCCAGAAGTCGGTCCCCAGGACCTGCCTTTGGCGTACTCACGGGTCCGCGCGATGCGCGGGCCGGGAAGGAGGACCATGATCCACGGCCTTGACCGCGGTCAGCTTTCTTCCGCCACGAGTCGGAGCATCGCTCTGGAGAGCTGGGCCACTGCGGGAGTGCCGCTACTGCGTGCCCCGCGTGACCTGGTCACCGAGCTGCATCAGCGTCATCTGCCGCAGCCCGGGACCACCGTGATAGCCGTGCTGGACCGCGACCACCGAGTGGTCGCCTCGGCCTCGGCCAGCGCTCGCCCACACGTGACGGACGGCTGGCAGCACCGGAACGTGCTGCTCACCCAGCTGCGCCAGATCACGCATCACGACCTCAGACTTCCCGCTCCGCGACGAACCGCCGTGCTGCTTCGCTGCCGTGACGGGGCGGCCGACTGGTGCGAGCAGGATGGTGCCTGGATGTGGGCTCTGCGGGACGCCGCCGCCCTGCACGGTCTGCGGTGTGGTGCCTACATCACACTGACGCCGTCCGGCTGGCACGTCTTCGGCGAGGGTCGCTTCGGGCGCAAGCCGCATGCGGGGTCCTGGGCACAGCGTCCGTTGCACACCGTCTCCGAGCTACCTCCGCGCCTTCCTGTGGCCGATCTCCCCGGACACTGCCACTCTGGGGGCTCAGCCGATCCCGGGCAACCAGTTCCCTCCTGGCAGGAGCTCTCAAGTGCCGGACGGGGACTCTCCCCTGCCGCCGGCTAGCCCCAGCGGGAAGCTCGTGCCAAGGCGCCCCGGCGCGCAGCACCCTGACGATCGGCCGCTCAAAGCGCTTGACCGCGCGATGCGTTCGACCGCTCGATGTGCTTGACCGTTCGTTGTGCTTCACCGCTCGATGCACTTGACCACTCGTCAGTCGAGGCAGTGCACAGCACAACCGGGCGTCGGGTTCCTGCAGTTCGTGTCGTCGGAACCCGACACCCGGCATCCGGCGCCCTGTCAGGCCGGTACCGGCTGCTCCACATGGATCTGGGTCCCGCTCAGCTGCGTGGTCGCTCCGCAGACCACGAGCAGCGAGCCCGCCGAGTTGCGCGCCTTCTCGACGGCGAGCACGGCCCGGCCCGGGTCGGCCGCCGCATCCAGCACAAGAACCACCACGTCACGGCTGGCCGGACGGGTCAACTCCAAGTCGGCGTAGAAGACATCGGTGCCCTCGGCCAGCTGCGCCCAGTAGCGATCCGCGCCGAAGGAGAGCTCGTGCTGCTGCCACGGATGGGGCTCGTCGGCGGTCAATACCAGGATGTCGCCGGGGTTGTGGCCCGACTCCAGCAGCAGGTCGACCGTCTCGTCAGCCCGCTCCAACGCTGCTCCCGGCGCCGCGGGAACCAGTTGGACCGCAGGCTTGGCGACCGGTGCGGCCGGTGCGGCATCCGGCCGCGGGCCCGGCTTGGGGATCCGCACCCGAGCCGCCACCTTCCCCGCAGGAGCAGCAGCAGCCGACGCGCCCTTCACCGCGGAAGGAGCGCCAGCCGGCGCAGCCTTCGCCGGACCTGAGTTGGGCGCCGCGGGAGGCGGCGGAGTCGGGCGCGGTCCTGGGCGCGGCCCCGGTCGCGGGCCGGGCCGAGGCCCGGGAACCGGAGCGGCAGCGGAGCGAGCCGCTTGCACCGTCCGATCGGCAGCGGCAGCCGTTGCGGCAGGGGACACCTGACCGGTGGCAGGCGGATTGAGGGCTTCTGCGTCCGACTCGCGGGGGAAGGGAACGCCGGGGCCCGGGATGCTCTCGTGAATCTCCGGCTCCTCGGGGAAGACAGGCATACCCGGATATCTATCAAATGCCGGTCGGATGCGCACGGGCGCCCCACCCATTGGGCCTCGAACCACCGAGCCCATCAGCGGAACGTGCTCCCGCAACCACTCCTGATGACCAGTCAGAAACCGAGCGTGAGCTGTTCGTCGCCGTCCGCATCCCGGCTCCGCTTCAGGTGGCTCCACTTCGGGAGCGCGTCCAGATAGGCCCAGGACAGTCGGTGCAGCTCGGTCGGCCCGAATTCCTCCAGCGCCGCACGATGCACCGGTGAGGGATATCCGGCGTTGTCCTCAAAACCGTAAGCGGGGTACTGCGGCGCCAATTCGGCCATCAGCGCGTCCCTGTGCACCTTGGCCAGTACCGAGGCCGCAGAGACGCAGACGCAGCTCTGGTCGCCCTTGATGACGGTGCGCACCCGCCAAGGTCCTCCGAGGTAGTTGTGCTTGCCGTCGAGGATCACCGCGTCCGGCTCGATCGGCAGTGCCTCCAGCGCGCGGACCGCGGCGAGGCGCAGGGCCGCCGTCATGCCGAGTTCGTCACACTCCTGCGCCGAAGCCTGCCCGATCGCCGAGGCAGTGACCCATGTCGCCAGTACCGGGGCCAGGTGCTCCCGACGGAGTGGGGTGAGCAGCTTGGAGTCGGTCAGGCCCTCCGGTGGCTTGCGCATCCCGGTCACCGCCGCGCCCACCGTCACCGGCCCGGCCCAGGCTCCACGTCCGACTTCGTCCAGCCCGACCACCACCCGTGCGCCGGCCCGGCGCAGCGAGCGCTCCACGCTGTGGGTTGGCGGCTCAAAGGGCATGGCGGCAGGTCCGTTTCAAGTAACGCGGGCAGTCGACGCGCGCAGAGCCAGCACCCGACCCCGCGCCCTCCACCCTACGACCACCGCAGGACCCACCGGTCCACCGCGGGACCCACCGGCCCGCCGCAGGACCAACCGGCCCGGCGTAGGACCCACCAGCCCGCCGCAGGGACCCACCGGTCCACCGCAGGACCCACCGGCCCGGGCGCAGAGTCGTTCGATCGACCGAAGGACCGTCCGGTCGCTCCGATCGAAGTAGGTCTTCGACCTCACCCCACAACGCCCCGACCACCCCGTGAGGCAGCCGGCGTCACCCCTTGACCGAGCCTGCCAGCAGACCCCGCACGAAGTACCGCTGCAGCGCGAAGAAGACGATCAGCGGCACCACCATCGTCAGGAACGCCCCGGCGGTGAGCAGCTCCCAGTGCCCGCCGAAGGACCCGGAGAGCTGGGCCAGGCGCACCGTCATCGGCGCCACGTCGGGTGTGCCGCCCGCGAAGGTCAGCGCCACCAGTAGGTCGTTCCAGACCCACAGGAACTGGAAGATCGCGAACGAGGCCAGCGCCGGTGCGCAGAGCGGCAGCACGATGGACCGGAAGATCCTGAAGTGCGAGGCGCCGTCCACCACTGCCGCCTCCATCAGGTCCTGCGGCAGTTGGGAGATGAAGTTGTGCAGCAGGAAGATGGCCAGCGGCATCGCGAACATGGTGTGCGCGAGCCAGACCGGGGCGTAGCTGTTCCCGGTGCCGAGTGGGGGGATCACCGTGAGCGCGCCCAGGTGGAAGCCGTGTGAGAAGAGCCGGAGCAGCGGAATCAGCGCCATCTGCAGCGGAACCACCTGCAGCGCGAAGATCACGAAGAAAAGGGTGTCGCTGCCCCGGAACCGCACCCAGGCCAGGGCGTAGGCGGCCATCGACGCCAGCACCAGTGGAAAGACGGTGGCCGGGATGCTGATCGCCAGCGAGTTGACCAGGTAGGGCATCATGCCACCGCTGACCCCGAACCCGCCCTCGAAGAGCACCGCATGGTAATTGGACAGTCCCAGATGCGGGTGGGTGAAGACGGTCCACCAACCGGTGTCCGCCACATCCTGCTTCGGCCGTAGCGAGGTGGCCAGCAGGCCCAGAGTGGGGATGGTCCACAGCGCCGTCATCACCACCACGAAGAGCGAGGCGAGCGGGCTGCTGAAGGACTTCCGCACCGCGCTGACGCCATTGCCCGGTCGGCCGCCCTTGACCTGCCGGCCGCCCCTGCCCGCCCGAACTCCGTTGGCCTCCCAGCCGCTCCTGCGCGCCCGACCACCGCTGTCCGCCCGGCCGCTCCTGCCCTTCCCACCACCGCTGTCCGCCCGGCCGCCCCTCCCCGTCCCACCACCGCTGTCCGCCCGGCCGCCCCTGTCCGTCCCACCACCGCTGTCCACCTGGCCGCCCCTGCCCGGTTGTCCGCTCATCGGCTGGCCCGCTCCTTCCGCAACTGGACGATGTTGTAGGCGACCAGCGGCAGCACCGCCATGAAGAGAAGGACCGCGAGCGCGCTCCCCCGCCCGACGTTGAACTGGGTGAAGGACTGCGAGTACATCTCGTTGGCCAGCACCTGCGTGCCGAAGTTGCCGCCGGTCATGGTGCGGACGATGTCGAAGGCCTTGAGCGTGATGAGCAGCACCGTGGTGAGCACCACCACCAGCGTGGTGCGGATCATCGGCACCGTGACGTACCAGAAGAGCCGCAGGCCCTTCGCGCCGTCCAGCCGCGCCGCCTCGGTGATCTCGTCGGGTATCGCCTTGATCGCGGCGGAGAGCACCACCATGGCGAACCCGGTCTGCACCCAGACCATCACCACCATCAGCAGGAAGGTGTTGAGCGGTTGGGAGAGGATCCAGTTCGGCGGATGTCGCCAGCCGAGCCAGATCGCCAGTTGGCTGAGCAGGCCGATCTGCGACTGCGAGGTGTCACGCCAGTCATAGACGAACTTCCAGATGATGCTCGCCCCGACCAGCGAGATCGCCATCGGCATGAAGATCAGCGACTTGTAGACGGACTGTCCGCGCATCCGGTCCACCAGCAGCGCCAGCGCCAGGCCGAGCCCGGTGGCCGCCACCGGGACGATCAGCAACCACAGCAGGGTGGTGAGCAGCACCTGGTGGATCGAGTCGTTGCCGAACGCCCAGTTGTAGTTGGCGGCGCCGACGAACCGGGTGCTGTCGTCGTTGTGGAAGCTCAGGAAGATCGTCCGGATCAGCGGGACCACCAGCCCCACCAGAACCAGCAGCAACGCCGGCCCGAGGAAGATCAGCACCGCGAGCGGCCGGGCGAAGCGGCCGGTGGCCCGCCCGGCGGCGAAGAACACCAGCAGCAGCACGGCCAGGAAGCCGGCGATCGCGCCCGCCGTGTTGCCGAACTTGATCACCGCGTCGTTCCACGAACCGGCGAGCTCAACCGCTCGCAGCCCGACAGCCCCATGCCCGGCACCGTCGAACGCGCCGTTACCGTACGCGACGGCACCGTGCCCGACACCGCCGTATCCGACACCCCCGTGCCCGACACCGCCGTACGCGACAGCGGCCTGCCCACCGCGCCCGGCGCCGTCGTACGCGACGCCCCCGTGGCCGGCCCAGAGATCCATGACCACCATGCGACCCTCCCGCCGCTCTACTGCGGCCAGGCGGCGTCGATGTCAGCGGCCACCTTCTGGACGGACTGCCCCTCGGCGAACCAGGCCGTCAGCGACTTCCACTCCTGCCCGGACCCGATCGCAGCCGGCATCATGTCTGATGCGTCGAAGCGGAAGGTGGACGCGGGATTGGTCAGCGCAGCAGCGGAGAGCTGGTCGATCGGGTCGGTGTAGAGGCTCTTGTCGACGCCCTGGTTGGCCGAGACCCAGCCGGGCGCGACCTTGATCCGCGAGTCGGCCCAGTCCGCGGTCGACAGGTAGTCCTGAACGGCCTGCACCTCGGGCCGGTTGGAGAAGGCCGTCACGAACTCGCCGCCGCCCTCGACCGGGTTGGTGATCGCCGGGTTCACCGCGGGCAGTTGGAAGGCGAAGATGTCGCCGTCCGGCCCGACCTTGGTGCCCTTGGGCCACTGCGCCTCGTAGAACGAAGCCTGCTGCAGCATCCAGCACTTGCCGGTGAGGATCGGCGTGCCGGCGTCCTGGAAGGTGGTGGTGGCGATCGACTTCACGTCGCCGATGCCGCCGTTGACCCAAGCCGGGTTCTGCATCCAGTTCGCCACCGTCTGCATGGACTGGATGATCTGCGGGTCGCTGAACTTGGTCTTGTGGCTGACCCACTGGTCGTAGACGTCACCGCCCTGGCCGCCGAGCACCACCTCCTCCAGCCAGTCGGTGGCCGGCCAGCCGGTCGCGGTGCCCGAACTGATACCGCCGCACCACGGCTTGCTGCCGTTGGCACCGGCCTTGGCGATCTTGTCGCTGAGCGCCATCAGGTCGGCCCAGGTCTTCGGCACGTCATAGCCGGCCTGCTTGAAGGCCTTGGGCGAGTACCAGACCAGGGACTTCATGTTGGCGCTCATCGGGGCCGCGTAGAAGGTCCCGTCGACCGAGCCGTAGCTCTTCCAGACCGGGCTCCACTGGTTCTCGTTGGCCTCGGTGCGGGCCGACGGCTTGGCCACCTTCCCGGTCTTGACCATCTGGGCCAGCAGCCCGGGCTGGGGAATGATCGCCAGGTCGGGTGCGTTGCCGCCGGCCACACGCACCGGCAGCTGGGACTCGAAGTCGTTGGAACCCTCGTAGGAGATCTGGATCCCGGTGCACTTGCTGAAGTCCGCCCATGACTTCTCCAGCGAGTCCGACTCCGGGCTGGTGATCGACGCGAACATCGTCACCTTGGTGCCCGAATGCCCCGCGTAGGGCTGGAACTTGGCGCAGTCCCCGGCGAGCGTGGTCGGCCCGCCGCCGCCCCCGCCGCCCGAACTGTTGGAGCAGGCCGAGACCAGGGCCAGGCCGAGCAGAGCGGGTGCGACGATCAGGTTCCTACGAAGCCGGACACTCAAGATGCTGTTCACTGCGTTCTCCTGCGGCCTGGAACGGACGACGAGCGGACGAACGGGACGAACGAAGAGCAGGTGCGGGCAAAGAGCAGGTGCGGGCAGAGAGTAGGTGCGGCAAAGAACATGTGCGCGCAAAGAACAGGTGCGCGCGAAAAGAGCAGGTGCGGGCGCGGCACTGAACGAGTCGACGATGACGTGTAGTTGGCGCTGATCCTCGGCAACTGATCCGACGACGGTAACGTATTGATCATCCGGCGCCAAGGGACCGGACCATGGTTGCTTGCCCGCCCGGGCCGGAGCCGAAAACGACTCCGGTGCGCGGAGTCGACGAAAGGTCGACTCCGCGCACCGGGCGTCCTGTCGCCGCAGCCGGGCCGACACGACATCGAGCCCGCGACGACGCCGGCAATCCACGGCCGTCAGAACAACCGGATCGGCAACTCCTGCAGGCTGTTCACCACCATCGAGGCGGTCGGCCGCAGCTCGCCGTCCGGCACCGCCAGCGCCAACCCGGGGAACCGATCGAAGAGCGCGGGCAGCGCCACCTGCGCCTCCAGCCGGGCCAGCGGCGAACCCGGGCAGACGTGCGGGCCGTGCCCGAACGACAGGTGCCGGTTGGGGCTGCGGGTGATGTCGAACAGCTCGGCGGTCACCCCGTGCTGCTGCGGGTCCCGGCCGATCGCGTTGTAGGAGATCAGCACCGGGTCGCCGGCCGGCACCACCACGCCGTCCCCCACCTCGATCGGCTCGGCAGCGAAACGGAACAGGAAGTTGCTGGTCGGCGGCGTCCAGCGGAGCGACTCCTCGACGACCGCGTCCCAACCCACCTGCCCGGAGCGGACCAGCGCCAACTGGTCGGGGTGGGTGAGCAGGGCCCGCACCGCATTGGTGATCAGGTTCACCGTGGTCTCGTGCCCGGCCGCGATGATCACCCGGATGGTGGCCGCCGCCTCCTCGTCGGTGAGCGCACTGCCCTCCAGGTCGGCCGCGAGCAGCGCGCTCGCCAGGTCGTCGCGGGGCGCCGCACGGCGCTGCCGCACCACATCGTTGACGAAGGCGTTGAGCGCCGCGATGGTGGCCTGGATGCCGGCCGGGTCGGGCACGCTGCTCAGGAACACCTCGTAGAGGCCGCGCAGGTATCCGTGGTCGGCCGGGTCGAGACCGAGCAGCGAGCCGATCACCGACATCGGCAGCGGGAACGCGAAGGCGCTCTTCAGGTCCACCACCGGCTCACCGGCGGCCAGCTCGTCCAGCAACCGTCCCGTGAGCAGTTCCACCTGAGGGCGCAGCAGCTCCACCCGACGCGGCGTGAACGCCTGCGCCACCAGCGCGCGCAGCCGCCGGTGCTCCTCCCCGTCGGTGGTGACCATGCTCGGCCCGGGCACCGCCAGCCCGATCAGCGGCCAGTCGCGCGGCACCTCACCGCGCTGCAGGGCGGCCCAGTGCTTGGCGTCCTTGACCAGCCGGTGGTCCGTCAGCAGCGCCCGGGCCGCCGAGTGCCGGGTGACCGCCCAAGCCGGCACCCCGCCGGGCAGCAGCACCCGCACCACCGGCCCGGCCGCCCGCAGCAACGCGCCCTCAGCAGCGCTGTCCCGCGCGAACGGGTCCAGCGTTATGACCGTCTGCGTCACCGGAAAGCCCCTCCTCCCGTGTCGGCGGCCGGGGTGAAGCTCACCGGCAGCGCTACCAGTGCCCGCACCCAGGGCGAGGGCCGCCAGACCAGGGCGTGCTCGGCCACCGCCAGGCCCAGGTCTGGCAGCCGGTCGAGCAGCACCTCGACGGCGGTGGCGGCGATCACCTCGGCGGCCTCCTGCGCCGGGAACGGGCAGCGGTGCTCCCCGTGCGAGAAGCTCATGTGGGCGTGGTTGCCCTCCGGCGCCGAGCCGTCCGGCAGCCGCACCGCCGGGTCCGCGTTGGCCCCGGCGAAGCCGAGCAGCAGCATGTCGCCCGCGGCGATCTTCTGCCCGCCCAGCTGGGTGTCGCGGATCGCCCAGCGGCCCGCGAAGTTCTGCGTCGGGGTGTCCTCCCAGAGCGCCTCGGTGAGCGCCTGCCCGACACTGCGCCGCCCGCCCGAGAGCGAGGCCGCGAACCGCTCGTCGGTCAGCATCAGCCGCAGCGCGTTGGCGATCCAGTAGGCGCTCGGCTGGTGCCCGGCGATCAGCAGCACGCGCAGGTCGCGGATCACTTCGTCGTCGGTCAGCCCGGCCGGGTGCACCAGCAGCCGCGAGGTGACGTCGGCGCCGGGCCGGGCCCGCTTGGCCTCCACCAGCTCCGTCATCACGGCGATGAGCTGCTGCGCCCCCTGCTGGGCGTTGGCGCCGCCGTCCAGCATGTCCAGCAGCCCCTGGATCAGCACCGGCACCTGGGACGGGTCCAGACCGAGCATCCAGCAGAGCACCAGCAGCGGCATCCGGTGGGCGTACTCGGTGACCAGGTCGGCCTCGCCGCGGCCGGCGAAATCGTCGATCAGCCGGTCGGCGACGCGCTCGCTGTAGGTCTTCAGCTCGTACGGGTCGACCGCGGCCAGCGCGTCGGTGATCGCGGCCGAGCGCCGCTGGTGCTCGCTCCCCTCGGCGTAGAGGATCGACGGCACCGGGGCCATCATCGGCCGCAGCGGCCAGTCCTCGGGGATCGACGGCCAGGCGTTCCAGCGGGTGGAGTCCCGGCCGAAGACCTTGGGCTGGCTGGTCACCAGCTGCAGCTCGCGGTAGCCGATCACCAGCCAGGCCGACACCCCGCCGGGCAGCTCGACGGGGGCCACCGGCCCGTGCGCGGCCCGCAGTTCGCGGTACACCTGACCGGGGTCGGTCTGGAACCGGGGCCCGTACAGCGCGGCGGCGCCGCGGTGCGCCGGGCAGCCGGGGGGCGGGGTGGTCGCCGGTTCGGTCACGAGAGGTTCTCCCCATCAGCGTCGGCCGACCCGTACTGGGCCGCGGCCAGCTCGGTCAGGTGGCGGACCAGAGTGATCAGCACCTGCTTGCCGGACTCCTTCGCACGGGCGTCGCAGTCCAGCAGCGGCACCTCGGGCGACAGGTCGAGCGCCTCGCGGACCTGCTCCAGGGTGTGCCGGGGCGGCTCGAAGTTGTTGCGCGCCACCACGAACGGCATCCCATGGTGCTCCAGCCGGTCGATGGCGTAGAAGGAGTCCTCCAGCCGTCGCGGGTCGACCAGCACCACCGCGCCGAGCGCACCGGAGAACAGCCGGTCCCAGAGGAACCAGAAGCGCTCCTGCCCGGGCGCGCCGAACAGGTAGAGCACGCTCTCGGCGGAGAGGGTGATCCGCCCGAAGTCGAAGGCGACCGTGGTGGACCGCTTGTCCGCCACCGCCGACGGATCGTCGACTCCGACGCCCGCCTTGGTCATCACCTCTTCGGTGGTCAGCGGACGGATCTCGCTGACCGCACCGACCAGGGTGGTCTTGCCGACGCCGAACCCGCCGACCACGACGATCTTCCAGGCATTGTCGGTGGTGCTGCGCAGCGGCGTCCGGGCGGGACGGGCGGCTTCGAGGACGGCGGTGCCGGGGACGCCGGCAGCACCCGGGGCACCGGCGGTGCCGAAGGCACCCGGGGCGTCAGAGCCGTTGGAGTCCATGCAGCACCTGCTTCAGCGTGTCGACGTCGGGCAACCGGTTGGTCCGCGGGGCGAACCGGGGGTGACGGGCGGTGATCCGGCCGGCCTCCAACAGGTCGCCGAGCAGGATCTTGATCACGCTGACCGGCAGCTCCAGCTCGGCGGAGAGCTCCACCACGGCGATCGGGTGCTCGGCCAGCCGCAGGATCCGCGCGTGCTCGGACTGCATGCCGGGCACCGGCGCGCTCTCCGCGACGATCAGCGTCACCACGTCGAAGGCGTCGGTGGCGGGCCGGCTGCGGCCACCGGTCACCGTGTAGAGGCGGTCCGGGCCGTCGTCGGGCCCGAGCCGCCGACGGCCGGTCATGCCTCCCCGGCGGTGGCGTCCTCGCGCGGCGGCGCACTCAGGAACTCGCCGATCTGCTCGATCAGGGCGTGCATGTTGTGGCCGACCAGGCCGACGTCGGCGCTGTCCTCGGTGATCACGGCCAGGTGCGCGCCCTGGCCGGCCTCCACGATGCACAGGATGCCGCCGTGGAACTCGGTCATCGACTGGCGCACCCCGCCGGTGCCGTCGCCGAACTCGATCGAGGCGCCGTGCGCGAGGCTCTGGATCCCGGAGGCGATGGCGGCCAGCTGGTCGGCCTGGTCCTCGGTCAGGCCGGTGCTGTGGCAGAGCTTCAGGCCGTCGGCGGAGAGCACCAGGGCGTGCCGGGAGTCGGGCGTGTTGGCCAGCAGGTTCTCCAACAGCCAGTCGAGGTCGCGATCGGTGGTGCTGCTCATCGGGGGTCGTCCTTCGGGAAGTCGGTGGGTGGCGCGGGATCGGGCACGGGCACAACGGTTCGGGCGCCCTGCACGGCCTGCCGGAAGGCACCGAGCCGGGCGGCGTTCGGCGGTCGGCGCCGCACCGCGGGGGCTGCGGGCGCCGGGTCGGCCGATGCGGCCAGGGTCTGACCGCGGCGGCGCTTGGGCAGGTCGCTGCCGCCGGTCGGCGGCGCGGGCACGCTCTCAACGACGTCGGCCTCGGGAGCCCTGGTTCCGTCCGAGGTGGCGTCGGCCTCGGGAGCCCTGGTTCCGTCCGAGGTGGCGTCAGCCGCGGGCAGCACAACCGGAACCGTGGGCCGGGCAGCCGGCAGCGCGGGCCGGCCCGGGGCGGCGGGAACCGGCGCCGCGGGAGCCGGTGCCGCGGGCGGGAGCGCCGCCGGGACCTCCGGCTGCCGGTCCTCCGGCTCGGGGTGGCTCACCAGCTGCGCCGGCACCAGCACCACCACACCCGTGCCGCCGCGCGACGAGGGCCGGAAGGAGATCGACAGGCCGTGCTTGCGGGCCAGCGCGCCGACCACCGCGAAGCCCAGCCTCGTTCCGGCGGAGAGCGCGGTCAGGTCGAGCGGCTCACCGGAGACCGCCTGCTCGGCCCGGCGCAGCCAGACCTCGGAGAGCCCGAGGCCGCCGTCCTCCACGGTGACCGCCAGGCCGGTGTGCAGCTCTTCGACGTAAACGTGCACTTCGGCCGGCGGAGCGGAGAAGTTGGCGCCGTTGTCCATCAGTTCGGCCAGGACGTGCATCACGCCCTCGGCGGCGAAGCCGGCCACCGACGCGGTGCTGGCCGAGTGCAGCCGCACCCGCCGGTAGGCGCCGATCCGGCCGAGCGCACCGCGCAGCACGCTCTCCACCGGGATCGGCCTGGTCCACCGGCGGCCGCTGCGAGCGCCGGTGAGCACGGCGATGCTGTCCGCCATCCGTCCGACCTGGGCGGTGCTGTGGTCGAGGCTCAGCAGATCGCCGAGGACCGCCTCGTCGTGCCGGTGCTGCATCTCGCGCAGCTCGGCGTGCATGCTGGTGGCCAGGGCCTGCACCCGGCCGGCGGCGGTCGCGCAGACCGCCAGGGCGGCGGCCCGCTGGCGCTCGCCGTGCGCGACCTCGCGGGCCAGCAACGCCAGCAGGTCCTCGTGGGCGGTCTGCCGGTGCTCCACCAGGACGGTCTCCACCGAGGCGCCGGCCCGCAGCCTGCGGACCACCTCGGGAATGGTGTGCTCGGCCAGCTTGACCAGTTCGGCCCGCTCGTCGTCGGCCGCGGCCCGGGCGGCGGCCGCCTCGCTGCGGGCTTCCATGGCCTCCGCCCGGGCGGCCAGGGTCTCGGCGCGGGCTGCCTCGGCGTCGGTCCGGCTCGCCTGGGCGCGGGCCCGGGCGGCCTGCGCCTCGGCCATCGCGTCGGCGGTGGCGGCCTCCGCCCGCACCACGGCGGCCAGCGCGGCTTCGCCCTTGGTCCGGGCGGTGGCCAGCTGGGCGGCCAGGTGACGGGCCCGGCGGCGCTGGACGAGGGCGGCGGCGACCGCGGCGCACCAGGCCGCGGCGGCGACCACGGACCACAGGCCGACCGCGGTGCGGTCCCGCTCGGGGGCCGCCGCCGTGGCGGCGATCACGGCGGCTGCGGCGACCAGCACGGCCGCCAGCGCCGCGAGCAGTGTGGCGGGTCTGCCGGTGAGGCGTGAGCGTGCGGTCATCGGTCGGTTCCTCGGCGGGGTCGGGATCGGGCAGGCGACAGCGCACCGGCCCCCCGGCGGCCGGGAGCAGCATGATCAGTTCACGCGGTCAACAGATGATATCGACTTAGATATTCCGCTCAAACGTTCAGTTGACGTGACGTCTGTCAAATGCGCCGCACCTGTGGCAGGGCGGGGCCACCGAATGGTCCCCCGGGCACGCGAAAGGCGGGGCCACCGGATGGTCCGGTGGCCCCGCCCGTTCACCGCCGAGTCAGCGGGACGCCAGTGCCCGCTCGCGCGGAATCAGCTGCAGCCGCTGGTGGAGCCGCACCCCTCGCACAGGTAGCAGCTGCCCGCGCGGCGCATCTTGGTGCCGCAGGAGAAGCAGAGCGGCGCATCGGCGTTCATGCCGAGCTGGATCTCCAGCAGCTCCGTCGAGTTGTGCGGAGCCTTGGAGACGGTCGGCGCCGGCTCGACCGCCGGGGCCGGCTTGCCGAGCTGGCTGGCCAGCGGCGCGGACTGGGCCAGGCCCTCGACGTCCACGTCGTCCTCGAGCGGCTCGTAGGAGCCGGTCTCCAGGTGGCGCTGGCGCTCCTCGACGGAGTGGATGCCGAGCGCCGAACGGGTCTCGAACGGCAGGAAGTCCAGCGCCAGGCGGCGGAAGATGTAGTCGACGATCGACTGGGCCATCCGCACGTCCGGGTCGTCCGTCAGACCGGCCGGCTCGAAGCGCATGTTGGTGAACTTCGAGACGTAGGTCTCCAGCGGGACGCCGTACTGCAGGCCGACCGACACGGCGATGGAGAAGGCGTCCATCATGCCCGCCAGGGTGGAGCCCTGCTTGGACATCTTGAGGAAGACCTCGCCGAGACCGTCGTCCGGGTAGGAGTTGGCGGTCATGTAGCCCTCGGCGCCGCCCACCGTGAAGGAGGTGGTGATGCCGGGACGGCCCTTGGGCAAGCGCTTGCGGACCGGGCGGTACTCGACCACCTTCTCCACGGCGGCCGGCGCGGCGGCCGCGGCCGGCGCCTCCTTCGCGTCGTCGCCCTTCTTCTTGGCCGACAGCGGCTGGCCCACCTTGCAGTTGTCGCGGTAGATCGCCAGCGCCTTGACGCCCAGCTTCCACGCCTCGAAGTAGATCTCCTCGACCTCCTCGACGGTGGCGTTCTCCGGCATGTTGACCGTCTTGGAGATCGCGCCGGAGATCCACGGCTGGATCGCCGACATCATCCGGACGTGGCCCATCGGGGAGATGGAGCGCTCGCCCATGGCGCAGTCGAAGACCTCGTAGTGCTCGGTCTTCAGGCTCGGGGCACCGAGCACGTTGCCGTGCTCGGCAATGTGCGCCACGATCGCCTCGACCGCCTCACCGTGGTAACCCAGGCGCTGGAGGGCGCGCGGCACGGTGTTGTTGACGATCTGCATCGAGCCGCCGCCGACCAGCTTCTTGAACTTGACCAGGGCGAGGTCGGGCTCGACGCCGGTGGTGTCGCAGTCCATCATCAGACCGATGGTGCCGGTCGGGGCCAGCACCGAGGCCTGGGCGTTGCGGAAACCGTTCTGCGCGCCGATCCGCAGCACGTCCTGCCAGGTCTCGTTGGCGGCGGCCCACACCGGGGCGTCCAGGTCGTCCAGCGCGACGGCGGCCAGGCTGGCGTCCGCGTGCTGCTTCATGACCCGCTGGTGCGGGGCGGCGTTGCGGGCGTAGCCGTCGTACGGGCCGACCACGCCGGCCAGTTCGGCACCGCGGCGGTAGGCGGTGCCGGTCATCAGCGAGGTGATCGCACCGGCCAGCGCGCGGCCGCCGTCCGAGTCGTAGGCGTGGCCGGTGGCCATCAGCAGCGCGCCCAGGTTGGCGTAGCCGATGCCCAGCTGGCGGTAGGCCCGGGTGGTCTCGCCGATCTTCTCGGTCGGGAAGTCGGCGAAGCAGATCGAGATGTCCATCGCGGTGATGACCAGCTCGACCACCTTGGCGAAGGTCACCGCGTCGAAGCTGTCGTCCTCGCGCAGGAACTTCATCAGGTTCAGCGAGGCCAGGTTGCAGCTGGAGTTGTCCAGGTGCATGTACTCGGAGCAGGGGTTGGACGCGTTGATCCGGCCGGACTCCGGGCAGGTGTGCCAGTGGTTGATGGTGGAGTCGTACTGGATGCCCGGATCGGCGCAGGCCCAGGCCGCCTCGGCCATCTTGCGGAACAGCTTCTTGGCGTCGACGGTCTCGATGACCTCGCCGGTCAGCCGGGCCCGCAGGCCGAACTCGGTGCCGTTCTCCACCGCCGTCATGAACTCGTCCGAGACCCGGACCGAGTTGTTGGCGTTCTGGTACTGGACGGAGGTGATGTCGTCGCCGCCCAGGTCCATGTCGAAGCCCGCGTCCCGCAGCGCGCGGATCTTCTCCTCCTCCTTCACCTTGGTGTCGATGAAGGCCTCGACGTCCGGGTGGTCCACGTCGAGCACCACCATCTTGGCGGCCCGCCGGGTGGCGCCGCCGGACTTGATGGTGCCGGCGGAGGCGTCCGCGCCGCGCATGAAGGAGACCGGGCCGGAGGCGTTGCCGCCGGAGGTGAGCAGCTCCTTGGAGGAGCGGATCCGGGAGAGGTTCAGGCCGGCGCCGGAGCCGCCCTTGAAGATCATCCCCTCTTCCTTGTACCAGTCCAGGATCGAGTCCATGGAGTCGTCCACGGCCAGGATGAAGCAGGCGCTGACCTGCTGCGGCTGCTTGGTGCCGACGTTGAACCAGACCGGGGAGTTGAAGCTGAACACCTGGTGGAGGAGGGCGTGGGTCAGCTCGTGCTCGAAGATCTCGGCGTCGACGGCGGAGGCGAAGTAGCCGTTCTTCTCACCGGCGGCGCGGTAGGTCAGCACCACCCGGTCGATGATCTGCTTCAGGCTCCACTCGCGCTGCGGGGTGCCCACGGCGCCGCGGAAGTACTTGCTGGTGACGATGTTGACCGCGTTCACCGACCAGAAGTCGGGGAACTCGACGCCGCGCTGCTCGAAGTTGATCGAGCCGTCGCGCCAGTTGGTCATGACGACGTCGCGCCGCTCCCAGGTGACCTCGTCATAGGGGTGGACCCCGGGGGTGGTGTAGATGCGCTCGATCCGCAGACCGCCCTTGGGGGCCTTACCGCCCTTGCCGGCCTTCTCGGACTTCGACCCGCGCGCGCTGCCGCTCGTGGTGTCTGTCACTTCTCCTCCTCCTGGGCAAACGCCCGGCATACCCCAATTGTCGCTTCTCGGGGTGTGCTGCTTCGCTTCTCCTGGTGGGCGGGCAGGCCGGGGACGCCGACCGGTTCGCACCGTCTGTAAGGGTTTGCGCGCCGTTTTCGGGCACGCCTGAGCCCCAGGGGGCGTGGGTAACCGCCTCCTAGGGCGCCGCGGCCGGGACGGGCACGGCGGAGCCGTCCTCGTCCTGCGCGGTGGTGGACTGCTCCGCGCCTCGCAACTCCGCGATGGCGGCCTCGAAGTCCGAGAGCCCGTCGTACGCCTGGTACACCGAGGCGAACCGCAGGTAGGCGACGACGTCCAGCTCCTTCAGCGGGCCGAGTATGGCCAGGCCCACGTCATGCGTGGAGAGTTCGGCGCTGCCACTGGCCCGCACGCACTCCTCCACCCGTTGGCCGAGCAGCGCCAGGGCGTCCTCGGTGACCGGTCGGCCCTGGCAGGCCTTGCGGACCCCGGAGATCACCTTCTCGCGGCTGAACGGCTCGGTCACCCCGCTGCGCTTGATCACCATGAGCGCGGCCGTCTCCACCGTGGTGAACCGCCGACTGCAGTCGGGGCACTGCCGGCGGCGGCGGATCGCACTGCCGTCGTCAGTGGTACGACTGTCGACCACACGGCTGTCGGAGTGCCGGCAGAAGGGGCAGTGCACGGGGACTCCCTTCCTGGGCGAACCGGCTGAGCGGGCTGGGCAGACCCATAGTCTAGGCCACCCGTTCAAGATCCAATGACATGGGGACCACAACCTGTGGGCTGCGAGCAGCTATCCAACCACTAGATCTAGCGTGACGCACCCTTCAACACGCCGGACGCGCAGTGGCCCCGGAATCACCCGGCGCGATCGCCGCTGGTCAGTCGTGGCGACGATTTCGACCACTCGCCCGAACGGCTGGGGAGGAGCAGGCTAGAATCACTGATCGAACATTTAATCGACAGCACATACACCCAATGCCTTGATCGAGTCATGCGGACCCGAAATAATTCACTCGAACGTGTGTTTGGCGCAACCTTTCGATAGGTGCTGCCGTTGGGCTGGGCAAGCAGGGAAGACCGCCCGTCGAGAGGGGCCGCCATGAACACCGTACAGACCAGTAGCTCCAGCAACACCGCTCTCCAGAACACCATTGCCGACGGCCGCGGCATCCCGGTACAGGAGGACCGCAGCAGCATGGACCGCAGCGACAGCTCCCGTCCCGGCGGCGCGCCGGGCTTCCTGCAGGACCAGCCGGTCGAGCACGCCTCCGTCCAGGACGTGCCGCTCGGCCTGCCCGGCAGCCAGGTCCGCTCGCTGCCCGGCCGGCCGCCGGGCATCCGCACCGACGAGGCAGGGCTGACCGAGCGGCAGCGCAGGGTGATCGACGTGATCCGGGATTCGGTGCAGCGCCGCGGCTATCCGCCGAGCATGCGGGAGATCGGCCAGGCGGTCGGGCTCTCCTCCACCTCCTCGGTGGCGCACCAGCTGATGGCCCTGGAGCGCAAGGGGTTCCTGCGGCGCGACCCCCACCGCCCGCGCGCCTACGAGGTGCGCGGCGTCGAGGTCACCCGCCCCAACACCGCCGACGCCGCGGGCCGCCCCTCCACCTCCTACGTGCCCCTGGTCGGCCGGATCGCCGCCGGCGGGCCGATCCTCGCCGAGCAGACCGTCGAGGACGTCTTCCCGCTGCCCCGCCAGCTGGTCGGCGAGGGCGAGCTGTTCGCGCTCACCGTGCGCGGTGACTCGATGATCGAGGCGGCCATCTGCGACGGGGACTGGGTCACCGTGCGCCGCCAGCCGGTCGCCGAGAACGGCGACATCGTGGCCGCCATGATCGACGGCGAGGCCACCGTCAAGCGCCTCAAGCGCGAGGACGGCCGGATCTGGCTGCTGCCGCACAACCCGGCCTACGAGCCGATCCCGGGCGACAACGCGACCATCCTGGGCAAGGTCGTCGCGGTACTGCGCCGCCTCTGACCCGGGCACGCCCCCGCCCCTCCTGCTCCTGACGGGCCGTCGGTCATCCGACGGCCCGTCAGTCCTGTCCGGACGGAGGCGTTCGAATCCGGCTCGGCTCGCCGACTGCCCGGTCAGCCCCGCTTGACCACCGGCCGGACCGGCGGCGCACTCTGGTCGATGGCCGCCAGTGAGCGGCGCACCTGGTTGCGGTCGGTGGTGTACCAGAAGTCCGGCATCGAGGCCCGGAAGAAGCCGCCGTACCGTGCGGTGGCCAGCCGCGGATCGAGCACCGCGACCACGCCCCGGTCGTCGGCCGCTCGGACCAGCCGGCCCGCGCCCTGCGCCATCAGCAGCGCGGCGTGGGTGGCCGCCACCGCCATGAAGCCGTTCCCCCCAGCCTCCTCCACCGACTTCTGCCGGGCGCTCATCAGCGGATCGTCGGGGCGCGGGAACGGGATACGGTCCATCACCACCAACTGGCAGGCGGAGCCCGGCACGTCCACGCCCTGCCAGAGCGACAGGGTGCCGAACAGGCAGGTCTCGGCATCGCCGGCGAAGTTCCGGATCAACTCGCCCAGGGTGTCCTCACCCTGCAGCAGGATCGGGTAGTCCAGCCGTTCGCGCAGCTGCTCGGCAGCGGTCTGGGCGGCCCGCATCGAGGAGAACAGCCCGAGCGTGCGCCCACCGGCGGCACCGATCAGCTCGGCCAACTCGTCCAGCATCTGCGGCCGTTCCGGCTCCCGACCGGGCGCCGGCAGGTGCTTGGCGACATAGAGGATGCCCTGCTTGGGGTAGCTGAACGGCGAGCCGACGTCCAGCGCCCGCCAGGTCGGCGGCGCGTCCTCGCTCAGGTCGCGCTCCGGCTCCGCCCCGCCGCGCTGGTCCGGCAGCCGCCCCTCGGCGGGCAGGCCGACCGAGGCGGCCACCCCGGTGAAGTCGCCGCCCAGCTTCAGGGTGGCCGAGGTCAGCACCACCGAGCGCTCCCGGTAGAGGTTCTCCCGCAGCAGCCCGGAGACGCTCATCGGCGCCACCCGCAGCGAGGCCGGCACCAGCCCGTAGCGGTCGTTGCGCTCGATCCAGACCACGTCGTACGGCGACTCCTCCAGCAGCCGCTCGGTGGTGTCGTGCAGCGACTCGACGGCGGCCATCGCCTGCTTGCGGACGGCGTCCTCGTCGGTGAGGCCCTTGTCCCGGATCTCACCGAGCGAGGTGATCACCTGGCGGCTGGCGTCCCGGATCGCGGCGACCGCGTAGCCGAGGTACTCGGGCAGTTCGTCGACCTTGCCGGGCTGGGCGGTCTCCATCAGGCCGTGGTAGCTCTCGGCGGCGGCCTGCAGCGCGTCCACCGCCTTCTCGTTGGCCAGCCGGGCGGCCCGCTTGACCGCGCGGTTGACCGCGCCGACGGTGAGTTCGGCGGTGGCCGCGCCGGTCACCCGGTTCACCAGCTCGTGCGCCTCGTCGATGATCAGCAGCTCGTGCTCCGGCAGCACCGGGGCGCCCTCGATCGCGTCGATCGCCAGTAGCGCGTGGTTGGTGACCACCACGTCGGCCAGCTTGGCCCGCTCCCGGGCCCGCTCCGCGAAGCACTCCGGCCCGTACGGGCAGCGGGTGGCGCCCAGGCACTCCCGGGAGCTGACCGACAGCTGGGCCCAGGCCTTGTCGGAGACGCCCGGGGTCAGGTCGTCCCGGTCGCCGGTCTCGGTCTCGTCGGCCCAGTCGCGCAGCCGGAGCACCTCCTCGCCGAGCTTGCCGGTCGGCCCGGTGATCTCCTCCAGCGGGATCAGCCCCTCGCCCTCGTCACTGGGCGTGCCCTCGTGCGCCCGGTGCAGGCAGAGGTAGTTGGAGCGGCCCTTGAGCATGGCGAACTCCGGGCGGCGCCGCAGCACCGGGTGCAGCGCCTCCACGGTGCGCGGCAAGTCCCGCTCCACCAGCTGGCGTTGCAGTGCCAGGGTGGCGGTGGCCACCACCACCCGGTCACCGTGCGCCAGCGCCGGCACCAGGTAGGCCAGCGACTTGCCGGTACCGGTGCCGGCCTGCACCAGCAGGTGCTCGGCGCTCTCGACGGCCTCGGCGACCGCCTCGGCCATCCTGATCTGGCCGGGCCGCTCGACACCGCCGACCGCGGTGACCGCGGCGTGGAGAAGTTCGGCCAGCTCAGGATGGCCAGGACGGCCGGCGGTCTCGACGGCGGGCTCGGCGGGGAGATCCTCGGCCGGCAACTGGGGTGCGGAGTCGTTCCTCATGGCCCTACCACCCTACGGCGCCGGACTGACAACGCTCTCCCGCGGACCGGGCAACGCACTGCCCGACGGGTTCGCCAGCGGATTGGCCACCCGCCCGTGCACCGCGGCGTGCGGACGCTGCGAGCGGTCCCGGTAGCCGTCCAGCAGCAGCCGGTTGCGGTTCAGGCAGAGCCGGTCGATCTCCGGGGTGAGCAGGTCGAACAGCTCGAACCGGTCGGCCAGCTCCGGGAACCGCCGCTGGTGGGCCAGGATCTCGGCGCGCAGCAACTCCCAGAACTCCGGCTCCGGCAGACCGCAGCGGCGCTCCAGCAGCGGCGCCAGGAACCGGTAGACGCCGATGAACAGTCCGGCGTGGAGGAACTGGCACAGCCCCGCCGGGCCCTCCCGGAGCAGCACCCCGCTGACCGCCGGATCCAGCCCGCGCAGCTCCGGCAGGTCCCGGTCACTGATGTTGACGTCGTCCACGAAGTCCTTGATCGCCAGTCGCACCGGCACATCGTGCCGGTCGAACAGCACGATCGCGTTCTCCCCGTGCGGCGAGAACACCGTGCCGTAGCGGTAGAGGAAGTGCAGCAGCGGCGGCAGCATCACCGCGAACAGCCGCGCCGTCCAGTCCCGCGCGCCCAGCCCGGAGCGGGCGACCAGTTCCTCGACCAGGCTGCGCCCGTCGCTGCCGGTCTGCAGCAGCGCGGCCAGGGTGCGCCCGCGCTCACCGGGCTCCAGACAACCGCCCAGCGGCTCCCGCCAGATCGCGCCGAGCAGTTCCTTGTACTGGTACGGCGCCTCCGGCAGCCGCGCGTAGTACGGATGCCGGACCGCCACCGAGGCGACCTCGCCGAGCAGCACCACCCGGCACTCCTCGCGCAGGAACCGGTCCTGGTCGCGCAGCCGGTGGATCCACGCGGTCACGGCCGGCGCGGCCAGCGCCCGCTCGGTCGGCAGCCCGCGCCACACCAGGGTGTTGAGCACCGACAGCGGCAGCTTGACGCTGCGCCGGTCCGGGCTGGTGACGTTGAAGAAGGTCCGGATCGACTGCTGCGGCAGCCGCAGGTCGCGGTCGGCCGGCAGCAGCACGATCCGGCCGTCGGCCACCCAGGGCGCGAACAGCGGCAGCACCGTCTCGTCCCACTGCCAGGGGTGCACCGGCAGCAGCAGGTAGCCGGTCGGATCCAACCCGCGGTCGGCCAGCAGCAGCCGGTAGCCGGCCAGCACCGCCAGGTCCAGCTCCTGGCGGTAGAGCTCCTCCGGCTCGGCCAGCTCGCCGAGGCCCCGGTAGGCGGCCAGGTCGCGGTGGACGGCCAGCCAGCGCAGGCTCTGCAGTTGACGGGCCTCGGGGGCCCAGGCGGCGGCGTCCGAGGCCGAGAAGCCCAGCCGGCCCTTGTTCGGCACGATCCACGGGTGCCCGGTCTGGTGCCCCTCCAGGGTGGCGTGGTCCAGGTCGGCCAGTTCGGCGGCCGTCAACTGCTGGGCCGCCAGCCGGACATCGGCGAGCAGGGTGGCGGTCAGCTCCCGGACCAGGTGGCCGACCGTGTCCCCGGTGAGGCCGAGCTGCCGACGCGCCGCCAGCAGGAACTCGAACGGATCGTCGGACCGCTCGCCGTCCCGGCGCACCGAACCGGGGTCGACCTGCCAGCTGCCGTAGGCACCGCGCCGGGCGGCGAACCGGTAGACCGGCCCGCCGGGGAGCGCGATCCGGTAAAGGCCGTCGTCGACCGGCGCGGGGGCCAGCAGCTCCTCGTAGGCGAACTCGCCCAGCATTTTGGCCAGGAGCGCCCGGCAGGCGCGCTGCCAGCGTTCGGCGGTGAGGACGTCATCGACCGGCGGACGGTGCATGCTGCGGCTCCTTGGTGGCGGCGCCGCCCTGGGTCGGCAGGGCGGCGGGGGCGAAGCTGGTCCAGGCGGTCCGGGCCGGTAGCGGGTGCACCACGCGGCCGGTGAGCGCGTTCAGGATCACTGCCGCGCGGTGGGCGCCCAGGCCCAGGTCGGGGGTACCGACGCCGTGGGTGTGCAGTTCGGCGTTCTGCACGTAGAGACCGCCGGTCAGGGCGGGGGCGGTGGCCACCCGGTGGTCCAGGTCGACCCGGAACCGGCCCTGCTCGTCCCGGTCGATCAGGTCGGCCAGCGGATCGAGGAAGGCCGGGTGCGCGGCCCGGTAGCCGGTGGCGAGCACCACGGCGTCGGTGCGCAGGGTGCGGTTGGTGCCCGAGTCGCGGTGCAGGCAGCGCAGTTCCAGGCCGCCGCACGGGCCGGGCAGTGCGGCGGTCACCTCGGTGCCGGGGATGATCTCCGCGTCCACCGCGCCGATCGGGCGGCCGATGGTGCGCTCGTAGAGCAGGTCGTGGATGTCGGCCAGGGTCTCCGCGCTGGCCGCCTTGTGCAGCTGCCACTGTTCGGCCACCAGCCGGTCGCGGACCGCCTCGGGCAGCGCGTGGAAGTACCGGGTGTAGTCGGGGGTGAAGTGCTCCAGGCCGAGCTTGGAGTACTCCATCGGCGCCAGTGCCCTGGTCCGGGTCAGCCAGCGCAGCCGGGTGCCGTCCTCGCCGCGGGAGCGCAGCAGGTCGAGGAAGACCTCGGCGCCGGACTGCCCGGAGCCGACCACGGTGACGTCCCGGGCCGACCGCAGGGCGGCGCGCCGCTGCAGGTAGTCGCCGGAGTGCCAGACCGCCGGGTGACCCTCCAGGGCGGCGAAGGCGGCCGGCCACACCGGCCTGGTGCCGACGCCGAGCACCAGGTTGCGGGCCCGGACCGGTGCACCCCCGCCGAGCTCCGCCTCGAAGGCGCCGTCCACCCAGCGGACCGCGACGACCTCGGCGCCGAACCGGCAGCTGGGCAGCCGCTCGGCCACCCACCGGCAGTAGTGGTCGTACTCGCGCCGGGCCAAGTGGAAGCGCTCGGCGAAGTAGAAGGGGAAGAGCCGCTCGTGCGCGCGCAGGTAGTTGAGGAAGGACCACGGGTTGGTCGGGTCCACCAGCGAGACCAGGTCGGCCAGGAACGGCACCTGCATCCTGGCCCCGTCCACCAGCATCCCCGGGTGCCAGCGGAATTCCGGCTTGGCCTCGCAGAAGAGCGCGGTCAGCCCGGGCACCTGGTCGGCCAGCGCGGCCAGCGACAGGTTGAACGGGCCGATCCCGACCCCGAGCAGGTCATGGGTCTGGTCCTGCTGACGGCTCATCGGTCCGGCTCCGTCCTCGTTCGCTCGCGTATCATCAACACGGCCCGCTTCTCGGCCAGTCGGAGCTCTCCGGCGCGGTGGAACCCGGCGCGTTCGAAGGACCGCACACTGGCGGTGTTGCGCACGTCCGGCTCGGCCACCACCCGCGGGCAGTTCCGCAGCAACTCGCCCGCCACCGCGTCGATCAGCACCGCGCCCAGCCCCCGGCCGCGCGCCGAGGGCGGGCCGAGCAGCAGGTGCACGCCCAGGTCGTCGGGGCCGGCCGGGTAGTGGTCGGCGAGCCGGTCGCGGGCCGTCCGGTAGACCTCCCAGTAGCTGATCGGCTCGCCGTCGAGCAGGCCCAGGTACGGGCGGCTCGGTCCGCCCGGGCTCAACTGCGGGCGCACGTGCTGCTCGGTCACCTCCGGCGGGCCGGCCAGCTGCCAGAAGGCCGCCACCGCCGGATCGTTCATCCAGGCAGTGATCAGCGGCAGGTCGTCCTCCTCGACCGGGCGTAACCGGAACTCCCCCACGGCCGTCATCCGGCGGCCAGCGGGTTGGCCATGTCGACGTAGACCGACTGGGTGTCCACCGGCCCGACCAGCTCGTCCAGGCCGTGCAGCCGGGTCAGCAGATTGGCCTTGGCCCGCAGCCGCGGGGCCGAGAGCAGCAGGGCGGGCAGGCCGGAGCCGGTGGCGGTGGCCGCCGGAGAGGACAGGAAGCGGCGCAGGGCCGCCAGCAGCACCGCCTCGTCGGCCAGCCGCTGTGAGCCGAACGCGCCGATCAGGCCGAAGACGTGGTTGATCCCCAGGTAGTAGGCGAACCGCTCGTCGGCCACCCGGTCCGCCACGAAGGTGTCGCTGGCCTTGCCGAGGCCGGGCAGCCGCTGCTCCAACCGGTCGGCGTGCGAGGCCCGGAAGTAGTAGCCCTGGTTGTCGCGGTACCGGCCGCCGCACGGCCAGCCGTCCGCGTCCAGCAGCACCAGGCTGTTCTGGTGGTGCGCCTCCAGCGCGATCCCGGCCTGCCCGTCGAGCCAGAGCACCGGCAGCACCACGGTGTCCAGGTAGCGCAGGAACCATTCGGCCGCCACCGTCGCCACCGGCCGACCGCAGCGCCGGGCCAGCGCCCGCAGCACGTCACCGAGCTCGGACGACACCTCGGGGCCGGGCTCACCCAGCGGCCGCTCGGCGACCAGGCCGGCCACGCAGAGCGCCCGGTCGCCGGGAGCGAACGGCTGCATCCGCAGCACGGTGTCCAGTCCGGTGGCCCGCTCCTCGTCCTGACCGGGCAGGTCGACGCCGATCCAGGCGGGGTCACGCACGATGTCGAAGCCCGGGTGCGCCGCCCGCCACTCGGCGCCGAGACCGGCCTCCAGCAGCCGGTGCACCTCCACGCCCCGGTGCAGTTCCTTGCGCAGGTTCTCCCGGCGGGAGTTGGTGATCCGCAGACCCAGCGAGAGCTTGAGCATCCACGGCGTGCCGGGGCGGAACACGGTCCGCACCGAGCTGGTCGGGTGCCAGGGTGCGCCGTGCCGGCCTAGGTCGTGCAGCAGGCCCCGGTCGAGCAGCGCGGCGATCTCCGGTCGGCTCGCCAACTCCTGCGCCTGCCAGGGGTGCAGGGGCAACGCGGCGGTGTTCGCCGGCAACAGCCCGGGGGCGGCGAGCAGTTCAGCGGTCAGCCGGGCGGCGTCGACGGGCAGCGCGGAGTCGGCCGCCAGCAGCTCGCGCTCGACGGCGAACCAGTGCAGCGCGAAACTGCCGCGCAGCTCGGGCGAGTAGGCCGCGCTCTGGGCCGGGCCCAGACCGTCGCGACTCTTCGGGGTGGGGTGCAGCGGGTGGCCGAGCAGCAGGGCCTGTTCGGCACGCAGGAACTCGCTGTGGACCTCGGCGTGCGGCCGGCTCCGGCGCCGGCGCAGCAGTTCACCGGTGCGCTGCACCGAATCGGCGACCCGGCCGGCCAGGTCGGCGATCTGCTCCGGCCGGGCGGCCGCCGAACGGGCCAGCAGCGCGGCCGCGGTGACGGCGTCCACCGCCGCGCCGCGCTGCTCGGGGCCGGTCGCCAACTCGGCCCGCTCGAACCGGTGCCAGCCGCACCGCGACCAGTGCCGCACCGGGGCGACGAGGCGGGCCGCACCGCCGAGCAGTTCGATCCGCAGCACCCCGTCCGCGTCGGGTGCGGCGCCGCGCTCGCGGCACCAGCAGCGCAACAGGGCCTCCAGGGCCGCCTGTTCGGCCGCGACCACGGGATCCTGGTGCAACAGCGGGTCGGTGTCGGCGAACTGGGTCGGCTGGGGCGGGACGGTGGCCGGGGCTCCGGTCAGGGCGGTGCTCAAGGCTGCTCCTCGGTGCGCGGGGGATGCGGCGAACGGCGGTTCGGCCGCGGCGTGCCGAACCGGACGCATCCGGTTGGTCCAACGAGCGCAGCTGCCGGTGGTCACAGATCGGTGACCGTTCAGCACCGGCGCAACTGGGGGGTGTCACCGACCGTCCTTGGCGCATGGGAGACTCCCTTGGTCCTTATCCTCACGGGGGAACTGAACACATGTCACGAATTGCACGTACCCGACGGGCACTGACCGCCGCGGGTGCCACCGCCGCGATCGTCCTGGCGGCCGCCGCCTGCGGTCCCGATGAGACCGACAACCCGCCGCAGGCGGCCCCGACCACCTCGGCCGCGCCCTCTCCCGCCGCCGGCGCGAGCGACGCCGGCCTGCCCGGCGGTCTCCCCTCGCTGGACGTGTTGAAGAAGTGGAAGTTCGCGGACTGGGACAAGTGGGCCAAGCAGCACGTGCTGCCGCAGGCCGCGAAGGGCTTCTGGGACCTGCAGAAGCTGCTCGCCGCCAAGCCCAAGGACCCCGCCGCGCCGCCGCAGCAGCCCGGCGGCGACGGCAACGACCCGCTGCCGGCGCCGGTCCAGGCCCAGCCGATCAGCCACCCGTACACCCAGTACCCGGTCGACGGGAAGATCTTCTTCGACATCTCCCCGACCGAGCACGCGGTCTGCTCCGGCACCGTGATCTCCGACCCGGCGCACCCGGGCAAGAGCAACCTGGTGTGGACCGCCGGCCACTGCCTGAGCGCCGGCAAGTCCAGCGGGGGCAAGTTCTACAGCAACATGGCCTTCGTCCCGGCCTTCAACAGCTCGGGTGCGGTGAGCAACGGCGGCAAGTCCACGGTCGACAAGGTCGCACCGTTCGGCATCTGGGACGCCGTCCAGGGCATCACCTCGCCGCAGTGGGAGGCCGAGGGTGACGAGTACGGCAGCGCCGCCAGCCAGTACGACTTCTCCATCATCCAGGTCAAGCCGGAGAACGCCACCGGCAAGTCGCTGGAGGAGACAGTCGGCGGTTCCGTCCCGGTCTGGTTCAACGCCCCGCGCGACCAGCTGAAGATCACCGCCATCGGCTACCCGGCCGCCCCGCCGTTCACCGGCATGGAGATGGAGCAGTGCGCGGGCGGCAAGCCGTCCCGGCTGTCCTTCGACAAGAGCCGCCCGCCGATGAACGTGATCGGCTGCACCATGACCGGCGGCTCCAGCGGCGGGGGCTGGTTCTCGATGAAGGACGGCAAGCCCGCGCTGGTCTCCAACACCTCGATCGGCCCGGACCCGTCCGCCTGGCTGGCCGGTCCGTACCTGGACGACGTGGCCCAGGGCGCTCTCGACTACATCGCCAAGAACGACTGACGCCACGCCAACTCTTCTCATCTCCACGGGGGACCTCGCACATGTCGCACCGGATAACGCGCCGGGCCGGCCTCGCCGCCGCCCTGGTCACCGCCCTCGCCCTCGGCACCGCCGCCTGCGGTCCTGACGAGACCAACTCCACCGACGCCTCGTCCGCCGCCGCCTCCAGCCCGGCCGCCGCCGGCAGCGGCAAGCCCGGCCTGAAGCTGCCGCCGGAGCTGCAGAACCTGAAGAACTGGAAGAGCTCCGACTGGGCCGACTGGGCCAAGAAGCACGCGCTCAACAACCAGGTCGTCAAGGACCTCTGGAACGTCGACTCGATGAACAAGGCCACTCCGGCACCGCCGATGAAGGCCGGCACCAAGATGGGTGACGACACTTCGCAGAACGACCCGCTGCCCAGCCCGGTGCAGGCGGTCGGCGAGAAGCACCCGTACCCCAACAACATGGCCGTGTTCGGCAAGATCTTCACCAAGAGCCCCCAGGGCACCTACGTCTGTTCCGGCACCGTGGTCTCCGACCCGGCACACCCGGGCAAGAGCAACCTGGTGTGGACCGCCAGCCACTGCCTGCACGGCGGCAAGGACGGCGACTGGCTGAAGAACATCGCCTTCATCCCGTCCTACAACCGCTCCGGCGCGGCCAGCAGTGGCAAGCAGGTGACGCTCAACCAGGTCGCCCCCTACGGCGAGTGGTGGGCCGACCAGGCGATGGTCGCCCCGCAGTGGGTCGAGGAGGGCGGCGAGACCGGCGGCCCGGTCAGCCAGTACGACTCCGGCATCATCCAGGTGACCAACCCGGACATGCCCGGCAAGTCGCTGGAGGAGGAGGTCGGCGGCTCGGTGCCGATCTGGTTCAACGCCCCGCGCAACGAGATCACCGCGGTGAGCGCCTACGGCTTCCCGGCCGCCCCGCCGTACACCGGGCAGGAGTTGGAGTACTGCGACGGCGGCAAGCCGTCCCGGCTCTCCTTCGACGCGACCCGGCCGACCATGCTGACCATCGGCTGCACCATGACCGGCGGTTCCAGCGGCGGCGGTTGGCTGGCCAAGGAGCCGAACGGCCAGGTGGCGCTGGTGTCCAACACCTCGATCGGTCCGGACCCGTCCGCCTGGCTGGCCGGCCCTGAGCTGGACGACCAGGCCCAGGGCATGTTCCAGGAGATGACCGAGCTGCCGCAGCCGCAGCAGAAGCAGTAACGGCAGGACGCGCTCGGGCCCGGCCTCCCACCGCAGTGGGGGCCGGGCCCGATGGCGTTCCGGTATCAGCGCTGCACGGCCACCGCGTAGCGCTCCAGCTCGGCCGCCAGCTCGGCGGCGACCAGCGCCCGCAGCTCGGTGCCCTCGGCGGTGTGCTCGGCGCCGATCAACTCGCCCTCGGCGTGCACCCGGGAGACCAGGTCGCCGCGGGTGTACGGCACCAGCGCGTGCACCTCGACGGCCGGGCGGGGCAGCTCATCGTCGATCAGCTTGAGCAGTTCGTCGATGCCCTGGCCGCTGCGGGCCGAGACCACCACGGCGTGCGGCTCACGGCGCAGCAGGCGCTGCAGCACCAGCGGGTCGGCCGCGTCGGCCTTGTTGATCACCACGATCTCCGGCACGTTCTGCGCCTCGACCGACGTGATCACCTCGCGGACCGAGGCCAGCTGGGTCTCCGGCTCCGGGTGCGAGCCGTCCACCACGTGCAGGATCAGGTCGGCGTCGGCGACCTCCTCCATGGTCGAGCGGAACGCCTCGACCAGGTGGTGCGGCAGGTGCCGGACAAAACCGACGGTGTCGGCCAGGGTGTAGACCCGGCCGCCCGGGGTCACGGCCCGGCGGACCGTCGGGTCCAGGGTGGCGAACAGCGCGTTCTCCACCAGCACGCCGGCGCCGGTGAGCCGGTTGAGCAGTGAGGACTTGCCCGCGTTGGTGTATCCCGCGATGGCGACCGAGGGCACCTGGTGGCGCTTGCGCTCCTGGCGCTTGGTGTCCCGCCCCTTCTTCATCTCGGCGATCTCCTTGCGGAGCTTCGCCATCTTCTCGCGGATCCGACGCCGGTCGGTCTCGATCTTGGTCTCACCGGGACCACGGGTGGCCATGCCGCCGCCCGCCGAGCCGGAGCCACCGCCACCCATCTGCCGGGACAGCGACTGACCCCAGCCGCGCAGCCGCGGCAGCATGTACTGCATCTGGGCCAGCGAGACCTGCGCCTTGCCCTCCCGCGACTTGGCGTGCTGGGCGAAGATGTCCAGGATCAGGGCGGTCCGGTCGACCACCTTGACCTTGACCACGTCCTCCAGGTGGATCAGCTGGCCCGGGGTGAGCTCACCGTCGCAGACCACGGTGTCGGCGCCGGTGGCGGCGACGATGTCGCGCAGCTCCTGGGCCTTGCCGGAGCCGATGTAGGTGGCCGCATCGGGCTTGTCACGGCGCTGGATCACGCCGTCGAGCACCTCGGAACCGGCCGTCTCGGCGAGGGCGGCGAGCTCGGCGAGCGAGTTCTCCGCCTCCTCGACGGTGCCGTCGGTCCAGACGCCGACCAGCACCACGCGCTCCAGGCGCAGCTGGCGGTACTCGACCTCGGTGATGTCCTCGAGCTCGGTGGAGAGGCCGGCGACCCGGCGCAGCGCGGCGCGCTCGCTGCGGTCGTACTGGTCGCCGTCGAAGTTCGGGCCGAAGTCCTCGTCGATCGCCGCGAGGTCCTCGTCCATCAGGGCTTCGGCCCGGAGGTCGGCGGGGCGGCGAGTGGTGCGGTGCGTCGCCGTGGTGCCGGAAAATTCGCGGTCTTCGAACGTGGAGGTCATCGTGTCCTTACTGCTGGAGGTGTCACTGACGGTCTTCCGGTCCGTCCACTGCGCCTAACGCCGCGGAACGGCCCCGAATTCCCTTCGATGGTCGCATGCGGCCCGGCCCCGGGTCATCCGCATTAGCGACGGAACGGGCGGTCGGGCGCAGGCGCGGCGGCCGCGGGGCCGCCAGACCGGGGCGCCGGACATCGTAGACCCCGGAGACCCGCAGCATCGCCCGCATCACCACCGGCAGGGTGGCGGCGTCCGGCAGCTCGACGGTGTACGTGTGCCGCACCCGCAGCTCCTCGGGCGGCTCGACCACCGCCGAGACGATGTCCAGGCCGGTGGCGGACATGGCGGCGGTCAGGTCGGCCAGCAGCCCGGGGCGGTTGAGCGCCTCGGCCTGCAAGGTGACCCGGAAGCCGGCCGCCGCCTCGGGCGCCCAGTCCAGGGGGATCGGGCCGCGGCCGGCGCCGCGCATCCGCTCGCCGGTCGGGCAGTCCGCCCGGTGCACCGCGATCGAGCCGCCGCGGACCGGGAAGCCGGTCACCCGGTCCGGGGGCACGGGGGTGCAGCAGCGGGCCAGCCGGACGGCGGCGCCCGGGTGACCGGGGGCGATCACCAGCCGGTCGCGGCCGCGCGGCAGCCGGCCGGGGGCGGCGGCCCGGGCCCCGGCGGGTCCGGCCGACTCGGCGGGTCCGGCCGACCCGGCGGGTCCGGCTGACTCAGCGGGTCCGGCCGGCTCGGCTGGCGGCTCCGCCGGCCGGCCCGGCGCTTCGGCGACGGACGGCACCGGGTGGCCGGCCAGCCAGCGCTCGATGGCGAACCGGGCGCCGGGGGTGCGGGTGAAGTCCAGCCACTGCGGGCTGGGACCGGACGGCTCCGGACCGCCGGGCCGACCGGCCGGCTCGGTCAGGATGCCGACCACGTCGCCGTCGCACAGCGCGGTCGACAGCGCCACCAGCCGCCCGTTCAGCCGGGCGCCGATACAGCGGTGGCCGATCTCCTCGCCCAGTTGGTAGGCGGCGTCGACGCAGCTGGCGCCGGCCGGCAGCACCAGGGTGGTGCCGTCCTCGGTGATGGCGGTGATCTCCCGGTCGTCGGAGAGGTCGGCGGTCAGGGCGGACCAGAAGGCGTCCGGATCGGGGGTCTCCTGCTGCCACTCCAGCAGCCGGCTGAGCCAGCCGGGGCGGCCCGGGTCGGCTCCGTCCCCCTCGTCCCGCCCGGCCGGGTCACCGCCCGGCGCCGGGCTGCCCAGCGCCACCACGCCGAACTCGGCGACCCGGTGCATCCGCGGGGTGCGGACCAGCACCTCGACCACCGTGCCGGTCATCGAGACGGCGGTGTGCAGCGACTGGTAGAGGTTGAACTTGGGGGCCGCCACGAAGTCCTTGAACTCGCCGGGCAGCGGGGTCCAGCAGGTGTGCAGCTCACCGAGCACCGCGTAGCAGTCGGCGTTCTCCTCGACCACCACCAGCAGCCGCCCCAGGTCGGCGGGGTGCACCGCGCCGGGCCGGCCGGCCTTCCCCCGGCGCAGCAGCACCCGGTGCACCGAGACGCAGTGCCGGGGGCGCACGGTGACCTCGGCCGGCACCCCCGCCTCGGCGAGCTGGCGGGCCAGCGCCCGGGCGAACGGGCTGAACAGGTGGGCCATGGCCGGTTCGCGGGCGGTGATCAGCGCGCGGGTCCGGGCGTACTCCTCGGGGTGCAGGGTGGCGAAGACGATGTCCTCCAGCTCCGTCTTCACCACGTGGATGCCCAGCCGCTCGGCCAGCGGGATCAGCACGTCCCGGGTGACCTTGGCGATCCGCAGCCGACTGGCCGGCTTCATGTGGCGGATGGTGCGCATGTTGTGCAACCGGTCGGCCAGCTTGATCACCATCACCCGGACGTCGTCCCCGGTGGCGACCAGCATCTTGCGAAACGTCTCCGCCTCGGCCGCGGCGCCGAAGTCCACCTTCTCCAGCTTGGTGACGCCGTCCACCAGGTAGGCCACCTCGGGGCCGAAGTCGGCGGCCACCTGGTCGAGCGTCACCTCGGTGTCCTCGACGGTGTCGTGCAGCAGCGAGGCGACCAGCGTGGTCGTCTCGGCGCCGAGCTGGGCCAGGATCAGGGTGACGGCCAGCGGGTGGGTGATGTACGGCTCGCCGCTCTTGCGCTTCTGGCCGCGGTGGCTCGCCTCGGCGAGCCGGTAGGCGCGGCCGAGCAGCGCCAGGTCGGCACCCGGGTGGTGTCTGCGGTGCACCTGGACGATCGGCTCGATGGCGTCCGGCACCAGTGGGCGACCGGTGGCCAGCAGCGCGGCACGGCCGGCCCGGCCCAGCGCGGCCACTCCGAGCAGCCGCCTGGCCTGCGACGGAGCGACCGACGCCGGGGACGGAGCGACCGACGCCGGGGACGACGCGGCGTCAGCCGAACTGCTCGACGGGGGCGCTGATGGACCAGCAGCTGGCTTCGGGGCGGGCTGGCCGGTGGGCCGGCCGGTCTCGACGGTCATGGCAACCTCCGGCAGCGAGCACCGGAGCGCGGACTGCCCCGGTGGTCCATGCTACCGAGCAGAACACGTTGCGCGAGCCCCCGCTTCCGCTCTGTGCACGAGATCACCCGAACGGGGGGATTCGCCGCACCGCAGAACGGGCAAAGCGGGCGTCCTCATCGAGGACCGCCCACCCGGCCGACCGTCAGCGGCCCAGCCACTGCGGGTCGATGGTGCCGCTCGCCACCAGCACCGCCGGGCCGGTCATCTCGATCCGGCCGTCCGGGAACTGGTTGATCCGCAGCCGGCCGCCCGGTACGTCCACCAGGTACTCGACCGCCTCGCCGGTGACCGCCGGATCACGCCCGTCCCGGCGGGCGGCGGCCACCGCGACCGCGCAGGTGCCGGTGCCGCAGGAGCGGGTCTCGCCGGAGCCGCGCTCGTGCACCCGCATCGCCACGTGCCGCTCGCCCCGGTCCACCACGAACTCCACGTTGACGCCGTCCGGGTACACCCCGGCCGGGCTGACCCCGGGAGCCTCGTACAGGTCGCCGGCGTCGGCCAGGTCGGCGACGAAGGCCACCGCGTGCGGGTTGCCCATGTTGACGTTGCGGGCCGGCCAGCGCCGCTCGCCCACCGCCACCTCGATGTCGTCCGGCCCGGGCAGCAGCGCCCGGCCCATGTCCACGGTGACGTCGCCCCGCTCGTCGACCGTCGTGCGGCGCACCCCGGCCCGGGTGGCCACCGGCAGCGGCCCGGGCTCGGCCAGCCCCGCCTGCACCAGGTACCGGGCGAAGACCCGCACCCCGTTGCCGCACATCTCGGCGATGCTGCCGTCGGCGTTGCGATAGTCCATGAACCACTCGGCCTCGCCGGCCAGGTGGGCCGCGGCGGGGTCGTTGGCGGAGCGGACCACCCGCAGCACGCCGTCACCGCCGATCCCGGCCCGCCGGTCGCAGAGCCGGGCCACCTCGGCCGGACCCAGGGCCAGTCGGCCGTCCGGGTCGGGGATGATCACGAAGTCGTTCTCGGTGCCGTGGCCCTTGACGAACGGAATGCCCGCGGCGGGGGAATCGGGTGCGCTGCTCACGCTGCCGATGGTACTGACCCGGGTGGCTCAGCCGCGCAGCTGGACGACCCGCCAGACCGCCAGGCCGAAGGCGGCGCAGACGATCAGCGTGTAGACCACGATGGCCTGCCAGCTCGCCCGGCGGTCGGAGCCGCGGCGGGGCAGCCCGGGCCAGGAGTAACCGGCCCGCCGGGAGGCCATCGCGCCCCAGCCGACCGACGCCGCGGTGAGCAGCAGGCCGAGCATGCCGACCATCGAGTTGCCGTTGACCGAGCCGAAGGCGAGCGGGAAGGCGAACATCAGTGAGCCGCCCACGCCGACCACCACGATCGGCAGCAGCTGCCACCAGCGCAGCCGGCGGCGCGGCCGGATCTCCCGTTCCAGCACCACGGGGTCCGGCGGCAGGTCGAGCGGTCGGTCCGGTTCGAGCGCCCGGTCCGGGGCGAGCGGCGACAGCAGGTCGGCGGCGGGCAGGGTGAAGGCCTCCTCGGCCAGGTCGTGATCGGCGAACTGCTCGGTTTCGGGGCCGGGACCCGTGGACACGCGGCCTCCCCTGACAGTTCGACACGAGTACGGGACTCTTCCCCAAGCCCTTCGGCCGGGTGGGACCCCCATCGGCGGGTCCGGCCCGCGCGACCGGCCCCTTCTGCCTCGATAATGGCATGTCCCAGTGCGCTCACAGCGCGTAACCCGGGCTCGCCGGGTGATCCGTGGCCAGGACGTGACACGCCCGTGACCGGTGCTTCCTCCTGCACTTGCAGGTGCCCGCCGCAGGTGCACCGGCGGATGGCCGGATCCGGCCGAGGACCGGCCGGAAACCCTCGTCAGCCCGTTCGAGCGATCAGCTCCAGCGACCGTTCCAGCAGCTCGGCGGGGTCGGCGCCGGACGGTCGGGCCAGCCAGTGGATCCGGTCGTCGCGGCGGAACCAGGACTCCTGGCGGCGCGCGAACCGCTTGGTGGCGCGGACCGTCTCGGCTCGCGCCTCCTCTTCCGTGCATTCGCCGGCGAAGTGCGCCAGCACCTGCTGGTAGCCCAGCGCTCGACTGGCCGTCAGCCCCTCGCGCAATCCCTGCGCCTCCAGCGCCCTGACCTCGTCGAGCAGACCGGCCTGCCACATCCGGTCCACCCGCAGGGAGATCCGCTCGTCCAGCTCCGGGCGCGGCAGCTCGACGCCGATCTGCACGGCCGGATAGACGGCGGTGTTGCTCGGCAGGTTGGCGGTGAACGGACGGCCGGTGAGCTCGATCACCTCCAGCGCGCGGACGATCCGCCGGCCGTTGCCGGGCAGGATCGCAGCGGCGGCCGGCGGGTCCTGGGCGGCCAGCCGGGCGTGCAGCGCGGCCGGGCCGAGCCGGGCCAGCTCCTCCTCCAGCCGGGCCCGCAGCGCCGGGTCGGTGCCCGGGAACTCCATCTCGTCGATCGCCGCCCGCACGTACAGCCCCGAGCCGCCGACCAGCACCGGTGCCCGCCCGGCGGCGAGCAGCCGGTCGATCTCGGCCCGGGCCAGCCGCTGGAACTCCGCCACGCTGGCGGTCTCGGTGACGTCCCAGACGTCCAGCAGGTGGTGCGGCACACCGCCGCGCTCGGCCTCGGTGAGCTTCGCGGTCCCGATGTCCATGCCCTTGTAGAGCTGCATCGAGTCGGTGTTGATCACCTCACCGCCCAGCTCACGGGCGATGGCCACGGCGAGGTCTGACTTGCCGGCCGCGGTGGCGCCGACCACCGAGACCACCGGGACGTTGGGAAGGGGGATGCTCACACCGCCCAGTCTCGCAAACCCCAAGGCCTCACCCGAAAGGGGGACGTGACCGCCTCCTACCCGGGTCGTTGGCCGGGTGGGCGGTGACCTCGGCGGACAACCGGCCGGGGCCCCGCGGACCGCGTAGCTTGGGAGAAGAACATGGGTGTTTTCAGCTGGTTCCGACGCCGCCAATCGGCCGCGACCGCACCGGCCGGCGGCGGTGCGCCGGCCGCCGAGACGGCCGGGGGCGGTGCTGTGGCCGTGCTGGCCCCCGAGGAATCCGAGGTGTCCGAGGCGTCCGAGAAGTCCCCGGCGGAGCCCGGCACCGAGCAGCAGCCGCCGCCCGGCGTGCCGGCCGCCCGGACGGCGCCGGAAGTCGAGACCGCGGTGGACACGCCGGCGGCCGCGGTGCCGGCCCCGCAGGCCGGCCCGGGTGAGGATCAGGGCAGCCTGGTCCCCGCCCCCGCGGAGGTCGCCGAGCTGCTGGTCGCGGCCGTCAGCGCGGTGTCCCCGAGCCCCGCGGCCGAGGAGGACTCGGCGCAGCGACCCGAGCAGTCCGACACAGGAGACGAAGCCATGGGCCTGATGGACAACCTCAAGGGCAGGGCCGAGGAGCTCGCCGAGGAGCTCAAGGAGAAGGCCGAACAGCTGGCCGGACAGCACAACGAGAAGATCGACGAGCTGGTCGACAAGACCGGTGAGGTGATCGACAAGGCCACCAAGGGCAAGTACACCGACAAGATCGTCAGTGGCGCGGAGAAGGCCAAGGGCGCGGTCGACGACTTCGCCGGGAAGGCGAAGGGCGCTCCGGCGAAGGGCGGGGACGCGAAGGGCGGGGACGCGAAGGGCGAGCAGGCCAGAACGGAGCAGGCGGGGGCGGCGCGGGCGGCCGAGACCGAGGAGCCGCCCAGCGGCGACCAGCCCGGCTGACCGGCCGGCCTGGCGGAACGCGGCGGGGCCCGGCGGATCGCCCCGTCCCGCCGCATCCGGCGGAACGGCCGGTCAGCGCCAGGACGCCACGAAGTACCCCACGCCGTAGGGCGCGTCGGCGTACCGCAGCTTCCCGCCGAGCCCCGCACCGCGTGCCGCGCCGGCCAGCACCTGCCACGGCGCCCGGCCCTCCACCTGCAGCTGCCGGCAGAGTTCGACGTCCAGCGCGGCCAGCGCCTCGGCGTCCGCGGCGCCCAGGGCCCGGGCCAGCTCGGCATCGAAGGGCTCGGCGCGCTCGTCCAGGTAACCGGGCGCCTTCACGGTGCGGCAGGCGCTGCCGTCGCCGAGCACCAGCAGGCCGACCCGGTCGGCCAGCGCGGCCAACCCCTCGCCGAGCCCGAGCAGTCGGTCCACCGGGGTGTCGGCGGGCACGGCGCAGCCGTGGGTGGGCAGGCCGGTGCCGGAGCGCTCCAGCAGCCAGGCGCCGACGCTCAGCGCCGGGCTCAGTTCCGCACCGGCGGCCCCGCCCGAGGGCAGCCGGACCGCCAGCTCCACCCCGAAGCGGTGGAAGGAACCGGACCCGCCCTCGGTCCAGACCTCCGCCTGCGGTCCGTCGCCGACCAGCACCAGCAGCTCCGGCTCGGCCGCCAGCAGCTCGTCGACGGCCTCGGCGCAGGCGGCCCGCAGCTCGTCGAGTTCGGCGGCGGCACCCGAGGCGACCTCGGGCACCAGCAGCGGCGGGCAGGGGCAGACGGCGGCGGCGACCAACATGTCGATCACTCTAGTCGCCCTGATCAGGGCCTGTCCGGCCGTTTCGGTGGTCGGCCGGACCGGCCCGACGGGGCGTCAGTCGCAGCCGCAGCCGTTGGTCGGCGCGACGGCGATCGGCGCAGGGGCACCGATGCCGGGCAGGCCCAGCATCACTCCGGCCGGCTTGGCCACCGGGGCCGCGTTGCGCTTCTCCCAGGCGTCGCCGGCCCGGGTGCGGCGCACGGCCAGCGCCGGGCCCTCGGCGAGCAGGTGGTGCGGGGCGGCGTAGGTGATCTCGACGGTCACCATGTCGCCCGGGCGCACCGGCTCCTCGGGACGGCTGAAGTGGACGAGGCGGTTGTCGGGCGCCCGGCCGGAGAGCCGGTCGGTCCGGTCGTCCTTCTTGCCCTCGCCCTCGGCGACCAGGATCTCCAGCCGGCGGCCGACCTGCTTCTTGTTCTCCTCCCAGGAGATCTCCTCCTGGAGGGCGGTCAGCCGGTCGTAGCGCTCCTGCACCACGGCCTTGGGGATCTGGTCCTCCATCTCGGCGGCGGGGGTGCCGGGCCGCTTGGAGTACTGGAAGGTGAAGGCGTTGGTGAACCGGGCCTCGCGGACCACGTGCAGGGTCTGCTCGAAGTCCTCGTCGGTCTCGCCGGGGAAGCCCACGATGATGTCGGTGGAGATGGCCGCGTCCGGCATCGCCTCGCGGACCTTGCGGATGATGCCCAGGAACCGCTCCTGCCGGTAGGAGCGCTTCATGGCCCGCAGCACGCCGTCCGAGCCGGACTGCAGCGGCATGTGCAGCTGGTGCATCACGTTCGGTGTCTCGGCCATCGCGGCGATCACGTCGTCGGTGAAGTCGCGCGGGTGCGGGGAGGTGAAGCGGACCCGCTCCAAGCCCTCGATCCGGCCGCAGGCGCGCAGCAGCTTGGAGAACGCCTCGCGGTCGCCCAGGTCGGAGCCGTAGGCGTTGACGTTCTGGCCGAGCAGCGTCACCTCGATGACACCCTCGCCGACCAGCGCCTCGATCTCGGAGAGCACGTCGCCGGGACGGCGGTCCTCCTCCTTGCCGCGCAGCGCCGGGACGATGCAGAAGGTGCAGGTGTTGTTGCAGCCGACCGAGATGGCCACCCAGGCCGCGTACGCGGACTCCCGCCGGGTGGGCAGCGTGGACGGGAAGGTCTCCAGCGACTCCAGGATCTCCACCTGGGCCCGCTGCTCGATCCGGGCCCGCTCCAGCAGCGCCGGCAGGTGGCCGATGTTGTGGGTGCCGAACACCACGTCGACCCAGGGCGCGCGGCGCACGATGGTGTCGCGGTCCTTCTGGGCCAGGCAGCCGCCGACGGCGATCTGCATGTCCTTGTGGCGGGACTTCACCGGCGCCAGCTGACCGAGGTTGCCGTACAGCTTGTTGTCGGCGTTCTCCCGCACCGCGCAGGTGTTGAAGACCACCAGGTCCGGATCCCCGCCCTGGTCGGCCTTGACGTATCCCGCGCCCTCCAGCAGCCCGGCCAGCCGCTCGGAGTCGTGCACGTTCATCTGGCAGCCGTGCGTGACGACCTTGTAAGTTCGCAAGCTCTCTCCCATACCCACATCAGCAAGGGTAAGGGCACCCGGACGGCCCTCAGGCAACGGTTTCCGCTCGCCCCCTCCCGCCGAGCGGCCCGGCCTGGCAGGATCCCGGCATGACCTGCTCCCCCGCCCGCCGCTGCTGGCCGCTGCTGGCCGCGCTACTGCTGCTGGTCGGCTCGCTGACCGGCTGGTGGCTGGGCACCGCCGGGCCGGGCGGCTACCCCAAGGGGGTGCAGGGCTTCGCCACCGGGGTACCCGCCGGGGTGTACAGCCAGTACGGCGCGATGCTGAAGGGGTACGTGCAGTCGGCCATGCCCGGCGTCCGGGTGCGGCTGGACGACTCCCAGGGGTCGGTGGACAACCTGGACCGGGTGGTCTCCGGGCAGGACGCCTTCGCGTTCGCCACCGCCGACGCCGTGACCCAGTACCGCAACTCGGGCTGGCAGCGGCTGCGGGCGGTCGCCCGGCTCTACGACGACTACCTGCAACTGGTGGTGCCCGCCGACTCGCCGGTCCAGCGGGTGGCCGACCTGAAGGGCATGAGGGTCGGGGTCGGGCAGCCGCTCTCCGGGGTGAACCTGGTGACCAATCAGCTGCTCACCGTCGCCGGGATCGACCCGAAGACCGGGATCAAGCCGTATCCGCTCGACGTGGGGGCGGCCGCCAAGGAGCTGGCCGGCGGTGACCTGGACGCGTTCTTCTGGTCGGGCGGCCTACCGACCGGTGCGCTCACGCAGCTGTCGAACACCTTCCCGATCCGGATCGTGCCGCTGGGCGACCTGGCCAACGCGCTGCACGACCGCTACCCGGACTCCGCGGCCTACCGCACCTCCGTGCTGCCGGCCGCGGTCTACGGCAAGAACCAGGCGGTGCTGACCCTGGCGGTGCCGAACCTGCTCATCACCAGGGACGACGTCAGCCCCTCGCTGGTGGAGGGACTGACCCGGTCGGTGATCGCCAGCCGGGACGTGATCGGCTCGGCGGTCCACTCGGCCCAGCTGGTCGACCTGGGGACCGCCGTCTACACCGAGCCACTGCCGCTGCACCAGGGCGCCCAGGCGTACTACCGCTCGGTCAAACCCTGAGCCGACATCCCGTCAACTCTTCGGTGGGATCGGCAGCACGAGCGTCACCGCCAGGCCGTGCGGCTCGGCCGCGGCGAACTCCAGGGAACCGCCGCCGGCCACCAGCAGGGTGCGGGCGATGGACAGGCCCAGACCGGACCCGTCCACGTTCTGGTGACTGGTGCTGCGCCAGAACCGGTCACCGACCCTGGACAGCTCCTCCTCGGTGAGCCCCGGCCCCTGGTCGGCCACGGTGACCGCGACCTCGTCCCGACCCAGTCGCACGGTCACCGCCACCGTGCCCCCTTCGGGACTGAACTTGAGCGCGTTGTCGATCACCGCGTCCAGCGCGCTGCCGAAACCGATCGGGTCCGCCCAAGCCCGGGCCGGCGGCGGAGTACCGGTGCCCAGCCGGATGCCCCGCCGGTCGGCCACCGGCTGCCAGGCGTCCACCCGGGCCAGCACCAGGGCGGTCAGGTCCACCGGTTCGGGCTTCGGGCGGCTGCCCTCGGCGGTGGCCAGACCCAACAGGTCGTCCAGCACCCGGGTCAGCCGGGCGCCCTCCTCGCGGACCTGCGACAGCTCCTCGTCGCGCCCCTCGGGGAGCTCCAGGCCGAGCAGTTCCACCCGCAGCAGCAACGCGGCCAGCGGATTGCGCAGTTGGTGCGAGGCGTCGGCGACGAACGCCTTCTGCTGGTCCATGGCGAGCACCACGTGGTCGGCCATCTCATTGAACGAGGAGGCCAGCCGCCGCAGTTCGGGCGGGCCACCGACGGCGGCCACCCGGGCGTCCATCCGCCCGGTGGCGATGTCGTGGGTGGCCCGGTCCAGGGTGCGCACCGGGCGCAGCACCCACTCGGTGAGACGGACCGCCAGCAGCACCGCGGCGATCATGGCGACCGCCTCGCCGCCGGCCAGCCAGGCCCAGCGGTGCACGATCCGCGACCGCAACTCAGCGGTCGGGGAGTCGGTGACCACCACCGCCACCACGTCGCCGTCGCGGACCACCGGTGAGCCGATGGTCAGGGTCCGCCCCGGAGTCCAGGGCCAGACCTGCGGCGGGTTGTGACTGCGCCTGCCGTCCTTGGCCTCCGCCACCGCCGTGACACCGGCGGCGGACAGCTTCCAGTCGGCCGGGGAGACGGCCAGCGGACGGCCGTCGGCGAGGTAGATGCCGATCCTGATCCCGTAGAGCTGCTGGTAGCGGTCGGCCTCGGCCCGCAGCGCGGCCAGTGCCGAGGAGTCCTGCGGGGTCGGCACATTGGGGTCGGCGCCGGCCGAGCCGCGCTCCGGCAGCCCCTGGGTGGGCAGCTCCTGGGCGAACCGGGCGACGTCGTCCATCCGGTCGACCACCACCCGGCTCTGCTCCGCCTGCGCCATCGAGCCGGCCAGCGGCACGCCGAGTGCGGCCAGCACGCCGGCCATCAGCGCCAGCAGGATGCCGAGCAGGCGGTTGCGCATGCCTACGGCCTGCCGCCTTCCCGCTCGGCGGTGCCTTCCCGCCCGGCGCCGTCCTGCCCGACACCGTCGTGCTTGGCGCCGTCCTGCTTGGCGCCGTCCTGCTTGGCACCATCAGGGGTGGGGGACTGCGGGATCAGCCGGTAGCCGACCCCGCGAACCGCCTCGACCAAGCCGGGCAGCGCCAACTTGGTGCGCAGCGAACCGATGTGCACCTCCAGGGTGCGGCCGTTGCCCTCCCAGCCGCTGCGCCAGACCTCGCTGAAGATCTGCTCGCGCCGGTAGACCACGCCCGGGCTCTGCGCGAGCAGGGCCAGCAGATCGAACTCCTTGCGGGTGAGCGGCACCTCCCGGCCGGCCACGCTGACCCGGCGGCGCTCCCGGTCGATGCTGATGTCCCAGGACTCCAGCGAACCCGGGCCGGCCGGCACGGCGGCGGAGCCGCTCGGCCCACCGGCCGGGGCGGGCTGGAAGCGGCGGGCCACCGCGTGGATCCGGGCCAGCAGCTCACCCATGTCATAGGGCTTGGTGATGTAGTCGTCGGCGCCCAGGTTGAGGCCGTGGATCCGGGAGCGGATGTCGGCGCGTGCCGTCACCATGATCACCGGGACGCCGCTGCCGGCCCGGATCCTGCTGCACACCTCGAAGCCGTCCCGGTCGGGCAGTCCCAAGTCGAGCAGCACCACCCGGTAGGGCTCACTGCCGTCCGGCACCAAGGCGTCCAGCGCCTCGTGCCCACTGCGGGCGTGCCGCACCTGGAAGCCGTGCCGACTGAGCACGGCGACCAGCGCCGCCGCGACCCGGTCGTCGTCCTCGACGAGGAGCAGCCGCATCCCACATCCTTCCAGCGTCCGGCCGGCACCTCGCACGGGTCCGGCGAAGCGCTCATCCTCTCCCACGGCCGCCCGCCCCGACCAGCCCTTGACGGCCGCTCGCCGGCACGCGTGGCCCTTTCGTGACCCTCAAGTTCTGCTCAGATCCGGTGACCCGACGTTATTTCGCCGCCTAAGGTCGGGCCGACCGGGGGCCACGGGCTCCGCCGGCTCCGGCCCTCGGTCCTCGATCGGCGCCTGGGCGGAATCGCCTTTTCGTGGTCATCCGTGGGACGGGCTGCACGGAACCACCGCTCCGCCCCCACCGCGCTCACCCGGTGTTCCGGGGTCGCGGGGGCGCCGCGGCTCGAACCGGCGCACACCGAGTGCTGCTTGACGGACCCCCAGGTGATCTGGTGCATTGCTGTTCGTGACACCACCCGGGACCAGCTCCGCCACCGCCGCCCCTGCCGGACGGCCGTCCCCTGCTGAGCTGCCGTGCGGGGGTCGTCCGTGGACCCGGTGATCGTGGTCGGCGCCGGTCCGGTGGGTCTGGCGATGGCCCTGGCACTGGCCCGGCACGAGGTGCCGAGCATCGTGCTCGACCAGGGCGGCGGTGTCTGCCCCGAGGGTCCGCGCAGCGCCGTGCTCGGCGCCGAGAGCACCGCCTTCCTGGAACGGCTCGGCTATCTGCGGGCCACTTCGGACGCCGCGCGCTGGGACCGGCTGACCGTCTGGCGGCGGCGCCAGGAGGTGCTCCAGTTGGACCTGGCCGAACATCCGGTGCGCCACCTGCCGCAGCACCGGCTGCAGCGCGGCCTGCGGGACGCGGCCACCGCCACCCCGCTGATCCAACTGGTGCCGCACGCCCGAGTGGAGGAGATCCAGCAGGACCGGGACGGGGTCAGCGTGCGCAGCCGCCACCCGCAGGACGGCAGCGACACCTGGTGGCGGGCCAGCCACCTGGTGGGCTGCGACGGCGCCCGGTCGACGGTGCGCAAGCTGCTCGGCATCCGGTTTCCGGGCCGGCCCGCGGTGGACCGGCACGCCATCGCCACGGTCCGGGTCGACCTGCCGTTCCCCGGCGAGGCCCGGCTGCACCGCGAACCGCCGTGGCGCGGCGACCGGGAGGCCTCGGCCCGGCCGCTGCCGGACGGGCTCTGGCGGCTGGACTGGCGGCTGCCGCCCGGCCGGCCGGCGCCCAGCGAGCCGGTGGACCCGCACGCCACCTGGCCGGGCCTGGTCACCGGGGACACCCTGCTCACCCGGGTGAAGGCCACCCTGACCGGCTGGTGCGGCGAACTGCCCCGTCATGAGCTGCTGGCCGCCGCCGACCACACCGCACAGCAGCGGCTGGCCGCCCGCTTCCGCAGCGGACGCTGCTTCCTGGCCGGCGACGCGGCACACCTGCACGGGGCGCTGGGCATGCAGAACCTGGCGGACGGGTTGCGCGACGCGGACAACCTGGCCTGGCGGCTCGCGGTCGCCTGGCACCTGCCGCCGGCCCCCGGCCGGGAGGATCCGGACCTCGCGCCGCTCACCGGCGGACGGCGCTCCGGCGGCTCGCTGCTCGACGGGTACGAGGCGGAACGGCGGGCCGCCGTCGGAGCTCGGCTGCGCGCGGTGGACCAGTCGATGCCGCTGCTGCGGCCGCTGCGCGGTTGGCAGCAGACCCGGCGCTCGCTGCTCACCGGCCCGTTCCGCAAGCACGCGCCACTGCTCGCCGACGGGATGCTGGGCACCGGGCGGTTCGGCGGGGCGCCCGCCTATCCGGGCGCGCCGTCCGGGGTGCCGCCCCAGCGCGGCGCCGGGCGGGGCAGCGCGCTGACCGAGAACCTGCCGGCCACGGCGCCCGGGGTGCTGGTACCGGACGTCCCGGTCCTCACCACCGAGGGGGTGCCCGATCAGCTCTACGCCCGGCTCGGCGCGGCCTTCCTACTGCTGCTGGTGGCACCGGGCACCGCGGTCTGGTCAGCCGAACGGTGGCTGGGGGCCGGGCTGATGCCCCGGTTGGCGGAGGTCGCGGCGGCGCTGCCCGTGCCGACCGAGGTGCTGGTCGCCGAGCACTACCCCGAGGCGGGCCCGCACACCGTGCTGCTGATCCGCCCCGACGGGCATCTGGTCGGCATCACCCAGGGCGCCCGCGCCGAGGACCTGCAAGCGCTCGCCGAACATGCCCGCGGCGGTCCGGAGGCGCTCACCAGCACGAGCTGACGCCCGTCGGCGGCGTCGCCGCTAGCCCAGCGACCAGTCCTCCAACTCCTCGGCGCTCTCGCCCTCGGCCTCCAGTGCCTCACGCACCACTCGGAAGGCGAGCCCCTCGGGATAGCCGCGGCGGGCCAGCATGCCGACCAGTCGGCGGATCCTGGCCTGCCGCTCCACGCCCGTGGTGGCGCGCAGCTTGCGGTCCACCAGGGCCCGCGCGGCGGCCGCCTCGTCGTCCGCGTCGAGCTGGGCCACGGCCTCCTCCACCACCGGGCTCGCCACGCCCCTGGTGCGCAGCTCCCGGGCCAGGGCCCGACGGGCCAACCCACGGCCCGCGTGCCGGGACTCCACCCAGGCGGCGGCGAAGGCGGCGTCGTCGATCAGGCCGACCTCCTCGAAGCGGGAGAGCACCTCCTCGGCCACCTCGTCCGGGACTTCCCGCTTGCGCAGCGCGTCGGCCAGCTGTTTGCGGGTGCGGGCGGTGCCGGTGAGCAGCCGCAGGCAGATCTCCCGGGCCCTGGTGGCGGGGTCGGTGTCCGGCTGCGGAGTCCGCTGGGTCCGCGGCGCACCGTCGGCGGACTCGGCGCGCCGGGACCGGCCGCGCCGGGACCGGGCCGAGGCCGCCGCCAACTCGGCCTCGGCTTCGGCCACCCAGTCCCCGGCCGGGGCAACGGACGGCTCCTCCCGGACCGGCCGCACTCCCCCGGCCGCCGGCCCCCGCCCGCCGGCCCGGCGCCCCCGCGCCGGACCCTCCGCAACCCACTCCCCAATAGGCCGCACCGCCCCGGCAGCGCCGCCCCCCTGCGCCGACTCCCCCACCACCGAGCGCTCCCCCACCGACCGCGCAGCATCCCCCGACCGCACTCCCCCCGCCCGGCGCCCCCGCGCCGGACCCTCCGCAACCCACTCCCCGACCGGGCGCGCCACCCTGGCAGCGCCGCCCCCCTGCGCCGACTCCCCCAGCACCGAGCGCTCGGCCCGGCTGCCCGCCCCCGCACGCGGTACGCGCGAGCCGACGGGGTCGGCGGTCGGCCCCGACGGTCGGCCCGGTGCGTCAACCACCCAGTCCGGGCGCTCCCCCTCGTGCTCGCCCTTGGCCTCGACGTCCCAGTCCGACCAGTCCGGGCGTGCCCCATCGCCCGGACCCCGCTTGCTCCGCATCGCTATTGCCCGATCAGGCCTTGGCCGCCGCCGTCTTCTTGGCGGTGCTCTTGGTCGCCGTGGCGGTGATCGGCTTGACCGCGCCGTCGGCCGACTCGGCGGCCGGCTCCGCACCGTCCGCCGGTGCGTCCGGGTCGACGCCGATGCCCAGCTTGCCCTTGATCTTCTGCTCGATCTCCGCGGCGAGCTCCGGGTTGTCCCGCAGGAAGTTGCGGGCGTTCTCCTTGCCCTGGCCCAGCTGGTCGCCCTCGTAGGTGTACCAGGCGCCGGCCTTGCGGATGAAGCCGTGCTCGACGCCCATGTCGATCAGGCCGCCCTCCCAGCTGATGCCGTGGCCGTAGAGGATGTCGAACTCGGCCTGCTTGAACGGCGCGGCCACCTTGTTCTTGACCACCTTGACCCGGGTGCGGTTGCCGACCGCCTCGGTGCCGTCCTTCAGGGTCTCGATCCGGCGGATGTCCAGCCGGACCGAGGCGTAGAACTTCAGCGCCCGGCCACCGGTGGTGGTCTCCGGGGAGCCGAACATCACGCCGATCTTCTCGCGCAGCTGGTTGATGAAGATCGCGGTGGTGTTCGCCTGGTTCAGCGCACCAGCGATCTTGCGCAGCGCCTGGCTCATCAGCCGGGCCTGCAGACCCACGTGCGAGTCGCCCATCTCACCCTCGATCTCGGCGCGCGGCACCAGCGCGGCGACCGAGTCGATGATGATCAGGTCGATCGCGCCGGAGCGGATCAGCATGTCGGTGATCTCCAGCGCCTGCTCACCGGTGTCCGGCTGGGAGACCAGCAGCGCATCGGTGTCGACCCCGAGCTTGCGGGCGTACTCCGGGTCGAGGGCGTGCTCCGCGTCGACGAAGGCGACCGTGCCGCCGAGCTTCTGCGCGTTGGCCGCTGCGTGCAGGGTGAGGGTCGTCTTACCGGAGGACTCCGGACCGTAGATCTCGATCACCCGGCCCCGGGGCAGACCACCGACGCCCAGCGCGACGTCCAGCGCGGTGGATCCGGTCGGGATCACGTCGATCGGGGTACGGGCCTGGTCGCCCAGGCGCATCACCGAGCCCTTGCCGAACTGTCGCTCGATCTGGGCGAGCGCGGTCTCAAGGGCCTTCTCGCGATCGGTACCTGCCATGGCTTCCACCCTCGGGTTCTGTGCTGTGCGCTTCATCGTCCTCGACGCTAGCGCGTCCCACCGACAATCGGCCCCGGACGGGCTCGGCCTGTGGATAACTCGTCGAGGAACAGTATAGGGAACAACAGTTCGAATCGCTGTTCGACCACTTCCCGTCGGGAAGGCGCTGGGGAGCTGCGGGGAACCGCAGGCCACCGCAGCCACGGCAAGGGACCGCAAGGAACGCAAGGAACCGCGAGGAAGAGGAGAGAACCGCAGGGAAAAGGAGGGAAGCGCAGAAAGAGAAGCGCAGCGACCCCCGGGGAACGGCCGGCCGAGCGCGTCAGCGCAGCCGCGACGACACGCCCATCACATCGCAGACCACCCGCCAGACGTCCTTGGCCTCCCAGCCGGCGTCCAGCGCCTGGTGCACCGTCCGGCCGCCGAGTTCGCTCATCACGTGGTCCCGGGCGAACGACTCCGCGTACGCGGGGCCGAAGTGCTCGTTCATCCGTCGCCAGAACTCGGTCAGCCTCATGAAGCCAGTATCGCGGAGCCAGGCCGCACCCCGCGGTCGCGCCGCCCAGCGCCCGCCCGCCCCGGGTTCGCGCCGCCCAGCGCCGGCCCGTCAGTGCGGCACCGACAGCACCCCCGCGCCGTACCCGCTGGAGTCTCCGCACAGGCCTGGTCCGACCGGGCAGTTCCCGGCGGCCAGACCGACCAGCAGGTCCCGCAGCCGGTCCGGCCCCCACCCGGGATGCAGTGCGGCGGCGACCGCGACGGCGCCGGTCACCTGGGCAGCGCTCATCGAGGTGCCCGCCAGCGCGGCGTACCGGCCGCCGGGCCAGTCCGAGACGATCGCCTCGCCCGGCCCGCCGTCCGGGTCACCGCCGGGCGCGGCCAGGGTGATCCGGCCCTTGCCGTAGTTGGAGTAGGCCGCGACCGTCCCGCTGCGGGTGACCGCGCTGACCGACACCACCCCGGGCAGCTCGCCGGGCAGCCGGATGCACTCCGGGCCGAGCCGGCGGTCCCGGGCCGGGCCGGCCGCCCGGTCGTTGGGACTGCGCTGATCGGTCCGCGGCCCGGCCAGGTCCTGCGTGTCGTTGCCCGCCGAGGTCACCACCACGGCGACGCGCCGGGCGTAGGCCACCGCGCGGTCCACCGCCTGGATCATCGCGGCCTGGTCCGGGTCGTCCGGGCAGTTGTACTTCCACGGGTCGGCGAAGTAGCTGTTGTTGATCGCCACCGCACCGTGGTCGGCCGCCCACAGCAGCCCGCAGACGATGTTCTCCGGGTAGTACTGCCCGAGCGGTCCGAGCAGCCGCACCGCCGCGATCCGCACCCCGGGCGCCACCCCGACGATCCCGTGTCCGTCCTGGGCCGCGCCGACCAGTCCGGCCACATGGGTGCCGTGACCGCTCTCCGCCACCGACGGGTCCGGGCGCCAGGCGCCGCGCCGGGCGTCCGGACGGCCGTCGGCACAGGAGGCCGAGTCGGCGGGGCTGACCGCGTCCCGCAGGTCCGGGTGGGTGTCGTCGACCCCGGAGTCGAGCACCGCGACCAGCTCCCGACGCAGCGCGGCGGCCCGCTGCTCGCCGGCCGCGGTCGCCGGGCCGGCGCCGGTCACGGTGAACAGACCGGCTCCCCGGGCTGCCGGGTCGTCGCCGATCATCGCCAGGTTCCAGCCGCCGCGCTCGCCCGGATCCGGCACCGTCGTGGTGGTGTCGCCCTCGAGGTGCTCCACCGACCACGGCCGCCCCGACACCACCGGACGGCGAAAGCCCCCCGCACTAGCCGGCGCCCACGGCACCCCGGGCACCGACTCGACGCCGACGACCCCGGCCACGCCGACCCCCCACCGACGAACGCCACCCTCGACCCGCTCCACCGACCACGGCCGCCCCGACACCACCGGACGGCGGAAGTCCCCCGCACCGGCCAGCGCCCCCGGCGGCCCGGGCACCGGTTCGGTGCGGGTGGCCCCGGCCGCGGCGATCCCGGGCCGCCGGCGCAGCCGCTCCGCGAAGTCGCCGTCGGCGGAGTAGGCGAGCACCGCGCCGATCTGCGGGTAGTCCTGCACCGGCCGGCCGCCCAGCGCCCGGACCGCGGCGTCCGCCGCGGCACTGCCCTGGGCGTCGGCCCGGTCGGCCAGCACCAGGAAACTGAGGTACGAGCGCTGGTCGCCCGCCATGTAGGGGAGCGCCCCGCCGAGCAGGAGCACCGCCGCGAGCACGACGGGAGCGCTGCGCAGCACCAGGGAGCGACGCCGGCCGCGGGTGACCAACCGCACCTCGGCCATCGCTGTCCTCCGCTCGTCGCAGCCACCGAAGCCTCGCAGCCTCGCGGCCCTCGAAGCCGCCCTCGAAGCCTCATCACCCTCGAAGCCTCGCCGCCTGGGCCTCACCATATGAGCGTTTCATCCGATATGTCCTTACCTGGGCCGCCATCCGGTGCACGCCGTGCGACCGCCCTCCCCGGACTGTCAGTGCCACCCGGCACCATGGATGGCATGGCGGACCAGCAGCTCTCCCCCGACCCACTGGCCGGCTTCGCGCCGGCCACCCGGGCCTGGTTCGAGGCCGCCTTCGACCGGCCCACCGCCGCCCAGGCCGGCGCCTGGGCCGCGATCCGCCGGGAGTCCGACGTGCTGGTGGTCGCCCCCACCGGCTCCGGCAAGACCCTCGCGGCCTTCCTCGCCGCCCTCGACCGGCTGAGCAGCGCCCCGCCGCCGGCCGATCCGCGCCGGCGCCTCCGGGTCCTCTACGTGTCCCCGCTGAAAGCCCTCGCGGTGGACGTCGAGCGCAACCTGCGGGCACCGCTGGCCGGCCTGCGCCAGGCGGCGGTCCGCCTCGGCCTGCCGGAGCCGGAGGTGCAGGTCGGCACTCGTTCGGGTGATACGCCGGCCGCCGAGCGCCGCCGCTTCCAGGGCCATCCGCCGGACATCCTGATCACCACGCCCGAGTCGCTCTTCCTGCTGCTCACCTCGGCGTCCCGGGAGGCGCTGCGCGCCGTCGACACGGTGATCCTCGACGAGGTGCACGCGGTGGCCGGCACCAAGCGCGGCGCCCACCTGGCGCTCAGCCTGGAGCGGCTGGACCAGTTGCTGGAGCGCCCGGCCCGGCGGATCGGCCTGTCCGCCACGGTCCGGCCGGTGGACGAGGTGGCGAGGTTCCTCTCCCCCCAGCGCGGCGCCGTCGTCGTCCAACCGCCCGCGGCCAAGGAGTTCGACCTCTCGGTGGTGGTCCCGGTCGCCGACCTGGGCGAGCTCTCGCCGGCCCCCGCCGCCACCGAGCCGACCCAGACGGCCGGCATCTGGCCGCATGTCGAGGAGCGGATCGTCGACCTGGTCCAGGCCCACCGCTCCACCATCGTCTTCGCCAACTCCCGCCGGCTGGCCGAACGGCTCTGCAACCGGCTGAACGAGATCGCCCATGAGCGCGCCACCGGGGCCCCGCCGGCCGAGCGGCACGGTCCGGCCCAGCTGATGGGCGGTTCGGGCGCGGCCAAGGGCGCCCCGCCGGTGCTGGCCCGGGCCCATCACGGCTCCGTCTCCAAGGAGCAGCGGGCGCTGGTGGAGGAGGAGTTGAAAGCCGGCCGGCTGCCCGCCGTGGTCGCCACCTCCAGCCTGGAGCTGGGCATCGACATGGGCGCGGTCGACCTGGTGGTGCAGGTGGAGTCGCCGCCCTCGGTGGCTTCCGGACTGCAGCGGGTCGGCCGGGCCGGGCACCAGGTGGGCGCGGTCTCCACCGGCGTGGTCTTCCCCAAGTACCGGGGCGACCTGGTGCAGTCCGCGGTGGTGACCGAGCGGATGCGGGCCGGCCGGATCGAGGCGCTGCGGATCCCGCGCAACCCGCTGGACGTGCTGGCCCAGCAGTTGGTCGCGATCACCGCGTTGGACACCTGGGACGTGGACGAGCTGCTTACGCTGGTCCGCCGGGCGGCGCCGTTCGCCACCCTGCCGCAGTCCGCCTTCGACTCGGTGCTGGACATGCTGGCCGGCCGCTACCCCTCGGACGCCTTCGCCGAGCTGCGTCCCCGCCTGGTCTGGGACCGGGTGGCCGGCACGGTCACGGGCCGGCCCGGCGCCCAGCGCCTGGCCGTCACCTCCGGCGGCACGATTCCGGACCGCGGCCTGTTCGGCGTCTTCATCGTCGGCTCCGAGTCCTACGAGGGCGGCCACCAGGAGGGGCAGCGCGAAGCGCCTCGTCAGAAGGGTGGTGGCGGGCGACGGGTGGGCGAGCTGGACGAGGAGATGGTCTACGAGTCCCGGGTGGGCGATGTCTTCACCCTGGGCACCAGCTCCTGGCGGATCCAGGAGATCACCCATGACAAGGTGCTGGTCACCCCGGCTCCGGGAGTGCCGGGCCGGCTCCCGTTCTGGAAGGGCGACTCACTGGGCCGCCCGCTCGAACTCGGCCGGGCGCTGGGCGCGTTCGTCCGCGAGCTGGGCAGCCTGCCCGAGCCCGAGGCGAGGCAGCGGCTGCTGGGCGCGGGGCTGGACGACTGGGCGGCCGACAACCTGCTCGGCTACCTGGCCGAGCAGCGCCAGGCGACCGGTCACCTGCCGGACGACCGCACCATCGTGGTCGAGCGGTTCCGGGACGAGCTGGGCGACTGGCGGATCGTCGTCCACTCCCCGTTCGGTGCCCAGGTGCACGCCCCGTGGGCGCTGGCCCTGGGGGCCAGGCTGCGCGAGCGGCACGGGCTCGACCCGCAGGTGATGCACGGTGACGACGGCATCGTGCTGCGGCTGCCGGACGTCGACCTGCTCGCCCCCGACTACGACTTCAGCAGCCCGGTCGCTGACGGGCCGGCGGTCGACGAGGCCCCGGTGGGCGCCGACGCGGTGCTCTTCGACCCGGGTGAGATCGAGCAGCTGGTCACCGACCAGGTGGGCGGCTCAGCGCTGTTCGCCTCCCGGTTCCGCGAGTGCGCCGGCCGCGCCCTGCTGCTGCCCCGCCGCAGCCCCGGCAAGCGCACCCCGCTCTGGCAGCAGCGCCAGCGGGCCGCCCAACTCCTCGAGGTGGCCAGCGAGTTCGGCTCGTTCCCGATCGTGCTGGAGGCCGTCCGGGAGTGCCTGCAGGACGTCTTCGACCTGCCGGGCCTGGTCGAGCTGATGCGCGACCTGGAGTCCCGCGCGGTGCGGCTGGTCGAGGTCACCACGCCCGAGCCCTCGCCGTTCGCCCGCTCGCTGCTCTTCGGCTACGTCGCCCAGTACCTCTACGAGGGCGATTCGCCGCTGGCCGAGCGCCGGGCCGCCGCCCTCGCGCTGGACTCCCGGCTGCTGGCCGAACTGCTCGGCCAGGCCGAGCTGCGCGAGCTGATCGACCCGGCGGTGCTCGCCGAGTTGGAGGCCGAGCTGCAGCGGCTCACCCCTGAGCGCCGGATCAAGGACGTCGAGGGGGTGGCCGACGCCCTGCGGCTGCTCGGCCCGCTCAGCACCGAGGAGCTGCTGGCGCGGGGCTCCGAAGCCGGCTGGCCGGCCGAGTTGCAGGCGGCCCGCCGGGCCATCCTGGTCAAGATCGCCGGCGAGCAGCGCTGGGCCGCGATCGAGGACGCCGGGCGGCTCAGCGACGCCCTGGGCACGCCGCTGCCGGTCGGCATCCCGGAGGCCTTCACCGAGCCGGTCAAGGATCCCCTCGGCGACCTGCTGGCCCGGTTCGCCCGGACCAACGGGCCGTTCACCGCCCCCCGGGCGGCCGCCCGGTTCGGCCTGGGCAGCGCCGTGGTCGTCGGCACGCTGCAGCGGCTGACCGCCGCCGGGCGGCTGGTGCAGGGCGAGTTCCGGCCGGTGGAGGCCGGCGGCACCGGCGAGCCCGAGTGGTGCGACGCCGAGGTGCTGCGCCGGCTGCGGCGCCGGTCACTGGCCGCGCTCCGCCAGGAGGTGGAGGCGGTGCCGCCGCGGGCCCTGGCCGCCTTCCTGCCGCAGTGGCAGCATCTGAGCGGCCACCAGCTGCGCGGTGAGGACGGGCTGTACCGGGTGGTCGAGCAGCTGCAGGGCACGGTGCTGCCGGCGTCCGCGCTGGAGCGGCTGATCCTGCCCGCCCGGCTGGCCGACTACCAGCCCGGCCTGCTCGACCGGCTGATGCAGGCGGGCGAGATCGGCTGGGCCGGGGCCGGCGCGCTGCCCGGCAAGGACGGCTGGATCAGCCTGCATCTGGCCGAGACCGCCGACCTGGTGCGCCCCGAGCCGCTCCCGTTCACCCGCACCCCGCTGCACGAGGCGCTGCTCTCCGCCCTGGCCAGCGGCTACGGACTGCTCTTCAAACAGCTCGGCACCCAGCTGCCGGACACCCCCGAGCCGGAAATCGCCGCCGCGCTGTGGGACCTGGTCTGGGCCGGCCTGGTCACCAACGACACCCTGGGCCCGGTCCGGGCGCTGCTCGGCTCCGGCCGCACCCCCGGGTCGACCGCACACCGCGCACCGCGCTCGGTGCCGCGCGCCCGGTACGGCGGGCTGGGCCGGGTCTCGGCCCGGCTCCCGAGCGACCCGACCACGGGCGGCCGCTGGTCGATGCTGCCCGCCCCCGCCGAGCCGACCGGCCGGGCCGCCGCCCAGGCGCAGGTGCTGCTGGACCGCCACGGGGTGCTGACCCGGGGCGCGGTGCAGGCCGAGCGGATCCCGGGCGGTTTCGCCGGCGTCTACCAGGTGCTCTCCGCCTTCGAGGAGCGCGGCCGGGCCCGTCGCGGCTACCTGGTGGAGGGATTGGGTGGCGCCCAGTTCGCGATGGACGGCGCCGCCGACCGGCTCCGCTCGGTCAACGGGCGGCTGGAGCGGGCGGCCGCCACCGAGTGGCCCGAGCGCGGTCCGGGCCCGGCCGACCGCCCGGCCGCCCAGCTACTGGCCGCGGCCGACCCGGCCAATGCCTACGGTGCCGCGCTGCCCTGGCCCGAGCCGCCGGGCGAGCAGGCCACCGCCCACCGCCCCGGCCGCAAGGCGGGCGCGTTGGTGGTGCTGGTCGACGGTGAGCTGGTGCTGTACCTGGAGCGCGGCGGCAAGTCGCTGCTCTGCTGGACGCAGTCCCCGCAGGTGCTGACCGCGGCCGTGGGCGCGCTGGTGGACGGGGTGCGCCGGGGGCTGCTCAGCGGTCTGACGGTGGAGCGGACCAACGGCGAGCCCGCACTGGGCTCAGGGCTCGGCGCCGTCCTCGAGGAGGCCGGCTTCCACGCCACTCCGCGCGGGCTGCGACTGCGCGGTTGACCTCCGGACCGGCCCCCGGGCCCGGCTGTCCGAGTGCACCGGCAGCACCCCGAGGCCCCAGCCGCCGAGGGTGAGCAGTGCGAAGAAGGCACCGGAGCCGTGCGGCGTGCCGGTGGATATCAGACAGGCGGCGAACAGTAACCAGAGCGCCACGCCTAACGGCCAGACCACGCGAAGCGCCCGGCCGCGGGCGAGCGCCGACCGGCGACGGCCGCGCGGACCTATTCGGCCCGCGCCCTCGGTGCCTCGGTGCACGCGCGGCTCCTTCTCCCGGCCCCCCTGATGCTCATCAAGCGTTCAGGTCAGCAGCGCGAGTCAGGCAGCAACGACATCCACGGCCGCGGCCTTCGGAGTGATCGTGCTCATCCGTTCCCCCGGAGCGGGAAGCTGTACGGGCTCCAGCACCGGACGGAGCAGGTCGTCCTCGGAGAGGGCGGCCATCGCGGCAAGCTCGGCCAGCGACAGCTCGTCGCTCACCTCGCGCATGACCTCGGACATCCGGACGTCGAGTGCGTCACAGATCGCGGAGAGCAGCTCGGAGGAGGCCTCCTTCTGCCCGCGCTCGACCTCGGAGAGGTATCCGAGCGAAACTCGTGCGGCGGCCGACACCTCGCGAAGTGTGCGGCCCTGGCGCTGGCGCTGCCGACGCAGCACGTCACCCAAGAGGCGACGGAGCAGGATCATCGGTTGCTCCCTCCTCGGACTGCGGATCGAGATGTCACGTCCCCACCGTACCGCCTTGCCCGCTTCCCGTGCGGGGACCGTGGTCGTGTTCACTCTGGGCTGCAAGCCTCTCCCCTCCCCTGTTGTTCCCGCCCCGGGCGCACACACGCCCTTGGTACCGAGAGGTTTCCCGGATTCGGCCTGTTCAGCCGTTGTTCAACTGACGCTGGTGGCGCCATTGGCGTTCCCGACGGCCACCGCCCGCGCCAGAAAGAGCTCCAGAGCGCCGGTCACGGCCTTTCGTCGGATTGTGGCACGGTCTCCCGACAGCCGGGGCGATCTCACCAGAGTTCCACCAGGACCGGCGAAACCCAGGTGGACTGTGCCGACTGGCTGACCGTGCTGCGGTTCCGGCCCCGCCACTCCGGTGGTCGCGAGGCCGTAGGTGGCACCGAGCAGCCGGCGCACTCCTTCGGCCATCTGCCGGGCCACCACCGGATGCACCGGACCGTGCACCGCGAGCAGCCCCTCGTCCACGCCCAGCAGCTCGGCCTTCAGCTCGGTGGCGTAGGCGGTGACCGATCCCCGGAAGGTCGCGGAGGCGCCGGGCACGTCCACCAGCTGGGCCGCCAGCAGGCCACCGGTGAGCGACTCGGCCACCGCCAGGGTCGCGCGGAGCCCGAGCAGTTCGTGGTGGACTTGCTGAGCCAGCGGCAGGTACTCGGTCACTTCGCCTTCGCCTCCTCGGCCCGGGCCAGACCCTCGCGGCGCAGTCGCACCGCCTGGCGCACGTAGTCGGCTCCGCTGGCCACGGTGAGCACCACGGCCAGTCCGATCAGCACCGCCCGGCCGGTGGCCAGCCAGCCGGTCAGCGGCAGCACGTACATGCCGACCGCGACGCCCTGGGTCAGCGTCTTCAGCTTGCCACCCCGGCTGGCCGGGATGACGCTGTACCGGATCACCCAGAAGCGCATCAGGGTGATGCCCAGCTCACGGGCGAGGATCACCGCGGTGATCCACCAGGGCAGGTCGCCCAGCACCGAGAGCCCGATCAGCGCGGCGCCCATGATCGCCTTGTCGGCGATCGGGTCGGCGATCTTGCCGAAGTCGGTGACCAGGCCGTGCCGGCGGGCGATCTCCCCGTCGAACAGGTCGGTGATCATGGCGATCGCGAACGCCGCCCAGGCCACCGCCCGCCACTTGGGATTGTGCCCGCCGTCGGCGAGCAGCAGCACCACGAAGACCGGCACCAGCGCGAGACGCAGCATGGTCAGCTGGTTGGCGAGGTTCCACAGCGAGGGCACCGCCGGCTTGGCGGCCCCGGGCTGGGCCGGGCGGGCCGCTGCCGGGCTGCCCGGCCCGCCGGTCATGCCGCAGCCGCCGGAGACGCGGCCTCGATCACCTCGGCCACCAGGTCCACTCCCTCGGACGCGATCACCCGGGCGCGGTAGAACCGGCCCACGACGGCCTGCTCGGCGCCGACCAGGGTGGTCAGGCCGTCGGTCTCCGGAGCCTGGTGGGCGGCGCGGCCGATGACCTCGCCGTCCTCGAGGGACTCGACCAGCACCTCGACCTCGGTGCCGATCCGCTGCTCGGCACGCTGCGCGGTGAGCTCCTCGGCCAGTCGGGTGAGCCGGGCCAGCCGGTCGGCCACCACGTCCTCGGGCAGCTTGCCGTCGAAGGTCGCCGCCTCGGTGCCGTCCTCGTCGGAGTAGCCGAAGACGCCGATCGCGTCCAGGCCGGCCTCGGTGATGAACCGTTCCAGCTCCGCGAAGTCCTCCTCCGTCTCGCCGGGGAAGCCGACGATGAAGTTGGACCGGGCGCCCGCCTGCGGGGCCTTGTCCCGGATGGTGCTCAGCAGCTGCAGGAACTGGTCGGTGTTGCCGAAGCGGCGCATCCGGCGCAGCACCGCCGGGGCCGAGTGCTGGAAGGACAGGTCGAAGTAGGGCACCACGCCGGCGGTGCCGGTCATCACGTCGACCAGGCCGGGGCGCATCTCGGCGGGCTGCAGGTAGCTGACCCGGACCCGCTCGATGCCGGGCACCGCCGCGATCTCGCTCAGCAGCGTCTCCAGGAGCCGGATGTCGCCCAGGTCCTTGCCGTAGGAGGTGTTGTTCTCACTGACCAGGACCACCTCGCGGACGCCCTGCTCGGCCAGCCAGACCGCCTCGTTCAGCACGTCGGAGGGGCGTCGGGAGATGAACGAGCCGCGGAAGGCCGGGATCGCGCAGAACGAGCAGCGCCGGTCGCAGCCGGAGGCGAGCTTGATCGAGGCCACCGGGGAGTCGTCCAGTCGCTTGCGCAGGGTGCGCGGGCCGGAGGCCGGAGCCACGCCCTCGGGCAGGTCCGCGATCGACGGCTGGGCACCGCCGTGCCCGGGCAGCGCGATCTCGGTCGCGGCGGCCTGGCGCTCGACCGGGGTCAGCGGGAGCAGCTTGCGGCGGTCACGCGGCAGGTGCGGCGCGTGGTGCCCGCCGGACAGGATGGTCTGCAGGCGGTCGCTGATGTCGGCGTAGTCGTCGAAGCCGAGCACGCCGTCGGCCTCGGGCAGGGCGTCGGCCAGCTCCTTGCCGTAGCGCTCGGCCATGCAGCCGACCGCGACCACGGCCTGGGTGCGGCCGTGCCCCTTGAGGTCGTTGGCCTCCAGGAGGGCGTCGACCGAGTCCTTCTTGGCGGCCTCGACGAAACCACAGGTGTTGACCACGGCGACATCGGCATCACTCGCGTCGTCGACCAGCAGCCAGCCATCGGCCTCCAGTCGCCCGGCGAGTTCCTCGGAGTCGACCTCGTTGCGGGCGCATCCGAGCGTGACCAGTGCGACAGTACGGCGTTCAGGCATAGGGCCAAGATTAACGCGCGGCCCCCGGTGCCGTTTCCCCCGGAGGCCGCGCGGCGAACGACGGGCGACTCAGCCGGCCTGCGGATCACCTGGGGTGTAGGTGAGGTGGACCACCTGTCCGTCCTTCCCGGCGGGCCCGAGGTCCTTGCCGTTGACGTACAGATGGACGGCCGCCGCGTTGCCGATCACCAGTTTGATCTGCTTCGGATCGGTGAAGGTCTGGTCCTTGCCGTCGTCCAGATTGTTCTGAAACAGCGACTTGCCGTCGCCGTCCACCGCCGACACCCAGCTGCTGCCGCCCTCGCCGACCACCTTGACGGTGACCTTGTCGGCCGGGGCGGCGGCGATCGGCGCGGTGCTCGCGGGCGCGGGCGGCTGCGCGGATCCGGTCGGCGGGGCGGGCGCCGAGCTGGTCGCGCTGGGCAGCGGTGCACTGGCCGAGCCGCTCGGTGCCCTGGTGGACTTGCCGTTGACCAGGTTGAAGCCGATCAGCAGGATCACCGCGACGATCGCCACCACCATCGCGGCGGTCCAGTTCGGCCGCCCCTGCCCGATCCTCATCCGCTTGGCCTCCAGCGCCGCCACCGGCGCCAGCTGCACCGGCTCGGTGCCGTGGACGGCGTCGTACCAGGCCACCAGGGTGTCGCCGTCGGCGCCGACCGCCCGGGCCACCGCTCGGATGTGCCCGCGCGCGTAGAAGTCGCCGCCGCAGCGGCTGAAGTCGTCCTCCTCGATGGAGTGCACGATCGGCACCCGCACCCGGGTGGCGGCGCTCACCTCATCGACCGTCAGCCCGGCCGCTTCCCGTGCCCCGGCGAGTGTGCGCCCGATCGAGGGAACGTCGGCCTGGACACCGGGATCGGCTGCGGTGTCACCGGTGGAGGATCGGCTGTTGTCACGGTGGGAAGACTTGCCGACGGTCACTGGGCACGCCTTTCGAGCGGAGGCCACCTGCTGGAAGAACAGTCTAGGGGTGCTGGCGAATCGTTTCTCAACCGGAGTTCGACCGAACGCGCACCCCGGGGCCACCGGGACGCACGGTACTGACGGACCATCAGAGCCCTACCCGCGCAGAGTGGCCAGTACCCCGTCCAACTCGTCGGGCTTGACCAGCACGTCCCGGGCCTTGGACCCCTCGCTGGGCCCCACGATGCCGCGGGACTCCATCAGGTCCATCAGCCGCCCCGCCTTGGCGAACCCGACCCGCAACTTGCGCTGCAGCATCGACGTCGAGCCGAACTGGGTGGAGACCACCAGCTCGGCGGCCTGGATCAGCAGCTCCAGGTCGTCCCCGATCTCCTCGTCGACCTCCTTCTTCGGTCCGCCGCCCACCGTCACGTCGTCCCGGTAGACGGCGGTCAGCTGGTCCTTGCAGTGCTTCACCACGGCGGCGATCTCGGCCTCGGTGACGAACGCGCCCTGCATCCGGACCGGCTTGGAGGCGCCCATCGGCAGGAAGAGCGCATCGCCCTTGCCGACCAGCTTCTCGGCGCCCGGCTGGTCCAGGATGACCCGGGAGTCGGCCATCGCCGAGGTGGCGAACGCCAGCCGGGACGGCACATTGGCCTTGATCAGCCCGGTCACCACGTCCACCGACGGCCGCTGGGTGGCGAGCACCAGGTGGATGCCGGCCGCGCGGGCCAACTGGGTGATCCGGACCACCGAGTCCTCGACGTCGCGCGGGGCGACCATCATCAGGTCGGCCAGCTCGTCGACGATCACCAGCAGGTACGGATAGGGCGTCAGCTCCCGCTCACTGCCGAGCGGCGGGGTCACCGTGCCGGCCCGCACCGCCGCGTTGAAGTCGTCCACGTGCCGGAAGCCGTAGGCCGCCAGGTCGTCGTAGCGCAGGTCCATCTCGCGGACCACCCACTGCAGCGCCTCGGCAGCCTTCTTCGGGTTGGTGATGATCGGCGTGATCAGGTGCGGGATGCCCTCGTAGGCGGTCAGCTCGACCCGCTTGGGGTCGACCAGGACCATCCGCACCTCGTCGGGGGTGGCCCGCATCAGCACCGAGGTGATCAGGCAGTTGATGCAGCTCGACTTGCCCGCACCGGTGGCGCCGGCCACCAGGATGTGCGGCATCTTGGCCAGGTTGGCGAGCACCGTGTGGCCCTCGACGTCCTTGCCCATGCCGACCACCATCGGATGGGTGTCCTCCGCGGCGCTGCGCGAGCGCAGTATGTCGCCGAGGTTGACCATCTCCCGGTCCCGGTTGGGGATCTCGATGCCCACCGCGGACTTGCCCGGGATCGGGCTGATGATCCGCACGTCCGGGCTGGCCACCGCGTAGGCGATGTTCTTGGCCAGCGCGGTGATCCGCTCGACCTTCACGGCCGGCCCGAGCTCCACCTCGTAGCGGGTGACCGTCGGGCCGCGGGTGAAGCCGGTGACCCTGGCGTCGACCTTGAACTCGGCGAAGGTGGCGGTCAGCTGGGCGACCACCTCGTCGTTGAGGGCGCTGCGGGCCTTGGCCGGCCCCCCGCGCTCCAGCAGCTCCAGCGAGGGCAGCGCGTAGTCGCTGCCGGAGAGCAGTTGCAGCTGCTCCATCCGCTGCGGGGCGGCCGCCTGCTCGGCAGGCGCGGCCGACGCGCCACCCGTCGGAGCCGCGGCACGGGCCGCCGGCACCGCGGGCTCCTCCGGGGGCGCGGTCCGGTCCTGCACCTGGTGCATGATGCTGGCCACCGCCGGCGAGGCGGGCACTCCGTGCAGCAGGGCGCCGTCCAGATCGGCGGCCACTCCGGCGGCCAGGTCGCGGGTCTGGAACGGGTCCTTGACGAACATGTCGGGCACCGCCGGGGCGAGCTCGGGCTCGTCCACCTGCTTGCGCCGGCCGCGCTTGCGGCGCCGGGCCGCCACCTCGTCGTCGGGATGGTCGCCGTCCACGGTGTACGGCAGGGCCAGCGGGTCCGCGTCCTCCGGCGGCTCGGTGGAGAGCTCCCGGTCACCGGTGGCGTACTCACGGCCGTACTCGTCGTAGTCGCCGTAGCCGTCGGCGGGCAGCGGCTCGGCGACGCCCAGGCGCACGAAGAGCAACCGCAGCCGCTCCGGGATCTTGTTGACCGGGGTGGCGGTGACCACCAGCACACCGAAGAAGGTGAGCAGCAGCAGCAGCGGCACGGCCAGCGGCGGCCCGGCGGCGGCCATCAGCGGAGTGGAGACGCCCCAACCGAGGATGCCGCCGGACTCCCGCAGCCGGGCCGCGCCGTTCTGCATGCCGGGCGCTCCGCAGCCGATGTGCACCAGGCCGAGCACCCCGACCACCAGGGTGCTCAGGCCGATGACGATCCGCCCATTGGCCTCCGGCAGCTCCGGATGGCGCAGCAGCCGGATCGCGATTCCCGCCATCAGCAGCGGGACCAGCACACCGAGCCGGCCGAACAGCCCGCTGACCACCACGGTGGCGGCCGCGCCGAGCCAGCCCTGCGGGCTGAACCAGGTGCCGGCTCCGACCACCAGGGCGAGCGCCAGCAGCAGCAGCGCCCGGCCGTCCTTTCGGTGCGCCGGATGCAGGTTCCTGGCGCCGGTGCCGAAGCCGCGGAAGACCGTGCCGACCCCGCCGGCCACCCCGCCCATGGCGCGGACCACCGGATGGCGGCGGCGCGGCGCCGGGGCCGGGGCGGGTTTGGCGGCGGCGGCGGCCTTGCCGGCCTTCGCGGGGGCCTTGACGGGCTTGGCGCCGGGTTTCGCGGCGGGCTTGCGAGCGGCCGGTTTCCGCGCGGGGGCGGCCTTCTTCGCCGGACCCGAACTGGAGCTGCGTGCGTTGCCGGGCGTCCGTGTGGCCATGTACCAGAGCCTACCGGCGGCCTCCCGCGCGGGACACATGACCGACCGTCATGCCCCGGGGTGTGTCGCCTCGGCCCGCCGACACTCCGTCAGGCACTCCCAATCACCCACACGGTCGACCCGGCGACGGAGGGTTGACGGCACGTCGGGCGGCAGCCAGGGCTCAGTCGACGACGGTGCCGGGCCGCAGCGCGTCCAGGGCGGCCCGCAGCGCGACCAACTTGCGCTCCAGGTGGGCGGCGGTGGCGGCGGCCGCGGTCTCCGGGGAGTCGTCCAACTGCTTGGTCAGCGTCTCGGCCTGCTCCTCCACCGACGCCAGCCGGGCACTGAGCTCGGCGAGCAGCGGCTCGGCGGAGTCGCCGCCGGGGGCACCGCCGTCCGCGGCCCCGTCCTCCAACTGCAGGCGCAGCAGCGCCGCCTGCTCCTTGAGCTGGCAGTTCTTCATGTAGAGGTCGACGAAGACCGACACCTTGGCGCGCAGCACCCACGGGTCGAACGGCTTGGAGATGTAGTCCACCGCACCGGCCGCATAGCCGCGGAAGGTGTGGTGTGGACCGTGGTTGATCGCAGTCAGGAAGATGATCGGAATGTCCCGGGTGCGCTCACGGCGCTTGATATGGGCGGCCGTCTCGAAGCCGTCCATACCGGGCATCTGGACGTCCAGCAGGATCACCGCGAAGTCGTCGGTGAGCAGCGCCTTCAGCGCCTCTTCGCCCGAGACGGCCCGGACCAGCGTCTGGTCCAGGGCCGACAGGATCGCCTCCAGGGCGAGCAGGTTCTCCGCCCGGTCATCGACCAGGAGGATCTTCGCCTTCTGCACCACGACCCGCCCTCCTGCCGAATGGCCCGCCTGTTTCCCGCGCGCCGGCACTCGCGTGCCGCTCGCCACTGTCCCGGCCATGCTAGCCGCACCCCCTTGCCCAGCCGTATCGGATGCTCGTCACAGGCCGCAGAAGGCACCTGCCGACCCGGGAAACGCCGCTGCCGCCCCGCGCACCGTCGTCGTCCGGTTACTGTTCGCAACGATGAGTGACCCTAGCGGGTTCCCGGTCCGCCTCGCCAGTAAACGCCGGTGCCAGAGCGCTAACCGCGCGCCCCCAACCAGTGCCGCATCACGCCGAGCAGGTGATCGGTGTCCACCGGCTTGGTCACGTGATCCGTGGCGCCCGCCTCGATGCTCTTCTCCTTGTCGCCCTTCATCGCCTTGGCGGTCAACGCGATGATCGGCAACCCGGCGAACTGCGGCATCCGGCGGATCGCCTCGGTGGTCGCGTAGCCGTCCATCTCCGGCATCATGATGTCCATCAGCACCAGCGAGATGTTCTCGTGCTGCTCCAGCACCTCGATCCCCTCGCGGCCGTTCTCCGCGTACAGCACGGTGAGCCCGTACTGCTCCAGGACGCTGGTCAGCGCGAAGACGTTGCGCACGTCGTCGTCGACGATCAGCACCTCCTCGCCGTCGAACCGGCCTTCGAACCCCGGACCGGAGCCCGTCCGGGGCGCCGGCAGGTCCTCGACCCGGTTCGCGGTGGCCGAGTCGGACTGCCGCGGCCTGTCGGCCTGCTCGGCCGGCTGCGGCGGCGCGACCGACCCCGGCTGCTCGGCGGCCGCCCGGCGGCGCTCGGCCGCACCCCGCCGCCGCTCCATCGCCAACTCCCGGACCTCCTGGGCCCACTGCTCCGCGGGGTTCTTCTCGTCGAACACCGCCTCCCCGACCGGCGCCGGCTCCCCGGTCGGGCTGACACCGGCCGGGGCCCGCAACTGGCCGCCCGCCGGCAGCCCGCGCTCCGCCGCGGTCTCCGGCACGTCCTGCAACAGCGGCAGGTAGAGGGTGAAGGTGCTGCCCCGGCCGAACTCGCTCTGTGCGTGGATCTCGCCACCGAGCAACCGGGCGAGCTCCCGGCTGATCGACAGCCCCAGGCCGGTGCCGCCGTACTTGCGGCTGGTGGTGCCGTCGGCCTGCTTGAACGCCTCGAAGATCTCCCGCAGCTTGTCGTCGGGGATGCCGATCCCGGTGTCGGTCACCGAGAAGGCCACCAGCGGGGCGTCCGGGTCGTCGATCCGGCCCGACTCCAGCAACTGCTCCCGGATGTGCTGCGGCACCACCGGACCGGCCGGGCCGATCTCCAGGCGCACCGTGCCGGCCTCGGTGAACTTCACCGCGTTGGACAGCAGGTTGCGCAGCACCTGCTGGAGCCGCTGCTCGTCGGTGTGCAGGGTGGCGGGCAGGTCGGGCGAGACGTTGACGGTGAACTCCAGGCCCTTCTCCGCGGTGAGCGGGCGGAACGCCGCTTCCACGTAGTCGGTCAGCTGCACCAGCGCGATCCGGGCCGGGCGCACGTCCATCTTCCCGGCCTCCACCTTGGACAGGTCGAGGATGTCGTTGATCAGCTGCAGCAGGTCGGATCCGGCGCCGTGGATGGTGTCGGCGAACTCGACCTGCTTGGACGAGAGGTTGCCCTCGTTGTTGTCGGACAGCAACTTGGCCAGGATCAGCAGCGAGTTGAGCGGGGTGCGCAGCTCGTGCGACATGTTGGCGAGGAACTCGCTCTTGTAGCGGTTGGCCTGGGCGAGCTGCTCGGCGCGCTCCTCCAGCACCCGGCGCGCCTCCTCGATCGCGCTGTTCTTGATCTCGATGTCGCGGTTCTGCTGGGCCAGTTGCTCGGCCTTCTCCTGCAGCTCCTCGTTGGTCCGCTCCAGCTCCTCCTGGCGGGCCTCCAACTCGGCGGAGCGCATCGACAGTTCGGCGGTCAGCCGCTGGGACTCCAGCAGCAGGCCCTCGGTCTTGGTGTTGACGCTGATGGTGTTGACGGTGACCCCGATCAGGTCGGCGACCTGGGTGAGGAAGTCCATCACCACACTGGTGAACGAGCTGAAGGTGGCCAGTTCGATCACGCCGAGCAGCCGGCCCTCGAAGAGCACCGGCAGCACCACCACGTGGGCGGGCTGGGACTCGCCGAGCGCCGAGGAGATCCGCAGGTACCCGGGGGGCGCCTCGGTCAGGCTGATCGGGCGCTTCTCGATCGCGGCCTGGCCGACCAGCGACTCGCCGGGCCGGAAGGTGGTCGGCATCGAGCGGCGCTGGTAGCCGTAGGAACCGATCAGCCGCAGCACGGTGTCGGCCTCGTCGTCGTCCTCGGTGACCATCTCCGAGGAGCGGCCGGCTGGTTGGGCGAGGAAGAACGCGCCGTGCTGGGCGGAGACCGCCGGGGTCAGCTCGCTCATGATCAACGAGGCCACCGCCTCCAGGTCCCGCCGGCCCTGCAACAGGCCGGAGAACCGGGCGATGTTGGTCTTGTGCCAGTCCTGCTCCTGGTTGGTCCGGGTGGTCTCGCGCAGGTTGGCGATCATCTGGTTGATGTTGTCCTTGAGCTCGTCGATCTCGCCGGAGGCGTCGACGTCGATGCGCAGGGACAGGTCGCCGCGGGTCACGGCGGTCGCCACCTGGGCGATCGCGCGCACCTGCCTGGTCAGGTTGTTGGCCAGTTCGTTCACCGACTCGGTGAGGTCCTGCCAGGTGCCGTCCACCCCGGGCACCCGGGCGATGCCGCCGAGCCGTCCGTCGGTGCCCACCTCGCGGGCCACCCGGGTCACCTCGTCGGCGAACGAGCTCAGCTGGTCGACCATGGTGTTGATGCTGGTCTTGAGCTCCAGGATCTCGCCCCGGGCGTCGACGTCGATCTTCTGCGACAGGTCGCCCCGGGCCACCGCGGTGATCACCAGGGCGATGTTGCGGACCTGCCCGGTGAGGTTGTTGGCCATCTGGTTGACGTTGTCGGTGAGGTCCTTCCAGATGCCGGCCACGCCCGGGACGTCCGCCTGTCCGCCCAGGATGCCGTCGGTACCGACCTCGCGGGCCACCCTGGTGACCTGGACGGCGAAGGCGCTCAGCTGGTCGACCATCGTGTTCAGGGTGCCGGCCAGGGCGGCGACCTCGCCCTGGGCCTCGATGGTGATCTTCTTGGACAGGTCGCCGCGGGCCACCGCGGTGGCCACCTCGGCGATGTTGCGGACCTGGCTGGTCAGGTTGGACGCCATGAAGTTGACGTTGTCGGTCAGGTCCTTCCAGATGCCCGAGACCCCGCGGACCCGGGCCTGGCCGCCGAGGATGCCCTCGGTGCCGACCTCCCGGGCCACCCGGGTCACCTCGTCGGCGAAGGCGCTCAACTGGTCGACCATGGTGTTGACGGTGGTGACCAGCTCCAGGATCTCGCCGCGCGCGTCGACGGTGATCTTCTTGGAGACGTCGCCCTTGGCCACCGCCGTGGTGACCTCGGCGATGTTGCGCACCTGACTGGTCAGGTTGGACGCCATGAAGTTGACGCTGTTGGTCAGGTCCTTCCAGGTGCCGGAGACGCCGGGCACGGTGGCCTGACCGCCCAGGATGCCCTCGGTGCCGACGTCCCGCGCCACCCGGGTCACCTCGTCGGCGAACGAACCGAGCTGGTCGACCATGGTGTTGATGGTGTTCTTCAGCTCCAGGATCTCGCCCCGGGCGTCCACCTGGATCTTCTGCGACAGATCACCCCGCGCCACCGCCGTGGTCACCTGGGCGATGTTGCGCACCTGGTCCGTCAGGTTGTTGGCCATGAAGTTCACCGAATCGGTGAGATCACGCCACACACCCGCGACACCCGGCACCTGCGCCTGACCGCCCAACCGGCCCTCGGTGCCGACGTCCCGGGCCACCCGGGTCACCTGCGCCGCGAAGGCCGAGAGCTGGTCGACCATGGTGTTGATGGTGTTCTTCAGCTCCAGGATCTCGCCCCGGGCGTCCACCTGGATCTTCTGCGACAGATCACCCCGCGCCACCGCCGTGGTCACCTGGGCGATGTTGCGCACCTGGTCCGTCAGGTTGTTGGCCATGAAGTTCACCGAATCGGTGAGATCACGCCACACACCCGCGACACCCGGCACCTGCGCCTGACCACCGAGGCGGCCCTCGGTACCCACCTCGCGGGCCACCCTGGTCACCTGCGCCGCGAAGGAGTTCAGCTGGTCCACCATCGTGTTGACGGTGTTCTTCAGCTCCAGCATCTCGCCGGCCACGTCGACCGTGACCTTGCGGGACAGGTCGCCCTTGGCCACCGCGGTGGTCACCTCGGCGATGTTGCGCACCTGGGCGGTCAGCCGGCCCGCCATGGTGTTGACCGAGTCGGCCAGGTCCTTCCAGCTGCCGGACATCGAGCGCACCCGGGCCTGGCCGCCCAGCTTGCCCTCGGTGCCGACCTCGATCGCCACCCGGGTCACCTCGTCGGTGAACTCCGAGAGCTGGTCGACCAGGCTGTTCACGGTCCGGCCGACCTTGAGGAACTCACCGCGCAGCGGCTGGCTGCCGCCGTCCGGCAGGGTCGAGCGCAGCTCCATCCGCTGGTCCAGGTCGCCCTCGGCGATCGACGACAGCACCCGGCCCACCTCGGCCATCGGACGGGCCAGGTCGTCGATCAGCGCATTGCAGTTGTCCACCGCCGAGGCCCACGCGCCCTCACCGGCCCCGCTCTCCAGCCGGGCGGTCAGCCGGCCCTCGCGGCCCACCGCGCGCCGCACCCTGGACAGCTCGCCGGTGAGGTGCTGGTTGCGCTCGGCGACCTCGTTGAAGACCGCCGCGATCTCCGCCACCAGGCCGTCGCCGGGCACGGTGAGCCGGCGCCGGAAGTTTCCGTCGCGCATCGCGGTCAGCGCCCCGAGCAGCTTGCGCAGCTCGGCGGGCTCCGCTCCGCGGCTGTGCGCCGCGCGCCGACCCGCTCCACCGCGCGGTGCGGTGGTCGACCGGGCACCACGGGCACCCGGTGCGCTCTTCTGCCCGGTGGCGTTCTGCCCGACAGCGTCCTTGGTGGCCGAACTCAACGGGACCCTCCCACGTCGCAACTGGCTGGTGTCCGCCGCCCGGGGTCCGGCTGCGGACTCGGGCGGATCCCCCAGTCTGACAGTACCGACCGACGTTGTTGACCCGCTTGCGAGTCCTCCCATCATTGTGAGAGGCGTGTGGTGGGCAGAATCACCCTCGAGTGCCCGTTTCGGTCACCCTTGCCCACGGGGAAGCCGTCCGGAAAGTAGGGTGGAGCGCTGCACGTCCCCCGGCCGGTCCACCGGGACAGCGCCACCCAGCCATGGGGGCCCTCCCGGCCGAAGGCCGGGGGGAGGCACCAGGCGCCGAGCAGCTACCCGACGCAGAGGAGAAGCAGCCCGTGGTCACCGCGCGCGCAGCCGCCACCTTCGAGCCGGACGGCCGGTCGGCTTCGGCCGCGCGCGGATTCGTCCGGGACGCACTGCTGGGCTGGGGGCTGCCCGAGGTGGTCGACGACGCGATCGTGCTGGTCAGTGAGCTGGTCACGAACGCGGTGGTGCACGCGGGTACCGCCGCCGAGGTCAGCTGCCTGCGCGAGGAGGACTCCGTCCAGATCGGGGTCACCGACCACCACCCGGAACGCGGTCTGCCGACCCTGGCCGCCGGGTCGGCCGACGAGCCGGACTCGGAGCACTCGGAGCACTTCGCGGACGCCGAGGGTGAGGGCGGGCGCGGACTGCTCATGTGTTCGGCGCTGTCCAGCCGCTGGGGCGTGGAGTACGCCGCCGGGCAGAAGACCGTCTGGTTCCGGCTCCCGCTGCAACGCGCGCTCCCCGGCACGCGGTTCGCGCTCCCCCAGGCTCCCGGCGAGGTGCTGCCGAGCACCGACGGTCCGGTGCTGGTGGCCGTCGCCCAGCTGGACTCCGAGGGCGTGGTCCGCAGTTGGAACACCGACGCCGAAGAACTGTTCCGCCGCCCGGCCGTCGAGGCCGTCGGGCGGCCCTGGGCGGAGCTGGTGGTCTGGCCGCAGAGCCCCGCCGGACCGCTGGAGGCGGCGCTGCGACTGGCCCGCTGGGAGGGCGTGTTCGGGGTCCGCCGCGCCGACCAGCGCACCATCGAGGTCTACGGCTGCCAGGTCCGGGTGCTGGATCCCACCGGAGCGCCGGCCACCCTGTGCCTGATGGTCCGCGAGCGGGACCGCGCCGTGCTGCGCAGCCCCGACCAGCGGGCCCCGGCAGGGCCCGCGCTCGTCGGCCTCGAACCGCTGGACCTGCTGCCCGAGGGCGTCTGGGCCGACGACCTGTCAGGCCTGCTGCAGCAGACCGTGGAGCGGGCCCGCGACCTGCTCGACGGCGACGCCTCCTATCTGCTGCTGACCACCGAGGACGAGACCGAGTTCGAGGTCCGGGCCGCCACCGGACTGGCGGCCGAACGCACCAAGAACGTCCGGCTCCCGATCGACTCCGGCCAGTCCCGTTACGACTCCGCCCGGCTGCCCGCCGTCCACGACGACCTGGCGCTGCGGCCGCACAGCGCCCCGCTGCTGATCGGCAGCGGGCTGCGCTCGCTGATCACCGTGCCGCTCAAGGTGGAGGGCCGGCTGATCGGCTCGCTCGGGGTGGCTGCCAGGCAGGCGGCCCAGTACGACAACGACCATGCGCTGCGCCTGCAGTTCGCCGCCGACCGGATCGCGCTCACCGTCGAGAACGCCCGGCTCGCCGAACGGGAGCGGCTGCGCCGCGGCGCCCTGTCCTTCCTGGTCGAGGCCTCCGACCTGCTGGCCGGCACCCTGGAGCACCAGCAGACGCTGGCCCTGATGGCCCAGATGGCGGTGCCCACGCTGGCCTCCTGGTGCGCCGTCTACACGCTGGCCGAACGCAGTGAGTACGCCGAACTCGCCTTCGTGCTGCACGAGGAGGAGGACCGGATCGACCCGCTGCGGGCGCTGCTGCGCCGCACCCCGGCGGCGGCCCGGATCACCGCCGACGGCACCGCGTTCTGGAGCGGCCCGGCCGAGGCGATGACCGCGGCCGAGCCCGCCGGGCTGGTCGGCGAGACGGTGGTGCTGCCGCTCTCCGCCCGCAACCGGGCGATCGGGCTGCTGGTCCTGGGCACCCGGGCCGGGGTGTCGTTCCGTCAGGAGACCGTGGAGCTGGCCGAGGACCTCTCCCGGCGCGGAGCGTTGGCGATGGACAACTCCCGCCTCTACTCCGAGCGCAGCGCCACCAGCCAGGCACTGCAGCGCAGCCTGCTGCCGCCGGAGCTGCCGAAGATCCCGGGCGTCGAGGTGGAGGTCTTCTACCAGGCCGCCGGCGAGGGCAACGAGGTCGGCGGCGACTTCTACGACCTGTTCGCGATCCGCGAGGGCACCTACGGCTTCGCGATCGGCGACGTCTGCGGCACCGGGCCGCAGGCCGCGTCGGTGACCGGGTTGGCCCGCAACTCGCTGCGGCTGCTGGCCCGCGAGGGCCTGGACGCGCCGCAGGTGCTCGCCCGGCTCAACCGGGCGATCCTCGACGAGGGCGACCGGGGTCGCTTCCTCACCCTGCTCTACGGTGAGTTGACGCCGCTCCCGGACGGCCGCGCCGAGCTCGACCTGGTCTGCGCCGGCCATCCGCTGCCGCTGCGGCTGCGCCCCGACGGCCAGGTGGCCGCGGCGGCCACCTCGCAGCCGCTGCTCGGGGTGATGGAGCAGCTGGAGCTGACGGTCGAGCGGGTGGTGCTGGAGCCCGGGGAGGTGCTGCTCTGCGTGACCGACGGGGTGACCGAGCGGCGCGAGGGCATGCGGATGCTCGGCGAGGACGGGCTGGCCGAGGTGCTCACCGGCTGTACCGGGCTCACGGCGGGAGCGGTGGCGGCCCGGGTGCAGCGGGCGGTGGAGCGGTTCGCTCCGGAGCCGCCGTGCGACGACATGGCGATCATCGCCCTGCGGTTGCCGGCCCAGCGGCAGGGTTGAGTCCGCAGCTGGGACCCTGTCCGGTGAGCCGGTGGGCCGATCACGAGCAAGACTCGATCAGCTGACGAACCGACAAAATCTGGCATTCACAAGGGTACAAGCACCGTCACCCTGGGTAGAGACCTGCTGACCGGGGATTTCCTCCCCGGCACCAGTGGTCCCGGCAGCCGTGCTGCCCGGACACCGCGACGGTCGGCGCTCCGCCGACGCCGTCGGCAAACCTCCCACTCCCCGCACACCCACCACCCTCCGAGGCACCGCCATGCCCGAGGGGGTGCGTATACGAGCGATATCGGCACACCCAGGAAAGGAGGCCTCCGGTGAGCACTGACGCTTCCGGGGCCAACGCCCGATCCGCTTCCCTCGAGGCGGGTCCTCTCGGCTACCTCGCACTCGGACTGACCCTCCTCGCCTTCGGCCTGCTGCAGACCGGGGTCCTGCACCGCACCGGCGTCGCCGACGCCGCCGGGCTCGCCCATGTGGTCGGCGGGATCACACTGTTCGTCGCCGGCCTGTGGCAGTTCCGCTCCGGCGACACCTTCTCCGGCACCGCCTTCGCCGGGCTCGGCGCGTTCTGGGCAGCCTGGTCGATAAGCCCGGGAATGCACGGCAAGAACGCGGCGGGCCTCTTCCTGCTGCTCTGGGCGCTACTGGCGATCACGCTCGCCGCGGCCGGCTGGCAGTCCGGGATGTTCAGCCGCGGGGTCTACGGCCTGCTGGCCGTCGCGTTGGTGCTGAACGCGGTCGGCACCCTCGGCAGCACCGGCTGGGTGGTCAAGCTGGCCGGCTGGATCGCCGCGGCCGCGGGGTTGGTCAGCTGGTACTGGGCCACCGCCGTACTGACCAACAGCGGCTGGGGCCGGGCGGCCCTGCCGGTCAAGTGAGGTAACGCCTCCCCGGGTCCGGCGGGCGGTGCCGATCGTCGGCAGCGCCCGCCGGACCCTCTGCGCTGTCAGCGCGCCACCCGCTGGGTCTCCGGCGCGCCCTGCCAGGCGCGCGCCGGGGAGCGCCGCCGCCTGCGGCCGGCGGCGTACTGCGCCGCGTAGGCCAGTAGCAGCAGCCAGAGGGCGACGATGCCGTCAGCCCAGAAGTGGTTGGCCGTCACCACCACGACGGCGATGGTCAGCAGCGGATGCACCAGGACCAGCCAGCGCCAGGCGGACTCGGACACCGCGATCACCGCGACCGCCACCAGCACGCACCACGCCACGTGCACCGAGGGCATCGCCGACAGCTCGTCCGCGTGGACCCCGCCGAGGCCCGCGGTGTAGACGGACTGGCCGTACTGCGCGGCGACGTCGACGAACCCCTGGTCGGTCAGCATCCGGGGCGGCGCCACCGGGACGAACTGGATCAGCAGGCAGCTCGCGGTGACCAGCACGACCGTGTTCCGAACCCACGGGTAGCGGTCACGGTGCCGGAGGAAGAGCCAGAGCAGCATCGCGATCATCACGCCGAAGTGCATGACCGCGTAGTAGTAGTTGGCCAGCCGCAGCAGCACCGAGTGCGACATCATCGCCTGTTGCCAGGACGCCTCGTCGGGCAGGCCGAGTTTCAGCTCGGTGCGATGGATCCACTCGGCGCGGTCCAGCGCGTGGTCCGTCGACATCAGCGAGAACCGGCCGACCAGTTGCCAGAGCGCGAACAGGGCCAGCAGGGTGCCGGCCTCGCGGAGGACGGCGACCAGCGTCGTCCTCGCCGGTCGCGCCCGGTGCACGGCGTAGGCGGCTCCGAGGAGCACGGCCCCGGCGGTACCGGCGCTCTGCCACGACAAGGTCAGGTTCTGCAACGCCGTGCGCCTCTCCACCGAGCTGTAGTGCCGGCTGAGAGGGTAGCGTGCTGCGCCGGAACGCGAAGAAGCCCCGACGGGTC
>NZ_JAJJPA010000018.1 GCF_020907985.1 Kitasatospora humi | reverse complement strand
GGGGCGGTGTGCAGTCCGGCGGGCAGGCGGGCGGGGTCGGCGCACAGGGCGGTTGCGGCGATGAGGGTGCCGGCGCGGTAGGCGTCGTAGCCCTGGTTGGGGATGGAGTCGGCCTCGAAGAGGTTCATCGAGCGGCCGTTGCCGAGCAGGGTGGCCGCCCGTCCGCCGGGCAGGGGCAAGCGCAGGCCGATCCCGGGGATCTCAGTGGCGTCCTGGGCACGCGCTCCCTCGGTCAGGACGGAGAAGTCACGGGTGGCAAAGGGCGCCAGCAGGACTTCGTCGGGCAGCAGCGCCACCTCGTGCTCAGCGAGGGCGATCTCGCCGGTGGTGCCGATCACCAGGAACGGGGCCTCGGCGGTGAGGGCCTGGCGGGCAGTGCGGTGGGTGGTGTAGCCGGCCTCGGCGGCGCCGATCAGCGCGAGCGGGTCAGTGTCGACGACCGCCACCCGGCAGCCGAGAGTGCGCAGCGCCGGTGCCAGGCGCGAGCCGAGGGTGCCGTGGCCGAGGAGCAGGACCGGGCGGCCGATGAACTTGCGGTCGGGGACGATGGCGCGCAGGCGGCGCAGGCAGGAGTCGGCGATCTCCCGGTAGCCGAGGTGGCTCTTGACCTGAGAGCGGGCCAGGTTCAGCACTGGGATGGCTAGGGGACCAGCAGCGGTGATGCGCTTGATGCCGCTGACCGTCAGCTCGAGGGCGGCGTCGACCTGGCGTGGCGCTCCGGCGGCGCCGTAGCCGCGGGCGAGCAGGCCTCCGTCGTCCACCACTAGGATGCGGCGGCCAGCCGCGTGAGCCTGGTCGATGAAGGTGTCGATGGCCGCGGTGACGTGCTCCAGTTCGGCGCTGTGCGCGTTGGGGTTGTTGACGGCGCTGTTGTCCAGGACGTCGCTGCGGTAGCCCCGGGCCAGGAAGGTGGCGTGGACGCGGTCGCGGTTGAAGGTGCGATCACCCTTGTCGAGCGCGAAGATCCACTGTGGAGGGATGCCGGCGCGCTCCATTCCCAGCAGGAAGCCGACGGAGTGCTCGAGGTAGTGGTCGCGAAAGAGCAGCGCCCACTGCTGGAACGCCGGGTTCGGTGCGCTGTAGCGGTCGACCAGGGGCATGGAGGCGCGGATGCCGTCCAGTTCGGTGGCCGTGTAGGGGAGAGTGACCTCGGCCAGGCGCTGGTGGAGCTCGTGGGCCAGGTCCGCGCCCTCGGCCGGGCCCGGGTCGATCAGGATGTCGAGCGCGGCCGGTGATGGCAGCTGGAAGCCGAGGGTGCGCGGCGGCTGTGGCGCGAGAGCCTGCCACCGGACCGTCACTAACGGCACCCCGGTGGATGAGGTGCCAAGGGCGAGAGCATTGTTGCCGCGCCGATGGCAAGCGAGGCGGTGACGGTCGGCGAGCGCCTGGGCGATCATACGGACCGTCTCCGGGGTGACCGGGCCGCGCAAGACTATCCACGCCCCGGGATCGGTCAGAGCTGCTGTGCTGATCGGGAACTCCTTGGGTACGACCCACCGGTTGGGCGGGAGCGGTCAACGAGCGTGCTGCGTGGCCGCCTCACCCAACGCGGCCTCCACCTCCTCCAGGCGCTCGAGCAGGCGCTGGGCGGCGGCATGCCGCAGCAGCCAGAAGCTGTCGAGATCGTCCTGCAGCAGGCCGGGCTCGAGGTAGTGCTGCTTGACCCCGTACAGGCTGGTCACCAGTTGGAGCAGCGCGACGCGGGCGCAGGCGCGCACGTCGGCGGCCGGCAGGTGGGGATTGGTCTCCAGGTAGGCGCTGGCCAGGGTCACGCCGGAGGTGATCCAGTCCTCATGCAGTACGACGGCGCGGGGGTCGAAAGCAATTCGACCCAGCTCGTAGGCGGTCAGGAACGGGTCGGGCGGCAGGAAGTCGAGGACGGCGGTGAGGGCGTCGCCGTCGAAGAGCAGGTTTACCGCGGAGTAGTCGCCGTGCAGGACCTGGGTCGAGAGCGGGGGCAGGTCCGCGATCAAGCCCGGGACGCGGTGCAGCATGGAGCGCCGCTCGGTCAGCGTCCGCAGCGCCTGCTCGTCGAAGTCGTCGCGCTGCGCCCGCTCGTTCACCACACCCAGCAGCTTGTCGACGCCCGCCTCCAACTTCTGAAGGTCGGGGTTCATCCACCGGTCGAGCTTGGAGGAGGTATTGGCGGCGGCCGGGTGGCCGGCGAACGCGTGGTGGATCGTCCCGAGCGCCCGGCCCGCGGCGCGCTGCTGGGCCGGGTTGAGCCCGTCCTCGACGGTGCGCCCCCCGACCCACTCCCAGACCGAGATCGCGTGCCCGTCGTGCTCGATGATGGCCTCTCCGACGCGGGAAGGGCGCACTGTGGCGACCGGTACGCCGTGCTTGCCCGCGAGTCGGCTCTGGGCGATCGCTGCCCGCTCGGCGGGGAGGTCGGTGCCGGCGGGGTAGTGCTTGACGAACAGCGTCGTCTGGTCGGGGAGCTGGGCGCGGTAGTTGACGGTCACCTGTCCGATCGGCAGCCGCTCCAGCACGGCGCCCGGCAGGTCGTAGCCGCGCTCCAGGGCCGTGGCGAGGGCGGTGGTCTCGGTGTTCGGCATAACGCCGTCTCCTGACTACGAGTAGTAAATGGGTGAACACCCTACGGTCTCAGCAGGGTCGTTGGACATCGGTCCACCATGCGGCCGCTTCCCGATGCCGCGTCAGGCACTCTGTGCGGGTGCGGGGTTGGCCGGTCCACTCCATGGCGACCTCGATCTCCTGCCCCGCGGCGATCCGGGCCTGGGCGAACTCGGCGACCACCCGGTGGCCAGGCTCGTCCAGGCCCCTTCCGCTGTCCGACAGGTGAAGGACCCGGGTGCGGGCCAGGACCCGCTCCAGGTGATCCCCCGCGCCGGCGCCAGCCGCGTGGAAGGCGGCGCCGAGCTGCGCGGTGTCGGCCAGCAGGCCCAACTGCGGGGAGCGGTCGAGTAGTTCCTCCAGTGTGGCGAGCGCCGTTTCCGTGAGCCATCCGGGGTGGTGGAGCTCGGCCAGCAGCGGCACCCCGACGGAGGGCAGCGACCTGCCCCGGAAGGCGCCCGCGTCGGCGGGCAGGATGCAGGCAAGTAGTCGCACCCAGCCGGCGCCCAGCGCCTTGGCGGCCCGCGCTAGGCCGACCAGCTCGCGCACCGCTGCAGCCCGGGTACCTGGGTCCGGGGCGAACAGGTCGGCCAGATCGAGGTCCGCGCTCACGCCGGTGATCGGCACCGACTTTCGGGCGCAGTGCCGCCAGTGGGCCAGCGTCGCGGGGGCGCGGCGAGCCAGGTCGACGCCGCGCGGCCCGCCGCGCAGGTGGATAAACGGGATCCGCTCGGCGGCTGCCCAGGCCAGCAGCTCGGGGACGTCCAGGCCGCGGACGGAGATGCTGTACAGGCCGACTCCGGGTGCATTCATGCCGTCCGCCAGTCAAAGACGATGACCGGCTCCGCCGGACGCCCCGGGCCGGTGAGCAGCGCGTAGAGCTCGGGCGCTCGGGTGCCGGATACCGTCCGGCACCAGGAGGGGAGCAGCTCCGCGGGCAGCCGCTCGGTCAGGAAGGCGGCCGCGGTGCTATAGGCGTCACGGTAGGCGGCCGCCTCCTGGGCCGCGAGCTCGTGCATCCCCACCACCGTCCACCCGGCCCGGTGCACCTCGATAGCCGACAGCGAGGCGGTGGGCTCCGGGGTACCCAGCAGGCCCAGGACGCCGCCGGGCTCGGTGAGCGCGGCCGCGTGCCGCGGGTCGCCGGCGGCGTCGATGACCAGCCTGGCCGCCACCGGGGTGCCGGGCACAACGCAGGTGACGCCGGGGGCGCGGCCGATCGGCGCGTGCCGACGCGATGTCACCACCCGCACGTTCGTAACGCCGCGGCGGTGAAGCTCCAGGACGCAGCCGAGTGCGACCGGCCCGGAACCGACCACGATCGCTCCGTCCAGCTCGACGCCGGGCACCCGGTCAAGGCCGAGGAGGGCCATCTGCTGGAAGCGGGCCAGCGCGGCGACTTCCACCCCAGTTCCGGCCGGGGCGATCACCGCACCGTGGTGCTGCGGGTCGAACGCCGCGCCGTGTGGGACCGGGGCCAGCAGCCAGGCGCTGTCGGCCTGGCCCAGGGTCATATATCCAGCATCCCGGTCGGATCCGGCCAGATGGCGCCGCTCGGTGCCGGGACTGAGCACGCTGTACTGCCCAGCCACCATGCCCTCGGGCACGGCGACGGCAGGGAACAGGTGGGCGCGGCCCGCGTGGAGCCGAATCCGGGCCCCCGCGTGCAGGGGCCGGGCGCGCGGTTGCTCAGGCATTATCGACCTCCCAGGTCGGCGGGCAGAACGGCGGACTGGACGAGGGCCTCGATGTGCGTGGCGATCGGCTGCGGTGCTCCCCAGGCTGTGTGCAGCGGAAGGTACTCGGCGAGCCTGCGCACCTGAGCCAGGCGGCGCCGGCTGCCGGCTACGTCCTCGAGTCGGCGCAGCGCCTGCTCGCCGTCGTCCAGGAGCCGATCCAGCAGGTGCCCACTGGCGCGCCACCACACGTTCGCGGCGGTGTGGGTGTCGAGCTCATTGAGCACACCGTTTCCGGCCTGCGGGTCGCCATCCACGTCGACCACGACGGCCGCCACCACGGTGACCGGAGACCAGGGCGCCATCTGCCGCTCCAACAGACCGCCACAGGCGGCGAGGTCGAGTCTGGCCGGGCCGTCGGCGGGCAACTGCAGGCCGGGAAACCAGCGTCGGACCGGTGCGCGGCGCACGATGAACGCGGACGTGCCGCCTACGACGAGCGGGCGATCCTGCCCGCGCCCGCAGTCCACGACCGCCACGTCCCCGGCCAGCACCTGCCAGCCGCGCCCGGCCAGGGCGAGCGCCACCAGCGACTTCCCGGCGCCGTGCCCGCCTAGCAGCAGTACCGCCCCGCCACCGCCCGGATGCTGGAGGGCGACGGCGTGCACGCACAGCGCCCCGTGGGCAAGGTGCAGCACGTGCAGCTGGGCGTTGACGCACCGCCGTACGTCGCCCTCGCCGAGTCCGGCCGGCAGCACTACCGCCCCAGCGCCCGTGGCCTCGGTGACTCCGCCAGCGGCGACTCCGGGTAGATGCCGGACGATCCGCTCCCACCAAGCCGCGGGCACCCCCGCCGCCCGCACCGTGAGCGTCCGCCCGGCACTCGACACCACGTAGCAGCGGTACCCGGCGCTCACGGGTACCCGACCAGCGGCACCACCGGGGCCAGCGCCCGCCACACATCGGCCGTCGCCAGTCGGTCCGCCGGAACGTTCAGCGCAGCGGCGGGAACCCCGCCCAACAGCTCTGCCCTGTTCCCGACCCCGGCAGCCTGCTCCGCGAGCCTCGGGCCGCCCATCAGGCCCAGCGCGTCACTCACATACAGCAGTTGCTGCGGCACACGCGCTGCCGCCGCCACCGCCTCCCGAACCCCGGCCTCCGGCAAACTGTCGGCCCGGACACCCTGCTCGCTTGCCTCGGCGGAGCGGGCGACGACCACCGCGCCGAGCGGAACCGGTGGCGAGTAGGGCACACTCAGGGCCTGGCGATGCTCAGGCGGACTGAACAGCACCCGCCGCCGCGGCACCCCCGCCACCACCGTGCGCTCCGCCCGACCCACAGCCGGCAGCTGCCCGGCGAACAACTCGGCGGGTACCGCGACCCTGGTCGGCCAACCAACCACCAGCCCACCCGGGCCGGCCAGCACGAGGTCGTCGGCCAGGAACAGCGCGCCCCTCTCGCGCACGGCCCGGTGCGCCAGCGTGGACTTGCCACCGCGCTGCCCGGCCAGGAACACCAGTGCGGCACCGTCGACCGCCACCGCCGAGGCGTGCAGCATCCGCCATCCCGCCGCCAGCAGTCGGGAAGCGAAGAACACCCGCGCCAGCCAGTCCGCCCACCGCACTCCCACCCCATCACCCGGCGACACGACCAACCGTGTCGCGCGATGCGCGGCGTCGACCTCCAGCAACACCGGCGCCGCGCCGCGCCGGTAGCGCGCGGCCAACCGAAGCACTCCCTCAGCCGTATCCAGCACAGCCAGCTGCCGGCCGCTGTACGGCAGGGCGAGCACCAGCAGGCCCTCGAAGAGCGCTTCCACCTCGACGACCGATTCCGCCTGATCCACGATCAGGGTCCAGCCCGGCTCACCCTGCGTCGACGGGTCCACCTCGCACGCTGGAGCGAGCACTCCCACCACCGACTCCACCAGCCGCGGACTCGGCGCCGCGATCCGCAGGCGCAACCCCGCCAGCAACAGGTCTGCCCGCACCCTGTGGGCATCCGCCACGGAACCGACGACGAGCGAAACTGTGTCTACCATCTTCCTGACCTCCCAACACCTCGACGCACCGCCAGCGGATGTCGCAGGGGAGCGGATTCCGCGATGCTGGCATAGTCGGCCTCAACTGCTCTATTCCCGAAGGAATATGGCCGATTGCCTAGGGTGCTCAGGGCGCGCAGCTCGCGCGCGAGATGATCCTGTCCGCATTACGCCACTTTGCCGATAGATAGGCGAAGAGGTTGGCACACTGGGGCCAACTGATGTGCCGGGTAGCAGCGAGGCCTAGTCGGCGTGCCACATCGCCGACTCGGAGTACTTGCGCCGAGCGGCGCGATCGGGGGATTCGCCGACGGGCTCAACTTGTGGCTACCACGGGAGCGGTTGACGCTCGTAGAACAGACCGCCGGTGGGACCGTCATTCGGGAGAGTGGCGAGCCAGACCGGAGTCTCCGCGCCGACATCGGGTGAGCGGCTCGTCGCGCCGTAGGCCATGCGGGTATTCATCTGTCCCGGTGAGGCGGCGTTGACGAGGATCCCTGAGCCGGAGAGTTCAGCCGCCAGGATCCTGGTCAACGCGTTCACTCCGGCCTTCGAGACACGGTAGCTGACGTTCCCAGCGCCCATTGACTCCAAGGAACCCAGGTGGCTGGAGATGTTGACGATGCGGCCGTAGCCGTTCTTCTGCATCTCGGGGATGGCCGCAGCACTGAGGCGCCAGGCGCCGAGTAGGTTGGTGTCGAGGGTCGCTCGGACCTTCTCGAAGTCGGGGGTGGACGCCGGCTGCGCTCGGTCGATGGCGATGCCGGCGTTGTTCACGAGCACGTCGAGGCGACCGTGATGACCGGCGACGTCGGCGACGGCCCGCGCGACGCTCGCGGGATCGGTGACGTCAAGCTGGTGCGACGAGACCTCCAAGCCGTTGGCGGCTAGTTCCTGAGCAGCCTCGTCCCCGGCCCGACCGTCACGAGAACCGATGACGACGCGCAGGCCGTGCTCGGCCAGGCTGCGGGTGATGGCGAGGCCGAGGCCGCGGTTGCCGCCACTTACCAGAGCAACCCGATGAGGAGAGACATGGTTCATGCGATCAGTGTGGCAAGGCGGTGATCGAGCCTGGCCATCAGCGGGTCTGTTCCTGCCTGTGGGAACTGCTCGCGTACCCGTCGGGCGCGCTCGACATTCCGCTGCGAGGGGGCATCGTGGATGAGCTCGACGGCGGAGCCTAGGAGGGAAGCGGCGTGTTCGGCCTCGCCGAGGTCTAGCTGAGCCGCGGATGCGCGGACGACGTAGGTCGCTCGGTCGCGTGTCTTCCCGCTCGGTAGGAGACGCAGGGCGGACGTGAAGCTGTCCGCAGCCTCGGCCGGGCGTCCCAAATCAAGCTGACATGTTCCGACTTGTGCATGGAATTCTGCTTCATCAAAGTACCCAACCCAGCTCGGATCACTGTCGCTGGTCGAGGCTCGGGCGAAGGCTCGTTCAGCCAAGGCGAGGGAACGACCGCAGGCTGAGACGTCACGGAGCGCGGCCTCCGCGCGGGCCTGGCGCAGGAGAAGCATCGCCTCGGTCCGCGGTGAGACCCCACCGGCGCCCTCAGCGGCGCTGCGTGCCAGCGACAACGCCTCGTGTGGCCGGCCGAAGTCGTAGCACTGCAAGCTCATCGACTTCAGGACGTTTGCGCCGATGGCACGGTCATCAGCGCTGTGTGCAGCGTGGAGTGCGGACACCCAGTAGCGCTGAGCGGCGGCATGGAGGCCAGCGTCGAAAGATGCGAAGCCCGCAATCCGGGCGAGTTCAGCAGCCAGGCGTAGCAGGCGCTGCCCGTCAGCTGCAGAGTAGGCGGAGCCAGTCAGGATGGCGGTCACGACGCCGAGTTCGGCGTCCATCAACCGGCGGGCGCGTTCACCGCCGCAGGCCGCCTCCAGTTCACGCAGGCGAGGGAGACCCTCCTCCATGCGGGTGACGAGGCTGCTGCTCACGCGCCCCCCTGAGAGAACTGAGGTCAGGGCCGGCGGCTCCACGTCAAGCCAGTTCTGGGCCAGGGTAGTAAGGACTGGCCCGGTCAGCATCATGAATCCTCGGCGATCCAGCACGGCGTGCTCCAAGGTGTCTTCCAGCGACTGCAGGCTTCCTTGTGCAGTCCACGGGAATCCCGTGCTGATCGGATCGCCATCCGAGATCCCGGATGGCGATCCGAGCTTGACCAGCCGCTTGGAGGGGGCAGTGTCCTGCAGCCCTTCCACCATACGACCCTCGCTCCAAGGCTTGACTCGGCGCACGTCCTCAAAGGCGTTGCCACCAGGCGCCATTGGTGCAAATCTCACCAGCTCGGGCGGTACGCCGAGGTTGGTCAGAAACTCCACGATGCGCTCGATGTGTGTCAGCTGAGAGCGGCCGGATTCCAGCTTGGAGAGGAAGCCCTGACTCAGGCCGGTGATTTCGGCCAGGTCGTCTTGCCGCAGCGGCACGATCTCCCGAAGGCGACGGCTTAAGGCACCAGGTTTCCATCGGGCAAGGGATTCTCTGACCTGGGGGTCCCGCCACACGCGGTCAGGGATTGTCGGATGGGCGGTGGTAACTCGAGCGGATTTGCCGCAGGGCCCACAGAGGTTGTCGCCATCCGAGTTGTACCTGCTGAGTGTGCAGCCGCACCGTGTGCACCGTCGCTCGTCCACGCTGTCGTTCCTCCCTTTGGTGGACTCGATCGGGTCCTGACCGGTATTCCCCGCAGAATATTCCGTTAGGAATGTTCCCCAAGTGGACCTTGTAGCACCCTACTTCGGGCGGGAACAGCCGGAGCCCGAATCCATCAACCTGTCGAGCACGTCATCCAGCTCCGCCTGTCATTCTCGCCCCCGCTCGCCGGCCGGCCGTGGAACGTCCCAGGACGTCCCCCAGCCGTCCGTCACCGTGGTGATCCCGTCCACCGGTCTGTCGGCAGCATTGACCAGACGCCGATGGATGATCCCGAAGCCCTTTCCTGCTGCGGTTGCGTCCAACCAGCTCGGCGCCGTAGCGGGGAAGAACGGGCCGCGCACGTCGTCCCACCGGCGCGGCCCACCCTTGACCGTCCGCTCGCCGCGTTACCCCCTTCGCGGCGAGCGGGTGCACCAATGAGCTCAGCCGCCCAATCTGAGCTTGCCGCCCTCCAGCTCCGGCTCCCGGCGCGGTATTCCCCCTGGCCGCCCGGGAGCCGGTTCCACCACTCCCATTAATCAGCCCCGCACCACGAGCAACGTCCGAACCATGCAGATGACCGTCGAGGACCACCATGACCGTGCTGAAGACCGATCAGGCGGCGCCCGCCGAGCAAACCGTCGCGGCTGGCGCACCGGAACTTGGTGGCCGCCTGCTCTGCGTCGACGAGTGGGAGCCGGCCAGCGGCAACCTGGAGCTGCGTCGACCGACCCGGGCGAGGCTGGATGACACACTCCTTGGCGGCAAGGACAACCTCCCGCCGGACCGCGCGGCAGCGGAGGCGCTGCTCAAGGTGGCCCCGGCCTTTCGCCAGTCGCTCCATGCCCGACGGGAGTTTGCCGTGCGGGCGCTCTCGTACCTGGCCCGGGTGCATGGGGTGCGCGATGTGCTGGTGCTCGGCGCCGGCCTTCCAGCGGAACCGGCCGTCCACGCGGTGGTGCAGGCAGTCCAGCCCGCGGTCAGGGCCGTGTACGTGGACGACGACCCGATGGTGCTGACCCACCTGCGGGCCCGGCTCAACTGCCGTCCGCCCGGGCGGATCGCCGCGGTGCTCGGCCAGCTTGGGCGACCGGAGGAACTGCTGGCTACTTCGCCGGTGAAGGCGTTGCTGGAGCCGGGACGGCCGGTGGTCCTGGTCGTGGAATCGGCGCTCGAGTTCATGCCTGATGAGCAAGATCCGCAGGGCTGCTTGGCGGCGCTGGTGGAGGCTCTGCCTCCCGGTTCGTGGGTGGTGCTGGCGCACGCGACCGCGGACTTCACCCCGAAGGCGTGGGAGAAGGTCGCAGCGGTCTTCGCACGGCACCGGCTGCCGATTCATCCGCGGTCGGTGGAGGAGGTGGCCGGCTTCTTGGATGGCCTGAGGCTGTCGGCGCCGGGGCTGACCGTGCTGAACCGGTGGCCTCGCCTGACGGATCAGCTCACCCCGGCCGAAGTCTCCCGGTACGGTGCCGTGGGCCGGAAGTCGGGTGTTCGGTGATGGGCCCGGTAGCGCCAGCGGTTGGTGGGATGATCGCCAGCTCTGTGGTCGCGCTGCTGGTGGCGGTCTCCTCCTTGTGGTCGGCGGACGCCTTGCGCCGTCGTGCCAACGCGGCGGAGCGGAAGGCCGAGACAGCGGCGCGGAAGTTGGCGGCTGCTGGCCGACGCGGCGGCGGGGCCTTGGCTGCGGCGGAAGAGCAGTTGGCGGAGGCAGTCGGCTCTGGCTCGGGCGCGGTGTCAACGGCCTTGGTGCAGGCGTTGGCTGGTCTGCAGGCTGAGCGCGGCCGGGTGGACGAGGTGATCGGGCAGCTGGTTGCGGCGGTGTGCTCGAACGCCCGGGGCGTGCCGCTGTCGTGTCCGCGGTGCGGTACCGGACGATCCGGCACGGATGCAGATTGGTCGGGGCGCGGGACAGGCGCCCGCCAAGGCAGCGGGTGGCGGCGATGAGCGGCGGTCCCACAGCCGTTGGCCGGCCGGTAATCCACCCGGCAGGTCTGGACGAGCCGCTTCGGATGGTGGTCGAAGAGGTGGAGGCCGGCCGCTGGATGGCGATGCGGGAGCTGCTGGCCGCGTCGCATAGCTCACCCGGCGTACGGACGGCGCGCACCCAGGTCCTTGCAGCGGTCGCGGCCGGGACGACGGTGGTAGAGACGTGGTGCCGTGAGGAGCCACGCAGCGCGGACGCGGAGGTGATGCTGGCCCGGGTGGCGGTGGAGCGGGCGCTGCGTGCCGGACGCCAACTCCAGGACGCTGCGGGTGTTCTGGCACGGTCGGCTCGGGACCGCTGCTGGTCCGCCGTGAACGCGGCGCCGGGGGATCCCGTGCCGTGGGTGTGCCTGCTCGCACTCGGCCAGCTCAGCAGCCTCAGTCTTCTACGCGACTACCGCTCGCCCGCGCCGGCGGGTTCGTTCCTTCCCGCAGGTCCTTGGGAACTGCTGCACGAGGCCGTGCGCCGGGATCCGGTGTGCCGCGAGGGCCACGTGCGGATGCTGCAGTTCTGGCTCTCCCGGCCAAGCCACGCGATGTCGTCGGTGTGGAGCTTCGTCACCCTGGTCGAGGGCTGGGCACCGGCCGGGTCGCCGCTGCTGGTGCTTCCGCTGCTGGCCCACGCCGAGCAGTACCGGCTGCAGCGAGAGAACCGGGCGTCCCTCGGGCCGAGGGAGACCGGTCACTGGCGGCTGCAGGAGTCGGTGATACGGCGTACCGACCGTGCCTGGCGCGGCTGGTTCCGGCGCTGGGACCGGGAACCTCCCACCGCTGTGGACTTGAACCTGCTGGCGCACGCGCTGTGGGCCGGTCGGAGGTACGCCGAGGCAGGCGAGGTGTTCCAGGCGATCGGACCGCACGCCAGCCGAATCCCCTGGGCCTACGTGGCAACCGGAAACGACGGGCCCGAGCAGGCCTTCCTCGACGCCCGCGCCCAGTGCGTACGGCACTGACCACACGGCCGGCGGCACCAGGTCCGCCGGCCATATCACGACTCCCCCTTCATTTCTTCGATCACGGAGGCTTCTGATGGCGCGCTCCCACCGATCCGTGCCTGGTGCCGCTGACGAGGCGTTACTGCGCCAGCTCGGCTACCAGCCCCAACTGACCCGCCGAATGTCAGGTTTCGGGAACTTCTCAATCTCCTTCTCGGTGATCTCCATCCTGTCCGGGTGCATGACCCTGTACGGCTTCGGCCTTGGGGCTGGCGGGCCAGCAGTGATGATGTGGGGCTGGGTCGGCGTCGGTGCGATGGTGATGCTGGTCGGCTCCGCGTTGGCGGAGGTCACCTCGGCCTACCCCACCAGCGGTGCGCTGTACTTCATGGCGGACCGCTTGGGCGGTAAGGGATGGGGCTGGTACACCGGCTGGCTCAACCTCCTGGGCCTGCTTGGTGGGATCGCCGGAATCGACTACGGGGCGGCCACCTTCATCGGGGCCCTGGCCAACCTGCAGTTCGGCTTCACCCCGACCCCGGGGAAGCTGATGGTCATCTACACGGTGATCCTGCTGCTGCACGCGCTGCTGAACCTGGCCGGGGTGCGCCTGGTCAGCGTGCTGAACAGCATCTCGGTGTGGTGGCATCTCGGCGGCGTGCTGCTGATCGTCGGCGCTCTTCTCCTGGTCCCCAGTCAGCACCAGTCGACGAGCTGGGTGTTCGGGCACTACGCGAACTCGACGGGATGGCACAACCCGCTGTACGTGGCGCTGATCGGCCTGCTGATGGCTCAGTACACCTTCAGCGGGTACGACGCCTCCGCGCACCTGTCGGAGGAGACGGTCTCGGCGGCGCTGTCGGCCCCGCAGGGAATCGTCCGCTCGATCTGGGTCTCGTGGGCGGCGGGGCTGGTGCTGCTCTTCGGCCTGACCTTCGCGATCAAGGACTACGCCGCCACGGCCGGCACCGCCACCGGTGTGCCCCCTGCGCAGATCTTCCTCGACGCCCTGGGGACTCGCGGGGCTGAGGGCCTGCTGATCGTGGTCATCCTCGCCCAACTCTTCTGCGGGAACGCCGAGACCGCCGCGGCGAGCCGGATGGTGTTCGCCTTCAGCAGGGACGGGGCGCTGCCCGGCAGCGCCTGGTGGCGGCGCACCTCGGCGCGCACCGGCACCCCGGTAGCGGCGGTGTGGCTGTCGGTCGTGGCGGCCTGGCTGCTCGCACTGCCAGCCCTGTGGTCGATGACCGCCTACAACGCCGTCACCGCGATCAACATCGTCGGCATGACCCCGGCCTACGCGATCCCGGTGTACCTGCGGCTGCGCGCCAAGTCCCGCTTCACTCCGGGCCCGTGGACTCTGGGCCGGTGGAGCCGCCCGATCGGCATCGCGGCCGTGGCGTGGGTGGTGGTGGTCACGGTGCTGGTGTGCCTGCCGCAGAGCAACCCGATCACCGCCGACTCCTTCAACTACGCGCCCCTCGCCCTCGGCGCCGTGCTGCTCCTGGCGACGGTGTGGCGGTGGATCGCCGGCCGCTCCTACACCCCGCCCGCCGCCGCGAGCGCCCGCATGACCGAGCTGGCCGGGGAGATCGTCTGATGACCGGCCAGACCAGCACGCCGCGCGGCTTGAACTCCGAGCTGCTGGCCCTCCCACAGCTGCGCGAGGCGATTACGGCCGGCCAGATCACCACCGTGATGCTCGCCCTGGTCGACGTTCAGGGCCGGTTGAAGGGCAAGGCGTTCGACGCCGTCTACTTCCTTCGCCACTTCGTGGACAGCCCGGGCGAGGGCGAGATGTGCGCCTACGTGCTGGCCACCGACATCGAGATGGCCCCGCTGACCGGGGTGGAACTGGCCGGCTGGCAGACCGGGTTCGGAGACTTCCGCGTCCTGCCTGACCTGGCATCCGCGCGGCTGCTGCCGTGGCGGCCCGGCACGGCACTGGTGTTCGCCGCCGCCGTCACCCCCGACGGGACGGACCCCGTCCAGGTGGCGCCGACCGCCATGCTCGCCCAGCAGATCAACCTCCTCGCCGAGGCCGGACTGAGCGTGAAGGCCGGCCTGGAGGCGGAGTTCGTCCTGTACCGAGGAACGCTCGCGCAGGCCGCCGGACAGGGCTTCCAGGGGCTTACCCCGGTGACCGCAGACAACCGCGACTACTCCCTCGACCATCCGGCCGGCCTGGTGCGCTACCTCCAGCGGCTGACCGAGATGCTGCGTCGGGCCGGCCAGCCGGTTGAAGCGGTCAAGACCGAGTCAGCCCCTGGCCAGGTGGAGATCACCTTCCCGTACGGGGACCCGGTGGAGGCAGCCCGCGGGCACCTGCTGCTCAAGCACGCAGCCCGCGCTGTAGGCGAGCGCATGCGGCTGCTGCCCACCTTCATGGCCGCCCCCGCCACCGGCATCGGCTCCGGGCTGCACCTGCATCTGTCCCTGTGGGACGACGCCGATGCGCCCCAGATGGCCGACCCCGACCGTCCCGGCGAACTGTCCGAGACTGGCCAGCACGCCATCGCGGGCCTGCTGGAGGCCCTGCCGGTGCTGGCGCCGCTGTGGGCACCGACGGTCAACTCCTACAAGCGGTTCCGCAGGAACAGCTTCGCACCGACCCGCTACACCTGGGGCCGAGACAACCGCACCTGCGCGGTCCGCGTGGTGGGCCACGGCCCAGGACTGCACGTGGAGGTGCGACTCGCCGGGGCGGATGCCAACCCCTATCTGGCGCTGGCAGCGTCGGTCGCCGCGATGCGGCACGGCATCGAAACCCGCCTCGCACCGCCCGAGCCGGTCAAGGGCAACAGCTACCGCACCACCGCGGGCAGCCCGCTACCCGCCACGCTGCGCGAGGCCGCGGACCTGTTCGAGTCGAGCACGCTGCCCGGCACGCTGCTCGGCGAGGACGTCGTCCAGCACTACGCCAGCCTGGCCCGCGCCGAACTCGCCGCCCACGACAGCCGGGTGACCGACGTGGAGCTGCAGCGCGGCTTCGCCCAAACCTGAACCTCCGCCCTGTGGTGGGGCCTTGGACCGCTGCGCCCAGCCGAGGCCCCACCACCCACCCCGTTGCCGAACCGGACCGATCGAGCCCCATGACATCCACATCCGCCAAGTCCGCACCCAGCCGCGAACCAGCGCCACCGGTCTACGTGAAGGTCCTCCTGGCCGGCGCCGAGCACGACACCGCCGCGCTGCTGCAGGCGGTGAGCGACGAGGAGCCGCTGCACGTCCAGGAGTACGCCGGTCTCATCAGCGAACCCGGCTTCGCTCCCGGGGAGAAGAGGATCACAGCCCTGATGGGCAGCATCACCGTGGGGGACACGGTCATGCTGCTGTTCGCCCTGCCCGCCGAGCCGCAAACCTGGGCACGCTGGAGCGACCTGCTGCACGATGCCGCCGCCGGTCTCCTGGTCACCGGCACCCGCCCGCCGGCTGGCGCCGACCTGAGCGCCCTGAGGATCTTCGAGCAGTACGCGGTACCCCACCTGATCGCGCTCACCAGTCATCCGGACCGTGCCACCGACGAGGCGCCGAGCCCTGACGGTGCGGGACCGGGCCTGACCAGCCTGCCCGTCCACCCGCTGGAAGTCGGAGACCGTGCAGCACTCCTGGCCCTGCTGATCGAGGCCATCGACCAGCACCCCACCCCGGTAACGCCGAGCAGCCCGCAGGAGGCGCCCCGCATGCAGCCCCGCTTTGACGGCAGCCCCCAGCGGCTGGAAGCCCCGCACCTGGTCGGAATCGACACCGACGGCTCAGGCATGCCCGGACTGGCCGAGCTGCTGCTGGCCCGCGGCGCCCGCGTCAGCGGCTCCACCAACGCACTCGCCGAAACCGACAGCGCCGGCGCGCTTCGCGGCCTGGGCGCGGTCATCAACCACGAGCCCGGCCCCAACCTGATGCGCGCCGATCGAACCGCCGTCATCTGGTCCGGGCACGCCACCAAGGCCGAGCGCGCCGAGCTGGAGCGTGCCCAGCTCATGGACATCCCGGTGCTGACGTTCGCCGAAGCGATCGGCTACCTGGCCGCCCGCTCACGCACAGTCGTGGTGGTCGGCAGCCACAGCACCGCTACGGCCACCGGGATGCTTACCAGCGCTCTCGGCTACCGCAACCCCTCCTGGGTGCTGCGCCGACCTGTGGCCGGGCGGCGGCTTGGCCACCACAGTGGCGGCGACCTGCTGCTCGTCGACCTCGCGCAGGAAACCGACCTTGCGCACGCCACCACGGTCAGCATCATCACCGCGGCCACCACCCAGCCCCACCAGCGCGCCGACGAACTGGAGGAGTTGGAGGGGCTCGCCCGCCGTAGCGAGGCCGTCGTGCTGCCCATCTGGGAGGCCGGGACCGCAGAGCTGGCCTCCCGGCTGGCTGAACACCCTGGCCCGCGGGTCGTGACCGTCGGCCAGGCCGCCACCGCCCAGGTGCGGATCCTGGATGCGCGCTGGGACGGGCGCACCGCCCGGCTGCTGCTGAAGGGCCTGGACGGCGTGGAGTACACGCTGGCCGTGCCGGTGCTGGGCCGGCACCAGGCACACATCGCTGCCCTGGTGTTCGCCGCTGGGCAGCTCCTGAACGCCGCACCTGTGGACCTCGCCGAAGGGCTCGGCGCTTTCGCCGGCATCACCCGCTCCCTGGTTGTCGCCGGACACCGCAGTGGAGTTACGGTGTTGGACTCCATCGCTCAGCATCCCACCGAGCTGGCCCAGGACTTGGCCGCAGCCCGCGCGCTGACGGCCCACGGGGGCCGTGTGATCGCGGTGCTCGAGCCCACCAGTTGGCTCACCTCGCTTGCCTGCGGGGCCGAACTCGGCCGCCAGCTGGCCGCCGCCGACCATGCCTTCCTCCTGCCCGTCCACGACCCGGCCACCGGAGCACACCCCGGCTTCTACACCGGCACCCCCGCCATCGCCCGTTCCGCCGCCGCGCACGGACTGGCAGGTCACCTCCAGGTCGTCGACAACACACAGGCCGCGATCAGCGAGCAGTTGGATCAGCAGATCGCCGCCCAAGCCCGCCCGGGCGACGTCATCGCCGTCATCGGGACCGGCTACACCACCCACCTCGCCCCACGCCTTCTCGCAGCCCTCGGCAACCCCGCCCGCAGCACCTCAAGGACCACCAGGTGACCACCGCTATCGGCCCCCACCGGCCCCTGACCGCACCGACACTGACCGACGACCAGACCGCCTTACTGCGTCTGCGCGCCGCCGGTCACACCCGTGCCCGCATCTCCCGCACCCTGCACACCTGCGACAGCCAGATCACCAAGCACCTCAATGCTGTTCAGACCGCCCTGGGTGCCGACTCCCGCGCCCAGATGATCGCCTTCGGGCTGCTCCACGGAATCCTCAACCCGGGGCAGGTCATCACCCGCCAGGTCGCGCAACCCATCTGCCTGACGCCCCGCCAGCGCCAGGTCCTCGCCGTCTACGCCGGCGGTGGCAACGACCAGGACGCGGCAGCCTCCATGGGCATCAGTCCAAGCACGGTGAGGGAGTACGCCAGGGCCCTACTGCGAACCCTCGGAGCCAGAGACCGAGCGCACGCCGTCGGCCTCGCGCTGGTCTACGAGGTCCTGCTGCTCAGCGAGCTCGACCCCGATCTTCCACCTGTCACTCTCGCCGAGCACACCAAGACCCGCGGCCCCGCTGCGGCAGCCGACAGCCCAAGCCGGAGTCGAACCGGCGTTCGCACGATCGGGTGACGCCGGCACGAAGCAGCCTCGGCGCCGCCGAACTGCCTGCCACCATCGAGCCTTCCGCTGTCAGCGCCGCCCCGACCTCACGACACCAGGAGTCCCGGATGCTCAGCCTGCGCCAGGCCGTCAGCACGATCGTCCACGACCAGAGCACGAACCGGGTGGTCACCATCCACTACGCGAACGACAGCTGGTCCAAGGAGCCCGCCTGGACCATCCCGGGCGGCAAGGCCGAGGAAGGTGAGAGGCTGGACGAGGCAGCGGCCCGCGAAGTGCGCGAGGAGACCGGGCTGATCGTGGCGCCGGCCAACCTGCGCCTGGTGCACACCATCCAGGTCCGCGAAGGCTGGGACGGCCAGGGCCCGTTCCTGCTCAGCGTGTTCGCCACCACCAACTGGTCCGGCGAGCCCGTCAACACCGAACCCGCCAAACACCTCCAGGTCAGCTGGTCACCAGTCGCCGCCCTGCCGATGCCCATGTTCCCTACCTCCCACGCCGCCCTGCGCGCCTACCTGGACGGCGGGCGCGGATTCTCCACCCACGGCTGGGACGAGCCGGCTGACCTGCGCGCCCTGGTGCGCTCGTGACCGGCGGCGAGCACACGAGCGACGAGGCCGCTACCACCGCCACCGGCGAGGCCGAGAACGAGGCCGTGTCGGAGAGCGAGGAGCTGCTGTTCGGCGGGCCCATGCGGTACTCGGCCGGCTGGGCCAAGCACGAACTCGCCTCCGGCGAGGTCTCGTTCCTCTCCGTGGCCCGACAGTTGCCCGGGCTGCTGCGGCTGGCCGGACGGATGGCTTGGCTCGCCGACCGCAGGGCCATGGTCGTGCTGGTCGGCGCGGAGCTGCTGCGAGGTGCCGCCGCAGGGGTCGTGCTCCTGGCCACGAGCCGTGCGCTGCGCGCGCTCCTTGGCCATGGCGACGTGGGCCAGGTGCTGCGGGCGGCGATCCCAGCGATCGTCGTGGCTGGAGCCGTCGCCGCGTTGTCGGCGGTACTGGCCGCCGCGTCCGAGTGGGCGTCCGGCCGACTGGAACCCGCGGTGTTTCGCGGCGCAACGAGTAGCTTCCTCGAGGCGGTGGTCCGCTCCGAGCAGGAGGCCATCGAGGACCCCGAGTTCCTGGCCCAGGTCGATGCCGCCCGCTGGGGCGCCCTGTCGATCCAACGCCTGGTCGGCCAGGCCACCGCAGTGCTCTCCGCCAGCTTCTCCCTGGCCTCCGCCGCCGGCGTGCTGACCGTCCTGCATCCCGTGCTGCTGCCGATGCTGCTGCTGATCTGCGCCCCGCGCGGCTGGGGCGCGGTACGCACCGCACGGCGCCGCTACGCCTCCACCCGGGCGTGGCTGCAGCACTCCCGGGCCAGCACCGCGCTGGCGGACATGCTGATCCACCCCTGGTCGGCGGCCGAGCTGCGGGTGCACGCAGCCGGCGCGTTCATCCTGCACCACTACGAGCAGATGTCGCTGGCCGCCGAGCAGGAGCAGGCCCGCCTCGCCGGGGCGAAGGCCCGTACCGACCTCGCGGCGGCCGCGCTCTCCGGACTGGCCTCTGCAGGGGCGTTCGTGCTGCTGGGCTGGCTGGTCGTCAGCGGCAGCATGGCCCTGGCAGTGGCCGGTACGGCGGTGGTGGCGATCCGCTCCGGCGCCGCGAGCATCAGCGGTCTCGTCACCCAGATCAACCAGCTCTACGAGCAGGCGCTCTTCGTGCGTGACCTGGCCGACCTGCAGTGCGAGGGCGAGCGCCGTGCCATCCCCGCCGGCGGTGTGCCGCTGCCCGAGCGGGTCGGCGAGATCCGCGTGGAGAACCTGAGCTACACCTACACCGGCCGGGACGAGCCCGCCCTCGACGACGTCTCCCTCGTCCTGCCGCGCGGCGAGGTCGTCGCCCTGGTCGGCGCGAACGGCTCCGGTAAGTCCACGCTCGCGCACCTGCTCGCCGGCGTCTACCAGCCGACCCGGGGCCGGATCCTGTGGGACGGCACCGATGCCGGCGCTGCCGACCGCGACCAGCTGTTCGCCTCCGTGTGTCTGCTCGCCCAGAACTTCCAGCGCTACACGCTCACCCTGCGCGCGAACTTGCTCCTGGGGAGGCCCGAAGTCCACCTGGAGCAGCACCAGTTGGACGCCTCCGCCCGGCACGCGGGCCTGGACGAGGTGATCGCGGAGCTACCGCGCGGCTGGTCCACCATGCTCGGCAAGAGCTTCGAGCGCGGCGTCTCCCTCTCCGGCGGCCAGTGGCAGCGCGTTGCCGAAGCCCGCACCCACCTGCGGCTGACCACCCCCGGCCCCGACGGGCGGATGCCGCAACTGGTGATTGTGGACGAGCCGACCTCCGCCCTCGACCCCAACGCCGAAGTCGCCGCGTTCGGCCGGATTCGCGCGCTCACCGAGCTCGGCGTCACCGTCGTGCTGATCACCCACCGCCTAGCCGCCACCGCGAAGGCCGACCGGATCTACGTCCTCGACCGGGGCAAACTCATCGAGCACGGCACCCACCAGGACCTGATGTCCAGCCAGCCCGACACGACGTACCGGCAGATGTATCTGCTCCAGGCCGAGCAGTACCAGACCGACGTGCCCCACCAGAGCACCCGCACCAATGCCGCGGGCGTCACCACGTCCTGAACTCGACCATCTGCCAGGAGAAAGGACAAGGCGCAGCCTCCCATTGGCGCGCGATCCGCACCGCCTGCCGCCGTGACATGGCATCCCGCCTGTCCCGGTGCCGACCGACCCGACTGCAAGACCCACCGAGGGATCCCGATGCGCCAGTTCATGAACCCATCCCGTCTCTGGGGCAGTTTCGGCGGGCCCGACGAGGACTGGGTGCGCCCGCACGTCCTGTGGCTGCCACAGGACCAGCCCGACGTGCTCGGCTACTTCGCCCGGTTTCGGGAGATCACCGCTCGCTACCCGGACGTGATCTCCACGGTGGACCCCGGCGACCTGCACATGACGGTCCAGAAGATCCACCCGCAGACCGCGGACGGGCAGCGGGTGGACGACGGCATGCTCAAGGAGGCGGCCGTCGCGGTGCAGCGAGAGCTCGCTGACTTGCGGCCGTTCAGCGTCGAGATCGGCCCGGCCCGCGCGTCCGGCTCCGCGGGGATCGTGGAAATCTGGCCCGAGCAGCAGCCGGCCGAGCTGTACCGGCGGGTGCGCGCCGGCCTCACCGCTGCCGGGCTGCAACTGCCGCCCGCCGAGGAGCACTACTGGTGTCACATGACCTGCGGCTACGGCGTTCAGGACACCGACACCCCCGAGCTGGCTGCCCGCTCCGATCGTCTGGCCTCCGAGCTCGGCCGGGCCATCCGGCCGGGCATCCGTGCCAGTGCCACCGTTTCGAGTGTGTGGCTGGCCTGGGAGCGCCAGCACCCCGACCCGGTCCGCTACACCGTCGACCGCGTCCACGAGCTGTTCCTCGGGCAGCTCTGACCACGGCGGGGCCCGTGCCTCCGGACGACCCAGGCCCCCGCACCCGCATCCGCACGAGGAAGAGGTTGAGCATGGAGCGGTTCATTCCCCAGTACCAAGGCACGCCGTGGATCGACGGTGCTAGCGTCCTGCACGTCTACGCATGCCCGCAGCTGGAGCACGAGCCCGCGTTGGCCCGGCTGGTCGGCGCTTGCCGCGACGCAATGCGCCCCTTCCCGATCACCGTGATGGGCGACGACACGCTGCACTGCACGATCGAGATGGTCGCCGACACCACCGCCGACAAGATCAGCGCCGAGGAGCGGGGCGCTCTCGTCGCCGCTCTGCGCGAGCACGTGGCCTCCATCGGGCCGGTACAGGTCACGCTCGGGTCTCCGATCGCCAACCGAACCGGTGCGCTCCTGGACGTGGCGCCCGACGAAGGTCTGCTCGCGCTGCGGGAGCGTGTGCGCGAGGCGATCCGCTCGGTGCGCGGGCCCGGCGCGTTGCTCCACGACGGCGGCCGACTGCACGTCTCGCTCGGCTACTCCTGGGCGGAAGGGTCCTCCGACGCGCTACAGACCGCCCTGCGGCAGATCTCCCCCAGCCACGCCGTCGTGCGATTCACCGACCTGCACCTGCTCGACGTGCAGTTCCAGCAGCGCCCCCGCGCGAACGGCGCCAGCGCCTGGGAGCTCTCGTGGCAGCCGGTGGCGACCATCGCCCTGCCCGGTCCCGCCGCAGGGGATCCCCAGGGCACGTGATCGCGCCGGACTGATCAGGCCCGCGGCAGGGCCAGGCCGCCGCGAAGCCGGTCGCTGCCCCGTCCGGGTGTTGGGCTGCGGCTAGCCTCGGGAATCACCGTCACCGAAGACACCGACGAGGGGGAGCAGATGAGTTGGACCAGTGATGCGCTGCGGCAGGCGGCGTGGTCGGCGTGCGTCGAGATGGCGACCCGCTCGCCGATCGCACCCCGGACCGAGGCGGCCGAGGCTCCGGGGCAGATCCTTCACGACGCGCGGACGCTCACCGAGCAGCTGACGGCGGTGTCCGTCGCCGGGCCGCCCGCGCTGCTGGCCCGCACCGTCACCGGGGCCCTCGAACAACTCGCCCCCGTCCTGGCCCTGGCGGAGCAGTTTGAGCAGTGGAAGGCCGGACAGCCGACGACGCACGCGGTGGGCGGATCGGACTTCACCTGGCCGCTCTACCCCGACCTGGTGCAGGCCTTCGAGGCGACCTTCCCGGTGCTGCACAGCGCCTACGCGGCACTGGAGCAGGCCGCCCGCACCGAGGCGAGCGCCGGCTGGCGGACGCTCGGCAGCGAAATCCTGCACCGAGGTCGGCTGACGCTGCACCGTGACCAGGTCGTGCGGCCCGACGGCGAGCCGGGGACCTACGAGTACATCGATGTCAGGGACGCGGTCAGGGTCATCGCCATCAACGCACTGGGGGAGATCGCCCTCGTGGAGGACGACTTCTACCTCCAAGGCCGGCGCGTGGTCCACCTGCCCGGCGGCGGCATCGAACCGGGCGAGGCCATCGAGGCGGCCGCGGTGCGGGAACTGGAGGAGGAGAGCGGCTGGCGCGCCGGCCGGGTACGGAAGATCGGTGCGATCGATCCGCTGCCCGTCTCCACCCGCGCCGTCACCCACCTCATGCTGGCCACGGCCCTGGAGCCCGGCCAGCTACACCGGGACCCGACCGAGGCTGGGATGAGCGTGCACTGGGAACCCTTGTCGGGCGCCGTGGACCTGGTCACCACCGGAGCCATCCGCGAAGCCGGCAGCGTCGCAGGGCTCCTCCTGGCCGACCGGCTTTCCCGGATGCAGGCTCGGTGATTCGGGACTGCGATGCCGGCGCCAACCACCACTGCCACGGCGGCACCGCGTGGGATGCCCGGGCTCGTCGGCTGGCCGCCGCATCCCAGCCCCCATCGGCCGTCACCGTTTCCATCCGGTTCCACACTCACGTGCTGCACCGCCTGCTCATCGGAACTGACCGGCGACGAGTGGCCACTGCTGGACCTGCTCGACGCCATGGACAGCGCTCTCTGCACCTGACCCCCATCGGACCTGCCCCTGCGAATACTCGGCTCGGCCGTCGGACGGACGAGACCGGCCGACCACGGAGGATCACCCCATGCGCTTTGCGAGCTACAACCTCTTCAACCTCGGATCGGTGAAGACCCGTCAGGAGCAGGATCGCTACGACCTGCTCGTCCAGGTGATCCGCGACCTCGACCCCGATGTCCTGGCCGTTCAGGAGCTCATCGGGCGGACAGCCGAAGCCGCCGCAACCGTGCTGTGGCGGCTGGCGGACGACACCGGTTTGGACTGTTTGGCGGTCCGGCCCCACGACGACAGTGCGCCCACTCTCTCCCTTGCGTCCAGCACCCACACCTTCCACACGGCGGTGCTGTGGCGGCCGGGAATCGAACCCGTGCGCGGCGGCTGGCGCGGCTACGACGGCGGGGTGGACTTCTGGCACTCGATGGCCACCGTCCTGCTCGATGTCGGGGGCCACGGGCCGGTCAAGTTCGCCTCCTACCATGGCGACCCGTTCCGAGGGGACTTCCGCTATAACGAGGCCCGGCGCGTCCACTCGGCGTTCCGAAGCGGTGTTCTGGGCGTGGTCGGATCGGACTCCAACTCGATCTCCGCCGACCGCCGCCTGGACGGCGCCTACTATGACGCCGACCCTTACACCGAGCAGGATCATGAGTGGCTGGAGTACCAAATCCTGTGGCGGGACAACCCGGACGACCCTCCAGTCGCCGACCGTCGCGCCGGCGAAGTCCTGCGCCGCGGCGGCCTGCTGGACGCCGCTGCCGTCCTGGACGCGCCGTGGCAGCCCTCGGCCGGCCACTGGACCGACGAGAACGGCGACCCGGACATCTGGGGCGAGCGCCGGATCGACCACGCGCGCGTTACCCGGAGCCTGGCCCCAGCACTGCGCGAGCACCGGATCGTGCGCACCGCACAGTCGCTCGCGGCCTCCGATCACTGCCCCGTGGTCGCGGAGCTGGACCTTTACGCGCTGGCGGATGCCGTCTCCACCGAGGAGCAGCGGTGATCCGCCCGGGCGGGCAGTCGGACGCCGTGCTCGGCGTCGCCGATGCAGGACGCTACGGCCTGTGGGCGGCATCTGGAGTTCTGCTGCCCACCGCAGAAGGCCGGTTGCTGCTGGTGCGGAACGGCTACAACCCCGATCGGCCGATCTCGCTGCCCGGCGGTGGGATCGAGCGCGGCGAGAACCCCAGGCAGGCAGCGGTGCGCGAGGTCCGCGAAGAGCTCGGCATCACCGTTGAGCTGACGGGTCTGGCTGGCATCGACTGGGCTCTGTGCAGCGGACGGCCACCCGTCGCCGCCTTCCTGTACTGGGCGGCCCCGGTGACCGGCGAGCAGCTGTCGGCCATCCGGCTCCAGGAAGCGGAGATCACCGGTTACGGCCTGCTCGACCCCGGCCAGGTCAGGGCAGCTCTGCCCGAGCAGTTGTCACGGGGGGTCGCGGCCTGCTTGGCCGTCGGCTCAGCCGGGCTGGCGGTCGAGTTGGAGGACAGCTGGCCCGTAGGTGTGACCGCCGACCTGCCCTCCCACGGCGATGCAGGCCGGCCGCCCGGCGGTCAGCAGCAGGCTCAAGCGCTGGTCACAGACTCAGGCCGACGGACGGAACTGCTGCTGGACCCGGCCACCTACGCCGCGACCCGGCCCAGGATCATCGCCTCCGCTCGCCAGCTCTTCACCGACCCGCACGGCCGGGTCTTGCTGGCGCGATCGGCTGGCCCCGACCCGGACCACTGGCTGTTGGCCGGCGGCAAGGTGGAGCCCGCTATCGAGATGCCCCGGCAGGCCGCGCGCCGCGAGATCGCCGAGGAACTGGGCTGGGACCGCACGCCGGGCCAACTTTTGGCCTTGGACTGGTCCAACCCGGCGGGCGGCGGCCCGGCCCGGCTCGCCTACATCTTCGACGGCGGCACCGTGAGCGCCGACGACCTCGCCAGGATCCGGCTGCAGCGTAGCGAGTTGGCCGAGTGGCGGATGTGCACGCTCCCCGAAGCCGAGACTCTGCTGGCTCCCCGCTCGGCAGCACGCGTGCGCGCCTGCCTGACTGCCCGAGCGATCGGCGCAGGCCCGGTCGAACTCTTTGATGGCCGCCCCGCCGGTTCGCGGTAGCTTCGGTGTTCTCCCCGACAACCGGGTCCAGGGCCGGTAGGGTGCCGAACAGCTCAGGAGGGGAGGGCTCGTGGACAACGCGTACGAGGTGGCCACTGAGGTCGCCGCGCAGGCCGGATGGGCCGGCGAGGTCCGCGTGCAGTCCTTCGGCGCCTTCCAGGCCCGGATCGTGCAGGACACCGGAGGCTGGTGGATCGGCCTCACCAGTCCGCGCAACCCCGACAGCGGGACGGCTGACTTGGCCGCCGGCCGCTGGGAGGATGGCCGGCCCACCGATCCGCTGGTCCGCAGCGGGCCGCTGCCCTACAACTTCACCGAACTGGTCCTGGTGGCGAAGACTCTGGTGCGTCACCTCGCGACGGGATCGACGCCCGGCGCACAGGTCCACACCGACAGCGGTGGGTACCAGATCGACGTGCTGCCGGAGGTAAGGCAGCTCGTTGCGGCGGTCGGGCTGATGAAGGTCACGGCCGCCGTGGTGGACCCGGGAACCAAGGCTCCGCCGCTGGTGCGCCTTCAGGTGCTGCCCGACCCTGAGCCCAAGGGTCAGGAGTGGGACCCGGCGGCCAGTGTGCTGACCACGGTGGTCGCCTCCGCCGATTCGACGGCCGACCAGGCGCGGCAGCTGGCCGATGTCGTCGCACTCGCAGGAGCGGAGTCCGCGTCCGACGACAGCTGGATCAGCCCGGCCCTCCACCGGTTCCCGAACGCCGGCGCGCTGGCCCAGCCGACCTCCTCCGGCTGCCGAGTCCTGATCACCCGTGCCCGCCGCCGCCCCGACGCCGGCGACTTCGATCCCGAGCGAGACCACCTTGAGGTCGAGCTGCGCGGTGAAGCGCCGCCGCAGTGGGCCGCAGCAGCGTTGTTCGCGTGGATGTACTGGGACTGCGCCCGCAGGCGCCAGGCCCAGGTATCCGGACCGCTGGAGCTGGCCTTGCCTCCGGCTGGCGCGATCGAGCTGGTCAGCCCGGGCGGCACGCGCGCAAAGGTCAGCATCGGCCCAGCCCGGGTGATCCCATGCTGACCACACCAGGCGGCCACGTCTCAGCGCTCGCGCGCAGCGGCGCCTCCCCGGGCGCAGGACGCGAGGGAACGCACTCGTGCTGATCGAGGCGGCCTGGTGCGAGGTGCAGCCGGTGCTGCCCGTCGCGGGTCCGCTGCACCTGCAGCTGGCCCGCTACTCCACGGGCTTGGTACCGCGCGAGCACGCCCGCCTGTCCAGCAGCTACTTCGGGCTGACGCTGATAGGCGTCGCGCCGCCGCCGCACGGCACCCCGGAGGCGCTGTGGTGGGGCACCTCCCCAGATGCCCAGGCCACCGCGGAGAACGCCTCCGTCGTCGTCACCCACGCCGCCGGCCGCGACCCCCAGGTAGTACTCGGCGACCTGATGATCCATCATCCGGGTTGCCTACTGGCGGGGGTAGTCATCCAGCCAGGCCACTGCCTGACAGGGGTGCGCCGCAATCCGCTGGCCGAGCGGGACATCGTCTTCGCGGACGTCATGACGGTGACGGGGCCTGCGCGGGAGGCAAGTGAGGGCCACCTGTACCCGATGGCGATCTACGGGTGGATGCAGTGGCTGGCACACGAGCAGAAGCGGGCCGGCGGGACCCCGAGACTGATCACCCTCCCGCCGCCACCGCATGACCTGGTCCTGGTCGATGCGTTCCTCCAGGAGCCGTGCCCGCTGACGGTGACCGATGCCCGGCAGGTGCAGTGGCCGTGGCCGCCGCCGAAGCGGCCGATGTCCTGGATCGAGGACAGCGACCTGCCGTGAACCGGAACCCGCGCCCGGCGACGCTCAGTAGGTAGGCACACCAAGACGTAAGGAACGTCCAGCTCTACCGTCGCCCCTTGCTGGCCCCATCCGCGGGGGCCCGACGGAGGAGACCCGATGACGGATTTGATCGTCACGCCAGACGACGTCGCCGTTCGCCTCGGCTACCCCACGCCGCTCAGCGACGCGGTGCGGCAACGCGTTGAGACGGCGATTGTGGACGCTCAGGACGCGCTCGAATCGCATCTCGGCCGACCACTGACCCCAGCCGAGTACACAGAGTTGGGTGTTCACCCCGATTCCAGCGGCAGCGGCTGGGTGCTCAAGCACACTCCCGTGCGGCTCGTCCTCTCCGCGACGCTGGACCCGAATCCGGGACCGGCCTCGCTCCGGGAGTCCAGCTACACCGTGAAGTACCTCGGCGGCATCGATGCCCGGACCGACCCCGATACCGCCCCCCTCCGCCTGTGGCTGCGCGCCACCGCGTGCGCCCACCCGCTTCTCTCCGATGCCCCGGCACGACAGCGCCGTGTGGCCTCCGCCTCCGTGGAGGGCCAGTCCGTCACCTACGACACGGGCACCGACGCGCCCGCCTTGCTGGCGCCGCCGGCTCTGGCGACGGTCGATCGGTGGCGCGTGCGCGGGCGCCGCGCCTACCAGGCCCCGGTCAGGCCGGCCCCGCCAGGCCTGATGGTTCCCGGCATCCCTGGCACGGGCGGCCTGTGATGGCCGTCGTACTTGCGGACCGGCTTCTCGGAGTGAAGACCCGCGGTGCTCCAGGGCTGGACGCCTACGGCGACGAGGTGACCGGCCAGCTCGGGCCGCTGCTCGGTCCGTGGCCTGGGCGGGCGCTGCCCCAGTCGGACGGCAGCTGGCACCTGTCGCTGGACCCGCAGGCCGGGGTGCTGCTAGTCGGGGACGTCATCGTGGAGCCCGCCACCGGAAGCGAGTGGACCGTGCTGGCGGCTGACCAACTGCGCAACGCCGCCGATCCCTCGCTCGCGTACGTGCGGGCCAGCGCCCGGCCGCGGATCACCGGCGGTACCTGCCCGGAGGGACACCGCTGATGGCGCGACTCGATCTGCCCGATGACCTGGCAGCCCGCCTCGTCCCGCTGCTTGCCCGCCAGGTCGAGCGCCTGGCCGAAGAGGTAGCGGTCGAAGCCCGGCGTCGCGCCCCGGCTGGCAAGACCTGGCGGACGGTTGAGGACGGCAAGGCACGGCCCGACCACCAGGAGCTCGACGGTCAGACCCTCCCTGCCCCCGTGCTCTTCCAAGTCGGCGACGCCACGATGACCGGACCGCGCGACCCGAACGGTCCGGTCGAGGAGACCGCCAACTGCCGCTGCTCGCTGATCGAAGACCCAGAGGCCGTGGCCGACGCGATCAGCAGCGGAAAGGCCGCCACCCGCGGAACGCGCACCAGCGCCACCGTCAGCTGCTCCTTCCCGCACATCGCCGAGGCCGAGTACAGCCATGGCGAGGGAGGGCACTTCATGAGCGGCGCGGCCTCGCAGGTTGCCGCACGGCAGCGCTGATCGCCACGCGCACCGCGGCTTCAGCGCCGTGGTCCGCGCAGATGCGCTGCCCCAGCGGGACGCAACCAGCCCCGCCTCCCTACGGTCAGCTCGTTCCCCAACCCCTCGACGAGAAGGGCATCACCATGGCCGCTGACACGATCTCGATCACCCTGGCCCACCATCTGCACCGCGATGGCGCCGATCTGCTGCCCGGCACGGTGATCGACGTGCCACTCCAGGAGGCCCGACAGCTGATCTCCTCCGGGTACGTGGCCGGCGCCGACCCCTCCGACCCGAACTCCGTCGCTCGTGCACTGGGGCCGACGCCGGCTTCGGTGCGCGCGGCGGCAGGCGGCAAGGCACCGGCCGAGCCCGCGCGGGCCGAGTGATCCGGCCGTGCTGGACGCCGAACTGCTGGCAGTGAACTGGCTGTCCGCCCACGAGGAGCTGACCGCGGTGTTGGGCGGGCAGGGTCGGGTGGGAGCTCGCAACACCCCGCCCTACCCTCGGATCCGCCTCGCCCAGATCCCGGGAGGATCGGTGCCCGGCTGGAGGTGGCTGGGCACCTTCCACCTCCAGGTCGAAGCGCTGGGGGAGCTGGACCGCACGACGCCCCGGCCACTGCTGCACACGGCGTTCAGCACGGCGGTGAAGGCGCTCCACCAGCTGCCCTGCCGCCCGCCGGCGGCAGGGCAGCCTGTGGTGACGGCGGTCCAGGCTCTGTCGGCCGGTGGTTGGCTTCCGGAGCCGACCGGGCAGGGACGCTACCTCGGCCTGGTGGCGCTCACCGCTCACCCCGCGCAGCCCGGGTAGAAGGGGGTTGTGCAAATTGCGCGACAGGCTCACGCGCGGGATGGCCCAGGCCGCCGCTGGTCGGCGGATCCGGCGCGACGCTACGGATCGGCGCACCTTACGGTCCCGCGAGAGTGAGAGCCGGCCCGCGTGAAGGAGTAGCCCGTGCCCGCCGAGAGTGTGTTCGTCGCCCAGATGGCGCGCCTGTACCTGGCTGTGCCGGGCACCGTAGCCCCCGCCGATCCGGTCACCGCGATGGCGGCCGGCTGGAAGGAGGTAGGGCTGTTCCAGCCCGGCTCGCTGGAGTGGAACACCGAGCCGAAGTTCGAGGAGGTGAAGTCCCATCAGCTTCAATACGCCGCTCGCACCATCCAGACGGAGGATGCCGCCTCGCTGAAGGTGGAGCTTCAGGAGTGGAACTCCACCAACATCGTCGCCGTCTACGGCGGCGGGCAGGTGACCTCGGTGACGCAGAACAGCAAGACGTTCTACCGGTTCAGCCCGCCCAAGGTCGGAGGCCGCTCCCAGTTCACCGCGGTCGTGGAGCTGATCGACGGCGCCAAGCACTACCGACGCGTCATCCCGCTGTGCGAACAGGTCGCCTCGGTCAGCCAGAAGTTCCCCAACGACAAGGAGTCGACGTTGCCGTTGGAGCTGAAGGTGATCGGCGGGGCGGCCGGTGACCCCTGGTACGACCTGACGGACGACCCGGGGTTCGCACCGGCAGCCTGACCAGGCCAGCGGCGGCAACTGGCTGTGCCCAAACTGCTGTTCCAGCCGTACTGTCGGAGACGTGGTCCGGGTCCCCCGCCCCCTGGGGACCAGGTCCGCTTCCACGATGCCCCAGCCAGAGCGCGCACCCTGGCTGGGGCACCGTCATGTCCCTGTAAAGGAAGCATCGATGGTGGCGAGCGCAGGAAGGCTTTCGGCCACGCTTACAGGGGTGCGCCGCGCTGGCAGCCTGGCTGGTCCATAACCTCCTGTGAGGCTTGGCCCGGCGGGGCCATCAGCGGTGTGCTGCTGACGGGCCGGCGCGACGCTAACGGCGGCAACTCCTACGGTCTTCGGCGATCACCCGCCCGAACGACGGTAGGAGTTGCCGATGCCTGGGATCGACCTGGACACCGCGCGTGCCCGCCGCCTGGCTGCCGCCGCAGCCAAGGCGCTGGCCGCGAAGGCCGAGTACACGGTCGGAGAGGAACCGATCGTGCTCGGCGGGGTGCAGGTGGCGGTGCTGCCGGCGGAACTGCCGCTGGAGGTTTGGCAGCCGCTGATCGGCATCCCGTATCTGCCGCTACTTCTCCGCAAGTTGGTGGAGGCCGCCCAGTCGAAGGGCGAGCAGCAGGCCGAGGCGGCCGGCCTGGTGGTCGACGTGCTCGGCTCGGAGCCGACGCTGCCGGCTGACCTGGTGGCCGCGGTGGGGGAGATGGGCCGGCGGCTGCTCGGGGCGGACGGCTACGAGCAGCTGATGGCGGCTCGGCCCAGCCACTCAGACATCGTGGAACTGGTGCGCTACGCCTGGTCGAAGTACCTGGGCGGGGGTGCGGGCCTGGGGGAACTCATCGCGCCCTCCGCGACGCCTTCGAGCGGTGGGACGACCTCGAATCCGACCTCCAGCGGTTCTACGGGCTCGACGCCCGAGGAGTCTGGCTCCGCCCCGGTGAGCTCGGCTTCGTCGGCACCCGCCGCCTCCTGACGCTGATGCGGGGGCTCCCGGCGGACGCGCTGCTGCGCCGCGACTCCAGCGAGGTCGGCTCCGACCGATGGGGGCTGACGCAGGAACTGCTCGCCCAACTGGTCGAGGTCGTCTCGGTCGTGGCGGCCGAGCGCCGCCTCAAGCAGCCCGTCGACCTTCCCCGCCCCGCCCACCTGCGCCCCGCCGCGAGCGAGGCCGGGATGGGCAGGGCGGTCGGTGTGCTGCGCGGCTCCACCCGGAAGGTGGTGGCCGGTGGCCGAAGGTGACATCGATGCGGGCCGGCTGCTCGTCGAGGTCGTCGCGGACGCGGCCGGGTTTGCCCGGCAGGCCCGCAGCCGGGTGGAGGCCGCCACCCGCAACCTGACGGCGCAGGTCCGGTTGGAGGTGGACGCGGCCGGGCTGCGCGAGCGGATCGAGGCCGCCGCCCGCCGGGCTCGTGCCCGCGTGCAGGTCGCGGCCGATGTGGACGCCACCGCGCTGGCCCGCAAGCTCCGGGCGGCAACGGCGCGCGGTGCCACGATCAAGGTCAGCCTCGACCTGGACACCGCGGGCCTGCGGCAGAGGGTGCGCGCCGCAGCCCAGAGCGCCACCGCACGCGTACGGCTCGGGCTCGACCTGGACACCCGGGGCCTTCGCACCCAGGTGCGGTCGGCGATGGCCGGCCTGTCGGTGCGGGTACGCGTCGACCTGGACACGGCCGCCGCCAGTACTCGACTGGCCGCGTTCCGCGCCCGGGCCGAGCGGCCGGTTCGGGTTCCGCTGGACGGCGGCGGCCGAGGCCCCACCCCGCCTTCCTCCGGTAGCGGGGGAGGTCTGGCCGAGGCCGTCGGCGAGTTCGGCACGGCCGTGGCCGGCCTTGTGCGGCTGCCGGCGATGGCCTCCGGTGCGCTGGCCCTCGGCCAGGCGCTGACCCAGGCCGCGGCCGGGCTGTTCGCGCTCGGCTCGGCCGCCGCGCCCGCAGCCGGCTTGCTGGGGGCGCTGCCTGGCGCGATGAGTGCCGCTGCCCAGGCCGGTGGCACCGTGCTGGCCGCGTTCCTCGGCATCGGCGCGGCCGTCAAGGCGCTCGGCCAGCAGGACACCGCCGCGGCTTCTGCCGGCACGGCCGCCGCCCAGGCCCGCCAGGCCGCCGCCGACCGGGTCGCGGACGCGCAGCGGCGCCTGGTCACCGTCCAGCAGGACGCCGACGAGCAGGCGCTGCGCGGCTCCGAGCAGGTAGCGCAGGCCCGCCAGCGTCTGGCGGACGTTCAGGAGCAGTCGGCCGCGCGGGTGGCCGCCGCCGACCGGCAGGTTGGCTTGGCCGAGGCGACCCTGGCGCGCGCCTACCAGGCGACGGCCCGCGCCCAGGAGGACCTGAATCGGGCTCGGCAGGAGGCCCAGCGCAGTCTGGAGGACCTCAACCGGGACGCGGCGCGCGCCCCGCTGGAGGAGCAGAAGGCGCTGCTCGGGCTGGAGGAGGCCCGTCGCCGTCTTAACGAGACCAACGCCTCGCCGTTCGCCTCGGAGACCGACCGGCGCGAGGCGCAGATCTCCTACCAGGAGGCGGTCAACCAGCTCGAAGACGTCCGGGTGCGCAACCAGCGCCTTGCCGAGGACGCCCGGCGCGCCAACGAACAGGGTGTCGAGGGCAGCGACCAGGTCCGCTCCGCCAAGGAGCAACTGCTGCGCGCCCAGGAGGCCGAGCAGGACGCGGTACGCGGTGTCCAGGACGCCGAGCAGGAAGCCGCGCAGGCCCGTGTTGAGGCGGTGCGGCAGGTGCAGGCCGCGCATGCCGACCTGGACCGCAGCATCCGCGAAGCGGCCCGTGAGCAGAAACGTTCCGCCGAGCAGATCGCCGATGCCCAGCGGGAGGTGTCGCGGGCGCTGCGCGACCAGCAGCAGGCCCTGGAGAGCCAGGGAACGGCCGCGAGGGCCGCCGAAGCCGCGCTCGACAAGCTGTCTCCGGCCGGGCAGCGGTTCGCTCGGTTCCTCAAGGGCACGGTCATACCGGCCCTGACCGGGCTGCGCGACACCGCGCAGGAGGCACTGCTGCCGCCCCTGCAGTCGGCCATCGACCGGTCCCTGGTCCTGCTGCCGATCTTCGACAGCGCCCTGGATCAGACCGGCCGGGTGCTGGGCCAAGTCGCTCAGCGCGGCGCCGAGATGGTCACCTCCGGGCCGTGGAGGGCCGACCTGGCGCAGACCGCGGCCACCAACACGCGCGTGATCGGCACCCTCGCCGGTGCCGGGCTGCAGGCAGCCGACGCGCTGCGGAACATCACCGTGGCGGCCGCGCCGCTTGTGGAGCGGCTGTCGGACGGCACCGCCCGCGCCATCCAGCTCGGCGCCGCCTTCCTCCAGGCCCAGCGCGACAGCGGCCAACTGGCCGTCTTCTTCCAACGGGCCGGCGACACCGGCGCCCAGCTGTGGGGGATCCTGCGCGACGGCGCGCTGATCCTGGTCAACATCGGCCGGGCCGCCGCCCCCGCCGGCCAGCAGCTGCTCGACTCCCTGTCCGGGGTCCTGGCGACGGCCCGTCAGATCAGCGGCGAGACAGCCACGCAGGACAAGCTGCGCGCCTACTTCGCCAACACCGTTCCCGTCGTCCAGGAGCTGGGCCGGCTGCTGGTGGCCGTCGGGGCCGCCTGGTTCAACTTCACCAACAACCCGCAGCTGGCGCCGCTGATCGCCAAGCTGCGCACCGACTTCCTGCCCGCCGTCGAACAGGTCGCCGGGGCGCTCGGCAACGGGCAGGTGTGGGGCCAGCTGGTCAGCCTGCTGACCACGGTAGTGGGCATCGCCGCCGAACTCGGCGGCCTGGGCAACACCCTGTCCGGATTCCTGTTCGTAATGCAGGCCGTCGCCGCCGCGGTGCAGGTGCTGCTGTCGATCCCCGGCATGGGGCCGTTCGTCGGCGCGCTGCTGACGATGGCCGGCGTCGCGGGCGGGATCATGGCCGTGGGCAACGCGATCGGCGCAGTGCGCGGGGCGATGACCCTGCTGTCGGCCAATCCGATCATGCTGATCGTCGCCGCGGCGGCCGCCCTCGTGCTGGCCCTCATCACGGCCTACGAGAGAAGCGAGTGGTTCCGTAACGCCGTCAACTCCGCCATCGGCGGGCTGGTCAACGGCGCCCGCGCGGCCCTGCAGGGCTTCGTCGACTTCGTGCGCTGGATCTGGCCAACCCTGTCCGGCACCTTCGGCGTTCCGATCCGGTTCCTCGTCAACACCGTCTACGACGGCGGGATCCGCCGGGTATGGAACTGGATCGCCGACAGCTTCGGCCTCGGCAAACTGCCCAGCTTCACCGTGGCGTTCGCCCGAGGCGGCGTGGTGCCCGGCTACGCGCCCGGCCGCGACACCGTCCCCGCCATGCTCTCCCCCGGGGAAGGGGTCCTGATCCCGCAGGCCGTGCGCCAGCTCGGCGGCGCAGGCGGCATCACGGCCCTCAACGACGCCGCCCGCGCTGGACGCCTGGCCGGCGCCGGCGCACCGGTTGCCGCGTTCGGCCTGGGCGGCGTCGTTGACTTCGTCGGCGACCGGCTGCGCGGCTGGGCCGCCGACGCCCTTGGCAAGGCCCTCAACCCGATGCGCGGTCTGTTCAACTGGATGCCCGACACAGCGTGGGGCCAACTGCTGCGCGGCATGGTCAACCGGGCCGTGGACGGAGTACTCGGCTTCGTGCGCGGCTACGCCGACGGCGGCGTGGTTCCCGGCTACGCCCCCGGCCGCGACAGCGTGCCCGCGCTGCTCTCCCCCGGGGAAGGCGTCCTCACCCCGCAGACCGTTCGCAACCTGGGTGGCGCCGCCGCCGTCACCACCCTGAACTCCGCCCGCGGCCGCGTGGACACCGCCGAGACCACCAGCCGCATCGGCACCGTCATCTCACCCGGAGCGATCGTGCAGTACATCACCAATCCGGCGCCGGAGACACCAGGGGAGACCGTCAACAACCGGCTGCGCGCCCTGGCCGCGTTCGGCCTGTTCGACAAGGAGGGCGCCTGATGGCGCGCGAACGCTGGCTGGTGGACGGCTGGGAGCTGACCGACGGCCTGGTCCGGGACGTGGAGTACCGCGCCGGACTCAATACCACCCCGGCCGTCGTCGGCGCGAACGCGGCCGTGCCGAACCGGATCGGCGAACTGTGGCGGCCCAAGCACCACGGTCCCGGCAAGTTCACCCTGGCCATGTGGCTGGCCCCGGCCGCCGGTGGCTGGGACGGAGTCGAGCAGGCGTGGGAGGACCTGCTGCGCGCCTTGGTCCGCCCGCACCGGCTGCTGACGTTCGAACGCCACACCGCCACCGGGCAGATCCGCCGCTGCCAGGGCGAAGTGCTCTCAGCCCTGGCCCCCACCCCGCTCGGCCAGTCCGGTATGCGCGTCAGCGTCGAGGTGACCGTCCCCGCCGGCTACTGGCAAGCCGCCGCCCCGGTCACCGCCACCAGCGCGCCCGGCACGCCCGTCCCGCAGGCACTGGCGCTGACAGCGTTCGCCGACGCCACCGCACCGATGGACAACCTCGCCTACCGCATCGACGGGCCGATCACCGCGCCCACCGTCACCGACACCACCGACGGCCCCGGCCACGACGGCGACTCCTTCACCTACACCGGGCAGATCCCGGCCGGGCAGTGGCTCACCGTCGACTCCGCCACCTGGCAGCTGATCGGCGGAGGCGGCTTCACCCCCGACGCGGCCCGCCTCAGCAACACCGGGCCCGCCTTCCTGCGCCTCGCTCCCGGCCGGCCCGGCAGCCCACCCAGCGTGCGCCTGGACGGCACCAACACCGCCGCCGGCACCCGACTGACCGTCACCGGCCGCCCCACCTACCTGGCCTGAAGGACCCAACCGTGGCCGTCCACCTGCGCGTCTACAGCCCCACCGGGCCGCTGCTCGGCCTGCTGCCCTACCCGGCGGACGTCAAAGTCCAAGCCGAGCACAACGGGCCCGGGGCCCTGACCTTCACCTACCCGCGCAACGCCCCCGGCGCCGAGCTGCTCGCCGGGGACGACCCGCGCATCGCCCTGGTCCTCGACGGCACCGAGCAGACCGAGCGGTACCTGCTGGAAGACGACGGCGACGACCCGGCCGACGACGCCGGACAGGCCCGCCCGATCCAGGTCGGCTGCCGAGGCGCCCTGGCCCTGCTGGAGCGGGCCGTGATCTACCCAGCCGGACACACCCCCGGGCAGACCGTGCACGGCCTGGACCCGCACTTCCCATTCACCACCGCCAGCCCCGGCGCGATCCTGGCCACCCTGCTGCAGCGCGCCCAGTCCCGCGGCGCGCTGACCGAGCTGCGCTGGGACTTCACCGCCGCCGCCGACAGCGCGGGCCGGGCCTGGCCCACCGCCTACACCGCCCAGTACGACGCCGGCACCGACCTGCTGAAGACCGTTCAGGCCATGACCGGTGCCGGGTGGGCGGACGTGCGGATGGACGGCTACCTGCTGCACGCCTACGTCCCGGACACGGTGTGCGCCGCCGACCACCCCGGCATCGTGTTCTACCTCGGCCGCGACGTGCTCAAGGGCCCCCGCCAGCGTTCCCGCCGCGCCGTGCGCAGCCACCTGCTGGCCGCCGGCGACAGCGGCACCCTCGCGGAGGTCGCCAACCCGACCGCCGCCGCCCGCTACGGCCGCCGCGAGGCGTTCGACGGCCGTGGCGGCATCACGGATGCGGCCACCTTGGCTGAGCTCGGGCGTGTCACCCTCGCAGGGCTAACCGCCGCCTCCGAAGGGTTCACCATCGAGCTGGACCCCGCCGCCACCTCGGCCAGGCCCGGCATCGACTACCGGGTGGGCGACTACATCCGCTACGACCAGCGCCGCACCGACCCCACCACGTTGGAGCCGCTGCGGGTGCGCACCATCGCCACTACCTACGACGCCACCGGCCAGCCCAGCAGCAGCCTGGAGCTCAACGACCTGTTCGTGGAGCAGCGCCTGCGCCTGCAGCGCACCCTGGACGCGCTGACCAACGGCTCCGCCACCGCCTCCCGCACCCCGCTGCCCCCACTCGGAGACCGCAACGACACCGTGGCACCCAAGGCCCCGGACTCGGTGCTGCTCGGGTCCTGGGCCTACCTGGACGCGGACGGCCAGCAGCACGCTGCCCTCGCGGTCTCCTGGCCCAAGGTCACGCAGAACGCGGACGGCACCGTGTACGACGACGCCGGCAACTACTACGTCTCCTACCTGCTGCCCGGGCTGAGCATCGGCGGCCAGCCGGCCCAGTGGTCTGCGGAGCAGGCCGTCAACGGCACCATCGCCCACTACGACCAACTGCCCGCCGGGCAGCGCGTCCAGGCCCGGGTGCGCACCGTCGATGCCTCCGGCAATTCCTCCCCGTGGCAGCTGTCCGAGCAGACCATCCTCGCCTCTGACACCACCCCTCCGCCGGTGCCCTCCGCACCCGTGCTGGCACCGCTGATCGGCGGCATCCGCGCCACCTGGGACGGGCGTGGCGCCCAGGGCGAGGAAATGCCTTCCGACTTCGCGGCCGTGGAGGTGCATGCCGCCACCGCCGCCGGCTTCACCCCGAACGCGGCCACTGCCCTGGACCGGTTGCAGGGCGCTGGCGCGGCACCGCTGACCGGGCTGGCCTACGGCAGCACCTACTACCTCAAGTTCGTCGCCCTCGATCGAGCCGGCAACGCCTCCGCCCCCTCCGCAGAGATGTCCGCCATCCCCAGCCAGGTGATCGGCGCCGACCTCGCGGACAAGATCCTCACCGCCGGCAAGTGGGCCGACGTGGAACGCGCCAGCCTGCAGACCACGTTCTTCACCGGCTTCATTTCCGACGATGCCCGCTGGGTGAAGACCGCTGCCGACACCGGCGCCACCTGGACCAGCCTGGCCCGGCCCGACGCGCCCACCGGAGCCCGGGCCCTGGCCGTCAGCCGCATGGTCCGCTTGGAGTGGTCGGAGAACCTGGTGCTCGACCCCGCGGTGCTCTACCGCATGTCGATCCGGGTCCGCCAGGTCGCCGGCAGCCCCGCCAAGGTCTCCGCCGGGGTGACGGGCATCGCCGCTGACGGCACCACTCGCATCAACACCGCCGGCGCCAACACCGTGGACCAGCCGTTCACCATCGCCGCCTCGGACACCGTCCTCACCCCCGGAGCAGGCTGGGTGACCCTGACCGGCTTTCTCAAGGGCTACGGTCCCGCCGCCGGACCGTTCTGGACCACCCAGCCCGACCCGCAAAAGCCCGTGACCCTCCACCCCAACGTGCGGTTCGTGCGCCCGCACCTGGTCGTCAACGTCGACGGCGGCACCAGCGCCGCCACCGAGGTCGACATGCTGACCATCGAAGCGCTGGAGTTCCCGGCCAACGTGATCGGCACCGTGCAGATCGCCGACGCCACGATCGTCGGCGCCAAGATCGCCCAAGCCACCATCCAGGACGCCCACATCGGCACCGTGTCCGCCAGCAAGATCACCGTCGGCTCGGTCAAGGCCGACATGACGATCGCCGCACGCATCAAGACTGCTGACACCGGGGCCCGCGTCGAGCTGAACTCCGGCGGCATCGGCGCCTGGAAAGCCGACGGCACCCAGACCGTGGCGATCGCCGGCGCTGACGGCTCCGTCAGCCTGATCGGCCAGCTGCGCAGCGGTGCCGCAGGCCAGCGCATCGTCATCAACCCATCGGACACCAGCCTGCCGGAGATCCGTTTCTACCCCACCACCGGCAACAACTACGGCTTCCTCAACGCCGTTGGCACCGGTACCTCCGTCGCGGTCGGCCTCAACACCGGCACCTTCACCGCCAACGGCCTCGCCTCCACCCACCGCCTCTACATGACCGACTCCACCGCCTCCCTGGAGACCGTCCGCAACGACACCCAGGCCCGCTGGGGCGGCCTTTGCGGCGTCACCCCAGGGGGCGCCGGCCTCTACCACGTGACTGACCAGCTCCACGGCTACCTGTACGTCAACCAGGACGGCGCCTGGCTCGGCCGGCGCAACGGCGGCGTCACCACCGAGCTGTGGATCAACGCCGAGGTGATGAACTACCGCGGCCGGTGGAACAACTACGTCGCCATCGAGAGCAACTACGGCCTGTTCACCGGCAACTTCCAGGGCAGCAACTGGCAGGCGATCTCCCTGGGCTACGGCGCCACCATGGCCACCGACATGATCCCAATCATCACCCTGCGAGATGGCAACGCCTACCGCAACTGGCAGGTCACCTCTACCAACAGCACCGGCTTCACCGTCGCCCTCAGCACCTCCAGCCCCAACGGCGCCTTCGGCTTCTGGTGCTTCCGCGTCTGACCCGAGAAGGAGACTGGGCCCGTGCTCGACACCTACGAAATCCTCGACACCACCCGCATCCGCGTCGGCGACACCGACTGCTGGCAGATCCGCCAGCGGCGCCCCGACGGAGGCCACCACCTCACCGTCTTCCCCACCAGCGCCCTCGAGTGGCGCGCCGCCGAGTACGGCATCGACCACACCACCCCCGACGGCCTGGAGCAGATCATCGACATGGTGCTGCACGAGCCGTTCATCCCCGACCCGCTGCTGCACCGCGACCAGGACCCCGCAGCGGCCAAGGGCCACACCGCCGCCTCCACCCAGGCCATCCACGGCCTGTCCCTCGGCGACGAGGCACCGGTGACCCTGTTCAACGCCCCCAGCCGCGCCCACGCCCGACGAGCCCACCAACTGCGCATCGAGCACACCAAGCGCACCCGCATCAAGGTCGTCACCCCGCCGGCCGCCACCACCCGGACCGGCACTGGCCACACCGCCCCGGCCGCAGCCCCCAGCGACCCGCTGCACCAACTGCGCACCGAACACGGCATCACCGCCCACGGCGTGGCCGCCAAACACTCCACCGTCCAGCAGGTCCGCGCAGACCTGGCCGCCCGGCTCGCCGAAGCCACCGGCCAGAGCGGACCGGCGGCCGTCTTCCCGCAGCAGCCCGCCGGCGGCACCTGGGACGCCTCCCTCGCCGCCCGCGACCAGGCCCACCAGGAAGGCAGCCAATGAACCACCTCCCCACACCCGAGCAACTGCAGCACCTGCTCGGCCACGCCGAGCGCCGCCGCCTCACCACCGCCGAGGCCGCCCGGCTACGCGCTGGCGTCCAGCACCTCATCCGCCAACTCGCCCTCGCCGAACCCCACACCGGCCCCGGCCAGCCTGCCGGCCTGGCCGACGCGTCCGAGAGCAACTGACCGACCGCCAGGAGAATCGCCGATGGACCGCTACTCCGAGCCCGTCACCGTGGACGCCGAGACCTACATCGGCCTGCTGCGCACCCAGCTCACCGAGGCGTGGGGCAACAGCCAGGCCGAACTCGTCCTCGCCAAGGCGGAGAACGCCCAGCTACGTACGCTGCTCGCCAAACGAGACCAGCAGATCGCCGACCTGAATGCCGAGAAGCCGGCAGCGGGCTCGACGCGACCGTAGCGGGCGGCCCGTCTACGGTCCTCGCCTGTGGAACGGCCGGACAAGCACACGCCCCCGGCGCGGCGAGCGCACCGCAGGAGGACCCGTTGGCGCCAGATCACTGGGCTGAAGACCCTGCGCGACGCCGTGCTGTTCCTGCTCGGCACCGCCGTGATCGTGCGCGAGGTGTGGAGCCCGCCGGCCGACCCCAGCCTGATCGTCACCGGGCTGACCCTCACTGGGCTGCCCGCCGCGCTGTCAAGAGACGAACGGCCACCGCGCCGATAGACCCCGCCGCCCCAACCTGGCGGATCCTGGCCCGCTACAAGGCCACCGGCTCCTACCTGGCGTGCGCCGCCCTCGTCTTGATCGCCACCTGGCCGCTCTGACCGCCAACCCCGACCCGCATCCCGTGAAGGAGAAACCCACCCGTGAGCATCCTCAACGACACCGAGGCATGGGGCCTGCTGCTGGGCGCCGTCACCCCGTGGGCGACCGCCCTGATCCAGCAGCCCACCTGGTCCAAGTCGATCCGCACCCTCGTGGGTGCGCTGGCCTCCGCGGCTGTCGGCATCATCACCGTGCTGGCCCGCGGCGACATCGCCCACGCCCAGACCGCCCTGACCACGGTGGCGCTGGCGATCGTCGCCTCCAAGTCTTTCTACGACGGGCTGTGGCAGCACACCGGCGCCAAGGCGATGGAGGTCGCCACCGCCAAGGATCGGCGTGCCGGATGGTAAACGGCCTTCGGCTACCGCCGGCCATCCCGTAGAGTGACAATGAGGCCGCCGGGCCAACCGGCCTCGTGCTCCGGCAACCAACCCTTCGGGGCTGTCTCCTTATCAGGGGAGCGCGAGGACCCGGGCGGGATTCGCACCCCGCGGGCCTGGCGGCCCTCTCCTTTCCAACCTCCTTGCTCTCACAGCGCATTGATGCCGTGGTGGGTGTTCCCACGAGCCGCGTTCGCACGGGAGGCTGGGCGCAGGCAGCCACACCGGGGCCTGCGAACCCCGGTGCCGCCAAGGAGACGACAGGAAGGCGCCGTACGGTGACAACTACCCAGCAGGATAGGCTTGCTGACACCGAGCCGCTCACCCCGCTGACCGACAACCGCGCCCAGGTGATGATCGAGAACCCGGACCAGGTCCTGGAGATCACCGGCGCCCAGCGGTTTTGGACGAAGGCGCAGCGCTCAGCGTTGGCCTCGATCGGCCTGGCCAACGCTCCCACCCACGAGTTGGTGGCTTACTTCCACATCTGCAAGAGCACCGGGCTCGATCCGTTCCGCCGCGAGATCTACTACATCCAGCGCAAGCGCCGGATCGGCAAGCGCGAAGAGCTGTACTACACCGCGCAGACCGGTATCGACGGGTTCCGGCACATCGGGCAGCGCAGCGGCCGGTTCATCCGTCGCGTCGGACCGTTCTGGACTGGCCCCGAAGACGACCCCGCGTGGTGGACCATCGGCGAGGACGGCATCAACCGCCGTCGCTGGGTCGACGTGTGGCTGGGGAAGGGGCTCCCGGCCGCCGCGATGTGCCGCATCGAGCACTACAGCATCGCCGGAGACCGCACTGTCTCCCAAGCCGTCGCCCTGTTCAGCGAGTTCGCCGTCACCAAGGACGAGTGGGCGAACAACCCGCACACCGGGGAAGGCGAGCGCACCGGCAACAAGGTGCTCTCGGGCCTGTGGCCCACTATGGGCGTTCACATGATCGGCAAGGTCGCCGAGGCGCAGGCATGGCGCATCGGCTTCCCCCGCGAGCTGACCGGCATCTACGAGCACGACGAGATGGGCCGCGCCGACCAGGAGCAGCGCGAGCTGGCCCGCGAGGACGCCGCCGCCCGACGGCGCACCGCCCGCGAGAACGCCACCGTGCCCGAGCCGGTCATCATTCAGGGCGGCCTCGTGGACACCACTACCGGAGAGAACCAGCCCGGCGAGCAGGACGGCGGTGACCAGCTGTCTGGGGACGAGCCGCCCGGCGCCGACGAGCTGCGAGCCGAACTGCGTGCCTACGCCAACGCCATGGGCAGCACCGTCACCACCCTCACCCAGCGGTGGCGCAAGTCCAGCGGCAAGAAGATCGGCGAAGCCACGGTCGAGGACCTGCAGCAGCTGCTCGACGGGCTGCGCGACCACGCCGTTACCGCGCTGCGCCAACGCCACCCGGATGCGGCCGAGCACCTGACGGCGGGTGGGCTGCTGGTGCGGCTCAACCCGGCCGTCAACGCCTGGCTCACCACAGTCTCCCGGCACTGACCCTCCCGGCCCGGTCAGCCGCGCCACCCCCGCTCATGGGCGGCGCGGCGCTGAGCCCTGCACACCTTCCGGAACCTGCCATGACCGACCTCATCCAGCGTGCCCGCGAACTGGACGCCCGCACCCCGATCGGACCGCGCCTTCTGTACTGCCGCTGCGGAGCAGCCCGCCACCAGCACCGGGGCGCCAAGCACACCGGTGCCCACCCGCCCACCGATTGCCGCCGCTACCGGCGCGACCCCGCGGACCTGCTGCTGGAACGCGCCCAAGACGGCGCCCACCAGGGCCTCGGCCAGGACCTGGCGACCTACGACCGCACCCACCGCCGCACTGGCCACAACCGCACCAACCGCCCCGCCGGAACCTGGTCGATCGGCGCCTCCGACACCGCCTCATGCCGCCGGGCCATCCAGTACCGGGAGAGGCCGCCCGTCGACTACACCCCGGCGCCTGCCGACAAGCGCGCGGCCATGGCCGGCACCCTGATTCACGACTCCGCCGCCGCTCGCCGCCGCGCCCTGTACCCGTGGCGGCTGTACGAGCAGCCCGTCATCCTGCCGGGGCTCGACCGGCCCAGCCACTTCGATGAGTACGACCCGATCACCGGCGTCCTCTACGACTTCAAGACGGCCGGGGACTGGAAGTGGGCGAACGTCGGGGACAACGGACCACCCGAGGCGGAGTGGGACCAAGTCCAGCTGTACGGGTTCGCCCTGACGATGGTGGGCCACGCGGTCCGCGAGGTGCGGATCATCTATCTGGAGCGCAAGAGCGGCGTGGATGAGGAGTTCGCCCGGCCCTACGACGAGGCCACCGCCCGCCGCGCGCTGGCCCGGCTCACCGCGATCGCCACTGCGCTGGACGTCGGCGCGGAGCTGCCCAGGGACCGGTCCGGGCCGAGTACCGATCCGATCTGCAAGCGCTTCTGCCCGGCGCGGGTGCACTGCTGGAACATGACCGAGGCGGAGCAGGCTGGTCGCTCCCCGGAGTCCTTCACGCTCGTCGAGGACCGCGCCGACATCGAGTGGGCCCTGGCCGAGTATGACCGTCATCGCGCGGCCAAGTCCGCCGCCGCCAAGCAGCAGGAGTTCGCCCAGGTACTGCTGCTGGGCGTCCCCGCCGGCTCCTATGGCGAGTTCGAGTACGACAAGACCAGCGACCGGCTCAACGACCCGGAACCGGACCCGGTGGCGCGAGCCCTCCAACTGGAGGAGTTCTGGGATTATCCGGCGGACCAGCGGCCAGCGCTGTCCGAGCTGGACTATCCGACCAAGCGCAAGAAGGTCTCTGGCCGGACCGTGGTGCGCCGTGTCCGCGCGGCCAAGCGCGACAAGGCCCGCCGCGAGCAGGGCACCTAAGAACGCCATGTGCACCCCGCGCGGCGGCCCGCTGGCGGCACCGGTCCTTGCCGGACCTGGTCCAAAGCTGCCGTGCCCGCCGCCAGGACGCACCGTCCGGCGATTCCTAACCTTCCGGCCGATCAGTCGACTTGAAAGGCACTCCTGGCCATGAGCATCCCAGCCAGTCCCTGGTTCACCGCCCGTCCCCCGCTGCCGGTTGCAGCGCCTGCCCGCATCATCGACACCCCCAGGGAGGAACCGACGCCGCTCTATGACCAGCTGGTGGCCGAGCGTGGGGACCCCTTCCGTGACCTGGGCCCGCGCGGGGTGCGCCTGCGCCCACGCCGTGAGGACCAGGCGAGCGTCGAGCTGCCGGGAAGCAGCCAGGACTCCTAGCGGCCAGAGCCGGCGGCAGAACTCCTCCATCGCTAGCCCCTGGTTCGCCCCCCGACCGGCGCCATCGCACGCGACCCGATGACCGTCATCGCGGCACCTACTCACCGGGGTAGTCGATCCAAGCCGTCATGTTTGGCAACATAAACAGAGTGTCTTGCGACCAGGACATCTGTCCAGATGTACATGGCCGGATGCTTCAACAACACATGCCATGTTTCTAAATACTTGCACAGTGTCTCTCCGACATGCCATGCTGACGGCATGTCACCTGGGGTGAGGACAGAGAAGTTGCTCTGGCAGAGCATTCGATCCGTTGCGCTCGCGCACAAGCTGGTGCCGGATGTGCCCGGCATCTACGCCTACTCGGAGCTCGCCGAGTTCCACGGTCTGGCCGTCGCGCACCAGTGGATATACATCGGCCAAGCGCTGTCCCTGCCGACAAGACTGGCCCGCCACCAGGTCCGCACCGAGTCCAACAGGCAGCTCAGAGACTGGCTGCACCGCCCCGGAGAGAGGCAGCTCTGGTACGCAGAGGTTGACCCCGCCGATCTCGACCGGGTGGAGCGGGACTTGATCGCCCGCCTCCAGCCCCGCTTCAACCGGACGCGCTACCTGCAGCACGCCCAGTCTGCTTAAGCACCATGATTCCCGCTGATATCCAAGGAGAGCGCATGGACACCCGCTCCGCATCCGACCTCGCCGCAGAGATGGAGGAGCTCACGGGGCTCCGCGAGCGGCAGATCAACATGATCGCCCGCTTCCTCGACGACTCGATCGCTCGAGACGACGCCCTGTTCGTGGAGGTGGCACAGATGGGAGGAAGCCCCTCCTACATCGCCTCGGCCTCCCTGGAGTGGATCCGCAACCAGGTCAGCCTGGCGAACACCATGCCGCTACTCAAAAAGAGCATCGACCCGGAGACGGGCAAGCTGCGGATCGACGAGGAGAGCATCGAAGCCATCTCGCAGCGAGCGATCGACTGGTCCCGGGAGGCAGTGCTCGCCAAGTACCTCATCGAGCGCGACAACCACAAGTTCCCGCCGATCCTCGTCGTCCTCAGCCAGCCGTGGGTCGACGACCCCGACAGCGACATGTGGGATGAAGACGGCTGCGCGAAGGAGACCTCCGCGACCTTCCGTGCCCTCGACGGGCGCGGCCGTGTCGGCATGCTCGAACTCGGCCCGCAGACCCGCCTGTACGCGTTCGACGGCCAGCACCGAGTCATCGGGATCGACGCCGCGCTCAAGCTCATCACCTACGGCCGGCTGGACGTCCGGGACAAGGAGGGCAAGGTCAAGCGCGACGAGGTCCTCCTCCTCGACGCCATCGTCGCCGAGCACAACCTGGACGAAGCCCAGCTTCAGCAACTCGGCGCCGAGCGCATGGGAGTTGAGATCATCCCCGCGGTCCTGAAGGGGGAGTCTCGCGAGGACGCTCAACGCCGAGTGCGGAGCATCTTCACGCATGTGAACAAGCAGGCCTCGCCGCTGACCCCCGGCGAGGTCGCCCAGCTCGACGAGGACAACGGGTTCGCCATCGTTGCGCGACGCGTAGCCGTGGAACACCCCCTCTTCAAGACCGCCAAGAGCGCTGTCAACTTCAAGAACAGCACCATCTCCAAGCGCTCAGCCCACATCACCACGCTCCAGACCCTGACGGAGATGGCCAAGGGCTACCTGCTCGCCGACAACCACTACAGCGACTGGGAAGCCAAGGGCCGCGAACTCGCACGCCGGCCAAGTGACGCCGAGCTCGTAAGGGGCCGGTCGGACTTCGCGCAGCTCTGGGACTACATCAACGAGATGCCTACGTTCCAGGCCATCAGCCGAGGCGAGTCCGCCTCGCGGTTCCGCCGCTTCGGACACGAGGTGGAGCGAGGAAGCGGCGGCGGAAAGGGACACCTCCTCCTCCGGCCAGTGGGTCAGCAAGCAATGGCGCAGGCCGTGGGACTGCTTCGCGCTGAAGGCATGCATCTCGACGACATCTTCAGCAAGCTCCACACGCTCGACAGCCGTGGTGGCCTGAAGCTGGACGCCGTCGAGAACCCGTGGTGGGGGGTCCTGTACGACTTCAACGGCCAGCGCATGAGCATCAAGGGGCGGGATACCGCGGTCAAGATCTTCCGTCACCTGGTGTCGGGCCTGCCGACTGACAAGGAGCGGCGAGCGCTTCGGGACCTCATCGCCGATGCCCGTCTGGTCGGAGAGCACGAATACCGCGACTACTCGGGCGAGGTCGTCCAGCGGAACAAGATCAGTTTGCCCGCCACGATCTGAGAAGACGCCGATGCTCGGACCGCTTCCGGCGCTGGGCAGTCGTCGCAAGTTGGAGGAGCACAGCACCTCTGTGGGCATGGGCACTTCCCTGACGCCAGAGGGGTGCCCGAGTCCCTGAGACGAGCGTCGCAAGAAGAATCTGACGAGCAGTGAGGGGCAGAGGAACAATCAAGTCCCATAACAGGTAGAGCACTTCGCCACGAACAACAAGTGGTGCTTCGTACGCTGGAACCACCTGCTGATGTCGGGGCCGACCATACGGCGGCCCCGGCCAAAGGGACAGCAGGCCACAACCGAAGAGGGCTTGACGCACGGCCGTCAGGTACCGGAAAGGCAGTAGATGCCTCAGCTCAACGAGGCACGCCAAAGCGTGCTTCGCCGCCTGTACGACATGCACGACCGCGGGGCCCAGGACGTTCAGCGCCTGGAGGTCCTCGACACCGCGCTCAGCCTGACGCTCGGCGAGCGTCGCGCCGCGGAATGCCCCAACTTCCTGCTGCGCAACGTGCTTCGTGACGCCAAGCGGACGCGCGACCGCGCTGCCATGGTCGCCCGCGAGCGGGCCGCAGCACTTCCCCTCCCGGACGCCCACCGCCGGCGTGCCTACCAGCTGCAGGCGGACGGCAGCGAGGTAGCGGAACTGGTTTCGCACGACACCCCCGAGGAGCGCGCTCTCGTGGGCGAGACCATCCGGGAACTCGACTCCTATGCATACCAGTTGGGGCGGCATGGCTCGGCCTGCTGGGCAGGGCTTCTGGCCGGTTGGACGGCCGCCGAGACGGCCGCCCGCGCAGGAGTGTCGATTGCCACGGTTGAACGGGCTTGGAAGAGCATCCGAGCACATGCCCGCACCCTCCTGGTGGCCACTGCCTGATCGCATCACTGTGGATCAAGGCTCCCTCGGGCGTCCCTGTGAGGCCGGCGAACAGCGTCTCGCGTACCGGTTCACAGCAGCGGTCCTGCGCCAACTGCTGCCGACCGGTCTGCTCGGTGCCTACATGCTGTTCGACGCTAGCTCAACTGCACTAACGCCCATCTACATTGGCCGATCCGATGCCTGCCTACGGACGCGCCTCATCCGCCATCCACTGCTGGGCACCGCAACGCATTTCACCTGGGCTCCCGCCCGCACGCCACGAGGCGCCTACTGGTTCGAGTCGTACTGGTACCACCGACTGCGTCGGGAGCAGTTCCCGATCGCCAACCAGATCCACCCGGCCACGCCGGCACGCGCCAACTACCGGTGCCCCTTCTGCCTTGATGACTCGGCGGCTTGGCGCCACGTCCTGCATACAAGACTTCTGAACTCCGAGGAGAGTCCCCGTGATTGACACGACGCAGACATCCGACGTCATCCCGGTCATGCTGAGCGGCCAGGCCCTCACCAGCCTGCGCGAGTCCGGCTACACGCTGTCGACCGCGATCGGTGAGGTTGTGGACAACAGCATCGAGGCGAACGCCAACAGGATCCAGATCCTGATGGAGGAGACCACCAAAGGCCGCAAGAAGACCATCGACCGAGTCATCGTCATCGATGACGGCGTCGGCATGGACGACAACATTCTGCAGCACTACCTGCAGCTCGGTTACTCCACCCGCTTCATGTCCGACAAGACCATCGGCAAGTTCGGCATCGGGGCCAAGTTGGCCGGCCTGAGCGTTGGCGAGCGCATTGACGTGTGGTCCCGGGTCGCTGGCGACGACCGCATTCGGCACGTGGAGTTCGACCTCCAGGACGCGCGCAGTGCAGAGAACCGCGGCGAGCAGGTCGGCATCTACCCGCCAGACGATAAGCCGCTCCCCGCCCACCTGGAGCCCTGCTTCCCGGAGGGCACCGGCACTCTGCTGATGTGGTCGAAGATCGACCGTGCATCCAACGGGCGCGGACAGAGCACCCCGGATGCCCTACGACTTGAACTGCAGAAGGAACTCTCCCGCATGTTCCGCGAGTTCCTCTACGGCGGGATCAAGATCGAGGTTGACACAGTCCGCCTGTTTCCTCACGACCCCACCTTCCTGCGGGCCGGCTCCTGGGCTGATCACGTCCTCACACGGGAAGTGGCGCGGGTGCAGGGCCTTGTTCGTGACGCTGACCTTCCGGACGACCACTTCGCCGGACACGTCTTCTTCAACGAGTGGGTCGCCGTCGACGGCACAGACCACAAGGTCCGCGTCGTGATCACGCTGGCGCCGCGAGAGGTTGTCCGACGCAGCGGCGTGGGTGGCGACAGCTTGGCGAAGAACCTGAGGATCCCCGACAACGAAGGCATGATCAGCTTCATGCGGCTGAACCGCGAAATCAGCTACACGATCGTACCGAAGCTGTTCCCCGGAGGGATCAAGACCCCGGACCGCTACATCGGATTCGAGGTCCACTTCGATCCGACGCTGGACCGCATGATGGGCGTGCGCAACGTTAAGCGTGGCGCCGAACCGTCGGACGAGCTTCGGAGGACGCTCCGCACCGTGGCCGAGCGTTGGATCCCCAACGCCCGTGCGGAGCTGCAGAGCATCTGGGGGGAGATGGCGCGCGAGGAAGCGAAGGAGTCAGGCGAGCACGCGCCCATCAACAAGGCCCTCACGGACGCCGACCGTTCCCTGCCGAAGGGCAGGGTGAAGGAGACTGTCTCGGAGGAGCAGCAGCTCGATCTGCTCAGCGAGCTGGCCCGCGATGCGGGCAAGCGGAGCGAGGAGGAGCGCGCCGCCTATGTGGATAAGGTCAAGGAGATGCCGTTCGTCATCGAGACGGTCGACTTCCCCGGAACCAACATGTTCGAGATCACCCACGTCAACGGGCAGTCGCTTATCCGCCTCAACTCGCGGCACCGCTTCTACAAGGAGATGTACGCCCCGCTGCGAGCGTTGTCGCAGCAGGATCCGACAACGGTCACCACTCAGCAGGCTGCGGACACTGCGCGCAGGGCGGCCGAGGCGATCACGCTCCTGCTGGTTGCCTATGCCCGCGCCGAAGCTCAGCACCCCGACCCGGCAGAGCACTACGGGGATCTTCGGCAGTGGTGGGGCAATCTGACCGACAGGCTGCTGTTCAAGGTGAAGGACGTCCTCGACTGAGCCAAGAGTCTGGCGGACCCCTGTGCTGGTTTGGGGGCCCGCCAGACTCACATCACGCAGCTACCGTCATGACCAGGTCGTGCACACTTTCAAGGTCCTGGCGTCCCGCGAGGTACCCAATGCCACGGTGGAGATGGATCGTCAGGGTGCGAGAGACAGCCTCGTCGGTGGGCTCCTCGCCGTCCTGAAGACAGCGCGCCTTGATCAGGGCGAGGTAGATGTCGCCGTACTCACTGCCGGCGAACGTCTTCCAGTCCATCGTGACGTTGGAGTCGGCAACGATCTCCCGGACCAGTGGTGTCGATGAGTCCTGCAGAGAGAACATCAACGCCCACCGGCACAGGACATTCCAGTGCTTGATGCCCGTCACGCGCTTGAGACGGACCAGCTGGTCCTTACCGGTCTGTGACAATTTGATGTGATCAAGCGACATTCGGAACTCCGGTCGTCCAGAAGTAGCCCTTGTGGACCGTGGTCGTGAGTGCAGCGTCGTCATGGACAAGGGTGTAGGTATGAGCAATCGACTTCTTGAGGCGGTTGTACAACTGCTCGTCGATCTCCTCGTCCGTTGACAGCAGAAGAACCTGGTCGTTGGCGTGCGGGAAGTACCGCTCCACCAGGTGCTCGCGGTGGTAGCTGTCGAGACGTCCGAGCGGCGTATCGATCACGCTCGGCAGTTCGTTGCCGGCTACACGAGCCACTCCCCAGAGAAGGGATACGGCAAGGAGCTGCCGCTCTCCGGCAGAGAGTCGAGCGCGGTCCAGGGGCTCACCATCGTTGCCGATGAGGTTCAGCGTGTACTTGTCTGTGTCGATATTCAGGTCACGAATGAGGCCGGACTTCCGCATGAGCTGACGAAGACTCTCAAGGACGGCTACCTCAAGCTTGTCAATGCTCTCCGCGATGAGCCCCGCCGCGTACCTCGCCAGCGTGTCTCGTGCGCGCTCCGTATAGTCCTCAAGGCGCTGCAACTCGTTCGAGGTGCGCTCTTTCTTGGCGTTCTCCCTCTTGGCGCGGTCACGCGTGATCTGGAGTTCAGCGCGCCGAGTCGTTGCCTCCTCTTGAGCCTCTGCCGCCTTCGCGATGAGAGCTTCAAGCGTTCCGACCTCCAGCAGTGCTTCGTCGCGACTCTCCATCAACTCCGTGATGGCCGTTGCGGCTGTCCCGCGGTCCTTCTTACCGGAGGTGGCACTCGCAAGGAGCTCATCGACAGTGTCGCGCTCAGCAGACAGGTCGTTGGCCCGCTTCACGAGCTTCTTTGCAGCTGTCCAGCTCCCGGCCAGGCTCTGGTCGAGTGAGCTCAGCTGGACGAGCATGTCATGGGGGAGATTGAGCTGTCGCGGGGACAGAGCATCCTGGTTCCGGCGGTCGCGATCTGACTCCAACTCGCGTGCGATGTCCGACGCGGCGGTGGCCGGCACTGCCTTCTCCAACAGCTCGACCAGCCACTGGTCTCGCTTCTCCAGTGCGTCCAGAACCTCTGCTGCCTGCGTTGCGGTGTGCTCGCGCTGGGCGTGCTCGCGGACCGTGGAGAGCAGATCCTTCACGAGCAGAAGGGGGAGCGGGCCGCCTGCGATGGCCGTTCGCAACTCTTGCTCGACTTCTTGGAGCTGCTTCTGGAGCTGCTTGCTCTGAGCGGTGAGCTCGGCGTGCCGCTCGAAGACGGCTCCGCCCTCCTTCTCAAACCGCTTCTGAGCGTCGCTCAGTTTGTTCTTGGCCTTTTCGAGCTGGGGGTTCAGCGAAGCCATTTCCTGCTTGGCTGAGTCGACCCTCTGCTGCGCAGCCTGCAGCTCAGCCTCGATACTGTCGATAACGTCCGAGGCTTGCTTGTCGGAGTTCCGCTCTTCCTCTGCCCGACGCTGGACGACGCGCAGGTCAGTCCGCAGCTGCTCAACTAGATCGACACCGAGCAATGACTGGACAGCGGACTTGATGACGTCGGCTGAGCGCTGAGGGTCGGCCAGGGCCTCGATCTTCTCGCCATCAAAGAAGAATAGAGAGGCGACATCCAGCGGAAGAATCTCATCCACGTGGTCAGTCCAGCCTTGGCTGAACATCCCGTTCGGGTTCTTGCTGCCGTTGAGATAGACCTGAAGGAACTCGCGAACCTTGTCATCCTCGATTCGCCACTTCCTCTCTACCTTGTAGATCCGCTCCTCGCTGTCGGCGATGATAGAGAATTCGACAGTGACAGAGGCGCCAACACTGGGGTCGGCGGAACGGTTGATGCTGTCCCGGAGGTACTTATGGTAAGAGCCCCGGGTGGACTGGGAGCGCGAGCCGTAGAGTGCAAGCTGGATTGCCTCCAGCAGCGTGGTCTTTCCGCAGCCATTCAAGCCGCCGATCAAAATGATCGGCTTGTTCTTCTTGGTGGCGAGGACCAGAGACTGCTCTCCGCGGTAGGCGCCAAAGTCCCGGAGAGTGATCTTACGCAGGTGCATTGGTGGTCTTCTCGCTCGCGTCCGTGGAGTTTTCTGTGGAAGGTTCGATCCCTAGGTTTTCAAGTTGGAAATCAAGGGCGTCCTGCGCGTCCTTGTAGTATCCCTTCTTGATTGCCTTCGCCAGATTGTCGTAGAGCCCAGCCCGGCGACCCATCTTGCGGTAGTTACGCTCAACGGCCAGGAGTTCTCGGAGGGTGGAGTAGTGGAGCTCGTCGCCATCGCACACCTGCTTCAGGATGGCCATGTTGTCGGCTTCCAGGGCGAGGTGCGCGTCAACGGGCCGCCCCGGGAACTTCTCTCCGGTGATCTTCTCGTACAGCCCGGGGAGGATGTCCTCGACCTCGTGCTTGTCGAAGACCCAGATGCGCCGGATCTCGTGCAGCTCCTCCATCGTGATGAGCTCGATGTTCTGCACGTGTGCCGGCGCGTTCGTCCGGACGTGGTTCTGGGCCTCCAGGAGCTGCTTAAGCCAGTCTGCTCGGGCTTCCTGGGTGTAGGGGCCGTGGATGACCCGGTCGCCGAAGAGCTGGACCTGGCCGTTCATCCGGCGGAAGTCGCGCAGTGGCTTGTCGTCGGGCACGTCCAGCCTGTTGCGGAGCTCGAGAAGGGGCTGCATCCACAGCTTCTCGTCGTCGTTCGAGATCATCGCGGACATGGACTTGTCCTGCTCGACCAGCGTGCAAGTCCAGCAGCCGAACCGGCTATCGCCACAAGAGGGCGTGGTGTTGTCCACGACCAGCGGGCACTCCCCGTCGCTGGAGGCCCCTTGGTACATGGTGAGCAGGTCCTTGTTGTTGTGCCCCCAAGGGTTGGCCTGCTGCATCAGGAACATCCACACCTCGTCGTTGGTCCAGTCCTCGACGGGGCTGTAGACCAACGAGTTCGGCAGGTTGCCGTTGGGGGACAACCGGTCGCGGACCCGGCGCTTCTCGTGCTTGGCCATGGCCTTCGCGCGAGCCTGGCTCTCGGCCTTGCGGATGCCGAGGACGAGGATCGCTTCACCATGACGCTTGACGACGTCGCGGATGAACTTGTTCGACGGGCGGATCTTGAGTCGTTCCGTGCACCAGCGGAACTTCGGCCGGGGGGCGGGGTAGCCGCGGCCGATCAGGTTGACCCAGAAGGTGTCCTTCACGACGGGAGTGAGGCGATGGGGCTGGATCGGGAGGTCTTGCTTGGCCGCAGCCTCGCTCATGGTCTCGAGTGACTGTGTGACCCAGCTGGCTACGATTGGGTTCTCGACCAAGGTGTCCGTGCTGATCACATGGACAGGCTTGGTCCGCTGCTCCGCCGGCAGCCCCTTCAGGGCGAGCCACACCAGCTGCAGGATCGCGGTGGAGTCCTTGCCACCGCTGTAGCCGACGACCCATGGCACCTCGTCCGCGATATACAGCTCGCGGATCTCGTCGGTGAGTTCACTGACGACCTCCGCGAGTTTCCTGCCCTGGAACGGTGCAGTACGCGTCGGGGTGCTCATGCGTCTCCTCGGTGGCTGAACGCCTCTTCGGCCTGCTGCTCCTCGGGGGTGAGCGGCAGGCCGAGGCGCAAGCGCAGGTAGTTGGTGGTCAAGGCAAGGTTCTGGTGGCTTTTGGATACCCGTCCGCCCAAGATCGCGCGACCGCTCCAATCGGCATTCGACCGACCCCAGTCCACGTCCTTGAGGCGGTTCACAGCTGGCTGCCACCGGACTGGGTCGGTCGACTCCCGCAGGAGCGAGTTGCCCACGCGGCCCAGCGCGTGGAGCGCGAGGCTGTGCGAGTGGAGGAAATCCCGCCGCACGTCGGGGGCGCACAGCGAGCGGTCTCGCACCAGCTCCCACTCGGGGATGGTCCGGTCGACAGCCTCCCAGTATGCCTGTGCGAGGCCGGAGGCTTCCTTCTTGTCGACCTCCAGGCCCTGGAGAAGGGCCTGCGTCCCGGAGTAGATCGCGCTCAGCGTGAACAGGCGCCGTGACCGGCTCGACAGGGTGCTCTGCTCCATCTCGACGCATCCCTTGAAGACGGGTGACTTGAGAGCGAGCAGCTTGGTGAGCTGCGCCAGGTCGTCGCGATGGTCGTAGAGCACGCCGATCGAGCGGGATGGGCGCACTGCGTGGCGGTTGAGGTCGGCGAACATCTGCTGGCACCGTGCGAGCCCGGTGTCATGGAAGAACACCACGGCGATCGTCTCGTCGCCGAGGTCGGGGTTCTCCTGGAGCGCGACCTCGATCGCGGCCCGCCGGTGCTGGCCGTCGTTGATCAGGAACCGTGCGTCCATCGGGATGTGAATCTGACCGATCCGCATGCCGGCGCCCTCGTCGCTGACGCCGCTGAAGCGCAGGTCACCATCGATCGACGCGGTCAGCGCGCTGAACACGTAGTCGCCCGGGTTGTCGAGGAGGTATCGAGTCAGCGCGGGCAGGCGGCCCTTGTTGAGGACGCGCTGGGCGCGCACCTCAGGTGGCAGCCCCTCCTCGTCGAACATGAACATCTTCGGGATCAGGCGTAGCGGGCACATCGATACGTAGAACTCCCGACCAGCCTGGATCCCACGGATGGCCGGGAACGTGTACTCGAAGCCCGTCGATGTCGTTGAGTGCTTCGTCTTGGACGATGTACGTGATCCCACGTGCGTGACTTTATCCCAGGTACGTCTATGATTTCACGCGGGTACGTCTCTTGAGTTTCGTGTCCGGCATGGTCCTAAATCTGGGATGCGGAGGGCGGCTGTGGTGAACTACCTGGACGTTGCGGCGACTACTCGAGTCGACCAGCGCGTGGCTGACGTGGTCATGCACTGGATGACAGAGGACTTCGGCAATGCCGGAAGCCGCACCCACGAGTTCGGTACGCGCGCGAAGAAAGCCGTCCAGCAGGCTCGCGAGCAGCTCGCATCCCAGATGGCAGCCAACCCAGAAGAGTTGATCTTCACGAGTGGTGCCACGGAGAGCAACAACATCGCGCTGCTCGGACTCGCCCCGCACGGGGAGCAGACCGGTCGGCGCCACATCATTAGCTCCGCCATCGAGCACAAGGCCGTCATCGAGCCCCTTGAACACCTGAAGACCCGCGGCTTCGACGTCGACTTCCTCACGCCAGATTCCCACGGACGAGTGAGCGTGGAGGCTGTCGCCGAGCGGCTGCGCCCCGACACTCTGCTCGTCTCGCTCATGCACGTGAACAACGAGACCGGGGCCATCCAGCCCGTTGCTGAACTCGCCCACTTGCTGAGCCAGACACCGACGTACCTGCACGTGGACGCAGCGCAGGGCTTCGGCAAGCTGCCGAAGGACCTGACGGCACCCATCGACATGATCAGCATTAGCGGCCACAAGATCGGTGCGCCGAAGGGCGTCGGGGCCCTCCTGACGCGCCGGCGCGGCTGGGAGAAGGTGCCGCTGCAGCCGCTGATGTTCGGTGGCGGTCAGGAGCGCAAGCTGCGGCCCGGGACTCTGCCGGTGCCGCTGATCATGGGCCTGGCGAAGGCGGAAGAGATCTTCCGCGCAGAGCACGCGTCCTGGCTCGCCGGGAGCCTCGCATTCCGGGAGCGGCTGCTGGAAGCCCTCTCTGCCACTCGCTTCCACGTGAACGGCGACGCCGAGCAGGGGGTGCCGCACATCCTCAACGTGTCGTTCGACGGAGTGGACGCCGAGGCCCTGATCGTTCGGCTGAAGCATGTTGCCGCCGTGGCGACGGGTTCTGCGTGCACCAGCGCCTCCTACACGCCGAGCCATGTGCTCACCGCGATGGGCTTGCCCGAGGAACAAGCGCACAACGGGCTGCGACTGTCGTGGTTCCCCTCGCAGGTTGAGGACTTTGATCCGAAGGAGATCGCTGCGGCGGTCGCGTGGCTGCAGCCGTAGACGAGGTCGGTGGCTGTCCATCAGGCCACCGGCCGGCGGATAAGACGGTGCCCGCGCAGTTCGCGCTCGCAGCGTTGGAGCTCAGCCTGCCAGCCTGTCGCTGTGCCGATCAGGTGGGGATTCGCGTAGAGACCGGCCTGCATTTCGGCCCTGCTCAACCGCCTGTACTTCGCGGCATCGGGGTCGTCGGGGGCAAGGAACTCGTGCTTGCGGTGGAGCACCGGACGATCGGGAGCATCAACGTACGAGGAGTACACGGGCTCCAAGGTTCGTAGGTCGACACTGTACGAGGAGCTCAGCTGGGGGTGGGGATCGCGGTCGAAGTCCGGGTAATCCATCCAACTCGCGGCGCGTCCCTGGTGGCACAGCTTTACGATGCTCCAGTCGGCCGGACGCCCGGCCGCGACCGCCGCGCAGTGCTCATAAAGGCGTAGCACCGTCGGTAGCCGGAGCACTGCCCGCCGATGGACGTACAGCGCGGTGCCTGTCACCTTCCCAGCCGCTGACGCTTGCATCGCTCCGAGCACGTATGCGTCGTCCCGCAGTTTGAGCAGCAAGCGATCGGCGCGGCGGCAGGCCTCCACGTACGAGGAGAAGAACGCGCGGACGTCCAGCTGGACGGACAGGGGCAGGCTGCTGAACGGCCCCCGCCCGTTGAAGAGTTCGACCGCGAGGAACAGCAGGGTGTCCAGGGTTGAACGCCTGGCACCGGCGTCCACCTTGGCTGGTTCAGCGGTACGACGCACCAGCCGCTGGAGGTCAGGAGGTTGCACATGACCGAGGATCTCGGCCATCTGCTGAGGCATCTCCTCCAGCCTCGGAAGCCGGCCTCGGCGCTCGGCGTGATCCACGACGGCAGCGATCGCGCTTGCACTGTCGTTCGAGCTGAGCCACTGCGCAGACGGCAGAATGCGGCGGGCGAGATACCCCAGCCGGGACGAGTCGTCCTTGAAGGCGTAGATGATGCCGGGCGCCGCGGCGACGCACCGCACGCCGGTGACCTCCTGCACGAAGCCGCGAAGCTCACTCGGGCTGAACAGGTGCTGGAAGGTATTCCGGCTGGTGAGTAGCCCATCTGCATACTCGTCGCCGCGGACCTTGGTCCTCTCCCAGGTCAAGCGCGTGGAGACAACCAGAAGGGAGCCAGCAAGATCCCATGCCTGCCGCAGGGTCGCGCGGCGCTCCGACGGATCCTCGATGATGTTCAGCACGTAGGTGAGCAGAACGACATCCGCTGGTTGCACCCGCCCGTCCGGTTGGTAGAACGGATCCCAGCCGACTGCCGGGACGGCCATGCCCTCGAGCCCTCGCACGTCCCCACCCCGTCCGCAGCCGTAGTCCAAGACGGTGGTGGTGGGGGTGATCTGCAGGTCGGTAACGGCCTGGCGTGCGGGGACAGACAGGGTGGTGCGCCCAATCGCTGTGAGGCGCCGTTCGCTCTGCCACACCTGACGTGCCATGTGCTGCCCCGTCGAGATCTCACGTAATTCCGACTGCGGTCTCCAACCTGTTGTACAGCCTGCCACGCTGACGCTTCACCAGGTCAGGTGGGTCCGCCTTGGTGGACTGGTGCAGAGACGGATCGGGACCTGATTGGCGCCGGTCTCGTCGAGGTGATGCCCGTTTGCTGTCGCATCCCGATCACTCAGGCCAAGCAGAGGTCGGACCACGTCGCGGTCGATGCAGCCAGGAAGGGGTGGCGAGGTCGGCGCGACCTTACGGGCCATGGCACTTAGGTTTCCCGCTCATGGCTGCCCCCCGATACATCGAGTACATGCCGCTGGACGAGATCCGGCCCGCCGAACGCAACCCCAAGGGTCACGACGACGGCGGGCTGGACGCGTCCGTTGACCGCTTCGACTTCACCGAGCCTGGCCTGCTCGATGAGCGCACTGGCCGACTGGTCGCCGGGCACGGCCGCTACGACACGCTGCAGCGGCGCCACGGTAGTGGCAAGCCAGCGCCGGAGGGCGTCGTCGTCGCCGAGGACGGCACCTGGACGGTGCCCGTCGTCCGAGGCTGGGCATCGGTGGACGACGCGCACGCCGAGGCATACCTGATCGCCTCCAACCACCTGACGACCAAGGGCGGATGGGACGGCGAAGGGCTCGCCGACATGCTGAACGGCCTGGAAGCGGTGGACCCAGACCTGTTCGCCGCCACCGGCTTCGACCACACCCAGCTGGACGCGCTCCTGAACGATGTCGGCGCCAGCAGCAGCCTGGTCGACGCGGAGCAGGACGAACCGCAGGAAGAACCCGAAGGCCAGCCTGATCAGCCCAACCGCGGGGACCTGCTCGCCCTGGCCGGCGTCACCGTCGGCGAGCCCGAGCACCAGGTCGAGCCCGGCCAGGTCTGGCAGCTCGGCGAGCACCGCCTCGTCGTGGCCGAGGTGTTCGACGGCTGGCCGCGATGGGCGCCGCTGCTGGTCGACAACTCCCTGTTCCTGCCGTACCCGACGCCGCTGGCCCCATTCGCGGACCGGGCCGAAGGCCGCCGCCTGGTGATGGTGCAGCCGGAGCGGTACCTGGCCGGGCACTTGCTCGACAAGTGGGCCCGCATCACCGGCCAGCAGCCGGTCCTGGCCGGTGAGAGCGCGTGAGCACGCCGCGCGCCACCGGCGGCGGAGCGTTCGACCGTGGTGAGCGGCCGATCTACTTCCTCGCCGGGGGCGGAGAGTACAACGCCGGGCCGCACGTGCTGACCGCCGTCAACGAGCTGATGGGGCAGGCGGAGGAGCAGCGGCTGAACGCCCTGCTGGAGGCCGGCAACCGGGTGCTGCTCGACTCGGGCATCTTCTGGCTGACCAACCGGCACAGCCGCACCCACGGGGTGACCATGGACGAGGCGCTGGCCCTCGCCCCCGAGCAGATCGACGGCTTCGCCCAACTGCGCGAGCGGTACGTGCACCTGGCCACCACCTACGGGGACCAGCTGTGGGGCTACATCGAGTTGGACCAGGGCGGCCGGGAGCACAAGCTCCGCCAGCGCGAAGCCCTCCAGGATCTGGGCCTGGCACCGATCCCGGTCTACCACCCGCTGGTGGACGGCTGGGACTACTTCGATGAGCTCGCCTCGCAGTACGACCGGATCTGCGTGGGCAACATCGTGCAGGCCCCGGGCCCGGTGCGGCTGCGGATTCTGCACACCTTGTGGGAGCGGCGGCAGAATTATCCACACCTGTGGATACACGCTCTCGGCCTGACCGCCTCCGAGGTGTGCCTTGCTGCCCCGCCGGACTCCTGCGACTCCTCGTCCTGGCTGGCCCCGCTGCGCTGGAACCACCAACGGATCGAGACGGCGATGCTGCGCAGGATCGGCTCGCTCCCGGATGGGTTCCGCTATGCCGACGGCGACCAGGGATCCTACGCGGCCGCCGCCCGGCTGTGCGCGGACGCTGCCGGCGCGCTCGGCCGCTGTTGGCAGCACTCGGCCACCCGCCTGCACGACCTGCTCGGCCAGCTCGCCCTCGGCCCCGAAGGAGCGCAGCACCGATGACCGCCCCTCAGCCCGTGCCGGAGCGCAAGCAGACCGGCGGCGGCGCCTTCGACCCGGCCGACCGTCACATCTACTTCGCCGCCGGAGACTCCGAGCACTACCCGCGGTACACGCTGCTGGCCACCAACGATCTGCTCAGTGAGGCGCAGGAGCGGCGCCTGGTCGCCCTGCTGGACGTCGGCCACCAGGTGCTCCTCGACTCCGGGATCTTCTGGCTGACCAACCAGCACAAGCGGCAGACCGGCGTCTCCATGGACGAGGCGCTGCGCCTGGCGCCTGAGCAGATCGACGGCTTCGAGGACCTGTACGACCGCTATGTCGAACTCGTCCGCCGCCACGGCGACCGGCTGTGGGGCTACATCGAACTTGACCAGGGCGGCCGGGACAACAAGATCCGCACCCGCGCCCGCCTGGAGGCCGCCGGCCTGGCACCGATCCCGGTCTACCACCCGCTGGTGGACGGCTGGGACTACTTCGATGAGCTCGCCGAGCAGTACGACCGGATCTGCTTCGGCAACGTCGTCCAAGCCCCCGCCCCTGTCCGGCTGCGGCTGCTGCACACCCTGTGGGAACGCCACCGCCGCTACCCCGACCTGTGGGTCCACGTGCTCGGACTGACCGTCAACGAATGGTGCATGGCCCTGCCGCCGGACTCCTGCGACTCCTCCACCTGGCTGGGCCCGCTGCGCTGGCCGGACGTGCGGATCGACTCCGCACTGCTGCGCAAGGTCGGCGTCATCAACCGCGGCTTCAGCTACGACCTCGACCAACCCGCCCACCCGACCCGCGGCCGCACCGCCTGCTGCCAGATGTGCGCGCAGACCGTCGAGGCCACCAACACCGTCTGGACGCTGGCCCGCACCACCCGCGAACACCTGCTCCAGCAGGGCCCCTACCCGCCCCTGAACCCGAAGGAGAACACCCCGGCATGACCACCTCGACCGCGATCGTGTGGACCGAAGTCCGCGTCCCCGGCTTCCACCACTGGCCGGCCGCGCCCGAGCACCGCTCCTACCTGCGCGCCCGCCACCGCCACCTCTTCCACCTCCAGGCCCGCATCCACGTCGACCACGACGACAGGGCCTTCGAGTTCCACGACCTGCAGGACGTGATCCGCGCCTGGTGGGGGCCTGGCGACCGCGAGTGCGGCGCCGCCTCCTGCGAACTGCTGGCCCGCTCCCTCGCCGGGCACCTGGCCGCACTCGGCCTGCGCGTCGAGCAGGTGTCGGTCAGTGAGGACGGCGAAGCCGGCGCCATCGTCCGCCCGGTGCCGGAGGCGCGGCCGTGAACCACGCTGTGACAGTCCGCCACAACTTCGAGACGGCCCACCGGCTGCCGCACCTGGCCAGCAAGTGCGAGAACCTGCACGGCCACAGCTGGAACGTCGAAGTGACGGTCGAGGCACCCGAGCTGGCGGCCGGCACCGTCGTGGAGTTCGGCGCCTTCAAGCGGGCCCTGCGCCAGTGGATCGACACCTTCCTCGACCACGGCGCCATGCTGGGCGCGACCGACCCGCTGGCACCCGTTCTCGCCGGACAGGGCAGCAAGCTGTTCCGGTTCGGCGCCACCGACCCGACCGAGCAGGAGCAGCACGCCACCGGCCTCGCCTGGCCCAGTGTCGAAGCCGTCGCCGAACTGCTCGCCCGCGTCGCCGCCGAAGCCCTGCACACCCTGCCCCGCGCCGCCGGCGCCCGGGTCGCCCAGGTCACGGTGACCGAGACCGCGGTCAACGCCGCCCACTGGAGGGCCCCGTGAACGCCGAGACGGCAGCGGTGAGCCTGCCAGTCGTGGAGACCTTCGGCCCCACCCTCCAGGGAGAAGGGCCGAGTTCCGGCGCGCTGGCCCTGTTTCTGCGCCTGGGCGCCTGCAACCTGTCCTGCCCCTGGTGCGACACCCCGTACAGCTGGGACGGCAAGCGGTTCGACCTGCGCAAGGAGATCACCCGCAGGCCAGTGGTCGAGCTGACCGAGTGGCTGGCCAGCAGCCCGCACGCCCTGGTCGTGCTGACCGGCGGCGAGCCGCTGCTGCACCAGCGCAGCGACGGCTGGCGCGCCCTGATGGCCGTCCTGCGGCACACCCTCCGCCGCGTCGAAGTGGAGACCAACGGGACCCTGGTGGCCGCCTCGGTGACCATGGCGGTGCCGGGGCTGACCTTCAACGTCTCCCCGAAGCTGGCCCACACCGGCGACCCGGAACAGCGCCGCATCGTGCCCGAGGCGCTGGAGCAGTACGCCGGCTTGGCCCGCAGCCCCTGGCGCCGGGCCCGGTTCAAGTTCGTCGCCACTGGCCCCGACGACCTGGCGGAGATCGGCGAGCTGGTCGACCGCTTCCGGATCCCGCCGCACGCGGTGTGGGTGATGCCCGAAGGCACCACCCCGGAGCGCACCATCGAGGTCGCCCGCACTCTGGCTGACGCGGTGATCGACCGCCACTGGAACCTGACGATGCGGCAGCATGTGCTGCTGTGGCCTGGAGAACGCAACCGATGACCACCAAAACCGTACCGGCCGCCGTCGACCTGGCCCTGGCCGCCACCCACGCCTCCGGCCTGCTGGCCGCGCTCGGCATCCCGTGCGACAGCCCGTCCACCGCGGACACCCCGCGGCGGCTGGCGAAGGCGCTGGCCGAGCTGACCGCCGGCGTGCATACGGACCCGACGCGGCACCTGGCCGTCACCTTCCCGCCCGAGGCCGACCGGCCCGGGTTGATCGCCGCGGTGGACGTGCCGATCACCGCCCTGTGCGAGCACCACGTGCTGCCGTTCACCGGCAGGGCGACCGTCGCTTACCTGCCCAAGCCCGGTGCCCGCATCGTCGGCCTGTCCAAGCTCGCCCGGCTCGCGCAGGAGTACGCGGCCCGACCGCAGGTCCAGGAACGGCTCGGCCGCCAGGTCGTCGACGCTCTCACCACGCACATGGACGTGGACGGCGCGGCTTGCCTGATCCGCTCCCAGCACGCCTGTATGGCCCTGCGCGGAGCCCGTGCCCACGGGGCTGCGATGGTCACCACCCACCTGGCGGGGCTGCTGGACACCGACCCGGTAGCCCGCTCCGAGGTGCTCACGCTGCTACCCGCATCCTCCTGAAACCGCAGAGGAGTTGTGCCCTTCCCGGCCGACGGCGCGGGAGGATGGCAGTGCCAGGCCGGGGCCGCGAACCCCGGCCGCCGACACACCAAGGAGACGCCCACCATGATGTTCGCCCTGCCCGCAGACCTGCCCGAGGAGGCCCAGCGCGTCGCCCAGCTGCGCACTTACCTGGCCCAGCTGCCCAACCGGGCACCGGTCGTCGCCGACGTCGACTCACCGGAGGACGGTGGCCCGCGCCGGATCGCCATCGGCTGGCCCGTGCAGGCCACTATCCGAGACCACACCGGGCGGCGCGTGCCGGTCATCGCTCTGCCGCAGGAGGACGGCCCGGAAGCAGCCGTAGACGTCGCCCTCCTGCGCAGCCACCTCGCTGGTCTGCCCGACAGCGCGCTCGTGGTCGCCATCTGGGAAACCCCGGACGGCCCTCGCCAAACCACTCTCGGCCAGCCTGAGGCGGTCACTGCCCCGGACGAGCACAGCGGAGCGCCGAGGACTGTGGCGGCGCTGCCTCAGGTGCTCAGCGCTGTCACGGGGTACGCGTACGACGAGATCGTGGACAACCTCGGCTGGGAGTGACGGCCTCTCCGGTGCCCTGGGCTGCTCCAGTCCAGGGCACCGTCATGAGCGCTGCCGGTGACCGAGTGCACCGGCGCTAGGGTGAAGCCGTGCCGATGGCTGCTCCCTGTGTATTCAGAGATGCCTCCGCGAGGTCCAGGCGCCGCATGAGGAAGCTCGCCAGGACCAGCATTTCTTGAGCCTCGTCCGGATCATCCGGGTGGTGGGGGCCGTGGGCGCGGGGGTTGCGCAGTGCCGTCATCGCCCCCTTGAACAGGTCCCTCATTCCCGCCTGTTCACTCGGTAGCGAGCCTCCGACCGAGCGGGTGACTGTGAGTCGGGGTGCAATGGAGCCGAGAACGAAGCCCATCAGGTCCTCGCCGATCTTGGATGAGCCCGAAAGGGTCTGCACCCTGTACTCGACTGCTTTGAGGGCATGCAGAACTGCGTCGAGGCACAGGCCTTTCCTGAAGCGGTCGGCGGATGCCTCGGCGATCAGCGGATGCAGGGTGCAGCTCAGGGTGAGCTGCTCGGCGGGGGCCGCCGTCGTGATGTCGACCGTCGAGGCTGGTGGCTGGTACAAGTCCCGGCCGAGGAGATCGGCTACGTTCAGATTCATCACCGTGCCGTCTACACCCACCACACATCCGAGGGCTCTCTTCTCCTTGCGCTTCAGAGCGACCGAGCGGTCCCACCACTCCTGAATGTCGCCTACGTCACGGAACGCCTGGATACGGTGGTCAACAGTGATCCGCCAGGCGTGCTCGTTCTCCTGCCGCATGATGGTCTTGAAGCCTGGCTGCGTCCCGTGAAGCAGCACGCCGGCCTGGTACACGGCACTGCGCAGCGCGGCCTCCACCAGCTTGAACGACTTCTTGGCGTGAGAGCGTTCCTCGTCGTCTCCAAGCGCAACGGAGAACGCCTCCACGAACCCTTCGACCTCCGCCCGATGACTCGCCATGTGGTCGAACTTCTCGCTGTAGAAGCCCTCGCTGGTGATTGCCGGGCGTTCGCTGGCGCTGGCCGGCCACTCCGCTTCGACTTTGCAGGCGTACCACAGGAGATCGAAGATCAGTTCCTCCACGACGCCGGACCAGTCGCAATAGCGCATGCCGACGAGAGTTAGCTGGAGTTCAGTCCCAGGATCGGGCAGCGGGTGTCCGAACGCACTCGCTCCCTTGACGAGGTCTTCCGACAGCTCCCCCAGGGCGGCTTCGACGTCTCCATCCTCACGGCGCAGTAGCCGATAGACCGTGCCGAAGTCGGGCCATCGCGAGGTCCGCAGGAACTCGCGGAAGATCACCTGAAGCATCTGCTCGCCCGACTCGCCACCCGGTGTTGGCATCTTGACTCGCTGGTCCTCAAGCATGGTGCTCCCCACCCGTACTGCCTGTCCTGGTTCGGCAGGCTATCCGCTGGCCGGCGGCTCTGCATGGGTAATCGGGGCCGTCGGAGACTTGGGGCTCGGCGCCTCTTCGCGGTGGGCTCGGGGCGCCACTGAGCTGCTGGTGGTCGTACGGTCCCCGCTGTGGAATCCCGTCGCCCTGGCCGCCGCTCTGCCCTCCAGCCGGAGGTGGAGAAGCGGCTGCTCGACGCTGTGCGGGCGGGGGTGCCGCTCGGGGACGCGGCGGCGATGGCCGGCGTGCACGCGTCCACGGTCTACCGCTGGCTGGAGCGCGGGGAGCAGGAGCAGCAGCGGCTGGAGTCGGGGGAGCGAGCCCGGTCAGGTGAGCGGATGTTCCGCGAGTTCCGCGACAGGTTCATGCGCGCGCGGAGCGAGGGCAAGGCGCAGTTGGTGCTGCTGGTGCGCAAGGCGGCGCAGGGCGGGCATGTGGTGCGCGAGCGGACCCGGACGGTGCGGGACGCGGAGACGGGCGAGCTGGTGGTGCAGACGGAGCGGGACTTCGCGCAGCCGGACTGGCGGGCCGCGCAGTTCCTGCTCGCCTGCGTGGCGCCGGAGACGTTCGGGCGGGCGGCGCAGGCTCGCATCGAGCTGACGGCGGCGGGCCCTGGGGAAACGGCGCCGGTGCTGGCGCCGCCGGAGCAGATCGGCCGGCTCGCGGCGCGGCTGGCCGACATCCGGGCGCAGTTCGCGGCGGAGGAGCAGCAGGGCGCGGTGATCGACGCGGAAGTGGTCGATACCCAAGAGGTCTGATCGTCCAACTTACTTATGGATTACGCCTGTTGTCCTGATATCTGCGCCTTGGCGAGTGTGGCGGCATGCCGGACCGCAGGGGCCCGGCTGCCGGGAGGGCATCGATGGCCAGCAGGGACGTGCAGATCGGGAGGGCAGCGGCCGAGGTCGCTGAGCGGATGGTGCGGGAGGCGCAGACCTCGAACGCGTTGCTGCAGCGGATCGGGCTCGGCCACCTGCCGCAGGAAGCGATCGAGGGCGGCGCGTCCATCGCGGTGGGGGACGCGGGCCTGACCGTGCAGGAGATCCGAGCCAGCACCACGATGGCGGCGACCTGGCGGCTGTGGGGCCGGGGCAAGACGGTTCTCGCGGTGCACCCGGAGATGGGCGCGGAGCTGCGCACCTACAAGGTGGGCAAGATGGATGGCGGTGTGTTCCGCCGGCTGCGCCACCCGGACCCGCTGATCGTGCTGGCCGAGCCGTGGCCGTGCGCGCTGAGCGACGGTTCACCAGGGCGCCTGCTGGGGCTGTTCGCCATCGGGCGGGTGAGGAACAGCACGTTGCTCTGCTCCACGTCGGACAAGCGGATGGGCACCATCGCCGTGATGGCCGTGGCCGAGGTCCTGGAGGATCCGGACGGCCTGCCGATGCTGGAGTTCATCCACTGCAGCATTCCGGCGGAGCCCGGGGACCGCTTCACGGCGTACGACCTCGCTGCCCGCATCGCCCGCAAGGCGGGGCGGGAGGATCCGACGCCCGGTCAGCAGGGCCTGCTGGAGGACGTACTGCGGTTGGTGTCCTACGTGTGCTCCTCGAAGGCCGACATCGAGCTCGCGGCTCCGAGCAGCGGCAAGAGCGCCAAGCGCGGTCCGCGTGCATGGAACAAGCCGGAGTCGTTCCTGCGGGTTGGCTGGCGGCTGGGGCCCAGGCTGCGCCTGGCGCGGATCCGGGCTCAGGAGGCGGGCCGCCGGGCGCGCGCCTCGGCGGGCTCCGGTACGGGGGCGAGCGGGTGGCGGCAGTACCCCCACCAGCGCGGCGGCCACCTGAAGACGGTGTGGAAGGGGCCGGGGCGCGCGATCGAGGACGTGGCGCTGGTCGAGCCGTACTGGGTCTCGCAGGACCTGCTCGATGGGGACGGGCACGCGCCGGAGGGCGTGGTGCGGCCGGTGCGCTGAGCGGCTGTTGTCCGGCCGTGGCGCAGGCCAGGAGGCTGGCGGAGGCCGTCCGGGCCGGGCCCAACCGGGGATGGGCCCGGCCCGGACGGCCTTCTGGTTGCCGGCGCCCCGCCGCGAACGGGGCGCGAGGAGGGAGGGTTATGGAAACCAACAGCGAGCAGGCACTGCCGGCCGGGCTGGCGGAGCGGCCGGTGGATCCGCGACGCAAGCTGCCGATCCCGGCCGTCAACGAACGCGAGGACGGCACCGCGGACTTCCTAGTGATCAACGGCCGCCGGGCGCTGGAGCTGGCGTCTCGGCGGCAGTGCGGGGTGTGCGCGAAGCCGATGGGGGAGCGGGTGGCGTTCATCGGCGGTCCGAACTCGGCGGCCTCAGGGGCGTTTAGCGACCCGCCGATGCACGTGGACTGCGCCGAGGCCGCGCTGCGGCTGTGCCCGCACATCGCCCGCCAGCATGCCAGGAGGGCCGGTGAGGGGCGCACCGATCCGGGTGCGACGGTGCCGGATGGCTTCATGGGCGACAAGCCGTCGGAGTGGGTGCTGGTGGAGACGCAGGGGTATGCCATGGTGCTCGCCCCAGCAGCGGGCGGCGGCCGAGTCCCTGTGTTCCTCGCGACCACCTACGAGGCGGTGCGCCGATTCGGCTACGTGGAAGGCGTGTTGGTCGAGCAGGAGGGCCAGGCTACGGCGCGACCTTAGGGGCGGGTGCGGCTTACCGTCCGGGCGTGCCGTCTGCCGGGAGGAAGCCGCAGTGATCTGTGACCGAACGCCAGCGCGCGGCGGGCGAGCCAGGAGCTCGGCCGCCGCGCGCTCGCACGTGCGGGGGCCTGCCACAGCGTGCCAAGTCGATTGCGGAGTAGCTCCTTTGGGCACGGTGAGCGCCCAGTTCAGAGCTGAAAATTACCGTCATCTTATTAGTTGACCTAGGTCTGTTTTGTGCGAGGCTGGTCCTGCCAGCCGGGGAAAGCGAACCCCGGCCCGCAGACCAAGGAGACAGCCACTCATGAGCGACACCACCGAGAACCGCAGCACCGAGAGCGGCAAGCCCACCGGCCCGGCCGCCAAGCGCCTCGACAGGCGCACCGTGCTGGCCCTCGGACTGGCCGCCGCCGGATTCCTCGCCGGAACCGCCGTCACCCACCGCCCGGCCCACAACCCCAGCGCCCAGAACGCCCCGCTGGCCCCGGCCGCCACCCTCAGCCCCATCCAGCTTCCGTCCCTCCCGGCGCAGCCGACGCTGTCGGCCGTACCCACCCCCGTCCAGCCCACTCCGGCCGCCGCACCGGTCGGAGTCGCGGCCCCGGCCGCGCCCCTCGCCCCGGCTCCGGGACTGACCCCCTCGCCGCTGGCCGCCCCGACCGTCCCCGAAGCCAGCCCCGCGCCGGTGGTCACCGTCACCGTCACCCACCTGATCGCGCAGCCCGCACCCACCACCCCCGAGGCGACCTCCAGCGCGGGCAACCCGCCGCTTGGCTGCCAGCCCGCACCGACCACCATCACCCCGGCGCCGACCCCGACGGCCACCACGAGCCCGGTGCCCACGCCGACGGCCACCGCCTCCACCCTCCAGCCGAACCCGACCGACCTGCCGCCCCTGCTGTCCGGAATCCCGGCGCCCGGCCGCTGAGCCACCCGCTGGTGTGGCCCCGCCCTGGCGGGGCCACACCAGCCCGACCCGACAAGGAATCGCCCGCCATGCGCAGCCCCGCCCTTCTCGTCAGCTCCCTGCTCGCCGGACTGGCCCTCGGAACCATCAGCGGCGCCGCCACGGCGGGCACCGCCCCCACACCCCCGGCCAGCGTCGTCCCTGCCCTCCAGCCCAACTGCCCGCCGGGCACCGTCCCCAGCGCGCCCGCCAAGCACCCGAGCGTCAGCCCCGCGCCCGCCCCGCGCCTTCAGGCGTAGGCCCCACAACTCCGGTCCGGGCTCCGTGCCGCCTCCCGGCGCCCGGCGCCCGGACCGGACCACCCACCACCTACCGAGGAGAGCAAACAGCCGATGAACAAGAACCAGCTGATCGACCGACTCGCCCCCACCCTCGGCGGCCGGCGCGCAGCCAGCGCCGCCGTCGACGCGGTCCTCGACACCATCGTGCGCACCGTCGTCGCCGGAGGAAGCGTGTCGATCACCGGATTCGGCGCCTTTGAACCCGTCCAGCGCCGCACCCGCCAGGCCCGCAACCCGCAGACCGGTACCCGCGTCCAGGTGCCCGACCGCACCGTGCCGCGCTTCCGCGCCCACCAGGGCTTCAAGGACCTGGTCGACGGGACCCGCGCGCTGCCGCACGGCGCCAGCGCGATCCGCAAGGCACCCAAGGGCACCTACACCCAGCCGGGCCGGTCCGCATGAACCTGCTGGGCTTCAACGAACTGGCCGCTGGCCTGAACACCGTGCCCGCGCGGGCCGCACTGGTCGGGTGAACGGCACCATGACCACTACCCTGATTGGCCGCGTCACCCGCGACCCCAAGCTGCACCGGCTGCCCGACTCCGTCGTGGACAAGGTCACCTTCACCCTGGAGCAGCGTCCCCCGCTCGCCACCAAGGGGCGCAGCCGCAAGGCCAGCGAACCGCTGTTCATCCGCTGTGTCGCCTGGCGGGGACTGGCCCGCACGATCGCCGCCACTCTTGCCCACGACAGCCGCGTGGTTGTCGTCGGCGACCTGGTCCAGCACCAGATCTGCGCGGAGGGACAGCCGCCCCGGCAGATGATCGAGCTGGAGGTCACCGCGATCGGCCAGCTGCTGCGCCCTGAGCCGCCCGGAGCCTGCGCCCCGGCCGCCGAGCAGCCGTGACCACCCCGGTGGGGTCGGCGCTGCTCGCCCCGCCCGCGCGCGGCCTGATACACATAAGGTCACGCCAGCCGGCCCGAAGCGCCGGACCCGCAACACCGAGGAGCACGATGGCCGCCAGGAAGCCGAGCGCCAAGCTGGCGGCTGCCGCGAACGCGCTGAGCGAGGCGCTGGCGGAGATCGAGGCGGCGGGCCTTTCTCCGGCCGAGGTGCTGTCCGCCCTGCGCGAGCCCCTGGCTGTCGTGGACGTGGCGGCGACGAAGATGCGCGAGATGCGGCGCGAGGCCGTAGTCGGCCTGTACCCGGACCGCACCTACCAGGTTTACGAGATCGCCACCTTGGCCAACCTCGAGCCAGCCCTCATCAGCCGCTACGCCAAGGAGGCGGGGCTGGAGCTGCGCAACCGCCGCCTGAAGGACGCACCCGGGACCCCGTAGCCCCGCTCGGCGCAGACCGCCGAAACCGCGGAAGGGGCGGCCCTGACCACCACGGTCGGGGCCGCCCCTTCGCCTTACGCGGGTGGGCCGCTGCCGACGGCCGATCAGGAGGCAGGCGGGAAGGGAAATTCGCTGCTCGAAGGGTGTGCCCAAGCAGTGCGACCTGAGAATAGACTCAAGTCAAGAAAGCGGACGGAAGTCCTAAAGGTTGCCAGTCCGGGCCGCGAACCCGGACCACCGACACGAGGAGCAAACCCATGCGCGACAGTGCCGTCATCACCGGCCGGGCCACCGACGGGGCGATCGACACCACCACCGGCGAGGCCGCCTTCTACTCCCACCGCGTGCCCGCCTGGCACGGCCTCGGCACCGTCACCGACGAGGCCAAGACCAGCGAGGAGGTACTGCACCTGGCCAAGCTCGACTGGGAGGTCGAGAAGCTGCCGATCCTGCCGATGCGCGGCGGCAAGCTGGGCAAGAAGATCCCCGGCCGCTTCGGCACCTTCCGCTCCGACACCGGCGACTGGGTCGGCGGCCTGGTCGGCAAGACCTGGACCCCCATCCAGAACCGCGATGCCTTCGCGTTCCTGGACGAACTGGTCGGCGGCGGCCACGTCACCTACGAGACCGCCGGAGCGCTCGACGGGGGCCGCGTCGTCTTCATGTCCACCATGTCCCCCAGCATCACCCTCGACCCCGAGGGCGCAGCCGACCAGATCAACCTGTACACGCTCTTCGCCAACAGCCACGACGGCCGCTCGGCCGCCGTCGCGGTCGAGACCCCGATTCGGGCCGTGTGCACCAACACCCTCGACCTCGCGGTCGCCGAGGCTCACCGGGTCTGGAAGATCCGCCACACCGCCGACGCCCTCTCCCGGCTGGAGGAGGCCCGACGCACCCTCGGCTTCACCGAGCGCTACGCCGCCGCCTTCGAGCGCGAGGCCACCGAGCTACTCCAGACCCCGATGACCAACCAGGAGTTCGACCAGCTGATCACACAGCTGTGGAAGACCCCGGGCGAGGGCGCCCGCAAGAACCTGGTCGCGGCCCACGAGGAACGGCGCGACCGCCTGCACTTCCTGTTCCGTGAGGCCGCCACTCAGGAGAACATCCGGGGCAGCCGCTGGGCCGCCCTGCAGGCCGTCATCGAGTTCGACGACTACTTCCGCACCGTCAAGGTGCCCGAGGCCCTGACCGAGCAGGAGCACCGCGCCAACCTCGCGATGACCACCCTGCTGCACGACCAGAAGAACCCGGTCAAGGACCTCGCCAAGTCCCTGCTGCTGGCGGCCTGACCCACCCGGCGGCGGGCACGCCCCGCCGCCCACCAGCCACCTGCCGCGCCGCCCCGTCCGGGCGGCGCGGCCCCGACCCACACCCACGGGAGACCAGCCGTGCCCACCAACCGACCCACCCCCGCCGACCTCGCCGCCCTCCTGCCCGACCTGTTCGAGACCGCCCCGCAGCAGGGCAGGGTGGTCGTCGTCGGCCTGACCGAGCACCACCGGCCCGGCGCCGTCGTGCGCTCCACCGTGCCGACCGCCCTGGAGGCCTGGCCGGTGTTCGCCGAGCAGATGGTCGACCACATGGACTACATGCACCGGCGTAACAGCGAACCCGCTCTCGGTGCAGCCCTGTTCATCCACCCCGCACCGGACGGCGCGGGCGAGACAGCCGACCGGGACCGCCATGCGCTGCTCGCCCGCCACCTCGCCGGCGCCTGCCGGCGACGGGGCATCGACGTCGTGAGCAGCCTGCACTGGAGCGGCAACTCCTGGCAGGAGACAACCGAAGACGACGACGCGGCGGCGGGCTCCCAGGCAAACGCCGGGCCCGGCGGCGAGGGCGGCAGCGAGCAGCAGGTCCTGGCGCGGCTGACAGGCCCGACCAGCGGGGACCGAGCCGACCAGCTGATCGACGCCATGGGGGCAGCCACCGACAAGCTGGACCAGGAACTCGCGGACCGCACCGAGCAGCAGGTCACCGAGCGCATGATCACGCTGCTCGACCGCACCATGGCGGAGCTGGTTGCCCACCCCGAGATCGACCAGGTCAGCGACGACCTCGCCGCCCAACTGGCCGTCGCCGTCCTCCACGGCGACGTGTTGGACGCGGCGACCGGCTACGTCGAGCCGGCCGAGCTGCGCCGCGCGGAAGAGCTGTGGGCCCAGCTCGCCCGCGCCTGCGTCGGGCCGTTCGAGGAGTTCGCCGCCGCACCACTGATGCTGTTCGCCCACGCCCGCTGGATGGACGGGGACCTTGAGACGGCCCGCACCGCCCTGCTGCGCGCCAAGCTGCTGCGACCCGACCACGAGCCGATCCAGATGATGCTGTCCATCATGGCGATGCAGACGCTCGTCGGACTTCCCGAAGGCGGCCAGGCGATCGTCCACAGCTTCCGTGAGCAGCAGCGCGCCGCCCGCGCCGCCCGCAGGGCGGCCAGCTCCGAGTGACGGCAGTCCGGGGCGGGCGGGTCTGGCCCCGCCCGCCCCGGGCAGTCACAGGCAGGCTGCAGCCGGCCTGCACGCAGCGACAACGCCGATGCGCCAGGCCATTTGGTGCGCCGTAGGTGTGCCCAGGGCCCCGAGGCTGAAAGTAGACTCAAGTTAAGAAAAGCAACTCAAGGTTGCTTCTGCCAGGCCCGGGCCGCGAACCCGAGCCCCATCCAAGGAGAACCCCGCCGTGACCAATCCTTCGACTCAAGACCCAATCAACGTCCGCTCCCCGCAGGACCTGGTCGAAGCCCTGCCCTTCCTGCTCGGCTTCCACGCGGAGAACAGCCTGATCCTCGGCGCCCTGTCCGGCAAGCACCTCGGACGGCTCGCCCGGCTCGACATCCCCGCTGACCCCGGTGACTGGTACGGCGTGGTCAACACGATCCTCGACACCCTCGGCACCGCGCCGGACAAGGCCGGGCGACTGCCGGAACAGCTGATGCTGATCGTCGTCCCCGCTCTGCAGCCGGGCGAGCGGCCCGCGGACGCGATGCGCCGCACCCAGCCTCTCGTCGCGGTGACGACCACCGTCGTCGAACGTCTCGGGCTCCACCTGTTCGAGGCGCTGTGCATCAGCGGAGGCCGCTGGTGGTCTTACCTGGATGCCGCCTGCCTCGACGACGAGGAAGGCCACCCCGTCCCCAGCGCGGACCAGCCTGGACAAGTGACCGTCACCGCCATCGCCAATGGCAGCCGCGTCCCGCTCGACCGCGCCCGCGTGCTCGCCGCCCTCGCTCCGGCGGACGGCAAGCACGCCGCCGCCTGCAGCGACGCCCTCGACCAGGCCATCATCCGCTTCCGCGAGCACGGCCCAGAAGGCGAGCGCGACTTCCTGGACCGCGCCATCCACCGCCTCGACACCCTGTTCACGGCACCCAGCGAGCAGGGCGAGTTGAACGACCGGGAGGCTGCCGAACTGCTCCTCGCGCTACGCAGCTCGGTCATCCGAGACATCGCCATGGAGTACGCCGAACCCGCCCACCTGCCGCGAGCGCTCGCCCTGTGGCGCAACCTCGCCCGGCGCTGCGTCGACCCGTACGCCGAGTACTCCGCTGCTCCGCTGGTACTGCTCGGCTTCGCCGCCTGGAACGCCAAGGACGAGGCGGCGGCCCGCATCGTGCTGCACGAGGCGCAAGAGCGCGACCCGCACTACACGATGGCCGACACCCTGATGCAGCTGATCAACAACGGGCACGGACCGGAGCCATTCCTGCAGATCGTGCGCGAGCAGCGCGCCGAACGGCTGGCAGCAGAGAGCTAACAACCCGTCACCGCGCGGGCTGGACCGAAGAGGTCGCGGTCCGGCCCGCGCGGCCAGCGGATCCGGCGCGGGGTGTGCCCAATCACCCGCCCAAGAAATAGACTTGAGTCAAGAAAAGCAACCCAAGGTTGCAACTGCCAGGCCCGGGCCGCGAACCCGGGCCCACCTGAGGAGACTTCACATGAGCGAGCACACCCCCCTGCGCCTGAGCACCCCCGACGAACTCGCCGAACTTCTCCCGCACCTGCTCGGCTACCACCCGGACAACAGCATCATCGTCGCCGGCATCAACACCACCACCGGCGCCCTCCAAGGCACCCTGCGCACGGACATCCCCGCCGACGAGGCGCACTGGGCCTTCCTCGCCACCGACTTGATCGCCACCTTGCTGGAGCGCAGCGCCCACCACGGCGGCACCGTCTCCCAGGTCGCGCTGTACATCTGCGCCGACCCCAACGACCCCGGCTACGGCTACGACTCGCTGCTCCACCACGCACCCCTGGCCCACGCCCTGAGGAACGCCGCCCTCGACCACGAGCTGCGCATCGCCGACCTGCTCTACACCACCGCCACACACTGGTGGTCCTACCTGACCGACACCGAGCCCACCCGCGAAGGCACCCCCATCCGCGGCCCCCACAACCCCGGCTCCGTCACTGCATACGCCGTGGTCGAGGGCCTGCCGACCCCGCGCCGGCGAGCAGACATCCTCGCCACCCTCGCGCCGATCGACGGGACCAAGGCAGAACAGCAGCACGCCGCACTGGACACGGCAGTGCTGGCCCTGACCGACCGAATCCACGCCCAAGGCCACGAAGCTGTGAAGGAGCAGGCCGTCCAGCACCTCCGCGCCACGCTCGAATCCCTGCTCGCTGGCGATGCCGCCACCGACATCGACCCCGACCTGGCCGCGCAGCTGATCCTCACGCTTCACTACGCCCCGGTGCGCGACGCCGCCTACGGCTACGTCCTGCCCGACGAACTGCCCATCCTCCAGAACCTATGGCGCCACCTCGCCCAGCGCTGCGTTCCCGACTACCGCCACCTGGCCAGCGTGCCGATCGCGCTCTTCGGCATCAACTCATGGGGCCAGGACGACACCGCAACCGCCGCAGTCGCCTTCCATGCCGCCCTCGAAGCCGAACCCGCCTACGGATTCGCTCAGATGATGCTCGACGCCATCAACCAGAGTGTCCCCTTCGACCTCGTCAAGGGCCTGTTCCTGCAGCACCGCGCCAGCCGCACCACCACGGCCAGCTGACACCGCCGCCGCCCGGTCCACACCGGGCGGCGGCCCGCCCACGGTGCGGCGAAGCCGATCCGCTTCGCCGCACCGGCCCGCGATTGAGCTGATCACCTCGGGCCCAGGGCACGTCCGCGCGCACCCGGCCCCGCTGACCCGGCGCTGGCCGCCGACGCGATCACACCAACCCACGTGCGGTACACCCAAGTCAGCGCTACGAAAGAGGAGCCCGATGCCCGGCCAGCAGCCAACCACCCTCACCGACGATGTTGAGGACGACGAGGACGAGACAACCGCCGAGGTCGCCGACCCCGCCACCGGTGAAGTCCGAGTCCTGGCCGACCTGTGCACCACCTGCATCTTCCGTCCCGGCAACCTCATGCGCCTGCAGCCAGGCCGCGTTCGGCACATGGTGCGGGCCGCTCTCGCCGCCGGCGGGCACATCCCATGCCACAGCACCCTGCCCGGAGTAGCTCCAGCAGGCACCAAGGCCGCCATCTGCCGAGGCTTCGCCAACGCCTACGGGCGCCAGATCCTCGCCCTACGCATCGGCGCGGCGCTCGGCACCATCCTGGAGGTCGAACCGCCGGAAGTGCCGCACCTCCACGCCAGCGCGCCCGACCCCACCTGCCCCCAGTAGCAGGCGCCCCGAGCGCGCCGCAACGCTACGGGGTCACGGTGGCTCGCCAAATAGCATCTAACGCCAGAGAGTTGATGTTCCCACGGGGCGGCTCTGATGGGGAGGCTGGCGAAGCAGCACCGCAACGAACCCCACCTGAGCCCGAGGCCGCCCCATGCCCGAACAGCAAGCCCCGAACCTCATCACGCGGATCCAGCTCGCCCGAGACCGCCACCACGCAGCGGCCAACGACAGCACCCTCGGGCCATCCGCCCGCCGTTACCACCAACACGCTGCCTGCGGCTACACCTGGGCACTCGGCGACCTCACCAGCGACGAGCCCGCCGCCCAGCGCCACCTCGGCTACGCCGCCGCCTACGCCGAACTCGCCAAGCAGCATGCCGTCTCCAGCCGCCGCTGGACCCTGACCCTCCCGGGGGCGTTCTGCGACTGGTTCACCACCACCGACCTCTACCGCAACGGCTACACCGGCACCGAGGCCGACGACCGACTGCTGCTCGCCTACCACGCCGGCACCTCCCACCGCATCGGCGCCAGCGGCTGGACGCTCACCATCCCCGCGCACGACCCGCACGCCATGCTGCGCCTGACCGAGATCGCCAAGGACTTCATCAACTTGGCCGACACCATCGGACACGCCCCGTCCCAGAGCCGCGCCGCCCGGGCGCTGACCGAACGCATCGAAGACCTCGCCCACCGGCAGAGCGCCGCCGACTACTGAACCGCGGCTGCCGGACGGCCAGTTGTTCGGCACCCGCCCAGGACCAGCCCGGAGCCACCGATGAACCACCGCCTGATCTCACCGATGCCCGATCGCCGCCCCGAGCCGGACACCACTTCTGCCGAGAACTTCGTCCAGCTGCTCGAAGCCCACGCCGCAGCAGAAACCGCCCTCGTGGCAGGTGCCCTCGAACACCTCGCCCACCACACCCGCCGCCGCCATCCCCAAGCCGAATACATCGAATTCACCCGCGACCAGGACGGCACCGCCCGCGCCGAACGCATCTGGGCCGGTGGCATCTGGACACCACCAGTCGCCCGCCACCTCCTGTGGACCCGCCCCGACGACAGCTCCGCATGGCAGGAGGAGCTCGACGCCCTCCTCGACTACGTGCAGGGATGTACCGAACGAATCACCAGCCCCGAGAAGGCCAACCTGGCAACTCCGCCCCTGGCTGAGCCGAGCCTGCTCATCGAGCTACCACCACCCGACATCGCCGCCTACCTCGCCCACCTGATCCACCGCCAGCACCCACACGCCGCCGGCCTACTGCTCAGCCTCGACACCGACCTCGACCGCATCGACATCGCTGTCGAACACCTCCTCGCCGCCGACGGCACCTCGATCTGGCACAACTCCCGGGAAGCCGCCCTCCACCCGGATCCTCTCCAACGCTGGTGGCAGTTCCACCGCGACGAGATCTACGACCTCATACGCCACCTGTGGCGGGCACCCCACCAGCGCGCCCGCTACCTGTACCCCCAAGGCGACGAATCACTGATGTGGAACCAGGGCATCCAACTGCTCCTCTTGCCCGAGCCGAAGATCCTCCCAACCTCCGACCACACCTGAACGCCCGATCGACACCACCCGCACGTCAGAGCACCCAGTGCGCTCCTAGTCAATCCACCGCCAACAACCTGCGCCGATCTCCGGAACTTTCTCCAATCCGATGGTGCGCGGAACCCGGCTGCGAGATCGTCGTTCCCGGCGCGCCGACGAGGAGCGCGTCGGGAAAACGTTGAAGGGGAGCCATGGCTACGAGGGAGACGTGGACGACGGACGAATTCGGCGCCTCGCACGAAGGCATGGTCGGCGTGCTCCTGGCCGACGGCACGACGCCCGGCCCGGTCTCCTTCCCCATGATGAGCGGCGGGAACTCCCACGCCCCCATCTCACACTGGAGCGTGTACGACGGCAGCTTCAGCTTCGTCCCGCGTGCGCAGGCGCTGCGCGCGGTCTGCTCTTGCGGCTGGACCGGCCCCGAGCACCAGCTGGACTGGGACGAGATCGGAGATCAGGAGCTCGCCGAGGCCGGCGGCGACGCGGCGGACGCCTGCGCAACTGAGTGGGACACGCACACCGCCGAGGTGCAAAGGTCGACGATCCCCCTGCCCGAGACGATCACCGCCCTGCTGAGCCAACTGGCGGAGGAGATCGAGAAGCTGGCGAAGACCTCCCCGCTGGCGGCCCTGCGAGCGTCCCGCCAGCTGGAGGTGACCGCGGCCCAGACTGCGTATTGGCCTGCCCACGATGCTCGCGGTGAAGAACGACTCGGACAGGCCGCAGCCGCCCTCGGCCTCAACGCGGACGACACCCGGCACCTACTGGCCCGCTTCGGTCGCTGGAACCCCTACTCGTGAACCCCGGTGCCGTACAGCCCCGGTGGCCTTCTGGCCGCAGCAAGCATCCTCAGCCCAACCGCCGACCACGATCGTGAACGCCGGCAACGCGCTCTACCCTGGGCGCAGCGCCGCCTCACAGTCCAGACAGCGACGGTCCCCCAGCTGTGGCGGATACCAAGGTTCCCCGGGCCGAGCCGGCCGGTAGTGGGCGTGCTCCATCGGATCGGTCTCACGGCCGCAGAGGGTGCGGGGGAGCGGGTCCTCGGGCACGTCCGGATCGGAACCGGCGGCGTGAACGGCTAGCAGCACCGGCTCGACCCCGTCCGGCCCGAGAGCTTCACCCTGCGCCAGCTCGAACAGCACGACGATCGATCCCATGGTTCGAGGGTCGAGGACACCGTCACGGCCCACATCCGGGGTGGGCCTTCCGGGTTTGACGAAGCGGCAGTGGCACGGGGCGGGGCCTCTGCCGAGACAGTCACCATCGGGCCACCGAGGCCAGCGCCGCGATGTTGCCGACGACGAACTCGACGGTGTCGGTGTTCAGTGGCACGTGAGGCTGTGCTGTTCGAGGGCGCCGATGAGCAGGACCAGGATCGAGTCCGAGGTGATCGCGGTGTTGGCGTCGGGGCCGGCGAGCCGCGTCAGGTGGCGCCCCTGCCGCTTGCGCTGTCGCGGTCACAGGCGGGGACGGCGGCCGATGCGGATCAGGAACTCGTTGTCCTCGCCGAAGGTGTCGTTGTCGCTGTGCTTGGCGAGGACGGCCTTGACCTGATTCTCGAACTCGGGCAGCCGGTCGCCGAACAGGTGCGGTGCGGCGAAGCTCGTTGAGTAGAGGTAGCCGAGGATGCCCGCGGTGTTCCAGGTCCGCTGGACGGGGACGCGGAACTCGCTGACCTGGCTGAACGGGGAGTCCTCCATGATCTCGCTGTAGGGCCGGTTGTGGTGCTGGAAGGTGCGGGTGCCGGCGCGGCGTTTCTCGCCGAGGAAGTCCTGGATGATGGCGCGCATGTCCTGCTTCCAGGGGCTGTCGGCTGCCCAGAAGCTGTTGTCGCCGAAGATGGCGACAGCGCCGTCCTGGGCGACCTGGTTGTCCAGGAGGGTGAGGACGGCGGCCTGATCGAGCCAGTGGAAGGCCCGGCAGATCGTGACGAGGTCCGCGTGCCAGCCGGGCGGCGGAGTGAAATCCTCGGCGGCGCTCTGGACGAGGGTGAGGGCGGTGCCGTCGGGCAGGGCTGGGCGTAGGGCCTGTTCGGCGGTTTCGATCATCTCGGCGTCGTTGTCGATGGCGATGACGTCCTGGAAGCGGGTCAGCAGGGCTTCGGCGACCAGGCCGGTGCCGGTGCCGATGTCCAGCAGGTGGCGCGGGGTGCGGTGGGGGGCGGCCTCGTCGAGGACAGTGGCGACGGTCTCGGGGATGCCGGGGCGGTATTGGCGGTAGTAGTCGGCGGTGCCGGTGAACAGGCTCAACGGTTCCTCACGGTGGTCACGTGGCGGATGTGCCGGGTGGCTTCAAGGTCCCTTGCTATCAGGGTCTGGGACAGGAAGGCTGACGGGCGATCAGGAACCGTTCGGTCGCGGGAGATCCATGCCGCGTTGAGGCCGGCTGTGGTGGCGCCGGCGATGTCGCACTCCCAGTCGTCGCCGATGTGGACGATCTGGTCGGGGCGGAGGCCGTAGGTGTCGGCGACGGTAGCGGGCCGGGCTTGGCGAGGCTGGTGCGGCACGACGGGAAGTGGGCCTGGACCCAGTTGCCATCAGCTGGTGTAGCTCGTCGGGGTCGTGGTACAGGCAGGTGACATTGGACAGGGGCGCCAATCGTCACGCGCGGCCCGGGCACTGGCCGGCCCTTGAGTACGGCAGCCACAGCAGGGGTGGGCATGGTGTTCTCGGATATTAATGCCAGCGATCAAGCCGCAGCGGCGCGTATGGTCGTGAATCTCCTGATGGGGAAAGGAGGTTCACCAGAAATGGGCTTGTTCAAGGATGCGCCGCCGAGTGAGCATCCGGAATTCGGGCAACTGCGGTTCATGGTGGCCGGGTCACCGTCGTGGTGGAAGCAGAACCGACACAAGGTGCTCGCGATCGTGGGTCTCCTCTGCGGGCTGTGGCTCGCTGGCCACCACGACAGCGCCCCCAAGACCTGCGCTCCAGCCAGCACCTCCAGCAGCACCGCCCACTGATTCGAGAAGGAGTGTCCGGCCCCGTGCCCAGCACGGCGCCGGACACTCCAACCTAGCTGGATGGCCGGCACTGGCCATCGACAGGCCGTCATGGATTTGGCGCGAAGCGCTCTGCTCAAGGGCTGATGATCTGACTTCGCGCATGCTGTTCGGCTGAATGCCCGGACAACAGCCACCCGGCACTGCGACGATCAGCCCCATGCAGAACTCCTCTTCCCGGAACGCCGCCTGGGACGACTTGCTCCAGTCAGGAACCGGACCCGTGCAGCAGGGCTTTCTGGACCTGGTCAAGAACACCCGCAACTACGCCGGCTACCACCCGGACATCATCTGGGGGAACCTCCAGACCCCGGAGTACGCCGCAGCGATGCTGCGGCTCGTCGTCGACTTTCACGAGATCCCGGACGACATCGAGGCCGGCGTCGCCGCCCGGACGGCCAGAGCCCAGTACATCGGCCAGGAAGGGCGCACGTACCACGTGCTGCTTGGCGAGCAGGCCCTGCTGACCAACATCGGCGGCGCAGACGTCATGCGCGGCCAGCTGCAGAGACTGCTCGACGCCACCACCCTTCCCGGACTCACCCTGGGGGTCATCCCGGCCCGCGCCCGACTCCTGGTCTACCCGGGCGACGGCTTCTCCCTGTTCGATGACCGCCGCGCCGAGGTCGAGGGCTACCGCGGAGCCGAGACGATCACAGACCCGGCCAGGCTCGAGGTGTTCCGCAAGGCGTTCGGCCTGCTCCAGTCCTCGGCGGTGTACGGGCAGCACGCTCGTGATCTCATCTCGGCGACGAAGGCCGAGACGTGACGACGGGCCGGGCGGTCATGTACGGGTCCTCACGCCCTCGATGCCCCCACCGGAGCCTTCAGGAAGCCCGGTGGCTCAAGCGCGCCGTAGCCTGTGGGTGCCACGCCTCCCGGGACATGCAGGTCGCCGCTCAATGAGCGGTACTGACCCTGGTCGGTCCTGGTGCGCTCGTGGCCGGCCAGCCGCGGCCGACGAGCCGAGCTGAGCTGAGCCCGTTCCTCTTCCGCTGAGCGGAGCGGGCCCGGAGGCCGGGTATTCAGCGGTGCTGGCGGTCGGCGCCGGGGTAGTCTGGACCCATCAACTCTCCTGCGTCCCACGGGTGACGAGTGCTCGGTTCCTAGGAGAGGGGAAACTGCGGGTCTCGTGTTGGGAAATCCGCAGAGGTGGGGTTTGCGATCAGGCATCGCTGCTGGTCACGGCCAGTGAGCGGTCCCGGAGTCGGGCTGATCGGCCCCTGGCGGGGACGGTGCGGGGATGACGCGGGGACAGCGCGGGGACGGAGCCCCCCACGACCGGGGTGGATCACGGTAGACTCCGGTGGACACCGGGCTGGTGCCAACAACTGAATACGTGGTTTGACCTGCGGAAACCTGGACTCAGGTGGACGTGGATAGAGCAAGGGCTGCTAGCTCAATTGGTAGAGCTGCGGACTTTTAATCCGTAGGTTCAGGGTTCGAGCCCCTGGCGGCCCACCTGGAATGAGGGCGTTAGACCCCCTCTGACCTGCAGCGCAGCATCCCGAACCAAACAAGTGGTCGGGGTGCTGCTGCGTTTTCCGGCTCCATGCGTGAGCGGAGGAACTGACGCCCTGTCGGAGGACGGGTGCGGCGTCTCCGGCGGAAGAGCGTGCGGCAGGGCTCGGCGCCCGGCTTCACGACGTGGCGAACCGAACCGAGGACGTGTCTCCGGTGGTTGTCGTCGTGGCTCCCGCCGGTTCTGGGCTTGTGGGGCACGTGGGGACGCTCGGGACGGGCTGGATCGCGGAGGAGGCCCTGGGCGTCCGGGCCGGTTGGGGCGTGCCGGATCAGGTGATGGCCGGTGCCACGCGCCTGGTCGCGGGCGGGAAGCGCGCATCTGACACGGCAGCGGAGACCGGCGTCCTCGAGCTCAGCCCCAGGCACTGATCACCTGATCGGGCCCCCAGAGCACGCGGACGGCCGTCGGATCGACGTCTGCTGCGCTTCCTGACAGGGAGACCACCACCAGGCCGGTCGTGTCAGGTGTGAAGCCCGGCACCTGCGGGGCGGAGCGGGCCAGAGCCGTGAGGTCGTGGCGGTCGAAGGGGGAGAGCAGCCACTTGATGGAGCCGACGAAGAAGACCTGCTGTGCCACGGGGCTCCGGTCAGCTCCCACCAGGTCCAGTTCCGGGTCGAATTGGCGGTTCCACCAACCGCCGACCGCCTCGACCGGGCTCCAGGGCAGGGCGTCGTCGAGGGCGGCGAGTTCGAGTGACTGGCGCACGAGCGGCTCGACGGCGCGGCCGCGCCATGCGGTCCAGCGGCGTTCGATCACGCGGAAAGCCGCCTCGGGCCGCCCGCGCCGGACCTGGTCCTGGGCGTTGCGCAGGACGGCCAGGTAGAGGCGCAGGTTGCTGTCCGCAATGCGGTAGAGGGCAGGCTTGCTGGGCCGGGTGGACAGCGGCTCGTCCATGGCCAGCACGTGCTTCTCCGCTACGAGGCGGCGCAGTAGTGGCGACAGGGAGCCGGAGGGAAGGGCGCCCTGGCGGCTGCCGGCGGTGGCGGCGATGTTGGCGTGAGTGCGGTCGCCCCCACCGACGGCCTCCAGGACGCGGCGGGCTTGATCGGGTGCGGGGAACTCCGCCAGCAGGGACGACTCGGGGACCGAGAACACGGGTGAGGCGGGGTCGGCGCACTCCTGCTCCAGGAAGGGCAGCGCCGGGGTGGCGTGCGGCCAGACCCGCAGGATGCCTGGCAGGCCGCCGGAGACCAGGTGGGCGTCGATGGCGTCCGCCGGCTCCAGCCCCAGGGCGGAACCGGTCTCGGCAGGGTTCAGCGGACCCAGCGTCAGGTTGTCGGCACGCCCGTAGAAGGGGCGGTCGTAGGCGGTGAGGCGCTCCATCATGTGAAGGTCGCTGCCCAGCAGGAGCAGGAGGACAGGCCGTTGGAACAGGAGCCGGTCCCAGGCGGTCTGCAGTGCCCCGTCGAAGAGGTCGTCCTGCTCGGCTAGCCACGGCAGTTCATCGATCACGACAATGGAGGGCCGGTCGGGCAGGGCAGCCGCCAGGGAGCGGAATGCGTCCGGCCAGCTACCGGAGCTGCCGGAGGGCACCAGTTCGCTGTCCCGTGGCAGGGAGGACTGCCGCAGGTCGGACAGGAACTCGGCGACCGCCTCGACCGGTGAAGCGCCCTTGGTCGCGGTGAAGAAGAGGTACGGGGTGTCGGCCTGATCGCAGAACTCCTGGACGAGGCGCGACTTGCCCACCTGGCGGCGGCCCCGGATCGCGAGCGCGGTACCGGAGCCCGAGTCGATGACCTGTCGCAGGCGCTTGCCGAGCAGGGAGAGCTCCATCTTCCGCCCGACGAACGAAGAGACCATGCGCGGAGCCCAATCTACGTAGGTTCAATCTACCTAGATTGTAACTACATAAGGCCCTGCCTTGGCGACGCGGCCTGTGCTGTCGCGCCCGGCCGCACCGTCGTGGCCGGCAGGGCCTCGGCGAGCGGGGCGATGAACATGGACTCGCCGGAGCCGGTGCTCCCGACGACAGGGCGGTCGGCGCCCGAACGGGCGGCCGGTTTGCGTGAGCGATGCGTGAGCGGACTGGTGGCGGCAACCATCCGACGCCGGACGGAACGCCACCGCGCAGTACGCCGAGCTGCAAGGAGCAGCAGCGAGCAACTGCCCGCAAGCCACCAGATCACGATCCGAATCGATCTTTTAATCCGTGGGTTCAGGGTTCGGGCCCCTGGCGGCCCACTGCACACCCAAGCGCCCCACCTGCGGCTTCGGCTGCCGGCGGGGCGCTTTCTCGTGTCCGGGGCAGGCATCTCGCGAGGGCATCTGCCGGCCGTTGCTGCGGCGAGCCGCTCGGCGACCGGGGGTGCAGGGCCGCACTCAACCATTGCCGCGGCCGTGGTCGGGCCGCGGCACGGACCTGGGTGTCATGTCCTCTGCCCGTGCGGTGACCACTGGCCGGGCTCGGGCACTCACCCGGGTTTTGGCGAGCCGTGTGGCTCAGTGGGTTTCGTCAGGCGTCAGCCTCCCCCGAAGAGCCGGGCGAGGAGCCGGAACGGTGCCGAAACCACGGTGGCGATGGCGTTGCCCACCGAGCGGAAAACGTCGGCGATCACTCCGAACATGACGTGTCCCTCCGGTTGCCGCTGCGCGTCTGTTGGTTTCAGCCTGCGCCTCGGCACGCGCTCTGGCACCTCACGCGGGCGATGACGCCGAGCTGAGGTGATCGAGGCGATCGAGGAGATCGAGGAGAGCGTCGACCGGCTGAGGGCCGGTGGGGCCGGCCGGCTGGAGGTCGGGCAGGTCGGCCTCCAAGCCGTCGCGGGTGTTGCATGTGATCCCGCCTGCGGCGGGAACGACGGCGGTGCCCGCCGCGCTGCCCGCCACCGCCCGCCGCCGCCCGTCGGGCGGGCCTCCGGGCGCGGCTGCGGGCGCCTGTCGGCGGGCGGCGTCGTTGGGCGTCTACTGCGGCGATAGGCTCGGGCGGTGGCCCCGGTCGTTCATGGCTTGGTTCCCCAATGTTCATCATCTACAGTGGCGCAGACCTTCTACGTGAATGTAGAAGGACGCTCGTCGCCGTAGCGGATGCCGGCCGGAGAACTCGGTGGGCCGCCCGCCGGCTCGACTCCGAAGGATCCCGCCGATGACCAACCCCGCGGCCCATCTCGCCTTCGACGGCTCCGGCATCGACGGCTCGCTCTTCACCACCGTCACCGACTTCGCGCGGGATACGAGATGGCTCAACACCCCGATCGACCTGTGGACCAACGCGGGGCTCGGGGTGTTCGCGGTGCTGATGCTGATCGGCTGGTGGAACGCCCGCCGCCGCGACACCTCCGCCATGACCCTCGCCCTGGCCGCTCCGGTGGCCGTGGGCTTCGCCTTCGCCGTCGCCGAGGTCGCCAAGAAGCTGATCGCCGAGGCGCGACCCTGCTATGCGCTGCCGCACGACTACTTCGTCGACTCCTGCCCGGCCCCGAGCGACTACGCCTTCCCCAGCGGCCACTCCACCACCGCCTTCGCCACCGTGGCCGCCCTGTGGGTGCTCGACCGGCGCCTTTCGGTGATCGCCGCCGCCTTCGCGGTGTTCGAGGGCTTCACCCGGGTCTACCTCGGCGACCACTACCCCCACGACGTGATCGGCGCCGCCCTCCTCGCCGTCCCGGTCGCCTACCTGGCCAGCCGGATCCTGGGCCGGGTCGCCCTCCCGCTGGTGGCCCGCCTGCGCACCGGCGCGCTGTCCCCGGTGCTGACCGCGGCCCCCGGCGGCGCCCACGCCGCCCGCTGACGCCGAGGACCCGGCGGGGACCGGGTCGCCGGCGGGGTCCGAGCCCCGGTCCTGAGGGCCGGGGCTTCGTCAGTGGTCCGGGTGGTCTCAGTGGTCCGGGCGGTCTCAGGGGCACGGGTGGTCTCAGGGGCCCGGTCTCAGTGGTCCGGGTGGTCTGGTCCGGGTGGTCTCAGTGGTCCGGGCGGTCTCAGTGGTCCGGGCGGTCTCAGTGGCCCGAGCGGTCAAGGTGCGGCCCGGCGGTTCACCGAGCGGATGACGTGCCGGACGGTGACCGCGAGGGCCAGGACGGCGGAGACGGCGAACTGCGCGACGGTCGTGCCGGAGGTCAGGGCCGCCGCGGTGGCGGCGTGCCAGAGCAGCGGGGCGGCGACAGCGGCCGTGACCAGGGCGGGGGCGCAGTACCAGAGGACGAACGGGACCGCGCCGTACCAGTCCGCCGACACGGCCAGCAGTTCGTAGCGCAGCGGTCCGCGGTAGGCGCCCAGCAGCGCCGCGCCGATGCCCGCCGGGGCGCCCGCCGTGACCAGCAGCAGCACGGTGCGCAGCACGATGTCCGGGGCGCCGATCAGCAGCGCGGTCGCGATGGCGGCCGCCGCACCGAGCAGGGCGAGCAGGGCGCTCGGCACCACCAGGTGGGAGAGCGCGATCCGGGCCGGGCTGAACGGGAGCAGGGCGGTGCGGGCCGGCCGGTCGCTCTCCTCGCGGGCCGGTTCCACCAGCGCGGTAGCCGCCAGGTGGGGCCCGAGGCTCAGCAGGCAGCCCAGCCAGGCTGCGGTCAGCGGGCCGGGGTGGGCCTGCCCGGCCCACAGGCGGGTCGCGTGGAGCAGCGCCACGGTGCCGGCCGACCAGGCCGCGGCGGCGAACAGGCGCCCGGGTCGGCGCAGCAGGGCGACGGCATCGCGCCAGGGCAGGACCAGCAGTCTGCTGCGCGGCATCGGAAGGCGGAGCCCGGGGCCGGTCCGCCGGGCGCGGGCGGCAGCTTGGGCGACCAGCGCGATCTGCCGGAAGTCGAGCAGCAGCAGGCCGAGGTGGGCCCGGCCGGCCGCCCGCGAGCGCAGTGCCAGTTCGCCGGCCGGCAGGGTGGCCAGCGAGCGGTCGGCGGCGGTGACGGCCAGGGCGGTGGTGCCGGCCAGGGCCAGGGCGGCGAGCAGCGGGAGCACGGCGGAGCCGCCCGCCGTGCCGCCGATCGCCCAGCCCGCCCAGCCCCATGGACCCGAGGCCGCCAGCACGTCGGCCGGGGTGCCGATGCCAAGCGGCTGCTGACCGGCCGACAGGTCGACGAGGCCCGCCAGGGTGAGCAGCGTCGAGCCGCCCCGCACCAGCCGTGCCCAGCGCGCCGAACCCTCGGCCAGCACGCCCACCGCCGCGGCCGGCCAGGCCAGCAGCAGGCCGACCACCATGGCGAGCACGATCCCGACCGGCCCGGGACGGCTCCCCGCCGCGGCCACCGCACCGCAGCCCGCGCCCAGCAGGGCGCCGGCCGTCCCCGCGGCGACCAGTGCCGCCGACAGGCGCGGCCTCAGCAGCCAGCGGCGGTCCACCGGCAGCGGCAGCAGCCAGCTGAGTTCCGGCGCGGGCAGCACGATCGGACCGAGCCAGAGGGACAGTCTCAGCAGCCCGGCCGTGCCCAGCGTGGTCAGGCCCACCACCAGCCCCGGCAGTCGGCCTTCGTGGGGGTGCGGGAGTACCGCGCCGACCAACCGGGACAGCGTGCCGACCGGTCCCGCCACCATGCTCACCAGCAGCGCGGCGCTGATCAGCGTGATCCAGATCTGCTGCGCGCGGTCGCCGACCGGGCGCGCCGCCCGCCGGGCCCGGGTGCGCCGCAGCTCCTCGACCGCCTCCCGGGCGGTGTCGACGTCCAATTGACTGTCCGTCAGTTCCATGGTGTCGCGCCCCGGTCGAGCACTTCGGCGGTCGGGCCGTGATCGACCACGCGGCCGCCGTCCAGCACCAGCACCTGGTCGGCGAGCCCGCTGAGCAACTGCCGGTCGTGGACGGCCATCACGATCGCCGTGCCGTCGGCCACGGCCGTGCGCAGGGCGTCCGCCAGGCGCCCCCGGGCACCGGTGTCCAGTCGCTGCTCCGGTTCGTCCAGCAGGAGCAGTCGAGCGGGTCGGACCAACACGGCGGCGAGCAGCAGGAGTTGGCGTTGGCCGGCGGAGAGGGTGTCGGGCCGGGCGTCCGCCCGGTGGCGCAGGCCAAGCAAGTCCAGTACCCGCTCGCAGCGTTCGGCGGCGGTCGGGCCGAGCCCGTGGGCGGTGGCGACCATCCGCACGTGCTCGGCCACGGTGAGATCGGGGAAGCAGGCGGCGTCGTCCAGGAAGACGCCCACCTGCCGCCGGAAGCCGGACTCGTGCTCCCGGACCGGGCGGCCGCCCAGCAGCACGCTGCCCGCGTCCGGGCGGAGCAGTCCCGCGAGTGCCTTGAGCAGTGTGGACTTGCCGGACCCGTTGACGCCGACCAGCCCGAGGCAGCCGCCCGCCGGCACGGTGGCGGACGGTACGGCGAGCAACTGCACGTCGCCCGCGCTGACCCGCAGGTCGGTCGCGCGCAGCAGCGGTTCCAGGCGTTCGGCCACGTGTGTCCCCCCAGGAGCGTTCGATCGCGTCTCGACGGTACGTCAGCGGATCGGCGGGCGGCCGGGCGCGTCAGTCGTCGAGCAGCTCGACCAGCCGCCGCCCGGCCGGGGTGCCCGGGCGGGGCAGTCGCAGCTCGGTGCGGTGGAGCAGCCGGGGGCGGGCGATCGGCACGCCGGTCAGCCGGGGGTCGACGGCGGGGCGGGGGAGGACGGCGAGGCCGTGTCCGGCCGCGATCAGGGCGGTCAGGGCGTGCGGGTCGGTGCCCTGGTAGCGCAGGTGCGGGCGGAAGCCGTCGGTGTGGGCGGCGGCCCGCAGGGCGGCGAGCGGGACGGCGGCCCCGGGGGCGTCGATCCAGCGGGCGTCGACCAGCTCGGTCAGCCCCAACTTCCGCCGGGAGGCCAGTGGGTGGCCGTTCGGGAGGGCGAGCAGCAGCGGCTCCTCGGCGACCATCAGCACGCTGCCCGGGGCCTGGTCGGCCTCCGGCAGGTGGAGCGGGTCGGTGGGGGCCGCGATGCCGTCCAGCAGCACCAGATCGAGTTCGCCGGTGGCGAGTCGGGCGAGCGCCTGCGCGGTCGGCAGGGTCTCCAGGGTGACCAGGAGCCGGGGCAGGTCGGCGCGCAGCCGGGCCAGTGCCACGGCGAGCCGGTCGGTGGCGGCCAGCGGGGTGAGGCCGATCGCCAGCCGGGCGCTGGGTGCGGCGGCCAGCCGGGTCAACTCGGTGCGTACGGCGGCCAGTCGGAGCAGCAGCGAGCCGGCGTGCTCCAGCAGCCGGGTGCCGGCCTCGGTCGGCGCGACCGGGCGGCGGGTGAGCAGCGGCATTCCGAGGTCGGCCTCCAGGGCAGCGATCTGCTGGGAGACGGCGGACTGGGTGTAGCCGAGCTCCTGGGCGGCGGCCGAGAAGGAGCCCTCGCGGGCCACGGAGACGAAGGTGCGGAGCAGGTGCGGATCCATGGGGGCAAGCATCGCCGATCGATAAGCGTTGCTGATGCGGAGTACAGGAATGATCGTTGGCGCTGACCTCACCAGTCGGGGCAGCATGGCGGGCATGACCGAGATCCCTGTTGCGGCACGGCTGGCGCTGGTCGGCGACCGCTCCCCGAACGTCCGCTCGCACGCCAACATCCCCGATCTGCTGGCCGCCCTGGCCGAGCGGCACCGCCTGGCGCTGGATGCCTACTGGATCCCGACGGAGGAGGTGGCGGCCGACGGCGTGGCGGGGTTCGACGGCGTGTGGCTGCTGCCCGGCAGCCCCTACCGCAGCGAGCGGGGCGCGCTGGACGCCGCCCGGACGGCGCGCGAGCAGGGCATCCCGTTCCTGGGCACCTGCGCCGGGTTCCAGCACGCGATCCTGGAGTTCGCCCGCGGCGTCTGCGGGCTCGACGCGGCCGGCCACGCGGAGAACGACCCGAGCACCGAGCAGCCCGTGATCACGCCGCTCAGCTGCTCGCTGGTCGGCCACGAGGGCGCCGTGCTGGTGGCCCCGGACACGCTGGCCGAGCGGCTGCTCGCCGACCGGCGCACCCAGGAGCGCTATCACTGCAACTACGGCGTGGCGCCGGACTACCTGCCGCTGCTGGAGCGGCACGGGCTGCGGTTCAGCGGCCGGGACGAGTCGGGCGAGCTGCGCATCGTCGAGCTGCCGGGGCACCCGTTCTTCCTGGCCACGCTCTTCCAGCCGGAGCTGGCCCCGCTCACCGGCGACGTCCACCCGCTGATCCGGGGCTTCGCCGCCGCGGTGGTGGCACGCGGCAGGGCGGCGGTGGGGCGATGAACGAGCGTTCGGTCAGCGGCCGATCGGGATCGTCGAGAGCGACAGCACCGACAGCACCGCAGCGGCGGGTGCCAGCAGATACAGCGTGGACCTGAGGCCCTGGCCGGCCGACCGCGCGGCCGGCCAGCTGCCGATCAGGAGCAGCAGCGCCACCGGCAGGCAGGCCACCGCCAGTACGACGTGCTGGTCGGTCTGCGGGCAGCCACCGGGATCGCACGGGTCGTAGGCCATCGGCGACAGCAGGGCGAGCAGGCCGCCGTAGGCCAGCAGCGGCAGGGTGACCAGGGTGACGGCGACGGGTGCGAGCCACCACCGTGGGCGGGGAGCAGTGGTCATGCCCCGAGCTTCCCGCCCGAACCCCCCGCCCGGTCACCGCCCGGCTACTCGAACGGCCTGAGTACGCGTACTCAGGACAGCCCGAGCTCCTGGGGCGCCGGCGCGAAGTGCCGGGCCACCGCCTCCTCCGTGACGCCGGCCAAGGTGGCGGGGGACCAGCGCGGATCGCGGTCCTTGTCGACCACCTGCGCGCGGATCCCCTCGACGAAGTCGTGGTCCGCCACTCCAGCGCAGGAGACCCGGAACTCCTGCTCCAGCGCGGCCTCCAGGCAGGGCAGTCGGCCGGCCCGGCGGAGCGCCGCGAGGGTGGTCTTGAGGGCGGTCGGCGACTTGGCCCGGATCAGCTCCGCGGCCTCCTTGGCCTCCGGCAGGCCGGCGCCGTCCAGCCGCTCCAGGATCTCCTCCACCTGGTCCGCCGCATAGCAGTGGTCGATCCAGGCCCGCTGGCCGGCCAGTGGCGCGGGGCCCGTGGGCACTGCGAACTCCCGCACCGCGTCCGCCGGTTCGCGCTCGGCCAGGGCGGCGGTGAAGTGCGCCAGCCGGTCCAGGGGCACCAGGTGGTCGGCGAAGCCGCAGTACACCGCGTCGGCGGCGGTCATCCGGCCGGCGGTCAGCGCCAGATGGGTGCCGAGCTCGCCCGGGGCGTGCGCGAGCAGCCACGTGCCGCCCACGTCGGGCACGAAGCCGATGGTGGTCTCCGGCATCCCGACCGCGGCCCGTTCGGTGACCACCCGGACCGAGCCGTGCGCGGAGACGCCCACCCCGCCGCCGAGCACCAGCCCGTCCATGATCGCGACGTACGGCTTGGGGAAGCGGGCGATCCGCTGGTTCAGCCGGTACTCGTCCCGGAAGAAGGCCCGCACCGCCGCCCCGCCCAGCTTGGCGTCGTCGTGGAAGAACCGGATGTCGCCGCCCGCGCACAGGCCGCGCTCGCCGGCTCCGGTGAGCACCACGGCGGCCACGGCCGGGTCCGCGGCGAACTCGTCCAGCGCGGCGTGCAGGTCCAGGACCATCCGGTGGTCGAGCGCGTTGATGGCCCGGGGCCGGTTGAGCAGCAGCCGGCCGACCCGCCCGTCGCGGTGGGCCAGGACCAGCCGGTCTTCCTGCGCTTCGGCCATCGGGGGTGCTCCTTGTCGGACGTGCGGACGGTGCCGACCGCCCACCGTACGCGGCCCGCCGCGCGATGCCTCCCAAGGGCCCCCGGTACCCCGAAAGACACACTCCCAGCTGCGGTGATGCGGGAATCGGAGTCGGCACCGGCCTCGTTGACCGGGCTGATACCCGCTCAGTCCGCAGTGAACCCGGAGGCCCGCATGACCGTCCTCGACCGGGTGCCGCTGGCAGCCCTCAGCCTTCTCGCCCCGGAGCAGTCGCCCCGGGCCGCGAGCGTGGACGAGGAGCACGCCGCCCGCCTGGCCGCCCTGCCGACCGACCTGCCGCCGATCCTGGTGCACCGTCCCACCATGCGGGTGGTCGACGGTGCCCACCGGCTGCGGGCGGCCGCGCTGCGCGGTGAGTCGACCATCGCCGTGGAGTACCTGGACGGCGATCCGGTGGAGGTCTACCTGCGCGCCGTCGAGGCCAACGCGGTGGACGCCGGGCCGACCGAGGACGGCGAGCCGCTGGTGCTGCCGCTGACCCTCGGCGAGCGCAAGGCGGCCGCCGAGCGGATCATCGCCCTGCGCCCGCAGTGCTCCGACCGCTCGATCGCCCGGGTGGCGGGCCTGTCGGCCAAGACGGTCGGCGAGCTGCGCCGTCGCAGTGGGGTGGCCGAGCTGTGCACCAAGTCCCGGGTGGGCTTGGACGGTCGGCTGCGGCCGGTCAATCCGGACGAGGGGCGGCGCCGGGTGCTGCAGGTGATGCGCGAGCGCCCGGGCGCCTCGCTGCGGGAGATCGCCCGGGCGGCCGGGGTGTCGCTGGGCACCGCGCACGGGGTGCGGGCCCGGATCGGGCGGGGGGAGGCCGCGGTGCCGGCCCGACTGCCCCGGCCGCGGCGCGGTGGCGGCAAGGCGGCGGCCCGGCGGGAGGAGGGGCAGCGGGAGGAGGGGCAGCGGCCCGAGCAGGGCCGGCAGGCGCAGCTGCTCGAGCAGGGCCGGCAAGGCCGGCAGGTCCGGCAGGTGCAGCAGTCGAGCGCTGCCGGGCAGCCGACCGTCACGCGGCCGGCCGCCGAGTCGCAGCCGACCGTCACGCGGCCGACCGCCGCGTCCCGGCCCGCGACGGTGTCCCGGGCGACCCCTGGGACCGGCGCCGTGCCGGCCCCCAGGAGGGCCCCCGAGAGTCAGGCCGCTCCGATCGCCGCCGCTCCGATCGCCGCCGTCCCGATCGCCGCCACCGCGGCCTCCGGCAAGCCCGCGCCCGTGCGCCCGGCCCCGGTGCGTGCGGTGCCGAGCCCGGCCCGCCAGGAGCAGCCCGCCCAGCCGCCGGCCGCCGTGCACCCGTTCGGCGCCGCCCGCCACCACCCGCTCGGTCGACGGGCCGGCGAGGCCTTCGCCGGCCTGGCCCTGCTGCGCCGTGACCCCTCGCTGCGGATGACCGACCACGGGCGCGCGCTGCTGATGTGGCTGCAGCGGCGACTTGTCCCGGTCAGCATCAGCGAGCGCGAACTCCAGCAGATCCCGGCCCACTTGATCCCGGTGGTGGCAGAACTGGCCCTGGAGTGCGCGGCCGGCTGGCAGCAGCTGGGGGAGCAGCTGCAGCGCCGCTCCCGTCAGATCGGCTGACGCCGCGGCGGATGGCGCCCGGGGATCCGGCTGCCCGCAGTTGCCGCGGTGCCGCTGCCGTCCGGCAGGCCGCAGTTGCCGCGGTGCCTCTACCGTCCAGCTGCCCGCAGTTGCCGCTGCCGCCGGACCACCCGGCGCCGCTGCCGCCGCATCGACCGGACGTGCTCGCCTGACCGACGGAACCGCTGCCCACAAGCGAGTTGACGCAACATCGGTTCGGGTCGTACGCGACGGTGAGCGGATGATCCATCGCATGTTCTTCACACGGTCGGCCGAGCCCGAGCCCGGACTGAACGCTGTACGACGCGCCGTTCGGAATCGACCCGGGGATCGGGTTCGTGAGCCAGACTGCAACCATGCTGGGGCTACCCGACCACATCCGCGCCTGTCTCTTCGACCTTGACGGTGTGCTGACGCAGACCGCCAAGGTGCACGCCGCCGCCTGGAAGGCGATGTTCGACGACTTCCTGCGGGCGGAAGCCGACCGCACCGGCGCCGCGTTCGTCCCGTTCGACCCGGTCGCCGACTACGACCAGTACGTCGACGGGCGCCCGCGGCTGGACGGCACGCGCACCTTCCTCGCCTCCCGGGGCGTCACGCTGCCCGAGGGCGGCCCGGACGACGAGCCCGGCGAGCGCACCGTCAACGGCCTGAGCAGCGCCAAGAACGACATGGTGCTCAAGCTGATCCGGGAGCAGGGCGTGCAGCCCTACGAGGGCTCGGTGGCCTACCTGGAGCGGCTGCGCGCGGCCGGGGTGCCGCGGGCCGTGGTGTCCTCCAGCGCCAACTGCCGGGACGTGCTCAAGGCGGCCGGCATCGACGGCTACTTCGACACGGTGGTCGACGGCATCGTGGCCAAGCGTGAGGGCCTGCCCGGCAAGCCGGCCCCCGACACCTACCTGGCGGCCGCCAGGACCCTCGGCTTCGAGCCGTCGGCCGCGGCGGTCTTCGAGGACGCGCTCGCCGGGGTGGCGTCCGGCCGCGCGGGCGGCTTCGGCTGCGTGGTGGGGGTGAACCGGACCGGCCAGGCCGAGGCGTTGCGCGCCAACGGCGCCGACCTGGTGGTGGACGACCTGTCGGAACTGATCGAGGGGGCGGCACAATGACCGCACAGGAGGGCTTCGCGGTCGATCCGTGGAGCATCACCGAACACCGTCTTGACCTGCCGGGCATGGCCCGCAGCGAGTCCGTCTTCGCGCTGTCCAACGGGCACATCGGCCTGCGCGCCAACCTTGACGAGGGCGAGCCGCACGGCCTGCCCGGCACCTACCTGAACGGCGTCTTCGAACTGCGCCCGCTGCCCTACCCGGAGGGCGGCTACGGCTACCCGGAGTCCGGGCAGAGCGTCATCAACGTCACCAACGGCAAGTTGGTCCGGCTGCTGGTCGACGACGAGCCGTTCGACCTGCGCTACGGCGAGCTGCGCGGCCACCGGCGCTCGTTGGACTTCCGCGAGGGCGTGCTGCGCCGCGAGGCGGAGTGGACCTCGCCGGCCGGGCGCACGGTCAGGATCCGCTCGGCCCGCCTGGTGTCGCTCACCCAGCGGGCGATCGCCGCCGTGGACTACGAGGTCGAGGCGGTGGACGGCCCGGTCCGGATCGTCCTCCAGTCCGAGCTGGTCGCCAACGAGCAGTTGCCGGACAGCGCCGACGGCGACCCGCGGGCCGCGGCGGTGCTGGAGGCGCCGCTGGTCGCCGAGGCGCACCACGCGCACGGCACCAAGGCGACGCTGGTGCACCACACCCGCTACAGCAACCTGCGCCTGGCCGCCGGCATGGACCACGTGATCGAGGGCCCGGAGGGGCTCAGCGTGACCAGTGAGGCCCGCCACGACCAGGCCCGGATCAGCGTCACCACCGTGCTGAAGCCCGGCGAGCGGCTGCGGCTGACCAAGTTCCTCGGCTACGGCTGGTCGGCCACCCGGTCGCTGCCGGCCGTCCGGGACCAGGTCGAGGCGGCGATCACGGCGGCCCGCTACTCCGGCTGGGACGGCCTGCTGGCCGAGCAGCGGCAGTACCTGGAGGAGTTCTGGGACGCCAGCGACATCGAGATCGACGGCGACGTCGAGCTCCAGCAGGCCGTCCGGTTCGCGCTCTTCCACGTGGTGCAGGCCTCCGCGCGGAGTGAGGAACGGGCCATCCCCGCCAAGGGGTTGACCGGTCCCGGCTACGACGGGCACAGCTTCTGGGACACCGAGACCTTCGTGCTCCCGGTGCTCACCTACTGCCTGCCCGGCGCGGTCGCCCAGGCGCTGCGCTGGCGCCACTCCACGCTGCCGCTGGCCCGCGAACGCGCCGCCCAACTGGGCCTGGGCGGCGCGGTGTTCCCGTGGCGCACGATCCGCGGCGAGGAGTGCTCCGGCTACTGGCCGGCCGGCACCGCGGCGTTCCACATCGGCGCGGACATCGCGGTCGCGGTGGCCCGCTACGTCCGGGCCACCGGGGACGTCGAGTTCGAGCGCACCTACGGCCTGGAGCTGCTGGTCGAGACGGCCAGGATGTGGCGCTCGCTGGGCCACCACGACTCGACTGGCCGGTTCCGGATCGAGGGCGTGACCGGGCCGGACGAGTACAGCGCGATCGCCGACAACAACGTCTTCACCAACCTGATGGCCCAGGCGAACCTGCGCGCCGCCGCGGACGCGGTGGCCCGCCACCAGCTGGAGGCGGCCGCCCTCGGGGTGGACACCGAGGAGACCGCCGCCTGGCGGGACGCCGCCAAGGCGATGTACATCCCGTACGACGAGAAGCTGGGCGTGCACCCGCAGGCCGACGGCTTCACGCTGCACCAGCAGTGGGACTTCGAGGCCACCCCCAAGGAGAAGTACCCGCTGCTGCTGCACTTCCCGTACTTCGACCTGTACCGCAAGCAGGTGGTCAAGCAGGCCGACCTGGTGCTGGCGATGCAGATCCGCGGCGACGCCTTCACCCCGGAGCAGAAGGCCCGCAACTTCGCCTACTACGAGCGCCTGACGGTGCGCGACTCCTCGCTCTCCGCCTGCACCCAAGCGGTGATGGCGGCCGAGGTGGGCCAGCTGGATCTGGCCTACGACTACACCGCCGAGGCCGCCCTGATGGACCTGCACGACCTGGGCGGCAACACCCGGGACGGTCTGCACATGGCCTCGCTGGCGGGTGCCTGCATCGCGCTGGTGGCGGGCTTCGGCGGGATGCGCGACCACGGCGAGGCGATCGGGTTCCGGCCCCGGCTGCCCGCCGGGCTGGTCCGGCTGGCCTTCTCGATGCGGATCCGGCAGCACCTGCTGCGGGTGGAGATCGGCCACGACGAGACCACCTACACGCTGCGCGAGGGCGACAAGCTGCTGGTCGAGCACGAGACCGAGAAGGTCTGGGTGGAGGTCGGCCGTCCGGTCTCCCGGCCCACGGTCACGCCGGAGGCGGGCGAGCGACCGGTCCAGCCGCCCGGCCGCGAGCCGGCCCGGCGCAAGCCGCAGGCGATGCCGATCGGAAGCTCGCCGATAAGCACGTCGGAGCACCTGCCGGCGGAGTGACCGCCGTGCGAGAGGCCTCCGGGGCGACCCGAAGTCGGGTACCCCCGGGGGTCTATTTGCCTCACAGGCACATTTCTTGCCCCTGTGGCAGCGAAGGTGTGCACTGGGTGCATGACCACCGACGAGGAGCTGCCCGGACTCGGCGCCCGGCTGCGTGAGCACCGGCAGTCGAGCCGACTGACCCTGGAGGCGGCCGCTGCCCGCGCCGGGGTCTCGCCAGCCTACCTCTCCCGGCTGGAGACCGGTCGCCGGCAGCCCTCGCTGCCGGTGCTGCTGTCACTGGCCCGGCAGTACGGCGCCACGGTGGCCGAGCTGCTCGGCGAACAGCCCGCCAGCGCCGATCCGGTGATCCGCGGCGGCCCGATCGAGCCGGGCCGCACCGGCGGCTGGGGCTACCGGCGGGCCGGCGCGCCCGGCATGGCGATGCAGGCGCTGCGGGTGCACGTCCCGCCCGGCCCGGAGGGCGCGGTGGTCCGGGTGCACCCGGGGGAGGAGTGGCTGCACGTCACCAGCGGTCGGCTGCGGCTGACCCTGGGCGAGCAGAGCCATCTGCTGGAGCCCGGTGACAGCGCCCAGTTCGACTCGCTCACCCCGCACCGGCTGGCCGCCGAGTCACCGGCCGGGGTGCAGATGCTCTTCGTCCACACCCTGCTGCAGAGCCCGGTCGGCGACCTCTGCCTGCCGGCGGGGCACCGCGGCGTCCATTGACCGATCCGCTGAGCAAGTCCCCCTGAAGCTGAGCAAGTCCCCCTGAAGCTGAGCAAGTCCCCCTGAAGCTGAGCAAGTCCCCTTGAAGGAGCCCGAGATGGCCGTTCAGCACCTCAACAGCTATGCCCCCACCACCGACGGCGGCAAGCGGACCGACCACCGGGTGGCGATCCGGGTCGGCGTCTACATGGCGGCCGCGCACCTCTTCGGGGCCTTCCTGTTCCTGCTCTTCTGGATCGGCGGCCATCGCTGACGCTCCATCAGTCCTGCGGCTGACAACGGTTGGATCACAGGTCTGCTGAAACCGTGTCACACCTCACCGCTTCTGTGATCGAGTGCGCCCGGCACCGAGGTCACCAGGAACGGGAGGGGTTCTGTTGTCGGCACGACTGACTACCGGGCGATGGCTAACGATCTGCGCCATCACGGCCACCATGGGACTGACCGTCGGCTCACCGGCCGGCGCCGATCCGCTGCCGCACGCGGCGGGCACCACCGCCCGGCCGATGGACAAGGGCGACGGCGGGGACGACGACGAGTCCGACTCCATCCAGGAGGGCGCCGACCAGCGCGCCGAGGCCCGCACCTCGCCCGGCGTGGTGGCCCCGGGTGCGTTCACCGCCGCCTGGAACGCGATGAAGGCACTGCCCGGCACCGGCGGCCAGTGGCAGCACACCACCGGCCTGCCCTACGACTCGGACGACCCGCGCTACCGCGACGTCGCCTCCAACTCCAGTGCGGGCATGGGCAAGGTGACCGGCCGGGCGTCCGCGGTCGCCGCCGATGACAAGGGCGACGTCTACGAGGGCAGCGCGGGCGGCGGCGTCTGGCGCTCCACCACCGGCGGCGGCCACTGGCAGCCGATCAGCGACAAGCTGCCCGCCCAGGCCACCGGTGCGCTGGCGCTGGACGACCGGGGCCGGCTCTGGCTGGGCACCGGCGAGGCCTCCACCAACTCCGACGCCTACCTGGGCGCCGGCGTCTTCGTGCTGGACCACCCGGAGCACGGCGAGTTCAGCGCCAAGTCCCGGGTCGGCGGATCGGAGTTGGACGGCACCACCATCCACGAACTGCGCTTCGGCGCCGGCCTGGTGTGGGCGGCGACCAGCAAGGGCGTGTGGAGCCACTCCACCACCGACCTGAGCGGCCCGTGGACCCTTGAGTTCGCGCCCAACCCGGACTACCTGCCCGGCGGCAAGCTGGCCTCCGACCCCGACGCGCCCTACAAGAACCTCACCAACGACATCGCCATCGACCCCAAGGACCCGTCCAAGGTGGTGCTGGCCGTCGGCTGGCGCAGCGGTGACACCTACAACGGCTTCTACAGCAAGGCCGCGGACGGCAGTTGGCAGCGGCTGAGCTCGCTGGGCGACCTGCCCACCGATGCCGCGGACATCGGCGAGGTGACCTTCGCCCGCTCGGCGGACGGCTCCAAGTACTACGCCATCGACCAGTCCCCGACGATGCAGAACTCCGGTGCCCCCAGCGCGCTGGCCGGCATCTTCGTCTCCGACTCCGGCTCCCCGCTCGGTCCGTGGACCAAGGTCGCGGACGCCAACAAGCTGGCCGGCTCCGGTTCGGCGCTCAACTCGCCCAGCCAGCTGCCGGGCCAGCAGTCCTGGTACGACCAGTCGCTGCAGGTCGACCCGAACGACCCCGAGCACCTGTGGGCCGGCCTCGAGGAGGTCTTCGAGTCCAAGGACGGCGGCGCGACCTGGAACACCGTCGGTCCGTACTGGAACTTCAACTTCGCCTGCTGGAGCATCGACCCGACCAAGCAGAGCGGCAGCTGCCCGCAGACCACCCACCCGGACCAGCACGCGCTGGCGGTGGGCTCGCTGAACGGCAAGTCCTACGTGCTGGCCGGCAACGACGGCGGCCTCTACTCCCGCCCGGTCAACGGCCAGGTGGACGCGCTGGGCCACGGCACCGACTGGACCTCGCTCAACGACGGCACCATCGACACCCTGGAGTACTACTCGGTCGGGGTCGGCAAGGACCTGACCTACGGCGGCGTCTCGGTCACCGGCGGCATGCAGGACAACGGCCAGTCCATGTTGCGCCACGGCGACAAGGTGATGGGCTCCAACTTCGGCGGGGACGGCGGCGGCACCCTCACCGACCCGAACAACGGCTGCAACATCGCCCAGGAGTACGTCTACCTGGCGATGAACGTGACCCAGAACTGCGCGGTCAACGACGGCGGTTACCTGACCGACCCGAGCAAGGCCACCACCTTCTCGGTGGCCCCGCCCGACAACGCGCTCGGCGGCGCCGGTGCCCGCTTCATCGCCCCGATGGCGGCGGACCAGCAGAACGGCAACCTCTGGGTGGCCGGCGGTCGGCACGTCTGGGTGCAGAACCAGGGCTACGCGATCCGGGACGGCAGCGCCTGGAAGAGCGCCTTCGACCTCGGTGACGGCCATGTCGCCACCGCCGTCGCGGCCTCCGGCGGCAAGGTCTACGCCGCCTGGTGCGGCCCGTGCAACAACCAGGGCTTCACCCGCGGCATCGCGGTCGGCAACGCGGACGGCACCGGCTGGCAGCAGCTGGCCCTGCCGGTCGACGGCACCGTGCCCAACCGCTACCTGGCCGGCCTGGCGATCGACCCGAAGAACCCCGACCACGTCTTCGTCGCGGTCAACGGCTTCTCGCGGGCCTGGACTTCGGGCCCGGGGGCGGGCGTCGGCCACGTCTTCGAGTCCACCGACGCGGGTGCGCACTGGACCGACATCTCGGCCAACCTGCCGGACGTGCCGGCCGACTCGCTGGTGATCACCAAGACGGGCGGGCTGGCGCTGGCCACCGACCTGGGCGTGGTCTACCGGGGTGCGGGCCGGAGCTGTTGGCAGCGGGTGGGCGAGCTGCCGGCGGTCGCCGTCGACCAGCTGACGCTCGGCACCGACGGCCGGCTCTACGCGGCCACCCACGGCCGCGGCATCTGGTCGTTCAAGGCGGCGGACCTCGACCAGAACGAGCAGTAGTCCGCAGCGGTCCATCGGGCGGGGGTCGGGGGCGTGCGCTCCCGGCCCCCGCTCCGGGTTCCTCCCTCGCCCCGGGCTTGCGCCGGTGCTCGCCGCGGGCCTACTGGCCGTCCACCTCGCCGTAGCCCGGCTGCGGCCGGGCCGGCACGGTGGCGAGCGAGCGCAGTCCGCGGATGACGGCCAGCCCGCGGCGCACGGCGGCCCAGCCGGTGGGCTGCGCGGGGTCCGCCGGCGGTGCGGCCGGCGGTGTGGCCGGCGGTGCGGCGTTCGGCACGGCGTTCGGCGGGGTGGTCGGCACGGCGTCCGGTGCGGTGGTCGGTGCGGCGTTCGGCACGGCGTCCGGTGCGGTGGCCGGCCGCGGCGTCGGGCCGGACCGCTGGGCGGGGGTCGTGGCGGTGCCGTCGGCGGTGCCGGGCTGCTGGGTCATCGCCCCTCCTGGTCTCCACGGGTGAGAGGGACTGTAGTCCGATCCGATCCGCAGACCATCACACCGGGGCGGAATCCGCGCGGTTCCGGCGCCCTCAGGCGCTCTTCGCACCCGGCCAGCTGCGCAGGCCGTCGGTCAGCAGGGTGAGCAGCCGGTCCTGGGTCTCGGTCAGGTCCTCGCTCAGCCGGAACGCCCCGGCGATGCTCAACGAGGCGAAGCCGTGGGCGATGGCGCGCACCGAGCGGGCCGCGTGCACGGCTTCGGACTCGCCGATGCCGTAGTCGGCGAGGACCTCGAAGATGGTGCCGACCAGCAGGGTGGCGGCGTCCATCAGCTGCTCGTCACCGGGCAGCGGCGCCTGCGGCAGCGCCGCGTACCGCTGCGGGTGGGCCATCGCGTAGGAGTGGTAGGCCCGCATCAGCGCCGTCACGGCGGGCTCGCCGTGCTTGCCGGCGATCGCCCGGCGCAGCTCCTGGGCCAGGTCGGTGGTGACCCGGACGGCGATCAGCCGGCGCAGTCCGGCCAGCCCGCCCGGCACGTGCTTGTAGAGCGAGGGGGCCGCGACCCCGGCCCTGGCGGCGACCGCGGCCAGGGTCAGGGCGTCCGGCCCCTCCTCGTCGATCAGGGCCAGGGCGTGGTCGACCACGGCATCCGGATTGAGTCCGGCTCGGGGCATCAGGCCACCTCCTTCAGGAACGGGAGCAGGGCGTCGGCGGTGGCCTGCGGGAACTGGGCCTGCGGATAGTGACCGGCGCCGTCGATCATCACCTTACGGCCGCCCAGGGCGGACGCCTGGCGGTCCGCCACCAGCTCCGGGCTGGGGAAGTCGGGGTCCTTGCTGCCCATCACCGCCAGGGTCGGGACGTTCACCCCGGTGCTCCAACCGATCGGCGCCGAGTCGCCGTAGACGTAGCCGCGGGTGGCCTTGCGGCGCCCCGGAGTGCGCAGGTTGGCCACCAGGCCGGCGTTGTAGGCGGCGATCTCCTCGGTCACCCCGCCCGGGTAGGCCAGCTTGTTCAGGTACCAGCCCCAGATCCTGGGGAAGGCCAGCACCGCCGAGCCGAGGGCCTTGACCATCGCCTTCTCGAAGGCCGTCGCCGGGACCTTCTCGATGAAGGCGTTCAGCAGCACGATCCCGGCCACCCGCTCCGGGGCGTCGGCTGCGACCCGGACCACGCTGGCGCCGGTGTAGGAGTGGCCGACCAGTACGGCCTTGTCGATCCCCAGGTGGTCGAGGAGCGCGATGGCGTCGGCGGCAGCCGAGGCGGGGCTGTAGTCGTCCCAGTCGATCGAGGACTCGCCGAACCCGCGCAGGTCCATGGTGATCACCCGGTAGCCGGCCGCGTTCAGCAGCGGGCGCAGGTGGCGGAAGCTGCGCCGGGTCTCCAGCATCCCGGGGAGCAGCAGCACCGGGGTGCGGTTGCCGGTGCCCGCCGTGTCGTCGTAGGCGAGGCTGCCGCCGGGGAGCTGGAGGTACTGGGTCTGCGGGGCGGTGCTGGTGGCGTTCATGGGGAGCCTCCTGACCGGGAGCGGTGGGTGCCGGCCGCTGCCGACACCCACAAAGCTATGGCTAATAGCCTTAGCCGTCAACCCCTGGGCGCCCGGGTGGACTCCGGTGCTCAGGACTCCACGCGGAACGGGTCGTGCTCGGCGAGCAGCTTCTCCAGGCGCGCCTGGTCGACCCGGTTGACCACCTCGCCCTCCTGCTGGCGGTCCCGGACCACCTTGGCCAGGGTGAACGCCGAGGTCACGGTGTAGAGCGCGCCGAGCGCGAGGAAGGCGCGCATCCACGCGCTGACCGGCAGGTAGGCGATGCCGATCGCGAGGCCGCCGCCGGCGAGGGCGAAGGAGAGGATCGCCTGGACGTAGTAGGCGGACGTGGTCCGCGGCTGCACCGAGGAAGTCATGTGTGAAGGATCGCCAACTCCGGTGTGCGGCGCCTGAGTACGCGTACTCAGTTCGGCACTCAGAGTGAGGGGCGGTCAATCCCACGAGAGCGGCTTGGAATCACGGGCTCCTAGGATTAACGTTTGATAACGCAGCGCGGTCGGCAACGCCGTACCCTGACGGCACCGTGCGCGTCGCCTAATCCGCAGGCCTGCCTGAACCGCAGGCCGGGAGCCGGGGAACCACCGTTCCTTGGGGTGAATCGGAGCGCTCCCGTCCACGGCCGGGGTCGCTCGGTAGGAGACCTTCCTGCTCCGAACCCGTCAGCTAACCCGGTAGGCGCGAGGGAAGGAAAGGAGCGCGCCCCCGTGGCGTTGACGCACACCCCGCACAGCAACAGCGGCCTGCTCGACCACACCGACGCGCCCGATGACTCCGCCCGCCACCGAGTGCCCAAGCAGGCCCGCAGCAGCGCCCCGGTGCTCGGAGTCACCGCGATGGCCGCCGCCCTCGGCGCCACCGGCTTCACCGCCGCCGCGGCCGCGACCCCGGCGAGCGCCGCGCCGGCGGTGAGCGCACCCGACCAGGCCGACCCCGGGCTGGCGCTGGCCGCCCGGATCCAGCAGCAGGCCGACGGGGCCCCGGAGGCCGAGGACGCCGACCAGCTGACGGGCAGTCAGGACGCCGCCCACCAGGAAGCCGCTCGGCAGGAGGCGGCCCGGCAGGAGGCGGCCCGGTTGGCCGCCGCGCAGGAGGCCGCCGCCAAGCGGGCCGCCCAGCAGGCGGCCGCCACCGAGCGGGCCGCCCACGCCGAGCAGGTCACCGCCCACGACGAGCAGGCCGCCCACGCCGAGCAGGTCACCGTCCCCGCCGCGGCCGCCTCCGCCGAACTGCCCGCCGCCGTCCCCCCGCTGCCCGGTCACTCCGTCGACACCCCGGCCGCCACCCCCTGGGACCAACTGCGCACCGGCATCGAGATCTCCGCGCCCGCGCACACCCCGGTGCGCGCGATCACCGCCGGCACCGTCAGCTCGGCCGGCTGGTCGGGCCGCTACGGCTACCGGGTGATCCAGACCCTGCCGGACGGCACCGAGCTCTGGTACTGCCGCCTCGCCTCGATCTCCGCCACCGCCGGGGAGCTGGCGCCGGGCGCCGTGCTCGGCCAGGTCGGCGCCACCGGCAGCGGCGCCACCGGCCCGCGCCTGCACCTGGAGGTCCGCCCGGGCGGCGGCGCCCCGGTCGACGCGCTGGCCTGGCTCCAGGCGCACGGCGTCACCGCCTAGCTCACTCGCCCTCGGCGAGGCCCTCCCACTGCCCGATGTCCGGCAGCTCCACCAGGCCGCGCTTGATGATGTACTGGTCCACTTCGGCGGCGCCCGGCTCGGGCGCCAGGTCCTGATACTCCGTCAGCAGCAGCTCCGGGAGCCCGGGCACCGTCCACTGGCCGAGCAGCCGCACCGCCTCCGCCTGCACCGCCGACTCGAACTCGGAGAAGTCCCCGGCCAGTTCGGCGGGCATCGGGCGGCCCAGCGCGGTCAGGTCGGCCAGGTTGCGGTAGCTGCGCTGCTTCAACTGGTCCTCCACCAGCAGCCGGGCGCCGTCGGTGGCCATGCCGATCGACAGCAGCACGCCCTCGGTCCAGCCGTCCACGCCGTCCGGCTGGTCCAGCTCCGTGAGGTCGGCCAGCACCGCGATCCGGTCGTGCGGATCGAGCACCCGGAACCAGTCCAGCCAGGCCCGCACCGCGTTCTCGTCGGCGGTGTCCACACCGGCCTGGCGCAGCAGCAGCGCGTACAGCCGGGGCCAGGTCAGCAGGTGCGGCTGGCGCAGCAGCCCGGCGAGCAGCTCGCCCTGCCACTCGGCCTCCTCGCGCAGCCGCTGCTGCCGCTTGGCGTTCAACCGCCGGGCCGCCCGCTGGTGGTCGATCAGCAGTCGGACGGCGGCGCCGTAGGCCAGCGGGTCCTCGTCCGGGGCCGGCTGCACATAGAGGTGGATCCGCTCGTAGAGCAGCTCCTGCACCAACGCGGAGGTGAGCTCGGGGAAGCCCTCGTACATCCGGGCGTCACCCAGTTCGAGCAGTGTCAGGACCGCGTTCAGCGGCTCCTCCGGCACTGGGTCGAGACCCTGCTCGGCAGCCCAACGCAGCAGCTCAGCGGTGTGCGGCCGGGGTGTCAGCCGCAGGTCCTCGTCGTCCATGGCAGGTACGGTAACCGCTTCGGCGGGCACTACCGTACGTGCCATGCATCCCGTCCTGCTCACCGGGCCACGGCTGACCATCCGCGAGTTCCACCATGTTCCGCGTGACATCGACGCGTTGCACGCGATCTTCGGTGATCCCGAGGCCGCCCGCTACCTCTCGTTCGAACCGCGGGACCGGGAGGACTGCGCCGACCAGGTCGCGCTCTACCTGGACGAGGCGGAGAAGGAGCCGCGCACCGTCTTCCGGCTGGCGGTCACCCTGACCGGGGACGGCGAGGACGCCGTGCCGCTCGGCAACGCGGTCCTCGGCATCGAGGGAACCGAGGCCCAGCGCGCGGCGTTCATCGGGTACGCGCTGCGGCGGGACGCCTGGGGGCTCGGGTACGCCACCGAGACCGCCCGGATGCTCTGCGACTTCGGCTTCGGCGAGCTCGGGCTGCACCGGCTGGCCGCCCGCCTGGACCCGGCCAACCTCGCCTCGGCCCGGGTGCTGCGCAAGGTCGGCTTCCAGCTGGAGGGCCGGATCCGCGACGACCTCCACCTGCGCGGCGAGTGGCACGACGCGCTGCAGTACTCGCTGCTGGAGCACGAGTGGAGTCCGGCCGGCACCCGGGTGGGCGGCTGACCGGGGGTTAACCCCACCCCGGGTCCGCCGGTCAGCCGCATTACCGTGCGGCGCCCGCCCCGGCAGGGTGGAGGCATGACGACGAGCTTCGCGACCACGACCACCGCTCCGGCCGCCCGGCGGGCCCTCCACAGCCACCGGACGTACCGCGAACTGGGCTACGTCTGCACCTCACTGGTCACCGCGATCACCGGCTTCACCTGGGTGGTCGTCCTCTTCGCGCTCGGCGCCGGCACCCTGGTCACGGTGCTCGGCCTGCCGGTGCTCGCCCTGCTGCTCTCCGGCGCCCGCGCCCTGGGCCGGCTGGAGCTCGACCGAGTGCACCGGCAGCTGGGCCTGCCGCTGGCCGCGCCCGCCCCGGTGGCGATCCCGGCGGGGGCCGGCTTCTGGGGCCGGGTCGGCGCCCGGCTGCGGGACGGCGCGGGGTGGCGGGCGGCCGCCTACCAGCTGCTGATGTTCCCCTGGCGGGTGTTCAGCTTCTGCGTCGCGGTCAGCCTCTGGACCACCGGGCTGTCGCTGGCCACGCTGCCGGCCTGGAACTGGGTCTTCCCGACCTACGTGGGCTGGCCCGGCTACCGGCTCTTCGACTACACCGACGCCCACCACGTGCACCACGCCTACTACATCGCGTCCTTCTGGCAGGTGACCCGCGCCTCGCTGGTCGGGATCGGGCTGCTCTTCCTCGCCGCCTGGGCCACCCACCTGCTGACCAACGTCTCGCGCGGCGCGGCCCGCGCCCTGCTGGCGGACTGGCGCTCCTAGCCCTTCCCGGCCGGACGCCCCGACGACCCGTCCGGGCCGGTGAACGCGGTTGGCCACCACGCGCACCCCGCTGCCTCCCCGTCGGCCGAATCCCGATTCCCGGGCTGCTGTTGCGTGCTTGGGGCCTTCGAGCCAACACCTACGTGGGCGATGCCCTGTACATCGCGTTGACCGAGACCCTGTGCTGCCCGTTGATGACGACGGACAGCAAGATGGCGGGCGTCCCGGGTGTGCGCTGCGCGATCGAGCACGTCCCGCACTGCCCCCCGAGGCGCCGCCCCGCGTCGACTACCAACTGACCGAGGCGGACCGGGCGTTGCTGGTTCCGATGGCGGTGATGGGGGAGTGGGCGGCCCGCTACGGTGACGACGTGCCGGCCGCCCAGGACCGGTTCGCCGAGCGGCGGGTGGGTCAGCCCTGACGGGCCTCGATCTCGCCCGCCAGCTCCGCCGTGATCTCCCGCAGCCACTGCAGCTCCGCCCGCCGTGCCGCGCCCGCGCGGACGAAGATGCCGCGGCGGAACCGGTTGACCTCCTCGGCGCGCACCGGTCGTCCGTGCTCGTAGAAGAAGCTGGCCGACTCCTCGGTGTACTCCAACCGGCGGCGCAGCACCCGCAGTTGGTCCTCGGCCTCGGGGAGGAGGTGGAGGAAGGCGAGCAGCGTGGCGAAGGCGTTGTTGTCGGTGATCTCCACGGCGCCGGGTTCGGCGAGCCGGCGCAGCAGTTCGGCCCGCCCGGTCTCGGTGAGGGTCAGCACCTGCCGGGGCGCGCCGGCGCTGCCGGGCTCCTCGCGGCGGGTGAGCAGGCCGGCCGCGCGCAGGCGGTTCAGCGCCGGGTAGAGCGCGCCGTCGCTGACCGGCCGGACGTGACCGGTCAATCCGGAGATGCGGGCGCGGAGTTCGTAGGCGTGCAGCGGTTCCTCGGCCAGGAATCCCAGGACGCACAGGGTCAGCATGACCGGTAGCCTACCCAGGGTGCCTCGATTAGAGTGGCTGGGGCTGGGGCTGGGGCCGGGCGGTACGGGGGTCCGTCCGGCCCTTCACTGCCTGAGCAGGTCGGCCGGGCCCATGGCGATCACCGGGTGGTCGGCCGGGTCCAGCAGGGTGAGCAGGGCGCGCATGTCCTCCTTGGCGAGGGTGACGCAGCCGTGGGTCGGGCCGCCGTGGTCGACGTGGAGCCAGATGCCGCCGCCGCGGTAGCCGCCGAGCGGGTGACTGTCGTCGAGCGGGGAGCGGCCGGGGACGCGGTTGTAGTCGATGGCGACCACGTAGTCGAAGGCGCCGGTCAGGGGCTCGCCCTCGAAGCCGGTGCCGCCGACGGTGAACTCGTCCGACCGGTAGTAGGGCAGTTTGGCGCCGGGGTCGGGCAGCTGGCCGCCGGCGTCGCTCAGCGAGAACACCCCGATCGGGCTCTGCAGGTCGCCCGAGCGGTGCTCGGCGGTCCAACCGTGACGGGCGTTGTGGGCGCGCCAGACTGGGCCGGCCGTCCAGCGACCGGCGTCGGCGGCGGTCCACAGCTGGACGGTGGTGTCGGAGGAGTCCGAGCCGCTGCCGGCCGCCACCAGCACCTGCCGGGCGTCGGGGGGCAGCAATCCCATGGTCTTCGGGCCGAGGCCGGCGATCGCGGTGGTGGACGCGGGCGGTGGTGCCTCGGTCGGTGCGGCGGCCGCCGGTGCGGCGCTCTGCGCGGTGTGCGCCCGCAGCGTGGAGTGGGCGGTGGGCGCCGCACACGCGGAGGCGGCGCCGGCCAGCAGGCCCAGCGCGCACAGCAGCGCTCGGCCGCGCCCGCGCACCGTTCCCCGCACCGTGCCGTGCGCCGAGTCGCGCACCGCGCCGCGCACCGAGTCGCGCACCGTGCCGCGCACCGAGTCGCGCACCGTGCCGCGCACCGAGTCGCGCACCGCGCCGTGCGGCGGCCGGGCGGCGGCACCGGCGTACTTGGCGAAGTCCTTCATCGAGGAGGCCCTTCACTGGACTGGTGGTGTCCTGGCAACGACGGCGAGGGGTGCGGGGTGCTTGTCGGAAACCGCCAAATTGCGATAGGCAGGTAAATGCCTGCACAGTGGACCCATGAGCCTCGAGGGATCAGCCATCGACGCGGTCTTCAAGGCGCTGGCCGACCCGACCCGCCGCCTGCTGCTGGACCGGTTGCGCGAGCAGAACGGTCAGACCCTGCGCGAGCTGTGCGAGCGGTTGGAAATGGCGCGCCAGTCGGTGACCCAGCACCTCGACGTCCTGGTGCGGGCCGGCCTGGTGACCGTCGTGCGACGCGGCCGGGAACGGCTGCACCACCTCAACCCGGTGCCGATCCACGAGATCGAGGAGCGCTGGATCGCGGGCTTCGACCGGCTCCGGTTGGATGTGATCAGCGCCATCAAGAACCAGGCAGAGCAGGAGCGAGCCATGAGCGACACCCCCTCGGGCGCGACCGGTCCCGTGCCCGACTACGTCTACGTCACCTACATCAAGGCCACCGCCGAGCAGGTCTGGCACGCCCTGACCGACGCCGACCTGACGGCACGCTACTGGGGTCACGCCAACGTCTCCGACTGGCAGTCGGGCTCGGCCTGGGAGCACCGCCGGACCGACGGCTCGTCCATCGCCGACGTGATCGGCGAGGTCCTGGTGGCCGAGCCGCCGACCCGCCTGGTGGTCACCTTCGACGGTCCCGCGGACCGCCCTACGGGGCGCCGACCGGCGACCGTCACCTTCCTGATCGAGGCATGGGGATCCCCCCGGCCGGAGGCTGGGGGAGAGCAGATCGTCCGCCTCACCGTGACCCACCAGCACCTGCCCGACGAGCAGGCACTGCGTGACGTCTCGCGCGGCTGGCCGGCGGTGCTGGCCAACCTCAAGTCGCTGCTGGAGACCGGCGCGGTGCTGCCGCAAGTGCCGTGGGAGATGCCCTGATCCGGCACCGCGCTTGAGTCTCCACCCGGTGGAAACCGGCAAGCTGCTCCCATGTCCAACGGCGACGGCACCCACTACTCCATCGGCGAACTGGCCCGGCGCACCGGGCCGGCGGTGCGGACCATCCGGTTCTACGCCGACGAGGGCATCGTGCCGCCGACCGACAGGAGCCCCGGCGGCTACCGGCGTTATGACACGGAGGCGGCGGCTCGGCTGGATCTCGTCCGTACGCTGCGGGACTTGGGGATCGACCTGCCGACGGTGCGGCGGATCCTGGACCGGGAGACCACGCTGCCCGAAGTGGCCGAGCTGCACGTACGGGCGATCGAGGCGCAGCTCGGCACGCTGCGCCGGCGCCTCGCCGTCCTGCGCGCGGTGGCCAGGCGCGGGGCCTCAGTCGAGGAGACGGATCCGATGCACCGGCTGGCCAAGTTGTCCGATGTAGAACGGCGAAGCATCATCAGGGAGTTCGTGGAAGAGGCGTTCGGCGGCCTGGACGCCAACCCGGAGTTGGCGGCGATGCTGCGGGCGGCGATGCCCGAACTGCCCGAGGAGCCGACCGTGGCCCAGGTGGGGGCTGCGGCAGTGGATGCTGCGGCGCCTGGAGGTGGCGGCCGACCCCCGCACTGAGCGCTACTGGCAGCTGCTCTCGGCGGTCAACGGCTGGCCGGCGCCGGAGAGCCTGGCGCCGGTCACGGCCTGGCTGGTGACGGCGCTGCGGCAGTAGCTGACCTGTGGTCAGAAAGCGGTGCCGGACGAGAAGGACCGCGGTGGAATCCAGCCAACTGCGGGAAAGACCGGAGCGGGAGCGTCCCCTCCTATTACCGTCCGTCGAGTGAATATCACCCAATTGAAGGCCGGAAGCCTGCTCGCCGCCGCGATGGCCGGCGCCGCCCTGTTCACCGTGGCCGCCCCGGCCGCGCACGCCGACACCCTGCCGTCCGACCAGTGTTCGACCGACTTCCAGGCCGGCGACCCCCGGCTCGGTCCGGCCCGGCTACCCGCCACCGGCCCGGTCGGCCGGGAGGTGCTCGGCTATGACCGCACCGGCGGCGCGAGCGACCAGGCATTCCTGCAGCAGTACTACGACTCGGCGTCCGGCGGCTGGAAGTACCCGCCCGCCGACGGCTACGTCGTGCTGAACGGCCGGCCGGTGGAGTTCGACCAGACCCTGCTGACCGGGCAGGACATCGACCGGTTCGGTTCCGAGTACGGCGCCTACCTGGCGCCCGCCGGCCTGCCCTACGCGATGCGCTCGCTCCCGCCGCAGAGCCTGGACGGCACTCCGGCGGCCGGCTGCAACTACCACGACTACAAGGTGCTCAAGCCGTTCGCCGTGCACGGCGGCCCGATCGCACCCTGGTTCAACCAGCCCGGCTACGGCTGGCAGTACCAGCTCGACGGCGCCCTGCTGCCCGGTGCTCCGGCGAAGGTCAACGTGGGCTGGCTGGTGGCCAACGGCTATCTGCAGCGCCTGGTCTGACGCCGGAACCGCCTCAGCTTCCGGAACCGCCCCAGCCCCCGGGGGGGGCTCAGCCCCCCCGGACAGGCTCAGACCCCCGGAGAGGCTCAGACCCCGGACGGCCGGGGCGACGGCACGTGGCCGATGGAGTCCAGCCTGGCCAGGATCCGCTCGGCGATCCAGCGGCGGTCGGAGGCGTCCGGAATGCCGTCCGGGGCGAGCAGTTGGTTGATGATGGCCGTCCGCAGCCGCATCCGCTGGTCCCGGCCCAGCCGGCTCAGCATGCTTCGGGCGGCGAGCAGCGCGTGGTAGTGCTCGAACGCGCTGCGCGGGTGCTCGACGTACTCCAGCACGCTCTCGAAGTCGCCCAGCGCGGCGTTGCCCTGAGTCAGCGCGAGGGCCTGCAGCCGCAGGCCCTCGTCGTCGGAGGCGAACAGCCCCCGCACCTCGTCCTGGGTGGCGGGGGAGCGCTTGGCCCCGGCCCGCACCTCGGACACCTGGATCACCGGCGCGGCCGGACTCCCCGGGGCGGGCTGCCCGGCCTGGTGGGCGAACTTGCCGAGTTGGCCCATCGCCTGGATCCGCAGGTCCTCGGCGTTGACCTCGTTGCCCTCCTTCAACTGCTCCTGGGCGTTGGCGAACAGGTGCAGCGCGGTGCCGTCGGCCCGGGTCATTGCGCCGGCCAGCAGCAGCCGGGTGGTCAGCCAGCCGCCGAGGAAGCCCAGGACCACGAAGTAGAGCACCAGGGCGGCGGCGAACGGGGTGGCGTCGGCGCGGCCGCCGAGTGCGGGGGAGAGTGCCCGGCCGAGCTGGCGGGCGCTGTGCCAGATGCTGCCGAGCTGGGTCAGTCCGACACCGAGCAGCAGCTTGGTGAGCCAGTCCGAGACCTGTTCCAGGTTGGTGTTGGCGATGTACGGCCCGCTCTGCGGTGCGGTGCCTGCCGTACCCGGCGAAGCCGTCGGACCGGCCGCGTCGGCGCCCGTACCGCCGGCCAGCACGTGCGGGACGCCGAAGAGGAAGCCGACCAGGGCGCCGGCCACCGTGGTGGCGCAAGCGATCATCACACCGGCGCCGAGCGCGCTCACCGGATGCGGTGCGCCCGTGGTGTAGAGCAGCAGGCCGAAGAAGCCGAGCCCGAACATGGTGCCCACGGCGGTGCCCTGCCGGCGCCGCACCACCGAGACCGGTCCCTGCCGCTGACCCGCCGACCCCTTCAGCCGCGGCAACCCCTGCAGCCCCTCCAGCCCCGCCATTCGCCCGCTCCCCGTCGCACCGGTCCGCTCCGAACGCGAGGAACTGTAGCGCTCCGCGGGCCGACGCGCCGACGGCGCAGCCCCGATCAGCGGACGCACCCGCGTGCAACGTCGACGAGCGGGAAGGGGCCCCGGAAATGCCGAAGCCCCCGGGCCTCGCTGTGAGGAGTCCGGGGGCTCGACAACTTCTGCGCGGTTCCATCCGCGGGGCGGCGGCTGATCAGGCCGACAGCTCCACGGAGGCGCGCCCGAGCGAGTCAGACGCGCGAAGCGCAGTCGTCTTGGTACTCAACTCAGGATCACCTCCTTTCCGTGTTCGCCGCCACGATAGGCAGACGGTGCCGCCGGAGGCAACGGATTATCGGAGCCGATTGGCGGAACCGACCACCGCAGCCGCTCCGCGTCCGGTGGCGCGTCCGGTGGCGCGTCCGGCTCGGCGGCAGGGAGGGCGGTCGGTTCGGTCACCGGTTCGGCGGTCGGTTCGGTCACCGGTTCGGCGGCCGGTTCAGTGGCCGGCGAGCGCCTTCAGCTGGGCGGCCGAGATGACCTGGTCGGCCGGCGGCGCGGTGACGGTGACCGGCACGTCGTAGTCGGTCAGCGTGATCTTGTCGGTGCCGCCGGTGCCGTTGCCGCCGGTGGCCTGCAGCGGGTACGGCTTGCCCTTGGTGGCCACCCAGAGGGTGGACTTGGTGCCGTCCGAGGCGACCTCCTGCAGCGTCTGGGCCGGCTGGCCGTTCAGCGTGGTGGCCTGCCCCTTGGTGGGCTTCTCGCTGCCGTCGTCCATCTGGGAGCTGAGTGCCTTGAGGTCGCAGAAGCCCACCATGCCGGCCATGGTCGGGTCGGTGGGCGGTCCGCTGAGCCACTTGCCGTGGAGGGCCACCACGGCCTTGGCGCCGCCGAGGGTCTTCCAGTAGGTGTCGTCGGGCTTGAGGTAGGTGGTCTTCGACTTGTCCTGGATCACGTCGGCCGAGCCCTGGCCCGGCATCGAGACGTTGCCGGTGCAGCCGCTGCGGCTGTCGGTGGCCAGCTTGATCCGCTGGTCGCCGGTGGCGCCGGCGATCGTCATGTCGATCTTGACGGCCTGGGCGCCGGTCAGCGCGGTCTCGGACGCCTTGAGGATCTGGTCGGCGGTCATCGTCGACAGGTCGGGTGCGGCCGACGCGTCGGCGGCGGGCGCGCCCGAGGCCGCGCCGGAGTTCGCCGCGGCGGGCGCGGCGGCGCCGGCCGCGGCGGCCGCGTCGGAACTCTTGGCGCTCGAACCGCAGGCGGTGGCGGCCAGCGCGATCGCGGCGCAGGAAAGGGTGACCCCGAAGGTACGGGAGATTCGCACGTTCTGTCCTTCTCGCGGGACGTACCCGGCCGGTCGGTGCCGGGCGAAAGCTCACGAGAAGCTATCACCAAGATCAGCGCGTTTTGGTTCCACTCTTCGAGCCTTGAATGCCGTGAACGCGGCTCGTGGGGCCGTGGGACCGTGGCGCCGGGAATGCCGAAGGCCCGGTGGAGAATCTCCACCGGGCCTTCGTGCTACTGAGTAGCGGGGACAGGATTTGAACCTGCGACCTCTGGGTTATGAGCCCAGCGAGCTACCGAGCTGCTCCACCCCGCGTCGGTGAACACAACAGTACGCGATGACGTCGCGGAAGGGAAATCGGTTGTGGGGCGCCCACCTGCCACGGAATCCGCGCAGCTCGGACCGGCTGTACGGGAGGCATCCGAGGTGCGTGCGGCGCGGGCCCGCGGCGGTGATCCGCCGCGCGCCCTGCTCGGCGGCGTCGCAGCGGCAGCAGGGTGGCCGGCAGGATCGGGCCCCGCGCAGTGGTCGTGCCCGCCTGGCAGCAGAGCCGCCGGAACGGGCCGTCGTCGGAGCTCGCCGGAACGGGCCGTCGGAGTCCGCCGGAACGGGCGGTCAGAGCTTGCGGAACAGCAGGTCGTGCACCACGTGGCCCTTGGCCAGGCCGGCCCGCTCGAACTTGGTCACCGGGCGCCACTCGGGCCGCGGCGCGTAGCCGGGCACGCTGCCGTCCCCGCGGTCCTCCAGCCAGGACGAGCCGTCGCCCTCCGGGTGCAGGTTGACCAGTTCCGGCCGGGCCGAGAGCACGTCCACCATCTGCTCGGCGTAGTGCTCCCAGTCGGTGGCGCAGTGCACCAGCGCGCCGGGGGCCAGGCGGGGCAGCACCAGGTCGAGGAAGCCGTGCTGGACCAGCCGGCGCTTGTGGTGCTTGGGCTTGGGCCAGGGGTCGGCGAAGTAGACCCGCAGCCCGGCCAGCGAGGCGTCCGGCAGCATGTCGCGGATCAGGATGATCGCGTCGCCGGCGGCCAGCCGGACGTTCTGCGAGCCGTTCTGCTCCAGCAGGTTGAGCAGGGCGCCGTGGCCGGGGGTGTGCACGTCGGCGGCCAGGATGCCCATCTCCGGGTCGGCGGCGGCCATCGCGGCGGTGGTCTCGCCCATGCCGAAGCCGATCTCCAGGGTGACCGGCAGGCCGCCGAAGAGCTCGGTGAGGTCCAGGGGCGTGCCGTCGATCGCGACGCCCCAGCGCTCCCAGTGCCGGTCCAGCGCGCCGGCCTGCACCTGGGTCATCCGGCCGCGGCGCGGCTGGAAGGTGCGGATCCGCCGCTCGCGGTGCTGGGCCTCGGTGGCCTTGTGCGGGTACATCGGCGCCGGGTAGCCGGCCGGGGCCGCGGAGAGCCGCTCGGAGGGGCGCTGGCCGGGGATCTCGGCGGGGACCTGGGGAGAGGGGGCAGTCGCAGTCACAATGCGGTCGAGTTTACGGGGGTCGGCGGAATCACCAGGGCCCGGATCAGCCACCGGCGGCGAGGGCGGCCAGGGCCCGCCGGGCCACCTCGGCGCCGATCGGCAGCGACGCGGTGGCGGCGGGTGACGGCGCGTTGAGCACGTGCACGGTGCGGCGCGGGGAGCGCGGATCGGCGGGGTCGAAGCCGGCGAACGCGAAGTCGTCCAGCAGCGAGCCGTCCGGGGCGACCGCCTGGGCCCGCACGCCCGCCGCGGCCGGCACCAGGTCGGGGGAGTCCACCGAGGGCAGCAGCCGGCGCACCGCCCGCAGGAAGGCGCCCTTGCTGAGCGAACGGTGCAGCTCGCCCAGCTCCTGGCGCCAGTGCCGGCGGGCCAGGCGCCGGCTGCCCGGGAAGCGCAGCGTCTCGCCGAGGTCGGCGAGCCGCACCGTGCCCCAGTCGTAGCCCTCGCGGGCCAGCGCGGGCACCGCGTTCGGGCCGATGTGCACCTCGCCGTGGACGCCCCGGGTCAGGTGCACGCCCAGGAAAGGGAAGGCCGGGTCGGGCACGGGGTAGACCAGGTTGCGGACCAGCCCGCGGCGGTGCGGCACCAGTTCGTAGTACTCGCCGCGGAACGGGACGATCCGCACGCCCGGTTCGTCCCCGGCCAGCTCGGCGATCCGGTCGCTGTGCAGGCCCGCGCAGTTGACCAGCACGGCGCAGCGCAGTTCGGCGCCGTCGGCGGTGCGCACCGCCACCGTGTCGGCCCGCCGCTCGATGCCCAGCACCTCGCGGCCGGTGAGCACTTCGGCGCCGCGCTCGCCGGCCAGTCGGGCGTAGCAGCGGGCCACCTCGGCGAAGTCGCAGATGCCGGTGGACGGCACCCAGAGCGCCCGCAGCCCGGCGACCGCCGGCTCGCGCTCCCGCAGCCGGGCCGGCGGCAGCTCCACGACCTCCAGCCCGTTGGCCCGGCCGCGTTCGGCCAGCGCCGCGAGGCGGGGCAGTTCGGCGGGCACGGTGGCCACGATCGCCTTGCCGGTCACCTCGTGCGGCAGCCCGTGCTCCTGGCAGAACCGCACCATCGCGGCGGCGCCCGCCACCGCGAACCGGGCCTTGAGCGAGCCGGGCCGGTAGTAGATGCCGCTGTGGATCACGCCGCTGTTGCGCCCGGTCTGGTGCGTGGCGAGCTCCGGCTCCTTCTCCAGCACCGCGACCCGCAGTTCGGGCCGTTGCTCCAGCAGGGCCCGGGCCGTCGAGAGGCCCACGATGCCGCCGCCCACCACCAGGACGTCGTAGAGGTCGTCCGCCATCGTGCGATGGTGACACGGCGGGTGCCGCCGTGTCAGCCGGTAGCGGCGGCTGGGGCGGGTGTTCAGACGGGCGCGGCCAGCACCAGACGGGCGCGCTCGGTGAGCTCGCGCACCTGCTGCTCGCCCTGGAACTGCTCCAGCCTGCGCACCAGTTCCCACAGGTACTCCCGGCTGCGCTGGGAGGAGATCCGGCCGGCCACCTCGACCGCCCGCTCGCCGGCGGCCACCGCCGCGTCCAGGTTGCCGGCCTCGGCCTCGGCCATCGCGGAGACCACCAGCCGCAGGCCGTGGGAGCGGACGAAACCCTCGGTCGGCTGGGCCAGCGCCTCCAGGGTGAACTGGCGGACCTTGGCGGGCATGCCGAGATCGCGGAAGCACTCGGCGGCGTCGGCGGCCAGCCGGTCGTAGGCGTAGAAGTCGAGCCAGGCCGGGTCGGGATCGCCGGGGCGCGAACGCTCCAGCGCGCTCTCGGCGGCGGCGAGCGCCGTGCCGCACGCCGCCGCGTTGACGCCCTTCGCCTGGGCCCGGGCCTCCACCAGGTGGAAGAAGCTCATCGTGCGGTTGGTGGCCACGCCGCGGTTGCGCTCCAGGGCGGCCTGGGCCAGGTCGACCGCCTCCTCGGCGAAGCCCCGGTAGCCGGCCTGCAGGCTCATCGAGGCCAGGACGTAGCCGCCCAGCGGCACGTCGGCCGCAGCGCGGGCCAACCGCAGCGCCTGGATGTAGTAGCGCTGGGCGGCCTCGTGCTGGCCGGTGTCGAAGGCCATCCAGCCTGCCAGTCTGGTGAGTTCAGCGGTCGCGCCGAACAGGGCCCGGCCCACCGCGTCACTGTAGGAGGCCAGCAGCAGCGGCGTGGCCTCCTGCCGCAGGCACTCCGGGACCATGGACGAACGCCAGTCCCCGCCACCGTACTTGGAGTCCCAGCGGCGGGCCTCCTGGGCCGCCTCGCGCAGCTTGGCGGCGTCCGCCTGGCCGACCCGCCCCCGGCGCCCCCTGCCCTGGGGGTTCCCCCGGCCCGGGGCCGGAGGAGGCTGGGAGGCGCCCGCGCCGGCCGGGGGCGCCGCCGGGCCGCCGGGGCTTGCGTCGGTCGGCTCGCCGCGGGCCACCGAGCCGTCCGCCGGGTTGATCAGCCAGCGGGAGACCGGGGTGGTGTAGGCGGCGGCGGAGAAGGTGCCGGCCAGTGCGTCGCTCCAGCGCCCGCCGCCGGCGCCCCGGCGCAGCTCCAGGTCCACCCGCCACAGGTCGGTGGCCGAGCGGACCGCGTCGGCCACCTCGCGCGGAAAGGCCAGACCGAGCTCCGGGGCCGGGTCGGTGCCGCCCAGGCCGATCTCCTCCAGCGGCACCGGCCGCCCCAGTTTGCCGCCGATCGCGGTGGCGATCAGGTGCGGCACCGGGCCCTGCGGAACCATGCCCTTGCTCACCCAGCGGGCCACCGAGGTCTTGTCGTAGCGCAGGGTCAGGCCGCGTTGCGCGCCGAGGTCGTTGACCCGGCGGGCCAGGCCGGCGTTGCTCATCTGGGCCTGGGTCAGCAGGGCGCCGAGCCGCTCGTTCGGTCCTCGTGAGGTGGTGCTCATGCGACGGCCCCCCTGTGGGTGTGCGCGGCGGCCCGATGCGGTGGCACCTAGCGTAGTCGGCCGCGTTCCCAGGGTTAAGGGGAGGTATTCCGGATGGCGGGATCGTGCGCCCCGGGGTGCCGCGCCGGGAGCGCACCTCCTGGCGTGCGGGGGTGGCGCGGGGCGGAGGCGGCTGCGGCGGCGGGAGCGGTGGTTCGCCGGCGGTGCGCCGCTCCGTGCTGACGTTACGTCAGGGGCGGTGCCGTGCTCCGGTCATGTGTTGACGTGCGCCCACCTGTGCCCCCTGGCTCCACCGGCGCCCCGGCAGTTCGCTTGGGGGCAGTGGGTCGGCCCGCCGTCGAGGACCCGGCGGGCCGGGGGATGCCGCTGCCTCAGTTCCCCGCGGGCGGTGGCCGAGGCTCGGGAGGGCATGCGGATGCCCTCCCGGGCTTGCGCTACTTTCGGCCATTTCGCCATGGCCATGACGCGATTGGAGCGGTACGCGGCCGGGCGCCGCGGATCGGACGCGCGGCGCCCGCCCCCACAACGAGCTCGGGCGGCCAGCCACCGGGTGGAACCCGGCAGCGCCGTCCGCGCCGCGCGGTCCGGGGCAGGGAGGGGGAGCCCCGGGTCGCGCGGCACCCCAACCCCGCGTCCGGATTCGCCCGCGCGGCGCCCCAATCCCGCGTCCGGATTCGCCCGCGCGGCGCCCCAATCCCGCGTCCGGATCCGCCCGCCCGGCACCGGAACCACCCGGCCCGGCCGACCCCGCGCCCGGGCGCCCGCAGTGGGACGATGTCCCTGGCCCGCACCGGGCCGGTACGACCACGGGGTTCCGGGTGGAGGCACGATGCGGTGGCTTGCGGGATGGAGCGGTGGCGTGTCGCAGGGCCGGCTGCTCGCCGCCCGGCGTCCGTTCGACCAGACCGTGCAGGAGGCGCTCGCCGCCCTCGCCACCGTGCGCCCGATAGCCGCCCGCGCGCTGTGGACCGGCCCCGACCCGCTGTGGGCGGTGGGCGACTGGCGCCCGGAGGAGATCCGCCAGTTCGTGCACCGGCCCGGCGACCGCGCCCCGCAGCCGGTCACCGGCCCGGCCGACCTCAGCGCCGACACCGAGGCCACCGCCCGGCTGCTGGTGCTCGGCCACTGCGGCGCCGCCGACCAGGAGTTGGCCGCCGGGCTGGCCGCCGCCCGCGGTGGCGCGGTGCGCCACCTCACCGGCTGGGCCGGCAGCTACACCGCCGTGCTGCGCCTGGGCACCCGCTCCACCCTGCTGGTCACCGACCTGGCCGGCCTGCAACCCGTCTTCCACACCCCCTGGTGCGGCGGCACCGCCTACGCCACCGCCGGGCTGCCGCTGGCCGACCTGGTCGGCGCCGGCGTGGACACCGGTCACCTGGCCGCCGCGCTCGCCTGCCCCGAGTCCGCCGAGGCGCTCGGCACCAGCACCCCCTACACCGGCGTGCACCGGGTGCCGCCCGGCCACACCCTGGCGATCCGCGGCGGCAGACCCCAGGTGAAGGGCTACGACGAGGAGGGCACCGCCGGCACCGGCCCGTCCCCCGACGGCGAGGCGGCGGCAGTGCGGGAGTTGACCCGCAGCCTGCTTGAAGCAGTCCGCTCCCGGGTCCGCCAGGCACCCGGCGGCCCCGGCAGCGGCCGCCCCCGGATCGGCGCCGACCTCTCCTACGGCACCGCCGCCACCGCCGTCGCCCTGCTCGCCGCCGCCGTGCCGATCAGCGCCGCCCCTGCCGCCCCTGCCGCACCTGCCGCCGCTCCGCCGGCCGTCGGCGTGCCGGCCCAGGTCCGCCGGACCGGCGCCACCAAGGGCTCCTGGGCCCGCGACGACGCCCCGGAGGGGGAACCGCCGACCCCCGAACTGCTCGCCGCCGTCACCTCGCACGAGTCGCCGCGCCCGGCCCCCGAGCCGCCGCACGACACCGGCCGCCCCCGGCTGCGGCACACCGTGCTCCCCACCGGCCCGAGCCAACTCCCGTACGCCGAACTGTCCGACGACCCGCTGGCCGGCCCGCTCCCCGACGCCCCCGGGCGGGCCCTGGTCACCGGCGGCGCCGCCGCCGCCCGGCTCGCCGCGGGCGGCACCGACCATCTCACGGGCCACGGCGCCCGCCAGGTGCTGGACGGCCACCCGGCCCGGCTGGCCGACCTGCTCCGGGACGGCCGCCCGCGCGAACTGCTGCCGCCGGTGGCCGCGTTGGCGGGCGCCGACCGGGCGCTCACCGGCACCCTGAGCGGTGCCCTGCGCACCCCCGTCACGGTGCTGCGGGCAGCGCGCAGGCTGGCCCGGGCCCGCTGGGCCGAGGCGTTGGACGACGCCGCCGTCCAACTGACCACCCGGCGCGGCACGACCGGCCCCGGCGTGCGCCAGACCATGGGCGCCCACTCGGCCGCCGACCTCGCCTGGCTGGTGCCGGGCCCCGCCGCCCGCTGGCTCTCCGACGACGCGCTCGCCGCCGTGGCCCTGCGGCTGCGGCTCGCCGCCCGGGGGCCCGAGCCGCTGCTGGCCCCCGGCGCGCACCGGGCCAAGCTGGCGCTGCACCACCACGCGGCCAACTACCGCACCCTGGTGCAGGTCGCCGAGCGGCACGGGCAGCGGGTGCACGCGCCGTTCTTCGACAACCGGGTGGTCCGCGCCGCCCGGCTGCTCCCCGCCGACCTGCGGTTGCAACCCGGCGCCCGGCACGCCCTGCTGCGCACCGTGCTCGCCGGGGCGGGCCGCGTCGACCTGCCGCCCGACTGGGGCCGGGCGCCGCGCCCCGACCGGGCCGCCGCCGCCCGGCTCGGCCTGCGCCGGGCCGGCGACGCGCTGGCCGACCTGTTCCGGGCGCCGCTGCTCGCCGAGGCCGGGCTGATCGACCTGCCCGCGGTGCGCCGGGCGCTGGGTGCCGCCGCCGACCCGTACGGCGAGGTGCCGCCGGGCGCGCTGGACGGGCTGGCCGACCTGGTGGCGGTGGAGCTGTGGCTGCGGCGCTTCGAAGCCCGGCGGGGCGGCGCCTGCTGGACCGGCCTGCCGGTGCCGCAGCGGCGGGCCCTGGCGGGGGTGCGGGTGGGCTGAGCGTCCGGTGGGTGGCTGCGTCGGCATGGCGGCTGTTGGGGCGGAGCGCCCTGTGGCGGGCCCTGGCGGGGGTGCGGGTGGGCTGAGCGTCCGGTGGGTGGCTGCGTCGGCATGGCGGCTGTTGGGGCGGAGCGCCCTGTGGCGGGCCCTGGCGGGGGTGCGGGTGGGCTGAGCGGCCGGTGGCGGGCCGACGGCGCGGCGCCTTCCGGCGGACGGGTGGCTCACCGATCATGGCGCTGTCAGCCGAGGAGGTGCCCGTGACCACCGTTGACGAGCTTCCGGTCAGCACCGCGCTGCCCACCCCGCCGCATCCGCCCGGGGTGCTGGCGGCCTGCGACGGCTCGGACGGCTCGCTCTGGGCCCTGGACCGCGCGATGACCGAGGCGCAGCTGCACGGCGTGCCGCTCTACGTCATCGGCGTGGTCGACCCGGCGCAGGGTGACGGCCACCCGGTGGGCCTGACCGACGTGCTGCGGCACAGCACCGAGCAGCTCAGCGGGAGCCTGGCCGACGGGCTGTGCCGCGCGGTCCACGCCGTGCGGCGGGCCCGGCAGCTCCCGTTCACCGGTCCGTGCTCGGTGCACGTCGCCTGCGGCCAGGTGATCGAGGTGCTGCTCACCGCCGCCGTCGGTCAGCACACCCTGGTGGTGGGTGCCCGGGGCAACGGCGGGTTCAGCCGGCTCCTGCTGGGCTCGGTCAGCTCGGCGGCCGCCCACCACGCCGCCTGCCCGGTGCTGATCGTCCCGGCGCCGCCGGGGTGACCGGCGGTCAGGCCGGCTGCCGGCGGACCCACCTCAAGCACAGCGCGGCGATGAGCAGCGCCAGGGCGAGGAGCAGCCCGGTCTCGGCCCACTGCAGCGGCCAGAAGTGGCCGGCGGGATGGAAGGTGGTCTCCTGCCGGTAGCCGAGCTTGCCCAGCACAGCGCCGCAGACATTCGGATCGCCGCCGGACTGCATGCAGTTGGTGAACGCGGGTGGCAGCGGGACGGGTTGGCCGGCGGCGTCCAGGGTCCGCTCGGCGACCACCCAGGCGCTGTGCCGGTCGAAGTCCACGGACAGCGCGCCGTTGCGCAGCCCCTGCAGGTTGTCGGCGGTGATCGGCACGGTGACCTTGTCGGGTGCGATCAGCATCGGCCGGACGAGGATCGACATCACGCCCTCGGCCACCGCCAACCCGGCGAGCGTGGCCGCCATCGCGGGCACCGTCCGGCGCAGCACGATCCCGACCGCCACGCCCAGGGTGAAGGCCAGCGCGGCCCAGCCCACCGGCACGACACCGCGCGAGTCGAAGATCATGCGGGAGAGCCGATCGGGGAAGCCCGGCGCGTCGCCGCCGTGGGCGATGGCCTGGTCGATCGGGACGCACCACCAGGACGTCGCGAGCGTGAGCAGCCCGGTGGCGGCCACCGCGGCCAGGCCGACCAGCCCGAGTTTGGCGGCCAGCCAGCGGGTCCGGGTGACCGACTGGTTCCACACCAGCCGGTGCGTGCCCGTCTCCAACTCCCGGGCCACCAGCGGCGCTCCCCAGAAGACGCCGATGACGGCCGGCACGGCGCGCACCAGCAGGGCGCCCAGCAGGTACAGGTCGTCGTAGCTGCTGCTCAGCAGCTGGAAGAACTGGTCCCCCGCCGTCCGGTGCAGCTCGGCCAGCCGGGGGCCGGTGGCGGCGAGCACGGCCGCGAAGACGGCGACGCCGCCGAAGACCCAGGCGGCTTGGGCGCGGAACTGGCGCCAGGTCAGCCAGGTCATCGGGTCTCCTCCAGGGCGGTCAGCACCAGGTCTTCCAAGGTGGGTCGGCGGCCGGTGAGTTGCTGCCCGGCGGTGAGCAACTCGTCGATGTCCCCGGCCATTCGGACCCGGGAGCCGACCAGCACGACGAGGTGGTCGCAGGCCCGCTCCAGGTCGGCGACCAGGTGGGAGGAGAGCACCACGCTCAACTCCAGCTCGGCGGCGGCCTCCGTCAGGTCGTCGAGGAACCTGCTGCGGGCCAGCGGGTCGAGGGCGGCCACCGGTTCGTCCAGGAGCAGCAACTCGGGGCACTTGGCGACCCCCAGGGTGAGGGCCAGCTGGGCGCGTTGGCCGCCCGACAGGCTCCCGGCCCGCTGGGCCGGGTCCAGTCCGAGCCGGCGGATCCGGTCACGGGCCAGGCGGTCGTCCCAGCCGGGGTTGAGCCGGGCGCCGAGCCGGAAGTGGTCCTCGATGCTGAGCCCGGCGTAGGTCGGGGTGTCCTGGGCGACGAAGCCGACCTTGGCCAACTGTGCCGCGCCGTCACCCGGGCGGCCGCCGCACACCTCGATCGTGCCCGTCGTCGGCGTCAGCATCCCGGCGGCCAGGTTCAGCAGGGTGGACTTCCCGGCTCCGTTGGGGCCGACCAGGCCGACGACGCGGCCGGCCGGGATCTCCAGGCGGCAGTCCGCCAGGGCCCAGCGCTGTTTGTACCTCTTGCCCAGTCCCTGGGCCCGCAAGACGGCGGTCACGCGCTCTCCTCGTGCGTCGGGTCGGTGCCCCCACGGTGTCCCGGACCGGGCCCGTACCGCGTCCGGCCGGTGGCGGACACCGGTAGCCCGCGGGGCGTACGCCCCCGGGGGGACGACGCGGGTGGGGTGGCTGGCTACGATCGCCGGGTGGATCAAGCGATGCCGCGACCCCCGTGGCTGAGGCGACTGCCGCCGTACGTCTGGTCGGCATTGACCTGGTGCGCCGCCGGGCTGTTCGCGCTGCTGCTGTTCGTCACCACGACCGGTCGGCCGGGGCCGTTCGGCCCGCCGTCGCACCAGTCGGTCGTCGCGGTCCTCCCGGCCCGGGCGGTACTGGCGGCCGCACTGGCGCTTCCGGTCGGCTGGGCCCGCCGGTGGCCGCTGCCGGTCTTCGGGGTGCTGCTGGCCGAGTCGTGCGCGGTCGCGGTGCCGGGGATGCGGACCTGGCCGTTCTTCCTGGTGCTGTCCGTCCTGGTCGGTTACCTGGCGGCCACCCGGCCGCGCCGCGCCGCCCTGGCGGCCGCCGGTGCCGAACTGGCCGTCTGGGTCTGCCAATGGGTGGCACTGAACCATGGGCAGGAGGTGCTGAGCGACCTGGTCAGCATGCTGTCGGCGTTGGCCGCTGCGGTCGCCATCGCCTGGCTGGTCGGCAACTCGATCCGCCGGCAACGGGATTACGGCGAGGCCTTGCGCTGCCACGCGCTGACTGCCGAACGGCTGCGGATCGCCCGGGAGTTGCACGACATGGTGGCGCACAGCATGGGCGTCATCGCGGTCCAGGCGGGTGCGGCCGGGCTGGTCCTGGACACCCAGCCGGCCGACGCGCGCAAGGCACTCGGTGCCATCGAGGCCACCAGTCGCGAAACCCTGGCCGGGCTGCGGCGGATGCTGGTCTCGCTGCGCCGGGCCGACGAGGACCGGTCAGGCGTCGCCGTGGCCGTGGGCCTGGAGGCGCTCGACCGGCTGGCCGAAACGACGGCGGACGCCGGGGTGCGGGTCCGGGTGCACCGGGAGGGCCGGGTCCGACCGTTGCCCCCCGAGGTCGACGTCGCCGCCTTCCGGATCATCCAGGAGTCGGTCACCAACACCGTGCGCCACTCCGGGGCCAGGCACTGCCGGGTCCGAGTGGCTTACGGGGAGCAGGAGTTGGCCATCGAGATCACCGACGACGGGCACGGGGCGCGGCGCTCCGGCGCGGCGGGCTCCGGCTTCGGCATCTCCGGCATGCGCGAGCGGGTCGCCCTGCTGGGCGGCCGGTTCAGCGCGGGCGCCGGGCCCGAGGGCGGTTTCCGGGTCGCGGTGGAGCTGCCGGTATGACCGCCACCCGGGTGCTGCTGGCAGACGACCAGGAGCTGGTGCGCGCCGGGCTCAGCATGGTCATCACCAACCTGCCCGACCTCGCCGTCGTGGGGGAGGCCGGCAGCGGAGCCGAGGCCGTCCGGCTGGCTGCCCGACTCCAGCCCGACGTCGTGGTGATGGACATCCGGATGCCGGTCATGGACGGCATCGAAGCCACCCGTGCGATCACCGCGAACGCCACGGCACCGCGCGTCCTGATGCTCACCACCTTCGACGAGGACGACAACGTCTACGCCTCGCTGCGGGCCGGCGCCAGCGGGTTCCTGGTCAAGGACATGGCGCTGCTCGACATCATCGCCGCCATCCGCGTGGTCGCCGCCGGTGACGCCCTGATCGCCCCCAGCGTCACCCGCCGCCTGATCGCCGACTTCGCCACCCGTGCCACCGCTCCCGCCAAGCCCCGCCGACACCTGGACGGCATCACCGACCGCGAACGCGAGGTCCTCACCCTGGTCGGCAGGGGCCTGTCCAACAGCGAGGTCGCCGAGCGGCTCCACATCGGCCCGGCGACCGCCAAGACCCATGTGGCGCGCCTGCTGACCAAGCTGGGCGCCCGGGACCGGGTGCACCTGGTCATCGCGGCCTACGAGGCGGGGCTGGTGTCGGCGAACGGGTGAGCGCAGGGACCGGGGGCCGGCCCCAGTAGGCTCCCTGACGTTGAGCCGGGGTCGACCAGCAGCCGCAGCCGCAGCCGCAGCCGCTACTCCGCAGCCGGAGCCGCAGCCGCTACTCCGCCGCCGCCCAGGTCGCCCACTGCCCGAGGGCCAGCCCGCCGCCCGCCCGCCGGACCTCGACGGCGCCGGTGCCACCGAGGTGCGCGGGGATGACCAACTCCCCCAGTTCGGCCGCACGTTCGAGGACTCGCCGGCGACTGACCGCCGCGCCGGCCGGATCCAGGCAGAGGCAGCTGCTGCAGGAGGGGGCGAGGATCTGCACCGGGCTGTGCAGCAGATCGCCGACGAACACCGCCCGGTCGCCTCCGGACTCCAGCCGCAGCACGGACGAGCCGGGCGTGTGACCGGGTGCCGACTCGAGGCTGAGGTGCTCGTCGATCCGGTGGCTGCCGTCCCACAGCACGACCTGCCCGGCCCGGTGGACGGGGGCGATGCTGTCCTGGTAGATCAGCCGGTCGTCCTCGCGCCGCCCGTTCGCGTACGCGTTGTCCGGACCGAAGTGGAAGTCGTCCGCGGCCGGCAGCAGGTACTGGGCATTGGGGAAGGTCGGCACCCACTCTCCCGCCACGTCCATGGTGTTCCAGCCGACGTGGTCGACGTGGAGGTGGGTGTTGACGACCACGTCCACGTCCTTGGGGCGGACGCCGGCCTGGGCCAGTCGCCCGAGGAAGTCGCCCTGCCAGTGGTGGAACGCCGGCGAGCCGGGGCGCTCGCGCCCGTTGCCCACCGCGGTGTCGACCAGGACGGTCCGCCCGCCGCTGCGCAGCACCCAGGTCTGCAGCGCCAGGACCGCCCGGTCGCTCTCCGGTTCCCAGTGGTCCGGCGCCAGCCAGCCCTCGTTGTCCTCCCACTGCTCCGCCGGGAAGTCCGGGACCAGCTCACGGGCGCTCATGTACGCCCCCTGCCACTCGACGACGCGAATCGCCTCGACGTCCCCCAGCATCATGCGCTGCACGCTCTCGCTGTTCATGGAACCGAGCCTAGGGAGGGGTGCTGATGCTCTCAATGCCCTGGCAGCTCACCGGGATACGCATGGCTCTCACTCTTGAGCTCCCGGCTACCCTGACCCGATGGACGTGGTGAGCGACGCGATATCGGCCGTGCGCATCGGGCAGCCCTCATCCAACCGGGTGCGGATCGGCGGGAGTTGGTGCACCCGGCTGGCCCCGTACGAGGGGGCGGGGTTCCATGTGGTGCTGAAGGGCGGCTGCCGGCTGCTGACCGACGGCGGCGCGGTGCTCCCGCTCGGTACCGGGGACGCGGTGCTGCTGCCGCACGGAGCGGGTCATGTGCTCGCGGACGCCGACGCCGACGGGGCCGCCGTCGAGCGGGCGGTGCCGTTCGAGCGCTGGCTCGACGGGAGCACCCCGCGTCCGGCCCGGCCGGATGCCGGCGAGGTGGAGCTGCTCTGCGGCAAGTACCGGCTCGACCGAAGCCGGGTGCATCCGCTGCTGGCGGAGCTGCCGCAGGTCGTCCACCTCCCCAGCCGGGTCGGCAGCCATCCGGAACTCCGGACGGCGATCGACTTGCTGGGCCGGGAGGTGGGCGAGCAGCGACCGGGCTCCTGCGTCGCCGTTCCGAGTCTGCTCGACCTCCTCCTGGTCTACATGATCCGCTCCTGGATGGCCGAGAGCACGACCGGAGCGTGGCCGGGCGTCCTGGGTGATCCGGTGGCCGCCGCCGCCCTGAGGGCGCTGCACTCGGACCCGGCCGCGCCCTGGACCAATGACCGGCTGGCCGCCGAGGTGGGAGTGTCCCGCCCCACTCTCGCCCGGCGGTTCACCGCTCTGGTCGGCCGCCCCCCGATGGGCTACCTCACCTGGTGGCGGCTCACCTCCGCGGCCACCCTGCTGCGCGACACCGGGGACCCGCTGGCCGCCATCGCCCGCCGGGTCGGCTACGGCACCCCTTATGCCTTCTCCCACGCCTTCAACCGCGAGTTCGGGACCACCCCGGGCCGCTACCGGGCAGCGGTGGCACGAGAATCGTGAGGACGTGCCGGGGCGCGGCGGAGACGCGAGGACGAACACGACGGAAGCCACCGTCACCCCCTGGGACGGCGCGGCCGTTCGGGCCCGCGTTTCCCTGGTGACCGGCGGCGTGCCGCGGTCCAGCGGGGTGCGGAGCACGCCGTCGATGCGGGGGCGCTCCCGGCCGGCGGCTGGGGAAGCGCCGGCGATGGCCAGGGCGAGCCCGGCGGGGTAGCGGCCGTTGCGCAGGACCGGATCGGCGACAAGTGGTCGGTCCAGGTGATGGTGGAGCTCAGCCGCGGCGTGCGCCGGTTCCGCGAGCTCCAGCGCGTGCTTCCCGGGGGGATCAGCCAGCGGATGCTCACGCTGACAGTGCGCCGCTTGGAGCGCGACGGGCTGGTGGCGCGGACCGTGTAACCCGACCGTGCCGCCCCAGGTCGAGTACCAGCTGACCGACCTGGAAGCCGTCAGGAATAACGGGGTCGGACATATTGGTTGAATCTTCACGTTCATCCGCAGGACCGCCCCCCACAGGAGTCACCCCCGTCATGAAGGTCGAGATCTACTCGGACATCGCCTGCCCCTGGTGCTACATCGGCAAGCGCCGCTTCGACCGGGCGGTGGCCCGGTTCGGCGGAGAGGTGGAGGTGGTCTACCGCCCGTACCAGCTGGTGCCGGACGCCCCGGCGACCGCCAGTCCGCACCGCGCCTGGCTGGCCGAGCGCTACGGCCCGCAGTCCCGTGCGATGGACGACCGGGTGGCCGAACTGGGCAAGGCCGAGGGCATCGACTTCGACTTCGACGCCGCGCTGCACGCCAACACCTTCCTCGGCCACCGGCTGCTGCACCTGGCCGGGACCGAGTACGGCGCCGAGGTGCAGGGCGAACTCAAGGAGGCGCTGCTCAAGGCCCACTTCTCGGACGGGGTGGACGTCGGCGACCGGGCCGCGCTCACCGAGGTGGCGGTGGCGGCCGGCCTGGACCGGGCGCGGGTGACCGAGTACCTGGCCGGCGACGAGGGCGCGGCCGAGGTGCGGGCGCAGCTGGTCGAGGGCCGGCAGCTGGGGATCAGCGCCGTGCCGACCTTCGTCTTCGAGGGCACGTGGGCGGTGCAGGGCGGCCAGGAGACCGAGACGTTCCTCGAGGTGCTCCAGCAGGTCGCCACCGAGACGGGCACTACGGGGACCGGCCCCGCGGGGCCGGCGGAGGGCGAGGCCTGCGCCGACGGTGCCTGCGCGATCTGAGCGCGGACCCGCGGGGTGGGCGGACGTCAGCAGGTGAACCGCGCGTCCGCCCAGTCCGCCAGGTTGGCCGCGGACCAGCCGCCGTCGTCCTGCGGCGTCACCACCAGCTGGACCCGGCGCAGGCCGGCCAGCGGCAGGTGCACCGGCACGGCCGGCTGCCCGACCCGCAGCGCGGGCGAGCTCCACAGCGGCGTGCCGTCGCCGTCCCGCACGCTGAACCGGAACTCCTGCGGTGACAACGTCAGGTCGTCCAGGCCGACGACCGCGTCATACGCCGAGCAGGCCCGGTTGAGGTCGATGGTCACGGTGTCCGGGGCGTGCATCGACAGGCCCCGCTCGTGGGGCGTCCCGCCGATCACCAGGAGGCTGCGCTGCAGCAGCCAGCCGCTCCCGTCGCCGTCGATGCTCGGGCCGGGCGACCGCCGGCCCGGCGTGGAGAACGGCAGGGTGTCCACCCAGAAGCTGGTCGGCGGGGGCGGCGGCGGTGTGACCGGGCTCGGGGTGGGTGTCGGAGTCGGGGTCGGAGTCGGGGTCGGAGTCGGGGTCGGCGCGTGGGTGGGCGGCACCGGGGTGGGCGCTGCCGGAGGCGCGCCGCTGGGCGCGGGCGGCGGCGGGGTGGTGGGCACCGGGACGCCGGGGGCCGGCGGCGGCAGGGCTCTGGTCGGGGTGGGCGCGGCGGTGGTCGGCTCGGGCGCCGGGGGCTGGGCGTGCGTGGGCGCCGGCTGCGGCGGGACGGGCACCGGTGTCGGGGCAGGGGGCGTGGGCCTGGGAGCCGGCGGCGCGGGAGCGCCCGGCGCCGGGCCGGCCGGGGCGACGGCGGGCTGGACGGGCGCGGCGGCGGCCGGCTTGGGCGCCTGGGAGCCGGAGAGCGCGAAGACGACGGCGGTCGCGGCGGCGACCGCGGCGGCGGCCACGATGCCCGCCTTGACCGCGACGCCCAGCCCCTCGCCGACCGCGCCCGTCGCGGCTCCACTGCCACCTGAGGCACCACCAGCACCGGCGGCACCGGCGGCACCACCGGCACCGGCGAGACCACCAACCGCACTCGCCCCTGCTGTCCCAGCGGCCCCACCGGCCCCCGCCGCGCTACCGGCCGCCGCGCTCGCAGCCGTGGCCGCCCCACCGGCGGCCGCCCCACCGGCCACCGCACCGGCACCGAACGCCGCGGCGACCGCCGAGAACGCGCCCGCCCCGAGCCACACCAGCACACCGCCGGGCAGCACCAGCCGCAGCGCGTGGTTGATGTCCACCAGCTCCAGCAGCGCGGCGGTGCACTTCTCGCAGTCGCGCAGGTGGGTGCCGACCTCGGTCGCGGCCCGCTTTCGCAACGCCCCCCGGGCGTACTGGCCGAGCCGGTTGGCGTACTCCTCGCAGCCCTGCTGCGGGCTGCCGGAGACGTGCGCCTGCAGGAAGGCGGCGGCCAGCCGCGAGCGGGCCCGGTGCGCCTGCACCGCCGTGGCGTTGGCGGTCTTGCCGAGCAGCACGGCGACCGTCTTCGGCGACTCCTGCTCGACCTCGGTGTGCCAGAGCAGCAGCCGGTCGTCCTCGGGCAGTTCGACGAACGCCCGCATCACCATGCGGCGGTCGGCCATCGCCATCGCCCAGGCGTCGGCGCCCGGATCGGCCAGGTCGAAGTCGATGGCCGCACCGGTGGCGGACTGCTCGAACGCATCGAAGTCGTCGACCAGTTGCTCGCGCTGCCCGGTGCGGCCCCAGGCGGCGGCCACATTGCGCACCGCGGTGAGCAGGTAGGCGCGGACGGCGAACTGCGGGCCCTTGCCGGCCTTCAGCGCCTGCAGGGTGCGGGCGAAGACCTCGCCGGCCAGGTCCTCGGCGGTGAAGCTGTCCCGGCAGCAGCCGCGCGCGTAGCGGCGCACCGCCTCGACGTGGCGGCGGTAGAGCTCCTCGTAGGCGGAGTCGTCGCCGGCCCGGACCAGGGCGGTCAACTCGGCGTCGGAGGGCGGCCGGTCGCCGTCCACCGGGTCGGCCGGCGGCGGCACCATGCCGAACGGGACGGTGACTTCGAGCTCCGTGGCGGCCAGGTCGGCCGGGCCGCCCGGCCGGTGCGCCACGAACGCCTCCGGCATCACCCCGCCCTGCCCGGCCACCGCCTGGCCGGGCACCCGGGGTTGGGCCTGCGGTCCGTCCGTGGTCGGGCCGGTCGACGTGGGGTCGTCGGCGGACTGGGCGAGCGACTCCCGGACCGGGGCGCCGCTCTGCTCGGGCACCTGGCCGGCCGGTGCCTGGGCGCCGGGATCGGCGTTGCGCTCGTTCTGCTCCTCGGCACTCATCAACTCGCCTCGCCCGATCCGCCCGCACCAGTCCCGTCCGGTGGCGTGCCGCCCTGCCAGGCGCACGTCGGGGGCGCGCTCGGCCGTCGGACGTGCCACCGGCCGCGTGCCGACGTACCGCCGACAACGCCGCGCACCGGGACAATGGCTCCAACCACGGGCAAAGGATGGCATAGCGGCGATGACGCCGGTAGCCGTCAACGACCCGATGCCCCCTTTGGAGGGAGCGCCCGAACAGCGGCCGAGCCGCGCCCCGGCGCAAGCCGATCCGCACCGGACCGACGCCGAACACGCCGCGGCACGCGCAGGTCGACACGCGCGCCGCACAGCATGGCACCGCCGGTGGGTGCCGACGAGCAGGCGCGCCGGTCAGGCCGCCCGCAGTCCGTCCAGCAGGATCCGCAGCAGCCGTTCGCCGGGGTCGGCACCCGCACCCGGCGGCTCCACGGCCCGCCCGATCGCCGGCGGCACCGCGGCGGTCAACACCAGCACGATCTCCGACACCGTGATGCCGGGCCGGAGTTCACCGGCCGCCGCGGCCCTGGCCACCAGCGCGGCCAGCAGCTGCAGCAGCAGCCGCGGGTCCGCGTGCGGCGCACCGGAGGGCGAACCGGGCTGCTCCTCGGTGCTCGGGTGGTCGTACCCGTAGCCGTCCGGCGAGGGCCGCTGCTCGGGCACCCGGGCCAACTCCTCGGCGTAGCCGAACGCCTCGGGCGGCAGCAGCCGGCCCGCGCCGGTGCCGACCGCGGTGGCCAGGTACCCGGCCAGTGCCTCCCAAGGACCGGCCGACCCGTAGAGCGCCTCACGTGCCCGGGCGGTGAGCCAGGCCACCTCCTCGGCGGCGATCCGCTGGACCAGCACCTCCTTGCTCGGGAACCGCCGGTAGACCGTGCCGACCCCGACACCGGCCCGCCGGGCGACCTCCTCCATCGGTGCGTCGTAACCGAGTTCACCGAAGACCTCGCGGGCCGCACGCAGCACGCTCTCCAGGTTGCGCCGCGCGTCCACCCGCAGCCGGGTGGCCCGCCGCTCGTCGGCGCGGGGCGGCACCCCGGTCGGTGCCGGCACCGGCACCGGCTCCGGTGTGCGCTGCTCCGGTACGGTGTGCGATCCGGCCTGCGGCATCGCCGGCTCGCCGAGCAACTGATCCTGATCCATCATCCCCAACCCTCCCCCGGGGAGCCTGTTTCGGGCTCCTAGCGCGTAGTCGTCGCAGCCGCCCGTGACCTGCCCACGGGTCCGGCCCCAGCACCCGGCCCCCGCGCCGGACCCGCACGGCCCGCACCTCATCCGGGTAGGGATCCTCCGCGGACTACCCTTCCCCGTTTCAGCGTGGGACAGTCGGGCTGGTCGGCCAACGGTAAATCAGGCCGTAATGGATTCACCACCCGGGGTGACGGTTGACACTGCGGCAACGGGGGCAATCCGGTCCGGAGTGTGGACAAGAGCCCCCTGGCCGGGGCGTCATGGTTGCGTGAACCAGGTCACATCGACAGGGGGTGGCACCATCCGGATCCTGATCGTGGGCGGCGGCTGTGCCGGGCTCGCCAGCGCCCAGCGGCTCCAGCGGGAACTCCAGCAGGACCTGCGGTCCGGCCGGGCGGAGATCACCCTGGTCGAGGCCGCACCCTATCTGACGTGCCGTCCGCTGCTCGCCGAGGTGGCCGCCGGCGCCGTCGACCCCCGGCACGTGGTGGTGCCGCTGCGTGGGGCACTGCCCGACTGCCGGGTGCTGGCCGCGCGGACCTCCCGGATCGACCACGCGCGTCGACTCGCCTGGCTGGCGCCGCAGGGCGGCATCGAAGTCGAACTCCCGTACGACGAACTGATCCTGGCGGTGGGCGCGTGCTCCCGGCGGCCGCCGATCCCCGGGCTCGCCGAGCACGGCCTGGGCTTCGAGACGGTCGGCGAGGCGGTCGCCCTGCGCGCCCGGGTGCTCGAACAACTGGACCTGGCCTCCACCACCCGGGACGTCGAACTGAGGCACGCCGCCCTGACCTTCGTCTTCGTGGGGGCGGGATACGGCGGCGTCAGCGCCCTCGCCGAACTGGCCGACCTGGTCCGGCGGGTGCTCCGCGACTACCCCAACATCCAGTCGGAGGACCTGCGTTGGGTGCTGGTCGAGCCCGGCGACGGGATCCTCGCCGAAGCCGACCCCGAACTCGCCGAGTCGGCCCTCGAGCAACTGCGCGACCGGAACGTCGACATCCGGCTCGGCACCACCCTGGAATCCGCCGAGGAAGGCCTGCTGGTGCTCTCCGACGGCACCAAGTTCGCCGCCCGCACCCTGGTCTGGACGGCGGGGGTGCGGCCCGCCCCGCTGCTCGCCGCCACCGATCTGCCGCTCACCGCCGACGGCCGGGTGCACTGCCTGGACACCCTCCAGGTGGTCGGCCCCGACGGCGGGCCGCTGCCCGGCGCCTGGGCCGCGGGTGACTGCGCGGCCGTGCCCGCCGCACCGGGCGGCCACTGCCGGCGGGGCGCCCAGCACGCCCTGGCGCAGGCCGAGCTGCTGGCGGGCAACCTGCTGGCCACCCGGACCGGGGCGGTGCCCGAGGCCTACCACCCCGAACCCGGCGACGCCTCCGCGTCGCTCGGGCCGCGCAACGCCGTCGCGCACGCCGGGGGGCGCCGCCTCACCGGCCGCCGCGCCCGGCTGGTGCACCGCGCACGCACACTGCGCCAGGTACCGAGCGCCGAGCGGCGGGTGCGGATCCTCGCCGACTGGCTGCTGGGCGGGCTGTTCGCATCCGGCCCACGGGTGCCTTGAACGGCGGTCGACGGACGTGCCGTACAACACGACCAACACACGTACGACTTCCGGAACCAGGCCTCCACCTGACAGGATCTGGGTGACACCCCATCACGGCCAGTACGGAAACCAGTACGAACCGTGACGTGACCGAGTGGCCCCCGGCGGAGTCCGGACCGGCGGGAGCCCCGAGGAAAGCGACGATCGGTTGAACCTCATGCGCTGGAGTGCGCGGCTCACCGGAGCGCCGTGGCGCGTCGCACCGCCCAAGGACGACCAGGTCGCCCTCCCCGGGCCGCGCGACCCGCTCGGCCCGTCCGGCGTGCCCGGACCCGATCAGCTACTCGACCTGCACGAGCTCTACGACCTGCGCGACGTGCTCGGCCGGCTGCCCGCCCCCGTAGTGATCACCTACGGCAGCCGGCACCGCCTCGGCTACGCCAACGACGCCTACCGCGAGCTCTTCGGCACCCGTCCCAACGGCGCGCCCGCCGACGAAGCCCTGCCCGAGCTCGCCGAACTCGGCCTGCTCCCGCTCCTCGACCAGGTGCTGCGCAGCGGGCGCGGGCGCAGCGTCAAGGCCCGCAGCACCGCCGACCGCCGCCACTGCTTCAACGTGTCCTGCGTGCCGCTGCACACCGCCATGGGGGCACCCCCGGCCGGAGGCTGGGGGAGGGGCTGCACCAAGGACGGCCACGCCCGGCCCGCCGTCGGCGTGCTGGTCTACGCCGCCGAGGTCACCGACCAGGTCGCCATCGCCACCCGACTGCGGGAGGCCGAGCGCAAGCAGCGCGAAGCGGCCGTCACCCTGCAGCACAGCCTGCTGCCGCAGGAGCTGGAGCAGCCCGCCGACCTGCGGGTCGCCGCCACCTACCGACCCGGCGGCGCCGAAGCCGCGGTCGGCGGCGACTGGTACGACGTGATCAGCCTGCCCGCCGGGCGCACCGCCCTGGTGATCGGCGACGTGATGGGCCGCGGGCTGCGCGCCGCCGCCGTGATGGGACAGCTGCGCACCGCGGTGCGCGCCTACGCACGCCTGGACCTGCCACCCCACCAGGTGATGACGCTGCTCGACGGCATCGCCATGGAGATCGACGCCAACCAGATCGCCACCTGCGTCTACGCCGTCTACGAGCCGCCCCCGGCTTCCGGCCGCGACCAAGGCTCCATCCTCACCTACGCCTCGGCCGGCCACCTGCCGCTGATGCTGCGCACACCCGGCGGTGCCGTGCTCCAGGGCGAGCAGCAGAACGGCCCGCCGCTCGGCACCGGCGACGGCAGCCACACCTCGCACACGCTGCGCCTGCTCCCCGGCACCACCGGAGTCCTCTACACCGACGGCCTGGTCGAACGCCGGGACCAGGACATCGACCAGGGCCTGGGCCGGCTCTCCCGGACGCTGGCCGGCGCCGTCGGGTCACCCGAGGTGGTCTGCGCCCGGCTGCTGCGGGCCATGGGAGTGACGGCCGACCACGACGACGACGTGGCCGTGCTCGCCTTCCAACTGCCGACCGACGGCGCCGACGAGGCCGGGCAGCCGTGCCTGACATCGGCGGTTGACTCGGAGCTCGAAGAGGTCTAGTGTTCTTCGAGCTGCCTGTCAGGGAGCACCGGACGCGAGCTCTGTGCGGACGGTCCCGAGTGCAGCCACTTCCTTGAAACACCACCCTCAGTACGATCGTCGGCTTCGGCGCGCACATTCTTTCGTGCGTTTCCGGGCGGGCTCGTTTTGTTGTGCCGGTAATTCTGGGGAGTGAGGCCGGATTCGCTTTTCGGAGCGGGGCTGGGCTAAAGTTCAACACGTCGGACGGCCCGTCAGGTCCGG
>NZ_JAJJPA010000017.1 GCF_020907985.1 Kitasatospora humi | reverse complement strand
GCAGGCGCCGCCGCGGGCGCATCCGGTTTTCACCGCCCGGCACGAGCAGCGCACTCCCGGAGCCGGCCGCGCCGGCCCACGCCTCCCCGCGCGCCGAGGCCGTCAGCCCTCAGCGCCCGTCCCACGGCGGCCGCGGCGGGTACCCGGGCAGCGCCGAGTCGACCGGTCCGCGCTCCCCGGGGAACCGGCCGTCCGAGCCCCAGGGCTGCTCCGGCCGCTCCACCACCGGCTCCCCGGTGCCGCCCTGGGCCTGCGGAGCCGGTGCGACGGGCGCGACCGGGCGGGGCGCGGCGGGGCCACCGGGCGTCATCGGCGGAGCGGGCGCGGCCCCGGGTGCCGCCGGGCCGGGCATCGCGGTGTCGGCCGCGCCGTGCACCCGGTGCTGCGGCGGCTGAGGCTGCTGGGGCCGTTGCGGCGGGTGTGGCGGATGCGGCGGCGCGGCGGGCGGGACCGCCGCGCCGGGCCGGTCGCTGTCCGGGGGCGGCGGTGGCACGCGGCGGCGCTTGGAGCCGGCGAGCAGTCGGCCGCGGACGTTGGTCGGCGCCAGCATGTCGGCCCACCGCTCGGGGTACTCGCTCGGCACCTCGTCGTCGCCCTCGTCCTCGTCGGCGTCCCCCTCGTCGTCCTCGTAGCCGTCGGCCAGGCCGAGCACCCGGGCCAGCTCGGCCCGCTCGGCGGCCCGCCGGGCGCCGGCCTCGCGGACCAGGGCGGCGGCGGCCTGCTCGGTGGCCCGCTCGTGCTCGGCTCGCGCGTCGGCGGTCTCCACGCTGGGCCAGCGGCGGTCGATCGCGGCGTTCATCGCCGCGCCGATCAGCACCGCGAGCGCGACCACGAAGATCCACAGCAGCACGGCGATCGGCGCCGCCAGCGAGCCGTAGACGGTCGGCCCCTCGACCGAGTGCACCAGGTAGAGGCGCAGCACCACGCTGCAGACCACCAGCACGCCGAGCGCCACCAGCGCACCGGGGATGTCCTCGCGCCAGGGCGTGTTGGCGGGCACGGCCACGTGGTAGAGGGTGGTGAGGAAGACGATCAGCAGCAGGATCGCGACCGGCCAGTAGAGCGCGCTGACCACGCCCGCGATGCCGGGCACCGCGTTCACCACCAGGCCGGGGCCGGCGACCAGCAGTGGCAGCACCAGCGAGCCGATCACCAGGGCACCCATGTAGAGGCCGAGTGACATCGCCCGGGTCTTGACGATGCCGCGCTTGCCGTCCAGCCCGTACATCACGGTGATGGTGTCGATGAAGATGTAGAGCGCCCGGGAGCCGGACCAGAGCGAGAAGAGGAAGCCGATGGAGATCAGGTCGGGCCGGCCGCTGGCGAAGACGCTGCTCAGCAGCGGCTGGACGATCTCCCGGATCGAGGACTGCGACAGCACGGTGCCGGCGGCCGAGAGGATGTCCTGCTGGAGCTTCTGGATGGTGCCGGCGCCCAGCAGGTCGTCGAGGTAGCCGAGGGTGCCGGCCAGGCAGAGCAGCAGTGGCGGGATCGACAGCAGGGTGAAGAACGCGGCCTCGGCGGCGAGCCCGGTCACCCGGTACTCGACGCAGGTGTTGGTGGTGTCCTTGATCAGCGCCCAGACGGTGGCCCGCCAGGTCGACCGGCGGGCAGCCCTCCTGCCGCCCTTGCCCCGGCGCCGGGTGGGCCGTTCGGCGACCGTCCTGCTGATCTCACCTGGTGACTGCACACCCCTAAGGTATCGGGCGGGTCCAAACGCACGCCCCGACCGCGGTCCCCGGCCCTGCGGCGGCCCTCGCGCCCCCGGTGCCACCGCGGCCCCGCCCACCGCCTGGGTGAACGGCCCGCCGTCCCGCCATTCGGAACTCCTGAGTCCAGATAATGGATGGTGGTGGACCGGGGATAGTTCGGCATGCGAGTCTCTTGCCATGCCCAGCGCCGGAACCACCTTGGTCGGTCGACTCCACGTCGATCTCCTCCGCGTGTCCAGCGCCATCTGTCCGGTGATCTGAGAGCACTACCCAAGCCCGCCACCACCGCACCGGCGCCAACGCGCCGTCGTCCAGCCGTCCGTGGCCCCGCCCGGCGCCCAGGGCTCCCGATCGCCGCCCGCCCACCCGCCCACCTGCGGGTGAGCGCTGGTCGCCGCAGGTCGGAGCCATGAGCACCGGCAGCCATCGCACCATCAGTCTGCTGCCCGAAGGACATTCACATGGCCACCACTTCCGACTCGGTCGAGGCCCAGCCCGCGAGCGCGCCCGCGCCGCGCGCCGCGCGCAAGGTGACCCGGCATCGCGGCGAGGGCCAGTGGGGCATGGGCCACTACACCCCGCTGAACTCCAACGAGCAGGTCAAGAAGGACGACGACGGTCTCAATGTGCGGACACGCATTGAGACGATCTACGCGCACCGCGGCTTCGACTCGATCGACCCGTCCGACCTGCGCGGCCGGATGCGCTGGTGGGGCCTCTACACCCAGCGCAAGGAGGGCATCGACGGCGGCAAGACCGCGATCCTCGACCCGCACGAACTGGACGCCGAGTACTTCATGCTGCGGGTCCGGATCGACGGCGGCCGACTCACGGTGGCCCAGCTGAACGCGATCGCCCAGGTCTCGCAGCAGTACGCGCGCGGCACCGCCGACCTGACCGACCGCCAGAACGTCCAGCTGCACTGGGTCCGGATCGAGGACGTGCCGGCGATCTGGCAGAAGCTGGAGGCCGTCGGGCTGTCCACCACCGAGGCCTGCGGCGACACCCCGCGCACCATGCTCGGCTCCCCGGTGGCGGGCGTGGCCGCGGACGAGATCATCGACGGCACCCCGGCCATCGAGGAGATCAAGCGCCGCTTCATCGGCGACCCGGCCTTCTCCAACCTGCCGCGCAAGTTCAAGACCGCGGTCTCCGGCTCCCCGCAGCTGGACGTGGCGCACGAGATCAACGACGTGGCCTTCGTCGGCGTGGTCCACCCCGAGCACGGCCCGGGCTTCGACCTCTGGGTCGGCGGCGGCCTGTCCACCAACCCCAAGTTGGGTGTGCGGCTGGGCGCCTGGGTCCCGCTGGACGAGGTGGCGGACGTCTGGGCCGGCGTGGTCGGCGTCTTCCGCGACTACGGCTACCGCCGGCTGCGCAACCGGGCCCGGCTGAAGTTCCTGGTCGCCGACTGGGGGGCGGCCAAGTTCCGCCAGGTGCTGGAGGACGAGTACCTCAAGTACCAGCTGATCGACGGCCCGGCGCCCGAGCAGCCCGCCGGCGTCTGGCGCGACCACGTGGGCGTGCACCGGCAGAACGACGGCCGGTACTACGTCGGGTTCGCCCCCCGGGTCGGCCGGCTGGACGGCGCGCTGCTCGGCGAGGTCGCCGACCTGGCCGCCGCCCACGGCTCCGACCGGCTGCGCACCACCCCCGAGCAGAAGATGCTGGTGCTCGACGTGGCGGAGGACCGGGTCGACTCGCTGGTGGCCGGCCTGGAGGCGCTGGACCTGCGGGTCACCCCGTCCCCGTTCCGGCGCGGCACCATGGCCTGCACCGGCCTGGAGTACTGCAAGCTCGCGATCGTCGAGACCAAGGAGCGCGGGCGCACCCTGATCGACGAACTGGAGGCCCGGCTGCCGGACTTCGACGAGCCGCTGTCCATCAACATCAACGGCTGCCCCAACTCCTGCGCCCGGATCCAGGTCGGCGACATCGGCCTCAAGGGCCAGTTGGTCACCGACGAGCACGGCAACCAGGTCGAGGGCTACCAGGTGCACCTCGGCGGCGCGCTCGGCCTGGAGCCCGGTTTCGGCCGCAAGGTGCGCGGGCTCAAGGTGACCAAGGACGGCCTGGCGGACTACGTCGAGCGGCTGCTGACCCGCTTCCAGGCCGACCGCGCCGAGGGCGAGCGGTTCGCGCAGTGGGCCGCCCGGGCCGGCGAGGAGCAGCTCTCGTGAGCGCCGGGAGGTGCGCGTCGCGGGTAGCGACCGCCGGGCTCCGCGAGGTGGCGGCATGAGTGAGCGCGCCGCACCGTTCCACTGCCCGTACTGCGGCGACGAGGACCTGCGCCCGGCCGCCGAGGGCGGCCACGGTGCCTGGGAGTGCGCGAGCTGCCGCCGCGCCTTCCAGCTGAAGTTTCTCGGCCTGCTGCCGGTTCCGACCAGCGGATCGACCTCGAACGGGGGGAGCGACGGATGACCGACCTGGAGGCGCTGGCCACCGCGGCCGGCCGCGACCTGGAGGAGGCCTCGGCGCAGGAGGTCATGCGCTGGGCCGCCGAGACCTTCGGCAGCAAGCTGTGCGTCACGTCCTCGATGGAGGACGCGGTGGTGGCCCACCTGGCGTCCACCGTGCTGCCCGGGATCGACGTGGTCTTCCTGGACACCGGCTACCACTTCCCGGAGACCATCGGCACCCGGGACGCGGTCGCCGCGACCATGCCGGTCAACGTGATCACCCTGACGCCGCGCCAGACCGTGGCCGAGCAGGACGCCGAGTACGGCCCCGCGCTGCACGACCGCGATCCGGACCTGTGCTGCTCGCTGCGCAAGGTCGAGCCGCTGCGGCGCGGGCTGACGGCTTACGACGCGTGGGCAACCGGCCTGCGCCGCGACGAGTCGCCGACCCGGGCCGGCACCCCGGTGGTGGCCTGGGACGCCAAGCGGCGCAAGGTGAAGATCGCACCGATCGCCCGCTGGACCCAGGCGGACGTCGATGCCTACGTCCAGGAGCACGGTGTGCTGCTCAACCCGCTGCTGTGGGAGGGCTACACCTCGGTGGGCTGCGCACCGCTCTCCTGCACCCGCAAGCCGGGCGAGGGCGAGGACGGCCGCGCCGGGCGCTGGGCGGGGTCGGGCAAGCAGGAGTGCGGCATCCACCTCTGAGGGTCGACTCCGTCGACTCCGGCGGCGGGCGCGTCGCGCACGACCCCACCGACGTTCGGACAACTGACCGACCTCGCACGGGTAGGACCTGACCGACCTGCGAGCTAGTTTCTTTCCGCTACTTAGTTTTGGAGTGAAAGTGACCAGAGCCGACACCCTGGCCGCCGCGGAGGCGGCCCGTTCGGCCGCTCCCTGCGAGCGCGGCGCCACGGTGTGGCTGACCGGGCTGCCGAGCGCCGGCAAGACCACCCTGGCCTTCGCGCTGGCCGAGCGGCTGCGCGCCGAGGGCCACCGGGTGGAGGTGCTCGACGGCGACGAGATCCGCGCGTTCCTCTCCGAGGGCCTGGGCTTCTCCGAGCAGGACCGGCACACCAACGTGACCCGGATCGGCTTCGTGGCCGAGAAGTTGGCCCGCAACGGCGTCAAGGTGCTCGCCCCGGTGATCGCGCCCTACGCCCGCTCCCGGGCCGCGGTGCGCACCCGGCACGCCGAACAGGGCGCCGAGTTCCTGGAGGTCCACGTCGCCACTCCCGTCGAGCTCTGCGCCGAGCGCGACGTCAAGGGCCTGTACGCCGAGCAGGCGGCGGGCCGGATCTCGGGCCTGACCGGGGTCGACGACCCGTACGAGGCGCCGGAGAGCCCCGAGTTGCGCCTGCAGACCCAAGGCCGCTCGGTGGCCGAGTCCGCCGCCGAGCTGCACGCCTTCCTGACCGAGAGGGGCCTGGCATGACGACCGCGACCGCACGGCTGATCGAGCAGAGCGACAACCCCTTCGCGCTCTCGCACCTCGACGCCCTCGAGGCGGAGGCGGTGCACATCTTCCGCGAGGTGGCGGGTGAGTTCGAGCGGCCGGTGATCCTGTTCTCCGGCGGCAAGGACTCCATCGTGATGCTGCACCTGGCCCTCAAGGCCTTCGCGCCGGCTGCCGTCCCCTTCTCGCTGCTGCACGTGGACACCGGGCACAACTTCCCCGAGGTCATCGCCTACCGCGACCGGGTGGTGGCCCAGCACTCCTTGCGCCTGCACGTCGCCTCCGTCCAGCAGTTCATCGACGAGGGGCGGCTGCGGGAGCGCCCGGACGGCACCCGCAACCCGCTGCAGACGGTCCCGCTGCTGGACGCCATCGAGACGGGCAAGTTCGACGCGGTCTTCGGCGGCGGCCGCCGGGACGAGGAGAAGGCCCGCGCCAAGGAGCGCGTCTTCTCGCTGCGCGACGAGTTCGGTGCGTGGGATCCGCGGCGCCAGCGGCCGGAGTTGTGGGCGCTGTACAACGGGCGGCACGCGCCGGGTGAGCACGTCCGGGTCTTCCCGCTCTCCAACTGGACCGAGTTGGACGTGTGGCAGTACATCGAACGCGAGTCCATCGAGCTCCCGCAGATCTACTACGCCCACGAGCGCGACGTCTTCCGGCGCGACGGCATGTGGCTGACCGCCGGCGAGTGGGGCGGCCCCAAGGACGGTGAGGCGGTGGAGCGCCGCCTGGTGCGCTACCGCACGGTGGGCGACATGTCCTGCACGGGCGCAGTCGACTCGGACGCGGCCACCATCGAACAGGTGATCGCGGAGATCGCCGCCTCCCGGCTGACCGAGCGCGGCGCCACCCGGGCCGACGACAAGCTCTCCGAAGCCGCCATGGAAGACCGCAAGCGCGAGGGGTACTTCTAACCATGACCAGCACCACCACGTCCCACGAGCTGACCGCCACCTCGCTGCTGCGCTTCGCCACCGCCGGTTCCGTCGACGACGGCAAGTCCACCCTGGTCGGCCGGCTGCTGCACGACTCCAAGTCGGTGCTGGCCGACCAGTTGGAGGCCGTCGAGCACGCCTCCCGCCGTCGCGGCCAGGACGCCCCCGACCTCGCGCTGCTCACCGACGGCCTGCGCGCCGAGCGCGAGCAGGGCATCACCATCGACGTCGCCTACCGCTACTTCGCCACCACCCGGCGCCGGTTCATCCTCGCCGACACCCCCGGCCACGTGCAGTACACCCGCAACATGGTCACCGGCGCCTCCACCGCCGAGCTCGCCGTGGTGCTGGTGGACGCCCGCAACGGCGTGGTCGAACAGACCCGCCGCCACGCCGCCGTGGCCGCCCTGCTGCGCGTCCCGCACGTGGTGCTGGCGGTCAACAAGATGGACCTGGTCGGCTACGCCGAGCCCGTCTTCGCCGCCATCGCCGCCGAATTCACCAGCTACGCCGCCTCGTTGGGCATCGCGGAGGTGACCGCGATCCCGCTCTCCGCGCTGGCCGGCGACAATGTGGTCGTGCCCTCCGCGCACATGGACTGGTACCCGGGCCCCACCCTGCTGGAGCACCTGGAGACCGTGCCCGTCGGCACCGACCCGAGCCTGGAACCCGCCCGCTTCCCCGTCCAGTACGTCATCCGCCCCCAGACCGCCGAACACCCCGACTACCGCGGCTACGCGGGCCAGTTGGCCTCCGGCGTGCTGCGCACCGGCGATGCGGTGACCGTCCTGCCGTCCGGGCACACCACCACCGTGGCCGGCATCGACGTCCTCGGCTCCGAGACCGACATCGCCTGGGCGCCCCAGTCCGTCACCGTGCGCCTGACCGACGACATCGACGTCTCCCGCGGCGACCTCATCGCCGCCGGCCCGACCCCGGTGCCCGTCAAGGACGTCGAGGCCACCGTCTGCCACCTCAACGAGCGCCCGCTGCGGCCCGGTGACAAGGTGCTCCTCAAGCACACCACCCGCACGGTGCGGGCCCTGGTCAAGGACATCAGCTACCGGATCGACATCGACACCCTCGAACAGCGCACCGATGCTCCGGAGTTGAACGTCAACGACATCGGCCGCGCCGTACTGCGCACCGCCGAGCCGCTGGCCCTGGACGCGTACGCGGACAACCGCCGCACCGGCTCGTTCCTGCTGATCGATCCGGCCGACGGCACCACCCTGACCGCCGGCATGGCCGGCGAGGCCTTCGGCGGCCTCCTCACCACCCCGGCGGCACAAGAGGAGGACTGGTTCTGATGTCCGGCGAGGCGTTCTCGCGGATGGACAAGGAAGGCGGTCGCATCGGCAGCGGCGCCCGTGGCAGCGGCCAGGGCGGGATCTGCCGATGTGAGCCCCACCGGGGCTACTGACTCAGCACTGCCTGACACGCAGTCATCGATGCGCCACACCGGGTCCGTTGTTCACCCTGCGGCCGATGCCCGGCGTGCCTGTGCCACACCTTCCCAGACCGGTTTCCAGCGAAGGACTCCTCCCATGGCCTCCTCCTCCCCGACGCATACCCGCCCACGCCACGACGCCGGCCGCGCCAGACGTGTGGTGCCCGCCGCCGTGGCCGGCCTGCTCGCCGTCAGCCTGCTGAGCGCGTGCAGCTACGGCTCCAAGGCACCCAAGAGCAACGCCGCCCCGGCCGCCGCCGCCTCAGGCGCCAAGCTGTCGGCCGACACCGTGAAGATCGGCTACTTCGCCAACCTGACCCATGGCACCGCGCTGGTCGGCCTGCAAGAGGGCCTGTTCCAGAAGGAGTTGGGTGGCACCGAGATCAAGACGCAGGTGTTCAACGCCGGCCCGTCCGAGATCGAGGCGCTCAACGCCGGTTCGATCGACATCGGGTGGATCGGCCCCTCCCCGGCGATCAACGGCTACACCCAGTCCGGCGGTTCCAGTCTGCGGATCATCAGCGGCTCGGCTTCCGGCGGCGTCGAACTGGTCGTCAACCCGGCCAAGGTGAAGTCGCTGGACGACCTCAAGGGCAAGAAGATCGCCACCCCGCAGCTGGGCAACACCCAGGACGTGGCACTGCTCAACTACCTGGCGGGCAAGGGCTACAAGGAGGACGCCCAGTCCGGCGCGGGTGACGTCTCGGTGGTGCGCACCGACAACAAGGTCACCCCCGACGCCTACAGCTCCGGCTCGATCGACGGCGCCTGGGTGCCCGAGCCGACCGCCTCCACGCTGGTCAGCCGCGGCGGGAAGGTCCTGCTCGACGAGAAGGACCTGTGGCCCGACCGGCAGTTCGTGATCACCAACGTGATCGTGTCGCAGAAGTTCCTCAAGGCACACCCCGATGTGGTCGAGGCGGTGCTGCGCGGCTCGGTGAAGACCAACGCCTTCATCAAGCAGAACCCGGCCAAGGCCGAGCAGGACGCCAATGACGCGATCAAGGCGGCCGGCGGCAATGCGCTGCCGGCCGCCATCCTGGACCCGGCGTGGCACAGCATCGACTTCATCGACGATCCGCTGGCGACCACCCTGCAGGCCGAAGCCGACCACGCGGTCACCGCGGGCCTGCTGAAGAAGCCGAACACCGCCGGGATCTACGACCTGACCCTGCTCGACAAGGTGCTCCAGGAAGCCGGCCGACCCGCCGTCGACGACGCCGGACTCGGCGCCCACTAGCCCGAGCCGCACCGCACCGGTAGCTCCGGCGTCCGTCCCCCGCCCCGCCCACGTCGATGCCCCCCATTCTGACCGGGGGCCGGGCGGGGGCCGGACTCCGGTCCCGCACAGCTTCCCGCTCGCCACCCACACGCCAGGAGGTGCCCGCGATGAGCACGGCACTCACCGCTCCCGACGCCACCGCCACCACCGCCGACACCGCCGTGCGACTGGCCGGAGTGCACAAGACCTACGGCGCCGCCCCCGTCCTGGAGGACATCGACCTCACGGCCGCGCCAGGTGAGTTCCTCTGCCTGCTCGGCGCCTCCGGCTGCGGCAAGTCCACGCTGCTCAACCTGGTCGCCGGGCTCGACCAGCCCAGCAGCGGCAGCATCGAGGTGCCGGCCGGCCGGCCCGCCCTGATGTTCCAGGACCACGCGCTCTTCCCGTGGTTGACCGCCGGCCGCAACATCGAACTCGCGCTGCGCCTCAACGGCACCCCGCGCGAGGAGCGCCGGGCCGAGGCCGAACGCCTGCTGGAGCTGGTCCGCCTGGGCGGCGCGCACCGCAAGCGGATCCACGAACTCTCCGGCGGCATGCGCCAACGTGTCGCGCTGGCCCGGGCGTTGGCACAGGGCGGCCAAGTACTGCTGATGGACGAGCCGTTCGCCGCACTGGACGCCATCACCCGCGACCTGCTGCACGAGGAGCTCGTCCGGATCTGGCAGGAACGGCAGTTGACCGTCCTGTTCGTCACCCACAACGTCCGCGAGGCCGTCCGGCTCGCCCAACGCGTGGTGCTGCTCTCCTCCCGCCCAGGCCGGATCGCCCGCGAGTGGCGGATCGACCTGCCCCAGCCGCGCCGGATCGAGAGCGCCGCCGTCGCGGACCTGTCCGTCGAGATCACCGAGCACCTGCGTGGGGAGATCCGCCGCCATGTCCAGCACTGAGACCACTCCCCCCACCCGGGTGGACGCCACCACCCGGCCGGACGACGACTTGCAGGGCCTCGACGCCCTGGAGACCGTCACCGCCCAACGCCGGCCCGTCGGCCGGGTGCTGCGCGAGAAGGCGCTGCCGCCGCTGCTGGGCGTGCTGCTGGTGCTGGCGGTGTGGCAGCTGGTCTACAGCCTGCACGTCACGCCGTCGTACAAGCTGCCCAGCCCGCTGGACGTCTGGCACTCCCTGACCGACCTCTGGTACCAGGGCTCGCTGTTCTCGATCATCTGGACCAGCCTGTGGCGGGGCATCTCCGGGTTCCTGGCGGCCGTCGCCATCGGCACTCCGATCGGCCTGATCGTGGCCCGGGTGAGGTTCGTCCGCGCCGCGGTCGGCCCGGTGCTCTCCGGACTGCAGTCGCTGCCGTCGGTCGCCTGGGTGCCGGCCGCCGTCATCTGGCTGGGCATCAACGACCAGGCCATGTACGCCGTCATCCTGCTCGGCGCCGTTCCCTCCATCGCCAACGGCCTGATCTCCGGCGTCGACCAGGTGCCGCCGCTCTTCCTGCGCGCCGGCCGCACCCTGGGCGCGCGGGGGTTCACCAGCGCCCGGTACGTGCTGCTGCCCGCCGCCCTGCCCGGCTACCTGGCCGGCCTCAAGCAGGGCTGGGCCTTCTCCTGGCGCTCGCTGATGGCCGCCGAGCTGATCGCCTCCTCCCCCGACCTCGGCATCGGCCTGGGCCGCTACCTGGAGAACCAGCGCGACTCCTCCGACATGTCGGGGGTGCTGCTCGGCATCATCCTCATCCTGGTCGTCGGCGTCGCCATCGACCTGCTGGTCTTCACCCCGCTGGAGAACCGGGTGCTCCGCACCCGCGGGCTGCTCCAGACCGGTCGCTGAACCAGCGTCCGCCCCCGCCCCTCCCGCCGACCGCCGCCCTTGGGAACCCCCGCCACTCCCGCCGACCGCCACCCCTGGGAGCCCCCGCCACTCCCGCCGACCGCCACCCCTGGGAGCCCCCGCCATGGCCACCGCCCCCACCCTGCTGCTCATCGCCCACGGCAGCCGCGACCCCCGGCACGCGGCGACGGTCGACGCCCTGTTGCGCGAGGTGCGCGCGCAGCGGCCCGGCCTGACGGTGGCCACCGCCTACCTGGACCACTGCGCGCCGCGGCTGTCTCAGCTGGTGGCCCGGCTCGACGGTCCGGCGGTGGCGGTGCCGCTGCTCCTCAACCGCGCCTACCACGCCAAGCACGACATCCCGGCGGTGCTGCGCTCCGCCGGCGCGGCCGGGCTGCCGGTGGCGGACGTCCTCGGCCCCTCCCCGCTGCTGCTGGACGCGCTGGAGCGGCGGCTGGCCGAAGCCGGGACCGACCTGGCCCAACGAGCCCACACCGGCGTGGTGCTGGCCGCCGCCGGTTCCTCCGACCCGGCCGCCGACGCCGCCACCCGCGCCCTCGCCGCCGACTGGCAACGCCGGCGCGGTTGGGGCGCCGTGGCGGTGGCCTACGCGTCGGCAGGTGGCCCCCGCGTCTGCGACGCCCTGGCCGAACTCCGCGCCCAGGGCGTGACGCGCACCGCCGTGGCGCCCTACCTGCTGGCCCCCGGCCTGCTGCCGGACCGCATCGCCGCAGCCGCCACCGGGGCCGACGTGCTCGCCCCCGTCCTCGGAGCCGCCCCGGAGGTCGCCCAACTGCTGCTGGCCCGCTACGACCGGGCGCAGCGGTTGCCGGCGGCCGCAGCGGCGGCCTGACGCCCCGCCGGGTACCGGCACCACGGGCTCCACGCCTCGGTGCAGCAGAGCGCCGCCGCAGTGGGCGGGCCGCTGGGCGCCAGGCCGAGCCCGGCACCCCCGGGGCCCACCCGCGTTCAGGATCGCCGGCCCGTCACGGCCCGCACCTGCGCAGCGCCCACCCGGCGAGCCGACCGGGCTCTTCGCCGCCTCACACCCGCCGCAGCGTGAACGCGTCCGACACCCCGCCGCCGAACAGCACGTCCATCCGCCCCGACAGCGTCCACAGCGCCCCGCCCGGCCCCCGGGTCACCGCGGTCGGCGCCGGGTCCGCCGATGGCCGGGAGGTGACCTGGACCCGCTGCCCGCCCTGGACGCCCTGCGCCCCCTCGCGCACGGTCACCACCGTCCCGGTCGAATCCACCCCGATCCGATTGGTCACCCCCACCAGCGTCCCGCCCGGCCCTGCCGCCAGCCCGTCGAGCCCGACCAGTCGCGGGTCGGCCACCAGCAGCCGCACCGACTCCGGTCGCCGCAGCGGCAGTTCCCAGATCGCTCCGGTCGCGTAGTCGCCCACCCACAGGTCCCCGCCCCGCAGCACGATCCCGTTCAGCCCGAACTGGCCCGGGCCGGCGCCGATCCGGTCGTCGCGCAGCAGCACGGACGCCCGTCCGTCGGCCGTCACCCGGTAGACGACCGGCGCGAACGAGTCGGTCACATACGCGGTGCCGTCCGCGTCGAACGCCACGTCGTTGGCCAGGTGCCGGCCGCCGTCCCCCGCCACCGCCGCCAGGTCGACGTACCACAACCGCCGCCCGGTGCCCAGCTCATAGGCGCCCAACCCGGCCACGTGGCCCGGGGTTTGCGCGGTGCTCCGGACCGAGCGGCCCGCCGGGTCGGCGTTGCAGACCAGCACCCGGCCCCGCGCCGCGTCCACCTTGACGCCCAGCACCGAGACCAACTCCGGGTCGGACACCAGGGTGTGCGCGGTGCCGTCGGCACGCACCGTACTGACCGTGCCCTGGTGGACCGAGCCGATGACGAACTGTCGGTGGACCGGGTCCCAACTCGCGCTCTCCGGGTTCAACTCATCGCCCTGTCCGTGCAGGACGGCGCCGTAGTGGCCGGCCGTCGCCACCGCGGCCTCGGCGGCGGGCGCCGCGGCCAGCGGCGTGGCCACCAGACCGGCGACCGCGACCGCGGCGGCCACCGCGGCTCGGACGGCGTTGCTCTTCGTCATCACGTGCTCCCCTTGTCGGTTGACTTGTGCCAAGCCTCGGGCGGAGCGGGCGGGCGCAGCAGTGCGTGGCGATACTGGTAGTCGCACTACCAGGGGGAGGCATCTCGCAATGACCCGTCGACCGGACGACCTGATGACCCGTCAGCGGACCCGTCAGGTGACCCGGCAACCGGCCGACCACCGCGGTCAGGTCCGCCGGGACGCACTCGCCGACTTCCTACGCACCCGGCGGGCCCGGCTCACCCCGGCCGACGTGGGGATGGCCCCCGGCGTGCGGCGTCGCACCCCGGGCCTGCGGCGGGAGGAGATCGCGGTGCTCGCCGGGGTCGGGGTCACCTGGTACACCTGGTTGGAGCAGGGGCGGGAGATCCACCCGTCCCCCGAGGTGCTGGGCAGCCTGGCCCGCACCCTGCGGCTGGATCCGGCCGAGTCCGACTACTTGTTCCGCCTGGCCGGCAACCAGCCTGCCCCGCACGCGGTTTCAGTGCCGCCCGAGGTACCGGCCGCACTGGTCCGGCTGGTTCGGGCGCAGTCTCCGGCGCCGGCGTTCCTGATGGACGCGGACTGGACGGTGCGGGCGTGGAACCCGCAGGCGGAGGTGCTGTTCGACTTCTCCGCCTGGGAGCCGGAGGACCGCAACCTGGCCTGGGTGGCGTTCGCGCACCGGCCGGGCCGGGCCCGCACGGTGGATTGGGAGCGGCACGGGCGCCGGGTGCTGGCCCATCTGCGGTCCGCATACGCGGAGCGCGGCGGCGAGGCCACGGCCGGCGGGCGGCGGATGGCCGCGCTGCTGGGGCGGCTGCGGGAGCACTTCCCGGAGGCGGCGGCCTGGTCGGACGAACACGAGGTGCAGGACCGCAAGGGCGCCGAGAAGGACCTGGAGCACGAGCGGCTGGGCCCGCTGCGCTTCGACCAGATCGTCCTGCGGGCCCCGGAAGGGCTGCAGTTGGTGGTGCTGTCGCCGCGCGATCCGACGACGGCCGACCGCCTCCCGCTGCTCGTGCCTGCCACCGAGGTGCCCGCGGACCCGCCGCCGGGCCCGCACGCCGCGAGGTACGAGCCTCCCGGCTCACGGATGCCCGACTGACGACGGCCGGTGGCCGGGGCGGGGCATCGGCTACCGCGACGCGGTACGCCTGACTCCGGATCGCGGTGAGGGTGAGCGCCGAGTGGAGTCGCGCAGCGTCGGCTTCACCGGCACCGTCGTTCACCGGCCGGGTGACCGCACGTCGAAGGGCTCGGAGGGGCCCGTACGCCCTTGGGCACGGACCCCTCCGGATCAGCCGAGCCGCCTCAGTTCGCCGACCGGCGCTGGCGACCCGTGCCGTAGTTGGAGCCGCTCTTCGAGCCGCTGCCCGGCTTCGCCGCCCCGCTGGCCTTGCCGATGAACCCGGCCGCCATCCGGCGCGAGCCGCTGCCGCCACCGGCGCCGTTCGCGGCGCCCCCGAGGCGCTGCTTGGGGCGGCGCTGCTTGGGGTTGCCGTTGATGTCCACGTCGGTGGGGAGCTTGCTGCGCGGGCCGGAGCGGCGACGGTTGCCGCTGTTGCCGGCGCTGCCGCCCGTCTTGGGAGCGGCGGCGGGCGCGGCCTGCGCCTCCGCTGCCACCGCCGGGGCCAGGGTGACCGGCACCCCGCTGGGGGTGCGGGCACCCGTGATCCGGGCCAGCTCGGCGTCGCCGGGGCGGACCTTGGTGGTGGTCGCCTGGATGCCGGCGACGTTCATCAGCCGGGAGACCTCGCGGCGCTGCTCGGGCAGCACCAGGGTGACCACGGTGCCGGACTCGCCGGCCCGGGCGGTGCGGCCGCCGCGGTGCAGGTAGTCCTTGTGGTCGATCGGCGGGTCGACGTTGACCACCAGGTCCAGGCCGTCGATGTGGATGCCGCGGGCGGCGACGTTGGTGGCGATCAGGGCGTTCACCCGGCCGTCGCGGAACTGCTCCAGGGTGCGGTTGCGCTGCGGCTGGGACTTGCCGCCGTGCAGCGCGGCCGCCCGCACGCCGTTGGCCAGCAACTGCTTGGCGAGGCGGTCGGCGCCGTGCTTGGTGTGCACGAACATGATCACCCGGCCGTCCCGGGACGCGATGTGCGCGGTGGTGGCGGCCTTGTCGGTCGGCTCCAACTGCAGCACGTGGTGGTCCATTGTGGTCACCGCGCCGGCCGACGGGTCGACCGAGTGGACCACCGGATCGGTCAGGAAGCGCTGCACCAGCCGGTCGATGTTCTTGTCCAGGGTGGCCGAGAACAGCATCCGCTGGCCGCCCTCGGCGACCTGCTCCAGCAGCCTGCTGACCTGCGGCAGGAAGCCCATGTCGGCCATCTGGTCGGCCTCGTCGAGCACGGTGGTCCGCACCTCGTCGAGGCGGACGTCCTGACGGGCGATCAGGTCGTCGAGCCGGCCCGGGGTGGCGACCAGCAGTTCGGTGCCGCGGCGCAGCGCGTTGGCCTGCCGGGTGATCGACATGCCGCCGACCACGGTGGCGATCCGCACGTTGACGGCGGTGGCGTAGGGGGTCAGCGCATCGGTGACCTGCTGGGCCAGCTCGCGGGTGGGCACCAGCACCATGGCGAGCGGGCGTCGCGCGTCGGCCCGCTGGTTGGCGAGCCGGGCCAGCAGCGGCAGGCCGAAGGCCAGGGTCTTGCCGGAGCCGGTGCGGCCGCGGCCGAGCACGTCGCGGCCGGCCAGCGAGTCGGGCAGGGTCGCGGACTGGATCGGGAACGGCGCGGTGACGCCCTCCCGGGTGAGCGCGGCGAGCAGCGCCTTGGGCATGTCGAGTTCGGCGAAGGTGGCCGCCGGCGGGCGGGCCGGGGTGCCGGTCACGGTGGTGAACTCGGCGGCGGCGGGCACCGGGCGGGTGCGCGGGGCACCGGAGCCGCGGGGGCGACCCTGGCCGGTGCTGCGGGGGGCCTGGCCGTTGCGGGGCGCCTGGGCCTGTCGGCTGCGGGGCCTGCGGCCGGCGGCCGGGCGTGCCTGATCGGTCATGCGGAAGTGCTCCGTCCTGAGCGGTCACCACTGTGGGATGAACCATGGGTCGGCCGCCAGGAGTGGATGTGCCGCCCCGGCCGATGCAGCGGCATGGGCGAAGGCCCGCACCGAGCGGTGCGGGCCTTCGCCGCGTCACGCGAGTCCAGCAGATCCGGTGATCAGCTGGAGATGATGACGATGTTCTCGGCCTGCGGGCCCTTCTGGCCCTGGGTGACGTCGAACTCGACCTTCTGGCCCTCGAACAGCTCGCGGAAGCCGTTGGCGCTGATGTTGGAGTAGTGGGCGAACACGTCCGGGCCGCCACCCTCCTGCTCGATGAAGCCGAAGCCCTTCTCGCTGTTGAACCACTTCACGGTGCCGGTAGCCATAACCGATTTCCTCACATACCTGGGGCTACGAAGCACACACGGCGTGTGCCTCGTGTCGCCGCGATCCCCATCCGGAGATGACCGCCGGACAAAACAAATGCGCCTGTTGGTTGGACCAGCAGGCGCACACAAACGTTCATGGGAACCAAAACTGCAACTGCTTCGACTGTAGCACGGTGCGGGCCGAAATGATCGGATAATTTTCCGTGCCGGACGGTCGATCCGGACCTTGGCAAGTCCGCAGGTCAACGGCCGTTCAGCCGCGGACCGACGCCCGGATGGACGGCAGGCGGACGGCCGGTGACGGCAGGCGGACGGCAGCGGACGGGCCGCCCCGAGCGTTTCGGGGCGGCCCGTCCGTGCTGCCGTGCGGTGGCTCGGGGACCGGCCGGTCCCCTCCCACTTACTGCGGCGTGCGGTAGCGGGCCGGGACCAGGTCGTCCCGCTCGGTCCACTGGCCCGGCGGGACCGGCTTGGGCTCCTGGTGGCCGGGCCACCAGGCGGCGCGGCCGAGCAGGGCGGTGAGCGACGGGGTGAAGAACATCGCCATCACGAAGGCCGCGACGATGATGCCGAACGCGATCGAGAAGCCGATCTCGCTGAACAGCACGTTGCCGGCCAGCATGAAGGTGGCGAAGGAGGCCGCCAGGATGGTGCCGGCCGAGCCGACCGTCGGTCCGCCGTGCTTGATCGCCTCGTAGGCCGCCGCGCGCGGGTCGCGGCCCTCCCGGGCCTCCTCCCGCAGGCGGGCGATCATCAGGATGTTGTAGTCGGTGCCGATCGCCACCACGAACAGGTAGATGAAGATCGGCATCATGAACATGATGCCCGGCTGGTGGTCGAAGTGCTGGAAGACCAGGCTGGTGGCACCGAGGGTGGCGCCGAAGCCGAGGCCGACCGAGACCATCAGGTACCAGGGGGCCACGACGCTGCGCAGCAGCAGGCCGAGGATGATCATGATCAGCAGCGCGGCGATCGGGAACACGGTCTTGTAGTCGTGGTCCATCGCGGAGTTGATGTCCGCCTCGATCGCGGTCATGCCGCCGACCAGGGCCTTGGTGCCGGCCGGGGCGGCCTTGTGCGCGGAGGAGCGCAGGCCGTCCATGGTGTCCAGGGCCGCGTTGGAGGCCGGATCGTCCTTGAGCGTGACGGTGAAGTCGGCAGTCATGTGGTCATGACTCTCCACCGGCGACGGGGCGACCTCGGCGACGCCCTTGACGCTGCTGAGCGCCTGGACGTAGGCGGGGAACTGGCTCGGGTCGAGCGGCGAGCCGTTGGTCGAGGTGACGTAGACCTCGGACGGGTCGGCGGCGCCGGCCGAGTAGGCCTTCTGCATGGAGCTCTGGACGACCATCGACTCCTTGCTCGCCGGCATCGAGCCGGAGGCCAGGTCGAAGGTGCCCTTGTAGCCGAGCCCGGCCAGGGTGAGCGCGACCAGCAGACCGCCGGAGACCAGGGCGACCATGCCGGGGCGGCGCTGGGTCATCCGGCCGAGGGCGGCGAACCGGGCGCCGTCCTTCTCGTGCATCCACTTCTTGCCGGGCCAGAACAGCGCCCGCTCCGGGATCACCGAGAAGATCGCGGGCACCAGGGTGAGCGAGGCGATGGCGGTGGTGACGACCGCGATGGCCAGCGCCGGGCCGATCGCCTTGAACAGGCCGAGGCTGGAGATGATCAGGACGGCGAAGGCGACGGTGACCGCGCCGGCGGCGGAGGCGATGGCCTCGCCGACCCGGCCGATCGCGTTGACCATGGCCTCCTTGCGCGGCTCCCCGGCTCGCAGCCGCTCGCGGTAGCGGAACATCAGGAAGAGGAAGTAGTCCGTGCCGACGCCGAGCAGCACCACGATCAGGATCGCCGACATGGTGTCGTTCGCCTTGAGCCCGAACAGCTTGGTCGCGTCGGCGATCAGGGCGTTGCTGGTCGGCATGATCACGGCCATGATCAGCAGCAGTGGCAGCACCGAGATGATCACGCTGCGGAAGATGAACGCCAGGATGACCACGATCAGCACGAAGCTGCCGAGGAAGATCAGGGTGTCAGCGGTCTTGGAGGAGTCCGACTGGTCCAGGGTCTGGCCCATCTGACCGCCGAGCTGCACCTTGAGGGAGGTGCCGCCGGCCAGCGACTTGGCGTCGGCGCGCAGCTTCTTGGCGGTGTCGGTGTTCTGCTGCGGCGCGTTCTTGTCCAGGCCGATCGAGGACAGCGCGAACTTGCCGTCCTTGGAGACCGCCTGGGCGGCGATCTTCGGATCGGCGGTGGGCGAGACGATGACCTTGACGTACTGGATGTTCTCCGCCGTCAGGCCGTCGACGACCTTCTTGATGTCGCCCTTGTCCTGCTCGGTCAGCCGGCCGCCGTCGTTCCGCTCGAACAGCAGGAACCCGTTCGGGGTGAACGCGGCCGGGAAGGCCTGCTGCTGCAGGTTGGCGGCCTGGATCGACTCGGAGCTCTTCGGCAGGAAGTCGCTCTCGTCGTTCGAGCTGGTCAGCTGAGGTGCCGTGGCGATGATCGCAATGGCAGCGACCACCCAGGCGGCTATCACCCACCAGGCGCGCTTGACGACGAATTGTCCGATTCGGTGGAACATGGCTTCCAATGCCTCCTGGCATGGTTCACCGCAGCCCTGGGGGACGGGGACGCCGGGCGACGGGTTGTGGCTAGGTCGCGGACCTTAGCCGGTCGGCAGGTAAGTGATGAGGAGAAGCATCATACGAGAACTTACTGGCCGCCCGGCAAGTGACTTTACGAGCAGTGCCGGCGCCGTCCCTGGACCACGTCGTGACGTTTCCCCCGAGGGCCCGTTTGCTGCCCCGTACCCATCCTGTCCTGCCGCCCCCGCCGCGGACCTCGTCCCTCGGGTGGAGATCCCTCCCCCTCAGGGTGGACTTCCGCCCGTACCCAAGGTGGAGCGAATACCAGGGATGACCCCACCTCGACCCCAGGGGGAAACCCCGACGCACTGCTCACCCGTCGGCCGGATCGCCCGTCAACTCCACCACCGCTCGGGCCGATTGCCGCCGATCGCCGACCGGCCGCACGACCCGACCGCGGCGACCGGGCACCCGGAGCGGAAGGCCGCCGCACCGACGCCCCACCCCGCGGCGGCGGCTGCGGGCCCACGGCAGCGCTACCGAGGCCGGTGATCAACTGACGGGTACTCAGGCCGACCGGAACCGACCGTTCCCGAGGTCGGGAACGGCGGGTAGGTTCGTAGGCATGCACACGCCCCACGAACCGCCCTTCGACGAGCAGCGGGCCCGCGTCCTGCTGGCGCAGGCCTGTGCCGAGGCCGGCCTGCCCGACCCGGCCGGCGCCCGGCTGCTCGCACTGGGCGAGAACGCGGTCTTCGACCTCGGCGCCCCCGCCGTGGTCGCCAAGGTGGCCCGGGCCCGGAAGCTGGCCGAGCGCACCGCGCGCGAGCTGGCCGTGGCCCGCTGGCTGGACGGGGTGGGCATCCCGGTAGTCCGGCCCGCCGACGACCTGGCCGAGCAGCCGGCGGACGGCCACCCGGTCAGCTTCTGGCACCGGCTGGCGCCGGCAGTGCGGCCGACCACGGCCGCCGACCTCGGGCCGCTCCTGCGGGCCCTGCACCTGCTGCCCGGCCCGCCCGTCGAGGCGCGCGGGCAGGAGCTGCCCCGCCGGGAGCTGCTGGCACCGGTGGAGCGGTGGCTGCGGTCCGGCGGCGACGCACTGGATCCGGCCGATGTGGCGTTCCTGCTGCGGCGGCGCGACGAGCAGCGGGCGGCGATGGCCGAACTGGTGCCGATGCTGCGCACCGGTGTGATCCACGGCGACGCACTGCCGCGCAACGTCCACCTGGGCCCGCACGGGCCGATCCTGCTGGATCTGGAGACCGTCTCCGACGATCTGCGCGAGCACGACCTGGTGGTGCTGTCGGTCAGCCACCACCGCTACGGCCTGCCGGAGGACGACTACCTCGCCTTCACGCGCAGTTACGGCTGGGACGTGCGCGACTGGGCCGGCTACCCGGTGCTCCGCGACGCCCGGGAGGTCGCCGGCACCGCCTGGCTGGCGCAGCGGGTGGCGGGGGACCCGGCCGCGCTGGCCGAATTCCGCCGCCGGGTGGCTTCGCTGCGCGACGCCGACCGGTCGGTGCGCTGGTACGCGTTCTGAGCGGTGCGCGCGGGCCGGTGGCGGGCTCCGGGGCGGCGCCCCGCACCGAACCTGGGTGAACTCCCAGGATTGGTGAGATAGCTCTCACAATCCTCTCAGCATTTCGGAACTGCGGACCGCGCCGTCATCGTCGTAGGGAGCGGCCGCAACCGGTTCCGGTGCGGCCGACCCCACCCCAGGACGTCAGGAGTCGTCGCATGCCGGTCCGCACCCACCGCACCGTGCTCCGTCGCGCCGCCGCCGGCTGCGTGGCTGCCCTCACGCTCGCCCTGGCCTGCGCATGCGGCCCGGGCTCGGGCGGGTCCGGCCAGGCAGTCGGCACGCCGGCCGCGGGCCCCTCGGGGTCGGCGTCCGCCGGCGCGACCCCCTCGGGCGCGGCGAGCACTGGCGCGGCGGGATCGGGCGCGGCGGGCGCGACTCCCTCGGGCTCGGCGAGCTCGACCAGCAGCAGCCCGAGCGGGCCGGCCACCGGCTCGGCGAGTGCTCCGGCCCCCGGCACGCCCAGCGGCGGCACGACCGGCACCCCGGCCCCGGGACAGCCCTCAGGCAACCAGGCCCCCGCCACCACGGCGGCCGCCCCGCGCCCGGCGCCCGACGCCCCGGGCACCTCGGTCGTCTACCGCACCGCGAGCGGCGCGGCCGGCGGCAAGACCGTCGCCCTCACCTTCGACGACGGCCCGGGCCCGTACACCGGCCAGATCCTCGACCTGCTCGACCAGTACCACGCCAAGGCGACCTTCTGCGAGATCGGTCCGCAGGCCAGCGCCAACCCCGCGCTGGTGAAGCGGATCGTGGCCGACGGCAACCGGCTGTGCGACCACACCGTGCACCACCCGCAGCCGATGCACACGCTCCCGCTCGACAAGCAGACCTACGAGATAACCGCCGCCAAGGACATGATCACCAGGGCCGGCGGCCCGGGCACCCAGGTCAGCTGGTTCCGCGCACCCGGCGGCGACTTCAGCACGGCCAACCGCCAGATCGCCGTCCAGGACGGACTGCGCCCGCTCGGCTGGACCGTGGACACCCGCGACTGGGCCCGGCCCGGCGTGGACCAGATCCTGGCCAATGCCAAGAGCGAGCTGAAGCCCGGCGGCATCATCCTGATGCACGACGGCGGCGGCGACCGCTCCCAGAGCGTCGCGGCGCTGGCCCAGCTGCTGCCGTGGCTGGTCCAGCAGGGCTACACCTTCGACTTCCCGGCGAGCTGACGAGCCGGCGGGCCGAGCGAACAAGCGGCCCAGCGAACCGGGCGGCCGAGCGAGCAAGCGGCCGAGCCAACCGGGCGGCCGAGCGAGCAAGCAGCCGAGCCAACCGGGCGGCCGAGTGAGCTGATCGGCCGTCAGCGCAGCGGCCACCGGGCGTCCACCACGGCCTGCGGGTCCTTGCCCGCGCGCAGCCAGGACTGCAGGCCCTCGGCCCACTCCCGGTACCAATGCACCTGCTGCTCGTGCAGCGCCGCCAGGGTGAGCTCGCCGACCTCGGCGGGGTAGCGGCGGCCCAGCGCCACCGCCACCCGCACGGCGGCGAGCGCGTCGCTGGCCGCGTCGTGCGCGTGGGCCAGCTCCACCCCGTAGACCTCGCAGACCCGCTGCAGCCCTCGGGAGCCCTTGCGGTAGCGGTCCACCGCCCGGTCGATCACCAGCGCGTCCAGCACCGGCGCCACCAGCTCTCCCGCCAACCGCTCCGCCAGCGGCGCGAGTTGGTGGCGCCGCAGTTCGGCGTCCAGCAGCGACAGGTCGAACGGCGCATTGAACGCCACCACCGGGGTGCCGCGGCCGAGCTTCTCGCAGAGCGCCGCCGCGATCTCCTCGATCGCCTCGGCGGCCGGTCGCCCCCGGGTGCGGGCCTGCTCGTCGCTGATCCCGTGGATCGCCCGGGCCTGCTCGGGTATCGGCACCCCCGGGTCCAGCAGCCAGCGGGTGGTGCGCACCGGCACCCCGCCGACCGCCTCCACGAGTGCGGCCGTGACGATCCGCGACTCGGCCGGCTCCGTCCCGGTCGTCTCCAGGTCGAAGCCGACCAGCGGCCCCCGCCACCACGGCGCCGCCCCCGGCCCCGCGTCGAGCTCGTCCATCACCAGCGCCCCTTCCGTACCCATCCGCATCGCTGTCGGTTCGTCGGGGTCCATCATCACGGCTGCCTGTGACAATCCGGCTGGTGGGCGCTGTTCGAACGAATTCGGCCTCCATGGATGTGATCGCGCTGCTAACGTCCGGTGCGCTACCCGCCCCCGAAGGAGTGCACCCGTGCGCCTACCGCGCCCCCTGATCTGCCTGCCGCTGGCCGCCGCCCTCACCGCCTGCGGTCCGAGCGGAGCCGGCGCTCCGAAGTCGGCGAGCAGCCCGGCGGTGAGCAGCGCCACAACGGGCCCGTCCACCGCGAGCGTCGCGCCGTCGGCGACGGCGACGGCGACGGCGACGACGGCGACGGCGACGACGGCGACGGCGACGACGGCGACGGCGACGACGGCGACGGCGACGGATCCCGCCGCACTGTCCGCCGGGGAGCTCTTCCGCAAGGCCCTCGAGGCGACGGATTCCATCGAGACGCTCAAGGCGGACGCCCAGAACACCGCCGGTCCAGGGGACACCGACCATCTGGAGATCGACCAACTCGGCGGGAACTGCGCGGGGACGATGGTCTCCGGGGGCACGCCCTACCTCAGTTTCGTCATCAAGACCCAGCAGGTCTGGGAGCGGCTGGAGGCCGGCTACTGGGCCGCGCACCCGTCCAGCCCCGCTGCCGACCAACTGAAGGGCCACTACGTCAAGGTCCCGGAGAGCTTCAAGAACTACCACGACCTCGTCGTGACGTGTGAGCTCTCCACGATGCTGCCCTTGCTGCTCGACGTGAAAGCCACCATGGTCAAGGGTGGCAGCACGACGGTCGACGGCCACCCGGCCATCTGGATCATTCGTGGCTCGTCGAGCATCCTGGTCTCCCTGGAGGACAAGCCGTACATCCGGCAGCTGAAGAACGGCACCAAGACTCTCACCCTCAGCGGCTTCAACTCCCCCGTCAGCATCACCGAGCCGCCGGCCGACCAGGTGATCGCAACGCCGAGCGACAGCCAGCTGCCGCCAGACATCTGACAGGCCGTCACACCGCCGCGAACATCCCCCGGCCCAGCCAGTCGTTCGCGTCCCGCACGCCCGGCAGGACGAAGAAGTAGCCGCCGCCGGTCGGGGAGATGTAGTCGACCAGGGGCTCGTCGATCAGGCGGGTCTGGGTGGCCTCGAACTGGCGGACCACGTCCTGCTGGTAGCAGCAGAAGGCCAGTCCCATGTCGAGGTTGCCGACCTTGTCGACACCGCGGTCGTAGTTGTAACCGCGGCGCAGGATCCGGGAGTCGTCGGTCTTGTCGGTGCGCGGGTTGGCGAGGCGGATGTGGGCGTCCAGCGGGATCGCCTTGCCGTCCGGGTCCTTGGCGTAGTCGGGGGCGTCGTTCTCGTCGGCGCCGTCCAGCGGGGCGCCGGTGTCCTTGCGGCGGCCGAACATCTTCTCCTGCTCGGTCAGCGAGACCCGGTCCCAGAACTCCACCAGCATCCGGATGATCCTCAGCACCTGGTAGCTGCCGCCGGTGGCCCAGGCCGGTTCGCCCGTGCCGTCCTTGACCCAGACCAGGCGGTCCATCTCGCGGCCGGACTTCACGTCGGGGTTGACGATGCCGTCCTTGAAGCCGAGCAGGTTGCGCTGGGCGCCGGCCGGGCGCGGGGCGTTCTGGAAGCCGTCGATGCGCCACTTGACCTGCATCGCGCCGCGGGTGTGCCGGGCGATGTCGCGCAGCGCGTGGAGCACGGTGTCGCGGCTGTTGGCGCAGATCTGCAGCGACAGGTCGCCGTGCAGCTCCTCGGGCTGCAGATTGTCGTTGGGGAAGGTCTTCATCGGGGTGAGCTTGACCGGCTTGGCCTTGGCCAGGCCGTAGCGGCCGTCGAAGAGCGAGGCGCCGACGCCGACCGTGACGGTCAGGTCGTCACTGGGCACGGTGGGGCCGAGGATCCCGTTGTCGGCCGGCGGCGCGCCGACGCCGAGGTCCGGCGGGGTGCCGCCGGCGGTGAGGAACCGTATCCGGTCGGTCAGGGTGTGGAAGAGCTGCTCCAGGGCCGGTCGGTCCTGCGCGATGACGGTGCAGGAGACGAACATCGCGAAGGCCGGTGCGGGCGTGAGGATGCCCGCCTGGTGCTCGCCGTGGAACGGCACCACGCCATGGGCCGGGGCGGCGTCCGCCGCCTCGGCCGGCTGCGAGCCGCCGCCGAGCGCGAAGGCGCCGCCGGCCAGCGCCGCGCCGGCCGCGCCGACGCCGAGCGCGGCGCCCAGGAAGCTTCGGCGGGCGGGCCCGGCCGGGCAGGCGGCCGCGGGGGCGGCGGCCGCGTGCGGGAACGGGCAGGAACCGGTGGAGCTGGGCTGGCTGGTCATCAGGCGGACTTCCGGATCTCAAGCAGGTCGGGAATCGGGGCGAGGTCTTCGAGCAGCTGGCCGGTGGCGCCGTTGAGTTGCATCCGGGCCGACTGGTCGAGCTGCTGCACCGGCGTCCAACTGCCGTCCGGGTGGCGGGCGGCGGCCAGCAGGTCGCCGACCCGCTTCATCCCGCCGTTGACGGTGTCGAGCAGCTGCGGGTTGCGTGCCTGGATCAACGGCTGCAGCACGGTGAGCAGTTCGCGGGTGCCGGCGACATTGGCCTCGGCGGTGGCCAGGTTGCTGCCGCTGCCCTCGTCGGTATCGCCGGAGAGCTCGAACTGCAGGGTGTTCTCCAGGATTTCGTGGGTGCGCAGCGGCAGGTCGGTGGGGTCGAAGTCCTGGGTCGGGAAGGCCTTGACCAGGTCGGCGACGTCACCGGTGAGCTGGTCGGCGGCCGGGGTGAGGTCGGCGGCGCTCTGGTTGTGCCACAGGCCGTACTCCACCCGGTGGAACCCGGTGAAGTCCTTGTCGTTGACGCCGTCCGGCAGGCCGTCGGCGCGGCCGTTGATCTTCTTGTCGAGGTCGGCGAAGGTGCCGTAGGCGGCGCCCAGCGACGAGTACCTGAGGTGGGCGGTGAGCCAGTCGGCGCGGGCCGCGTCGAGGTTGCCGCCGTGCACGTCGGACTGCACCTTCCGGGTCAGCGTCAGCAGGTCGGCCAGGCCGGAGTTCACGTAGGCCTTGTACTGGTCGAGCGGGCCCTTGAGGTCGTCCTCGGAGACCGGCAGCACCGCCTTGGCGTCCGGTCCGCCGGGGCCGCCGACGACATGGACGGCCGCCGAGGTGACCGCGTCGCCGCCGGTGGGCACGCAGCGCCAGGCCAGGTCGCCGCTGCCGATGGTGGCGGTGAGCGGGCGGGTGGTGCCGGGGGCCAGGCCCTCGATCTCGCCGTAGACGGCGCTGGTGGCCGGGTTGATCAGGTAGACCTCGGAGGTCTTGGAACCGGCGTTGTGCATCTGGAAGGTCTGCCGGCCGGGCTGCGGTGCGGTGAAGCCCTTGCCGCACTCGCTCTTCTCGTCGGAGACGGTCACGGTGGCGGCGGCGGCCGGCTTGCCGCCGCCGGCCGCGATCACCACGCCGGCGACCACGGCCGGGACGGTGACCAGAGCGGCCGGGAGCAGCCGGCGGTTGCGCGTCGGGGCGCCCTTCGGGCCTTCCTCCGCCGCAGCCCCGCCCGCCTGCTCCGGCTCGGGCACGACCGCCTGCCCCGGCTCGGTCTCGCCGGCCTGCTCCGGCTGGGCCACGACCGCCTGCCCCGCCGCGGCCACGGGCTTGGGCGCCGCCGCCCGCAGCCCGCGGACGAACAGCGTCATCACCGCGGCGAGGTAGCCCAGGTAGGCGACCACCTGCAGCCAGGTCATGGTGACGGTGAGGTTGAGGACGCCCTGGACCAGGGTCGCGTACCAGGAGCCGGCGTCCAGCGTGCCGCTCAGGTCGAAGGCGTAGGCGTGCCCGCCGGGCAGCACCCCGCCCTCCTGCAGGTCGCGCAGCCCGTAGCTGAGCACCCCGGCGGCGATCACGATCAGCACCATGCCGGTGTAGCTGAAGAACGTGGTCAGGTTGATCTTCAGCACCCGGCGGTACAGGCCCCAGCAGAGGCCGGCGGCGAGCACCAGACCGGTCCCGGCGCCGACCGCGGGGCCGGTGGCCTCACCGGCGGAGCGGGCCGTGGTCCAGAGGAACAGCGAGGTCTCCAGGCCCTCCCGGCCGACCGCCAGGAAGCTGGTGACGACCAGCATGCCGGCGCCCATGCCGAGCGCGGCGGTGACCTTCTCGCGCAGCTGCGCGGAGAGGTTGCGGGCCGACTTGCGCATCCAGAACACCATCGCGGTGACGAAGGCGACGGCGATCAGGCTGAGGGCGCCGCCGAAGGCCTCCTGCGCGGTGCCGGACAGGTTGGCCGCGGTGAAGGTGAGGACGGCTCCGAAGCTGAGCGCCAACGCGACCGCGGCCAGCACGCCCGTCCAGACCTGCGGCAATCGGCCTTTCTGACCGGACCGGACCAGGGTGGCGACCAGGATCGAGACGATGAGTCCCGCTTCCAGGCCCTCCCGAAGCCCGATCAGAAAGCTTGGAAACGCGTCGTCCCACATCGGCGGCGAACTCCCCTAGGCGTGCGTGGGCCGCGGCTGCGACCAAGGTTAGCTTAGGCATACCTTAGTCGCGCTCCGGGAGGGGGGTCCGGTGCGAGCTGCGTCACACACCGTCAGTTGATCGGCCGGGAGTCGGCCCACACCCCCTCGAACTCCTCGCGGTAGACGTCGAGCAGCCCCGGCTCGCCGTCCTCCCCGCCGCCGGCCACCGCGCGCAGCACCAGCGCCGGCGACTCGATCCCGCGCGCCCGCCGCAGGTACGGCTGCACCACCCCGAGGTCGCCGGTGCGCCGCCGCGAGCCGGGCACCCGGGCGCCCTCCACCAGGTAGGCGGTGAACCGCGGGGTCTCGTCGAAGACCCGGATCTCGAAGCCGCCCGGGTCGCGCAGCCGGGCGCGGACCCGGCGCACGTGCATGATGTTCATCTCGATCGAGCGGGACAGCTCGCCGCGCCCCAACCCGAGCTCCCGTTCCCGGCGGCGGACGGCGCTGCTCGCCGGATTGAGGAACAACAGCCGGGCCCGGCAGCCCTCGGAGGCCAACCGCACCAGCCGCTTGCCGGTGAAGTTCTGGCAGAGCATGCCGAGCCCGATGCCGATCGCGTCCAGTCGCCGGGCGCCCTCCAGCAGGTCCTCCACCGGCAGGTCGCGCTGCAGCCGCACCCGATCGGCGTGCACCGCGGCGACGTCGGCGAACCGCCCGGCCACCAGCTCCTCGATGATGTCGGCGGGCGGCGCCGCGGCCGTCGCCGACCGTCCGTCGAGCAGGCCGAGCACCCGGGCGGCGGCCCGCTCGGTCTGCGCCAGCACGGTGGCCGACAGGCTGCGGTTGCGGGAGACGACGTGCCGCGCCACCTCCAGCTCGTCCAACGCCAGTTCGATCTCCCGCCGGTCGTCGAGGTAGGGCTCGAAGCACGGCCAGTGCTGCACCATCAGTTCGCGGAGCTGCGGAAGGGTGAGGAAGACCAGCGGGTCGTCGTCGGCCGGGTCCAGCAGGTAGCCCTTGCGCCGGCTGACCTCACGGACCGCGGCGGCTCGGCGCACCCACTCCTCGCCGACCGGCCCGGCGGCGGCGGTCACCCAGTCCGCGCCGTGCGCCGGGGCGTACACCGGGCGCAGCAGCTCGTCGAGCAGGGCGCGCAGCCGCTGCTCGACCAGGTTGAGCCAGACATAGGCGCGGCCGGTGAGCCTGACCTGCTGGTAGGCGCGCTGCCACTGCTCGCCGGTCCAGCCGGGCGCGGCGGCCTCACCGCTCGCCTGCCCCGGGAGTAGGCGCCCACCGCCCGGTGACCCGAGCACCACGGTCGGCGCCTCGGCTCTGGAGCCCGAGCCGCCGATCGGGGGCCCGTCCGGCCAGTCGTCGGCGGGGAACCCCATGCGCTACCTCACCTCTCGGCCGCCCCTCCCCGGCTGGAGGCGACGTGACGATCAAGCGTACTGCCCGGCCGGGCGGCCGGGCAGCCCAGTGCGAACCTGGCGGCGGCCGGCCGACCGCGACTCGAAAGAGCGTCAGGACGGGTCTGCGACAGCACGGACGCAGACCTCGCCAACCCCTCCGGCTGGACGCTCGTTCGGGTTAATGCGCCCCGAAAGGGCGTCAGAATGCGCTCGGAGCGGCAACCATGCCAATGACAGTGTGTCAGTCGGCAGTGTGCCGTGCGTCACGCTGGGCGGCGCGCGGACATGTGACGTGCGCCACCCGGGCATACCGCAGCCAGCGGTGCGCCGACTCCCGACGGGAGCGTCAGTTCCCCTTGACACCAGGGAAGTTGAGGCTATATGCAGGTCTGGCCGGGTCAGCCGTACCCCCTGGGTGCCACCTACGACGGGGTGGGCACCAACTTCGCGGTGTTCTCCGAGAGCGCCGATCGCATCGAGTTGTGCCTGCTGCAGTCCGACGGCTCCGAGGAGATCGTCGAACTGCGGGAGACCGACGCGTTCGTGCGGCATGCGTACCTGCCGGGCGTCCAGCCCGGCCAGCGCTACGGTTTCCGGGTGCACGGTCCCTACGACCCGGCGCGCGGTCACCGCCACAACGGTGCCAAGCTGCTGCTCGACCCGTACGCCAAGGCGATGAGCGGGACCATCGACTGGGACGAGTCGGTCTACGGCTACCACTTCGGCGCGCCCGACCGTCGCAACGACCTGGACTCGGGCCCGCACACCATGCACTCGGTGGTCATCAACCCCTACTTCGACTGGGGCAACGACCGCCCGCCGCGCACCGACTACCACCGCTCGGTGATCTACGAGGCGCACGTCAAGGGCCTGACCCAGCTGCACCCGGGCATCCCCGAGGACATCCGCGGCAGCTACGCGGCGCTGGCGCACCCGGCGCTGATCGAGCACCTGTGCAAGCTCGGCATCACCGCGATCGAGCTGATGCCGGTGCACCAGTTCGTCCGCGACCACCGGCTGCGCGACCTGGGGCTGTCCAACTACTGGGGCTACAACACCATCGGCTTCTTCGCCCCGCACGGCTCGTACTGCTCGGCCGGCGATCGCGGCCAGCAGGTGCAGGAGTTCAAGTCGATGGTCAAGTCGCTGCACGCGGCCGGGATCGAGGTGATCCTCGACGTGGTCTACAACCACACCGCCGAGGGCAACCACCTGGGTCCGACCCTGTCGATGCGCGGCCTGGACAACACCTCGTACTACCGGCTGGCCGCCGACCGCCGGTACTACATGGACACCACCGGCACCGGGAACAGCCTGCTGATGCGCTCGCCGCACGTGCTGCAGCTCATCATGGACTCGCTGCGCTACTGGGTCACCGAGATGCACGTCGACGGCTTCCGCTTCGACCTCGCGGCCACCCTGGCCCGGCAGTTCCACGAGGTGGACCGGCTCTCCTCGTTCTTCGACCTGGTGCAGCAGGACCCGGTGGTCTCCCAGGTGAAGCTGATCGCCGAGCCGTGGGACGTCGGCGAGGGCGGCTACCAGGTGGGCAACTTCCCACCGCTGTGGACGGAGTGGAACGGCAAGTACCGGGACACCGTGCGCGACCTGTGGCGCGGGGAGAACGCCACGCTCGCCGAGTTCGGCTCCCGGTTGACCGGCTCCTCCGACCTCTACCAGCACGACGGCCGCCGGCCCATCGCCTCCATCAACTTCGTCACCTGCCACGACGGTTTCACACTGCGCGACCTGGTCTCGTACAACGAGAAGCACAACGAGGCCAACGGCGAGCAGAACCGGGACGGCGAAGCCTTCAACCGGTCCTGGAACTGCGGAGTCGAAGGCCCGACCAGCGACCCGGCCGTCAAGGAGCTGCGCGACCGCCAGCAGCGCAACTTCATCGCCACCCTGCTGCTCTCCCAGGGCGTGCCGATGCTCTCGCACGGCGACGAGTTGGGCCGCACCCAGCTGGGCAACAACAACGGCTACTGCCAGGACAACGAGCTCTCCTGGGTGCACTGGCCGCTCGACTGCCCGCTGCTGGACTTCACCCAGGGGATGGTCTGGCTGCGCCGCAACCACCCGGTGTTCCGCCGCCGCCGGTTCTTCCGCGGTCGACCGGTGGCCCCCGCGCACGACGCGCTGACCGACATCGCCTGGTTCACTCCGAGCGGTGACGAGATGACCGAGCAGGACTGGTCCACCAGCTACGCCAAGTCGCTGACGGTCTTCCTGAACGGCGCGGCGATCTCCGAACCGGACCGGCGCGGCGGGCGGATCACCGACGACTCGTTCCTGCTGATGTTCAACGCGCACTACGAGTCGCTGAAATTCACCATTCCCGAGGGCCTCGGTGAACTGTGGCAAGTCGTGGTCGACACCACACTCGCGACACTCCCGACTCCGGGGACCGGGGTTCGGTTCAACGCCGGCGAGGAGATCCAGCTGACCGACCGCTCCTTGCTGGTGCTTCAACGACCGGCCAAGCGACGTCATTGAACCCGGTCGGGCGAAACCGGTCGTGCCGCACCTGCCGACCGGGTAGCAATGGGTTGTGATCTCACCACCAACTGCCAGCTACCGGCTGCAGCTCCAACCGTCGTTCACGCTTGCGGATGCCGCCGCCGCCGTCCCGTACCTGGCCGGGCTCGGCGTGTCCCATCTGCACCTCTCCCCGCTGCTGGAGGCCACCCCCGGGTCGACCCACGGCTACGACACGGTCGACCACACCCGGATCAGCGGGCAGCTCGGCGGCGAGCGCGCCCTGCGTGCGCTCGCCGCCACCGCCCGCGAGCACGGTCTCAAGCTGATCGCCGACATCGTGCCCAACCACATGGCGGTGCCGGTCCCGGAGTCCCTCAACTCGCCGCTCTGGCACGTGCTGCGGCACGGCCCCCGATCGCCGTACGCCCGCTGGTTCGACATCGACTGGACGGCCCACGACGGCCGGATCCTGCTGCCGGTGCTCGGCGACCGGCTCGGCGCGGTGCTGGACCAGCTGAAGGTCGACGGGGACACCCTGCGCTACTACGACCACGTCTTCCCGCTGCGGCCCGGCACCGAGCACCTGCCGCTGACCGAACTGCTGCGCCGCCAGCACTACCGGCTGGCCTGGTGGAAGCTGGCCGACAGCCAGCTCAACTACCGCCGCTTCTTCACCATCAACACCCTGATCGCGCTGCGGGTCGAGGACCCGGAGGTCTTCCTCGCCACCCACGGGGTGCTGCTGCGGCTGCACGCCGAGGGCGTGATCGACGGCTTCCGGGTGGACCACCCGGACGGCCTGGCCGATCCGCGCGGCTACCTCAACTGCCTGGCCGAGCACAGCGGCGGCGCCTACACCGTGGTGGAGAAGATCCTCAGCGGCCTGGAGCACCTCCCGCCCGACTGGGCCTGCGCGGGGACCACCGGCTATGACGCGCTGCGGCACATCGACGGGGTGCTGACCGACCGCGCGGGCGTCGCCCGGCTCGCCGAGCTCTACGCCCAGTACACCGACGTGCACACCAACGCCGCCGAGGCGGCCCGCTTGGGCCGGGCCGAAATGACGGTGCCGCACGGCGAGTTGGCCGCCGAGATCAACCGGCTGGTGCGGCTCGCCGAGCGGATCGGCGCCGAGGAACCGGAGTTGGCCGACCACATGCCGCTCGCGGTGCGCACCGCGCTGTGCGACCTGTTCACCCACTACACCGTCTACCGGCCCTACCCGTTCCCCGCCGAGCGGACCATAACGGTGCCGGAGACCAGCAAGCAGTTCGTCGAGCTGCTCACCCAGGGCCACCTGGGCTCCAGCCCGACCAAGGACGAGTTCCGCACCCGGTTCGCCCAGACCGCCTCGGCGGTGGCCGCCAAGGGCGTGGAGGACACCGCCTTCTACCGCTTCCACCCGCTGCTCAGTCTGAACGAGGTCGGCGGCGACCCGGCCCACCCCGGCCTGGAGCCGGCCGACTTCCACTGCTGGGCCAAGTGGATGGAGCAGCACTGGCCGCACACCATGACGGTGCTGTCCACCCATGACACCAAGCGCAGCGCCGACGCCCGCTACCGGCTCGCGGTGCTCTCCGAGATGCCCGACCACTGGGTGGCGCAGTGCACCGCCTGGTCCGAGCTGGCCGGCGGCCTCCCGGACCGCAACGCCGAATGGCTGCTCTGGCAGACCCTGGTGGCGGCCTGGCCGATCGAGCCGGACCGGCTGGTCGGCGTGCTGCTGAAGTCGCTGCGGGAGGCCAAGCAGGCCACCAACTGGCGCTCCCCGGACACCGACTACGAGGCGGCCGTCACCGACTACGCCCGCGCCGTCCTGGCCTCGCCCGAACTGTCGTTGCGGATCGGCGAGTTCGTCGAGTTCCTGGAGCCCTTCGCGCAGTCCAACTCGCTTTCGGCGGCGCTGCTGCACCTGACCATGCCGGGGGTGCCGGACCTCTACCAGGGCTCGGAGCTGCCGCTGTACACCCTGGTCGACCCGGACAACCGGGCGCCCGTGGTGTTCGACCGGCCGGAGTCGCAGCTGTCGGAGTTCGCCCGCCGCAAGCTGGCGCTGACCCGGACGGCGCTGCACCTCCCCAGGCCGCTCGGCCCCTACCGACCGCTGGAGGCCGACCCGCACCTGGTGGCGTACCAGCGCGGGTCCAACCTGACGATCGTCGCCCCGCGACTTCCGTACACCCTGGCCCAGCGCGCCACTGCGGTTACGCTCGATCTGCCGGGGCAGTGGCGCGATCTGTTGACGGGCCGTCAGTTCACCGGCGAGGTCACCGCCGCCGCCCTGCTCATCCAGGAGTAACCGTGGAATACCAGGTCTGGGCCCCGTCCGCGGGCCGCGTCGACGTCGAGGTCGACGGCACCGCCCACCCGATGACCCGCGGCGAGGGCGGCTGGTGGCGTGGCGAGGCCCCGGCCGGGCTCGACTACGGCTTCCGCCTCGACGGCGGCCGGGCGCTGCCCGATCCCCGCTCGGCCCGCCAGCCGTACGGCCCCGACGGTCTGAGCCGGCGGGTGGACCACACCGCCCACCGGTGGTCCACCTCCTCGGACTCCTGGCGCGGGCGGCCGCTGGCCGGTTCCGTGCTGTACGAGCTGCACGTGGGCACGTTCACCGAGGAGGGCACCTTCGCGGCGGCGGCGCAGCGGCTCCGGCACCTGGTCGAACTCGGGGTGGACTTCGTCGAGTTGCTGCCGGTCTGTCCGTTCCCGGGGCGTCACGGCTGGGGCTACGACGGGGTCGCGCCATGGGCCGTGCACGAGCCGTACGGCGGGCCCGACGGGCTGAAGCACTTCGTGGACGCGGCCCACGGGCTGGGCCTCGGGGTGGTCCTGGACGTGGTGCACAACCACCTGGGGCCTTCGGGGAACCACCTGCCCGCGTACGGTCCCTACTTCACCGAGCGGCACCAGACGCCCTGGGGATCGGCGGTCAACCTGGACGCGCCGGGCTCGGACGAGGTGCGCGCCTACCTGCGGGAGAGCGCGCTCACCTGGCTGCGCGACTACCGCATCGACGGGCTGCGGCTGGACGCGGTGCACGCGCTGGTGGACGACCGGGCGGTGCACTTCCTGGAGGAGCTTTCGACGGCCGTCGACGCCCTCGCGGCATCGGAGGGGCGGCCGCTCTTCCTGATCGGCGAGTCGGACCTCAACAACCCCCGGCACACCTCGCCCCGACAGGCCGGCGGCTACGGCCTCACCGCGCAGTGGAGCGATGACTTCCACCACGCACTGCATGCGGCGGCGACCGGTGAGTCGCAGGGTTACTACGCCGACTTCGGGCGGGCGCCGATGGCCGCGCTGGCCCGCGTCCTGACCCGCGGGTGGTTCCACGACGGCACGTGGTCGTCGTTCCGTGGCCGGCACCACGGGCGGCCGTTCCCGCAGGCGTACGGGCACCGGCTGCTCGGGTACGCGCAGACCCACGACCAGGTGGGGAACCGGGCGATCGGGGACCGGCTCACCGCGCGGCAGTTGGCGCTGACCGCGCCACTGGTGCTCACCGCTCCGTTCACACCGATGCTGTTCATGGGTGAGGAGTGGGGCGCGAGCACGCCGTGGCAGTACTTCACCGACCACACCGACCCGGGACTGGCGCAGGCCGTCCGGCAGGGGCGGCGGCGGGAGTTCGCCGCCTACGGGTGGACGGCGGAGGAGGTCCCGGATCCGCAGGACCCGGCCACCGTGCGGGCCTCGACCCTGGACTGGAGCGAGACCCGCACCGGGGTCCATGCGGAACTGCTGCAGTGGTACCGGGAGTTGATCCGACTGCGGAAGAGCTCGCCGGAGTTGACCGATCCGGACCTGAGCCGGGTGCGGGTCGACTTCGACGAGGAGGCCGGCCGGCTCACCGTGCACCGGGGGCGGTTCCGGATCGCGGTCAACTTCGGCGAGAAGCCGGCCGACCTGCCGGCGGGCGAGGTGGTGCTCAGCTGGGGCGAGGTGTCCAGGAACTGGTTGGGGCCGCGCTCCTGCGTCATCACTTCGGTCACAGCTTCTCGGTGAACCCGAGGATCCGCTCGCGGATCCCGGCGGTGTCCAGGCCGTAGGCGCGCAGGTGCTCGTCCATGCTGCCGTAGTGGCGGTGCTCGGCCTTCGGCACGCCCAGACCGAGCACCCGGTGCGGCAGGTCGGCAAGCGCCTGGTGGGCCTCGTGGTCGGAGGTGCCGGACAGGTAGGGCTCGACGATGACGACGTCGGTGTGTCCGGTGGCGCGCAGGGCCGGTGCGTCGAACGGGCGGACGGTGGTGGCGTAGAGCACGGTGACGTCCAGGTCGGCGGTCGCGGCGAGGACGGCGTCCAGCATCGGGCCGACGGCGATGACGGTGGCCTTCGCGCCCTCGCGCACGGTCAGGAAGCGGCCGGGGACGGCGTGGTGCGGGTCCTGGTTGCTGTGGTTCGACAGGCGCACGTAGACGTTGCGGTCGCCGTCGGCCACGGCGTGGCGCAGCAGGGCTTCGGCCTCGTCGGGGTGGCCGGGAACGTGGACCGTCCAGTCGGGGAGGGTGTCGAGGAGGGCGACGTCGCCGGGTGACATGTGGGTGCGGCCGCCGGCGGGCCAGTCGTAGGAGCCCAAGGCGCTGACCAGCACCGCGCCCACGCCCTGGTGGGTGAGGTCCAACTTGATCTGCTCGAAGGGCCGTTCGACCAGGAAGCTGGCGAAGGTGTGGGCGATCGGGCGCATTCCGGTGAGCGCCAGGCCGCCGGCCACCCCGATCAGCAGCTGCTCGCGGATGCCGACGTTGAGCACCCGGTCGGGGTGGGCGTCGGCGGCCCGCGTGAAGGAGGCGGCGCTGATGTCGGCCAGCACCAGGGCGGTGCGGGGGTCCTCGTCCAGCAGTTCGGTGGTGACGGAGATGAAGCGCTCGCGCATGGTGTCCATCGGGTTGCCTGCTCCTCTTGGCTAGTTCTTGGGCTCGACCTGGGCGATGACGGCGTGCGGCCGCCCTGCGTGCGGGGTGGTGTAAGCGGCGTGGAGCGCCTCGTGGTCATGGCCGTCGACGGTTGCCGTCGACCAGCCGTGCGCCGCGAACCGGGCCGCGATGCCGCCCGACCAGCCGTGGCTGGCCGAGGAGTTGTCGATGACGATGGTGTGCAACCGGTCCAGGCCGAGCGCACCGGCGTAGGCGAGCGCCTCGTGGTTGGAGCCCTCGTCGAACTCGGCGTCACCGATCAGCGTCCACACGGCGGCGTGGTTGCCCTGGGCCCGCAGGCCCAGCGCGGTGCCGACGGCGAGCGGCAGCCCGTGGCCGAGCGAGCCGGACCCGATCTCGGCGGCCGGGATCAGCACCCGGTCCGGGTGGTGGCCGAGCGGCGAGTCATAGCCGCCGAAGCCGTCGAGCCACTCCTCGGGCAGCAGTCCCTTGGCGGCGAGCACGGCGTAGTAGGCCATCGGGCCGTGGCCCTTGGAGAGGAGGAAGCGGTCGCGGCCGGGGTCACCGGGGGCGCCGCGCAGCACCCGGTCGTAGAGCACCCAGAGCGCGTCCAGGGTGGAGGTGGCCGCCGGGCCGTGCTTCTCGGCGCCGGTCATGCGCGCCATCAGGCGGGGCAGATCCGCGTAGGTCGTTGTCATGACTGCAACTCTGCTATCTCAAGTCGACTTGAGGTCAAGCAGTAGGATCACGCCCATGACCGTCCCGCCTCGCGACCGCCTCACCATCGGCGAGCTCGCCGCCCGCAGCGGCATCGCCCACTCCGCCCTGCGCTACTACGAGGAGCTCGGCCTGATCCACGCCGAACGCACGGCGGGTGGACGACGGCACTACGCCCGGCAGACACTCAGGCGGCTCGCCTTCATCAAGGCCGCCCAGACGGTGGGACTTTCGCTGGAGGAGGCCCGCGACGCCATGGCCGGCCTCCCGGTGGACCGCTCCCCCACCCTGGCCGAGTGGCGCCCGGTGGCGACCGCCTGGCAGGCCCGCATCGACGAGCAGATCGCCGACCTGCAGCAGCTCCGGAACCACCTCACGGGCTGCGTCGGCTGCGGCTGCCTGTCGCTGGGGCGGTGCGCGCTCTACAACCCGCACGACGTGCAGGGGAAGGAAGGGCCAGGCGCACGGCGGCTACTGCCGAAGCGGGACAGGGTCAGCTGACACAACCGACCTTCGCCCACACCCGCTTGCCGCCCGCCTTCCGCGACTCGAACCCCCACTCCACGGCCAGCACCTCCACCAGGAGCAACCCCCTCCCCGACTCCTGATCGCCATCCGCCTGACAGGGAACCGGCTTGGCCTCGCTCTCATCCTCGACGGCGACGTGGAGGAACTCCCGGTCCACCCTGAACACGTACCGGATCCGCTGCCCGGCCTGCGTGCCGTGCTCCAGCGCATTGGTCACCAACTCGCTCACCAGCAGCTCCCCGTCCTCGATGAACCGCCCACCCCCGTCCACCCGCCCCAGCAACTCCCGCAACGCCCGGCGCGCGAGCAACGGAGCACGCCCGCCGCACGGGAGCCACCCCTCCACGGCCGCCAGGTTGCCAGTGGACCGGTTCAGCGTTTCGGACATGGTGGTGCTCCCTAACGGTTGTGCAGGTGAAGGGATTTGAGCGCGAAGCGCGACTATTGGGTATGGGCAAAGGAATGCCCGACGCGACGGATCGCCGCCATTACGGAGACGATCCGACCGACTACCCTTTGCAGTCTGCTCCTGCATGGTGCAGTATGCAAGCGAAACGACTGCAACGATGCAACTTGCCTGCCCGCTCCGCCGCCGGACAACGGGCAGACTGGCCTTCAGCAAAGGAGGATCGTGTGCCGGAAGAATCAAGGCCCACAGTCCGAAGCCGCCGCCTCGGAGCGGAACTTCGGCGCATGCGCGAAGCGGTGAAGAAGTCAACCGATGACGCCGCTGACGCGCTCAAGTGTTCCCGTGCCAAGATCAGCCGGATCGAAACCGGGGCCTCCGGCATCCGCCGGCTGGATCTCGGCGTACTGCTCGACCTGTACGGGATCTCGAACCAGCAAACCCGTGACAGCCTCGAAGAATTGGCCCGCGAGAGCAAGAAGCGCGGGTGGTGGCACGACTACGGGGATACGATCCCGCCCATCTACGCGGACTACTTGGATCTCGAGCGGGACGCCCGGTACATCCGGACCTGGCAGCCAGTGGTCGTTCCAGGGCTGCTACAAACCGAGGACTACGCCCGTGCCCTACTCGAAGCCAACCCCGCCGCTGTACGGCCCGAGCGGATCGACCAACTCGTCAAGATCCGCATGGAACGGAAGGAGGTACTCCGGGCCGACAATCCGGCTCGCTTCTGGGCGATCATCTGGGAACCAGCCCTCCGCTGCCCAGTGGGCAGCAGCGAAGTGCTTCGAGCCCAGCTCGACCACCTTGTGCAGGCGGCGCAACAGCCGAGCGTCACACTGCAAGTCATGCCACTCAGCGGCGGCGCAACTGCTGGTGCGTGCGGTGGGTTCGTGATGATCGGCTTCACCGACTCGGCCCTGCCCGGCGCAGTCTTCGTGGAGAACCTGACCAGTAGTCACTACCTCGAGGAGCCAGCAGAGCTCGACGGCTACAGCCTTGTCTTCGACTACCTTCGTTCCTCGGCCCTCGATCCGGCGCAGTCGCTCGATATGATCGCCGCTATCGCGGCAGAAGTTTGAGAAGTCGAACAGACACGAGGTGTCCACGCATGACTGCTCCGGAGATCGACACTCGCGGCTGGTACAAGAGCAGCTACAGCGCCCAGGCCAACGAGTGCGTCGAGTCGAGACTCACCGCCTCCGGCGGCATGGCCATCCGAGACTCCAAGGACCCCCAAGGCCCCGCCCTCGTCTTCCCCGCCGGCTCCTGGCAGGCCTTCGTCTCCACCCTCCGGACTCCCGACGTCCTCTGACGGGGCGTGCCATACCGGCAGACCCCGCGCCTCCATCGTTGAGTGGTAGTGGGGCCACCCCAGTCGCGACGGGGGGTTAACCCCCTTCGGGAGTCGGGTGCTGCCCCCGTTCTCCGCTTGCGCCCGAACCAGCAGGCTCGTCGTCATGAGTACCGAGTCCATGAGCGCAGGATCCGCGACGATGCCGGACGCCACCGAACCGCGCTGGAACAATCCGCAACCGGCCTCCGGCGGCAGCGACTTCGCCCAGCTGAGCCGCCGGATGGCCGCCGAGGGGCTGCTCGATCGGCGGCCGGTCTACTACACCGTGCGCTGCGGCCTGGTGCTGGCCGCGTTCGGCGGCGGCTGGTGGGCGCTGTTCGCGCTCGGCGACACCTGGCTGCAACTGCTCGTCGCCGCGGGGATGGCCCTCGTCTTCGCCCAGATCGGCTTGCTGTCCCATGACTTGGCGCACCGGCAGGTGTTCGAACGGCACCGCCACAGCGAGATCGGCGGCCGCCTCGCCGCCAACCTGCTGATGGGGATGAGCTACGGCTGGTGGATGAGCAAGCACACCCGCCACCACGCCAATCCCAACCACGAGGAGCGCGACCCGGATGTCTCGCCCGACATCGTGGTCTGGTCCAGGCGGCAGGCGAGCCGGGCGAGCGGGCTCGCCAGGTTCGTGGGAAGGCGGCAGGCGTACCTCTTCTTCCCGTTGCTGCTGCTGGAGGGGCTCAACCTCAGCTACAACAGCTTCCGTGCCCTCCGCAGCCCTTCGATGAAGCGCCCGTACCTCGAAGGCACCCTGCTGGTTGCGCACTTCGCGGCCTACTTCGGGTTGGTCTTCGCCGCTCTCCCGCCGGGCAAGGCGCTCGCCTTCATCGGCGTCCACCAGGCGCTGCTGGGGCTGCACCTCGGCTGCGTCTTCGCTCCCAACCACAAGGGCATGCTGATGGTGACGCCGGAGATGAAGCTCGACTTCCTCCGCCGCCAGGTGCTGACCTCCCGCAACGTGCGCGGCGGCGCTCTCACCGGCGTCCTCGTCGACACCTTCATGGGCGGGCTCAACTACCAGATCGAGCACCACCTCTTCCCCAACATGCCGACCCCCGCGCTCCGCCGTGCGGCGCAGCTCACCAAGGATTTCTGCGCGGAGAAGGACATCCCCTACTACGAGACCGGCCTCGTCCGCTCCTACCGCGAGATCCTCACCCACCTGCACCGCACCGGTGAGCCGATCCGCGCCGCCGGCTGACGGCCGCCGGTGGGAAACGGGTCGCGGCAACGCGGAAGGTCCCTTACTGTCACCCCCCATGACGCTGCTCTCCGTCAACGTCGGCAGGCCCCGACCCAATCCGTGGAAGAGCTCCAGCACGACCGGCATCGACAAGCGGCCCGTGCAGGGCCCGGTCGCCGTCCGCGCACCCGGCCCCAAGGGCGCCGGGGAGGTCGGCCTCGCCGGGGACCGGGCGTACGACGTCAGGAACCACGGCGGCGCCGACCAGGCCGTCTACGCCTACGCCCGCGAAGAACTCGACTCCTGGGAGGCGGAGTTGGAAAGGCCGCTGCCGAACGGCGTTTTCGGTGAGAACCTGACCACCCTGGGCGTGGACGTCAACGGCGCCCTGATCGGGGAGCGTTGGCGGATCGGGCCGGACGTCGCCCTGGAGGTGTCCTGCCCACGGATCCCGTGCGCGACGTTCCAGGGCTGGCTCGGCCGGGACGGCTGGCTCAGGCGGTTCACCGAAGCCGCCCGCCCGGGGGCGTACTTGCGGGTGATCCACCCCGGCGAGATCCACGCCGCCGACCAGATCGAGATCGTCCACCGCCCCGGCCACGACGTGACGGTCGAACTCGTGTTCCGCGCCCTGACCCTGGAGCCGGAGCTGCTGCCGCGCCTCCTGGTCGCCGAGGCACTCCCGCTGGAGGCGAAGGAGTTGGCCGCCAGGCGCTCGGCCGACGGCGAAGCGCCCGCGTGACCGGGCCACCGCCGACGGCCGGCAGCCGCAGCACGGGACGCCCAACGGACGGCGGCCACCTGCACACCTTCTCCATCGGCGCCACCGGTGCATCGATTCCGCCGTCACCCACTGTGCCCGGCGGAGCGCCTGACCCACCGACGCTCCTCACCCATCCGTGTCCGTGTCAGTTCGCAGTGTTACCGTCATACCCGGTCGCCGGGGCCTGACGGCGACGCGAACCCCACGGGAGGAACAGGTGATCGAGCAAGCCATGACGGCAGCCGGTGCGATAGCCCCGGACACCCCGGTCTACGTCCCCGCCCATCCGCGCTACCCGGCCGACCCGCAGGTCGCACCGCAGATCGGCTTCGAGCTGCTGCAGAGCTCGCTCGGCGGGCCGGTGCCGGTCGCCTTCACCAGCACCGAGAAGCTGGTGGCGGCACTGGGCGAGGCGCAGCCGTGGATCGCGGTGCCCGCCCGCTCGTTCGTGCAGCTGATGCGCGGCGCCGGCTATGCACCGGTCTACCTGGACCCCGAGCTGCCGCCCGGCACCCGCACCTGGAGCCCGCAGGACCTCGACCAGTACGCCACGGCCGCCGGGGTGGTGGCGCGATGAGCGGTCAGTTCGAGCTGGTGCTGGGCGACCTGCAGTCGATGGCCACCACGTTCCACACCGAGGCCCAGACCTACGCCAACCTCAAGACGAGCGTCGCACCGCCGATCGCCGCCTCCGGCGACGGCGGCCTGGACAACGCGATCACCTCGATGATGGAGGCGATCGCCGGCCTGCACGCCAAGCTGGCCGGGGTGATCGAGGCCAACGGCGACAAGCTGAAGACCACCCACGACTCCTACCAGCGCAACGACGTCGATGTGCACGGCGTGTTCGAGGACTTGATGTGACAGCCACGGAGCGGCCGTACGGCGACGGACCGTGGGCGCCGACGGGGGAGGCACGGGCGATGGGGAGCAGGGCATGACGGACAGCTGGGTCGGCGGCGACATCGGTGGGCTGCTGAACATGGGCAGCACCTTGACGGGCGCCAAGAAGGACTTGGACGCGGTGGTCCAACCGCTGAACTCCAAGGTCGACTCGCTGGTGACGGACGCGGGCTGGAGTGGCAGCGCGGCCGACAACTTCCGCTCGTCCTGGAGCACTTCCTCGATGGCGGCGGGCGGCTTCGCGGAGCTGGTGGAGGCAGTCGGCAAGGTCCTCACCGACCTCGGGAACCGGCTGTCCGCCGCCAACACCGTGCTGCAGAACGCGGCCGACGTGGCCACCCGCAAGGGCGTACCCGTCGGCCCGAACGGTGTGCCGGGGCAGCTGGCCACCAACGACCCGCCCAGCGCGGCCGAGCAGACCGCGATCGGCAACCTGCACGACTACGCCACCTTCTACAACGAGTCGATGACCACTGCCCAACAGGCGCGGATCGACGCGCTGAAGGCACTGGACGACCTCTACGCGAGCATCGACCCGAGCAAGCCGATGGGCACCGGCGACAAGATCGTGGTCGCCGACTACCTGCGCGCGCTCTGGACCGCCAAAACCGATGAGGAGCGTTCGCTTGGCTTGGATGCCGCGAAGAAGCTCCCGGATGCGCAAGCCAAGCACGAAGCCGCACTCAACTCCCTGGCGGACGAAGAGGCGAAGCTGAAGACCGCCAAGCAGAACCTGCCCAAGCTCTTCCAGCTGCGCGGCGAGTGGCAGAAGGCCGCTGACGAGCTGACCGGCCTGGAGAGCGAGATATCCAAGGCGGAGAGCGGCAGCCCGTTCCTACCCTACGACAGGCAGCTCAACTACAAGCTGGCCGATGCCGCCAAGGGCGTTGAACTGGTCGACGGCGCACCGAAGTTCCTCAGGGAAATCCCGGTGGTGGACATCGCCGCCACGGTCGCCGGCGGGGCATTGGAGGCCAACACCGACCACCAGGAAGGCTGGTCTTGGGGCCACTCGCTGCTGGTGGACGTCGGCGGTGGACTGGTGGGGCTCGGTGCCGGGGCCGTCGCCGCCGGGGTCGCTGTCGCCGCGCTGCCAGTGGAGGGTGCGGTGTCAGTGGCCGCGATCGGCGGCATCGTCATCGTGGGTGTAGGAACCTTCACGGACAAGGTGTTCCACGAGCATTGGAGCGAGGACATCCACAATCACGGCGTGGCGGGAGGGATCTGGGACGGCACCGTCCACTCCGTTACTCAGACGGGCAAGGCAATCGGGGGCATGGTGTCGGGAGCGGCGAAGGGAGTCTGGCATGGGATCAGCAGCCTCTTCTGAGCCGGTCGAGGCCCTCCCCCTCCTCGGCCGCAGCTGGTACCGCAGGGGCGCCGGCTACTGGCTACGTCGGGTCTGCTTGGCACTGATCCAGCTCGCGGTGGTTGCCTATATGGCCGGTCTGGGCAGCTACCTGTTCGTCCATCTCAGCACGGGCTGGGGGCGATGGCGGCCGGTGGCCACAGTCATCCTGGTGGGTGCCACCGCGGCCGCTATCGGCCTCGGGGTGCGCGAGTTCCTCCGCCGGGCTGCCTCGCCGCCAACGCCGGAGGATCTACGCCACAAGAGGGCTCGAGGCCTTGGGCTCGCCAGAGCCGGGCAACTGCCGGTGATTCTGCTGGGCTTCGTCGTCCTTCCGGTCATGGCCGGCTACCTGCTGGGCGCCGCACTTCCGGACATCTTCACCGCCCGCACCGTCAACGAGCGCGGTGCCTGGTTGGACCACGAGCGCCGGCAGGCCGCCCAGGCTCGCCGCCGACGGTAGCCGTCGCCCTCGCCGCAGGCCCGCCGCACCCCCGTTGCGGCGGGCCCGGTGCCGTCCAGGCCGGTGCGGGCCCGCACTCGCGCCCCATGTAACTATTTGCAGCAACTTTCGGCAACCGGCTGCACTCCCCCTTGACGCCCACACCGGCACGCGAGAAGGTCTGCTGCGCGGCGGCTGCCCTCCCCAGCAGAGTGGCTCGCCGCACCGGCGAGGGAGCCGGGCGGTCCACGTGCCGTGCGGCTCCCGGTCGGTCGTCGGCGCCGGGTGGGACCTCGGCGCGGCGAACGGCCTGCCGGGCTCCGGGCGGTCCCCCAAACCTGCCCGGGGCACCACCCACCCCCAGGCTCCCCACGGCCTCCTGGCGTGTTCGCGCGACGCTGCGCCGACGCTTCGCGCTGCCCGGCAACCGGTTGCCCGTGGCCGGGGCCGCCAGCCCAGGAGAGACCCCCACATGAAGCGAGCCCGCCGGCGCGGTCGAGCCGCCCTGATGGTGGCCGGCGCCCTGCTCAGCGGCGCCGTACTGCCGCTCACCGCCCCGACCGCCGCCCATGCGACCAGCGCCCCCGACGGCGGCGACGTGATCGCCAACCTCTTCGAGTGGAACTGGCCCTCCGTGGCCAACGAGTGCACCACCGTCCTCGGCCCGAAGGGCTACGGCGCGGTCGAGGTCGCGCCACCCCAGGACTCGATCCGGCTCAACCAGAGCAGCCACCCGTGGTGGGAGGTGTACCAGCCGGTCGGCTACGACCTCAACAGCCGGATGGGCACCGCCACGCAGTTCGCGTCCATGGTGACGGCCTGCCACAACGCCGGCGTCAAGGTGTACGCGGACGCCGTGCTCAACCACATGGCCGGCAACAACAACACCAGCACCGACTCGTACGGCGGCGACACCTTCAACTCCGCCAACGAGAGTTACTCCCAGCCGGGTTACAGCTCCGCCGACTTCCACGCCTACCCGGCGAACTGCCCGAACGCGGACCTGTCGATCAACGACTGGAACAACGTCCAGCAGGTGCAGGAGTGCGACCTGTCCAACCTGGAGGACCTCTACACGGAGAGCAGCCACGTCCGCCAGACCGAGGCCGGCTACCTCAACAGCCTGGTGTCCGTGGGCGTCGACGGCTTCCGGATGGACGCGGCCAAGCACATCGCCCAGGCCGACATGGCGGCGATCCTGGCCCAGGTGCACAACACCACCTGGACCAACAGCCGGCCGTACGTCTACCAGGAGGTCATCCCGGGCAGTTCCGGCTCGCTCGCGCCCGGCGCGTTCGAGTCGAACGGCAGCGTCATCGAGTTCACCTACGCCGACGACCTGAAGGCACAGTTCACCGGCAACATCGCCAACCTGAAGAGCTTCGGCCAGAGTTGGGGCCTGGAGCCGCCCGGCAGCTCGACCTCGATGGTGACCAACCACGACACCGAGCGCAACGGCAGCACCCTCGACTACAAGAGCGGCGCCCCCTACATCCTGGCCAACCTCTTCGAGCTGGCCTGGGGCTACGACGTCCCGCAGGTGTACTCCAGCTTCACCTGGACCAACAGCGACGACTCCCCGCCGGCCGACGCCAACGGGTTCGTCACCAACACCGACTGCTCCAACGGCTGGTTCTGCACCCACCGCAACCAGGGCATCGCCAACATGGTCGGCTGGCACAACGCCACGGCCGGCCAGTCGGTCGGCAACTGGTACGACGACGGCAGCAACCTGATCGCCTTCAGCCGGGGCAACCGGGGCTGGATCGCGATCAACAACGAGAGCAGCGCCAAGACCGTCACCGTGGCGACCGGACTGCCCGCGGGCACGTACTGCGACATCATCCACGGCGACCTGACCCCGGCCACCGGCGCCTGCTCCGGCTCGACCGTCACCGTGGCCGCCAACGGCACCGCCACCGTCACCGTCCCGGCGATGGACGCCGTGGCGCTGTACAGCCCGAAGGCGGTCGCCGGCACGGTGGGCCAGACCTTCAACGTCAACGAGACCACCGCGTTCGGCCAGAACGTCTACCTGGTGGGCTCGATCCCGGCCCTCGGCAGCTGGAACACCAACCAGGCGATCCCGCTCTCCTCGGCCGGCTACCCGGTCTGGAGCGGCACCGTCACGCTGCCGGCCAACACCTACGTCGAGTACAAGTACGTCATCAAGAACCCGGACGGCTCGTGGTCTGGGAACCGGGCGGCAACAAGTACTTCACCACCGGCGGTTCGGGCAGCGCGACGAACAACGACAGCTGGTGACCAGGGCCTGAGCCGGCTCTGGGACAATCTCGACCACGGCCCGTCAAATGGCGGGTCGTGGTCCGTCTTCCCGAGGAACCCGCATGGCCGTCATCCACCAGACCACCATGCAGCCCACCAAGGTGGAGCTGCTCACCGACTGGCTGCCGAAGCAGAGTTGGTACCTCGGCGGCGCCGGCACGCCCGTGCTGGCCAAGGCGGGCGGGTTCCGGCTCGACGACCCGGCGGGCGAGGTCGGCATCGAGTTCGTGGTGGTCGTGGACACCTCGGCCGCCGAACCGGTCGCCTACCTGGTGCCGATGGGCTACCGCGGCGCGCCGCTGGACGGCGTTCCCGAGACGGCACTGGTCGGCACCTCCGAGCACGGCGTGCTCGGCACCCGCTGGCTCTACGACGGCGCGCACGACCCGGTGGTGCGGGAGCAGTTGCGCGCGCTGATGAACGGCGGGGCGGTGCCGCAGGACCAGGACGAGGACGACACACCGGACTTGACGGTCACCGTGCACGGCGCCGTCGGCGACGGGGAGTTCGACGTGCGGCTCAGCCGGGTGCTGCGGGCCGGTGCGGCGCAGGGCGACACCGCGCAGCTGGTCGCCGAGTGGACCTGGCCCGAGGGCAGCACGACCCGGGGCGTGTTCGCGACCGCCGTGCGCTGACCGCGCGGGACGGCCCGGTCGTGGGCGCCCGCGGGCCGTTCCGGCGCGAGGGCGCCCCGGAGGACGGTACCGGACCGGATTCCGATGCTGAGGTGCCGGGACCTCCCTGACGTCCCACCAGTATTCTGTCGCCACGCCGTCGTCAACCCGTGGGGGGAAGCCGTCATGACCGTGGATCAGCGCTGGATGTCCTGGGACGACGACGCCCCGCCGCCCGCCGAGCTCTACCCGGAGATCCCGCACCCGGCCCGGATGTACGACTACTACCTGGGCGGCAAGGACAACTTCCCGGCCGACCGGGAGGCCGCCGAGAAGGTGCTCGCCCTCGGGCCGATGGTGCGGATCAGTGCCCGCGCCAACCGGGCCTTCCTGCAGCGGGCGGTGCGGCAGCTGGCCGGTCTCGGGGTGCGGCGGTTCATCGACATCGGCACCGGGATCCCGACCGCGGGCAACACCCACGAGGTCGCCCAGCAGGTGCACCCGGACGCGCAGGTCGCCTACCTGGACAACGACCCGATCGTGCTGGTGCACAGCCGCGCCCTGCTCTCCTCCCGGGCACCGGGCAGCACCAACGTGGTCCAGGCCGACCTGCGCGACCCGGACGCCATCCTCGCCGACCCGACCGTGCGGCGACTGGTCTCGGACGGCGAGCCGGTCGCCCTGCTGCTCTTCGCGGTGCTGCACTTCATCGACGAGGCCGACGACCCGTACCGCATCGTCCGCACCCTGGTCGACGCCCTGCCACCGGGCAGCTACCTGGCCCTGTCGCACGGCACCGGCGACTTCATCCCCGCGTCCGACACCGGCTGCGGCCCCGCCATCTACCGCAACGCCACCGCCCAACTCACCCTGCGCACCAAGGCCCAGGTCACCCGCTTCTTCGACGGCCTGGAGCTGCTCGACCCGGGCGTGGTCACCGCACCCCTGTGGCACCCGGAGCAGCCGCCGAGCGAGACGGACGCCCAGGTGGGCATCTGGGCGGGCGTGGCCCGGAAGGGATGACCGGGGGGCGCCCGTCCGCGCGCGTGTCGGTGCCGGCCGCTACGGTCCCCGCATGAGCCATGTCGAGGACGCGACCACGCGGATCAGGCCGAAGCAGTTCCACACGACCGACGGACTCGAGGACTGGCGGGTGCTGGGCGAAGGGGCCTGTGCGTACTTCCGCACCGGCTCGTTCGCCGCCGGCAGCCGGCGGCCGCCTGGTGACCGACGCCCACGCGCCGTCCCACTGGGTGCTGGCCGACCCCGAGGGCAATGAAGCCTGCGTCGGCACCGCCGGCCGGCCGGCGTAGCCCGAGGGGCCGACACCCTCGCAGCCGGCTGACCGGGGCTGGGCTACGCTCACGCCCGTGATCGCTCTCACCTCACTCCTCGTCCGCGACTACGACGAGGCCATCGCCTTCTACGTCGACGCCCTCGGCTTCGAGCTGCGCGAGGACTCCCCGCGGGCGGACGGCGGCCGCTGGGTCGTCGTCGCACCCCCGGGAGCGGAGAGCGGGCTGCTGCTGGCGCGGCCGTCGAAGCCCGAGCAGCTGGCGCGGATCGGCGACCAGACCGGCGGCCGGGTCGGCTGGTTCCTGTACACGGACGACTTCACGGCTGCGTACGCCCGGATGCGCGGGGCGGGCGTGCGCTTCCTGGAGGAGCCGCGGCAGGAGGCGTACGGCACGGTGGCCGTGTTCGAGGACGTGTACGGGAACCGGTGGGACCTGCTTCAGCCAGTGGGCTGAGCGCCCGTCAGCTGCTCCCACACCGCCTTGACCCGCTGCTCCAGCTCCGCCAGGGTGCCGTTGTTCTCCACCACCAGGTCGGCGACGGCGAGGCGCTGGTCGCGGGTGGCCTGGGCGGCCATGCGGGAGCGGGCCTCGGCCTCGGACATGCCGCGCAGCCGGACCAGGCGGTCGAGGCGGACGTCGTCGTCGGCGTCGACCACGATGACCTGGTCGAAGAGGGACTGCAGGCCGCTCTCGGCGAGCAGCGGGATGTCGTGCACGACGATCGCGTCGTCGGCGGCGGCCGCCTCGAGTTCGGCGGAGCGGTCCCGGACCAGGGGGTGGACGATGGCGTTCAGGGCCTGGCGGCGCTGCGGGTCGGCGAAGACGACGGCGCCGAGGGCGGGGCGGTCCAGCGAGCCGTCCGCCGCCAGTACCTCGGGGCCGAACTCCTCGACCACGGCGGCGAGTCCGGGGGTGCCGGGGGCCACCACCTCGCGCGCGATCAGGTCGGAGTCCACCAGCACCGCGCCGTGGGAGACCAGTAGCTGGGAGACGGCGCTCTTGCCCGCTCCGATCCCGCCTGTCAGTCCGATCTTCCGCATGACGGCAGCGTACCCGCCCGTGGCAGCCGGTGGGTCCGCCAGGAGGTACCCGGCGGTGCCGCACAGCCTAGAGTGGCCCCCATGAGCAGCCAGACCGACCAGATCGACCCGCAGCAGCTCGCCTTCGACGTGCGCAGCACCATCGGTGAGCTGGCCCGCCGGCTGCGGGACGAGGAGTCCACGCTGCCGCAGCCGCAGGCCGCCGCGCTCGGCCTGCTGGTGCGCGAGGGGCCGCGCACCACCGCCGAGTTGGCCGGGCAGCAGCACGTGCGGCACCAGTCGATGGCACGCACGGTGACCCAGCTGCGCCAGGCCGGCCTGATCCGCCAGGAGCCGCACCCCACCGACGGCCGCAAGCTGGTGCTGCACGCCACCGAGGAGGGCATCGCCGTGCTGCAGGAGCAGCGGCGGCGGCGCGAGGACCGGATGGCTGCCGCGATCGAGAGCGAGATGTCGCGGGAGGAGCAGCTGGTGCTCCGTCAGGCGATGGCCCTGCTGCGCCGCATCTCCCGCCACCCGGGGCCGTGACCGGGCGCTCGGTCGGCTACCCGGTGACGGTGGCCCCGGCCACCGCCGCACGCGGCGCGGGCACCACGGCGCCCTGCGCCACCGGGACGCCCGGCTCCCCCGGAGCCGGCTCGCCCGCCACCGCCGCCCCCGCGACCGCCTCGCCCGCCTCCACGGGCGGCAGCGCCACGTGCTCGCTCATCCCGAACCGGCGGTGCAACCGCTTCAGCGGAGCCGGCGCCCACCAGTTGAACTCGCCGAAGAGGCTCATCGCGGCCGGCACCAGCAGGCACCGCACCAGCGTGGCGTCCACCGCCACGGCCACCGCGAGGGCGATGCCCATCTCCTTGACGATCAGCATCTGCCCGGCCGCGAACCCGGAGAAGACGATCACCATCAGCAGCGCGGCCGAGGTGATGATCCGACCGCTGCGTTGCAGACCCAGCTGCACCGCCCGCCGGCAGTCGTACCCCTGGTCCTTCAGCTCCTTGATCCGCGCGAGCAGGAAGACCTCGTAGTCCATCGACAGCCCGAAGGCGAAGGCGAAGACCAGCACCGGGATGAAGGTCTCCAGGCCCCCGGCCCGGGTGAAGCCGAGCGGGCCCGCGAACCAGCCGTGCTGGAACACCAAGGTCAGCGCGCCCAGCGAGCAGCCCAGTGAGAGCACGTTCATCAGCAGGGCCTTGATCGGCATCACCACCGAGCCGGTCATCAGGAAGAGCAGCACCAGGGTGCCGACCGCGACCAGCCCGAACGCCCACGGCCCGCGGCTGGTCAGCTCGTGCTGGAAGTCGACGACGCCGGCGGCATCCCCGGTGACATAGGTCTCCAGGCCGCCCCGGTGCTCCCGCAGCTCGTTGACCACCTGCTTGGCCTGCGAACCCTGCGGGTCTGCGTGCACCAGCACCTCGACGGTGCTGAGCTGCGGGCCGACCGGCTGCACCGCGCGCACCCCGGCCACGCCCGGCAGCTTGGCCACCACCTGGTCCGCGTACTGCGCCGCGGCCTGCTCGCTGCCCCGGACCACCACGGTCACCGGCGCGGGCGCCGCCTGCGGGTACTCCGCCTTGACGGTCTCGGCCACCTGGCGCCCCACCGAGCCGCTGGGCAGCGCGTCGACACCGGTGCTGCGCATGTGGGCCCCCAGGAACGGCGCACCGGCGGCCATCAGCACCGTGACGCACACCAGCGCCACCGGCACCGCCCGGCGCTGCACCCTGCGCACGGTGCGCGCGAAGAATCCCTCGTCCGGCTCCTTGTGCTTGGGCGGCTTGATCCGGTGCCCGGCGAAGCCGAGCAGCGCCGGCACCAGGGTGATCGCGGCCAGCACGGCGATCACGACGACGCTGACTCCGGCGGCGGCCACGGCCGAGAAGACCGGGCTGGTGAAGACGAACAGCCCGCTCAGGGCGACCGCGACGGTCAGGCCGGAGAACGCCACGGTGCGGCCGGCGGTGGCGGCGGTGCGGTCGATCGCGGCGGCCATCGAGCAACCCTGGCCGCGTTCCTCGCGGAACCGGTTGACCATCAGCAGTGCGTAGTCGATGGACAGGCCGAGGCCCAGCACGGTGGCGATCGGCAGCACCGAGGTGTCCAGGTCCATCAGGTGGCTGAAGCCGAACATCGCCAGCAGCGCGCCGCCGACCGAGGCGACGGCCCCGATCACCGGCAGGCCGGCGGCCGCCAGACCACCGAAGACCAGCACCATCACCACCAGGGTCAGCGGCAGGGTGACGAGCTCGCCGAAGGTGGTGTCGGACTGGGTCTGGGTCTTGACCTCCTGCTGCACCACCAGGTCACCGCCGACCTTGACCTGGGTGCCGGGGGCCTGGATCCGCGCCAGCCGCTGGCTGACCGCCTGCTGCTGCGCGCTGGTGGCGCTGTCGGTCATCCGCACGTCCACCAGGCTGCCGTTGCCGTCCGCGGCGGTCAGCGCGCTCTGCCGGCCGTCCTGGTAGGCGTCGGCGACCGAGAGCACGCCGGGCAGCCCGGTGATGTCCCGGGCGGCGCCGGTGACGGCCGTGCGCACCGCCTGGTCGTCCACCGGCCGGCCGCTCACCACGGCGGTGATGGAACCCGCCGACGGATCCGCGGCGGCGACGATCGCGCTCCCACGGGCGGACTCGGCCCCGCCTGCGGCCGTCTGGGTGACGGAGCCTTCGAAGACCCGGCCACCGATCAGCACGCCGAGTGCGAGCACCGCCACCCAGAACGCCAGCACCCACCGCCGGTGCCGGTGGCAGAAACGGCCGAGGGCGGCGAGGCGGCCGGGGGCCGCGGTGGCGGGGTCGTGCTCGGTGGTGGCATTGCGGCGCATCAAGCGGATCTGCCTCAGCATTTCGGGGCGGGAAACCCGTTGGCAACTCCTCTCAAGCTAGGGGGTCGGCATTAAAAGGCCCATAAAAATGCAATGAGCCCCTGATCACAGCACGATCCGCAGTTGAACAGAGACGATCCGCACACGAACACGATCATGAAAGGTGCGGGAAAGAGGCCAATGGGACCGGAAAAGAGGGCTCAGAATGATCACAAGAATGATCATCGAAATGCCGGGGCGATCACCGGGAAACGCGAAGTGGGCCCCACCCGGAATCCCGGGTGGGGCCCACTGGGCTAGAGCAGGCTAGCTACGCGTTCAGCTCTGGCCGCCGGCCAGCTTCTCGCGCAGGGCAGCCAGCGCCTCGTCCGAGGCGAGGGCGCCAGCGCCCTCGTCGCTGGAGGAGGAGTAGTTGCCACCGGCAGCGGCGGCAACCGCGTCGCCACCCTCGGCAGCGGCCTCGGCGTCGGCCTCGCGGCTCTTGATGACCTGGGCCTGGTGCTGCTCGAAGCGGGCCTGCGCCTCGGCGTACTGGCGCTCCCACTCCTCACGCTGCTTCTCGAAGCCGGGCAGCCAGTCGTTCGCCTCGGGGTCGAAGCCCTCGGGGTAGATGTAGTTGCCCTGGTCGTCGTAGGACGCGGCCATGCCGTACAGGGTCGGGTCGAACTCGACCGACGCCGGGTCGGCACCGAGCGACTCGTTGGCCTGCTTCAGCGAGAGGCTGATGCGACGACGCTCGAGGTCGATGTCGATGACCTTGACGAAGATCTCGTCGCCGACCTGGACGACCTGCTCCGGGATCTCCACGTGGCGCTCGGCCAGCTCGGAGATGTGGACCAGGCCCTCGATGCCCTCGTCCACGCGGACGAACGCACCGAACGGAACCAGCTTGGTGACCTTACCCGGAACGACCTGGCCGATCTGGTGGGTACGGGCGAACTGCTGCCACGGGTCCTCCTGGGTCGCCTTCAGCGACAGGGAGACGCGCTCGCGGTCCATGTCAACGTCGAGGACCTCGACGGTGACCTCCTGGCCGACCTCGACGACCTCGGACGGGTGGTCGATGTGCTTCCAGGACAGCTCGGAGACGTGCACCAGGCCGTCGACGCCACCCAGGTCCACGAAGGCACCGAAGTTGACGATCGAGGAGACGACACCGGAGCGCACCTGGCCCTTCTGCAGGGTGGTGAGGAAGGTCTGGCGGACCTCGCTCTGGGTCTGCTCCAGCCAGGCACGGCGGGACAGGACCACGTTGTTGCGGTTCTTGTCCAGCTCGATGATCTTGGCCTCGAGCTCCTTGCCCACGTAGGGCTGCAGGTCGCGCACGCGGCGCATCTCGACCAGGGAGGCGGGGAGGAAGCCGCGCAGGCCGATGTCGAGGATGAGACCACCCTTGACGACCTCGATGACGGTACCGGTGACGATGCCGTCCTCTTCCTTGATCTTCTCGATCGTGCCCCAGGCGCGCTCGTACTGGGCGCGCTTCTTGGACAGGATCAGACGACCCTCCTTGTCCTCCTTCTGGAGGACCAGGGCCTCGATCTCGTCACCGACGGAGACGACCTCGTGCGGGTCGACGTCGTGCTTGATCGACAGCTCGCGGGACGGAATGACGCCCTCGGTCTTGTAACCGATGTCGAGGAGCACCTCGTCACGGTCGACCTTCACGATGATGCCCTCGACGATGTCGCCATCGTTGAAGTACTTGATGGTCTCGTCGATCGCCGCGAGGAACGCGTCCGCGTCGCCGATGTCGTTGACCGCAACCTGCGGGGTGGTGCTGACAGAGGTGTCGGTGGGGCTCGTCATTAGGAAAAGGGCTCCGGTACGGACATGAAAGTCGTAGGTAATGCCACGCGGGGGCCCGTATTCGCTCCCACCGAAAAGCCCGGGGGGTCTTCGACAGATGCGAGCGCGACCTGCTCCGTCCGAGGCGCGCAGGCCCGCAGCGCAACTTGTAGCATACGGGGACAGGCAAGCACGGTCAACGTCGAAGCCCGCGAGACCGTCACAGGCCGGTATCGATCAGGCCATATCCTCCAACTACGCCCGCATCCGACCGGCAGGTCGTGGTGCGCGGGGCAGTTCTCGGGGCCCAGTCACCCCGGATGCCACCGCCGGCCCGGCCCCGAGGGGCAGTGCCGTGAAGCGGCGCTTTCCGCACACCTAGCCTACGCGAGGCCGACCATGACCCTTGACACCACCCCCGGCGACGAGCTCGACGACGACCTCGCCGTGCGCCGCCCCGCCGCGGCCGGCGAGAGCAGCCGGGCCAGCCGCCAGTGGTGGGACCGCAACGCCGACGAGTACCAGGACGAGCACGGCGCCTTCCTCGGCGACGACCGGTTCACCTGGTGCCCGGAGGGGCTGGACGAGGCCGACGCCCAGCTGCTCGGCCCGACCGCCGCGCTGCGCGGACTGGCGGTGCTGGAGCTCGGCGCGGGCGCCGCGCAGTGCTCCCGCTGGCTGGCCGCCCAGGGCGCCAGGCCGGTGGCGCTGGACATCTCGCACCGCCAGCTGCAGCACTCCCGGCGGATCGACGAGCAGCGCGGCACCGCCCGGATACCGGTGGTGCAGGCGGACGCGGCGGTGCTGCCGTTCGCCGACGCCTCCTTCGACCTGGCCTGCTCCGCCTACGGCGCGGTGCCGTTCAGCGCCGACACCGCGGAGCTGATGCGCGAGGTGCACCGGGTGCTGCGGCCGGGCGGGCGGTGGGTGTTCTCGGTGACCCATCCGATCCGCTGGGCCTTCCCCGACGAACCCGGCATCGAAGGGCTGACCGCGAGCGCCTCCTACTTCGACCGCACGCCCTACGTCGAACAGGACGCGACCGGCCGGGCCAGCTACGTCGAGCACCACCGCACCCTGGGCGACCGGGTGCGCGAGCTGGTCGGCGCCGGCTTCGCGCTGCTCGACCTGGTGGAGCCGGAGTGGCCCGACCAGCTGACCGGCACCTGGGGCGGCTGGAGCCCGCTGCGGGGGCGGCACATCCCGGGCACCGCGATCTTCGTGGCGCAGCGGGGCTGAATACTGGTCGAGTGACTCCCGTCGCCCGGAAGAACCTCGACCTCCCCGTCCGCACCGCGCTGCCGGCGCTGGCCGCCGCCCTCGACGAGCGGGGTGCGGCCGTGCTCGCCGCCCCGCCCGGGACCGGCAAGACCACGCTGGTGCCGCTGGCGCTGGCGGGGCTGCTGGACGACGGCGCACCGCCCGCCCGGCTGCTGGTGGCCGAGCCGCGCCGGCTGGCGGTGCGGGCGGCGGCCCGCCGGATGGCCTGGCTGCTCGGCGAGAAGGCGGGTGACCGGGTCGGCTACACGGTGCGCGGCGACCGGGTGGTGGGGGCGCGCACAGTGGTCGAGGTGGTGACGACCGGGGTGCTGCTGCAGCGGCTGCAGCGGGACCCGGAGCTGCCCGGGGTCGACGCGGTGCTGCTGGACGAGTGCCACGAACGGCACCTGGACGCGGACACCGCGCTCGCCTTCCTGCTCGACGTCCGGGCGGCCCTGCGCCCCGAGCTGCGGCTGCTGGTCGCCTCGGCCACCTCGGACACCGCGGCCTGGGCCGAACTGCTGGGCGGCGCACCGGTGGTGACCGCCGAGGCGGTGACCCACCCGGTCGAGGTGGTGTGGGCGCCGCCGCCGCGCCCGGTGCGGCCGCCGCAGGGCACCCGCACCGACCCCGCACTGCTGGAGCACGTCGCGGCGACGGTGCGGCGGGCGCTCGACGAGCACCTCGGGGATCTGCTCTGCTTCCTGCCGGGAGTCGGCGAGATCGCCCGGGTGGCCGGGCTGCTGGACGGCACGGTGCCGGCCGAGGTGCTGCAGCTGCACGGGCAGGCGCCGGCGGCCGTGCAGGACGCGGCGCTGACCGCCGGTGAGCGGCGCCGGGTGATCCTCGCCACCTCGGTGGCGGAGTCCTCACTGACCGTGCCCGGCGTGCGGATCGTGGTCGACGCCGGGCTGGCCCGGGAGCCGCGCACCGACCACGCGCGCGGGCTGAGCGCACTGGTGACGGTACGGGCCTCGCTGGCGGCCGGGCGGCAGCGGGCGGGCCGCGCGGGGCGCGAGGGCCCCGGGGTGGTGTACCGCTGCTGGCCGGAGGCCGCCGACGCGCTCGCCGCCCGGTTCCCGACCCCGGAGATCGCGCTCGCCGACCTGACCTCGTTCGCCCTCCAGGCCGCTTGCTGGGGCTCCCCGGACGCGGGCGACCTCGCGCTGCTCGACCCGCCGCCGACGGGTGCCCTGACGGCGGCCCGGCGGACACTGACGGCGCTCGGCGCGGTGGACGCGACCGGGCGCGCCACCGAGCGCGGGCGCCTGCTGGCTCGCACCGGCCTGCACCCGCGCCTGGCGCGGGCGTTGCACGACGGCGCACCCCTGGTGGGCGCGCGGCGCGCGGCGGAGCTGGTGGCGCTGCTCTCCGAGGAGCCTCCCCGCGCACTCGGCGACGACCTGGCGGGCATCTGGCGCTCGGTGCGGGCCGGCGACGGCGGTGAGCCGGCGGGCTACCGGGCCCGCTGGCGCGACGAGACCCGCCGGTTGCGCGCCCAGCTGGACGGCGTCCCGGACGGCGCGACGGGTGCTGACGACGCCTCGGCCGCCGGCCTGGTGGTGGCACTCGCCCATCCGGAGCGGGTGGCCCGGGCGCGCTCACCGCGCCCCGAACCCGGCGAGCGGACCGGCTACTTGATGGCCTCCGGCACGGCGGGCGAGACCGCGCCGGGGTCGGCGCTGGGCGGCGCGCCGTGGCTGGCGGTGGCGGTGGCCGACCGACCGGCGGGTGCGCCGTGCGCCCGGATCCAGCGCGCGGCGGTGATCGACGAGGCGACCGCCCGCACCGCCGCGGCCCACCTGCTGACCAGCCGCGAGGAGGTGCACTGGGCTGCTCCGCCGGGCAGTCGGCGCGGCGATCTGACGGCCCGCCGGGTGACGGCGCTCGGTGCGCTGGAGCTGGATGCGACCGAGCTGGCGAAGCCCGATCCGTCGCTGGTGCGGGCCGCGCTGCTGGAGGGCCTGGCCCGGGAGGGCGTCGGCGAGCTGCTGCGCTGGACGGAGACCGGCCGCTCGCTGCGCCTGCGGCTGGCCTTCCTGCGTCGCGAACTCGGCGACCCGTGGCCCGCGGTGGACGATGCCGCGCTACTGGCCGCGGCGGACCAGTGGCTGGAGCCCGAGCTCTCCCGGGCCCGCGGCCGCGCCGACCTGGAGCGGATCGACACCGCCGCCGCCCTGAACCGCCTGCTGCCCTGGGCCACCGGCGAGGCCGGCCGGCTGGACGAGCTGGCCCCGGAACGGATCACCGTGCCCAGCGGCTCACGGGTGCGGGTCGACTACTCCGGCGACCAGCCGGTTCTCGCGGTCAAACTCCAGGAGCTCTTCGGCTGGCAGGCCGCCCCGGCCCTGGCCGGCGGCCGGGCCCCGCTCACCGTCCACCTGCTCTCCCCCGCCGGCCGCCCCGCCGCCGTCACCGGCGACCTCGCCTCCTTCTGGCAGCACGGCTACCGCGCCGTCCGCGCCGACCTGCGCGGCCGCTACCCCCGCCACCCCTGGCCGGAGGACCCGACGACCGCCGAGCCGACCCGCCGGGCCAACCCGCGCAGGTGAGAGGACCCTCGCTGCCGCCGTTACGCTGAAGCCGGACGCCTCTGGAGGAGAGATGCTCGCTCACCACCTTGAACTGATCGAGGAAGCCCGCCGGATCGCACCGAAGAACATCAAAGTCGAGTTCTCCGGTGATGTGATCGTCATGCAAGCCTCCCCATCGGGAATTCACCAGCGCAATCTTGCCCTGATCCAGCGTCAGTTCGAGGCTCACGCGCCAGAGGACTACCTGCTATCCGGAAACTCAGATCTGGACTCCCCGGCAGTCGGCATACTCCGCAACCCGGACCTCACCTATCTGCCCGAGGCCGCCATGGCGACGACCAGCAGTCGGATTCCCGCCGAGCTCGCTCTGATCGCCGTCGAGATCGTCTCCCCCTCCAATCCCGAGAACGACTGGCACGGCAAGGTCCGCGACTACCCGCTGATGGGCATCCCGCTGTACCTGATCGTCGACCCGAACCAGAAGACCGTCACCCTGTTCGGCGAACCCGAGAACGGACGCTACCGGGCCCGGGAAGACGCGAACTTCGGGGAGACCGTCCACATCCCGGCCCCGTTCGACTTCACCCTCGACACCAGCGCCCTGCTCCCCTACTGACGCTACTGACACGCCGAACGGGCCGGGCTCCAAGCAGAACCCGGCCCGTGGTCAACGCGCCGTCAGTGCGCCGCCGCCTCCCAGTCGGGGCCCACGCCGACCGAGACGTCCAGCGGGGCGCGCAGGTCGTAGGCGCCGGCCATCTGCTCGCGGACGAGGGACTCGACCTGCTCGCGCTCGCCGGGCGCCAGCTCCAGGACGATTTCGTCGTGCACCTGGAGCAGCATCCGGGACTTCAGCCTGGCCTTGGTCAGGGCCTCGTCGACGTGCAGCATGGCGATCTTGACGATGTCCGCGGCCGAGCCCTGGACCGGGGCGTTGAGGGCCATCCGCTCGGCCATCTCCCGGCGCTGCCGGTTGTCACTGGTCAGGTCGGGCAGGTAGCGGCGGCGGCCGAGCAGGGTCTCGGTGTAGCCGGTGGCGCGGGCCTCCTCGACCACCCGGTGCAGGTAGTCACGCACGCCGCCGAACCGCTCGAAGTAAGTGTCCATCAGACCCTGCGCCTCGTTCGGCTTGATGCCGAGCTGCTGCGAGAGGCCGTAGGCGGAGAGCCCGTAGGCCAGGCCGTAGGACATCGCCTTGATCTTGCGGCGCATCTCTGCGTCGACCTGGGCCGGGGCGACCTGGAAGACCGAGGAGGCCACCGTGGTGTGCAGGTCCTCGCCACTGGCGAAGGCCTCGATCAGCGCCTCGTCCTCGGAGAGGTGGGCCATGATCCGCAGCTCGATCTGCGAGTAGTCGGCGGTGAGCAGCGACTCGTAGCCCTCGCCGACCACGAAGGCGCGGCGGATCAGCCGGCCCTCCTCGGTGCGCACCGGGATGTTCTGCAGGTTCGGGTCCTGCGAGGAGAGCCGGCCGGTGGCGGCGACCATCTGGTTGAAGGTGGTGTGGATCCGACCCTGCGGGGAGACGGTCTTGAGCAGGCCCTCGACCGTGGTGCGCAGCTTGGCCTGGTCGCGGTGGCGCAACAGGATGACCGGCAGCTCGTTGTCGGTCTGGGTGGCCAGCCAGGTGAGCGCGTCGGCGTCGGTGGTGTAACCGGTCTTGATCTTCTTGGTCTTGGGCAGGTTGAGCTCGCCGAACAGGATCTCCTGCAGCTGCTTGGGCGAGCCCAGGTTGAAGGGGTGGCCGGCGGCGGCGTGCGCCTCCTCGACCACGCGCTGGATCTCGGTGGCGAACTGCTGCTCCAGCGAGTGCAGCCACTTGCGGTCGGCGGCGATGCCGGTGCGCTCCATCCGGGCCAGCAGGGCCGCGATCGGGAGCTCCATCTCGTGCATCAGCTCGACGGCCCCGACCTCGGCGAGGCGGGTGTCGAAGAGCGCGGCGAGGTCGAGCACGGTGCGGGCCTGCACCATCAGCGCCTGGGCACCGGCGGCAGGGTCCTCCTCCGGTGCGTCGAAGGCGAGTTGGCCGCTCTCGGCGGCGGCGGCCGGGGCGAGCGAGCGGCCCAGGTACTCCTCGGCGAGCACCTCCAGGGTGAAGGTGCGCCGGCCGGGCTTCTCCAGGTAGGCGGCGAGGGCGGTGTCGGCGGCGACCCCGCTGACCGTCCAGCCGCGCTCCGCGAAGGCGCGCATCACCTGCTTGGCGATGTGCAGGGCCTTGGGCCGCTCGGGGTCGGCGAGGAAGGCGGCGAAGGCCTGCTCGTCCTCCGCGGCGAGCTGGGCGGGGTCGAACCAGGCGGCGGCCTCGGCGGTGGCCAGGGCCACCTCGCGCACCTCGCCGCTGCCCAGCGCCCAGTCGTAGACGGAGGCCAGGGCCACCCGCTCGCCCGCCGCGACGCGCTCGGTGAGCCAGGCGGCGAGCGCGCCCTGCTCGGTGAGCAGGTCGCCCTCGACCTCGACGCCGGGGACGGCGACCGCGGCGGCCGGCTCGGCGGCACCCGGGTCGAGGTTGAAGAGGCGCTCGCGGAAGTTGGGGTTGCGGAACTCCAGCGCCTCCATCAGCCGGCCGACCGCCTCCCGGTCGAACGGCTCACGGGACAAGTCATCGACACCGAGCGGCAGTTCGACGTCCCGGATCAGCTCGGTGAGCACCCGGTTGCGCTTGACCGACTCCAGGTTGTCCCGCAGCTTCTCACCGATCTTGCCCTTCACCTCGTCGGCCCGGGCGACCAGTTCGTCGAAGGAGCCGAACTGGTTGACCCACTTGGCGGCGGTCTTCTCGCCGACGCCGGGGATGCCGGGCAGGTTGTCCGACGGGTCGCCGCGCAGTGCGGCCAGGTCCGGGTACTGACGGGGCGTCACACCGTACTTCTCGGTGACCCTCTCGGGGGTGTAGCGGGTGAGCTCGGAGACGCCCTTGGTGGGGTAGAGCACCGTGGTGTGGTCGGTGACCAGCTGCAGCGAATCCCGGTCACCGGTGACGATCAGCACCTCGAAGCCGGCCGCCTCGGCGGCGGTGGCCAGGGTGGCGATGACGTCGTCGGCCTCGAAGCCCTCGATCGCCAGCCGCCGCACCTTCATCGCGTCGAGCAGTTCGCCGATCAGACCGACCTGGCTGCGGAACTCGTCCGGCGTGGTGGCCCGGTTGGCCTTGTAGTCGGGGAACTGCTCGGAGCGGAAGGTCTTGCGGGAGACGTCGAAGGCGACCGCGAGGTGCGTGGGCGCCTCGTCCCGCACGGTGTTGGCGACCATGGAGGCGAAGCCGTAGACGGCGTTGGTCGGCTGGCCGGTCGAGGTGTTGAAGTTCTCCACCGGCAGCGCGTAGAACGCCCGGTAGGCGAGCGAATGCCCGTCGAGCAGCATCAGCCTGGGCCGGGCCGCCCTTCCAGCACTGCCCGCGCCCTGCACCGCACTCTGCGTAGCCACGTCAACGTCCGTTCCTGCCGACTCCAACTGCCGCCACCGATCCTAGGCGGCCGGACTGACAACGCCGACCAGCCACGACCCACCCGGCCGGGCTCGCGGGCCGCCCCGCCCCTACGATCACGAAGTTACGATCACGAAAGGCCGTGCCCCCGCGGCCGGATCCTCGACCCCCGGGAGTGACCCCCATGACCGAGCTGCCCGACACCCCGAGCTCCCCCGCGCCCGACGGCCGCGCTCCGCTGAAGCTGGACGTGCCGCAGGACGTGCTGGACCACTTCGCGAGGCTCGGCGTCGACCCCGGCACGTTCAGCGGCGGCACCCTGGGCGACAAGATGGACATCCGGATCGTGGAGGCCTCGGCGGACCGGGTGGCCGGCACCATGCCGGTGGAGGGCAACCAGCAGCCGTACGGCCTGCTGCACGGCGGCGCCTCCGCGGCGCTGGCCGAGACCCTCGGTTCGATAGGGGCGATGCTGCACGCCGGCCCCGGCCGCTACGCGGTGGGCGTGGACCTCAACGTCACCCACCACCGCTCGGCCACCTCCGGCCTGGTGACCGGGGTGGCGACCGCCGTCTTCAAGGGCCGCACCGCCGCGACCTACGAGATCGCGATCACCGACGACACCGGCCGCCGGATCACCAGCTGCCGCCTGACCTGCGCGCTGCGCGACCTGTAACACCGCCACCGCACGTCACGCGAAGCCCCCGCGCCCCTTCGTTTGGCCGCCGCCCGCACTGGGCAGGTCTGGCCCGACGAGGGGGCGCGTCGCATGTCCGGGCACCGCCCGGCGGGCCCCGGGACGGGCGGCGGGCGCCGCGGCCGTTCCGCGACGGCCGGTGGCCATGCCCTCAATTGTAACGCTGCGTAATGTCCGGGCAAGGTGCCTCCGACCCGTCGAACGCCCCACCGCCTGCTCGGCGGCACCCCCGACGCAGTGCCACGTCCGCATTGCGGACCTCGGCGTCCGGTCGACTCACGACGGACGTGATCGTCCGGGGATCGGACGGATCGTCTACTGCCTCTGTTTTTCGGCGACTTGAGTGATCTTGTGGCAGTCCGCATGGTTCATCCAGGGTGGAGCCGAAGCTGATCGGCCATCATCCGAGACGCCAGGCATGTGGCGCTCATAACAGAAGAATCACAGCAGTCGCACAGTACTGCCCCCGTCGGCCGGGGAGCTCTAGAGTCACGGCCAGTCACCGCCAGACCTTGAAGGGGACCACTCGTGCGCCATCGTTCACTGCTCGTCCTCAGCATCGCCCTGACCGGGGCCCTCACCGTCACCGCCTGCGGTTCGCGCGGCGGCAGCAAGAGCGGCGGCGACACCTCGGCCAACGGCATCACCGTCACCATCGGGGTCGACGCCCCGCTGTCCGGTCAGAACTCCGCCACCGGCCTGGGCATCAAGTACGGCGTGCAGATCGCCGCCGACGACGCCAACAAGAACCACACCGTCCCCGGCGTGACCTTCAAGGTGGACGCCAAGGACGACCAGGCGCAGCCCACCATCGGTCAGCAGAACGCCACCGCGCTGGTCGGCGAGAGCGACGTCATCGGCGTCGTCGGCCCGCTCAACTCCGGTGTGGCGCAGTCGATGCAGCAGGTCTTCGCGACCGCGAACATGGTGGAGATCTCGCCCTCGAACACCAACCCGGCGCTCACCCAGGGCCCCAACTGGGCCAAGGGCGACAAGAAGCGCCAGTTCCCGACCTACTTCCGCACGGCCACCACCGACGCCCTGCAGGGCGCCTTCGCCGCGCAGTACGCCAGCGGTCCCGCGGGCAAGAAGAAGGCCTTCGTGGTGGACGACAAGCAGACCTACGGCGCCGGCCTGGCCGGGATCTTCCAGGACTCCTTCACCAAGGACGGCGGCCAGGTGGTCGGCACCGACCACGTCAACACCGGCGACAAGGACTTCTCCGCCCTGGTCACCAAGATCAAGTCGTCCGGCGCCGACCTGCTCTACTACGGCGGCCAGTACGACGAGTCCGAGCTGATCACCAAGCAGCTCAAGGCGGCCGGCGACAACATCCCGCTGATGGGCGGCGACGGCATGTACTCCCAGACCTACATCACCACCGCCGGTGCCGCCGCCGAGGGCGACCTGGTCACCTCGGTGGGCGTGCCGATGTCCAGCCTGGACACCGCCAAGAACTTCATCTCCGAGTACAAGGCCGCCGGCTACGCCGGTGACTACGACACCTACGGCGGCTACTCCTACGACGCCGCCACGGCCATCATCAAGGCGGTCGGCCAGGTGGTCGGCAAGAACAACGGCAAGCTGCCCAGCGACGCCCGCGCCCAGGTCGTCCAGGGCGTGCAGAGCGCCGACTTCGACGGCATCGCCGGCCACATCTCCTTCGACCAGTACGGCGACACCACCAACAAGCAGCTGACCGTCTACCAGGTCAAGAGCGGCCAGTGGGCGGCGGTCAAGACCGGCACCTACACCGGCTGACCCGAACTCCCGGCACCGGGGCCGCCCACGCCCGACCCGCGCGGGCGGCCCCGCGTCCCTCCAACCACCGAGACGCCAGCACAGCGACATGGAGGCCGCGGTGCACACCCTGCCGCAACAACTCGCCAACGGCCTTTTCCTTGGCGCGACTTACGGGCTCATAGCCATTGGCTACACAATGGTCTACGGCATCGTGCAGCTCATCAACTTCGCCCACGGCGAGATCTTCATGACCGGTGGCTTCGGCGCCCTCACCGTCTATCTCGCACTGCCCCACGGCACCAGCCTCTGGCTCGCCCTGCCGCTGATGCTGATCGGCGGCGCCATCACCGCGGTGCTGATCGCGCTGGGCGCCGAACGGTTCGCCTACCGCCCGCTGCGCACCGCGCCCCGGCTGGCCCCGCTGATCGCCGCCATCGGCCTGTCACTCGGCCTCCAGCAGGCCGTGCACAACCTCTACCCCAAGGCCACCAGCCCCCGGGCCTTCCCGCAGATGCAGGCCGGACCATGGAACGTGGGCAGCATCCACATCCAGTCCGGTGACCTGTTCACCATCGTCGCCGCCCCGATCTGCATGATCATCCTCGCCGTCTTCGTGCAGAAGTCCCGCACCGGGCGCGCCATGCAGGCCACTGCCCAGGATCCGGACACCGCCCAGCTGATGGGCATCGACACCAACCGGATCATCGCCGCGGCGTTCGCCATCGGCGCCCTGTTCGCCGCCGTCGCCGCCGTCTGCTACGGCCTGCGCTACGGCGAAGTCGACTACAGCATGGGCTTCCAGGCCGGCCTCAAGGCCTTCACCGCGGCGGTGCTTGGCGGCATCGGCAACATCTACGGCGCGATGCTCGGCGGCCTGGTGCTCGGCCTGGCCGAGGCCATGGCCACCGCCTACATCTCCGACATCCCCGGCATGCACCAGCTGGGCGGCGGCAGTTGGGCCTCGGTCTGGGCCTTCGTGCTGCTCATCCTGGTCCTGCTGCTGCGGCCGCAGGGGCTGCTCGGCGAACGCGTCGCGGACCGGGCCTGAGGCCGAAGGAGAAGCAGAGATGACCACCAAGACCGCATACGGCAACCGCCTGTCCGACCTCCCGCGCACCACCGTCGGCGCGATCGCCGACCTGCTGGCCCGCCTCGAAGGCACCGTCCCCGCGCCGGTGGCCCGCGCCCTGGTGGCCGGCGGAGCCGTGCTCACCGCCGCCTCGGCCTTCCTCGGCTGGACCTGGACCGCCCGGTTCCCCGGCGACCTCACCGTCAGCGGCTACCCGGGCGGGCTGCAGTGGCTCACCGTCGCCACCGCGGTCCTGCTGCTGCTCCAGGCCCTCGCCGCCTACCAGGTGCCCGGCCTCAAGGTGCTGGCGCCCACCGGCCACACCGGCCCGCTGCGCGGCCTCGCCCTGACCGCCTTCGCCACCACCTGGTTCACCCTGATCGCCATCTGCTACGAACTGGGCGGCCTGGTCAACCTCACCACCGGCGGTGTGATCGCCGGACTCGCCGTGCTCCCGGCCCTGTTCGGCGCCCTCGCCCTGCCCACCGACCGCCGGCCCGCACCGCCCGTGGCGACCGCCAACCCCTGGGTGGAACGCGCCGGAATCGTCGCCGTCGCCGCCATCGGCCTGGGCGTCTTCACCTATGCGATCGACACCGACTACGGCGAGCTCTTCGTCGGCTTCCTGGTCGCCGCCGGCTTCGCGGCGGGCAGCTACGCCCGCTCCGGAGCCACCCAGCGGCTCGCCCAACTCCTGAGCCGCCAGCGGCCGTTCGCCTCGGCAGCCGCCTTCGTCGCGGCCGCGCTGTTCCCGCTCACCCAGACCAACGACCACAACGCCAACGTCGGCGTCAACATCCTGATCTTCGCCACCGTGGCGCTCGGCCTGAACATCGTGGTCGGCCTCACCGGCCTGCTCGACCTCGGCTACGTCGCCTTCCTCGGCGTCGGCGCCTACACCGCCGCCCTGGTGTCCGGATCGCAGTTCTCCACCATCCACACCCAGTTCCCCTTCTGGGCGGCGGCGTTGCTCGGCGGCGCGGTCTCCCTGGTGTTCGGCGTGCTGATCGGCGCGCCCACCCTGCGACTGCGCGGCGACTACCTGGCCATCGTCACCATCGGCTTCGGTGAGATCTTCCACATCACCGTGCAGAACCTCGACGGGTCGTCCGGCCCCAAGCTGACCAACGGCCCCAACGGCATCCCGCAGATCCCCGACATCAACCTCTTCGGCCTCAACCTCGGCAGCGTCCACCACCTCGGTGACACCTCGATCACCATCGGCCGGTTCGCCAACTACTTCTACCTGATGCTGATCGTCACCCTGATCGTGGTGGCCGTCTTCAGCCGGGCCGGCAACTCCCGGATCGGGCGCGCCTGGATCGCCATCCGCGAGGACGAGACCGCCGCCGAGGCCATGGGCATCAACGGGTTCCGCACCAAGCTCATCGCCTTCGCCCTCGGCGCCACCCTCGCCGGGCTGGCCGGCACCGTCAGCGCCCACGTCACCTACAACGTGGTCCCCGACCCGTACGTCTTCGCCGGCTCCGCCCCGCCCAACTCCGCCTTCCTGCTGGCCGCCGTGGTCCTCGGCGGCATGGGCACCGTCACCGGCCCGCTGCTCGGCGCCGCGCTGCTCTACCTGATCCCGGACAAACTCGTCTTCCTGCAGAACTACCAACTGCTCGCGTTCGGCGTGGCCCTGGTCCTGCTGATGCGCTTCCGCCCCGAGGGCATCATCGCCAACCGCCGCCGGCAGGCCGAGTTCCACGACACCGACCTGCCCGCCCAGGGCACCGCCACCGACACCGTCGGCCTCAGCAAGGCAGGGGCGTGACCCATGAGCACCGGCAGCACCCCGCTCCTCGACGCCCGCGGCGTCACCATGCGCTTCGGCGGCCTCACCGCCGTCAACGACGTCGACCTGACCGTCCGCGAAGGCGAGATCATCGGCCTGATCGGCCCCAACGGCGCCGGCAAGACCACCTTCTTCAACTGCCTCACCGGGCTCTACGTCCCGACCGAGGGCACCGTCAGCTACCGCGACCGGGTGCTGCCGCCCAAGCCGCACCTGGTCACCCAGGCCGGCATCGCCCGCACCTTCCAGAACATCCGGCTGTTCGCCAACATGACCGTGCTGGAGAACGTCCTGGTCGGCCGCCACACCCGCACCAGGGAAGGCCTGCTCTCGGCCCTGATCCGCGGCCCCGGCTACCGCCGCGCCGAGGCCGACAGCCGCGAAAAGGCCATGGCGCTCCTGGAGTTCACCGGACTCGCCGACAAGGCCGACCACCTGGCCCGCAACCTGCCCTACGGCGAGCAGCGCAAGCTGGAGATCGCCCGTGCCATGGCCAGCGAGCCCGGACTGCTGCTGCTGGACGAACCCACCGCCGGCATGAACCCCCAGGAGACCAGGGCGGCCGAGGAGTTGGTCTTCGCCATCCGCGACCGCGGGATCGCCGTCCTGGTCATCGAGCACGACATGCGGTTCATCTTCAACCTCTGCGACCGCACCGCCGTACTGGTGCAGGGCCGCAAGATCGTCGAGGGCGACCGGGAGACCGTGCAGAACGACGAGCGGGTCATCACCGCCTACCTCGGCGAGCCCCTCGAACAGCCGAGCACCGACCGCCCCGCGGCAGAACAGCCCGCCGACGCACACACCACGGACGCCCAGCCCACGGAGCCCTCCGAATGACCACCGCACTCCTCGAAGTCGAGGACCTCCGCGTCGCCTACGGCAAGATCGAAGCCGTCAAGGGCATCAGCTTCACCGTCGCCGAGGGCTCGGTCACCACCCTGATCGGCACCAACGGCGCCGGCAAGACCACCACCCTGCGCACCCTCTCCGGCCTGCTCCGCCCCGTCGGCGGCAGCATCCGGTTCGACGGACGCACCCTCGGCAGCGTGCCCGCCCACCGGATCGTCTCGCTGGGCCTGGCCCACTCCCCCGAGGGCCGGCACATCTTCCCGCGCATGACCATCGAGGAGAACCTGCTGCTCGGCGCGTTCCTGCGCAAGGACCAGCCCGGCATCACCGAGGACATCGAACGCGCCTACACGCTCTTCCCGATCCTGGGTGAACGCCGCAAGCAGGCCGCCGGCACCCTCTCCGGCGGTGAGCAGCAGATGCTCGCCATGGGCAGGGCCCTGATGTCCCGCCCCAAGCTGCTGATGCTCGACGAACCCTCCATGGGCCTGTCGCCGCTCATGATGCAGAAGATCATGGCGACCATCGTGGAGCTCAAGGCCGCCGGCACCACCGTCCTGCTGGTCGAACAGAACGCCCAGGCCGCGCTCTCGCTCTCCGACCAGGGCTATGTGATGCAGACCGGCCGGATCGTGCTCAGCGGCACCGGCGCGGCGCTGCTGCGGGACGAGTCGGTGCGCAGGTCCTACCTCGGGGAGGACTGAACACCGCGACGGCGTCGCCCGGTCGGCCGCTGCGGCGCCGGCCGGCCGACAACTCCCGCCGCTCCTACTGCTGTTCCTCGGTCTTCTTGCGGTCCTGGGCTTCGCCCTCCTCGATCACGGCCTCGGCCACCGCGGCCATCGTCATCCGCCGGTCCATCGAGGTCTTCTGGATCCACCGGAACGCCGCCGGCTCGGTCAGCCCGAACTTGGTCTGCAGCACGCTCTTCGCCCGGTCCACCAGCTTGCGGGTCTCCAGCCGCTTGGTCAGGTCCGCGACCTCACCCTCCAGCGCCCGCATCTCGGTGTAGCGCGAGACCGCCATCTCGATCGCCGGCACCAGGTCGCTCTTGGAGAACGGCTTGACGATGTACGCCATCGCCCCGGCGTCCCGCGCCCGCTCCACCAGCTCCCGCTGCGAGAACGCGGTCAGCATCAGCACCGGGGCCAGGTGCGCCTCATGGATCCGCTCGGCCGCCGAGAGCCCGTCCAGGACCGGCATCTTCACGTCGAAGATCGCCAGGTCCGGCTTCAGCTCCTCGACCAGCCGCACCGCCGTCTCCCCGTCGCCGGCCTCGCCGACCACGGTGTAGCCCTCCTCCTCCAGCATCTCCTTGAGGTCGAGCCGGATCAGCGCCTCGTCCTCCGCGATCACAATCCGGGTGATCTGGGACGAATCGGTCTCCAGCGCCTGGGGCTGCTCGTCGGCGGTGCTCACGTGACTCCTCGTTCCGGGCCGGGGGTGCATGCACGAGGGTACTAAGACGCGGTATGTTGGTGGCTCGCAGGGTCGAAGGCCACCTTCGATTCCGAGGATGCCCCGGTAGTCCAGCGGAAGAGACACGGTGCTCAAACCACCGACAGCGTGGGTTCGAATCCCACCCGGGGTACTTTCCTTTAGTTGAGATTTTCTTCCCCAATCGGGCGACGTTCACTGCCATGGGTTATTTCTGATCATTTTCAGAACTCATGAACCGGCGATACTCCAAGCTCGCCCCATGACCAACCGCTCGATCCGCGACGAAGCCGTTCTCCTCCTGCGCAGTGGCGTCAGCAACGCCGAGGTGGCTCGTCGGCTCGCCGTACCGTACGGCACGATCGGTTCTTGGAAGCACGGCGACCGTGCGAAACGCGGCGAGCTCCCGGGACGGAAGCGCTCCACCTGCCCGAACTGCCACGGAGACCGACTCGACGAGCCCGCCTACTCGTACCTGCTCGGCCTCTACCTCGGTGACGGCCACATAATCCGCCCCAAGCAGCGCCGCACGTACACGCTCGTGATCACCTGCGACGACAAGTGGCCCGGCGTCATGGACTCAGTCGAGCAGGCCGTGCGCAATGTCCTCCCACACAACGTGCCCTGCCGAGTCCGCCGGACCGGCTGCCATGACGTCAAGGTCTACTCCCAGCACCTCCCCTGCCTCTTCCCCCAGCACGGCCCCGGCCTCAAGCACGAGCGCGACGTCTCCCTCGTGCCGTGGCAACAGGCCATCGTGAACACCCATCCGTGGGGCCTGCTGCGCGGCCTGATCCACGCCGATGGCTGCCGGATCGTCAACTGGGCGACCCGCACCACCAACGGCGTCACCCGACGCCACGAGTACCCGCGGTACTTCTTCACCAACAAGTCCCCCGACATCCTGCGTCTCTTCACCGCGACGCTCGATGCGGTCGGCATCCGCTGGAAGTCCACCCACCGCCCGTCAGGCGCTATGAACATCTCCATCGCCCGCCGCGACTGCGTCGCCCTGCTGGACCAGCACATCGGCCCCAAGTACTGACGCGCACTCGGCCGCCCCGCACGCCCCCTCCCCAGCAATCCCCCAGCCTGTGCGGACACCCCGCCCACCAAGTGAGGATGTCGTGTGCAGGGCAGGCACTTCGTCACCATTCGCCCGGTTTGGCCCCCCCGCACCGCTTGCCACCGCCAAAGGGGCGACCTACCTTCTGGCGTCATGCCGCTGCCGCTCCTCTCCGTCGTCGTTCCCGCCTATGACCAGCAAGGACAGCTGGCCGAGTGCCTGGATTCGATCCTCGACCAGTCCTTCGGGGGGTTCGAGGTGATCGTGGTGGCGGACACGTCGGCGCAGTCGCCGGCCACGGTCGCGCAGACGGCGGACGATCGGGTGTCGGTGCTGCGGTTGAACGCGGCGGTCGGGGTGGGCCGGGCGCGGAACGCGGGGGCGGCGCGGGCGCGCGGGCGCTACCTGCTCTTCCTGGACGCCGACCACCTGGTGATGCCGGGGGCGTTCCTGACCCTGGCCGACCGGCTGCGCGCGGAGCCGGACGCCGAGGTGGTGCTGTTCGGGCACACCCGGCTGCACCGGGACCGGGTCTGGCCGGGTGCGGCGGAGGCGGTGCTCGACGGGCTCGGGACGGCGGCCTTCACGCCGGCCGAGCGGCCGGAGGTGTTCGGGGTGCCCGCGCAGGCCTGGGACCGGCTGATCGGCCGCGAGCTGTGGATGGAGGCCCAGCTGGCGTTCCCGGACGGTCGGTACGAGGAGATAGCGGTGGTGCACCAGGCGCTGCTGCGGGCCCGGCGGGCGGTGGCGCTGACCGGTGAGCTGGTGCAGCTGAGGCGCCGCCAGACGGTGCACCCGGCCGCCTCGCCGGGGGCCAGCGAGTTCGACCTCTTCGACCAGTACGAGCGCAGCTTCGACCTGCTGGACGGGCTGTCGCTGACCGCGGCGGAACTGGTGCGTCCGTTCCTGTTCCGGCGGATGGTCCAGCACTACCTGTTCGTGCTGGACCTGGCCGGCTGTGTCAGCCGGGCGGAGCGGCCGCAGTTCTTCCACCGGGCGGCCGAGCACTACCGCCGGCTGCTGCCCGACGGGTTCCGCCGCCCGGGCGGCCGGGAGGGCGTCAAGTTCTCGCTGCTCGCCGGTGGTTCGTACAGCGCGTTCGAGGTGGCGAAGCTGACCCAGATCGCCCGCACCGCGGTGGCCGGCCGCTCCTCCTCCTAACCGCACGGCCCCGCAGCTCTCGCACCACCGGCCTCGGGTGTTGGGGCGGTGCGCGGCGCACTGCCCCAACACCGCTGTTCAGCTGGTCAGTTGTCCCACTCGCCCACGTGGTGCACCCGCACCAGGTTGGTGGAGCCGGCGACTCCGGGCGGTGAACCGGCGGTGATGATCACGATGTCGCCGCGCTCGCAGCGCCCCAGGCTGAGCAGTTGGGCGTCGACCTGGGCGACCATCTCGTCGGTGGTGGGCACGAACGGGCCGAGGAAGGTCTCCACGCCCCAGGTGAGGGCCAACTGGCTGCGCACCGCCTGCTCGTAGGTGAAGGCGAGCACCGGGATCGGGCTGCGGTAGCGGGTGAGGCGGCGCGCGGTGTCGCCGGACTGGGTGAAGGCGATCAGGTACTTGGCGTGCAGGAAGTCGCCGATCTCGGCCGCCGCCCGGGCCACCGCGCCGCCCTGGGTGCGCGGCTTGCTGCCGGCGGTCAGCGGCGGCAGGCCGGCGGCCAGCACGTCCTCCTCGGCCGCCTGGATGATCCGGCCCATGGTCTTGACCGTCTCGATCGGGTACTTGCCGATCGAGGTCTCACCGGAGAGCATCACGGCGTCGGTGCCGTCGAGCACGGCGTTGGCCACGTCGGAGGCCTCGGCGCGGGTGGGCCGGGAGGCGTTGATCATCGAGTCGAGCATCTGGGTGGCGACGATGACCGGCTTGGCGTTGCGCCGGGCGAGCTTGATGGCGCGCTTCTGGACCAGTGGGACCTGTTCCAGCGGCATCTCCACGCCCAGGTCGCCGCGGGCCACCATGATGCCGTCGAAGGCGGCCACGATGCCGTCCAGGGCGTCCACCGCCTGCGGCTTCTCCACCTTGGCGATGACCGGGAGGAACCGCCCCTCCTCGGCCATCACGCTGTGCACGTCCTCGATGTCCTTGCCGCTGCGGACGAACGAGAGGGCGATCAGGTCGACGCCGGTCCGCAGGGCCCAGCGCAGGTCGGCGACGTCCTTGTCGCTGAGTGCGGGCACCGAGACGGCGACTCCGGGCAGGTTGAGGCCCTTGTGGTCGGAGACCAGGCCTCCTTCGATGACGATGCAGCGGACCCTCGGCCCGTCCACATGGGTGACCTCCAGGCTGACCCGGCCGTCGTCGACCAGGATCCGCTCGCCGCGGCCGACGTCGGCGGCGAGGCCCTTGTAGGTGGTGCCGCAGCCGAAGCGGTCACCTGGGACGTCCTCCACCGTGATGGTGAACTCGTCGCCGCGTTCGAGGAGTACCGGCCCGTCGGCGAAGGTGTCGAGTCGGATCTTCGGGCCTTGAAGATCGACCAGGATGCCGACGCTGCGGCCGGTCTCGTCGGCGGCCTTGCGGACCCGGCGGTACCGTTCCTCGTGCTCGGCGTGGGAGCCGTGGCTCAGATTGAGTCGGGCGATGTCCATCCCGGCGTCGACCAGGGCCTTGATCTGGTCGTACGAATCCGTGGCGGGCCCGAGTGTGCAGACGATTTTTGCTCGGCGCATGGTTCCGAGAGTATGCACTACCCGCGCGTAACAACGACGTTCCGACGGTCGGTCACATGTCCGGTCCTGAAAGCTTCGTTGAACTTTCTGACGGACGATGAGTTCCGGTTCAGCCAAGTCGACTTGACCCTTGCCGGACGTGTCGTCCGATGCGGATCCGTGAAGGGCTGTTCACCTCCGGTTCACCGCCGGTACGTGCTCCGCTGGGTGCCCGGGGGGACGCTCCAGGTCCGACAACCGGCCCTGGGCCGACCGACCTTGGGGGGCGCCGATGCGGCGGCAGCAGTTGGTGGGGATCCTGGTGGCGCTCGCCCTGGTGGCCGCCGTGGCCGCCATCGTGATCACCAAGTCCTGCTGCGGGCCGTCCCCGGCGCCTGCGGCGCGGACCGCCGTCACCGGGCTGATCGGCTCCGAGAAGGCGGACTTCTTCGCCAGCCCCCAGGTGCGGCGGGCCTTCGGCAAGCTCGGCCTCGAGGTCAGCGTCCAGCACGCCGGATCCTGGCAGATGAAGGACCAACTCAAGGGCAGCGATTACGATTTCGCGATCCCGGCCAGCTCGGTGGCGGCCGACTCGATCCCCACCCCGATCACCACCACCAAGGTGCGGCCGTTCTACTCCCCGCTGGTCGTGCTGACCACTCCGGAGGTGGCCGAGTTCATGCGGCAGAACGGGCTGGCCGCCAAGAAGGACGACAACGTGTGGGTGATGGACATGCAGGCCTACTGGGCCGCCGCCTCCGCCGGCACGGCCTGGACGGCTCTGCCGCACCAGGAGGACCGGCCGGCCGGCTTGTCCGGCCAGATCTACATCGCCACCACCGATCCGCGCACCTCCTCCTCGGCCTCGCTCTACCTGGCGCTGATGTCCTACCTGGGCAACGGCCAGAAGGTGGTGGCCAGTCAGAACGACATCGACCGGATCGGACCGGTCCTGCAGAGGCTGATGAGCGCCCAAGGCGCCATGCTGTCCAGCAGTGACCAGTTGTTCCGCGACTTCGTGGCCGGCACCGAACGCCCGCTCAGCTGGACGTACGAGTCCGAAGTCGCCGAGCAGGCGCTGGCCGGCACGCTGCCCGCCGGCACCGCCGTCATCTACCCGGACTACGACATCCAGAGTGACCACACCGTCGTGGAGTTGACGCCCAAGGCGGCCAGGGTGTCCGCCGCACTGGCGAACGACCCGGACCTGGTCAAGCTGGAGGCGCAGTTCGGCTTCCGCCCGGAGAACGACCCCGGCCTGCTCGCCACGGACCTGCGGCAGAAGGGCAACCAGCAGTTCCCGGCCGACCTGAGGTCGCTGGGCACCTCCCAACCTCCGCCGCCCACCAGCGATCTGCTGCAGCAGCTGGTCAACCGCGCCGTTCCCGCGGACCAGTGATGAGGAGCCGACCGATGACCCGCCACCTGCCGCGCCGCGCCGCCCTCGGCGCCCTGGCGGTGCTGCTGACCGCCGTCACCGCCTGCAGCGGCCACTCCGCGCCCGAGCCGGCCCCGAGCGGCAGCGCCGCCCCCGCACCGAGCGGGGCGCCGTACACCCTGCGCGTGCTGGGCGGCAGCGAACTGCAGGACATGCAGCCGATCCTGGACGACGCCCGAAAGGCCACCGGGGTCACCGTCGAGCTCACCTCCACCGGCACCCTGGACGGCGCGAACACGGTCAGCAGCGGCCGGGCGGACGGGGCGTACGACGCGCTCTGGTTCCCGTCCAACCGCTACCTGCGGCTCGACCAGGCGGCGGCCGGCAAGCTGCTCTCCGAGACGCCGGTGATGGTCTCCCCGGTGGCGTTCGGGGTGCGCTCGTCGGTCCTCTCCGGCCTCGGCTGGGATCCGGCCAAGGTCAGCTGGTCGCAGATCGGCGACGCCGTCAGCCAGGGCAAGCTGACCTTCGGGATGACCGACCCCGCCCAGTCCAACTCCGGGCTGTCCGCGCTGATCGGGCTGGCTTCGGCGTTCTCCGGCGCCCAGGCCGCGCTCACCGACGCCGACGTGGCCAAGGCCTCCCCCGCGCTGCGCGCCTTCTTCTCGGGGCAGAAGCTCACCTCGGGCTCCTCCGGCTGGCTGGCCCAGGCCTACCAGCGCACCGCGACGGGCGGCACCGGCGCCCAGGTGGGCGCGCTGGTCAACTACGAGTCGGTGCTGCTGGAGCTCAACCGTTCGCTGCCGAGCGACGCCCAGCTGACGGTGATCCGCCCGACCGACGGCGTGGTCTCCGCGGACTACCCGCTCACGCTGCTGAGTTCGGCCTCGCCGCGGGCCAAGGACGCGTTCGGCCGGCTGACCGCCTACCTGCTGCGCCAGGACACCCAACGCAAGATCACCGACACCACCGAGCGCCGCCCGGTGGTCGCCGGTGTGCAGCCGGGCACCGGGCTGGGCACCGACCGGCGGCCCGAACTCCCCTTCCCCGGCAGCCGTCCGGTGGCGGACGGGCTGCTGTCGGCCTACCAGAACCAGCTGCGCCGGCCTTCCCGCACGCTCTACGTGCTGGACACCTCGGGCTCGATGGCGGGCGACCGCCTGACGAACCTGAAGAAGGCGCTGGGCCTGCTCACCGGCGCGGACGGCAGCCACAGCGTGGACGGGTTCCGCGACCGCGAGGAGGTCACCCTGGTCTCCTTCGCCGACGCGGTGAAGTGGGAGAAGGTCCACCAGGTCCCGGCCGACGACCCGCAGCCCGAGCTGGCCGCGATCGACTCCGACGTGCAGAGCCTGTCGGCCGGCGGCGGCACGGCCATCTACGACACCCTGGAGGCCGCCTACCGCGAACTCGCCGCCCAGCAGGCGCAGGCCGGTGACGACCGGTTCACCTCGATCGTGCTGATGACCGACGGCGAGAGCAACGAGGGCGCCACGGCGAGCGACTTCACCGCGTTCTACCGGGCGCTGCCGCAGGGCCAGCAGGCGATCCCGGTCTTCCCGATCCTGTTCGGCGAGGGCGCCAAGGACCAGTTGCAGGGCATCGCGGACCTCACCGGCGGGCGGCTGTTCGACGCCCTGACGAGTTCGCTGGACGGTGTCTTCGAGGAGATCCGTGGCTACCAGTAGACCTGGTGGCGGGCGGTTCGCCTGCTGGTTCGGCAGCCGCGCGCACTACCTGGGCAGCGGGGGCGCGGCGGTCGGTGTGGCGAGCGGGCTGGCCACCGGGGCGGGGGTCTGGACGGCGGCGATGGCGGTGGGACTGTACGGCGCGGGGGCGGTGCTCGGCTGGAGCTTCGGCGGCCCGCCGCCGCCTCCGCCGCCGCGTGCCGTCGAGCTGCTGCGGGCCGAGGTCGCCGAGCGCTCGGCCGAGCCGGCGCCCGCCGGGTGGCCGGCCGAGGCCGTGGGGGCCGCCCGGCAGCTGTTGGCCGTGTGCGGCATCCGCCTGGCCGCACCGGCGGCAGGGGAGGTCGCGGACACCGTCCCGCGGCAGCTGGCCCGCACCCTCGACTGGTACGAAAGGGCCCTGCTGTGGCAGCGCGTCGAGCCCCGGGCCATCGACCCGACGGACGAGTTCCTCGCCCGGGTTGAGCACGCGCTCGCCGTATTGACGCCCCGTTAGCGGACCGGCCGGGCCGAGGGACCGTCACGGCGACTGCTGAAGGATCGTCACGGCCGCTGCACCCGGATGTGGCGAACTCGTCACCTGCGGTCCATGTTTGGGGGCTGTTCGCGGCGGGTGCTTTCAGGGCACACTTCTACGCGCGTATCTCTACGCGCGTCATACGTCACCACCCGTTCGACCCCACTGGAGTGACCCATGCCTTTGAACCGCCGCGACTTCGTCACCCGGAGCGCCGCCACCGCGGCCGGTGCCGCCCTGGTGTCGGGGGTGTCGGTGGCCGCCGCCGAGCCCGCGGCGGCCGACCAGGCCGAGCCGCAGCACCGCCGGCCCGGGCCGCACAAGGCGAAGTTCACCGTGATGGGCACCACCGACGTGCACGGCCACGCCGTCAACTGGGACTACTTCACCGACGCCGTCTACACCGACGCACAGCACAACGCGGTCGGCCTGGCCAAGATCTCCACCCTGGTCAACCAGGTGCGCGACGAGGTGGGTTGGGACCGCACCCTGCTGATCGACGCCGGCGACATCATCCAGGGCACCCAGCTCAGCTACTACTTCGCCCGGGTCGAGCCGATCACCGGCGAGAACGCCCCCGAGCACCCGATGGCCACCGCGATGAACGTCATCGGCTACGACGCGGCGGCACTGGGCAACCACGAGTTCAACTACGGCATCCCCACCGTCAAGGCCTTCGAGGAGCAGCTGGACTTCCCGCTGCTCGGCGCCAACGCGCTGCACGCCAAGGACGAGAAGCCCGCCTTCCCGCCCTACGTGATCCGGACCCTGCACCTGGGCGGCGGCCGGCCGCTGAAGGTGGGCATCCTGGGTCTGACCAACCCGGGTATCGCGATCTGGGACAAGGCCAACGTGCAGGGCCAGATGACCTTCAACGGGATCGTCGAGGCGGCCAAGATCTACGTGCCGAAGCTGAAGGCCGCGGGCGCCGACATCGTGATCGTGTCCGCGCACTCCGGGATCGACGAGCCCTCCTCCTACGGCACCCAGATCCCGTTCCCCGAGGACGCCTCCGGCGAGATGGCCGCCGAGGTGCCCGGGATCGACGCGGTGCTGGTCGGCCACACCCACAAGGAGGTGCCGCAGCGCCTGGTCGTCAACAAGCAGACCGGCAAGACCGTGGTGCTCTCCGAGCCGCTCTGCTGGGGCCAGCGGCTGAGCCGGTTCGACTTCGAGGTGCAGTTCGACAAGGGCGTCTGGACGGTCGCCTCGCTGAGCTCCCAGGTGCTCAACTCCAACACCGTGGACGAGGACCAGGAGATCGTGATGCTGCTGAAGGAGCAGCACGACAAGGTGGTCGCCTACGTCAACCAGGTGATCGGCACCAGCAAGGTGGACCTGTCGATCGCCCAGGCGCGGTTCAAGGACACCCCGATCATCGACCTGATCGGCAAGGTGCAGCAGGACACCGTCAAGGCGGCGCTGGCGGGCACCGGTTACGCCGACCTGCCGGTGGTGGCGCAGGCCGCGCCGTTCAACCGGACCGCCGACATCCCGGCCGGCACGGTGAAGCTGCGCGACGTGGCGGGCCTGTACATCTACGAGAACACCCTGGAGGCCCGTCTCATGACGGGCGGTCAGCTCAAGGACTACCTCGAGTTCTCGATGACCTACTTCGCCCAGCTGGCTCCGGGCGCGCCGGTGAACCCGGACACCCTGACCAACCAGAACGGCATCCCGGACTACAACTTCGACTCGCTCTACGGCTTGAGCTACGACATCGACATCTCGCAGCCGGTCGGTTCGCGGATCACCAACCTGTCGTACGCGGGCAAGCCGGTCGACCCGGCCGGGCAGTTCGTGCTCGCGGTGAACAACTACCGGGCCAACGGCGGCGGCAACTTCCCGCACGTCGCCACCGCCAAGCAGGTGTGGACCAACTCGGACGAGATCCGCAACACGATGATCGCCTGGGTGAAGGCCAAGGGCGTGATCGACCCGGCCGACTTCGCGGCGGTCTCCTGGCGGCTGGTGCGGGCCGGCGCGCCGGTCTTCCCGTAGTCGCACGCACGCCCCGGCCCCCGCAGCCCTTCCGGGCGGGCTGCGGGGGCCGGGGCGTGCGCGGGCTCAGTGCGCGGAGTGCCGCTCGGCGCCGCGGTGCCGGTGGCCCTTGAGCTCGGCGTGCCCGGGCCGGCTCCCGGTGTGCGCGCGCTCCTCGGGCACCCGGCGGCCGCCCTGGCCGGCCAGGGCGGCGTAGCTGCCGTACGCGGCGGTCTTGCTCTGGGCCGCGGACAGCTGGGTGTGCAGCTCCGGGCCGATCGGGCGTGGCTTGCCGCCGGGGGCGGCGGCCATCATGCCGCGCCGCTCCAGCAGGGCCTGGGTGCCTTGGCGCAGCCTGCTGCCGGGCTTCGGTCGCTTGGTCATGGCGGGGCCTCCCATCCATACCTCTTCTGTGATGGTAGGCCCGGCCACGGCCCGGCTCAGAACGGTCCCCCACGTTGCGAAGGGGACGGGGGGATCCAGAACGGAAGGGGGGCCTCTAGAACGGGAAGGGGGACCGCCCGTGCTGGATGGAGATCCACTTCTGGGTGGTGAAGGCCTCCACGGTGGACTCGCCGTTGAGCCGGCCCACGCCCGAGTTCTTCTCACCACCGAACGGCACGATCGCCTCGTCGGCGATGGTCCCGTCATTGACGTGGACCATGCCGCTGTCGATCTGCTGCGCCACCCGGACACCGCGCTCCACCGAGCCGCTGTGCACCGCGCCGCTCAACCCGAACGGGGTGTCGTTGGCGATCGCGATCGCCTCCTCCTCGCCGTCGAACGGGATCAGCATCACCACCGGACCGAACAACTCGCGCTGCAGCACCGGCGATCCGGCCGGGATGTCGGTGAGCACCACCGGCGACACCAGGGTGCCGACGGAGCTGCCGCGGTGCAGCACGGTGGCGCCCTCGGCCACCACGCGGTCGACTTCGGCGTTGATCGCGTCGGCCTGGGTGGAGTTGATCAGTGGGCCGATCTGGGTGCCGGGGTCCTTGGGGTCACCGACCGTGAGCGAGGCGACCTTGGCCACGAACTTCTCGGTGAACTCGGCCAGCACCGAGCGGTCCACCAGCACCCGGTTGGCGGCCATGCAGACCTGCCCCTGGTGCGCGAACCGGCTGAACACGGCCGCGTCCACCGCGTAGTCGACGTCGGCGTCGTCCAGCACGATCAGCGCACTGTTGCCGCCCAGCTCCAGCACCGAGCGCTTGAAGTGCGAGGCGGCGACGGTGGCGACGTGCCGACCGACCCGGTCGGAGCCGGTGAAGGCGATGGCCTTGGGCACCGGGTGCTCCAACAGCGCGTCGCCGATCTCGGCGATGTCGGTGACCACCACGTTGAACAGGCCGGCGGGCAGTCCAGCGTCCTCGAAGAGCTTGGCGATCAGGGTGCCGCCGGTGATCGGGGCGTCCTGGTGCGGCTTGAGCACCACGCCGTTGCCCAGCGCCAGCGCCGGGGCGACCGCCTTCATGGAGAGGAAGAGCGGGAAGTTGAACGGGCTGATCACGCCGACCACGCCGACCGGCAGCCGGTAGACCCGGTTCTCCTTGCCGTCCACCGGCGAGGGCAGGATCCTGCCCTCGGGGCGCAGCGACAGCTGCATGCACTCGCGCAGCATGTCCTTGGTGAGCGAGAGTTCGAAGCCGGCCTTGAGGTAGGTGCCGCCGAGCTCGGCGATGATGGTCTCGGTGATCTCCTGCTCGCGTTCCTCGAGCAGTCGCAGCGCCCGCTCGAAGACCAGTCGGCGGGCGTAGGGGTTCTGCTTCGCCCACTCCTTCTGCGCCCGCTCGGCCGCGCGGTAGGCCTGGTCGACCTCGCCGACGGTGGCCACCGTGATGCTGGCGAGCTTCTCGCCGTCGAACGGGTTGATGTCGACGATCTCCCAGGAGCCGCTGCCCTGGCGCCACTGTCCGTCGATGTACTGCAGGGCGAGTTCCGTGAAGTGCGACACCTGAGACCCCTTGCGAAGAGTTGGCGCGGACTGACAGGCGGTCATCCTACTGATTGCTCAGTGCTCCTGGAGCAACATCGACAGAAGCTCACGGCTCGATCCCGGGCTCAGGCTGTCCTCCCGCAACCGCCCCAACGTGTCGCGGTACTCGGCGACTTCGCGCGGCCGGTCCAGGTAGAGCGCGGTGGTGAACTGCTCCAGGTAGACCACGTCGGCGAGGTCCGGCTCGCGGAAGCCGAGCAGTGAGAAGGTGCCGCTCTCGGCGCGCAGTCCGGCAGTGCCCAACGGCATCACCTGCAGCTCGATGCCGGGGCGCTCGGCCAGCTCCAGCAGGTGCAGCAGTTGGCCGCGCATCACCTCGGGGCCGCCGCACGGCCGGCGCAGCGCTGCCTCGTCGATCACCATGGCCAGCCGCGGCGCCTGTTCGCCGGTGAGCAGTTGCTGTCGGCGCATCCGCACCTCGACCCGCCGCTCGATCTCGCTCTCCGGGGCGTGCTGGCTGCCGAGCCGGATCACGGCGCGGGCGTACTCCTCGGTCTGCAGCAGGCCGGGGACGAACTGCACCTCGTAGGAGGCGATGCAGCCGGCCGCCTCCTCGAACCCGAGGTAGCTCTGGAACCAGGCGGGCACCACGTCGGCGTAGTCGTGCCACCAGGGCACGGCGTTGGCGATCCGGACCATGCCGAGCAGTTCGCCGCGCTGCCCGGGGTCGCTCACGCCGTAGAGGGTGAGCAGGTCGGCCACGTCGCGCTCCTTGAAGCTGACCCGGCCCAGCTCCATCCGCCCGATCTTCGACTCCGAGGCGCGGATCTCGTAGCCGGCGTCCTCCCGACTCACCCCCTGCGCCTCGCGCAGCCGGCGCAGCTGGGACCCCAGCAGCAGCCGACGGACCGTCACTCCGCTGCCGCTGCCCACCGTGCTGTTCATCCGCCCCATCCTCCTCGGAACCGCCCGCTACGCGCGGCAGTCTGCCATGAGGGTGCGTCATGAGCATTAAGTGATTGCTGTGAGTTCCCTGGCCCGGCTGAGCGGATGATCGATGAAGCCGTCACCACAGGGCGGGACGGACACCGGCTCTCGTATCTGCTAAGGCTATGGCAAGCCCCAGGAGCCTTGCCATGGCGCGTGGGGCTAGTGATCAACGGGTGCCAGCGATGTCGTCGTCGTGCTTCCAAGCTCAGGCAACGGCATCGTACTGACGTGTCAGCCGCCGGATTTCGGCGTCCTTGAACGCCCGCACCTCCTCCACGATCCCGCTCCTCGACAGCTCCGTCACGGGCACGCACAAGTCCATGCGCTGGATACAGACACCAGCCATGTACTCCCCCTGTTCGGTGAGGTACAGCCGGATGCCGTAGTAGCCCTCCTGGCAGTCCGTGTCGTTGTTGAACCGGCACGACGCGCAGGTGTCCGGGAGTCGTACCGGCAGGAGCCGCTTGACGTAGACCGCCCGGCCGCCGAGCCCCCGGTAGAGAGTGCGTTCGTCGGAGGTGCCTGCGGTGAAGGTCCGGAGCACCGGTTCCGCACCGACCCGGGCCAGCACCTCGGAGATCGCCGCGATCGACTCCGGCCCGTCCTGGATGCTGGTAAGCATGCGCACATCCGCGAACTGGCCGTACGACTCAATCAGGTTGACGACCCGATCCACGTGGGCCATGCCGGGAACCACGATGTTCACGGAGGCCTTCACACCGTTGGACACGGCGGCGCGGATGGTCTGTTCCGCCGCACGGATCTTCGCGTCGGCCAGACCGCCCGACCCGAAGCGCTCGGCCTGGACGGATTGGAGTTGTGCGGCAGTCGTACCGAAAACCGAGACGTTGACCCGGTTGAGGCCAGCCGCCGAGCACTCCGGCATCACCTGTCGACCGCGCTCCCCGTTGCTGGTCATCCCGACGCTCAGCCCCATTCCGGTGAGTGCCGCGACCAGTGAAGACACCTCCGTGTGGAGAGTGGGCTCCCCTCCGGTGAGGTGGATCTCCTCGGCGTCGAAGGCCCTCACCACGGTCCGAATGGCCCGTCGGAAGGACATGTCCGGGTTCATCTTCGCCGAGAGGAAGTTGACGCCGTTCGTCTCGGCGAAGATCGACACGCGCCCAGTCCTGCCCGGCCCCGACGCGAAGGGCAGCAGGGTACGGCCCTGGTTGTCGGCGGTAACCGGCGTTCCCTCGTTGTGGCAGAACGTGCAGGCCAACCCGCAGTCGTCGATCACCTTGATGCGGATGGTCCTGTCCCGGACGATTCGGACCGCCGGCCCCTGAGTTGCGGACAAGGCTTGTCTCCTGTCAATCGAAGGTGAGCCGGGGAATCGCTTCGATGTCGATCCCGTACCGGCGGTAGACCTTGGTGGTGTTCTCGCTCGTCAGCTCGTTCAGCGGAAGCCCGAGCGCGAGCGCGGTGGAGTGGACGTGTTCGGCGCTGCCCCCCTCGATCTCCAAGTACGGGGGGATGAGGGGCCAGTGGTCGATCTCGATGGCCGCACCGCCCAGCGTCCAGGAGGACCGACGGTTCTCCTGGTACGCCCTCGGTTGGTAACCGAGCTTGGCAAGGAGCGCGTTGGCGGTGTCGAAGTCGCCGACGGTCGTTTCCGTCTCGGTCGCTCCGTCGATAGTGTCGGAGTGGATCTCCTTGACGCACAGTGTGACCTCGACACCGGTGTCGCGCAGCCGAACCCACGCACCGGGCCGACCGGGGATGTCGTAGACGTAGCGCCGCTGGAATCGGTCGCCCAGGTACGTGGCGGCGGCCTCGGTCAGCAGGGTACGGATCTTCTCGGGGTGGATGTTGAGAAGCTTTGCTTCGAACTCAGTTACGCTCATGATGAGTTGTCCTTCTCCCAGGTTGGCTATCGGGATTCGGGGGGACGCTATCCGCTTCCAGGCGACTCCAGCCGCGGGGGAAGGTGGCGGTGCTGCCTGTCCGCCTGGCCGCGACTTCCTCCAGTGCGACCAAGCGAAGACTGTTAGGCGATCAGATGTTAGGCGCGATGACCCTTGTCCGACCCTGGACCGCATCAAAAGGCACAGCCAACCGCGCATCTCCGGTCGCGAGTTGGTCAGCTGCGCACTCGAACCACACGACCTTGCCGACCTCGGTCGGGTACCAGCCCCACGACTGGGCGAGCCCTTCAACTAGGACCAGCCCACGCCCACCGGTAACCGTGTCCTCGGCCGCGTCCGGGTCGGGGGCCAGCGGACTCGAATCCGCGATCTCCACCCGCAGCCGAAGACCATTCCAACGCACGGTCACCTTGCACCGAGCCTTCGTGTGCTCCATGGCATTCGCCAACAACTCGCCCGTGCACAACTCGACATCGCGCAATGCGTCGTCCGACAGCGGTACCCGCCAGAACCGCGCGACATCGACCACCAGGCGCCGAGCAGGCGGAACGGCCGCCGCGTCCGGCTCGACATCCCACTCCTGCGGCACCGGAAACGACGCCATTTCGAGCGGACTCATCCGTGCACCTCGTTCCTGCCAGACGTCCCGGTGTCGGTCCGCGCCGCCCGAGCTGGCCCGACGGCACTACCAAGTCAACGGCCTGGGTGGGTCACTCGAAGGGGCCACGATTCGGTGCATTCTGTAGCAGGGGGCCAGTTTGGGGGGCCAGGATGGATGTCCAGTTCACAAACCGCCTCGGGGGCGCCTCATGATGAGCTCTAGGGAGATCGGACCCATCCTGCGCGGCATCCGGACTCAGGCCGGCCGGACTCGACCAGAGCAAGCCCAGGTGATCGAGGCGCACCAGGACGGCCGGTACTTCGATCCGGAGCGGATCAAGCGCTGGGAAACGGGTGAACGGATTCCCACCAAACCGGACTTCGATCTGATCGCCCGCTCTTACGGGCTGCCGGTGGAAATGGTCCGAGACGCAGTCACGTTGAGCCGTCGGGCACGCAGGCTCGCCAGGTTGGCGCCGCTGATCAAGCAAGAGGAGGAAGAGGTGGACAGAAGAGGATTCCTCAGTGTGGCCGTCGCGGCGGGCGTCGCCTCGGAACCCTGGGGACGGTTGGCAACCGCCCTCTCAGGCGGTCGTGTGGACGCGGAGGCAGTGGCCCAACTGGAACGATCAACGGCCTCGATGTTCTCGGCCGAGGAGCACACGCCGGCCCGCCTCCTTGCCGCCCAGCTGTCGGCCCACCTGGACGCCATCACGTCCGTTCTGCCTGGGGCGGGCGCTCATCAAAGAGCACTGACGATCGCCGCCGGCGAGGCGGCGGCACTGGCAGGTTGGATCCACTGGGACCTCGGCGACTTTGCGACGGCCCGCCAGTACTACTCAACAGCCTCTTTGGCCGGGAAGCACGCCGGACATGGCGCGGTCAACGCGCTGACGCTCGGCTACGCGTCGTACGGCGTGGACCCGGCCAAAGCCAGGGAGATGCTTTCGGCGGCGCAGGAACAGGTCCGGGGCCCCGGCTATGCGACGGCGCGAGCGTGGCTGTGCGCACGAGAGGCCGAGGAAGCCGCGAAGCAAGGCGACCGCGAAGGAGCGATCCGGGCGCTGGAACGGGCCACCACAGCGTTCGACTACGCCGACCCGGACGGTGAGCAGGCATGGATGAGCTTCTTCCGCCGCGCACGGCTAGGCTCCATGGCTGTCGCCACGTACGCGATGCTGGAGCACCCCGCGCTCGGAGCTGCTGCTGATGAGACGCTGACCGCACTGGGCAGCGACGACACCAAAGTTCGGGTCGCCATCCTTGGTGACGTGGCGACCGGCTATCTGACGGCGGGCCATGTCGAACAGGCGGTGGAGATCGGGCGGCGGGCTCTGGCAGCCACGGTCGAGACCGAGACGACCATGGGTAAGGTCCGGCTTCACGCCCTTGCCGAGAAACTGTCCGAGCAGAACAGCGTGGCCCGGAGCTTCGGTGAAGAGATCCGAGCCACGTTGGGCGCCGCTAGCTGACGGTCTCGGAGTTCACCCATTCCAGGTACGCCGTGCTGCCAGTGACCACGGGAAGGCCGACGATCTCCGGGGTGTCGTAGCTGTGCTGTTCGCCGATGAAGGCGGCCAGGCGGTCGCCCAGGTCCGCACGGGTCTTGAAGTCGATGCGCCACTCCGGCTCGGTCTGCACCTCTCCGTCCCACCAGTAGACCGAGTTGATCGAGTAAACCTGGGCGCAGGCGGCAAGGCGCTCACGGACCACAGCCGCAGCCAGCGCGCGAGCCTTGTCCTCGGCGTCGTGCGTGGTGGTCACCACGATAAAGTCACGATTCGTCATGAGCCGAGCGTAGAGGGATCCACAGCGTTGGGGACCCGTTGGTCCGAGACTGGGCCACAAAGAGGCGATTTCCTCGCTCCGCTCTCACCTGGCCTTCTACCGTAGACGCGGTGTTCCAGTGGTCCTACGCCGAGCGTTGACCCCGATCTCACTGGTCGGGGCACCGCGGAAACGCCCGCAGCCCCGCTGATCCCCATGGATTGTGCCGCCGAACGAAGGCCACGGGGACCGCAGACCGTGGCAGGGCGACTGCCCTGTTGGCGCTCGCCGTTCGGCGCGGCGCCGGGCCCCGGCATGCCGACGGCGCCTGCGCCCGGTTCTTGGTCGGGGTCGGGCGCAGGCGCCGTCGTTTCGAGCTCCGCTGGTGGACCGGCAGCGCTGGCGGGTCAGCAGGGCGCGGCCCGCCAACGGCGGCGGGCGTGTGCGGGAGGGTTCAGACCGCCAGGGGACGGTCCGTGGGGTGGATCGGTGCGGGCAGCGGGGTCTTGCCACCCAGGTAGGCGTCGACCGCGGCGGCAGCGGAGCGGCCCTCGGCGATCGCCCAGACGATCAGCGACTGGCCGCGGCCGGCATCGCCGCAGACGTAGACGCCATCGACGTTGGTGGCGAACTTGCCGTCGCGGGCAATGTTACCCCGGGCGTCGAGCTCGACGCCCAGCTGCTCCACCAGGCCGTTCCTGACGTCGGTGCCGGTGAAGCCCATGGCCAGGGTGACCAGCTGGGCCGGGATCGAGCGCTCGGTGCCGGGCACCGGCTCGAAGCGCCCGTCCTTGGACTCGACGTCGACCAGGTGGAGCTCCTGGACGTTGCCGTCCTCGTCGCCGGTGAAGTGGGTGGTGCTGACCGAGTACACCCGGTCGCCGCCCTCCTCGTGCGCGGAGGTGACCTTGTAGACCATCGGCATGGTCGGCCACGGCTGGTGGGCCGGGCGGTCGTCGCCGGGGCGGGGCATGATCTCCAGCTGGGTGACCGAGGCGGCGCCCTGGCGCAGCGCGGTGCCCAGGCAGTCGGCGCCGGTGTCGCCGCCGCCGATCACGATGACGTGCTTGCCCTTGGCGCTGATCGGGGAGTCGACGTAGTCGCCCTCCTGCACCTTGTTGGCCAGCGGCAGGTACTCCATCGCCTGGTGGATGCCGCCCAGTTCGCGCCCGGGCACCGGCAGGTCGCGGGCCGTGGTGGCACCGGCGGCGACCACCACCGCGTCGAAGCGCTCGCGCAGCTGCTGCCCGGTGATGTCCTCGCCCACGTGCACGCCGGTGCGGAACCGGGTGCCCTCCGCGCGCATCTGCTCGATGCGGCGGTTGATGTGGCGCTTCTCCATCTTGAACTCGGGGATGCCGTAGCGCAGCAGGCCGCCGATCCGGTCGGCCCGCTCGTACACCACCACGGTGTGGCCGGCCCGGGTGAGCTGCTGGGCGGCGGCCAGACCGGCCGGGCCGGAGCCGACCACGGCGACGGTCTTGCCGGACAACCGCTCCGGCACCTGGGGGCGGACGCCGCCGTTGTCCCAGGCCTTGTCGATGATGGTGACCTCGACGTTCTTGATGGTCACCGGGTCCTGGTTGATGCCGAGCACGCAGGCCGACTCGCAGGGGGCCGGGCAGAGCCGGCCGGTGAACTCCGGGAAGTTGTTGGTGGCGTGCAGCCGCTCGATGGCGCCGGCCCAGTCGTCCCGGTAGGCCAGGTCGTTCCACTCGGGGATGAGGTTCCCGAGCGGGCAGCCGTTGTGGCAGAACGGGATGCCGCAGTCCATGCAGCGCCCGGCCTGCTTGCTGATGATCGGCAGCAGGCTGCGCTCGACGTAGACCTCGTTCCAGTCGCGCAGCCGCACGTCCACCGGCCGGCGCTCGGCCAGCTGCTTGGGGGTGGTCAGGAAGCCCTTGGGGTCAGCCATGTGCCGCCTCCATCATCTTGCGAGTGGTCTCGGCCTCACAGAGGCCATCGCGCTCAGCGGCGTCCTTGGCGGCGAGCACTGCCTTGTAGTCGGTGGGCATGATCTTGGAGAACCGGGAGACCCCGGTGCCCCAGTCGGCGAGCAGCTCGGCGGCGACCGTGGAGCCGGTCTCCTCGTAGTGCTGCTGGACGGTCTCGCGCAGCCACTCGCGGTCCTTGGCGTCGGGGGCCTCGATGCCCACCATGCCGCCGTTGACGCTGGCCGGGCGCAGGTCGAGGACGTAGCCGATGCCGCCGGACATGCCCGCGGCCAGGTTGCGGCCGGTCTCGCCGAGGATCACCACCCGGCCGCCGGTCATGTACTCCAGGCCGTGGTCGCCGACTCCCTCGACCACCAGGACGGCGCCGGAGTTGCGCACCGCGAACCGCTCACCGGCCTTGCCGCGCAGGTGGATCCGGCCCGAGGTGGCGCCGTAGCCGATGGTGTTGCCGGCGATCACGTGCTGCTGGGCGTCGGCGCCGATCGCGGCGGCGTCGCGGGCCGGGCGGACCACCAGCACGCCGCCGGACAGGCCCTTGCCGACGTAGTCGTTGGCGTCGCCCTCCAGCCGCAGGGTGATGCCCTTGGGCAGGAAGGCCCCGAAGGACTGGCCGGCCGAGCCGGTGAAGGTCACGTCGATGGTGCCCTCGGGCAGTCCGGCGCCCTTGTAGCGCTTGGTCACTTCGTGACCGAGCATGGTGCCGACGGTGCGGTTGACGTTGCGGATCGGCAGCTGGATGCGGACCGCCTCGCCGTGCTCCAGGGCCTCGGCGGCCAGCTCGATCAGCTGGTTGTCGAGCGCCTTGTCCAGCCCGTGGTCCTGCTCGACGGTGCGGTGCCGGGCCGCACCGACCGGGAGTTCGGGCACGTGGAAGAGCGGGGCGAGGTCGAGCCCGGCCGCCTTCCAGTGGTCGATCGCGGCGGTGGCGTCGATGTGCTCGGCGTGGCCGACGGCCTCCTCGATCGAGCGGAAGCCCAGCTCGGCGAGGAGCTCGCGGACCTCCTCGGCGATGAACTCGAAGAAGTTGACCACGAATTCGGGCTTGCCGGAGAACCGTTCGCGCAGCACCGGGTTCTGGGTGGCGACGCCGACCGGGCAGGTGTCCAGGTGGCAGACCCGCATCATGACGCAGCCGGAGACCACCAGCGGCGCGGTGGCGAAGCCGAACTCCTCGGCGCCGAGCAGTGCGGCGATCACCACGTCGCGGCCGGTCTTCAGCTGGCCGTCGGTCTGCACCACGATGCGGTCGCGCAGCCCGTTGAGCAGCAGGGTCTGCTGGGTCTCGGCGAGGCCGAGCTCCCAGGGGCCGCCCGCGTGCTTCAGCGAGGTCAGCGGGGAGGCGCCGGTGCCGCCGTCGTGGCCGGAGACCAGCACCACGTCGGCGTGCGCCTTGGAGACGCCGGCGGCGACGGTGCCGACGCCGACCTCGGAGACCAGCTTGACGTGGATCCGGGCCGCGGGGTTGGCGTTCTTCAGGTCGTGGATCAGCTGGGCCAGATCCTCGATCGAGTAGATGTCGTGGTGCGGCGGCGGCGAGATCAGGCCGACGCCGGGGGTGGAGTGCCGGGTGCGGGCGACCCACGGGTAGACCTTGTGGCCGGGCAGCTGGCCGCCCTCACCGGGCTTGGCGCCCTGGGCCATCTTGATCTGGATGTCGTCGGCGTTGACCAGGTACTCGGAGGTGACGCCGAACCGGCCGGAGGCGACCTGCTTGATCGCCGAGCGGCGGGCCGGGTCGTGGAGGCGCTCCGGGTCCTCGCCGCCCTCACCGGTGTTGGACTTGCCGCCGAGGCGGTTCATGGCGATCGCCAGCGTCTCGTGCGCCTCCATCGAGATGGAGCCGTAGGACATGGCGCCGGTGGAGAACCGCTTGACGATCTCGCTGACCGGCTCGACCTCGTCGATCGGCACCGGGGTGCGGCCGCCCGCGTCCAGCTGGAACAGGCCGCGCAGCGTCATCAGCCGCTGGGACTGCTCGTTCACCCGCTGCGTGTACTGCTTGAAGATGTCGTAGCGGCGGCTGCGGGTGGCGTGCTGGAGGCGGAAGACGGTGTCGGGGTCGAACAGGTGCGGTTCGCCCTCGCGGCGCCACTGGTACTCGCCGCCGATCTCCAGCGCGCGGTGCGCGGCCGGGATGCCGGAGGCCGGGTAGGCCTTGGCGTGCCGGGCGGCGACCTCGCGGGCGATCTCGTCCAGCCCGATGCCGCCCAACTTGCTGGTGGTGCCGGCGAAGTAGGCGTCGACGGTCTCCTGTGAGAGGCCGATGACCTCGAAGACCTGGGCGCCGCGGTAGGAGGCGACGGTGGAGATGCCCATCTTGGACATCACCTTGAGCACGCCCTTGCCGAGCGCCTTGATCAGGTTGCGGATCGCCTTCTCCGGGTCGATGCCGGTGAGGAAGGTGCCCTGGGCCACCAGGTCCTCGACCGACTCCATCGCCAGGTAGGGGTTGATCGCGCTGGCGCCGTAGCCGATCAGCAGCGCCACGTGGTGCACCTCGCGGACGTCGCCGGCCTCGACCAGCAGCGAGACCTGGGTGCGCTGCTTGGTGCGGATCAGGTGGTGGTGCACGGCGGAGGTGAGCAGCAGCGACGGGATCGGCGCGTGCTCGGCGTCCGAGTGGCGGTCGGAGAGCAGCAGGATGCGGGCGCCGTCGGCGATCGCCGCGTCGGCCTCGGCGGCGATCTCGCGCAGCCGCTCGGCCAGCGCCTCGCCGCCGCCGGCCACCCGGTAGAGGCCGGAGAGGGTGACGGCCTTGAGGCCGGGCTGGTCGCCGTCGGCGTTGATGTGGATCAGCTTGGCCAGCTCGTCGTTGTCGATCACCGGGAAGGTGATGCCGACCGAACGGCAGTGCGCGGGCCCGGCGGTGAGCAGGTTGACCTCGGGGCCGAGGCTGCTGTGCAGCGAGGTGACCAGTTCCTCGCGGATGGCGTCCAGCGGCGGGTTGGTGACCTGGGCGAACAGCTGGACGAAGTAGTCGAAGAGCAGCCGGGGCTTCTCGGAGAGGGCGGCGATCGGCGAGTCGGTGCCCATCGAGCCGAGCGCCTCGGCGCCGGTGCGGGCCATCGGCGCCAGGATGACGCGCAGCTCCTCCTCGGTGTAGCCGAAGGTCTGCTGACGGCGGGTCACCGAGGCGTGGGTGTGCGCGATGTGCTCGCGCTCGGGCAGCTCGGCCAGCTGGATCCGGCCGGCGGCCACCCACTCCTCGTAGGGGTGCTCGGCGGCCAGCGCGCCCTTGACCTCCTCGTCCTCGACGATCCGGTGCTCGGCGGTGTCGACCAGGAACATCCGGCCCGGCTGCAGCCGGCCCTTGCGGATCACGCTCTCCTGCGGCAGGTCGAGCACGCCGACCTCGGAGGAGAGCACCACCAGGCCGTCCTCGGTGACCCAGTACCGGGCCGGGCGCAGGCCGTTGCGGTCCAGCACGGCGCCGATCTGGGTGCCGTCGCTGAAGGTGACGCAGGCCGGGCCGTCCCAGGGCTCCATCAGGTTGGAGTGGTACTGGTAGAAGGCGCGCCGCGCCGGGCTCATGGTGGCGTGGTTCTCCCAGGCCTCCGGGATCATCATCAGCACCGAGTGCGGCAGCGAGCGGCCGCCGAGGTGGAGCAGCTCCAGCACCTCGTCGAAGGAGGCGGAGTCGGAGTGGTCCGGGGTGCAGACCGGGAAGATCCGGCTCAGGTCGCCGGGGATCAGGTCGGTGGCCAGCTGCGACTCGCGCGCGGTCATCCAGTTCCGGTTGCCCTTGACGGTGTTGATCTCGCCGTTGTGCGCGACGAACCGGTAGGGGTGGGCGAGCGGCCAGCTCGGGAAGGTGTTGGTGGAGAACCGGGAGTGCACCAGGCCGATCGCGGAGGCGAACAGCCGGTCCGACAAGTCCGGGAAGAACGGCTCCAGTTGACCGGTGGTCAGCATGCCCTTGTAGACGATGGTCCGGGCGGACAGCGACGGGAAGTAGACACCGGCCTCGCGCTCGGCGCGCTTGCGGAGCACGAAGGCGATCCGGTCCAGCTCCAGGCCGGCCGCCCCGGGCCGGCTGACGAAGAGCTGGCCGAACCGCGGCATCACCGAGCGGGCGGTGGCGCCCAGCAGCTCGGGGGCGGTGGGCACCTCGCGCCAGCCGAGGACGGACAGGCCCTCCTCGGCCGCGATCGTCTCGATGGCCGAGACGGCGGTGGCCGCTGCTTGGTCGTCGACCGGCAGGAAGGCGATGCCGACCGCGTACTCCCCGACCGGGGGCAGCTCGAAGCCGGTGTTGGCGCGCAGGAAGGCGTCCGGGATCTGCGTCAGGATGCCCGCGCCGTCACCGGAGTCCGGCTCGGCACCGGTGGCGCCGCGGTGCTCCAGGTTGCGCAGCACGGTGAGCGCCTGCTCGACGATCGCGTGGTCGGCGGTGCCCGTCAGGGTCGCCACGAAGCCGACGCCGCAGGCGTCGTGCTCGTGGCGGGGGTCGTACAGGCCCTGAGCTGCAGGTCGTGCGTCCGGAACGAGCCGGTACGGCGAACGGCCGCCGCCCTGGGGCTCGTTGGCGGAGCGCATGGATGCAGAAAGCATCGGCTCTCCCGTCGTCGTCATTGGCAAGTGGTGGTGCCGCCCAGCCTCGGCTGGGGGAGCTTTGCAACAGGGACGACGTTGGCCCTCTGCGATTTGGTGCAGGTTACATGATGTCGAACATCCCGGGAAGTGGAATCCCTAGTCCAAATGGCGGACTGGACCGCAGGTCAACGGCTATTACCGGCGGGTAGGCCCGGGGCCGAACTCCTCACAGTGTGCCCTGCCCGTCAAGGGCCGAAACAGCCTGGAAATCACCCTGACTTCGACTGCGTGGAGTCCGCCCTGCGATTTCACCGAAATGACGCGGCCCGAGGCGCTGGTCTGATGGTCCAGGGCGCCTCGGGCCGTAAAATTGCATTGCTATGCGGAGCCATGCGTGATGCTCCACACATCAGGGGTCAAGCCCGGAGTCAACCGATGTGGCCGCCGATCAGCCAGCCCAGCAGGTAGGTCACCCCGGCCGCGGCGCTGCCGAGCAGCAGCTGGCGCAGCCCGCTGAACCACCAGCTGCGCGCCGTCACCCGGGCCACCACCGCGCCGCACAGGAACAGGCCGACCAGTGCCAGCAGCAGCGCCGGCAGCAGCGAGGAGGCACCCAGCAGGTAGGGCAGCAGCGGCAGCAGCGCGCCGACCGCGAAGCAGCCGAACGAGGAGACCGCCGCCACCAGCGGGCTGGGCAGGTCGTGCGGGTCCACCCCGAGCTCCTCCCGGACGTGCACCTCCAGCGCCTGCTCCGGATCCCGGGTCAGCTGCCGGGCCACCTCGGCGGCGAGCTCGGGCTCCACGCCGCGCTCGACGTAGAGCTGGGCCAGCTCGGCCAGCTCGCCGCGCGGGTTGCGGCTCAGCTCGATCCGCTCGGCGGCGATCTCGGCCTCGACCAGCTCCCGCTGGGAGGCCACCGAGGTGTACTCCCCCGCGGCCATCGAGCAGGCGCCGGCCGCCAGGCCCGCCAGCCCCGTGAGGATCACCGTGCTGTGGCCGGCCGCGCCGCCCACCACACCGGTCATCAGGGCGAAGTTGGAGACCAGCCCGTCCATCGCGCCGAACACCGCCGGCCGCAGCCAGCCGCCGTTGACGTCGCGGTGGTGCCCGGCGCTGGGCACCCGGGGGGCCGGGGATTCGTCGATGGCCGAGCGGGTGATGACAGCACTCATGGCGGACCTCCTGGAACTGCGTGACCCCTTGACGTTAATCGGAGGATGTGACGGTTTCCAGCAAGCCAGCCCTGGCTTACCTCGCTGACCTGCGCCGTTGCCGGCGGCTACCACCAAAGAGGACCCCGGAGTGGCAACTCCGGGGTCCTGCGATGACGATGTGACGGATGGCGCCGCCGCCCGTGTCCGGGCTCTCAGACGTCCTCGGCGGCCGGCTCCTCGGTGACCGGCGCCGCCCCAGCCGGCGGCGCGGTGACCGGCTCCTCAGCAGCCGACTTCTCCGTATCCGGCGTGTCGGCTGCCTTCGCGGTGGCCTCCGGCACGGCCGGTGCGTCGGACCCCGGAGCGGCGTGGGACCCCGCTGCGGCGGTGGCCGCCTCGGCCTCCTCCCGCACGCCGACCGGGTCGATCGAGTCCGGCGCCTCGCGGCCCGGCCGCAGCCGCCCGACGATCACCAAGTAGGCCAGCGCGCCGACGAACACCACCAGCGAGGTCCAGTCGTTGAGCCGCAGGCCCAGGATGTGGTGCGCCTCGTCGACCCGCAGGTACTCGATCCAGGCCCGGCCCACCGTGTAGGCCATCGCGTACAGCGCGAACGCCCGGCCGTGGCCCAGTCTGAACCGGCGGTCGGCCCAGAGCACCAGCAGCGCCACCCCGACGCACCAGAGCGACTCGTAGAGGAAGGTCGGCTGGAAGACCCCGTCGACCACGGTGCCGTCCGCCTCCACCTTGTGGATCTCCAGGCCCCAGGGCAGCGAGGTCGGCCGGCCGTAGAGCTCCTGGTTGAACCAGTTGCCCCAGCGCCCGCAGGCCTGTGCCAGCGCGATGCCCGGGGCGATCGCGTCGGCGTAGGCCGGCAGCGGCACGCCCCGGCGGCGGGCGCCGATCCAGGCGCCGACCGCGCCCAGCGCGATCGCGCCCCAGATGCCCAGGCCGCCCTCCCAGATCTTGAAGGCGTTCCAGGGGTCGCGGCCCGGGTCGAAGTACAGCTGGTGATCGGTGATCACGTGGTAGAGCCGGCCACCGACCAGGCCGAACGGCACCGCCCAGACGGCGATGTCGCCCACCGTGTGCTTGGCTCCACCGCGGGCGACCCAGCGCTTGCTGCCGAGCCAGACGGCGACAACAACACCGATGATGATGCAGAAGGCGTACGCGCGCAGCGGGATCGGTCCCAGGTGGAGGACGCCCCGCGACGGGCTCGGAATGTAAGCGAGTTCCATGGCACCACCGACGCTACCGTGCCGTGACCTTGAAGCCCGCACCGCCCGCCGTACCGGGTCGAAACCGGTTCGCACACGGAACCGGGCCGTGACGTTGACGTGCCCGGGCTCAGTGCGGCGGCAGGGCCGCCGCCGCGGTGCTGGTCGGCGCCGGGCTGGCCGAGGCGCTGCCGGTGGTACCCAGCGGCTTGCCCTGGTTCGCCTGGTCCACCCACTTGACCAGGTTGTCCGGGGAGATCTCCTCGTTGCCGTTCTTCGGGTAGATCGGCTTGCCGTTCAGCAGCACCGTCGGGGTGGAGGTGTAGCCGGTCTTGTCGAAGTCCTGCTCCACCGCGGAGACCCAGCTCTTGAAGTGCTGGCCGTTGACGCAACTCTCGAAGGCCGGCGTGTCCAGCCCGGGGACCTGCTTGGCCAGGGCGATCAGCTGGGACTTGTCCTTCCAGGTGTCCACGGTCTCGTCGGGCTGGTTCTTGTACAGCACGTCGTGGTACGCGCGGAAGTACCCGGCGTCCTGGGCGCAGGCCAGCGCGTTGGCGCCGTTCTTGGAGCCGTGCCCGCTGTCGTGCCGGTCGATGAACGAGACGATGTGGTAGTTGCCGTAGAGCTTGCCCTGGTCCTGCAACTGGTCGATGGTGGCCGAGAACTGGTGCTCGAAACCGCCGCAGGCGGGGCAGCGCGGGTCCTCGTAGACCGTCAGGGTGGACGGGGCGTTGGCCGGGCCGTCCGGGATGATCAGCTTCTTGTCGCCGATCGCCCCGGCCGGCGCCGCGGTCGGGGTGGACGGCGCCGAGCGGCTGCTCTGAACCGCGATGCCGATGCCGACCCCGGCGGCGATCACCACCAGCACGGTGCCCACGACCAGCAGCTTCTTGCGCCGCGCGGCCTTGACCTGCTCGGCGGCGCGCTCCTGCTGCATCCGCTCGCGGGCGGAGCGCTTGCCTTCGCGGTTCTTCTCACTCAATGACATTCAGACTTCCGGGAAGTTGGCGGTGTGACTGGTCGTCCAGCGCACCGGGTCGGTCAGAGTGCGAGCCAGGCGTCGACCGAGGCCTTGGAGCGCGGCCGGTAGACCAGCCAGAGCGCCAGCAGCAGGAATCCGCAGTCGCGCGCGATCTCCTGGCCGTACTGGGTCTGCGACTTGGCCACCGCGCCGCCGCCGCCGAAGCAGCCGCAGTCGATCGAGATGCCGCGTGCCCAGGCCGAGCTGATCCCGGCGATGAAGGTGAGCAGCAGCACGATGGAGATCACCGCGACGACCCGCACTCCCAGGCCGACCACCAGCAGCACCGCCAGTGCCAGTTCCAGGAACGGCAGCCCGTAGCCGACCGGCTTGACCAGCCCCTCGGGCAGGATCCGGTAGGCCCGGACCGCCTGCGCGGCCACCGCCGGGTCGGAGATCTTGGCCAGACCCGCCCAGGCCCAGACCACGGCGAGGCCCAGCCGCGCGGCGGTGCTCAGCCACTCCGCCGCCGGTCCGTCCGCCACCCGACGCACACTGCCCACCGCCACCGCCTCGACCATGCTGCCTACCCCCTCGACGACGTCCGTTGCCGGGCCACCGGGCCCGTCGGGAACTACCTGACGAACCGTAGGGGATAAGTGGTGAATGGTCCAAAGTGTCCGATTCACCCGAACGGGTGATGGGACGTCAATGGCGCAGCAGGTCGACCTGCCGTGCGGGCGCGCGGTGCGGCCGGTCCTGGTGCTGATGGGCCGCCAACTCGGCGCCCCGGCGGGCCAGCGCATGGCCGACCACGTGCTCGCTTCCGAATGCCACGGCCAGCACCACGGCGGCGGCAACCGCTCGCAGCAGGACCGCGCGGTGGATCCCGGCCACGGGCCTCGCCTCCCGGTGGTTTGTGAGTGACGCGAACGGCGGAGACCGGAAGCATTCCCCGCGGCCGCACCGGATACAACGTCCGGTCCGCGCCGATGACACGTCAGGTCGGTCAATTTCACCCGAACGGGTCGGCGCATGGCAACGGCCCGCGCCCCCTGAAGTCAGCGGGGCGACGGGCCGTCGAAGGTGCCGGGGGGCGGGTCAGCGCGAGCGCACGCCCTGCGCCAGCTCGCCCGCCAACGCACCCACCGCGTCGAGCGCGGCCGCCTCGTCCGCCCCGGCGTCCAGGATCCGCTGCACGAAGGCCGAACCGACGATCACCCCGTCGGCGAAGCCCGCCACCTGGGCGGCCTGCGCACCGTTGGAGACGCCCAGGCCCACGCAGACCGGCAGCTCGGTGGTGGCCCTGGTGCGGGCCACCAGGTCCTCGGCCAGGTCGCCGACCTGGGCCCGGGACCCCGTCACGCCCATCACCGCGGCGGCGTAGACGAAGCCGCTGCCGGCCGCAGTGACCTCGGCCAGTCGCGCGTCCTTGCTGGACGGCGCGACCACGAAGACGGTGTCCAGACCGTGCTCGCCGGCCGCCTTGCGCCACTCGCCGGACTCCTCCACCGGCAGGTCGGGCAGGATCACGCCCGCGCCCCCGGCCGCGGCCAGGTCGGCGGCGAACCGGGCGACGCCGTACCGGTCCACCGGATTCCAGTAGGTCATCACCAGCACGGCGGTCGCCGGATGGGCGTCGGCCACCTCCTTGACGGTGCGCAGCACGTCGGTGATCCGCACCCCGCCGCGCAGCGCGATGTCGTCGGCGGTCTGGATGGTGGCGCCGTCCAGCACCGGGTCGGAGTGCGGCAGGCCGATCTCGACGATGTCGCAGCCGCCCTCGATCATGGCGCTGATCGCCCGGATGCCGCCGTCGACGCTGGGGAAGCCGGCCGGCAGGTAGCCGATCAGGGCCGCCCGGTCCTCCGCGCCGGCCTGCGCCAGCACCGTGGTGAGCTTGGACGTCATCGGTTCTCCCCCTTGGCCGGCTCGTCGTAGAGGCCGAAGTACTGGGCGGCGGTGTGCATGTCCTTGTCGCCGCGCCCGGACAGGTTGACCAGGATGGTGGCCTCCGGGCCCAGCTCACGGCCCAACTCCAGTGCCCCGGCCAGCGCGTGGGCGCTCTCGATGGCCGGGATGATGCCCTCGGTGCGGGACAGCAGGCGCAGCGCCCGCATCGCGGCGTCGTCGGTCACCGTGCGGTACTCGGCGCGGCCGGTGTCCTTGAGCCAGGCGTGCTCGGGGCCGACGCCCGGGTAGTCCAGGCCCGCCGAGATGGAGTGGCTCTCGACGGTCTGGCCGTCCTCGTCCTGCAGCACGTAGGTGCGCATGCCGTGCAGCACGCCCGGGGAGCCCTTGGTGAGGGTGGCGCCGTGGCGCTCGGTCTCCAGGCCTTCCCCGGCCGGCTCGCAGCCGATCAGGCGCACGCCCGCGTCCGGGATGAACTCGTGGAAGATGCCCATGGCGTTGGAGCCGCCGCCGACGCAGGCGACCACCGCGTCGGGCAGCCGGCCGGTGCGCTCCAGCACCTGCCTGCGGGCCTCGATGCCGATCACCCGGTGGAAGTCGCGGACCATGGCCGGGAACGGGTGCGGGCCGGCCACCGTGCCGAACAGGTAGTGGGTGGAGTCGACGTTGGCCACCCAGTCGCGGAACGCCTCGTTGATCGCGTCCTTGAGGGTGCGGCTGCCCGACTTGACGGCCACTACCTCGGCGCCGAGCATCCGCATCCGGGCGACGTTGAGCGCCTGGCGCTCGGTGTCCACCTCGCCCATGTAGATGGTGCAGTCGAAGCCGAAGAGCGCGCAGGCGGTGGCGGTGGCCACGCCGTGCTGCCCGGCGCCGGTCTCGGCGATGATCCGGGTCTTGCCCATCCGGCGGGTCAGCAGCGCCTGGCCCAGCACATTGTTGATCTTGTGCGAGCCGGTGTGGTTGAGGTCCTCCCGCTTGAGCAGCACCCGGGCGCCGCCGGCCTCGGCGGAGAACCGGTGCACGTCGGTCAGCGCGCTGGGGCGGCCGGTGTAGTCCTTGAGCAGCAGGTCGAGTTCGGCGGCGAAGGCCGGGTCGTTCTTGGCCTTCTCGTACTCCTCGGCGACCTGCTCCACGGCGGCGACCAGCGCCTCGGGGATGAAGCGGCCGCCGTAGGCGCCGAAGTAGCCGCGGGCGTCGGGCACCTGAGGGCCCGTCAGGTTCTCTGACATGTCAGTGGTGGTCCTTGGACGATGGCGGAACGGAGGTCAGCTGGAGTGACGGTCCGTCCGGCGCCATCGGCGACCGGGCACCTGGCCCGGCTCGCACCCGATCACGTAGCGCACCCGCCGCCCCAGCACCCGGCGCGCGGGCGCCCGGCAGCCGCGCGGGCGGCAGCCGGGGGCCAGGCGGGTGGTGAGCGGCATGGCGGTCAGCCCTTGTTCCGCAGGGCGGGGTGGGCGCCGGCCGCGACCAGGTCGGCGACCGCCGTGCGCGGGTCCCTGCCGGTCACCAGCGACTCGCCGACCAGCACCGCGTCGGCGCCCTCGTTGGCGTAGGCGATCAGGTCGTGCGGGCCGCGCACCCCGGACTCGGCCACCTTCACGATGTGGCCGGGGATCGCGTGCGCCACGTTGGCGAAGGTGTCGCGGTCCACCTCCAGGGTCTTGAGGTTGCGCGCGTTCACCCCGATCACCCGGGCGCCGGCGTCGACCGCGCGGGCGATCTCCTCCTCGTCGTGCACCTCCACCAGCGGGGTCAGCCCGATCGACTCGGCCCGCTCGATCAGCGACACCAGGGCCGGCTGGTCCAGTGCGGCGACGATCAGCAGCGCCAGGTCGGCGCCGTGCGCCCGGGCCTCCCAGAGCTGGTAGGCGGTGACGATGAAGTCCTTGCGGAGCAGCGGCGTGTCGACCGCGGCGCGGACGGCGTCCAGGTCGGCGAGCGAACCGCCGAACCGGCGCTGCTCGGTGAGCACGCTGATCGCCGCGGCGCCGCCGGCGGCGTAGTCCACCGCCAGCGCGGCCGGGTCGGCGATCGCGGCGAGCGCGCCCTTGGACGGGCTGGAGCGCTTGACCTCGCAGATCACCCGCACGCCGTCACCGCGCAGCGCGGCCACGCCGTCCTTGGCCTGCGGGGCCTTGGCGGCCAGCTCCTTGAGCCGGTCCAGGCTCACCCGGGCCTGCCGCTCGGCGAGGTCCTCGCGGACTCCGGCGATGATGTCGTCAAGCACGCTCATCAGGCTGCCTCTCCCCTGGCCATCACGGCCGGAACACCACGTGCCTCACGCACCGTGCACCTTCTCTGCACCCGAAATCTTCCAGGGGCCCGATCGGATCATGCGGCGGCAGCGGCCGGCGCACCTCCATCGGCAACTCGATGGTAGCCGCACCGGGGGGCGCGCAAGGCATCCACCCGGCGCCCGTCTCGTCCTGCGGACCGGTAGCGGCGCAGCTCACCGGGGGCGGCCCAGCGCTCGGGCAGCCCGGACCGCCGGGGGTCAGACGGCCGGCGGCGCCAGGTGCACACCGGCCGGCACGTTGCGCAGCACGGTGAAGGCCAGCAGCACCAGCCCCAGCGCGACCAGCCGGGCCGGCCCCATCTCCACCCGTGGCGCCGGGCCACCGGTCAGCGCCGCGAAGGCCCAGCGCACCCAGAGCACCCCGAGGATCCCGAAGAGCACCACGGCCAGCAGGTTGTCGTGCAGGGCGGCGGTGAACTCGCCGCGGGTCAGCGCATGGACGCAGCGCAGCCCGCCGCAGCCGGGGCACCACCAGCCGGTGGCCTGCCGGAACGGGCAGAGCGGATAGTGCCCGGGGGTGTTCGGGTCGACGGCGCCGACGTAGCCGGCCGGGAGTGCGGCGGCGGCCAGGGCGGCGAACGGGCGGCTCAGCCGGCGCAGGACCGGCCCGCCGGCGGTGGTGCTCGGTGCGGTCACGGGGCTGATTCTGCCCGGGCGCCGCCCGGGCACGCGCGCTGCCACGCGGCGGCGGGGGTGCGGGCGGTCGGCGCGCGCCACCGGTCACGCGAACACGCGGACCGGGGCGCCGGGCCTCCGGGGCCCTGGCGCCCCGGTCCGGGACGTACGTGGCGGAAGTGTCAGGCGTTGGCCGTGACAGCCTCGGCGGTGCCGGCCTGCGCGGTGCGCAGCGCGCGGTACTCGGCCTTGATCTGCTCGACCTTGGGGTCGGGCTGCTTGCCCATGCCGGCCGCCTTCATCGCCATGCCGACGACGCCACCCGCGACCACGACGACCAGACCGGCGATCACGATGATCGGCGAGGCCATGATCATGCCGACGCCGGCGACGCAGAACCCGGCGAAGGAGACGACCACGCCGGTCCAGGCAGCAGGGGTGTGTCCGTGGGCTTGCCGCGACATGTGGGTACTCCTTGGTTCCGCAAAGGTCTGTCACCCACCATTGTTGCGGACGCCTTTCGGCGCTCCAAAGGCGGGTCCGAGTGACGACGGTCACGCTCCACGATGCGTGAACTCGCCCGGCACGTCAGGCGGTCGGGTCCTCGCCGCGATCCAGCGCCTTCCACAGGTCGGCCGGAGTGCCGGCAGCCTGGGCGGCGCCGGCGGTGCGCCGGGCGGTCGGCGCGTCATAGCGGGCGCCCATGCTCGGCCAGGCTTTCCCCTGACTGATCGTCAGCATCCCGGCCAGCGCCAGCAGCAGGCCGCCGAGCAGGGCCACCCAGGGCCAGGCGGTGTGGCTGACGTGCTCGGCCGTCACCCCGGTCAACCCGAGCTTGCGGGCCGCCCCGGAGTCCAGCGCGGCGGTGTCCCCGGCACCCAGGCCGGCCGCCACCGCGATGCCCAGGCCGGCCAGCGTGACCAGCCCGCCGACCACCGCGCGGGCCGGGCCGCGCACCGCGAACACCGCCACCCCCGAGGCCAGCGAGACCAGCGCGAGGGCGCTCGGCAGTCCGGAGACGTCACCGCCGCTGGCCGTCACGTCCAGCCCGGCGACCGTGCCCGACGCCCAGCCGCGGCCGGCCGCCCAGAGCACCAGGGTGGCGCCCACCACGGTCAGCAGCAGCATCACACCCAGGCTGCGCCGGGCCGCGGCGGAGCGGGCGGGGGTGGGGGCGGCGGCGGTGCCGGGGGCGGCGGCGGGTGCGGGTTCGGGAGTGGAGGCGGGTGCGGCAGTCACCCGTCCACTATCCCCCGAGACGGTTCGGATCTCCGCACCGGGTCACCCGCGGGGAAAGCCGTCCGTCTTGATCACGATCTTCCGGTCCTCGAGCGGCAACACGAGATCCTCACCGAAGGGAACCCGTACGGCGGTGGCGTAGGTCCCGGTGTGCTGCGGGGAACCGTGCACAGTGCAGATGGCGGTCGCCGGGTCGATCACCACGTAGAGCGGGATCGCGCACTCGGCGTAGAGAGCGACCTTCAGGACGAAGTCGTTGTCCTTGCTGGACGGGGAGACGACCTCCAGGATCGCCTCAAGATCATGCCACTCGTAGCGGCCACGGCTGTTGTGCTCCGCACCCGGGGCGACGATCGCCAGATCAGGCGCGTAGCCGTAACGGCTGGACGGAAAGTCGATCATGACATCCGAGAGGATGTCACCCCCATCGACGAGCTGATCCTCGATCTGGCGAGCAGCCTTGAAGATGACCTTCATCTGCGTCTCACCCTGGGGGGTCATGATGATCTTCCCGTCCGTGATCTCGACCTTGTAGCCACGCGGGAAGTCAACGCCCCCATGCACATCCCAGGCGCTCTCGGTTGCCATCGCGGTCATCGCCACCTCCCTGTGAGACACAACGAACGGGCTCCTCTCACGATACTGGCGCCCGCAGGGTGTTCGCCGCAGCGACCGCCCGCAGCACCGCCGTGGCCTTGTTGCGGCACTCGGTGTCCTCGCCGACCGGGTCGGAGTCGGCCACCACACCGGCGCCGGCCTGCACGTAGGCGGTGCCGTCGCGCAGCACGGCGGTGCGGATGGCGATCGCGGTGTCGGCGTCCCCGGCGAAGTCCAGGTACCCGACGCAACCGCCGTAGAGGCCCCGCCTGGTCGGCTCCAGCTCCTCGATGATCTGCATCGCGCGCGGCTTGGGCGCCCCGGAGAGGGTGCCGGCCGGGAAGCAGGCGGTGAGCACGTCGAAGGCGGTGCGGCCCGCGGCTACCTCGCCGGTGACGGTGGAGACGATGTGCATCACATGGCTGTAGCGCTCCACCGACATGAAGTCGACCACCTCGACGCTGCCCGGTTCGCAGACCCGGCCCAGGTCGTTGCGGCCCAGGTCGACCAGCATCAGGTGCTCGGCCCGCTCCTTGGGGTCGGCCAGCAGTTCGGCGGCCAGCTCGGCGTCCTCCTGCGGGGTGTCGCCGCGGTGCCGGGTGCCGGCGATCGGGTGCAGCATCGCCTGCCCGTCGGTCACCTTGACCAGCGCCTCGGGGCTGGAGCCGACCACGTCGAAGCCGCCCTCGGCGCCCCCGTCCGGGCCGGGGAACCGGAACAGGTACATGTACGGGCTGGGGTTGGTGGTGCGCAGCACCCGGTAGACGTCCAGCGCGGAGGCCGGGCACGGCGCCTCGAACCGCTGCGAGGGCACCACCTGGAAGGCCTCGCCGGCCCGGATCCGCTCCTTCACCGTCTCCACGGCCGCTTGGTACGGCGCCCCGCCGAACGGCGAGTGCGCGTCGACGGCGGGAAGGCGGCCGATGACGGCCAGCCCCGGGTCGACCGGGCGGGCCAGCTCGGCCTCCATCGCGTCCAGCCGGGCCACCGCGTCGGCATGGGCCTCGTCCACGCCGCTGGCCCGGTCGTTGTGGTTGACCGCGTTGGCGATCAGCAGCACCGTGCCGTCGACGTGGTCGAGCACCGCGAGGTCGGTGGCGAGCAGCATGGTGAGCTCGGGCAGCCGCAGGTCGTCCGGGTTGAGGTCGGGCAGCTTCTCCAGGCGGCGGACGATGTCGTAGCCGAGGTAGCCGACCAGCCCGCCGGTGAGCGGCGGCAGACCGTCGTCGTCCAGGCGCGGGGTGTGCAGCACGGCCAGGGCGGCCCGCAGCGCCTCCAGCGGGTCGCCGTCGCGCGGGATGCCGACCGGCGGGGCGCCGAGCCAGCGGGCCCCGCCCTGCTCGTCCACCGTCAGGGTGGCGGCGCTGCGCACCCCGACGAACGAGTAGCGGGACCAACTGCGGCCCTGCTCGGCCGACTCCAGCAGGAAGGTACCGGGACGCTCGGCGGCCAGGCTGCGGTAGAGGCCGATCGGGGTCAGGCCGTCCGCCAGCAGTCGGCGGGTGACCGGGATGACCCTGGTGTCGACGGCGAGCTTGCGGAAGGCGGCGAGGTCCATCGGGAGCACCAATCGTCGAGGGTCGGTCGAGGTCAGCGGGCAGCGGGCGTCGGGGCCGGGTCAAGTGCCGGCGACTCGGCGGCGGGTCAGGACGCCGGAGCGAGCAGCACGTCTTCGTCGAAGCAGGTGCGGGCGCCGGTGTGGCAGGCCGCGCCGACCTGGTCGACCCGGACCAGCAGGGTGTCGCCGTCGCAGTCCAGTGCCACCGACTTGACGTGCTGCAGGTGGCCGGAGGTGTCGCCCTTGACCCAGTACTCCCGGCGGCTGCGGCTCCAGTAGGTGCAGCGGCCGGTGGTCAGGGTGCGGTGCAGCGCCTCGTCGTCCATCCAACCGAGCATCAGCACCTCGCCGGTGTCGTACTGCTGCGCGATGGCCGGCAGCAGGCCGTCCGAGGTGCGCTTGAGACGGGCGGCGATGGCGGGGTCGAGTCGGGTGCTGCCGGGGGCGGCGGGGGCGGACGGCGTCGCGGATGACATGACGCCATTCTGGCAGGCTCGCGGGGCGGGCGGGGCCCGTTGGCCAACTGGCGGGAAAGCCTCACACGGGCGGCCGGGCTGCGGGATTCTGGTGCGCATGACCCAGTCCGCGCGCCCTGCCGGCCGGTTGGCCCTGCCGGCCCTGGTCCTGCTGCTCGTCGTGGCCGTACTGGCCGTGGTGCTGTTCTGGCCGAGCCCCGGGCACCGGGCGGCCGCGCCGCCGCCCCCGTCGCCGAGCGCCCCGCCGTCGCCCTCCCCCAGTCCGAGCCCCACCAAGCAGCTGCCGTACCCGTGGTTCGCGGTCGGCGCCTGCCTGGACCATCCGAAGCTGAGCCCGGTGATCACGGTGGCCGAGCCGCAGCGGTGCGACGGGCCGCACGACGCCGAGTCGATCGGCAATCCGCTGCTGCCCGACGGCCTGCAGAAGGAGAGTCAGATCGCCCTGACGCTGCAGCGGCTCTGCCAGCCCTACGCGGCCGCCGCCGAGGCCAAGCAGGGCGGCGGCACCTGGTTCAGCCTGCCGACCGGGCCCTCGCTGAAGTACTACGGCCAGGGCTACCGGGACACCAGTTGCCTACTGGCCGCCTCCGACCGCGAGGGCGGCAGCAAGTTGACGGCTCCGCTGAAGGGCTAGCGCACCGGGTGGCCGGTGTCGCGCAGCGCGTCCTTGACCGCCCCGATGGTCAGCTCGCCGAAGTGGAAGACCGAGGCGGCCAGCACGGCGTCCGCGCCGGCGTCGATCGCCGGGGCGAAGTCGGCGAGCCTGCCGGCCCCGCCGGAGGCGATCACCGGGACGGTGACCAGCTCGCGGACCGCGCGGATCATCGCCAGGTCGTAGCCGTCCTTGGTGCCGTCGGCGTCCATCGAGTTGAGCAGGATCTCGCCGGCGCCCGACTCGGCGGCCTGCCGGGCCCATTCGACGGCGTCCAGGCCGGTGCCGGTGCGGCCGCCGTGCGTGGTCACCTCGTAGCCGGAGGGCGTCCGGGTGCCGGGCGGGCAGCGGCGGGCGTCCACCGAGAGCACCAGCACCTGTCGGCCGAACCGCTCGGCGATCTCCCGGATCAGCTCCGGGCGGGCGATCGCCGCGGTGTTGACGCCCACCTTGTCGGCACCGGCCCGCAGCAGCTTGTCGACGTCCTCGACGGTGCGCACCCCGCCACCGACGGTGAGCGGGATGAAGACCTGCTCGGCGGTGCGGCGCACCACGTCGTAGGTGGTCTCTCGGTCGCCGGAGGAGGCGGTGATGTCGAGGAAGGTCAGCTCGTCGGCGCCCTCGGCGTCGTACCGCTTGGCCAGCTCGACCGGGTCGCCGGCATCGCGCAGGTTCTGGAAGTTGACGCCCTTGACGACCCGTCCGGCGTCCACGTCCAGGCAGGGGATAACTCGGACCGCGAGGGTCATCTCGTGTTGCCTTCCAGGGAGTTGGCGAGCCCCGCACGGTAGGCGTCGAGCTCGATTTCGACCAGTGTCCGGGGGTCGGACAGGCCGGCCACCACCAGCAGGGTGGCGGCCGGGCGGACCGCGCCGAACAGTTCCCGGTGGGCCCGGCCGACCGGGTCGGCATCCCGGGCATGGGTGATGTACATCCGCGTGCGGACCACGTCGTCCGCGGTCAGACCGTAGGCGGCCAGCGCCGCCAACGCGCTGCCGAAGGCGGCCCGGGCCTGCTCGTACGGGTCGCCCCAGGCGTCGCCGTCGCCGTCCGAGCCGGCCATGCAGCCGGCGACATGGACGTGGTCACCGGCCGCCACCGCGCGCGCCGACCCCAGCTGCTCCTCCACCGAGGAGGACCCGAGCAGCCGACCGCCCACGATCTGACCGTCCGTCACGATGACACAGCCTCCAGGGCCTCGGCGAGGGTGAACTTCTGCTCGTAGAGCGCCTTGCCGATGATCGAGCCCTCGACGCCCTCCGGTACCAGGGTGGCGATGGCCCGCAGGTCGTCCAGTGAGGACACGCCGCCGGAGGCCACCACCGGCCTGTCGGTGGCGGCGCAGACCCGGCGCAGCAGCTCCAGGTTGGGGCCGCTCAGGGTGCCGTCCCGGTTGACGTCGGTGACCACGTAGCGGGCGCAGCCCTCGGAGTCCAGCCGGGCCAGCACCTCGAACAGGTCGGGGCCCTCGGTGGTCCAGCCGCGACCGCGCAGCTGGGTGCCGATCACGTCCAGGCCGACCGCGATCCTGTCGCCGTGCTCGGCGATCACCTTGGCCACCCAGTCGGGTGACTCCAGGGCGGCGGTGCCCAGGTTGACCCGGGTGCAGCCGGTGGCCAGCGCCCGGGCCAGCGACTCGTCGTCGCGGATGCCGCCGGACAGCTCGACCTTGATGTCGAGGGTGCGGGCGATCTGCTCGACCAGGTCGCGGTTGTCGCCGGTGCCGAAGGCGGCGTCCAGGTCGACCAGGTGGAGCCACTCGGCGCCGGCCTGCTGCCAGGCCAGGGCGGCGGCCAGCGGCTCGCCGAAGGAGGTCTCGGTGCCGGAGGCGCCCTTGACCAGGCGGACCGCCTGGCCGTTGCGGACGTCGACGGCAGGGAGCAGTTCGAGGCGGCTCATCAGTCTGATGCTTCCATGCGGTTGGGAGGAGGGAGTTAGAGGGTGCCGACCCAGTTGGTCAGCAAGGCGGCGCCGGCGTCGCCGGACTTCTCGGGGTGGAACTGGGTGGCCCAGAGCGGGCCGTTCTCCACGGCCGCCACGAACGGCTCCCCGTGGGTCGCCCAGGTGACCAGCGGCGCGTTGATCCTGGCGTTGGCGACCTCCAGCTCCCACTTCCGCACCGCGTAGGAGTGCACGAAGTAGAACCGGGCCTGCGGGTCGATCCCGGCGAACAGCCGACTGCCCTGCGGCGCCTCGACGGTGTTCCACCCCATGTGCGGGATCACCGGCGCCCGCAGCGGCTCCACGGTGCCCGGCCACTCGTCGCAGCCGGGCGTCTCCACGCCGTGCTCGACCCCGCGCTCGAAGAGGATCTGCATGCCCACGCAGATGCCGAGCACCGGACGGCCGCCGGCCAGCCGGCGGCCGATGATCCAGTCACCGCGGACCGCCTTCAGCCCGCGCATGCAGGCCTCGAAGGCGCCGACGCCGGGGACCAGGAGCCCGTCGGCGTCCATCGCGGTCTGGAAGTCGGAGGTGACGGTGACGTCCGCGCCGGTGCGCTCCACCGCCCGCTGCGCCGACCGCAGGTTGCCGGAGCCGTAGTCGAGGACGACGACGTTCTTGCCCATCAAGCTGTTCCCGTCTGTTTCCGAAAGCCACGAAGGGCGAGGGCTAGAGGCGCATGAGGCCGGCGGACAGGCACATGACCGCTCCGATGGCGAGCACGGCGATCACGCCCTTGGCCACCTTCTGCTTCCAGAAGGAGTAGACACCGCCGCCCAGGAAGAGGCCGGCGGCGATCAGCATCATGGCGGACTTGCTCACAGTGCACCCTTGGTCGAAGGCAGGATCCCGGCCGCCCGCGGGTCGAACTCGGCGGCGTAGCGCAGCGCCCGGGCGAGCGCCTTGAACTGGGCCTCCACGATGTGGTGCGCGTTGCGCCCGTACGGCACGTGCACGTGCAGGGCGACCTGCGCCTGGGCCGTGAAGGACTCCAGTATGTGCCGGGTCATCGTGACATCGTAGGTGCCGATCATCGGCGCCATGCCCTCGGGCTCGGTGTGCACCAGGTAGGGGCGGCCGGAGAGGTCGACGGTCACCTGGGCCAGCGACTCGTCCAGCGGCACCGTGCAGTTGCCGAACCGGTAGATGCCGACCTTGTCGCCGAGCGCCTGCTTGAAAGCGGCGCCCAGCGCGAGGGCGGTGTCCTCGATGGTGTGGTGGGTGTCGATGTGCAGGTCGCCCTCGGTCTTCACGGTGAGGTCGAAGAGTCCGTGGCGGCCCAGCTGGTCGAGCATGTGGTCGTAGAACCCGACGCCGGTGGAGATGTCGGTCCGGCCGGTGCCGTCGAGGTTGATCTCGACCAGGACCGTGGTCTCCTTGGTGGTGCGCTCGACGCGCCCGATGCGGGGGGTCATACGGGTGACAGCTCCTTGATGACGGTGGCGACGGCGGCCAGGAAGGCCTCGTTCTCCTCGGGGGTGCCCGCGGTCACCCGCAGCCGCCCGGGAACGCCGTTGTTGCGGACCAGCACGCCCTGGTCGAGCAGCGCCTGCCAGACCGCCTGCGGGTCCTGGAAGACGCCGAACTGGATGAAGTTGGCGTCCGAGGCGGTGACTTCCAGGCCGAGCGCGGCCAGCCGGGCCACCACCTCGTCGCGCCCCTCCTTGAGGCGGCGGACGTACCCCAGCAGGGTGTCGGTGTGCTCCAGGCAGGCCAGTGCCGTCGCCTGGGTGACGGCCGACAGGTGGTACGGCAGCCGGACCAGCTGCACGGCGTCCACCACCGCCTGGTCGGCGGCCAGGTAGCCCAGGCGCAGGCCGGCCGCGCCGAAGGCCTTGGACATGGTGCGGGTGACCACCAGCAGCGGGCGGCCCGCGAGCAGCGGCAGCAGCGAGGGCTGGTGGGAGAACTCCACGTAGGCCTCGTCCACCACCACCATGGTCGGCTTGACCGCCTGGGCGGCGTCGTAGAGCCGCAGCACGGTACCGGCGGCCACCGCGGTACCGGTCGGGTTGTTCGGCGAGCAGATGAACAGCACGTCGGGGCGGTGCTCGGCGAGCGCGGCCTCGGCGGCGGCCTCGTCGATGGTGAAGTCCGCCTTGCGCGGGCCGGCGATCCAGCGGGTGCCGGTGCCGCGCGAGATCAGCTCGTGCATCTGGTAGCTCGGCTCGAAGCCGAGCGCGCTGCGGCCCGGTCCGCCGAAGGTCTGCAGCAGCTGCTGGATGATCTCGTTGGAGCCGTTGGCCGCCCACACCTGGCGCACGCCCAGCTCGGTGCCGGCGGTGCGGCCCAGGCCGCTCGTGCGGTTCAGGTAGGCGGCCAGTTCGGTGCGCAGCCGCACCGCGTCCCGGTCCGGGTAGCGGTTCAGGTCGCGGGCCGCCTCGGCGACCCGCTCGGCGATCCGGGCGACCAGCTCGTCGGGCAGCTGGTAGGGGTTCTCGTTGGTGTTCAGCTGGACCGGGACGTCCAGCTGCGGGGCTCCGTACGGGGACTGTCCGCGCAGCTCGTCGCGGACCGGTAGGTCGTCGATCTTCATCAGTTGCCGGGGACCGTCCAGTCGAAGCGGGCTCGGATCGCGTCGCCGTGGCCGGGCAGGTCCTCGGCGGCGGCCAGGTTGACCACGTGCGCGGCGACGTCCGCCAGCGCGTCCTTGCTGTAGTCGACCACGTGGATGCCGCGCAGGAAGGACTGCACCGACAGGCCGGACGAGTGGCAGGCGCAGCCCGCGGTGGGCAGCACGTGGTTGGAACCGGCCGCGTAGTCGCCCAGCGAGACCGGGGCGTAGCGGCCGACGAAGACCGCGCCGGCGTTGCGCACCCGGGTGGCGACCGCGGCGGCGTCCCGGGTCTGGATCTCGAGGTGCTCGGCCGCGTAGGCGTTGGCGACGGCCAGGCCCTGCTCCAGGTCGTCCACCAGCACGGTGGCGGACTGCTTGCCGCTGAGCGCGGTGGTGACCCGCTCGCGGTGCTTGGTCTCGGCGACCTGCTTCTTCAGCTCGACGTCGACCGCGTCGGCCAGTGCCGGCGAGTCGGTGACCAGCACCGATGCCGCCATCGGGTCGTGCTCGGCCTGGCTGATCAGGTCGGCGGCCACCTCGGCGGGCGCGGCGGTGTCGTCGGCGAGCACCAGGATCTCGGTCGGGCCGGCCTCGGCGTCGATCCCGATCCGGCCCTTGAGCAGGCGCTTGGCGGCGGCCACGAAGATGTTGCCGGGGCCGGTCACCATGTTGACCGGGGGGCACTCCTCGGTGCCGTAGGCGAACATCGCCACCGCCTGGGCGCCGCCGACCGCGTACACCTCGGTGACGCCGAGCAGCGCGCAGGCCGCCAGCACCACCGGGTGCACCTTGCCGCCGAACGCCTTCTGCGGCGGAGAGGTGACCGCGATGCCCTGGACGCCGGCCTCCTGCGCGGGGACCACATTCATCACAACGGATGACGGGTAGACGGCCAGTCCGCCCGGCACGTACAGGCCGACCCGGTCCACCGGCACCCACCGCTCGGTGACCGTGCCGCCCGGCACCACCTCGGTGGTGTGGTCGGTGCGGCGCTGCGCGCGGTGCACGATCCGGACCCGGCGGATGGTCTCCTCCAGCGCGGCCCGGACCTTCGGGTCCAGACCGGCCAGCGCCTCGTCCAGCTCGGACCGCGGCACCCGGGTGCTGGACAGCTTGACGCCGTCGAACCGCTCGGTGATCTCGATCAGCGCCGCGACACCGCGATGGCGCACGTCGTCGCAGATCGGGCGCACCTTCTCCAGGGCGTCCTCCACGTCGAACTCGGCACGGGGCAGCAGGTCGCGCGGGTCGGCGGTCGAGCCGCGCAGATCGATTCGAGAGATCACACGGCCAAGTGTAAGGAGTGGCCGGAACTGCTGGCCCGGCATATCAGTCCGTGATACGAACACTGAGACCCCGGTCGTGAACCTGATCACCCTTGCTGGTCACACGGCTGGAGCACACAGGGGGGGTACGCGTGACTGTGGGGGCGGAGCAGCTGGCTCCTCAGGGCTGGACCGGGACGGAGTCACGGCTCTGGGACATGTTCCGGTGCAGCGAAGTGCTCGACCTGTCGAGCGGCGACGTGGCCGCCGACAATCCGGCCGGCGGGGCCGGCTGGGGCCCGGACCGCACGGTGCGGGCCGAGGTGCTGGCCCGGCTGCTGCTGGCCGGGCCCGACCCGCTGCCGGGCCGGGTCCGCGGGCTCAAGCTGATCGGCGCCCGGATCGCCGGGCGGCTCTGGCTGGCCGGCGGGCGCTGGGACAGCTTCGTCGAGCTGCACGACTGCTACTTCGACACCGGCGCGGTGCTCTCCGAGGCGCACGCCGGCACGGTGCGGCTCGACGGCTGCTGGCTGCCCCGGCTGGACGCCTCCCGGCTCGACACCGCGGGCGACCTGGTGCTGGCCCGCTGCACCGTGCCGTACGGCGTGCGGCTGACCGACGCGCAGATCGGCACCGACCTGATCGCCAACTACCTGACGGTGGGCGGCGACCAGTACGGCCGGGGATTCTCCGCCGACGGGCTGACGGTGCACCAGGACTTCGAGGCCGACCGGCTGACCAGCGACGGCGAGGTGAGCCTGCGCACCGCCCGGGTGGGCGGTCGGCTCTCGCTGCGCGGCGCCCAGCTGCACGGGCGGCCCGGCAAGCCCAACTGCCTCAACGCGGCGCGGCTCACCGTGGGCAGCACCTGCTACCTGACCGGCTGGCGGGACCCTAGGAGCAGCCGCGCCTTCGCTCCGCAGACCCGGGAGCCGTCCGGCGGCCCGTTGGCCGGACCGGCCGCCGCCGCGGCGCAGGCGGCCGCCGAGGCGCAGCTCAACAACGTGCCCGACCTGCGCTACCTCCGCGTCCAGCACGACCCCGGGCCGTACCACACCGGCGCCGTCCCGGGCCCGTTCCACGGCGCCGCGGTGCCGCCGCAGCGGCTCGGCCCCTCGGACCCCGACGACGACGCCGCCGACGCGGAGCAGGAGGAGCGCGAACAGAGCATGTACGGCCAGGACTTCGGCGAGGAGTCCGGCGACGGCACCATCCCGTTCCGCGCCTACGGCGGAGTCCGGCTGGACGACGCGCACTTCGAGAGCGCCCTGCTGATCAACAACGCCGAGTTCCTACTGGCCGACAAGCAGGAGCTGTCGCTGCGCCGGATCCAGACCCCCGAACTGCGCTTCACCAGCCCGACCCCGCCGACCGGCACGGTGGCGCTCTCCCGGGCCCGGGTCGGCAACCTGGTGGACACCTGCTCGGCCTGGCCCCGCAACCACAAGGTGCGGCTCACCGGCTTCTCCTACGAGGCGCTGCGCCCGCCGGAGGGCACCACCTACACGGTGGCGCAGCGGATCGACTGGCTGGACGCGGGCCTGGACAAGTTCCGCCCCGAGCCGTACGAGCAACTGGCCGCCGCCCTGCGCCGGGACGGCCTGGACGACGACGCCCGCCACGTGCAGTACGCCAAGCAGCGCCGCCGGGCCCGCACCCTGCCGCTGCCCGGTCGGCTCTGGTACCGCCTCCAGGACATCACCGTCGGCTACGGCTACCGTCCCGGCCGGGCCGCCCTGTGGCTGCTCGCCGCCTGGGTGGTCGGCACCCTGTGGTTCGGCTGGCACCAGCCGGCGCCGATGAAGCTCGACGAACACCCGCACTGGAACCCCGCGTTGTACTCGGCCAGCCTGGTGCTGCCGATCGTCAACTTCGGCCAGGACGGCTGGGCGCCCGCCGGCTTCAGCCAGTGGCTGAGCGCCGCGCTGGTCGTGACCGGCTGGGTGCTGGCCTCCACGGTGGTCACCGGGGCGACCCGGGTCCTGCAGCGGGGATGAGCGGGGAAGCGGGGACAAGCGGGGACAAGCGGGGACGGCCAACGCGTGGACGTCCACAACGAGTTCAGCGGCCGGGCCGTCTTCGTGATGCGGGCCGGCACCCGTCCACCGGTTCCGGCGCGCCCCTCTGCGGGAGCGACTCGCCAGGCGACCGGTAAGGTCTCGCCATGATCGACGACGACCGGATCGGCCCGCCCCACTTCGCTCCCGAGCGCGACATGCTCCGCGCCTTCCTGGACTTCCAGCGCGCCACGCTGGCCATGAAGTGCCAGGGCCTGACGGACGAACAGCTCCGCGAGCGCTCCATGCCCCCGTCCACGCTCACCCTGCTCGGCCTGGTCCGCCACCTGGCCGAGGTCGAACGGGCCTGGTTCCGCCGCGTCTTCGACGACCACGAGGCCCCGCTGGTCTGGTCGGACGAGGTCGACTTCCAGGCCGCCTACGACGCGAGCAACTCGACCCGCGCCGAGGCGTTCGCCGCCTGGGAGGCCGAGGTCGCCCACTCCCGCAAGGTCGAGGCGGCCGTGGAGTCCCTGGACTCGCCCGGCTACCAGCCTCGTTGGGAGGAGGAGGTCTCGCTGCGCATGGTGATGCTGCACGTGCTGCTGGAGTACGGGCGCCACAACGGCCACGCGGACTTCCTGCGCGAGGGCGTTGACGGCGTGGTGGGGGCGTAGCCCGCGCCGACCGCCGTCGCTCAGCGGCTCGGTGGCTGCGCCGCCCACGCCAGCGCGTACCAGGACAGCACCGCCAGCACCGCCGCGCTGGGCAACTCGGTGGCGTAGGCCAGCACTTGGGCGAGCAGATAGGCCGAGCCGCGGTGCGCCGACCACAGGTCGAAGAACGCGTCCACGACGAACAGCACCGCCGTCGCCGAGGCCAGCGGACTGGTGGCCCGGTGGCGGCGGGCGACCAGCGCGGCGAGCAGGAACAGCGCCACCACCTCGATCAGGTCGAACCAGATCCAGGCGTTGGAGAGGTTGCGCTTGCCGAAGTAGCCGCGGACGTTCAGCGCCAGCACCACGATCCACGGCAGCAGCAGGAACCCGCCCGCGCGGAGGGCGCGCGGCAGCCACCGCCTGATGGCGGGTTCTCGGAGTTCCATGGCACCGTGCAGGTCTCGCATGGGTCAAGCCTAGGTGGCGCCGCGACGGCCGTGATCGGCCGGCAAGGCGGTCACCCCACCCCGTCGCTCGCAGCCGCCCCCAGCCGACCCGAGTCGCTCCCGGCCGCGTTCGGTCACCCCGGCCGCACCCGGTCACCCCAGTTGCGCCCGGTCGCGCCCCAGCCGCCCTCAGCCGACGTTGCGCGGCCGGAACTGGATGCTGATGCGCGGCCCCGCGCCGCGGGCGGTCTTGGGCACGGCGTGCTCCCAGGTGCGCTGGCAGCTGCCGCCCATCACCACCAGGTCGCCGTGACCCAGCGGCAGCCGGTGGTGCGCCGTCCCGCCGTCGCACGGGCGCAGCACCAGCGCTCGCGGCTCGCCGACCGAGAGGATCGCCACCATGGTGTCGTGGGTCCGGCCGCGCCCGATCCGGTCACCGTGCCAGGCCACGCTGTCCTGCCCGTCGCGGTAGAAGCAGAGCCCCGCGGTGACGAAGGGCTCGCCGAGTTCCTCGGCGTAGTGGGCGCTCAGTGCGTCGCGGGCGGCGGTGAGCACCGGGTGTGGCAGCGGCTCCCCCTCCCGGTAGTGGGCCAGCAGCCGGGGCACCCGCACCACGTTGTCGTACATCTGGCGCCGCTCGGCCCGCCACGGCACTCGGGCCGCCAGGTGATCGAACAGCGCATCCGACCCGGTGAGCCAGCCCGGCAGCACATCGATCCAGGCGCCGTGCGACAGCTCGGTCCGCCGCACTGCCGCGAGGTCCGTGAGCCGCAGCGGGGCTGCCTCGGCGGAGTCGAACAGGGACGCCTGGAGGTGCACGCTCATGCCTCCAGGCTAACCCAGATATCGAACGTTTGACCGAACAGAACTTCACCCGTGCGACTCAGGCCCGCGACTCCGCCCGACAGGCGGCGATGAACCGCAGCAGGCGCTCGTTGACCAGTTCGGGCTGCTCCAGATTCAGGCCGTGACCGGCCCCTTCGACGATCTCGGCCTGGACGTCGGGGATCAGCGCGGTGATCCGTGCCAGCGCCTGGCGGGGCCGCAGCAGGGCGCTGCGGCGCCCGAGCAGGACCAGGGCGGGCACCCGGACGGAGCCCAACTCCTCGTCGGTGAACGGCCTGGCCGCGGGGCGGCCGGTCGGCCTGTACGTGCGCATGGCGAGCATCAGGGGAGCGATCATCTCGGGCGGTGAGCTGAGCGCGGGGTTGGCCAGCAGCCGTCCCAGCGCGGGCCGGAAGCGGCGCGGGGCGAGCATTCCCAGCAGGCCGCCGACCATGTGGACGTAGAACCGCGCGGGAACTCCCTCGATCCCGCCCGGATCCAGCGGCGCGATCGACGCCAGGCGCTCGGGCGCGTGCACGGCCTGGTTGAGGGCCAGCCAACCGCCGTAGGAGAGGCCGACCAGGTGGATCCGGTCCAGCCCGAGGCCGGCGAACACCTCGCCGAGCCAGGCCGCGTTCTCCTCGGAGCCGGCGGCGACGGCGCGTTGCACGCTGCGGCCGGGGTCGTCCAGCGTGTCGATCGCGTAGACCGGGTGGCACTCGCCCAGGGCGGCGATCTGCCGGTACCAGTTGGACGCGTGCCCGGCGTGCCCGTGCAGCAGCACGACCGGCTCACCGGTCGCGGGCCCGTAGTGGTGGACGTGGACGGTGCCGTAGGCGGTCTCGACGTCGAGTGCGCGGCGGGGGCCCGGCCACAGCTCCATCGCGCGGTCGTACGCGGCGAGGAACTCGGTGCGGGCTTCCTCACTGACGAAGTGCCCGACGCTTGCCCTGGTCATGAACCCTCCCGGTGACACGAAGCAGCAGGACTTGATGGTATGGCTGTACCACCAAGATGGTATGGTTGTACCATAAAAGAGTTCGAAAGGGAGCAGAGAAGGAAGCCGATGCCGAAACTGGTGGATCACGAGGAGCGGCGGGCCCAGATCATCGATGCGCTGCTCCGGGTGGCGGCGGACACCGGGCTGCACGCCGTCACCATGCGGTCCGTGGCCGTCGAGGCGGGCATCTCCGTGCGGCTCGTGCAGTACTACTTCGACACCAAGGAGCAGTTGCTGCTCGCCGCGCTCGACCGCCTGGCGGCGCGCATGGGCGAGCGGGTCCGCGACCGGGTGAGGAGGGCCGGCTCGTCACCCGCTCCGCGCGACATCGTCGAGGCGGTCCTGCTGGAAGCCGTGCCCACCGACGAGGAGAGCCGCACCTTCCACCTCGTCTACACCGAGTACGCCGTGCTCTCCGTCACCGATCCCGCGCTCGGCGGCCGGCCGTTCCTGGCGGCACCCGACGAGATGGAGGAGTTCCTGGTGGCCCAGCTCACCACGGCGCAGCGGGCCGGGGACGCCGACCCCGAACTCGACGCCCGCCAGGAGGCCGTCGTCCTGCTGGCCGTCTCCGCCGGCCTCGGACTGAGCGTGCTCCTCGGTCAGCGCACGGCAGGCGACGCCGCCGCCGTTCTCCACTACCACCTCGGACGGCTCTTCCCCAGCCGGTAGGCTCCCCCGGCCCGGCCCCGGCAAGCAGCCCCCAGGCCGTCCGACACCGAGGCGGAGGTCGGCGCTGCCCCAAGTCGAACACCCGGAGCTGCGCCGCTTCCCGAGCGGGCGTCACCGGCCGCTCCCCGGGCCCAGCTTCGCGATCACCTCCCGCATCTGCTCCTCGTCGGCCTCGTAGACCGTCTCGCCCATCCGCGGATCCCGGGCGTGCAGCGTGTGGATGAGCGGGCCGTGCGGCACGTCCAGTCGGACGAGGGAAGCCGAGGGACCGTGGACGACACGTTCGCTGCCGGGGCGGACGGTCAGGTCGACGCGGCTGGCGACCCCTGGAGTGACCCAGACGGTGGACTGCTCGAAGCGGCCCAGGAGTTGCAGGTGGAAGTGGCCGCAGAGGATGAGCTCGACGTCGGTGCCGCGGATCACGTCGGCCAGCTCCTGGGCGTTGCGCAGGCCGAGTTCCCGCTGCACCTCGACATCCAGGGCGATCGGCGGGTGGTGGAACGCCAGTAGGGTGCCGAGCGGCGCGGGAGCCGACAGAAGGTCGGCAAGCCAGTCGAGTTGAGCACGACTGAGCCAGCCGTAGCCCTTCCCCGGCACCAGCGAGTCCAGTGTGATCAACCGCCGGCCCCCGACCGTGCTCGCCGCGGCCCGCTCCCCCGCGGGTCCCTCGTACACCGTCTCGGGCCGCTCGTGCCCGCTCCCCAGCACCTCGGCGAACGCACCGCGCTCGTCATGGTTGCCCGTCGTGTAGAAGACCGCCGCGCTGCGCTCCCGCGCGAAGTCACCCACGATCTCGCGGATGCGCGTGTAGGCCTCGCGGGAACCGTCGTCGGCGACGTCCCCGGTGATCACGAGCGCGTCGAGGTCACGTAGATGCACCAGCTCGCCGAGCATGCGGCGCAGGGCGGCGGTGCCGTCGGCACCATCCGCGTCCGGGCCGTCGATGCGGCTGATGTGCACATCGGACAGATGCAGGATCCTCATCCCGTCAACCTATCCGCCCACCAACGGAGTTGACCACCCTCGGTGCGGAGGAGCACGGTCGGCGACCTCACCGCCGTCCGCGCCGCGCTGCCCGGCGACCGGGCCGACGTGAGCGCCCCCGGCAACCGGCCGCACCGACGGGGAGCCTCGGGACCGCTGTGCACCGCAGCCCCCGGCAACCGGCCGCACCGACGGGGAGCCTCGTGACCGCTGTGCACCGCAGCGAGAGGCGGACCGGCGCCCCTGCCGATGAGACCGTCGTCGCCGTGTCTCCCCGGGCGGCTACGCTGTGCGCCGTGACAGAACGGCTTCCGATCTTCCCGCTCGACGCGGTGCTCTACCCGGGGCTGGTGTTCCCGCTGCATGTGTTCGAGGAGCGCTACCGGCGACTGGTCGCCGACCTGGTGGCGCTGCCGGAGGGCCGGCCGCAGCGGTTCGGGGTGCTGGCGATCAAGGACGGGCGGGAGGTCGCACCGGTCACCGAGAGCGACAAGCCGGCCGGACCGCTGGACGGCCTGGGCACCTCCAACGGCGACCCCCTGGAGGCCCTGTACCACATCGGCTGCATCGCCGACGTGGCCTCGGTGACACCGCACACGGACGGCCGGTACGAGCTGCTGGTCACCGGCACCACCCGGTTCCGGCTGAGCGCGGTGGACACCAGCGGGCCGTACCTGGTCGGCGAGTGCGAGCCGCTGGAGGAGCAGACCGGCAGCGGCGCCGGGGTGCTGGCCGGCGGGGTGGAGCGGGCGTTCCGGGCGTACCAGAAGCGGCTGGCCGGAGCCCGGCAGGCGAGCCTGGCCGGCGAACAGGAACTGCCGGACGACCCGCAGGTGCTCTCCTACCTGGTGGCCGCCGCCGCGGTGCTCGAGGTGCCGGTCAAGCAGAAGCTGCTGGCCTGCCCGGACACCGCGAGCCGGCTGAGCGCCGAGCTGGAGCTGCTGCGCAGGGAGACCTCGCTGATCAACTGGCTGCCGTCGCTCCCGGCCGTGGAGCTGACCCGGCAGCCGTTCAGTCCCAACTGAGGGGAACCATGGCGAAGAAGAACGGCGCCGGCGGCAAGGGCACCCCGGCCACGGTGGCCCTGGAGAAGGCCGGTGTGGCGTTCACCGTGCACGCCTACCAGCACGACCCGGCCGCGCCGTCCTACGGCACCGAGGCGGCCGAGGCGCTCGGGGTCGCGCCGGAGCGGGTGTTCAAGACCCTGGTGGCCGAGGTGGACGGCACCCTCACGGTCGGCGTGGTCCCGGTCGCCGGTCAGCTGGACCTCAAGGCGCTGGCCGCCGCGGTGGGTGGCAAGCGGGCCGTGATGGCCGATCCGGCGGCGGCCGAGCGCAGCAGTGGCTACGTCCGCGGCGGGATCTCGCCGCTGGGCCAGCGCAAGCCGCTGCGCACCGTGGTGGACGCCGGGGCGCTGGCCCACCCGACCGTCTACGTCTCGGCCGGGCGCCGGGGCCTGGAGGTGGAGCTGGCCCCGGCGGAGCTGCTGCGGCTCACCGACGGCGTCAGCGCGGAGATCAGCCGCAGCAACTAGCCGGGCCCAGTGCCGTCGCCCCCTCAGCGCCCGGACTCGGTGTGCGACGGGGCCTGGTCGCCCTCGGCGGGCGGCTCGGACGGTTGCGGGGCCCACGGGTTCCCCGAGCCGTCGTCGGCCGGCGGCAGCGGGCCGACCCACTGCGGCTCCGGGTGCTCCTCGCGCTTGCCGAAGGTGGCGGTCAGCGCGAGCAGCAGCACCATGGCGGCGATCGGCCAGGCCAGCAGCGCGCCGTGGGCGGGCAGCGTCAGGTTCTCGTAGAAGGTGTGCCCCTCCCCGACCTGCTTGGCGTGCCCGATGATGTTGCTGGTCGGACCGAGCTTCTCGCCCAGCCAGACGGCGATCAGCGAGCCGCCCACCCCGCCGAGCCCGAGTGCCACGGCCATCGCGATGCCGCCGCCGCGCCGCCGGGTGAGCAGGAAGGCGACCAGCGCGGTGACCAGCCCGAAGGCGATGCCGAGCAGCACGAAGGTGCCGACCGCGCCGGCCGACTGCTCACCCTCCGGGTCCACGTAGAGCACCGAGTTGCCCTGCACCACCAGCGGCACCTCGGGCGCCAGCCAGTACCACAGCGCCCCCATCAGCAGCCCCAGCAGCAGGCAGCCGAACCCGATCGGGAGCGCGATCCGCAGCTCGGCCCGGAGGCGGGTCAGGACGGTGCCGGCGCGGGGCTCCGAGGTCAGCTCGTCCGGGGCCGTCGACAGCGGGTCGGGTTCCGCAGGGGTGTTCGGTACGGTCACCCGACCATCGTTTCACGCCGGTCCGGTGCACCGGCCACTCGGGCCCACGGCACCCGGAAAGGCCCGACCGCGCAGCCGCCCGGCGGTCCGGAAAGGCCCGACCGCGCAGCCACCCGCGGGTCCGACCGGGCCCGACCGCGTCGCCACCCCCGCGCGGTCCGGAAAAGCCCGACCGCGTCGCCACCCGCGGGTCGGGAAAGGCGCTACCGCGTCGCCACCCGCCGGTACGCGTACGTCGCCAGGGTGAGGGCCAGCAGCCCGACGCCCGCGCAGACCCCCAGGTCGCCCAGTACGGCGGCCCAGTCCGGGCGGGCCGCGAAGCTGTCGGCGAAGGCGTCGACGCCGTACGTGGACGGCAGCAGATCGCGCAGCGCCCGGATCGGGCCGGGCAGGTGGGAGGCCGGCAGCACCCCGAGCAGCAGCGCCGCGGACATGCCCAGCTGGCCGAGCATGGTGGCGATCTCCTGCTTGGGCGCGAGCAGGCCGAGCGCCGCGCCCAGCCCCGACAGGGCCGCCCCGGCCAGCGGCACCACCGCCAGCAGCACCCACAGGTGGGCCAGCGGCAGCCCGAACAGCACCGCACCGAAGGCGGCCGTGACCAGCGCGCCGGGCAGCGTGAAGGAGGCGTAGGCACCCGCCGCGCCGAGCACCACCGCGGCGGCCGGCACCGGCAGCGTGGCGTAGTGGTCGAGGCCGCCGGTGGCGCGCAGCTTGCCGAAGTACTGGGCGAGCAGGTTGAGCGCCACGAAGGCGACCACCAGCACGGCGGAGCCCGCCACCACGGCGCGGGACGACGCGTTGTCGCCGCTGTCCACCACGCCGCGCATCATCACCAGGATGCCGACGGACTGGAAGGTGGCGACGAACATCAGCGGGATCCGGGCGACCTTGGCACGGGTCAGCTGCGCCCGGTAGACGGCGGCCAGTGCGGGCAGCAGGCGGGCCGCCGGGCCCAGCGGGGCGGCGGTCGGCGCGGCGGCGGGGGCAGCGGTGGCAGGGGTCAGTACGGTCACGTCGCCGGTCCTCGCGAACGAAGGGCTGAGTGGGCGGTCACTTCGCCAGTCCTTGGTGGCGGCCGCCGAGCCGGAGGTAGGCGTCCTCCAGGCTCGGAGTGGCGAGGGTGAAGTCGTCGAGGGCGGCGAACGCCGGCCCGGCGGTGACGGCGGCGACCAGTTCCCTGGCCTCCTCCGGGGTGGTGCGCACGGTCCAGCGGCGGCCCGAGCAGTCGGCGCGGTCGGCGAGCCGGGCCACCGCGGGAACGGTCAGCGGGGGCTCGTCACGCCACACCAGGTCGAGCCGGACGTCCCCGTCGACCAGCGCCTTCAGCCTGCCGGGGGTGTCGCAGGCGATCACCCGGCCGTCGTCCAGCACGGCGACCCGGTCGAGCACGGTCTCGGCCTCGATGACGTTGTGGGTGACCAGCAGCACGGTGGTGCCGCGCTCGGCGCGGCGGCGGTCCACGGCCGACCAGACGGCGCGGCGGGCGACCGGGTCCATGCCGGTGGTGGGCTCGTCGAGCACCAGCAGCGGCCGCTCCCCCACCAGGGTGGCCGCGAAGCAGGCGAGCCGGCGCTGGCCGCCGGAGAGCTTGGCCAACGGGCGGGCGGCCAGCCGTTCCAGGCCCAGTTCGGCGAGCACCTCGGCGGTCTCGGCGCGGGCCGCGGACCGGCTGAGCCCGCGCAGCCGGCCGGTGGTCTCGGCGGCCAGCGCGACGGTCAGCTCGTCGAGCGCGGTGGACTCCTGGCCGAGGTAGCCGAGCAGGCGGGCGGCCCGCTCCGGGTGGCGCACGATGTCGTGGCCGAGGATCTGCACGCTGCCCGCGTCGGGGCGCAGCAGTCCGGTGAGCTGCCGGACCAGGGTGGACTTGCCGGCCCCGTTCGGCCCGAGCAGGCCGAAGACCTCACCCTGGCGGATCTCCAGGTCGACCCCGTCGTTGGCGCGGATCTCACCGTGGTTCTTGGTGAGGCCCCGGACGGAGCAGCAGGGCAGGGGGGCGTGGCTCACGACCGAAGACTCTACGCGCCGATCGCCCGCGAAGCGGACCGGGGTCACCCCGTCCGGTGATCAGTTCAGTCGTCCACCACGATCTGCTCCCCGCCCGGCACCCGGGCGGCGAGCTCCTTCCAGAAGCCGGCCCGGATCGCGTACCGGTCGTGCTCGTCGATCTGGTCGTCCTTGTGGGCGAGCAGGCCGAACCGCGCGGCGTAGCGCAGCAGCTCGCCGTCGACCTTGTGCGGGATCCGCGGGTAGTCGGACCAGATGACGGTGAGCCGCTCCTTGTCGGCCAGCCGCTCGGTCCAGCGGCGGGCGAAGACCTGTCCGACCTCGTGCGGATCGCCGCCGATCGCCGTGATGTCCTCCTCGCGGTCGGCCCAGCGCTGCTCGGCGGTGGTCAGCTGGGCCAGGGTGGGCAGCGAGTCGGCGGCGCAGGGCTGCTCGGCGGGGCGGTCGACGTAGCCGCGGTCGGAGGACCAGCGCAGCACCGGGGCGTTGGCGGCGGCGGCCGGCTGCGGCTGTGGCTGCGGCTGGGCGACGTGCGCCTGGGCGCGGCCGGCCAGGTCCTTGGGGGTGGGGACGGCCTTGAGCGGCGCCGACGGCTCGGGCTCGGCGGGCTGGGCGGGGGCCTCGGCGGCGGCCGGGCGCGGCGCGGCGGGTGGGGCGGAGAGGATCTTGGCGATCTCGGGCGGCGGTCCGGCCGACGGGAACGGCGGCACCTGCTCGCGCAGGCTGACCGAGCGGGTGATCCAGTCGCGGTCCAGCACCCGGCGCTCGTCGGCCTCGCCGACCAGGTCCTCCGACTGGTTGAAGTCGCCGTCTGCGGCCTGCAGCGCCCACAGGTGGACGGCCACACCGTGCTCCTTGGCGCTCATCATGCCGGGCAGCAGGTCGCCGTCGCCGGTGACCAGCACCACGTCGGCGCAGGCCCGGTTGCGGGCGAGTTCGGAGAGTTCGGCGTGCATCGCGGCGTCCACGCCCTTCTGCACCCAGCGGCCCTCGGCCCGGGTGAGGGCGCCGAGCCGCACGGTGACCCGGGGCAGCACCCGCAGCCGGCGGTGCTCGGGCAGCGGCCGGCGCTCCGGGGCGGCGTCGAACCAGTAGATCCGCAGCAGCGGCAGGCCGGTCTCCTCCTCGGCCCGTTCGCGCAGCGAGGCGATCAGCGCGGTGTGGTCCACCGTCACCCGGGAGCGGGATGGTTCTCCGGCGAGCAGGCTGGCGGAGGCACCCAGCAGGTACCCGGCGTCCACAAGGACAACGCAGCGGTCCACATTCCGCACCTTTCTCCCGGTCGGCCCCCGTGACACCAGCCCGTTGACGCCGCCTGGAGGCAGTCTGCCCGAGCGACGTCCCACCTGGCACCCGGTCTGACCGTTGCGATCACCTTTACCCCCCGAAGACGGTGTGAATCACCCGGGTGCGCGGTCGTCGCACAAACTGCTAGGTCGAATTCGACCGACCACTCGTGCTGTCGGCGAGCGACACTCGCGGCGTCCTAATCGGCGAGCGGCGCTCGTGGCATCGCCCGTCGGCACCCACGGTGTCAGCGTGCCGCGCGGGCGGCGTCGTACGCCGAGCGGGCCTGGTGGATGGTGGTGCGGTGCCGCTCGGCCCATCGGGTCAGCTGCGCCAGGTACTCGTTGAGCTCGACGCCGACCTCGGTGAGGGCGTACTCCACCTTGGGCGGCGCGGTCGGGTGGACGGTGCGGGAGATCAGCCCGTCCCGCTCCAGGTTGCGCAGCGTGAGGGTGAGCATCCGCCGGCTGATCCCGGTGATGGTGCGCTCCAGCTCGGTGAACCGGATCGGCCCGGCCGCCGCGGAGACGATCACCATGATGCTCCACTTGCTGCCCACCCGGTCGAGCACCTCGGTCACCGCGCAGGCCCCGCGCTCCACCGTGTCACCCGGCTTGAGCGGCCCCGGTACACAGGTGTTCCCCCGTGACAAAAAAGTGCCTTCTTCCATGGGATCTGATGGTCACACAGGATGGTCCACGTAACAAGACGTGCACCATCGGAGGTCAAGCCATGTCTGCCAAACCTGTTGGGAACGATCGACGCCGCTGGTACGCCCTGCTGGTGCTCTGCGCCGGCACTTTGGTGATCATTCTGGACGGAACGATCGTGACGGTGGCCCAGCCCGCGATCCAGCACGCTCTGGGCTTCACCGACACCGGGCTCTCCTGGGTGATGAACGGCTACCAGATCCCGTTCGCCGGACTGCTGTTGCTGGCCGGTCGGCTCGGCGACCTGCTCGGCCGCAAGCGGGTCTTCCTGGCGGGTCTGGTGCTGTTCGCCGCCGCCTCGGCGCTGTGCGGACTGGCGGACTCGGCGGGGATGCTGATCGCCGCCCGCTTCCTGCAGGGCGCGGGCGGGGCGCTGGTCTCGGCGGTCAGCCTCGGCATGATCGTCACGCTCTTCCCCGACCCGGTCGAACGGGGCCGCGCGATCGGCGCGTTCAGCTTCGTCGGCGCGGCCGGTGCCTCGCTCGGCATGGTGCTCGGCGGAGTGCTGACCCAACTGCTCGACTGGCACTGGATATTCCTGGTGAACCTGCCGATCGCCCTGGCCGCCGGCCTGCCCGCGGTGCGGCTGCTCGACCCGGAACCGGGCCAGGGCCTGCGGCAGGGCACCGACGCACTGGGCGCACTGCTGGTCACCGCCGGCCTGATGCTCGCCGTCTACACCATCGTCAGCACCGGTACCCGCGGCTGGAGTTCTGCTCACACCCTGGGCTACGGCGCGGCGGCCCTGGGGCTGCTGGCCGCCTTCCTGGCGCGGCAGGCCCGGGCGGCCCGACCGCTGCTGCCGCTGCGGCTGTTCCGGTCCCGGCGCACCTCGGGCGCCAACCTGGTTCAGCTGCTGATGATTTCGGCGATGTTCGGGTTCCAGGTGCTGATCGCGCTCTACCTGCAGAACGTGCTCGGCTACGGCGCGGCGGCCACCGGCTTCGGGATGCTGCCCACCGGACTGGCCATCGCCGCCGTCTCGTTGGGGCTGTCGGCCCGGCTCACCCGGGCCTTCGGCGCCCGCCGGGTGCTGCTGACCGGCGCCGGGATGCTGGTGCTGTCGCTCGCCTACCTGGCCCGGCTGCCCCAGCACGCGTCCTACGCGGTGGACGTGCTGCCCGCGCTGCTGCTGGTCGCCGGCGGCGGCCTGGTGCTGCCCGCCCTCGCCGGGCTGGCGATGGCGGACGCCACGCCGGAGGACTCGGGGGTCGCCTCCGGTCTCTTCAACACCTCGCAGACGGTGGCCTCGGCGCTCGGAGTGGCCGTTCTCTGCACCGTGGCGGCGGGGCGGACCGCGGGGCTGCGGGCCGCCGGGCGCGACGCGGTCGGTGCGCTGGCGAGCGGCTACCGGCTCTCCTTCGCGGTGGCCGCCGGGCTGCTGCTGCTCGCCTTCGTCGCGGCGGCGGTGCTGCTGCGGGAGCGCCGGGCCGCAGTTCCCGAGGCCGCACTGGCGGCGTGAGGCCCCGGGCCGGACGCACGGCGGGCCGGGCTCCCGACGAGGGTGCCCGGCCCGCCGTGCGTCCGGCCTGTGATCAACCTCCGGCTGCTGCTCAGCCGTTGAGCTCGGCCGCGACCAGTTCGGCCAGCTGCACGGTGTTCAGCGCGGCGCCCTTGCGCAGGTTGTCGTTGGAGATGAAGAGCGACAGGCCGTGCTCCACGGTCTCGTCCCGGCGGATCCGGCCCACGTAGCTCGGGTCCTGGCCGGCCGCCTGCAGCGGGGTCGGGATGTCGGCGAGTTCCACGCCGGGCGCGCCGCTGAGCAGCTCCACCGCCCGCTCGGGGCTGATCGGGTTGGCGAACCGGGCGTTCACCTGGAGCGAGTGGCCGGTGAAGACCGGCACCCGGACGCAGGTGCCGGCCACCTTGAGCTCCGGGATCTCCAGGATCTTGCGGCTCTCGAACCGGAGCTTCTGCTCCTCGTCGGTCTCGTTCAGACCGTCGTCCACCAGCGACCCGGCCAGCGGGACCACGTTGAACGCGATCGGGCGGGCGTAGACCTTCGGGTCGGGGAACGGCACGGCGGAGCCGTCGAGGGCCAGCGCGGCGGCGCCGTCCACCACCTTGGCGGCCTGCTCCTGCAGCTCGGCGACGCCGGCCACGCCGCTGCCGGAGACCGCCTGGTAGGTGGCGACCACCAGGGCGGTCAGCCCGGCCTCGGCGTGCAGCGGGCGCAGCACCGGCATGGCGGCCATGGTGGTGCAGTTCGGGTTGGCGATGATGCCCTTGGGGCGGTCGGCGACGGCGTGCGGGTTGACCTCGGCCACCACCAGCGGGACCTCGGGATCGCGGCGCCAGGCCGAGGAGTTGTCGATCACCACGGCGCCGGCCGCGGCGACCTCGGGCGCCAGCGCCTTGGAGGTGCCGCCGCCGGCCGACATGATCACGATGTCCAGACCGGCGTAGTCAGCGGTGGCGGCATCCTCCACCACCACCTCGCCACCCTGCCAGGGCAGCGTCTTGCCCGCCGACCTCGCCGAGGCGAACAGCCGCAGCTGCGTCACCGGAAAGGCGCGCTCGGCCAGGATCTCGCGGACCACGTTGCCCACCTGGCCGGTGGCACCGACGATACCGATCTTCATGTTTCCTCCTCCTGCCTACCTGCTCAGACTCATCTTGCCTGGTCACCGGTTCCGAAGCGGCATCGCTTTCACCCAGTGGACACCGCGAGGTCCAGCGCCCGGGACACCGAGGCCGCGTTCGCGGGCAGCAGCGGCAGCCGGACCGCCGGGGAGGGGATGCGACCCCGGGCGTGCAGCACGCCCTTGATCACGGTGGGGTTGGGCTCGGCGAACAGCGCGGCGGCCAGCCGGGACAGGCGGTGTCCCAGCTCCCGGGCCCGGGCGACGTCGCCGGCCTGCCAGGCGTCCACCAGCTCCACCCAGCGGGCGGTCGCGATGTGCGCCGAGGCCAGGATGCCGCCGGCGGCGCCCAGCGCCAGCAGCGGCGGGAGCACCACGTCGTCCCCGCCCAGCACGGCGAAGTGCGGCGGCAGTTCGCCGGCGAGCAGCGCCACGACCTCCGGATCGACCGCCCCGGTGGCCAGCTTGACGCCGGCCATGCCGGGCACCGAGGCCAGCTCGCGCAGCGTCTCGGCGTCCAGCGCCTGCCCGGTGCGGTACGGGATGTGATAGGCGACCAGCGGCACCGGGCTGGCCGCGGTCAGCTCCCTGAAGTGGGCCAGCACCCCGGCCGCGCCCGGCCGGACGAACGGCGGCACCAGGGTGAGGGCGGCCGTCGCCCCCGGGGTCACGTCCTGGAGGGCGGCGGCCACCTGCCGGGTCGCGCCGCCGCCGACGCCGACCAGCAGCGCGGCCCCGCGCTCCGCGCAGACCCGCGCGCAGATCCCGACCACCGCGGCCTGCTCCGCGGCGTCCAGTGCACCGGGTTCGCCGGTGGTGCCGAGCGCGACCAGGCCGGCCGCGCCCTCGTCCAGCACTCCGTGGGCGAGCTTCTCCAGGGCGGCCCGGTCGAGGCGGCCGTCAGCGGTGAAGGGGGTGATCAGGGGGACGTGGATCCCCCGCAGCTTGGCGGTTTCCATGCCCTCGACCCTCGCTCACGGCGATCGTGCAGGTCCAGTTCGCGTTTCTGACGCAAAGCGTAAGCTGAGCCGATGCTCGACACCCCGGGAGTGCGCTGATGCTCGATGTCCGCCGTCTGCGGCTGCTGCGGGAGCTGGCCCACCGGGGCACCATCGCCGCCGTCGCCGAGGCCCTCGCCTTCAGCCCGTCCGCCGTCTCCCAGCAGCTGACCGCCCTGGAACGGGAGGCCGGGGCGGTGCTGCTGGAGCGCACCGGCCGCCGGGTGCGGCTCACCCCGGCCGCCGAGAAGCTGGTCGGCCACGCGGAGGCGGTGCTGGCCCGGCTGGAGCTGGCCGAGAGCGAGCTCGCCGGTGCCCGGCGCGGGCCGGCCGGGCCGCTGCGGATCGGCACCTTCCCGTCCGCCGGCCGGGTGCTGATCCCGCCCGCGCTGGCCGCGCTCTCGGTGATCCACCCGGAGCTGGAGCCGATGGTGGCCGAGGTCGACCCGGCCGGGGTGGGCGACCTGCTGCGCTCCGGCGAGTTGGACGTGGCGCTGGTCCACGACTACGACTTCGTACCGTCCGCCGAGGAGCCCGGGGTCGAGCGCCGACCGCTCTTCGCGGAGACGATGCACCTGGCCGCCGCGGTGCGCGGCAGCGGCCGGCTGGCCGACTACCGGGACCACCCGTGGATCCTGGCCACCCACGGCACCCTCTGCCACGCGATGGCGATCCGGGCCTGCCAGGCCGCCGGGTTCACGCCCCGGATCCGGCACCGGGCGGACGACTTCGACACCGTGCTGGCCCTGGTCGCGGCCGGTCAGGGCGTGGCGCTGGTACCGGACCTGGCGCTGCTGGCCCCGCTGCCCGAAGTGCGGTTGCACCGGCTGCCGATGTCACGCCGCACCGCGGTGGCCGCCCGCGAGGGCGGGAGCGGGCACCCGGCGGTCGTCGCGTTCACCTCAGCAGTCAAGAAGGCATTGCCAACAAATCTGCGCTGATCTGATACCGGTTGGGAAACACTCTTCCTAAAGGGTTGTCAAACCCGGTAAAACCTCTGAGGGTCAGGTCATCACGAGACGAGCGGGGCTATGACCAACCCACCTCCCGGCTACGGCTACCCTCCGGACCCCCAGGGTTCCCGGAACCCCTACGACCAGCAGCCTCCGTCCACGCCGTCCGGCTACGGCGTGCCGCAGGGTCCGTACGACCCGCAGCCCGGCTACACGCACCAGCCCCAGCCCGACTACGCCGCTCCCCCGCAGCCGCCGGGCTACCCCCAGCAGCCCACCGGCTACGGCCCCAACCCGGCCTACCCGCAGCTCCCGTACTGGATGTCGCCGCCCACCCCGTACGGCCCGCCGCCGCCCGGCAGCCGCCAACTGGCCGGCGCGGCCGACCGCTTCCTGGCCCGGCTGATCGACGGTGCCATCCTGCTGGTACCGGTCGTGCTCATCCAGGTCCTGCTGAGCACCGCCATCGGCGTCTGGCTGGCCGCCGTCGTCGACGCCGCCATCTACTTCGGCTACGAGGCGCTGATGCTGCTCACCCAGGGGCAGCAGAGCATCGGCAAGAAGGCCATGAAGCTGCGGGTCGTCGACGCCGCCCACGGCGGCCGCCCGACCGACAACCAACTCCTGGCCCGCACCGCGGTCTTCGCCCTCCCCCAGGCCGTCTACTGCATCGGCTCGCTCTTCGCCCTGGTCAACGTGCTGTCGCTGACCTGGGACAAGCCGCTGCAACAGTGCTTCCACGACAAGGCCGGCAAGACCGTGGTCGTCAAGGAGTACTGAACGCAGGCCGATTGACGGCCGGCCGGCCCGCCCTTCGGGGCGAGCCGACCGGCCGTCGCCGTTGCTACCGTCGGATCACGTCCTCGACCTGCCGCGCCCGACACTGAGGCCCCGCTCGCCCTGACTCCGACGAGAGGACCCGCCGATCGTGCGCTGGATGCTCGGTAACGAGCAGTGGTCCGCGGTCCTCGTCCGTCACGGCTTCGAACACGTCGACGTCCACACCCGCCCCGGCCCAGCGGAGGGGCTCGTCGGAACCACGATGGGACGTGCCCGTGCGCCCCACTAGGCAGGTGCCGTATCCCCGAGGACCTGGAAGTACGAGGCGTGGCTCCCTGCCGCAGCAGTCGCGGATCCGGACCGCGGCGCGCCCCGGCCCGCGCACCGTGACGACGCCCTCGTGGCGGGAATCGATCACGCTCCCCGGCGCGCTAGGGTGGATAGCCTCCCAGCCGCAGCCGACACCGAGGAGCCTGCCCCCGTGGCCGACAGCTTCGTTCACCTGCATGTCCACACCGAGTACTCGATGCTCGACGGGGCGGCCAAGAACGGCAAGCTGGTCGCCGAAGCGGAGCGGCAGGGGATGCCGGCGATCGCGATGAGTGACCACGGCAACATGTTCGGGGCGTACGAGTTCTTCCAGAAGGCGAAGGACAGCGCGGTCAAGCCGATCATCGGCATCGAGGCGTACGTCGCCCCCCACTCGCGTTTCGAGAAGAAGCCGGTCTTCTGGTCCCCCGGCGGCCAGCGCCCGTCCAACAGCGACGGTGAGGGCGGCAAGGACGTCTCGGGTGGTGGCCGCTACACCCACATGACCATGTGGGCGCAGAACGCGACCGGGCTGCGGAACCTGTTCCGGCTCTCCTCCCTCGCGTCGATCGAGGGCTACTACATGAAGCCCCGGATGGACCGCGACCTGATCTCGCAGCACGCCGAGGGCATCATCGCCACCACCGGCTGCCCGTCCGGCGAGGTGCAGACCCGCCTCCGCCTCGGCCAGTACGACGAGGCGGTCAAGGCAGCCGCCGCGTACCAGGACATCTTCGGCAAGGAGAACTACTTCCTGGAGCTGATGGACCACGGCCTGGACATCGAGCGCGAGGTCCGCCTGGACCTGCTGCGGCTGGCCAAGGAACTGGACATCCCCCTCCTCGCCACCAACGACTCGCACTACGTCACCGCCGACCAGGCGGACGCGCACGACAGCCTGCTCTGCGTCGGCGTGGGCAAGAACAAGGACGACCCGAACCGCTTCAAGTTCAACGGCAGCGGCTACTACGTCAAGACCGCCGAGGAGATGCGCGAGCTCTTCAGCGAGCTCCCGGAGGCCTGCGACAACACCCTCGCGATCGGCGAGCGGGTGGAGTCGTACAAGGAGGTCTTCGACTACGTCGACCGGATGCCGCAGTTCGACGTGCCGGAGGGCGAGACCCAGGCCTCCTACCTGCGCAAGAAGATCGAGATCGGTCTGAAGAAGCGCTACGGCGACAACCCGAGCCAGGAGGTGCTGGACCGGGTCGAGCTGGAGATGGGCGTCATCACCCCGATGGGGTTCGACTCCTACTTCCTCGTGGTGGCCGACATCTGCGAGTACGGCCGCAACAACGGCATCCCGGTCGGCCCCGGCCGTGGTTCGGCGGCAGGCTCGATGGTGGCGTACCTGACCGGCATCACCCAGCTCGACCCGCTGGAGCACGACCTCCTCTTCGAGCGCTTCCTCAACCCCGAGCGCATCAACCCCCCGGACGTCGACATCGACTTCGACGACCGCCAGCGCGACCAGATGGTGCGCTACGTCACCGAGAAGTACGGTGCCGAGTACACCGCCCAGGTGAACACCTTCGGCACCATCAAGGCGAAGGCCGCCGTCAAGGACGCCAACCGGATCCTGGGCTACCCGTTCTCGATGGGCGACCGCATCACCAAGGCGATGCCGCCGGACGTGATGGGCAAGGGCGTGCCGCTGGCGGACCTCTTCAACGAGTCGCACCCTCGCTACAACGAGGGCACCGAGATCCGGCAGATGTACGCCAACGAGCCGGACGTCAAGAAGATCATCGACACCGGCATGGGCATCGAGGGCTTGATCCGCGGCACCGGTGTGCACGCCGCGGCCGTCATCCTCTCCTCGACCCCGCTGCTCGACCTGATCCCGCTGCACATGCGGGACAAGGACGGCGTGATCATCACCGGCTTCGACTACCCGTCGTGCGAAGCCATGGGCCTGATCAAGATGGACTTCCTGGGTCTGCGGAACCTGGGCATCATCGATCACTGCCTGCAGATCATCAAGGCCAACCGCGGCGTCGAGGTCGACATCGAGAAGATCCCGATCGACGACCCGACCACCTACGAGATGCTGGCCCGCGGCGACACGCTGGGCGTGTTCCAGCTCGATGGTGGTCCGATGCGCGCCCTGCTGCGGCTGATGAAGCCCACCGAGTTCGCCGACATCTCCGCCGTCTCGGCGCTGTACCGGCCCGGCCCGATGGGCATGAACTCGCACACCAACTACGCGCTCCGCAAGAACGGGCAGCAGGAGATCGTGCCGATCCACCCGGAGTTGGAGGAGCCGCTCAAGGACGTCCTCGGGCCCACCTACGGCCTGATCGTGTACCAGGAGCAGGTGCAGCGTGCCGCGCAGGTGCTGGCCGGCTACAGCCTCGGCCAAGCAGACCTGCTCCGCCGCGCGATGGGCAAGAAGAAGAAGGAGGTCCTGGAGAAGGAGTTCGTGCCGTTCCACGCGGGCTGCAAGGAGCGCGGCTACTCGGACGAGGCGATCCAGGCGGTCTGGGACGTGCTGGTCCCGTTCGCCGGGTACGCGTTCAACAAATCGCACTCCGCCGCGTACGGCCTGGTCTCCTACCAGACCGCCTACCTGAAGGCGAACTACCCGGCCGAGTACATGGCCGCGCTGCTCACCTCGGTGGCGGACGACAAGGACAAGATGGCCGTCTACCTGGCCGAGTGCCGGGCGATGGGCATCAAGATCCTCTCGCCGGACGTCAACGAGTCGGTGGTCGACTTCACCGCCGTCGGCAGCGACGTGCGGTTCGGCCTCAAGGCCGTCCGCAACGTCGGTGTGCCGGTGATCGAGTCGCTGATCAAGACCCGCAAGGAGAAGGGCAAGTACACCTCCTTCGCGGACTTCCTGGACAAGGTCGAACTGGTCGCCTGCAACAAGCGCACCGTCGACTCGCTGATCAAGGCCGGCGCCTTCGACTCGCTGGGCCACACCCGGCAGTCGCTCTGCGCGGTGCACGAGAACGCGATCGACGCAGTCACCGGCGTGAAGAAGCAGCAGGCGATCGGGCAGGACGACCTGTTCGGCGCGCTGGACACCGGCGCCGACACCCCGGCGATCGGGTTGGACTTCGAGCTGTCCGACCGCGAGTGGCCGCGCAAGCAACTCCTCAGCCTGGAGCGGGAGATGCTCGGACTGTACGTCTCCAGCCACCCGCTGGACGGCGCCGAGCACATCCTGGCCCGCAACCGGGACATCTCGATCGCCGAGCTGATGGGCTCCGGGCGCACCGAGGGCGAGGTGCGGCTCTCCGGGCTGATCACCAACGTGGACCGGCGGATCAACAAGGCGGGCAACGCCTGGGCGATCATCACCCTCGCCGACCGCGACGGCTCGGTCGAGGTGCTGTTCTTCCCGGCCACCTACAACCTGATGGCCGATCAGATGGTCGAGGACAACGTGGTCTCGGTCCGCGGCCGGCTGAACGAACGCGACGGCGCGCTCTCGGTGTTCGGCCAGGAGATCACCACGCTGGACATCTCCTCGGCCGAGTTCGGCGGCAAGCCGCCGGTGCAGATCACCGTGCCGTACCCGAAGGTCACGGCCCACGTGGTGCGGGAGTTGAAGGCGACGCTGCAGGCCCACCCGGGCGATGTGCCGGTGCGGCTGCTGACCACCAGCCGGCAGAAGGACGTGCTCTACGAGCTGGGCTTCCTGGTGAACCCCGACACGGCGTTCGCCAGTGAGGTCAAGACGCTGCTCGGGCCGTCCGCCTGGAGCGCCTGAAACGAGCGCGTCACCGTTGTGCTCCCGGTGTGCGGGCTGCCGTTCCCGGCGCACCGGAAGCGCGCTAGTCTCACCGGGCGGCGGCGTCCGGCGCCGTGAGTGATGTGCTGCCCGGAGGGGGAAAGATGAGTTACGGCCAACCCGGGGTCCAGGGGTACGCACCGGTGGCGGCGCCGCCCCGGTCGGGCGGCGCGGCGGCGCTGCCGGGGCTCGCGGTGGTCCTGGTCCTGAACCTGGTGCTGGAACTGGCGCTGCTGATCTTCGACCTGAACCGCAAGGGTGCCGGGTACCTGGAGACGGCGATCTGGAACGACTACCACCACTACGTGGACGGTGTGCCGTTCGGCTTCTTCCCGGGTGACACGGCGACGGTGATCGCCCTGGTGGTGCTGATCATCGGCGCGTTCTCCGGCAAGGGCTGGGTCCGGCCGGCCGGCACCGTGCTGCTGCTGATCAACGGGTACGGCTCGGCGATCGTGGTGATCGACCAGCTGACCAGTGACGAGGGCCGGCATGCCTTCGGCAGTCCCGCGACCAACCTCTGGCTCAACCTGGACGGCATCGTCCAGGTGCTGCTGGCCCTGGTCTTCGCCCTGGTGGTGATGGTGACCGTGTCGTCCGGTCCGCGGCCGGCCTACGGCCCGGGCTACGCGCCGATTCCCGCCCAGCCGATGCCCATGCCGCCGGCGGGGGCGCCGGGCGGGGCACCCGGCTTCCCGCCGCCGCCCGCCCAGCCGCCGGGGCAGCCGCCCTACGGCTACCCGCCGAACCGCTGACCGGCGGTCAGCCGGCGTCGAGGTCGTCGAGGAAGGCCAGGGCCGTCGCCCAGGTCCGCTCGGCGGCCTCTTCGTCGTAGTCGGGCAGGTCCGGATCGGTGTAGAGGTGGCCGGCGCCGTGGTAGCGGTGCACCTCGACGTCCGCGCCGGCCCGGCGCATCCGCAGGTACCAGGCGTTCAGCCAGTCCTCGGTCTCGAACGGGTCGGGCTCGGCCACGTGCAGCTGCACCGGGATCCCGGTGGCGGCGTCCTCGCGCAGGTCGGAGGTGCCGTGCAGGAGCAGCAGGGCGAGCGCGTTCTCATCGGCGAGCGCCAGGTTCTGCGCCAGTGCGCCGCCGAGCGAGAAGCCCGCGTAGACCAGGCCCTTGCCCGGGGCGGACGGCACCGGGGTGAGCAGCGGGGCGGCGGCGCCGACGGCCCGGCGCAGCAACTCGTCGGTGCCGATCGCCTCTTGGTGCGCCGTGGCCTCGTCGATGGAGTCGAAGGCCTTGCCGTCGTAGAGGTCGGGCACCGTGACCTGGTGCCCGGCGGCGCGCAGCCGGTCGGCGGCGGCGTGGACCGCGGGGCGCAGGCCGTAGACGGAGTGGAGGAGCAGGATCTGGGCCACGGTGGCGCGTACTTCCTGAGAGGTGGACGGGTACCGCCCCATCCTCCCTCACCCGGCTGTCGGGAAACGATGTCCTCGCGCCCCGGCGGTCAGGACACGATGTCCTTGCGCGCGAAGCCCCGGAACGCCAGCGCCAGCAGGATCAGCGCGTAGGAGAGCGAGAGCGAGACACCCTGGATCATGCCGCCCACCTCCAGTTGCGGCTGCAGCGCGTCCGCCCAGGAGTACTGCCAGTGCGCCGGCAGCCACTCGCGCAGCGAGCCGAGCGCCGTGATGGCGTCCAGCACGCCGGTGACGATGGCGATGAAGACCGCGCCGCCGACCGCGCCCAGCGGGTTGTCGACGGCGGTGGAGAGGTAGAAGGCGAGGGCGCCCACCACCAGTTCGCTGAGCACGATGAAGAGCACCGCGATCGCCAGCCGGGACAGCGCCTGGTCGGCCGGCAGCGCGCCGCTGGTGGGCAGCCGCAGGTCGCCCCAGCCGTAGACGGCGGTGCCCAGCCCCAGTCCGACCAGCGGCAGCGTCACGATCGCCGCGGTGGAGAAGAGCAGACCGACGGCCAGCTTGCGGGCCAGCAGCCGGGCCCGGGGCACGGGCGCCGCCAGCAGGTAGCGCAGCGACGACCAGCCGGCTTCGGCCGCCACCGTGTCGCCGCAGAACAGCGCCATCGGGATGACCAGCAGGAACCCGGTGCCCATGAAGAGCATGGTGGCCGCGAAGTTGGGGCCGGAGGCGGTGGCCAGCGCGATGAAGGTGGTCCGGTCGGCGCTCCGCTGCGCGCCGCCGAGCTGCAGGGCGGCCAGCACCAGGAAGGGCATGGCGAACAGCACCGCGAAGATCACCAGGGTGCGCCGGCGGCGCAGCTGGCGCAGCGCCTCCACCCGCAGCGGCAGGGTGCGCTGCGGGCGGTAGCCGAGCGCCCGGTCGTTCTGGGCAAGGCCGACGGTCATGCCCGTCCTCCGATCCTCATGCGCCGCCGCCGATCAGTGACAGGAACGCGTCCTCCAGTCGGCGGTGCGGTCCGGCCCGTTCCACCGGCACGTCGAGCCGGACCAGCTCGGCGATCAGTTCGGTGGCGGTCATCCCGTCCAGCCGGACCAGCAGCCCGTGCTCGACCGTCTGCGCCTCGGCGATGCCGGGCAGCGCCGCCACCTTGGCGGCGGCGACCGCCAGCCGTTCCGGCGGGTAGCTCGCCGGCGTACCGACCAGCAGCAGCTCGCCACCGCCGACGATCTCGCCGACCTCCCCGGCGGTGACCAGCCGGCCGCGCTCCATCACCACCAGGTGGGTGCAGCTCTGCTCGACCTCGGCCAGCAGGTGGCTGGAGACGATGACGGTGCGTCCGCCGGCCGCGTAGCGGATCATCACCTCGCGCATCTCGCGGATCTGCGGCGGGTCGAGCCCGTTGGTCGGCTCATCGAGGATCAGCAGTTCCGGCAGGCCCAGCATGGCCTGGGCGATGGCCAGGCGCTGGCGCATGCCCTGCGAGTAGGTGCGCACCGCGCGGTTCAGGGCCTCGCCCAGGTCGGCGATCTCCAGTGCCTCGTCCAGGTGGGCGTCGGCGGCGGGGCGGCCGGTGCTGCGCCAGTAGAGCTCCAGGTTGGCCCGTCCGGTCAGGTGCGGCAGGAAGCCGGCGCCCTCGACGAACGCCCCGACCCGGGAGAGCACCGGGCTGCCGGGCCGCACGGCGTGGCCGAACACCCGGATCTCGCCCTCGTCGGGGCGGATCAGGCCCATCAGCATGCGCAGCGTGGTGGTCTTGCCGGCGCCGTTGGGTCCGAGCAGGCCGAGCACCTGGCCGCGCTGCACGGTGAACGAGAGGTCCCGCACCGCGTACCGGTCCTGGGCGCCCTTGTAGCGCTTGCTCAGCCCGGTGATCTCCAGCGGCACGTCGGCCAGCGCCGGGTCGGGCAGCGGCAGCGCGCGGCGGCGCCGGGCGGTGAGCAGCAGCACGCCGGCGGCGGCCAGCGCGACCAGCGGCAGTGCCCAGGTGCGGGTCGGCAGTGCGGTGGGCTCCGGGGTCAGCGCGGCGTCGGTGGGCAGGGTGATCGGGCCGGTCGCCGCCACCTGGTAGGTGGCCGGGTCGCTGGGCGAGGCGTAGGCCAGGTCGGTGCTGGAGAGGGTGAGCCGCAGTCGGTGGCCGGCCGGGAAGGAGTAGTCGACGGCCGGCAGCCGGATGCTGACGGTGCGTCCGCCCGGGGTGTCGGCGCCGGTGACCCGCAGCGGGGCGGCGAGTTGCTGGGGCAGCGTGGTCTTGCCGTCCGGGGCGAGGTCGTAGAGCTTGGCGAAGAGCACCGCGTCGGGCCGGTCGGCGTGCACGGTGACGTTGACCGTGGGCGCGCCGGTGAGCTGGAGGGAGCCTTCCAGCGGCGCGGAGTCGAAGGAGGCGGACTGCCCCGGGAAGTCGAGGGAGAGGCTCACGCCCAGCTGGGAGGCCTGGGTGAGGGCGCCGAGCCCGGGCACGGTGGAGATCGCGGGGGGCGCGCCGCCGGGCGGGTTGGCGATGGTCTGCGGAGCGCCGGCCAGCTGGACGGTGCGCTGGGCGGTGCCGTTCAGGCCGGGGTAGCTGGTGCCGTCGGCGCCGCGCAGCACGGCCTGGAAGCCGGTGGAGTCGACGCCCCCGGTGCGGGTGACGCGGAAGGCCGGGCCGGTACTCGTCGACTGGTGCTTGAGGTAGTGGTCGAACCAGGAGGTCACCCGGCCGGTCACCCGGTCGCTGGTCTCCAGGCCGCCGTCGTGGCCGCCGGCGAACCAGTCCACCGAGACCGGGGCGCCGTTGGCGGCGATCGCCTTGGCCATCTCGTCGCCCTGGTCGAGCGGGAAGAGCGAGTCCTCCTGGCCCTGGACCACCAGCGTCGGCACCTTGATGCCGGACGCGTGGGCGGACGGGCTGGACTTCTCCAGCAGGGCGACGGCGGCCGGGTCCGGGCGGCCGCTGCTGGCCACCCGGTTGTACATGGCGCACAGTTCGGCGGTGAACCGGCCGCAGCCGACCGGACCGCTCTGGACGCTGACCGGCTTGTTGCTGCCGGAGCTGATGATGTCGCCGGAGGAGCCGGCGGTGAAGAAGATGCCGGCCCAGAGCTTCTTGAAGACGCCGTCGGCCGGGTTGCTGCCCTGGACGCCCTGCGGGAAGAGCGCCTGCGGCAGGTCCCACCAGGTGATCTGGGGGGCGATGGCGTCGATCCGCGGGTCGGCGGCGGCCGCCAGGAGGGAGATCGCGCCGCCGTAGGAGGCGCCGGTGATGCCGACCCGCGGGTCGCCGGGGCCGTCCAGCTGGACCTCGGGGCGGCCGGCCAGCCAGTCGACCAGGTGCTTGACGTCCTGCACCTCGCCGTCCTGCGCGTCGAGCCCGATCTGCCCGGTGGACTTGCCGAAGCCGCGGGCCGACCAGGTGAGCACCGCGTAGCCGGAGCGGGCCAGGGTGCGGGCCTCGCCGGCCTCGTCCGTCTTGCTGCCGCCGAAGCCGTGGGCGAGCAGGATCGCGGGGCGCGGGCTGCTGCCGGTGGTGAAGAAGGAGGTGTCGATGCGCACCTGGGCGCCGCTGCCGGGTGCCTCGGGCATCGAGAGGAACTGGTCCTGTTCGTGCACGGGCGCCGCGCCGTTCGCCACCGCGGTGACGGTTCCGAGCCCGACCAGCGCGACCAGGGCGAGTCCGGCCGCCAGTACCCGACGGCGGGTCGGCTTGAAACGTCCGCGCAGGCTCATGGAGACCGATCCTATGTGCGGAAACTGAAGATCTGCTGAAGAGCGGTCAGGTGCTGACGCACGACGGCCTGTCCGATTTGTATGTTTTGTCAGGATCGCCGCGTATCGTATGGCTGTGCTCTGGCCGCTCGTCTCGCTGCTCGCCATCGCCGCCGTGACCCTGGTGGTCGGCTGGCTGGTGGACCGGGGTCTGCAGCGGCTCAGCGCCCGCCATCCGAATGAGCTGCTCTGGACGCCGCTGCGGCGCTGCCGGGTGCCGCTGCAACTGGTGGTGGCGACCGGGCTGCTGCTGGGCGCCGGGTCGGTGGTCCATCCGGGCCGCGACCTGGGGCACCTGGTGCTGCTGGCACTGATCGCCTCGGTCGGCTGGCTGCTGGTGCGGATCGACGCGGCGGCGCTGACGGCCGTGCTGGCCCGCTACGAGGTGGTGGCCGGCGACCCGGCCAGGCTGCAGCGGGTCCGCACCCAGCTGGGCATGCTGCGCCGGGTGCTGAGCGCGCTGATCGCGGTGGTGACGATCGCCGTGATGCTGCTGACCTTCGGCGCCATGCGCGCCGTCGGCACCAGCCTGCTGGCGTCCGCCGGGATCATCGGCATCGTCGCCGGCATCGCGGCGCAGAACACCCTGGGCAACTTCTTCGCCGGGCTGCAGATCGCGTTCGGCGACACCGTGCGGATCGGCGACACGGTCGTGGTGGACGGGCAGCAGGGCACCGTGGAGGAGATCACCCTGGTCTACCTGGTGGTGCGGCTCTGGGACGACCGGCGGCTGGTGGTTCCGGTCTCCTACTTCGTCGCCCGGCCGTTCGAGAACTGGACCAGGCGGGATCCGGCGCTGCTCGCCTCGGTGCTGCTGCACGTGGACCACACCGTGCCGGTGCCCGAACTGCGGGAACGGCTGCGCGAGGTGCTGACCACCAGCCCGCACTGGGACGGCCGGGACTCGGCGCTGGTGGTGTTCGACTCCACGCCGAGCACCGTGCTGCTGCGGGCCACCATGACGGCCGCCGGCCCGGCCGAGGCCTTCGCGCTGCGCTGCACGGTGCGGGAGGAACTGGTCGCCTTCCTGCGCGACCGCCACCCGCACGCGCTGCCCCGGCTGCGCACCGGCGACCGACCGACCGGCGACTGACGGCCTGTCGGCCGACGGCCGCTGACCGGCCGTCCCCTGACGGTCCGGCAACCGGGCGGTCTCAGTCCCGCTGCTCGTGCAGTATGTGGTCCACGCAGACGGCGAGGACCAGCAGCATGGTGGTGTCCGCCGGCTCCAGCACGTCCACCGCGTAGGTGTCGCGCAGGCTGAACCAGCGCCGCGAGACGTGCGCCAGCGTGGTGCCCCGGTGCTGGATGTCGAACTCGCGGTCCCACAGGTTGCCGTTGATCCGCAGCTTCCGCCCGTCCCGCAGCTTGACCACGAAGCGGTCCCCGAACAGCCGGAAGAGGCGCCGGCTGATCTTGCCCAGCCGTTCCCCGTCGTGCTTGATCAGGATGGTGTGGTGCCAGGTCATCGCCTTGCGCACGATGGTGGCGGCGGTCTGGCCCCACGGGTCGACGAACGCGAAGGTGGTGCGCAGCCGCAGCAGCTTCCGGTCGACCTTGAACACCTTCTCCCGGTGCTCGGTCTCTATCCACGCCTCTTCGTGGAAGGCGAACATGCGGTCGCGCACCAGATAGCGCACGGCTCCCCCTTGGGACGGACTGGACGGACCACCAGCGACTCAGAGTGTCTTCACCATGGTGCGGTGCGGTATCCCGGCGTCGTCGTAGACCGGGCCCTGGGCACGATAGCCGAGCCGCTCGTAGAAGCCCATCGCCACGACCTGGGCGTGCAGCTCGCACTCCTTGGCGCCGAGCGCCCGGCCGGCCTCCTCGACGGCCCCGACCAGCGCGGCGCCGAGGCCGGTGCCGCGGGCCGCCGCCAGCACGGCGAGCCGGCCGAGCAGCACCCGGTCGGCGATCCCGGTGAGCGCGAGGGCGTGCTCACCGCTGATCAGCCGGGCGGTGCCGAGCGGCGCGCCGTCCAGGGCGCGGGCCAGCAGGTGGGTGGAGGTGGCGTCCAGCTCGTCGTACTCCAGCTCCGGCGGGATGCCCTGCTCCTCGACGAAGACCGCGCGGCGCACCGCGAAGACGGCGTCCAGCGCGGTCTGGTCGTCGGCGGTGCCGATCACCGCCATCAGCTCTCCCCGGCGATCACGTCGAGGGCGTGCTGCAGGTCGGCCGGGTAGGGGCTGGAGAACTCCACCCACTCGCCGTCGGCCGGGTGCTCGAAGCCCAGCGAGACCGCGTGCAGCCACTGCCGGGTGATCCCCAGCCGCTTGGCCAGCACCGGGTCGGCGCCGTAGGTGAGGTCGCCGACGCAGGGGTGGCGCAGCGCCTGCATGTGCACCCGGATCTGGTGGGTGCGGCCGGTCTCCAGCTTGACCGCGAGCAGCGAGGCGGCCCGGTAGGCCTCGATCAGGTCGTAGTGGGTGACCGAGGGCTTGCCGTCCCGGGTGACCGCCCACTTCCAGTCGGAGCTCGGGTGGCGGCCGATCGGGGCGTCCACGGTGCCGCTCAGCGGGTCGGGGTGGCCCTGGACGAGGGTGTGGTAGCGCTTGTCGGTGACCCGGTCGTGGAACTGGCGCTTGAGGTCGCTGTAGGCGCGCTCGGACTTGGCGACCACCATCAGGCCGGAGGTGCCCACGTCGAGGCGGTGCACGATGCCCTGGCGCTCGGCGGCGCCGGAGGTGGAGATCCGGTAGCCGGCGGCGGCCAGGTGGCCGATCACGGTCGGGCCGGTCCAGCCGGGGCTCGGGTGGGCGGCCACCCCGACCGGCTTGTCGACCAGCACGATGTCCTGGTCGTCGTGGACGATCCGCATGCCCTCGACGAACTCGGGGACGATCTGCACCGGGGCGGCGGGGGCCGGGATCTCGACCTCCAGCCAGGTGCCGGCCACCACCCGGTCCGACTTGCCGGCTGCCGAGCCGTCGATCCGGACCTTGCCGTCGGCGGCCAGTTCGGCGGCCTTGGTCCGCGAGAAGCCGAACATCCGGGCCAGGGCGGCGTCGAGGCGCTCACCCTCCAGGCCGTCCGGAACAGGGAGGGAGCGGATCTGCGCTGCGGTACTCACCCGTACGAGTATGCCGTAAGGGCAACTCTCAATCGGCCTGCTCGTCCTCGGCGGGCTCGGCCGGGGCCTCGGACGGCTCGGCCGGCTCGGACGCCGGGGCGGCGGTGCGGTGGGTGCTGCCGTCGGGGTTGCTGCCGCGGAACGACAGCAGCACCACCAGGATGCCGCCGCAGACGATGGCCGAATCGGCCAGGTTGAAGACCGCGAAGTGCTGCACCGAGATGAAGTCGACCACGTGGCCGCGGAAGGCGGCCGGGGACCGGAAGATCCGGTCGGTCAGGTTGCCCAGCGCGCCGCCGAGCAGCAGGCCCAGCGCGATCGCCCAGGGCAGGCTGTAGAGCCGGCGGGAGATCCGCCAGATCACCACGATCACCGCGGCGGCGATCACCGTGAAGACCACCGTCATGGTCTGGCCCATGCCGAAGGCCGCGCCGGCGTTGCGGATCACCTGGAGGGTGACCACGTCGCCGGCCACCTGGATCGGCGCGTGCCCCTCCAGCTTGGCGACGACCAGCAGCTTGCTGCCCAGGTCGAGCAGGTAGGCGAGCAGCGCGACCGAGAAGAGCAGGATGAGGCGGCGGCGGCGCACCATCGCCCGCAGCTCGGCCGGCTCGGTGACGGGGCTGGCACCGGCGAACCGGGACTCCTCGTCCCGCGTCTGGGGGGAACCTGGGGTAGTGATGATCCGCTCCGCTGCCGAAGAAGGGGCCGACGTTACGGGGTCGAGCATACGGCTCGCGAGCCGCCCGCCGGCCCGACCCCGGTCGATGCCCCGCGTGAGGAGTGTCAGCGGCGTTCCTGCTTGGACTTGCAGCTGACGCAGAGGGTGGCGCGCGGGAAGGCCTGCAGCCGGGCCTTCCCGATCGGCTGGCCGCAGGACTCGCAGGAGCCGAACTCACCGGCCTCCAGCCGGCCCAGCGCGCGTTCGCTCTGGTCGAGCATGTCGCGGGCGTTGTTGGCCAGCGAAAGCTCGCTCTCCCGGTTGATGTTCTTGGTGCCGGCGTCCACCTGGTCGTCGCCCGCGCCGTCGTTGGAGTCGCGCATCAGGCCGGTGAGCGCCGCCTCGGCGGCCTCGATCTCGTCCTTGAGGCGCTGCACGTCGGCGTTGAGCTCTCCGTGCACCTCAGCGACCTCGGCCGCGGTCCACGGGTCCTCGCCCGGTCGGATCGGCAGCTCCGCCGGGTCGACCGACCCGGTGACCGCCCGGGCACCGCTGCCCGAGGGGACGTGGTTGCGACTGGCGGCCGTCCGGCCGGTGGTGGTGCTGGTCTTCCGCCGTGTCGTCGTGGTCACGGAACCCTCCCCTTGGTCGCCTGCCACGGCATTCCGGATCCGCCTGGTAGCGGTACCCGCGCCCGTTGCCTTCTCAGCCATGGCTCGACCCCATCTACGAATGACTCCGGCCGACGGTTCCCGTCGGCCTCCGGTTCCGGAACGATAATCCTGATCGAATCCGGTCACAACGGGACATACCGGCACTACCTCGCGATCCCACTCGGGCAGCGGTGAGTAGCTCGACCCCGGGGCAGCGACAAGGTTGTGCCCAGAACGTCACCGGTTAACCGCCCTGCTCAACGGGGGCGGGCCCGGTTGGCCGAATTCGGTTGCCCGCTCCCTATAGACTGGGCCGGCAAGGCGCAGATGGGACGAGTACCGACGTACGCAGCCAGGAGCGACCCGGGGATGGTGCGAGCCCGGGGGCGTGCACGGCGGGAAGATCACCCCGGAGCCGCCGGAAGAACGGCCGCCTCGGCCTACTAGACCCGGCAGCAAGACCCAAGGAGTGGGCCGTCGGCAGCACCGCGGCGGCCAAGGAGGGTGGTACCGCGGGACGCGAGTCGTCTCGTCCCTCCGTCGGAATGCCCGTCCACGCATCCGTCGGAGGCGCAGTGACCAGCTACAACCCCGTCCCCGCCCAGGTCGACCTGCCCGCGCTCGAACACGGCATCCTCAGCTTCTGGCGCGACCAGAAGGTCTTCCAGCGCAGCCTGGAGCAGTCCGAGGGCCGCCCCGAGTGGGTCTTCTACGAGGGCCCCCCGACCGCCAACGGCATGCCCGGTGCCCACCACATCGAGGCCCGCGTCTTCAAGGACGTCTTCCCGCGCTACCGGACCATGAAGGGCTACCACGTGGCCCGCAAGGCCGGCTGGGACTGCCACGGCCTGCCGGTCGAGCTGGCGGTGGAGAAGGAGCTCGGCTTCTCCGGCAAGCCGGACATCGAGAGGTACGGCATCGCCGAGTTCAACGCCAAGTGCCGCGAGTCGGTGACCCGGCACACCGACGAGTTCACCAAGCTCACCGAGCGGATGGGCTACTGGGTCGACCTCGACGAGGCGTACCGGACCATGGACCCGTCCTACATCCAGTCGGTCTGGTGGTCGCTCAAGCAGATCTTCGACAAGGGCCTGCTGGTCCAGGACCACCGCGTCGCCCCCTGGTGCCCGCGCTGCGGCACCGGCCTGTCCGACCACGAGCTGGCCCAGGGCTACGAGACCGTGGTCGACCCGTCGGTGTTCGTGAAGTTCCCGCTGACCAGCGGCCCGCTGGCCGACCGGGCCTCGCTGCTGGTGTGGACCACCACCCCGTGGACCCTGGTCTCCAACACCGCCGCCGCCGTGCACCCGGAGGTGACCTACGTGGTCGCCACCGACGGCACCGAGCAGCTGGTGGTCGCCGAGCAGCTGGTGGGCAAGGCGCTGGGCGAGGGCTGGGAGCCCACCGGCCGGTCCTTCACCGGCGCCGAGATGGAGCGCTGGGCCTACCGCCGGCCGTTCGACCTGGTCGCCATCGACGACGCGCACTACGTGCTCAACGCCGACTACGTCACCACCGAGGACGGCACCGGCATCGTCCACCAGGCCCCGGCCTTCGGTGCCGACGACCTCGCGACCTGCCGCAGGTACGGCCTGCCGGTGGTCAACCCGGTCGAGGCGGACGGCACCTTCGCCGCCGAGGTACCGCTGGTCGGCGGGCAGTTCTTCAAGAAGGCCGACGAGGCGCTGGTCGCCGACCTGAAGGCCCGTGACCTGCTGTTCCGCCACCTCCCCTACGAGCACAGCTACCCGCACTGCTGGCGCTGCCACACCGCGCTGCTCTACTACGCGCAGCCGTCCTGGTACATCCGGACCACCGCCGTCAAGGACGCGATGATCCGTGAGAACGAGGCGACCAACTGGTACCCGGAGACGGTCAAGCACGGCCGCTTCGGCGACTGGCTGAACAACAACATCGACTGGGCGCTCTCCCGCAACCGCTACTGGGGCACCCCGCTGCCGATCTGGCGCTGCGAGGAGGGCCACCTCACCTGCGTCGGCTCGCTCGCCGAGCTGAGCGAGCTGACCGGCACCGACCAGGGCGGACTCGACCCGCACCGCCCGTTCATCGACGAGGTCACCTTCGCCTGCCGCGAGTGCTCCGGCACCGCCGTCCGGGTGCCCGAGGTGATCGACGCCTGGTACGACTCGGGCTCGATGCCGTTCGCGCAGTACGGCTACCCGTACCAGAACAAGGAGCTGTTCGAAAGCCGCTACCCGGCTCAGTTCATCTCCGAGGCGATCGACCAGACCCGTGGCTGGTTCTACACCCTGATGGCGGTCGGCACCCTGGTGTTCGACAAGTCGTCGTACGAGAACGTGGTCTGCCTGGGCCACATCCTCGCCGAGGACGGCCGCAAGATGTCCAAGCACCTGGGCAACATCCTGCAGCCGATCCCGCTGATGGACCAGCACGGTGCCGACGCGGTGCGCTGGTTCATGGCGGCCGGCGGCTCGCCGTGGGCGGCCCGCCGGGTCGGCCACGGCACCATCCAGGAGGTGGTGCGCAAGACGCTGCTCACCTACTGGAACACCGTCGCCTTCCAGGCGCTGTACGCGCGGACCGCCGGTTGGGCGCCGGGCGCGGGCGACCCCGCCCCGGCCGACCGTCCGCAGCTGGACCGCTGGGTGCTCTCCGAGCTGAACCAGCTGGTCAGGGAGGTCGACGCGGCGCTGGAGGCCTACGACACCCAGCGGGCCGGCAAGCTGCTCTCCGGTTTCGTCGACGACCTGTCGAACTGGTACGTCCGCCGCGGCCGCCGCCGGTTCTGGCAGGGCGACGCCGCCGCACTGGCCACCCTGCACGAGGCGCTGGAGACCGTCACCCGGCTGATGGCGCCGCTCACCCCGTTCATCACCGAGCGGGTCTGGCAGGACCTGGTGGTGCCGGTCACCCCGGGCGCCCCGGTCTCGGTGCACCTGTCGAGCTGGCCGGAGGCGGACGAGTCGCTGATCGACGCGGACCTCTCGCGTCACATGGCCCTGGTCCGCCGCCTGGTCGAGCTCGGCCGGGCGACCCGCGCCGAGTCCGGAGTGAAGACCCGTCAGCCGCTCTCCCGCGCGCTGGTCGCCGCCCAGGGCTGGGACGAGCTGCCGGCCGACCTGCGGGCGCAGATCGCCGAGGAGCTCAACGTCTCGGTGCTGGAGTCGCTGGCCCCCGACGCCTCGGACGAGGGCGCCGGCGGTTCGCTGGTCGACACCACCGCCAAGGCCAACTTCCGGGCACTGGGCAAGCGTTTCGGCAAGGGCGTGCAGGAGGTGGCGAAGGCGGTGGCCGCCGCGGACGCCGCCGTGCTGGCCGCCGAGCTGCGGGCCTCGGGCGAGACCTCGGTGCGGCTGGGCGACGACACGATCACCCTCTCGCCCGATGAGGTGATCATCACCGAGACCCCGCGCGAGGGCTGGGCGGTCGCCAACGAGTCCGGCGCCACCGTCGCCCTCGATCTGACGATCACTCCCGAGCTCAAGCGCCTCGGCATCGCCCGTGACGCGATCCGGCAGATCCAGGAGGCCCGCAAGAACTCCGGCCTCGACGTCGCCGACCGGATCGTGCTGCGCTGGCAGTCCGGGATCGAGGAGACGGTCGCCGCCGTCACCGAGCACGGCCCGCTGGTCGCCGAGGAGGTGCTGGCCGTGGACTTCGCCGCCGGCACCGCCGACTGGGAGTCGGACACCTTCACGGACGAGGGCCTGGGCCTGACCTTCCAGCTGCGCAAGGCGTAGCA
>NZ_JAJJPA010000016.1 GCF_020907985.1 Kitasatospora humi | reverse complement strand
CACCGGCGACCTGCGCCGCCCGGCTTCTCGCGCCGAACCCACCGCAGCAACCCGCAACCGCCGCCGCGCCCCCTGCGCCCGCTGCACCCGGCGCACCGCCCGACCGCCCTGCACCGCCCCGGAGCCCGCAGGCTCCGCAGGCACCGCGGACACCGCAAGCTCTCCGGACGTCCCGAACTCCCCCGCCCCGCCCGCGTTCTCCGCACGAGGCACCGCGTACCGCAGCTCCGGGCCACCGCCCCCGGCCGTCCCGACACCCGGCACCACCGGCCGCGCCACCGCCCGCAGGATCCCCACGGGCGCCGACGGCAGCACCGCGTGCCCGAGGCTCCCGGTCTGCGACGGGTTCTGCCAGGCGGCGAGCCGCGACCGGAACCGGAGCCCGTCGCTGACCCCGTTCATCGTCCGCATGATGGTGGGCGTCATGGGCGCCACCGCACGCCAACCCCCGTCCCCGGCAACGCCGGAGCCCCCCGCACCGCCGACCCCGCTGCCCACCCCGGGCCCTGCGGGCGCTCCACCGCTCGAGCCTCCTCCGCCACTCACCGCACTGCCCGCGCCTGCGCCCGCGCCCGTCTCACCAGACGCGGAGCCGACCGCGGCACCCTCACGGGACGCCGAGCCGACCGCGACACCCTCACCGGACGCCGAGCCGCCCGCGACACCGGCTCCACCGCTCGCCCCGCCCCGAGCCCGACCGAACCGGTCCCGTAGCCACCCCACCCGACTCACCCGCCCTCGTTGACGCGGGTGTTGATCCGCGCGATCTCCCGCACCCACTGCGCCCGCTCGCGGTGGGTCAGGTCGAGAACGGACTCCCGCGGCCAGTGGAAGTGGTAGGCGATGTACGCGACCTCCTCGTAGAGCCGAGTGGCCGCGTACGTCACGATTCCCCCAGGCGCCCACCAGCGAGGTCGACTTCGAACGCCCCGTCGCAGTGCGGGCAGGTGACCGCCGCGCGGGTGTGGCCTTCGCTGTTGATGCGCTGGTAGAAGTCCTGCAGGAACGCCACATCGGTGGCGTACATGCCCTCGACCACGCCGGCGTGGATGTCCGTGACGGTACCCAGCCGGGTGATCACATGACTGAGCAGCACCACGCTCAGGTACGCGGGATTCTCCTTGACCCGCAGGTCGATCTGCGGCATCAGCTCGTCCCGTGCGGTGGCCAGGCGCATGGCGCCGTCCCGGTGCACGACGCCGTCCGCGTCGACGTACCCGCGCGGCAACTCGAACTCGAACTCCGTGTGCAGTGCGGCCGGTCGAGGCCGCACCGGCGGTGGCGCGCTGGACTGCTGCGCGGCCGACGCCGGTGCCTGCTCGAGGAGTTCCTCAAGACCGATCTTCCGCCTCATTCGACGTGGATTTCCTCGAAGACGATGGTCACGGTCTCGGTGGCGGCGGCGGACTCACCGGCGGTGAGGGTGGGCCCCTCCCACCTGCTGGCCCAGGCGTTCATCAGCTGGATCCGCCGCAGGGTGGCGCCGGTGGTGTCCTTGATCTCGATGGTCAGGTTCTGCCGCGCGGCGTTGATGGCACCGTTGTTCAGGGTTTCGTTGATCCACTTGGTGAACGCGGAGCTCTTGTCGAGACCGCGGGTGATGGTCACCTCGCCGGGCAGCCGTGCACCGGGCTGCTTGCGGACGATCAACTTGCCCTGCTGGCTCACCTGCTTGTACTCGACCACGTCCTGGTCGACCGTCAGGTTGCTGACTTCCTTGACGTACTCGACGTTGAACCCGCCGAGCTGGACGCCGAATATGTGTGTGGAGAGCGGATCGCCTTCAGCCATGGCCGCTGCTCACCTCCCGTTGCTAGTGGTGACCACACGGGTCATCCAGTTCCGACCGTGCCGGTCACTTGCTGCTGGAGCCCTTGCCGGATCACTCGTTGACGAGGCTGGTGCTGTCCGAGAACTGCGACAGCCGGAACACCACGAACTCGGCCGGCTTCACCGGAGCGACCCCGATCTCGCAGATGACCTGCCCGAGGTCGATGGACTCCTGCGGGTTGTTGTCGCGGTCGCACTTCACGTAGAAGGCCTCCGCGGCGGACTGGCCGAACAGGGCGCCGCGCCGCCACTCCTCGGTCAGGAACGCGGTGATGTTGCGGCGGATGCTGGACCACAGCCGGTCGTCGTTGGGCTCGAAGACCACCCACTGGGTGCCCAGCAGGATGGACTCCTCCAGGTAGTTGAAGAGCCGTCGCACGTTGAGGTAGCGCCAGGCCGGGTCCGAGGAGAGGGTGCGCGCGCCCCAGATCCGGATGCCGCGCCCGGGAAAGGCGCGCACGCAGTTGACGCCGATCGGGTTCAGCAGGTCCTGTTCGCCCTTGCTGAGGCGCAGTTCCAGGTCGACCGCACCGCGGATCACCTCGTTGGCCGGTGCCTTGTGCACTCCGCGTTCGGCGTCGCTGCGCGCCCACACCCCGGCGATGTGCCCGCTCGGCGGCACCAGCACGTTGTGGCCGCTCGCCGGGTCGAACACCTTGATCCAGGGGTAGTACAGCGTGGCGTAGCGGGAGTCGTAGCCCGCCTCGTCGTTGCGCCAGGTGCGCACCCGCTGGGCGGTCATGCCGGGCGGGGCGTCCAGCACGGCGATCCGGTCGCCCATCTGCTCGCAGTGCGACATCACCGCCAACTGCACCGTCCGCACGCCCTCTTCGTCGATCTCACCGCGCTGGTAGGCGCTCATCAGGTCGGGCACCGCGACCATGGTTATCTCGTCGATCGCCTCCAGGCCCGCGAAGCCGGTGCGGGCCGCGGAGTCGCCCACGTACTCGGCGGGGTCGACCCGGCGGGCACCTCCGGCGGGCGCGGCGGCCGGGGCGGCGGCGGGGAGCGCGACGGTCTGGCTCTGCGGCCGGCTCGGCGCGGTGCCGGCCTGCTCGGTGACCGTGACCAGCTTGGACTCGCGCAGTTGGGTGACGACGTACCCCTTGGTGTTCTTGCGGGTCGAGACGTCATAGGCCTCGACCACCGCGCCGCCCTTGCGGACCACCAGCCGGAACCGGTCCTCCGGGACGTTCTCCCCTTCGGCGTCGGCGATCTCGACGGACACATCGCCGCCCGTACCGGGCAGCGCCGAGATCAGGAACCCGCCGATCGCGGTCGGCGCGGGGGCAGGGGCGGGGGCGGGCGCACCGGTGCCGGCGTTCGCCCGGGCCGGGTCGCCGATCCGCACCACGTAGGCGGCGCCACCACCGTTGGCGAAGAAGCCGTAGACCGCGTGGGGCAGGTAGGTGCCCTCGCTGAACCCCCCGAACTGCCGTACGTACTGGTCCCAGTTGGTCACCAGGGTGGGCTCGTGGAAGGGACCGGTCTCGGTGAATCCGACCAAGGCGGCGACGGCTGTGCCGACGCCCTCGATCGGCCGAGCACCGGATTGGACCTCCTCCACGTACACACCCGGGGTGAGGTACGACGGCATGCTCACTCCTTCTGCTGGCCCGTCATTCGCCTCCCGAGTCTGCTGCCCGGTCGGTCGCCCCCGACATGTCCTCAGGTCCCGGACCAGGGGCAGAGAAGCTGCCCCGGCGGGCACCCCGCGGGTACCCGCCATCAGGCCCGATCAGCCGAACGGCCGCTCCCCGAGGGCGCTCAGCCAGGGTCCGAACTCGCTCTCCAGCACCAGGCGGCCGAGCTTGCGGTACTCCTGCCGCACGGCGGTCAGCAGCTGGACCATGTCCAGCGGGCGGCCGGTTTCGGCGGCCAGGTAGGCGGCGGTCACCGCACAGGCCCGGATGGATCCGCCGGCCAGCTCGAAGTGCCGGGCGCAGAAAGCCAGGTCGAGGTCGTCGCCGCGGGGCACCCGCGGGCCGAGGCAGCGTTCCCAGAGGGCACGCCGCTGTTCCTCGTCGGGCACCGGGAACTCCGCGATCACGTCCAGTCGTCGGGTGAACGCCTCGTCCAGGTTGGCGCGGAGATTGGTGGTCAGCACCGCGATCCCGTCGAAGGACTCCATGCGCTGCAGCAGGTAGGCCGACTCCAGGTTGGCGTGGCGGTCGTGGGCGTCCTTGACCTGCGAGCGCTTCCCGAAGATCGCGTCGGCCTCGTCGAAGAGCAGTACGCCGTTCACCCGGGACGCCTCGGTGAAGATGCGTTCGAGGTTCTTCTCGGTCTCACCGACGTACTTGTCGACGACGGTCGAGAGGTCCACGACGTAGAGGTCCATGCCGAGTTCGGCGGCGACCACCTCGGCCGACATGGTCTTCCCGGTGCCCGATTCGCCCGCGAACAGCGCGATCACTCCGCGTCCTCGTCCGCCACCCGGCCGCATCCGCCACTGGCCCAGCACCCGGTCGCGGTGCTTCACCCGCAGGGCGAGCTCCTTGAGCTGGTCGAGCGTCAGCTCGGGCAGCACCAGGTCGTCCCAGCCGACGGCTGGTTCGATCCGCCGGGCGAGGCGACCGAGGCCCGCGCCGTTCTGCGTGCGCACCGCGGTGCGCAGGTCGTCGGCGCTCACCGGGCGGTGCTCGGCCGCCGCCGTCCTGGCCGCCACGGCGGCGGCCCTGGCCACCTGCTCCTCGTCCAGTTGGTAGGGGGCGACCGCCCCGGCCAGCTCGTCGTCCAACGGCCCGCCCAGGGCGCGGACCCACTGCTCGGTGCGCCGGCCCGGGTCGGGCGGCGGGAGGGTGATCACCACCGGGCTCTCCCGGGCCCAGGACGGATCCCAGGGCCGGCTGCCGTGCACGACCAGTGGCACACCGGCCAGTTCCGCGCAGATCTCGCGCAACTGGCGAGCGCGCTCGGGGCGTTCGAGTTCGAGTGGGTCTAGCGGACCGAGCACCACGCCGCTTGAGCTCAGCCTCGCCTCCCGCGCGAGCACCCGCACCAGGGTGTCGACGGGACGGGCGGCGAGTGCGGTGGCGTCGACGACCAGCGGCGGCCGGCCGAGCCCGGCCAGTGCGTCGACCGCCGTCCGGACGGCACCGCCGCCGCGGTCCAGCAGGTGCACCAGTGCGCTGCCGGTCGCCGCGGCGGCGCGGATCCGGCGGGCCGTTTCACCGGCGGCGCCGGTGCCCTGGCCGTGGTGGGCCAGGCCTAGCAGCGCGCTGTCGGGTTGGTCGTCGCCGAGCAGGTGGGCCGTCACCCGGTCGGGCATCCGCAGGCCCCTGGAGAGCAGCGGGCGCTCCGGATCGGTGATCTCCAGGAGTCCGCCGGTGATCAGCGGGGCCCGCGCGGCGAAGCGGAAGCGACCGGCACCGGCTCCCGGCAGCCCGCACAGCTCCAGCGCGAGGCCGATGGTCGGCCGGCGCAGTGTCAGGTCGTCATTGAGGTAGCCGTAGAGCCGTTCGAACCGGGTGTCGAGGTCGGGGGCCAGGGCCACCAGGAGGAGTTCGAGGTCGACGGGGAGCAGGCCGAAGCCGTCGGCGAGCCGTGCGAGTCGGGATCCGGGCGCGGGCGCCGCCGGTTCGCCGAGGTCCAGGCCCGGGCGGCCCGCGGCGGCCGGCGCGGCGAGCAGCCGCTCCGCCCCCTCCGGGGTGAGGTACTGGCCGCGGTACGGGTCGTCCGGGTCGGGGTCACCGGCCCGGCGCTCGCGCACGGCGGCCCTGACCCGCTGCTCCAGCCGGCGCAGCCGGTCCCACAGCTGGTCCAGGCCCGGGGCCGGCCCGGCGTCGAGGAGGGTCATCGTGCCGCCCCGCCGCGTCGTCGGCGGCCGGGCGGCAGCGGGCGCTCCCGGGGCGCCGCGAACCCGTTCGGGCCGGGATCGGCCGTCTCGCGGTAGCGCAGCCGGCGCTCCCGGTCGGCGCCCTGCGCGGTGTCCGCGGCCCGCACCACCAGCCCCTCGGTGACCGGTGGTCCGGCCGGGCTGCGTTCGCCGGCCAGCGGCGCGCGCACCCGCAGGTCGACCGAGGGCTTCAACTCGCCGCCGAGCGCGGACCACACGTCGGAGACCGACGGCATGCCGTCTCCCTGACCGGCGGTGTCGAGCCCGACGGTGAGCCCCAGCTGGGCGAGGGTCCCGGTGAGCAGCCGGGCGGGCAGCGCGTCCGTCGACGTCAGGCACCGCAGCACCTCGGACAGCAGCCGGTGCTCGTCCTGCGGCCGGTTGGTCCAGGCCGTCACCAGGTAGGCCAGCTCGAACCAGCGGGGCGCGCTGTGCCGGGCCACCACCACACCGTCCCCGTCGTGTTCCTCGACGTCCCCGCCGAGTCGGCGGGCCACGTCCTCGCGGATCCCGTAGAGGAAGACGCTGACCGTCGGGGCGTTGCGCCGCGCGGCCCAGTCCCGGGTGGGCGGGTCGAAGACCACCTCCACTCCGCGTTCGGGCAGACCGCTCTCGGTGAGCAGCAGTCGCAGCGCCTCGTCGACTTCGTGGATCACCGCCGTTGCACCTCCTCCGGTGGGCCGATGGTGCCGGTCACCACCAGGAACGGGCAGGTCACCGGGGAGAAGCCGGGTCCGGCGGCGGTGATGGTGCGCGGACCGAGCTCGTCCTTGGGCAGGATGAGCAGCTGGCCGGCGAAGGTCCCGTCGGCGGCCGGGTAGGTGGGCGCCGCGGCGGCGGTGATGCCGGGCTGCCAGGTGAACCGGACGGGCACGCCCGGTGGGAAGTCCTTGCCGCGCACCGAGGTGACGAAGCCTGGCTTGCCGATCGGCGGCACCGCGACGATCTGCGGCTGCAGGACCTGCAGCGGGGTGCTCGCGGTGTGCGGGCCCGGGCTGGCGTCCGTGCCGGTGGTGGTGAGGGTCGCGGTGATGGTGGTCCGCAGCGCCGCGTTCGGCGACAGCACCACCTGCACCACCTCACTGCCGCCCGGCGTCAGGTCGCCCAACTGGCAGGTGCCGCCGGGGCAGCCGGGTGGCAGCGGCTCGGTGGGGACGCCGGCGGGCAGGCCGAGGTTCAGGGTGAGCCCGGTGGCGAGCGCCTGCCCGCTGTTGTGCACCGTGTAGCTGACCGTCACATGGCCGCCGACGTAGCCGGGATCCGGCTGGGCGCTGATCGACACGCCCGGGCCGGCCGGGGCCGACGGTGCCGGCGGACCCGGCGGTGCCGAGGCGGGCGGTGCCGACGTGGGCGGTGCCGACGTGGGCGGCACCGCGCTGGGTGGTGCCGACGCGGGCGGGGTGAAGGGGGGCACGACCGGAACGACCGTCTGGGCGGCGTTGTCGCCGGGGTCGGAGTCGACCACCGTCCCGGCGAGGGACCAGCCGAGCTGCTGGTCGCCGACCTGGGTGCCGATGACCGTGGCGGTCACCCGCACGCTGGTGCCGGGGGCCAGGGTGCCGAAGTCGCAGCGCAGGGCCGCGGCGTCGCACTGCCCGGTCGAGGCGGTCAGTTCGCCGAGCCGGGCGCCCGCCGGCACCGACGCCGTGAGCACGGTCCCCGGTGAGGGGGCCGGTCCGCGGTTGGTCACGGTGACGGGCACGGTCGTGCTCCCGCCGGTCAGCATCGGGGGCGTGGTGGCCGGCGCACTCAGCGCCAGGTCGACCGACTGCTGGACGGCGGGCTCCTTCTGACGCCCGGGCAGCCGCCAGTCGAGCGCGGTGAGCTTGCCGGTCGCGAAGTCGTAGGTCGACAGCCCTTCCGGCGAGGTGGCCGGCAGTGCCCGTCGGGAGGTCAGCACCAGCCGGCTGCCGTCCGCCGTCCAGGCGGCGTCGCGGGGCTGGAAAGGGCCGGTGTCGGAGGTGTCCGGCATGGGCTGCCGGCAGGCGTCCCGGCCGAGCCCGGCGGGCAGGATCACCGTGCAGCCGGTGCCGTCGACCGAGGTGACGACCATGCCGTTCTGGTCGTTGACCCCGCCGTCGCCGGCCTTGCGGTTGAAGGCGATGCGGCGGCCGTCCGGCGAGATCACGGGACTGTCGTCGATGACGTCGCAGCTGCCCGGACAGGCGGTGGCGCTCAGGTCGGTCTGCTGGTCCAGCGCACCGGCCGGCACGGTGATGATGTGCCGGTTGCCGCCGTTGCCGTCGATCACCTCGGTCCTGGTGAAGGCGATCAGCTTGCCGTCCGGCGACCAGGAGGGCTCGCCCTCGGACGCGCTCGGTTGACCGTCCGGCGGCTCGATGGTGCCGACGATCTCGCCCGTCGACACCCGTGCGATCACGATCCGGCCCGGCCCGGAGGCCGTGCCCACCCCACCGGGCGACGTCCTGGTGAAGGCGATCAGGGTGCCATCCGGGGAGAAGGCCGGGTCGGTGTCCCAGTCGTTCGGGCCGCGCCCGGCGAGGTTCATCGGCTGCGGGTCGGAGCCGTCGGCGCCGGCCAGCCAGATCCGTTCGATCCGGCCGGCGGGCGAGTCCTCGAAGCGGGTCGCCACCAGCCCGCGGCCGTCCGGGGTGTAGCCCTGCCGCTCGAACCACGGGTCGAAGCCCGGATGGGGGTTGAACAGCGGGTCGTCCCCGGGGTTGGTGTCGGTGTCGGCTGCCGGATCCTCGTTGAGCACGCTGATGCCCAGGTCGCGCGGGTCCGTGCCGTCGGCGCGGACGTCCTCCACGTCGGCCGTGTGCAGGGCGGCGGAGCTGGTCTCCTCCACCACTGGGCCGCCGTCGGCCGGGGCCCCCAGCCAGGTCGGCCGCTGCGGTGCCCGGGGGCAGCTGTACAGCAGCTGGGGCGGGGTGCAGGAGCAGGTCGGCGCGCGGTAGAGGTTCAGCGGGGCCGTGGCGGCCGCCGGCCCGGCGCTCTGGGTGCTGGTGGGCGGCCCGGGGCTCATGAAGAGCACTCCGCTGCCGTCGGGCAGCCAGGCGGCCTGCGAGGTCTGCCAGGTCGAGCCGGTGCCGGGGAAGAACGGCTTGTCGCCGCCGGTGGGCGAGGTCAGCGTCAGCTGGGGGCCGACGGTGCCGCCCTGGTCCCAGGTGTAGACGATCTGGTCGCGGTGCGCGGCGTCGTCGATCGGGTTCCAGGTGGGGTCGATCGCGCTGCCGGTGGTCACATGGGTGAGTTGGTGCGATTGGGTGCCGTCGAAGCGGATCAGGAAGACCTGGGTGTGCATCGGGTCGGCGTCGCACGCGTAGGCGATCCACTGGCCGTCGGGCGAGACCGTCGGGGTCGTTTCGTTGGCCCAGGTGTCGGCGATCCTGCGCAGCCCGGAGCCGTCGGAGTTGACCGCCCACAAGTCCCGCTGGAGCGCGCCGCCGCGCCCGCCGGGCTCCAGCGCGTCGAAGACCACGGCCTTTCCGTCGGGGGTCAGCGTCGGGTCGGCGGTGTCCATGCCGGTGGTGAGCTTGTGCACGGCGCCGGCCCGGTCGCGCAGGTAGACCTGCGGCTGCGGCTCGTCCCGCAGGCTGGTGAAGACCAGTTGGTCGCCGCGGGCCGAGGCATCGGTGTCGAAGTGCCTCGGGCCCGGCCCGAAGAGCGGAGCGCTCGTCCCCGCGCCGGTGACCCGGGAGAGGCTGCGGTGGTCCGTACCGGCGAAGACGACCCGGCCGACGTCCGGTGCGGGCGCGGCCGTCGGCCGGACCGGGCCCGCGGCCGGGCCGCCGGAGGCCGTGGCGCCGAGGGTCAGCACGACCGCGACCAGGGCCAGCAGCATGGCCAGGGCCGGCCGGGGGAACCCGCGAGCGCCCAACAGGTGCGATCTCACAGACACTCAACCTCACAGACTGGCACGACCGGTGCTCGTGCCAGTCTCCCCGGCCCGACCGCTCGGGGACAGAGCCCGGATGCCCGAGCCGGGGGTAGTGGCCGGTGTCCCAAAGGGCAGCGGCCGATGGACCGTCAGATCAGGCCGTGGCGCAGGGCGTAGCCCACGGCATGGGCGCGGTTGCGCAGCCCCAGCCGCGTGGTGATCTCGTGCAGCACGTTCTTGACGGTCCGTTCGGAGTAGGAGGTCTGCGCCGCGATCTCGCTGGTGTCGAAGCCGTCGGCGACCAGCCGGAGCATCTCCGCCTCGCGGGACGTCAGTGTGGACAGGCTCAGCCCCCGGGGGTCGAGCAGCGCGCGCTGCAGGTTCCCGACCCGGTCGAGCAGCTTGCCGAGCAGGTCCCCGGGCATCACTCCTTCGCCGTTGGCCAGGGCGGTGACCAGGTGCACCAGCCGGTCCTGGTCGGCGTCCGACCGGCGCAGCACGGCCGCGACGCCGCACTCGATGATGGTCTGCAGCCCGCCGGCCTCGAAGTGGCCGACCACCAGCCCGGTCCGGCTGGAGGTGCTGAGCCGCAGGCCGCGCAGCGTCTCGGCCACCGTCTCGTTCAGCCGGTCCACCACCAGCAGCGCGACCTGCGCCTTCGCTGCCTCGTCGTCCGTGAGCAGCTCCACCTCCGGGCGCTGCCGCAGCTGTTGGACGATGCCGGTGTGCAGCACGATGTCCTCCGCGTACACCGCCACCTGCACCCTGCTCGGCTTGACGCGCAGCTCGGCGGCGACCGAAGGCCCGGGTACCCGCGCCCGGACGATCCGCGGTGCCGCGACAGCCTCATGGGTAGTCTCGATCGACGTCATCTACCGCTCCGTTCTCCTTCTGCGGCGTCAATGGACGTGTACGTGCTGACGGGCCGCCGCGGTTCGGGGCCGTTCTTGGGCAACGCCGGTGTGTGACGGATCAATTCCGGGCAGCTCCCGGTGGTTCGTGCGGGCAAGGCGTGTGCCCGCGACTTGCCCGCCGGTCTCTCTCGCCGGGACGGCCGCCGGCCCTACCGTCGCGGCATGAGCACACGCGCCGAACTCGGCCATCCCGCGCTGACGGTGTCGCCCGGAGGTGTGGCGACGACGACCCTGACGATCCGCAACGAGACGGACATCGTCGAGGCGTACTCGCTGGACGTGGTCGGAGACTGCGCACCCTGGACGACGGTCGAGCCGAACCGGGTCTCGCTCTACCCGGGGACGTCCGGAACGGTGACGGTGCGGCTCGCGCCCGCCCGCTCCCCCGAGGTGCGGGCGGGCGAGTTCCCGCTCGGCATCCGGGTGCTGCCCGCCGAGCGTCCCGAGCTGGTGGCGGTCCCCGAGAGCGTGGTCACCGTCACGCCGTTCCACGAGCTGCGTGCGGCGCTGGCACCCCGGCGCCGCCGCGGCTGGCTCCGGGCCCGCTACCGCCTGTCGGTGCGCAACCTGGGGAACGCGGCCACCACCGCGCTGTTCACTCCGGGACAGGCCGGCGAGGAGCTGCGGCTCGGGGTCGCCCCCGACCGGCTGCGGCTGGAGCCCGGCGAGTCCGCCGAGACCCGACTGCGGGTCCGCACCCGCCGGTTGATCTGGTTCGGCAAGCCCGTCACCAGGGACTTCGAGGTCGCGGTGAGCCGGGAGGGCGCGGCCGACGACCAGGGCGGCGACCAACGGCAGACGCTGGACGGTCAGTTCATCCAACTCTCGATCTTCCCCAAGTGGCTGCTCGCGCTGCTCGCGGCGCTGCTGGCGCTGCTGCTGCTCTGGTTCCTGCTGGTGCGGCCCACCGTGCAGAGCTCCGCCAAGCAGGCCGCCCAGCAGGCGGTCGCCCAGCAGGCCGCCGCGGCCACTGCCGGCCCGACCGCCGCGCCCGCTCCGGCTCCGGCTCCCAGCGGTGGCAGCCCCGGAGGCGGCCGACCGGGAGGCGGCCAGCCGAGCGGGGGCACGGGCGGCAACGGCGGCGGCAACGGCGGCCTCGGCGCCGCCCCGGGCCAGGCCGTCCCGGGGAGCGGCCTGCAGAGCTCCAGCACGGTCGACGTGCAGACCGCCGCCGGCGCCACCAAGACGGGCACCTACCAGGTGCCGCACGGCAAGGTCTTCGGCATCACCGACATCGTCGCCGCCAACTTCCAGGGCGACCAGGGCCTGCTGACCATCAAGTTCGGCAATCAGACGATCACCACCATCGCCTTGGAGACGTTCCGCAACCAGGACTACCACTGGGTGACTCCCATCGTGGTCCCCGAGGACCAAACTGTGACGGCAACCGTGACCTGCCAGCTGCCGGGCACGCCCGCCTCGGGGAAGCAGGCGACCCAGTGTCACGAACTACTCAACGTCAGCGGTGAGCTGAGCGACATCCAGCGCTGACAGCGACCGCGGGTGTGGAGCGCGCAGGGTGGGACTCAAGAATGGAAGTGGTGCACAGGATCTCCTGGACACACCACTCCCCCACCATTCGTGTTCCTACACCATGTCCGTGTCAACAGTTGACGCTTCCACAGTATGCGCCGCCCGACGCGCCCTCAAGGACTCTCCGGTGTGCTCCGGCGCACAGCTGATGTTGTGTCATACAAGTTATATCCACGTCGGTTTGTCGGACCGCCATTGAGCGCCCGGGCAAAGATCAGTGCACGAAAGGGCAGCGGCCCCCGTACCGGGAGGCCGCTGCCCTGAGCGAGTTCGGCACGTGCCTCAGCAGATCCGCGGCAGCTGCTCTCCCAGCGGCAGGTCGACCACTCTGGTACCGCCGAGCCCGGTGCGCGCCACCACCATGCCGGGGTGCGCCTCGACCGCCTCGCCGATCACGGCCGCCTCGGCACCCAGCGGATGGGCACGCATCGCCGCCAGCACCGCCTCGGCGTGCTCGCGCGGGACGAAGGCGACCAGTTTGCCCTCGTTGGCCACGTAGAACGGGTCCAGACCGAGCATGGCACAGGCACCGGCCACCGGTGCCGGTACCGGAACCCGGCGCTCCTGCACGACCACACCGACCCCGGCGGCACCGGCGATCTCGTTGAGTGCCGCGGCCAGGCCGCCGCGGGTCGGGTCGCGCAGCACATGGAGATCGGTGGTGACCGCGAGCATCGCCTCGACCAGGCCGCCGAGCGGCGCGCAGTCGCTCTCCACGCAGGCGCCGAACTCCAGTCCCTCGCGCACGCTCATGATCGCCACCCCGTGCAGGCCGATCGCGCCGCTGACGATCACCACGTCGCCGGGGACGACCCGCTGGGGCCGCAGGTCGACACCGGGCGGCAGCAGACCGATCCCGGCGGTGTTGATGTAGAGCCCGTCGCCGTGCCCGGCCTCCACCACCTTGGTGTCGCCGGTGGCCACCTCGACTCCGGCGGCCCGCGCGGCGGCGCCCAGCGCCTCGGCCAGCCGGCCCAGCACCGACAGCTCCAGCCCCTCCTCCAGGATGAAGCCGCAGGACAGGTAGGCCGCTCGGGCACCGCTCATCGCCAGGTCGTTGACGGTGCCGTTGACGGCGAGGTCGGCGATGCTGCCACCGGGGAAGAAGAGCGGGCGCACCACGAAGGAGTCGGTGGAGAACGCCAGCCGGGCACCGCCGAGTTCCAGCACGGCACTGTCGCCGAGCCCGGCCAGCAGCGGGCCGCCGAACGCGGGCGCGAAGACGTGGTCGACCAGTTCGGCGGACATCACCCCGCCGCCGCCGTGACCCATCACCACGCGGGTCTGGTCGCGCAACGGCAACGGGCAGGTCCAGGCGGTGAGATCGGGCTGTTCGGCCGGCGGCCTCTCGATGGTGTCAGACAACGGGGCTCGCCTCCCCGGCCGCCGCGGCGTTGACGCGGGCCTGCGGAAGCTCCAGCCGGCGGTACAGGTAGTACGCGGCGCAGGCGCCCTCGCTGGAGACCATGGTGGCGCCCAGCGGAGTGCGCGGGGTGCAGATGGTGCCGAAGGCCTCGCACTCGTGCGGCTTCAGCAGGCCCTGCAGGACTTCGCCGGCCCGGCAGGCGGCCGGCTCGCGGGTCTGGATGCCGCCGACCGCGAACCGCTGCTCGGCGTCGAACTCCCGGTAGCGCCCGGAGAGTCGCCAGCCGCTGTCCGGGATCACCCCGATGCCGCGCCAGGACCGGTCGGTGACCTCGAAGACGTCGGCCAGCATCGCCTGCGCCGCGGGGTTGCCCTCCGGACGGACGGCACGGGGGTAGGCGTTCTCCACCGTGTGGGTGCCGGCCTCCAGTTGGCGCACGGCCCGGCGCACGCCCTCCAGGATGTCCAGCGGCTCGAAACCGGTGACCACGATCGGCACCCGGTGCTTCTCGGCGAGTTCGGGGTACTCACCGACCCCCATCACGCTGCACACGTGACCGGCGGCCAGGAAGCCCTGGACCCGGCAGTCGGGGGACCGCATGATGGCCTCGATGGCGGGCGGCACCCGGACGTGCGAGACCAGCATGCTGAAGTTGCGGATGCCCGACTTCCGCGCCTGGTACACCGTCATGGCGTTGGGCGGTGCGGTGGTCTCGAAGCCGATGCCGAAGAAGACCACCTCGCGGTCCGGGTTCTGCTGGGCCAACCGCAGCGCGTCCAGCGGCGAGTAGACCACCCGGACGTCGCCGCCCTCGGCGCGCACCCGGAAGAGGTCGCGGTCGGTTCCGGGCACCCGGAGCATGTCCCCGAAGGAGCAGAAGACCACCTCGGGCCGGCTCGCGATCTCCAACGCCTTGTCGATCACCTCCAACGGGGTGACGCACACCGGGCAGCCCGGGCCGTGAATCAACTCCACCTCGTCAGGCAGGAGTTGATCGATCCCGTGGCGGATGATGGTGTGCGTCTGGCCGCCGCAGACCTCCATCAGCGCCCACGGCCTGGTGACCGTGGCCCGGATGTCGTCGAGCAGCCGCTGGGCCAGCTCGGGGTCCTGGAACTCCTCGATGTACTTCATCGCCGCACCTCTTCCACTCCGGTCTCGGCCCCGCCGGCGGTCCGGCCCATGGCCACGGCCGCCTCCCACGGGTCCCCGAACTCCTCCTGGAGGATGCCGAGTCCGGCGAACAACTCCAGCGTCCGCCGGGCCGACTCCTCGTCCAGCCGCTGCAGCGCGAACCCGACGTGGACGATGGCGTACTCACCCACTTCCAGGTCCGGCAGGTACTCCAGGCACACCTCCTTGATCACACCGCCGAAGTCGACGTCGGCCATCTTGGTGCCGTCCCGTTCTTCGATCCGCAGCACTCTGCCGGGCACCGCAAGGCACATGGGCCTCTCCCTTGTCGTCCGTGGTCTTTCAGTGCTCCGGTGGCACCGGAGCCGCCGCCAGCAGCTGGCCCAGCGCGAGTCCGCCGTCGTTCGGCGGCACCGTCTTGTGGCGCAGTACGGTGAACCCGTCGGCCTGGAGCAGCTCGGCGCACCGGGAGGTCAGCACCGCGTTGGCGAACACCCCTCCACTGAGCGCGACTTGATCCAGGCCGTGGCGCTCGCGGGCGTCGACGCAGACGGCCCGGACCAGCCGGGCCACTGCCTCGTGGAACCGTGCGGCGATCAATTCGGCTGCCGTACCCGCCAGTTGGTCGGCGACCACGGCCGCGATCAGCGGCCCGGGGTCGGCGACCACCGGTTCTCCGGCGCGCAAGGCGAAGGCGTAGCCCGAGGCTGCCGGGACGCGCACCGCCGCGGCCTCCAACTCGACGGCGGCCTGCGCCTCGTAGCCGGCGCGCTGACAGACCCCGGCCAGGGCGGCGACCGCGTCGAACAGCCGTCCCATACTGGAGGTCGGCACGCAGTTCAGGCTGCGATCCAACTGCGCTCTCAACAGCCGGAGTTCGTCGGGCGGACAGGCGCGAACCGCGGGCAGCTCCGGATCCCAGGGCAGGCCGGCCGCCCAGAGGTGGGCCAGCGCCATCCGGTACGGGCGCTCCACCGCCGCATCGCCACCCGGCAGCGGAACGTAGCCGAGGTGCGCGAGCCGCTGGTACCGGTGGTAGCCGGCCAGCATGAACTCGCCACCCCAGACTGCGCCGTCGTCGCCGTAGCCGGTGCCGTCGAAGGCCACGCCGATCACCTGCTCGGCCGCGCCGAGCCCGTTCTCGGCCATCGCGGCCGCGAGGTGCGCGTGGTGGTGCTGCACCAGGCGCAGCGGCCGCTCACCGGCCTGCCGCCTGGCCCAACCGGTGGAGCGGTAGCCGGGGTGGCGGTCGGCCGCCAGCCGCTCGGGCCGCACGGCGGTGATCGACTCCAGTTGCTCCTCGGCCCGGGCGAAGGCCTGCTGGGTGGCGAGATCGTCCATGTCGCCGATGTGGCCGGAGAGCCAGGCCCGGTGCCCCTGGCCGAGGCAGAAGGCGTTCTTGAGGTCCCCGCCCACCGCCAGGGTGGCCGGGACGGGAAAGGGCAGGGTCAGTGGCAGCGGCGCATAGCCGCGGGAGCGGCGCAGCGTGAGCTGCTGCCCGTCGCACACCCGCACCACCGAGTCGTCGCAGGGCACGTGGATCGGCCGGTCGTGGGTGAGCCAGGCGTCGGCCAGCCCGGCGAGGCGTTCCAGCGCTTCGGCGTCGTCGGTGACGATTGGCTCGCCGGAGAGGTTGCCGCTGGTCATCACGAGCAGCCGCGGCGCCGGCGGGTCGCCGGGCAGGCCGAGCAGCAGGTGGTGCAGCGGGGTGTACGGCAGCATCACGCCCAGGTCGGGGCTGCCGGGGGCGACGGCCTCCAGCCGCGTCGACGGGGTGCCGGCTCGCCGCCGCAGCAGCACGATCGGCCGCGCCTTCCCGGTGAGCAGCGCGGTCTCCTCCGGCCCGAGGTGGACCAGCTCGGCGACCTCGGCCAGGTCGGCGGCCATCAGCGCGAACGGCTTGGCACCGCGCGCCTTGCGGTGGCGCAGCCGGGCCACGGCGTCCGGATCGCGGGCGTCGCAGGCCAGGTGGTAGCCGCCCAGCCCCTTGACCGCGAGGATGGCTCCGGCACCCAGCAGGCGCCTGGCTTCGCCGATCGGATCGTCAACGACCGCTTCTCCCAGGGCGGTTAGCAGTCGAAGCCGGGGCCCGCAGTCCGGGCAGGCGATCGGCTGGGCGTGGAAGCGCCGGTCAGCCGGATCGGCGTACTCGCGGGCGCATGCCTCGCACATCGGGAATCCGGCCATCGTGGTCATCGCCCGGTCGTAGGGCAGGCCGGTGACGATGGTGAAGCGCGGACCGCAGTGCGTGCAGGTGATGAACGGGTGCCGGTGGCGCCGGTCGGCCGGGTCTCGGAGCTCGGCCAGGCAGTCGGCGCAGGTCGCGGTGTCGGGTGCCACCAGGGTGCGGGCCTGCCCGGCGTGCTCCGAGGCGAGGATCGCGAAACCCGCGCCGCCGCGCGGCGGCAGGGTCTCGTAGTGGACGGTGTCGACCACCGCGAGCGGCGGCGCCTGGTCGGCGAGCAGGGCGCAGAACCGGCCCAGGACCTCGGGTGGTCCCTCGACCTCGGCGAGCACGCCCTCGCCGGTGTTCTCGACCTGTCCGGCCAGGCCCAGGCCGGTGGCGAGGCTGTAGACGAAGGGCCGGAAGCCGACGCCCTGCACCACCCCCTGGACGGTGACCCGGCGGCGTTCCACCGTCGCCGCGGCGGTGGGCCGAACGGCCGTCACCTCAGCGGCGCCGGGGCGGGGTGCGGGTGGGCGGCGTGGTGCTCGTGCGGCCCGTGGCTGCCGGCCGATTCGGCGGGGTGCGGGTGACCGTGGTGCTCGTGCGGCCCGTGGCTGCCGGCCGGTTCGGCGGGGTGCGGGTGACCGTGGTGCTCGTGCGGCCCGTGGCTGCCGGCCGGTTCACCGGGGTGGGTGGTGCGGGCCAGCGCCGGCAGGTGCACCTCGCCTCCCGCGTGCACCGCGAGTGCGCGCTCCAGCAGCAGGCCGCCGCCCGCACCGGTCCGGGCGGCGGTCAGCAGGACCTCCACCCCCGGGTTGATCTGCTGCACATTGGCCCGGAAGGCGGCCTCGTCGAAGCCGACCGCCTCGGCGATGTCGGTCTTGGTGACCACCACCAGGTTGGCCAGCCCGAACGCGGTCGGGTACTTCAGTGGCTTGTCCTCGCCCTCGGTCACCGAGGCGAGCGCCACCCGCAGCGACTCACCGAGTTGGTAGGAGGCCGGGCAGACCAGGTTGCCGACGTTCTCCACGAAGAGCAGCGCGGTGCCGTCGGGCAGCCAGCCGTCCAGGTGGCCGGCCAGCATCTCGGCTTCCAGGTGGCAGAGCCCGTCGGTCAGCACCTGCTTGACGGGCGCGCCGGAGCGGGCCAGGCGCTGGGCGTCGTTCTCGGTGGCGAGGTCGGCGGTGAGGGCCGCCACTTTGATGCCGCGCTGCCGGGCCGCCGTCAACTCGGCTTCCAGTAGGGCCGTTTTGCCGCTCCCCGGGCTGGAGAGCAGATTGACGACCGTGGTGCCGCGGGCCGCCAGCCGGTCGCGCAACCGCCGCGCGGCGATGTCGTTCTTGGCGAGGACAGCCTGCTGCAGGTCGACCACACGGCACATGGTTCAGCGCTCCTGGAGGGCGGGCTCGGGGGTGTCGGTGGGTGCGGCGCCGTCCTCCCACCGCACGCTGACGATCTGCAGCTCGCGGCCGGCGAGCAGTTCGGCGGTGGGCGTGCCGCACTGCGGGCAGCTCAGGCTCGGCGGCAGGCCGACCGGCCAGTCGCGGGCGCAGGGGGCGCACCGGGCCCGCCCCGGCACCGCTTCGATGGCAAGCTCGCAGTCGGCGAGGACGGTGTCGGCGCAGGCGAGGTGGAAGCAGAAGTCGAGCGCCCCCGGCACCACGCCGGCCAGTTCACCGACCTGGAGCAGCACCGACCGGACGGCGGTGGCGCCGGCCGCCAGGGCGGCCTCCTCCACCTGGCCGACGACGGCCATGGCGATCGACATCTCGTGCATCGTGCCCTTCCCGCGCGGCCGGCTGCTCCAGGGGCCGCGCGGGAACCATTACAGGACTCCAGGACGGTCGCCGCGCGGCTGCCGCGCCGCACCGTAGCCCGTTCGTACCAGGCGGCGCCCCGTTCCTGACGCCCCGTCACATGGCGCGGATCCGCAGGTAGCGTTTCACCTCCGGCGCCAGCTGGACGGCGGCCCAGGCCAGACCGGCCACGATCAGCGCCTTGAGCGTGCACTTCATCATCGGTTCTCCTCCTCTCAACCGTCGGCGGCCGCACCGGTCGCGAGCTGGGTAGGCGGGGTTGCGGCCGCGTCGGGCGCGAGCAGCCGGTGGACCAGCTCGACGGCGCCCGGCACCGCCGCCGCGACCGGCGCGCTGAGCCCCAGGCCTTCGTCGAGGCAGGCCGGTTCGCAACCGACCACCACGATGCGCCTCGGCGGCGCGGTGCCGGTGCCCGCGCACAATGAGGCGATCAACCCCAGCACCGCGTCCGGGGTCATCCGGTGGCCGTCCAGCACGGCCGCGTACGGCCCGACGGCGGCGCTGCCGTCCGGCTCGATCAGGTAGAGCGTGCCGGGCTCGCCGCGCCGGGCGGTCGCGTCGACCAGGACGAGCGTGTCGTAGCCGTCCAGCAGTTGGTAGGCGAGGTGCACTCCGCGGACTCCGATGTCCGCCACCTCCACGTGCTCGGGCAGCGGTTCGGCCGCCAGCCGGCGGACCACCTCGACGCCGAAGCCGTCGTCGCCGAGGAAGATGTTCCCGACCCCGGCGATCAGGATCCTTGCCGCCCCGGTCATGTCTCCACCACCGGGGCCACCTCGTCCGGCTGGAAGTAGAGGAAGCGGCCCTGTTCGCGGCGGATGTCCGCGCCGGGGTCGCCGTCGACGGTGACGGCCAGGTGCACGCCGCCGTCCACGTCGTGCAGCACGGCCTCGACCAGGGCGCTGCGGCCCTGCAGGAAGAGGTCCTGGGCGTCGGTGCGCCGCTGACCGGGCCGCAGCAGCACCCGGCTGCCCGCTCCGATCGCCTGGCCGTCCACCAGCACGGTGTCCCGCTGCGGGTCGACGCCGGCGTCGGCTTCCGGGTCCCACCAGGGAGTGTCGGGTGAGAGCAGCCGCTCCAGCGCGCCCTCCGGGTCGGCTGCCGCCGCCGGCTCGGTGGTCTCGCGCAGCGAGCGGACCGCTCCGTGCAGGCGCTCCATCACCTGGGGAGGCAGGGTGTCGGCGAGTTCGATCACCGCGGCGGCGCGGGCGTCGGTGCCCCGGGCCTCGCGCTTCTCCCGGTCGGTCAGCGCCGCGGTGCGCAGGGTGAGGATCTCGTCGATCTCCAGCGCATCGTAGAGCACGCCGGGGCTCTCCGGGGCGATCGCCGCGTGGTCCTCCAGGATGATCGGGGCGGAGAGCAGCAGGTCGTCACTGCCCGGCTCGCCGGCCAGCACCGGCCAGGTGTGGGCGTTGGCGCAGTCGGCGGTGGCGGGCCTGGCCCACTCGGGCGGGTCGGTGGGTGACAGGAACCGGCCGCGGTCCAGGCCGAGCAGCAGATGGGCGCAGACCAGTGAGCGCGGCAGGGCCGCTTCCCGGTCGGCGTCCGGATCCGGTTGCCAGGCCGCGGTGTTGGCCACTTCGACGGTCAACTTCCGCACGCCGTAGGGACCGGGGAGTTCCACGCAGCTGATCCGCAGTTCGCCGGTCAGTTCGGCGCGGCGGCGGACCAGTCGCCCGACCGGCCGGCCGTCCCCGTCCAGGACCTCCTCCGTCTCCTCCCCGGCGGGCCGGGAGAACGGCAGGATCCGCGGCTGATCGGCCAGGTCGGCGACCGGCAGGGCGACTTGGACGTGCTCCTCGACTCCCTCGTCCCAGGGTGTCAACACCCGGTCGGGCAGCTCCAGTTCGTCCACCGTCGTGAACTCGCCGGAGGATTCGGCGCGTTGCACCGTGCGCCGCTGGGCGCGCAGGAACCGCAGCTCCGCGAAGAGCATGGCGTCACCGCAGGGCTCCAGCAGGCACTCGGTGCGCTGGCTGCTGTGCTCGCCGTGCCCGATTCCCCAGTTGGGCGGTGCGAGCACTCCGAATTGCCAGCGCAGCCGGTTCTTCGCGGCGGAGGCCCGGTACGGGTAGAGCACGTACCCCTCGAAGAGCACAGCGTCGGCCAGCTGCCGGACGGCGGCGAACCGGGCCTCGATCTGCGGGGTGAGCATGGAGGCGGTCATCGTAGGGCTCCTTGGGCCGCGTCGGCGTCGGTGAGCAGCTGCCGGACCGTCGACTCCCAGCCGGGCAGCGCCTGCCGGGAGCGGTAGGCCAGCAGGTCGTCCATGGTGGCCCGGGGCAGCCGCAGCCAGCCGCAGCCGGGGAAGTGCTGGTCGATCATCTCGCGCCAGACCGCGACCGGCACCGCGCAGCGCGTTTCCAGGTCCCAGGGCACCGGCTCGATCCGGTAGCCGCCCGCACCGGTGAACGCGGTGCCGGAGAAGAGCAGCAGCAGTGGCAGCTCGCCCCGGCGCAGCGCGTCGAAGTACCGGGTGGCGGCGATGTCCAGGTCGTAGCTGCACGGCACCACCAGGTCCGCCTCGCCCTCCCCGGTGAACCCGGGGACCATCAGCGCGATGTCGGCGAACCTCAGCGGCTTCAGCGTGGTGGCCCAGCGCGACCGGTCGCCGAACAGGTCGGCGAGGCCGGCTTCCTCGTCCTCCCGGTAGCCGCGGCGGGCCGGTTCGATCCGCAGCTGGCAGCGCAAGGCCATCGCGTGGACCCGGGCCTGCGGCTCGGCGGTGATCCGAAGCCGGAACACCAGGGTCGGTCCGGCGGCATAGCGGTCGGCCCGGACTCCGGTGCAGCGGAAACCGAACTGCGTCATGCCACCTCCTCCAGCACCTTGGCCCGGGCGGCGACGTGGCCGAAGAAGTCGGCCAGCTCGGCCTGGGCCCGCGCGCCTCCGTCGAATCCCTTCCAGTGCAGGCGCATTCGTCCAACCAGCTGGTAGCAGACGTCGATCGGCACCAGGTGGCAGGAGATGCCGTCGCGGGTGCGGCGCAGCAGCAGGGCCTCCACGTCCGGCTCCAGCAGGCCGGCCAGCCTGGTCCCGGCCAGCACCGCCTGCCAGGTGTCCGGGTCGAGCTCGCTCTCGGTGGCCCCGGCCGGACCCGGGTAGAGCGCGACCAGCCGGTCCAGGCTGCTGTTGCGGAAGAAGAAGGCCACGCCGACCGGGATCTGCAGCCGCTCCCAGCTCACCTCAAGTCGGCTGTCCGTCAGGTAGCGGTCGGGCACCAACCGGTAGCGGCCGTGCCGCGTGCCGGACTGCTCGAAGAGCAGGCCACACGGGGTGCAGGCGCAGGCCAGCGAGCGCCGCTCGGTGTCGACCAGGTGGCGGTGTCCGTGCTCGGCCAGCACGGCGGCGCACAGCCCGCAGCGCTCCGGCTCGGGCGCGCGGGGCGCCAGGAAGCGGCGCAGCCCGGCCGTCATGAGCCACTGCCCGGCGGGCGGGTGCCGATCTGCAGGAGCGCTGGTGGCTCGGCCGCCAGATCCACCGCCGTCACCTCCGGTGCCAGGCCGGCCAGTGCGGCCAGCGCCGCCTCGCGGGTGGCATCCGCGGTGCTGCCGCAACCGCAACCACCACCGCCGGCGCGGATCCGCAGGGTGCCCCCGTCGAACCCCAGCACCTCGACGCCCTGGCCGGCCAGCGCCCGGGCGATCCGGGCGGGCAGCTCCTCCGGGTGCAGGTCGTGCAGGGCGAGCAGGTGCGCCACCAGCTCGTCGTCCACCAGGGTGCGGCTCACCGTGGCGGCGCCGACCAGTTGAACGATCCTGGCCAGTCCGGCACCGTAGAACTCCATGAGCGCGCGCACCAGTTGATCGCCGACTGCGGACACCTCCGGGTCGCCGGACAGCCGGTCCAGCAAGTCCTCGATCCGTCGCGCGGTCCGTACCGGGTCCACCCGGGCCTGGACGGGGGCGCTCATCCGCCCAGCCCGCTCAGGCCGGTGGGCACGTGCTCGGCCCGCACGGTGCGGCCCTGGCCCAGGTACATGTGGACCCCGCAGGGCAGGCAGGGGTCGAAGCTGCGCACGGCCCGCATGATGTCGATGCCCTTGAAGTTCTCCGGGGTGTTCTCCTCGAAGATCGGGGTGTTCTGCACGGCGTCCTCGTAGGGGCCCGGGGTGCCGAGGGTGTCGCGGGTGCTGGCGTTCCACGGGGTCGGCGGGTACGGGTGGTAGTTGGCGATCTTGCCGCCGCGGATCACCAGGTGGTGCGAGAGCACGCCGCGGACCGCCTCGGTGAAGCCGACGCCCAGACCCTCCTCGGGGACCTCGAACTTTTCCCAGGTGCGGGTCCGTCCGGCCCGAACCTCGGCCAGCCCCTTCTCGGCGAAGTGCAGTGCGGCGGCGGCCGTGTAGGCCTGGAAGTAGGTGCGGGCCCGGTTGCGCTCCAGCGCGTTGCTCCACTGCGGGATCTTCCACTCGAAGGTGGTCTCCGGCTTGGTGAGCGTCTTGGGCAGGTTGATGACCACGCTGTGGCCGGTCGCCTTGACGTAGCCGATGTCCACCAGGCCGGAGAGCGCGGTCGACCAGAGCCGGGCGATCGGGCCGCCGCCGGTGTCCAGCGGCAGGTGGTCCTTGCCGTCGAACCAGCGCGGCGACATCACCCAGCTGTACTTGTCGTCGAAGTTCCGCTTCTGCGGGGCCGGGATGGTGTGCTGGTTCCACGGGTGGCGCGGGTCGACCGGGTTGCCGAGCGGGTCGTGGGTGACGAACTGCTCCTTGCCCTCCCAGTCCTGGTAGTAGGAGCTGCCGAGCAGGATCCGGATGCCCAGGTTGATCCGGGTGAGGTCGTTGGTGACCAGCTTGCCGTCCACCACCACGCCGGGGGTGACGAACATCCGCCGGCCCCAGTCGGTCATGTTGCGGTAGGTGAAGTCGCAGTACTCGGGGTCGTTGAGGGCCCCCCAGCAGCCGAGCAGCACCCGCCGGCGGCCGACCTCCTCGTAGCCGGGCAGGGCCTGGTAGAAGAAGTCGAACAGGTCGTCGTGGAGCGGCACCACCCGCTTCATGAACTCGACGTAGCGCATCAGCCGGCTCAGGTAGTCCGTGAAGAGCTGCACCGAGGCGATGGTGCCGGTGCCGCCGGGGTAGAGCGTGGAGGGGTGCACGTGGCGGCCCTCCATCAGGCAGAACATCTCCCGGGTGTAGCGGCTGACCTGCAGCGCCTCCCGGTAGAACTCGCCCTCCAGGGGGTTGAGCGAGCGCATGATGTCGGCGATGGTCTTGTATCCGTGGTCGCCGGCGTGCGGGGCCGGGGTGCGCTCGGCGAGCTCCAGGACGCCGGGGTTGGTCTCCTTGACCATCCGCTCGCAGTAGTCCACCCCGACCAGGTTCTCCTGGAAGATGTTGTGGTCGAACATGAACTCGGCCGCCTCGCCGAGGTTGATCAGCCACTCGCCGAGGTTCGGCGGCTTCACGCCGTACGCCATGTTCTGCGCGTACACCGAGCAGGTGGCGTGGTTGTCACCGCAGATGCCGCAGATCCGGCTGGTGATGAAGTGCGCGTCGCGCGGGTCCTTGCCGCGCATGAAGACGCTGTACCCCCGGAAGACCGACGAGGTGCTGTAGCACTCGGCAACCCGCTTCTGCTTGAAGTCGATCTTCGTGTGGATGCCGAGGCTGCCCACGATCCGGGTGATCGGATCCCAGGACATCTCCACCAGGCCGCTGCCGTTTCCGGCCGCCTTCGTCGTCGGTGCCATCGTGTCTGCCGTGCCCTTTCCTCAAGCTCGGAGTCGTACGGGGGACGGCGCGGGAAGCCGGGTCGAGGTCCCGCGCCGGTGCTTCACGGGCCTGCTCACCAGGGCTTGCCGTAACCCGTGGTCAGCTTCTCGCCGGCGTGGCGCCACTTGGGCTCCTTGTCCAACGTGTCGACCGTGACGGACCGCAGCTTGCGGATCAGCGTGCCGTAGGCGGTGCTGGCACCGGTGGAGACGGTGGCACCGGGTGGCTGGTCCATGAACGGCATGAACTTGTCGGGGAACCCCGGCATGGTGCAGCCGATGCAGATGCCGCCGACGTTGGGGCAGCCGCCGAGGCCGTCCATCCAGCCGCGCTTGGGGACGTTGCACTTCACCACCGGGCCCCAGCAGCCCAGTCGCACCAGGCACTGCGGCGAGTCGTAGGCATCGGCGAACTGGCCCTGCTCGTAGTAGCCGGCCCGGTCGCAGCCCTCGTGCACGGTGGCGCCGAACAGCCAGGTGGGGCGCAGCTGTTCGTCCAGCGGGATCATCGGGGCCGACCCGGCGGCCTGGTGCAGCAGGTAGGTCAGCGTCTCGGCGAAGTTGTCGGGCTTGATCGGGCAGCCGGGCACGCAGACGATCGGGATGCCCGCCTTCGACTTCCAGTCCCAGCCCAGGTAGTCGGGCACGCCCATGGCGCCGGTCGGGTTCCCGGCCATCGCGTGGATGCCGCCGTAGGTGGCGCAGGTGCCGATCGCCACCACGGCCAGGGCCTTGGGCGCCAGCCGGTCGAGCCACTCACTGGTGGTGATCGGCTGGCCGGTCGCGGGGTCGTCACCGAACCCGCACCAGTAGCCCTCCTCCTTGATCGACTCATTGGGGATCGACCCCTCGACCACCAGGACGAACGGATCGATCTCACCGCGTTCGCCCTTGAAGAACCATTCGATGAAGGTGTCGGCGCCCTGCACCGGACCGCACTCGTAGTCGATCAGCGGCCAGTGCACCGCGACCTTCGGCAGGCCCGGCAGCGCACTGAGGGCGATCTCCTCGATGCTGGGCTGGGTGGCCGCGGTCAGTGCGACGGAGTCGCCGTCGCAGCTCAGGCCGGCGTTGATCCAGAGGACGTGGATCACCGGCTCCTCGGTGGCGGTCGGCGCCGTGGTCGGGTCGGTCATGGAGTGGCTTCCTCGGGGAGGTGGGAGACGAGTGTGCGGGTGTCCCCACCAGCTTTGGGCACACCGGGCTTCGATGCGTCACCGAACGCAGCCGATCCGGGGACGCCGGCCACCGATGGTGACGAGATCCGCTGCCCGACCGGTGCCGCGCCGCGCGCTTCCTTCCGGACGAAGGCCCGCCGGAGCTGGTGGTAGGACGCGGCCGGATCGAAGAAGATCCGGTGCATCCGATCCAGCTCCGCCGCGCGGTAGGCGGCCAGCGGGCGCACCGACTCGTCGGCTTCGCGGACCGCCTTCTTCGCGGCGATCCGGGCCCGGACGACCGAGTCGGCACCGGCCAGCCGCACCGCGCGCTCCACCACCTCGGCGGCGAAGTCCTGCGGCGCGCACGTCACCAGCTCGTCCGCCAGCCCGAGCCGCTGTGCGCCGGCGGCGCTGACCGGCAGCGCCTGGTCGATCAGCCGGGTCGCCGTGGTCGCACCCACCCGGCGCGGCAGCAGGTACGTCCAGTACTCCGAGCCGTACAGCCCCATCAGCCGGTAGTGCGGGTTGAGCACCGCGCCGTCGCGGCACCAGACCTGGTCGGCCGCCAGCGCCAGCATCACGCCGCCGGCCGCGGCATTGCCGCCCAGTGCCGCCACCACCAGCCGGTCGGTGGTGGTCAGCACGGCTTCCACCAGGTCGTCCATGGCGTTGAGGTTGTCCCAGGACTCCTGCGCCGGGTCGGCGGCGGCCTCGATCACTCCCAGGTGGATCCCGTTGGAGAAGAAGTCGCGCTCACCGCCCAGCACCAGCACCGTGGTCGGCCGGGTGCACGCCTGCCGGTAGGCGGCCAGCAGCCGGCGGCACTGGTCGGTGCTCATCGCGCCGCCGGGGAAGGCGAAGGACAGCACCCCGACCGGGCCGTGCTCGCGGTAGCGGATGTCGCGCCAGCGCCCGTCGGGGGCGTCCGGCGGCACCGGGCAGGCCGGCAGCCCGGCGATCCGGTCGGCCAGCGCCACGGTGGCGGGCAGCTTGACCGAGGGCGGCTCCCCGGGCAGCCGCCGGGCCCGCAGCTCCGGGATCCAGACCGCGCCGTCGCTGGTCGCCCGGCACACCGCGCCCGCCCGGGTGGCCAGCAACTCCCCTGGCGCTCCCCTTAGTTCGTCCTCCGCATGACCGCCGTGCAAGTACCATTCACGACCTGCCAGTTGGTCCAGCACACCTGGCTGGGAGGCGGCGGCGCGCAGCTTGCGCAGCACCACTTCGGTCGGGTCGTGCTGCCAGTCGATCCGACGGCGCGTCTGGTCGAAGTACGGCCGCACCACGGCCGCTTCGGCCCGCTGCACGTGGGGCTCCCAGTCCCCGGCGGCGTAGCGGTCGATGGCCAGCAGCAGGGCCCGCAGCGCCGCGTCCGACACCTCGTTGCGGTACAGGTCGCTCTTGCCGACCGGCGGCACCGGACAGGACGCCCACGCCCAGACGGCACCGGCGTCCATCTCGGCGTTGGCCTGCAGGACCGTCACCCCCCAACCCCACGCGCCTTCCTCGATCGCCCAGTCCAGCGAGGACGGTCCGCGGTCGCCCGGCGGCCCCGGGTGCACGATGAGACAGGTGTGCCGCGACCAGACGTCCGCCGGCAGCGCGCTCTTCAGCATCGGTGCGACCACCAGGTCGGGCCGGTGCCGCGCCACGGCGGCGCGCAGCACGCGATCGCGCAGGGCCGCATCGCCGGCCAGTGTCGCAACCTCCAACTGGTGCCCCCGGTCGGCGAGTTCAGCGAAGGTGCGCTGGGTGAGACTGTTGAACGCCGACGCGACGAGCAGGATTCGCATACCAACCTCCCGGCCGCCCGCAAGGAGGGAGGGCGGGCCCGGCCTGCGCCGATCGTCGTCCGCCCGACCCGCCGAGCCGTGCCGACAGTCCGTCGGCTCACCCGATGGCGCGAGCCCATCCGGCGGAGCGGGCGGCATCGTCCGAAATCCCGTTCGATGAGAACTCCGGTCCTCACTCCGTTGACCAGGGGTGCGGAGCCGCGCGCCCTGGTCGTGATGACCGTCTGCGCCGTGCCGGTGGTCCTGCTGCTCCTGGTGCTGCGGGCGCCGTCGTACCGCTTCCTCCTCCTCGGACCCCGCCGGACCGGCCCCCGCGCAGCACGGCACCCGGCGCATGCCCGGTGGGGCGGCGGGCCCGTGCCCCTCGGACGCGCACCCGGTGCGGCAGGCCCGTGCCCCTCGGACGCGCACCCGGTGCGGCGGGCCCGTGCCCCTCGGGCGGGCGCCCATTGGGCACGGGCCCGTGCCCGGCCGTCGATCAGCCCTGCGCCGCCCAGGGCTCCAGGCTCCAAGCGGGGAAGGAGTAGTCGTCCCACAGCACGCGTTCGTTGTCCTGCGGCGCGTTCCGCAGCCGCTCGGGCACGTCCCAGAGCTTGGTGGTCCGCGCCGCCGGGGTGTAGCTCGGCCAGCCCGGCGAACCGGTCCGCGCGAAGGCAGCCCAGGCATCCATCATGTCCTGGGAGAGCGCGGTGAGTTGACTCCGCTCGGCGGCCAGCGTCGCGGCACCGCGCGGGTAGGCGCCCAGCTCCAGGTTGCCGAGGACGAACGGCACCTCCTCGGTGTGCATGGCGCCGAGGTTCTGGGCCTCGGGCAGCCCCGCGACGTACGGGACGTGCCAGTCGAACCGGTAGACGTGGGTGGGCCGCCAACGGGCCTGTGCCTCGGCCATCCGCAGGGTGGGCACTCGGAAGACCTGGTCGGTGAGCATCGCGTTGACCACCCGGCCCGGGGGCAGGCCCGGCCGGTCGGCCGCGTACACCTGGTACATCTGCTGCTTCCGGTCGGCCAGCACGGCGGGGAAGCTGCGGTAGGCGGACAGCGGCAGGTCCAACACCCGGGGGTCGAAGAGCGCCCAGTAGTCGGTCTCGTTCTCGGTGGTGCCGAGCATCACGTCGACCCGGCGCGCGCTGCCGGCCGCGATCCGGTCCACCACCGGGCCGGGGATCAGCGTGCCGTCGATGTACGGGCCGAAGAAGAGCGCGTCCGCCGGACCCGAGACGCCCTGCTGGGCCTTCTGCTGGAGCTGGAGCAGCTGATCGGTGCTCATCGCCGCCAACTGGGCCACGCCGGTGACGTTTCCGGCGGCCAGCACGTGTGCGGCGGCGTCCTGCGCGTACTGCCGGGTGTGCACCAGGTAGCCCGGCCCGCTCTCCACGACCGCGTGCTGGAACAGCCGCTCGGGGTGGTCGCCGGCCAGCATGGCGGAGATCGAGATCGCCCCCGCCGACTGCCCGAAGACGGTGACCCGCCCCGGATCGCCGCCGAACGCGGCGATCTGCTGCCGCACCCAGGTGAGGGCCGCGACCTCGTCGCGCAGCCCGTTGTTGCCGGAGCCGGCATAGCGGGCGTCAATGCCGCCGAGCTCGGTCCACCCGAGCAACCCGAGCCGGTAGTCGACGCTGACCACGACCGCGTCCCCGCGCGCCGCCAGCGCCGAGCCGTCGAAGTCCGGCTCGTTCGCGGCGCCCAACTCGTCGGCGCCGCCGTGCAGGAACACCATGACCGGCTTGCGGCCGCCGCCGGTGCGCGGCTGCCAGATCTGGGTGTACAGGCAGTCCTCCACGCCGACGCCACTGCCGACGCTCAGGTCCTGCGGACACCCCGGCTTGGCCGTGCTCGCCGCCAGCGTGCCCGGCCAGGGCGAGGGCGGGGCGGGAGGCCGGAACCGCCGGGCGCCGGTGGGCGGCGCCGCGTACGGCACGCCGAGGTAGGCGCAGACCGCACCCCTGGCCACGCCCTGCACCCGCCCGAGACCCGTGCGGGCGAGGCAGGCCCGGGCGCTCGCCGGGCTCGCGAACCCGCCGCCGTCAGCGGCGGCAGCGGGGCTGGCGGCGCCGACCAGGCCGCCCACGAGCAGCGTGACCGCGGCGGCCACCGCTCCCGTCATCCTGCCGATGGCCGTACGGACCATGGCGCACTCCCCCTTCGCATCGGGGACCGGGAGGACCTGACTGGTCCTCAGCTGCCTCCAGCATGCGCGACCGGGAAGCCGGAGGGATCGACCCGGCGGGTGGAGCCGCGAATCTCCACCCCAGGGTGGAGCGACAACGCCGCACGGATGGAGTCGTGCTGACGGACTGTCACCTTGGCTCGTCCGGCTCAGCGCAGCCGGCCGGCCACCTGGCCCAGTGCTTCGGCCAGCACCGTGAGCTGCTCGCGGTCCAGCACATCGATCAGCGCCTCCCGCACGGCCGCCACGTGTCCGGGTGCCGCCTCGCGCAGCACGGCCATCCCCCGGTCGGTGAGGTAGGCGAACACCCCGCGCACATCGCTCGCACAGGACCGCCGACCCACCAGACCCGCCTTCTCCAGCTGGGCGATCTGGTAGGTGAGACCGCTCTTGGAAGTGATCAGGCGGTCGGCCAGCTCGGTCATCCGCATGGCACGCTCGGGGGCGGCCGAGAGGTGCACCAGTACCTCGTACTGCGGGTGCGACAGCCCGGCCTCGTCCTTCAGCTGCTGCTCCAACCGGCGCGCGACCAGGTTGCTCGCCGCCACGAAGCCGCGCCAGGCCGCCATCTCCACCTCGTCCAGCCAGCGGGTCTCTGCCATGGGGGCCACTGTAGTCGGCCGTTCAAATTTGAAGCGAACTGCCGCCTCCCGCTCCGCTCAGGACGATCACCGGCGATTCGTCGACCGTTTTCGTCCAGAATGACTAGCTTTGTCAGCAGTAGAGGAGAGGGAGGAGAGGGCGGACACCATGAGCACCCCAGTCGACCACCAGACCCACGGCTCACACGACCACAAGCACGGCGAGGGCTGCGGCCACACCGCCGTCCCGCACGCCGATCACGTCGACTACGTGCACGACGGCCACCTGCACCGCGTCCACGACGGTCACGTCGACGAGTGCGAGGCACCGGCCCACGTCGAGCACGCCGGCCACGCCCACCGCCACGGCGAGGGCTGCGGCCACACGGCCGTCCCGCACGGCGACCATGTCGACTACGTGCACGACGGGCACCGCCACGCCGCCCACGCGGGCCACTGGGACGACCACTGACCCTGGCCTGACCGCACACCCGACCGCACCGCCGCCGACCCCGGATCCACCCGGACCGGCGGCGGTGCGGTGCGTGCGGGCACCGGTGCGCGCCCGGCGCGGCGCACGTCCGCCGGGACAGCGCCGCCCGCAGCACCGCAGCCCCGCTTCCGTCCCGCTCGCGAGGGGTGCAGCGCCGAGCGGGGCGACGCCTACGCCTGATTGCCCGCCGCCGGTGCCCGGGAGTGCGTGCCACCGCTGCGGCGGTGTCAACCCCCGCACCCCTGCGCAGACCGGAGCCGCGCTACCCTCCGTTGATCCAGCGGCACGGATGAGCGGGGTACGGGGCAATGGGATCGCGGGACGGCGGGGCGGCTGCCGGGCTCAAGTACGCGGCCACGGGGACCCTGGCCACCGGAGTCGGCGGGCTCGGCAGCGCGTTCTGCGTCCAACAGGCGGTCCTGGACGCGGGGCTGGTCGGCGACGAGGCGACGTTCCAGGTGCAGAGGTGCGTCACCTCCAAGGACGGCAGGACCTTCACGACCAGCTGCTGGGGGACGGTCCACGCCGACCGGGGCGACTGGTCGGCCCGGCTCGACGAGATGCCCCGCTCCTACTCGCCCGACCAGAGCGTGCAGGTGCTCTGCCGGGCGCACGACTGCCGCCAACCGGACACCGCCGGCGTGGCCGGGTACCTGATGGGGTTCTGCATCACGCTGGCCGTGCTCTGCGCCGGCCTGCTGTCCCTGCTGACGGCGGCGCGCTGCCGCCTGGGACCGGACTTCGCCCGGATCACCCATCCGGGCCGCGCCGCGCTGGTGGCCAAGGGTCTCACCGTGTTCTGGATCGGTGTGATGCTGCTCTTCTTCGGCTCCGCCGCCGCCCTGCTGGTCGGCGCCCTCTGACCGCGAGACCCTGGCATCAGTGCTGTCGTCACCATCGTTGTTCAAATTCGAACGACAGGGTATGGTCAAGGAGTCGAGGTTCAAATTTGAACTAGATCTGACGTCCGACCCATCCGGCACCGCCCGAGCCCATCCGGCAAGGAGACCGACATGCCCGTTCGCCGCCTGAACCACGCGGTGCTCTACATCCGCGACATCGCGACCTCCGTCGCCTTCTACACCGAGGTGCTCGGCTTCAAGGTCGATGTGGAGATCCCCGGGCGAGCCGCCTTCCTGAGCGCCGAGGAGACCCTCAACGACCACGACCTCGGGCTGTTCGCGATCGGCGCCGGCGCTCCGGGGCCGCAGCCCGGCCGGGTGGGCCTCTACCACCTCGCCTGGGAGGTCGGCACCCTCGGCGAGCTGGCCGAGATCGGTCGCGAGCTGGCCGAGCGCGGCGCGCTGGTCGGCGCCACCGACCACATCGTCTCCAAGTCCTTCTACGCCAAGGACCCGGACGGCAACGAGTTCGAGGTGATGTGGCGGGTGCCGCGCGAGGACTGGCCCACCGGCGACGAGCAGGGCGGCATGCGGGCACTGGACCTGCAAGCCGCGATCGACCGCTGGGGCACCGAACTGGCCACCGGCGCCGCGGCCGGCTCCCCGACCTGAGCAGCCCCGGCCTACTCGGGCCCCGGCCCGCGCCGGCACCCGGGGCACCAGAACGCCACCCGCTGCTGCGGCGCCACACCCTGCACCGGCGTCACTCCACCTTGGCGCCGAGACGCCGTACTGCCAGGTGCCGACTTGAAGCTCGCGCTTGCCGGCCCGGTCGGTCATGCGACCCATTCTGGTCGCGCCGAGCGCCTCGCGCCCGCGCCGCCCCCGGCGGGCCGCGGAACCCGCGTCCGCGGATTCGCTCGCGGTGACTGCCGTACCCATGGCGGCGTGCGCGCAGGGGGACCTCACAGGACCCGGACGGCGGGGTCATCGCTCGGACTGCGCCTCCAACGCGTGCAGGACCTTGTCCAGCGTGATCGGCAGGTCTCGTACGCGCACGCCGCAGGCGTGCCACACCGCGTTCGACACCGCGGCGGCCGTGCCGACGATGCCGATCTCCCCGATGCCCTTGGAGCCCATGGCGTTGGCGTGGGGATCGTGCTCGGGGAGCCAGTGCGCCTCAATCTCGTCAACGTCCGCGTTGGCCGTAATATGATACTCCGCGAAGTCGTGGTTGACGACATGACCGGTGCGGGGATCGAGCACGCTCTTCTCGTGCAGCGCCATCGACAGTCCCATGGTCATCCCGCCGATGAACTGCGACCGCGCCGTGCGCGGGTTGATGATCCGGCCGGTGGCGAACACGCCCAGCAGGCGCGGCACCCGCACCTCGCCCGTGTCCCTGTGGACGTGCGCCTCGGCGAACTGCGCCCCGAAGGCGTGCATCGCGTAGCGGTCGTCGGGCGGGCCGACGGTGCCGGACGCCTCGTCCCCGTCCAGCGGCGCGGTCCCGTATTTGGTGCGGAAGGCGCGCGCGGCCTCGACAACGGCCGAGCCCCACGTCGTCATTCCCGAGGAACCCCCGGCCACCGACGCCATCGGGTAGTCGGTGTCACCGATTCGCACGTCCACGCTATCCACCGGTACGCCGAGCGCGTCCGCGGCGATCTGCGGCAGCGTGGTCCACGTACCGGTTCCGAGGTCGGCGGCACCGATCTCGGCGACGTAGCGGTCCCCTTCCCGCCGGATCGTCGCAGTCGACTTCGGCATGCGGGCGACCGGGTAGGTGGAGGTGGCGACGCCCGTGCCGACCAGCCAATCGCCGCGGCGGCGCGCGCCGGGCCGCGGGTCGCGTTCCGACCAGCCGAACCGCACGGCGCCCTCCCGCAAGCAGCCGACGAGGTTGCGGGTGGAGAACGGCTTGCCCGAGCCGGGTTCGACGCGGGGCTCGTTACGGATCCGCAGTTCGATCGGGTCGATGCCCAGGCACTCGGCCAGCTCGTCCATGGCCACCTCGGGGCCGAACATGCCGGGACACTCGCCGGGGGCGCGCATCCAGGACGGCACCGGGACGTCGAGGGCGGCGAGCCGGTGCGTGGTCCGCCGGTTCGGCGAGGCGTACATCATGCGCGCGGGGACACCGGTCTGCTCGGCGAACTCCTTGATGCGTGACGTCTGTTCGACCACGTCGATCGCGAGTGCGGTGAGCGTGCCGTCCCGGTCGGCACCGAGGCGGCACCGCTGGATGGTCGGCGTGCGGTAGCCGGCGAGGGAGAACATCTGCTGCCGGGTCAGGGCCAGCCGCACGGGCCGGCCGGGGACCGCGCGTGCGGCCAGCGCGGCGAGCACCACGTTGACGTGCGGTTGCCCCTTGGACCCGAACCCTCCTCCGACGTAGGGGCAGACGACCCGGACCCGCGCTTCATCGAGACCGAACACCGACGCCATGGCGGCACGCGTCGCATGGACGCCCTGTGTGGAGTCCCACAGGGTGAGGAAGCCGTCACCCGCCGGGTCCCACAGGGCCGTCGTGGCGTGCGGCTCCATCGGGTTGTTGTGGTACATGGCGGTGGTGTACGTCTCCTCGACGGTCACCTCCGCGGCTGCCATCGCGGCGTCGACGTCGCCCTCGGCGGTGTCAGTGGGAAGGCCCGGGTTCACCGTCTCGGGCGCGTACAGGTCCTCGCGGTCGGCCCGAAGCTCGGCGTCGTGTGCCACCTGCGCGTAGCTGACCCGGACGAGAGCGGCTGCGTGCCGCGCCACCTCGGAGCTGTCGGCAACGACCAGGGCGACGACCTGGCCCCGGAAGGCGACCTCCTCGTCCTGCAGGACCGCCAGCTCCCGGTCCTCGGTGGAAGCCAGGCGCTCCGCGCTGCTGGGGGTGAGCACCGCGACCACGCCGTCGAGTGCCTCGGCGGCGGTTGTGTCCAGTTCCGTGACGCGTCCCCGGGCGATCGTGGCCTGGACGGCGTGCAGGTAGGCGGCGTTCGCCAGCGGCGTCTCGTAGGCGTAGGTGGCGGTGCCCAGGACCTTGGCGGCCCCGTCCCGGCGGGGCAGGTCCCGGCCGACGGCGTCCGGTTCGCTCGGGAACGTCACCGGGCGTCCTCTCCGACCAGGTCGCGCAGGGTGGCGGCAAGGGTGCGGCGCAGCAGGGGGATCTTGAACGCGTTGCCGCCGTCCAGTCCCTCGGCCGGTCGGGCATCGGCGAGTTCCGCGTCCGCGGCGGCCCGGTAGCTCCTGTCCGACGCCGGGGCTCCCCGCAGCGCCTCCTCGGCCCGGTACGCGCGCCACGGCGCGTGCGCGACGCCGCCGAACGCGACGCGCGCGTCCACGATCACGCCATCCGCGACGTCGAGCGCCGCGGCCACGCTGACCAGGGCGAACGCGTACGAGGCGCGGTCGCGCACCTTGCGGTAGGCCGATCGGCGGGCGATGGGCTGCGCCGGCAGGTCGATCGCGGTGATCAGCTCACCGTGTTCGAGCACCGTGTCGCGATCGGGAGCGTCGCCGGGCAGCCGGTGCAGGTCGACGAAGGGGATCGTGCGCTCGCCGTCCGGACCGAGCACCCGCGCCCGCGCCTCGAGCGCGGCCAGGGCGACGGCCATGTCGGACGGGTGGACCGCGATGCAGTGCTCGGACGCGCCGAGGATCGCGTGGTGACGGGTCCAACCCCCGACGACGGAACAGCCCGAGCCCGGCTTCCGCTTGTTGCACGGTGTCGTGACGTCCTGGAAGTAGACGCAGCGGGTCCGTTGCAGCGGGTTGCCGCCGACGGATGCCATGTTGCGCAACTGCCCCGACGCGCCCGACAGCAGCGCCTGCGACAGCACCGGGAACCACTCGCGCACCCGCGGGTCCGCGGCGAGTTCACTGTTGTTGACACCCGCGCCGATCCTGAGGGCACCGCCGCCGAGCTCCTCGACCTCGGCCGGCAGGAGGCCGGCGACGCCGACGACCAGTCCGGGTTCGACGACACCCAGCTTCAGATGGTCCACCAGATTCGTACCGCCGCCCAGGAACACTGCGCCCGGATCCCCGCCGACGATGCGCACGGCGGTCGCAGCGTCGGCGGGGCTGCGGTAGTCGAACGGTTTCACCCCGCCACCTCCGTCTCGGCCGTCCGCTGCGCCGCGGCCGCCCCGGCCGCCTGCTGCACGGCGGTCACGATGTTGACGTAGGCCGCGCAGCGGCACAGATTGCCGCTCATCCGCTCGGCCACCTCGGCGCGGTCCAGTCGCGGCGCGCCCAGGCCCTTGGTGACGGCACTCGGCCAGCCCTTCTCGAACTCGTCGAGTGCCCCGACCGCGGAGACCACCTGCCCCGGGGTGCAGTAGCCGCACTGGAGCGCGTCGCAGTCGATGAAAGCCCTCTGCACCGGATGCAGGTCGCGGCCGGCGTGCCGTCCGTCGGGGGTGGCCGCTTCGGCGGTGAGCCCTTCGGCGGTGACGACCTCGGCGCCGTCCTGGGTGACCGCGAGCGTGAGACAGCTCAATACGCGCCGCCCGCCGGACAGCACCGTGCACGCGCCGCACTGCCCGTGATCGCAGCCCTTCTTGGGGCTCGTCACCCCGAGCCGTTCGCGCAGGGCGTCGAGCAGCGTCATGCGCGTGTCGATGCTCAGCCGACGCGGGATCCCGTCGACCCGTACGGTGATTTCCCTCTTCACCGCACGAGATTTCCCCGCCCCAGCCACGCCCATACTGCGCATGGCGCCGAGTCACACAGCTGGCGGCAGGAAGGCAATGTCACAATGCAAGCCCGGCGGCGGACTGACGACCGCGAACTCATGCTCTATGCCCGCCCTCCTCCCGGGGGCGTCGCTGAGAGAGAAGCTGAAGGCGGCGGCCCCGCCCGGCTCGGGCGGCACCCCGAGCAGCGCCTTCGAGGTGACCGTCCCCGGCCAGCGCGACCGTCCCGCTGTTCACCGTCACCGCGCCGAGGCCGCAGCCGGTGCTCAAGCTGACCCTGGACGCCTCCCTTGCAGGCCGCGGGCCGCGGGTCTTGTCGGCGTGACAGACCTCGTGCCGGAACTAGAGTGGCGCAATGGAATATCGAACGCTCGGCAACAGCGGACTCCTCGTATCCGTCGTCGGACTCGGCTGCAACAACTTCGGCGGACGTCTCGACGCAGCGCAGACGCGCGCGGTGGTCGATGCGGCACTCGACGCCGGGGTGACGCTCTTCGACACCGCCGACATCTACGGCGGCGGGGGCGGCTCCGAGACGCTGCTCGGCCAGGTGCTGAAGGGCCGGCGCGACGAGGTCGTGCTGGCCACCAAGTTCGGCTACCAGGGGGCGGACCTGGGATACGGCTCCGCGGCCGGGGCCAAGGGCGGCCGGGCCTACATCCGGCGCGCGGTCGAGGAGTCGCTGCGGCGCCTGCAGACCGACCACATCGACCTCTACCAGCTGCACACCCCCGACCCGCGCACTCCGATCGCCGAGACGCTCGCCGCGCTCAGCGAGCTGGTACGCGAGGGCAAGGTGCGCTACCTCGGGCACTCCAACTTCGCCGGCTGGCAGATCGCCGAGGCCGCGCACGTCGCCCGGGAGACCGGAGCCGTGCCGTTCGTCTCGGCCCAGAACGAGTGGTCGCTGCTCGAACGCGGCGCGGAGCGGGAGGTGGTGCCCGCGGCGCTGCACTACGGTCTCGGCGTGCTGCCGTTCTACCCGCTCGCCAACGGCATGCTGACCGGCAAGGTGCGCCGTGCCACGGGCGTGCCCGCGGGCTCGCGCCTGGCGTCGCGGCACGAGCGGGTGACCGAGGCCGGCCTCGACGCGGTCGAACGCCTCGCCGCCTGGGGGGAGGAGCACGGCCGGAGCGTCCTCGAGATCGGCGTGGGTGCGCTCGCCGCACGGCCCGGCTGCGGCTCGGTCATCGCGGGGGCAAGCAGTGCCGAGCAGGTGCGCGCCAACGCCGCCGCCGGGCAGTGGGTGCCGACCCCCGACGAACTGGCCGAGATCGACGCGATCCTCGACGCGCGGCCCCCCGCGGTCTGAGCAGGCCCGGGCGTTCCCAGCCGTACGGAGCCAGGAGTCGCTCCTGAGCGGTGTCAGTTGCTCCCTGTACTGTCGATCGCACGGCCATGGCGAGCTCGACACGGGGGACGTGACAAATGATCAGGACCGATCCGGAGACACCCGACCTCTTCATCACGCCGGTCGACGAGGTCTTCATCCGCAACCACCTCGGACCGCACCCGCGGCTGGACCCCGAGACCTGGTCGCTCACCGTCGAGGGTCTGGTGGAGCGGCCCCTGCGGCTGGACTTCCCGACCATCCAGGGCCTGCCGCAGATCCGCTTCACCGCCGTCCACGAATGCTTCGGCAACCCACTGCGCCCCGACGTGCCGACCCGCGCCGTCACCAACCTGGAGTGGGCCGGTGTGCCGCTCACCGCCGTACTGGAGCTCGCGGGCCCGCTTCCGCAGGCCCGGCACGTCTGGCTGGAGGGCGCCGACTCGGGTGACTTCGCAGGGGAGAGCGGCCTGAACTACCTCAAGGACCTGCCCCTCGACCAGGCGAGTGCCGAGGTCGTCCTCGCCCACACCATGAACGGCGAACCGCTGCGCCCCGACCACGGCTACCCGCTGCGGGCGGTGGCGCCCCGGATGTTCGGCACCAACTCGGTCAAGTGGCTGAGCCAGATCGTGCTGGCCGCCGACCGTCCCGACCACCTCTTCACCACGCGCCTCTACACCCGCGTCCTGCCCGGCGAGAGCGAGGCCCGGCCGGTCCGCGAAAAGGACGTCAGCAGCAAGCTGCTCACCCCCGGAGACGGGCGCCCCGTCCCGGCCGGAAAATGCGAACTGGCGGGCTACGCCTGGAGTTCCACCGAGGTGACGTCCGTCGAGATCGCCGTGGATGACGCCGACTGGCAGCCTGCCGTGCTGGACCTGCGTGGCCCGGACCCCGCCTGGCAGCGCTTCCGCCTCCGGTACGACCTCGCGCCGGGACCCCACCGCATCCGCTGCCGGGCCACCGACTCCGCCGGACGCGTCCAGCCGCTGACCGGAGACCGAAACGCCGTTCACGAGGTGCACGTCGTCGCCGAGACAAGCAAGCGACCGACCGAGCGGTGATCGCCGGGCTGGCCTCGGTGACCATCGGGTCCGGGAACCGGCCGGGTGAGGGAAGCCCGCAAGGTGGTCGGTGCGTCGCGCCCACCGCTCGGGACGAACGGGCCCGGGGCCCGTTCGCCGTCTGCCGTCGTGGCGTGACCGCCCCGACAGGTGTGCCGACCACCGCGAGCGGGTCGACCGGCCGTAGAACGCCGCCTGGGACGGCAGCGGCACCGCCCCGGGACGGCTGCGATGACCGGGCGCACCTGGCCGGTCGCCCGCCGCGCCGGCAGCCGGCCAGGGTGGTGGTCCCGGCTCAGAGGTTCAGCGGCCGGAGTCGCCAAGGTGTCGTCCAGCCAGTCGCCGGCCACCGGCGCCGCGGCCGGCTCCCCGACCTGAGCCGCCCCGGGCTACTCGGGCCCCGGCCCGCGCTGGCACCCGGGGCACCAGAACGCCACCCGCTGCTGCGGCGCCACACCCTGCACCGCGGTGCGGATCGCCGCACCGCAACGCCGGCACGGCCGCCCCGCCCGCCCGTAGACCCAGTGGCTGCGGTCTTGCCGCAACTCACCCGTGGTCGGATGCCCCGGGCGCATCCGATTGGCGTAGAGCAGACGCTGCGCCTTGGCGAGCACCCGCTCCGGCGCCGGAAGCTCACCGAACGGCGTCCAGGGCGTGACGCCCGCCATGAAGCACAGCTCATTGGCGTACACGTTGCCGATCCCCGCCAGGTTGCGCTGATCGAGCAACGCCTCCCCGGTCGGGCGCTGCGGCGCGGTGCTCAGCCGACGCAGCGCCTCCTCGGCCGACCAGTCGGGCCCCAGCAGGTCCGGCCCGAGGTGCCCGACCACGTCGGCCTCCGCCCCGGTCGGTAGCAGCTCCACCACCGGCAGCCGGTACCCGACCGCCGTCCGCTCGGCATTGCCCAGCACCGCCCGGATCTGGTGCCCCGGCCCGCCTGTCCACCGCTCCCCGGTCCGATAGACCTGCCACCGGCCGTCCATCCGCAGATGGGTGTGCAGCGTCAGCCCGCCCTCCAGCCGGATGAGCAGATGCTTGCCGCGCGGACACACCTCCAGCACCCGACGCCCCGTCAGTCGCGCGGTGGCATATGCGGGCACGCGCAGGTCGGCGGCGGTCAGCACCCGCCCGCCCAGCGCCTGGTGCAGCTGCGCGGCGGTCCGGAACACGGTGTCACCCTCGGGCATGCCCCCAGCATGCACCCAGCCGGCGCAACCACCGGTGCGCGCCGCCTGTCGCACCGGACCCGGACGAGGTGTTGCCCCTAGGGTCAGCGGCAGTGCCGGGCACCCGCGGCGGCACTTCCCGTCTGTCGAGGAGGCGACCGATGGCCATCGCGACCGTGAATCCGGCGACCGGGCAGACCCTGCGAACGTTCGAGCCCTACTCGGCGGCCGCCGTCGAGGAGCGCCTGGTCCGCGCCGAGCAGGCCTTCGCGCAGTACCGGTTGACGGACTTCGCGCGGCGGGGCCAGCTGATGCACCGGGCCGCCGAACTGCTGGACGCCGACCGGGCGACCATCGCCCGCCTGATGACCACCGAGATGGGCAAGACGCTCACCGCGGCCCGCGCCGAGGCGGCCAAGTGCGCGAAGGCGATGCGCTGGTACGCGGACCGCGCGCCCGCGCTGCTCGCCGACGAGCACCCGGCGCCGGTCGATGTGACCGACGCCGGAGCCTCCCGCGCGCTGGTCCGGTACCGCCCGCTGGGCGTGGTGCTGGCCGTGATGCCGTGGAACTTCCCGCTCTGGCAGGTGATCAGGTTCGCCGCGCCGGCGCTGATGGCCGGCAACGTCGGCCTGCTCAAGCACGCCTCCAACGTGCCGCAGACCGCCCTCTACCTGGAGGACCTGTTCCGCGGCGCGGGCTTCCCCGAGGGCTGCTTCCAGACCCTGCTGATCTCCTCCGCCGCCGTCGCCGACGTGCTGCGCGACCCCCGGGTGGCGGCGGCCACCCTGACCGGCAGCGAAGGGGCCGGACGGTCGGTGGCGTCGGTGGCCGGCGACGAGGTCAAGAAGACGGTGCTGGAGCTGGGCGGCAGCGACCCGTTCGTGGTGCTGCCCTCGGCCGACATCGCCGAGGCGGCCCGGATCGCCGTCACCGCCCGGGTGCAGAACAACGGGCAGTCGTGCATCGCCGCCAAGCGGTTCATCGTGCACGAGCAGGTCTATGACGAGTTCCGCACCGCCTTCGTGGAGCGGATCGCGGCGCTGCGGATCGGCGATCCGATGCAGGAGTCCACCGACATCGGGCCGTTGGCCACCGCCCAGGGCCGCGATGACCTGGGCGAGTTGGTGGCCGACGCACAGGCGCTCGGCGCGCGGGTGGAGTGCCAGGTGGAGGTACCGGCCGAGCTCGGCGAGGGCTGGTGGTATCCGCCGACCGTGCTCAGCGGGATCACCGGACGGATGCGGATCCACCGCGAGGAGGCGTTCGGCCCGGTCGCCGCGCTGTACCGGGCGGAGAGCCTGGACCACGCCCTGGAACTTGCCAACGACTCTCCGTTCGGTCTCAGCTCCAATGTGTGGACCACCGAACCCGAGGAGCAGGAGCGGTTCGTCCGCGACATCCAGGCCGGCGCGGTCTACTTCAACGGGATGACCGCCTCGCACCCGGCACTGCCCTTCGGCGGGGTGCGCCGCTCGGGCTACGGGCGCGAGCTGTCCGGGCACGGCATCCGGGAGTTCTGCAACGCGACCACGGTCTGGATCGCCTGAGCGGCCCGAGATCCGGGCCGGGTCGGGAGGCTGGGCGGGGCGCACGGTCCGGCCCACGAGGGGGCGGCCCTCACGGTCCGGCCGGTCCCGTGCGGCCTGGCCTCAGTCCTCGCCCAGTACGGCGTACCACTCGACGTCGCTGTGCTCGAAGGAGTCGGCCGCCGCCTCTTCCTCCAGCAATCGGCGCTGCGCCTGCTCGGCGTGTGTGGGGGGCTCGCCCGGGGTGTTGATCTCGCGTTCCATCGTGACCTCCTCGGCTCGGGATTCCTGCAGCTAGCAGCCAGCGGTACCCGGGGGCTTGGTGATCAAACGAGCCCGCCGAATGGTTCGCTCGGATAGCGGACAAGTAGCCTCGGGCTATGGCAGATCCGAACTCCAGGGGTGAAACGCACCCGTCGGCCGACCCGGACCCGGTCAAGGCGGCAGAGCCAGCGGAGCTCGAGCAGCCGCGCGAGCCGGCCGAGCCGGAGCGGCCGCGCGAGCTGGCCGAGCCGGAGCGGGTGGGCGAGCCGGCCGAGCCGGAGCGGGTGGGCGGCGAGAGCGCCTGCCTGCTCCACCTGGTCTGCGCGGAGTGCGGGGCGCTGGCCGAGCAGCGGCCGCCGACCGTCTGCCGGCGCTGCGGGGCGGTCGTGGACCGGGAGTGACGGACGGGCCCGACCGCCGGTGCCGTGCGTCAGTCGTCCTCGGGCCGCGGGCCCTGGACGCAGAACCGGCCGCCCTGCGGGTCGCGCAGATCGGCCCACCGCCCGTACGGGCTGTCCTTGACCTCGCCCAGCACATCGGCGCCCAGCCGCTCGGCCAACTCCGCCGATTCATCGGCGTCGGCCACCGAGAAGTAGACGTTCCAGCTGGGCCGGGCCTCCGGGTCGGTCGCCGTCACCAGGGCTGCCACGCTCCGCTCGGTGGAGCGCAGCACCACCCGCTCGTGCTCCCAGCGCACGTCGAAGACGCCCGACTTGCGGTCGTCCCAGCCGAACACCTCCCCGTAGTAGAGCGCGGAGTCGAAGGCGTCCTTGGTGCGCAGCTCGATCCAGACCGGTCCACCGGCCAGCGAGCTGAGGACGGCTCCGGTGGTGGTGTCGCCCTCCCAGACGCCGAAGGGGGCGCCGGACCGGTCGGAGGCGATCAGCATCCGCCCGGCGTCGAACCCCAGCGGGCCGATCGCCACCGTGCCACCACGGGCCTGGATCCGCTCGGAGACGGCGTCGGCGTCCTCGGTGCCGAAGAAGGTTGTCCAGGCGACCGGCAGGTACAGCTCGGAGGCGCTCATGCCGGCCACCGCGACGCCTCCGGCCAACGCTCGGACATAGGGGCCCCAGCGGTCCGGACCGCGACTGAAGGTCCAGCCGAGCAACTCGCCGTAGAAAGCCATGGCGCCGTCCAGGTCGCTGACCGTCAGGCTCACCCAGCTGGGCAGGGCCGGCACGCACCGCACCACAGCCCCCTTCGCCGCCGCCGGCTCGGTCATCGCACCCGCCTCCTCGCTGCCGAGCACCGACCTGCCCGGCCTGGTCCGACCGTACCCGGAGCACGCCCACGTCGCACGGATGCGCCCGGCGAGCGCCGCGCTGCGCCGTGGGCCGGCACCGCGCTCGTGTCCCGGTGGCGCTACGGCCTGGTCATGGTCATCCCCAGCACGTCCAGCGCCTCGTCCAACTGCTGCTCGGTGAGCAGCCCTCGCGACAGGTAGCCGCGCTCCACGACCACCTGACGGATGGTCTTGCCCTCGGCGAGCGACTGCTTGGCCACCTTGGCGGCCTCCTCATAGCCGAGGTAGCGGTTGAGCGGGGTCACGATGGACGGCGAGGACTCGGCGTACTCACGGGCCCGCTCGACGTTGGCGGTGATCCCGCCGACGGTGCGGTCGGCCAGCAACCGGGCGGCCGAGGCGAGCAGTTGGATCGACTCCAGCACGTTGCGGGCGATCACCGGGAGCATCACGTTGAGCTCGAAGCTGCCGCTCGCGCCGGCCATGCCCACGGTCGCGTCATTGCCCACGACCTGGGCCGCCACCATGGCCACCACCTCGGGGACCACCGGATTGACCTTGCCCGGCATGATCGACGAACCCGGCTGCAGATCGGGCAGGTTGATCTCGGCCAGGCCGGTGCGCGGACCGGACGACATCCAGCGCAGGTCGTTGACGATCTTGGTGAGGCCGACCGCGATGGTCCGCAGCTGGCCGCTCAGCTCGACCAGGCCGTCCCGTGCGCCCTGCGCCTCGAAGTGGTTCCGCGCTTCGGTCAGTGGCAGGCCCGTGCTGCCGGCCAGCTCCGCGATCACGGCGGCGGAGAAGCCCGGCGGGGTGTTGATGCCGGTGCCGACCGCCGTACCGCCCAGGGGCAACTCGGCCACCCGGGGCAGGGCGGCGCGCAGCCGCTCCTGGCCGTAGGCGATCTGGGCCGCGTAACCGCCGAACTCCTGGCCGAGGGTGACCGGGGTGGCGTCCATCAGGTGCGTCCGGCCGGCCTTGACCACGTCGGCGAACTCCTCGGCCTTGCCCGTGAGCGCCGCCTCCAGCCGGGCCAGCGCCGGCAGCAGGTCCGCGGTGACGGCGGCGGTGGCGGCCACATGGATCGAGGAGGGGAACACGTCGTTGCTTGACTGGCTGGCGTTGACCTCGTCGTTGGGGTGCACCGGACGCCCCAGCCGCTCACCGGCCAGGGTGGCGATCACCTCGTTGGCGTTCATGTTGGACGAGGTACCGGAGCCGGTCTGGAAGACGTCGACCGGGAACTGGTCGTCCCACCGCCCGTCGGCCACCTCGGCGGCGGCCTGCTGGATGGCCTCGGCCACCGGGGCGTCCAGGATCCCCAGCGCACCGTTGACCTTGGCCGCCGCCGCCTTGATCCGGGCCAGGGCCTCGATGTGGGCCCGGTTCAGCCGCAGGCCCGACACCGGGAAGTTCTCCACCGCGCGCTGGGTCTGCGCCTGCCACTTGGCACCGGCCGGGACCCGCACCTCCCCCATCGAGTCGTGCTCGATCCGGTACTCCCCCGCCGAGTCGTGCTCGATTCGGGACTCACCCTGCTGGGTACTCATGACTCCACCTCCACGGATCACAGCTCCCCGGGGCGCCGCGGTATTTCCCGGTGCTGGGCCGTGTGGGTGACCACCGTTGCCGGCCTGCACCGCCGGCGGACCGCCGCCTACCGGAGCAGTCGATCGAGGAACGGGTTGCTGAACACGTGGTGGGGGTCGTGGCGGTCGAGCGTGGCGACGGCGGCGTCCCAGCCGGGGCCGCCGCCGGCCCGCAGGCTGTCGGGGATCACCCGGCCGAGCACCTCGGGATCGGCCCAGGTGGCGTCGGCAGTGTAGGCCCAGCCCTTGGACCACTCGACCCGCAGGCCGGCCCGGGTGCCGTCGAAGGTGGCGATCAGGAACTGCTCCAGGTCACGCCCGAACTGGTGCAGTCCGGGCGTGCCGGGCAGGGTGAGCACGTCGAACCAGACCGCCACGTCCCACTCGGGGTGGTCGGGGCGGGCCCGGATCGCCGAGAGCAGCGGCGGCTGGGCACCGGGGACCCCGCTGGCCGAAGGGTCCTCCAGGCCGGTCACCCGGATCTCCACGGCGCCGTTGACCGGGAACTGCCCGCGGTCCTGGTACTGCGTCAGCAGCCGCTGGTACGCGCCGGTGACCTGGCTGACCACCCACTGGACGTCCGCACGCCGGGCCAGTACCGCGTAACCGTTGGCGGTGACCCGCAGGGTGGTCGGGCGGACGTACTGCAGCACGGTGCGGGACGGGCCCCAGAGATCGGAGCGCAGGCCGTCGGCGAGCAGGTGGGTGACCACGTCCAGGGTGAGCACGTCGCGGATCAGGGTGCCGGACAGCAGCACGTCGGTGAGGTCCCCGGTGAGGCCCAACCGGGCGATCAGCGCCTGCAGTTCGCCGAAGGTCGGCGCCAACGCCCAGGAGCCGGCGACCAGTTCGCCGGCCAGTTCGGCCACCGGAGCCGGGATGCTGTCCGAGAAGGGGTAGTTGTAGGGCTGGTCCACGGCCCGGGAGCCGAACGGCCGGGTGGGGCAGACGCTCCACGTCTTGATCCACGGGAAGTCGGTGAAGGCGAACCAGATGGCCTCGATCCGGCCGCTCCGATCCATCAGCCCGGCGAAGGTGCGGGCGCCGGCGGTGCCGGGGGCGGCGAAGAGCTCGCTGACCGGGATGTCCATCCGGCTGAGGCAGCGCAGGTTCTGGTCCGGCCCGACGCGCAGCACGGCCTCGGTGACGAACGCCCGGCCCAGGTGCACCAGCAGGGCCGCGCAGTCCGGGTCGGAGCGGTCGAAGGTGCGCAGCGCGTACCGACCGGCGGTGGCGTCCCAGACCACGGCGGTGAGCTCGGTGACCAGATTGCTCACCGAGCCGAATCCGTGCCCGGGGGCCGGGGGTTCGCCGGCGGTCGGCACCGCGGTCCCGTGGCCGCCGATGGCGAGCACCCCGCCGAGGGTGAGGTCGCCGGGTGCCGGGCAGTGGCTGATGCCGAGGCCGTCGCCGGCCAGTTCGGCGAGCAGCCGCTCCATGGCGGCGCCGGTCTGGGCCCGGACGGCGGGCGCCGCGGTGCTGCCCGCCCGACTGATCGCGGTGAGGTGGCGGGTGGTGTCGAGCAGCAGCACGGTGGCGGCGGCGGGCGTTCCGTCGGTGACGGTGAGCGGCGCCCAGGTGTGCCGGAAGCCCTGGGCGCGCAGCTGCCAGCCCTGGGCGTGCGCCCAGTTGGCGAGGGTGACCACGTCCTCGGGCGTGCCGGGGGCGCAGGTCCACAACTGGTCGGCGTGGATCTCGCCGGCCCAGTTCTCGAAGACCTGGCGGTAGACCTCGATGCCGGCGGGGAAAGCGGGTGGCGCGGGGAGCAGCGGACCGGCGTCGGCCCGCGCCCGGTCGGGTGTGATGACGCCGTGCAGCAGCCAGGCGGCCCCGCCGAGCGCGGCGGACCCGGCCAGCAGGCGGCGACGCGTCAAGCCGCCGTCCGCGGTCGGCGCGGTGTCGTGCTCCATTGGTCCCCCCGGGGCAGGTGCGGTGCGTGACGGTGTCGACGCTAGGCAGCACCGGTGTGCGGCGTCCGGACGTTCTTCACCAATCAATAGTTCGAGTGAAGATGAGCCACTCGGGGAACCCGCACGGCCCCTCGGTCCGTTGGCTTCGCCTTCGCTCCCTCGGTCCTTGGCAGCTCCTTCGGCGCGCGGCCGGGCGCGGCTTGGGCCACCGTGGAGTGAAAGCAGCCCGAGGATCCCCAGGAGGCTTCCATGACCGAGCACACCTACCGGGTGACCGAGATCGTCGGCTCCTCCCACGAGGGCACCGACGCCGCGGTCCGCAACGCGCTCGCCCGCGCCTCGCAGACCCTGCGCCACGTCGACTGGTTCGAGGTGACGCAGGTGCGGGGCAACGTGGCGGACGGTGCGATCGAGCACTTCCAGGTGACCGTGAAGGTGGGCTTCCGCCTCGAGGACCCGCCGCGCTGAGACCCCCGCGGGTGCCGCGCCGACTCCTCGGCGCGGCACGGCCGTGCCCGCCACGGGCCCCCGGGGGCCGACGTCCGCGGACCGGCCGGCAGTGATGGGTGGCCGTCCGCGGAGCGGCAGTCAGTGATGGGTGACCGTCCGCGGACCGGCCGGCAGTGATGGGTGACCATCCGCGGAGCGGCAGTCAGTGATGGGTGACCGTCCGCGCAGTGGCAGTGCGACGGGCCCCGGGGCCGGTCTACGCGGGCTGCCCCGGTAGCGGCGGCGGGCCGCCGTCGGCCTCGGGGGGCCCGCCGACCTCCGGGCGCCGCGGCGGCCGACGGTGGCGGCGCCATGGCGTCAGCAGGTTCAGCAGGCGGCGCATCCGGATGACCCGCATGCTGGACAGCTCGGTGTCCAGGACGGAGTCCGTCCGCAGATCGGCCTCGATCTCCTCAAGGAGCTGCTGTTCGCGCGGGGAGAGAGCCGGACCCTCCATGATCCCCGCCTCCTCACCTCTGGACCTTCTGGTGGCGTTGTATCCCGCTGGTGCCCCGGCTCGGACCTTCCTAATCGCCGGGGGCCCCAGCGGCGGGCTCAGGATTCCGGAACCCCGAGCAGGCCCGTCGCGACGCCGTCCAAGGCGTGCGAGCAGACGCAGTCGCGGGCGGTGGGCAGTGCCTCGACCGCCTTGAAGAGCACCCCGCGCAGCCGGTCGACATTCCGCGCGAAGACTTCCAGGACCTCCGCGTGGGTGACCCCTTCACCGGCCGTCACGCCGGCGTCGACGTCGGTGACCAGAGCGAGCGAGGTGTAGCAGAGCCCCAGTTCGCGGGCGAGCACGGCCTCCGGGTGACCGGTCATGCCGACCACCGACCAGCCGCTGGCGGTGAACCAGCGGGACTCGGCCCGGGTGGAGAACCGCGGACCCTCGATGACCACCAGCGTGCCGCCGTCCACCGGCTCCCAGGCCTGGGAACGGGCGGCGGCGAGCGCGGCAGCCCGGCCGTCGGGGCAGTAAGGGTCGGCCATCGAGACGTGCACCACCTCCGGGAGCGTGCCGTCGGACAGCGGCAGGCCGTCGTAGTAGGTCTGCAGCCGGCCGGAGGTGCGGTCCACGAACTGGTCGGGGACCAGCAGGGTGCCGGGGCCGTACTCGGGGCGCAACCCGCCCACCGCGCAGGGCGCGACCACCTGGCGGACCCCGAGCGAGTGCAGTGCCCAGAGGTTGGCCCGGTAGTTGATCCGGTGCGGTGGCAGCTTGTGCCCGCGGCCGTGCCGGGGCAGGAACGCGACGGTGCGCCCGCCGATCCCGCCGAGGAACAGCGAGTCGCTGGGCGCACCGTACGGGGTGCTGACGGTGATCTCGGTGACGTCGTCCAGCAGGGCGTAGAGGCCGGAGCCGCCGATGACTCCGATCTCGGCCCGCCGTGCGGTGTGCTGATCAGTCATGCCTAATGATGCACCGTCGGGCGCAGCACGGTCTTGAAGGCCGGGACGTACCAGCGGCCGGCGATCTCCTCCTCCTCTTCGTGATCCCCACTGTGCCGGTGCTGCCAGTAGGGGTTGTCGTGCGGTAGACGGCCGCTGACCCTGCCGTACATGCCGAAGGTGGCGATCACCAGCCCGAAGATGAAGCTGAAGATCACGTTTTCCATCCGGAAGGCCAGCCTGTTCCAGCTGCTGTCGAGCGCGATGAGCCCGACGAAGCCGGCCAGGAAGAAGATCACACCGACGATCATGTTGAGCCAGGAGGCGAAGTTGCCGCCGACCACGGCGCCGATCATCAGGATGCCGCCGAAGATGATCGACAGAACGCCGAGCGCGCCGTTGCTGGACATGCCCGCGATGTCCTTGCCGTGGACGCTGGAGAAGCCGACGTTGCCGGCCAGCCCGAAGCAGCCCCAGATCAGCAGCGCCAGCCCGGCCAAGCCGGCGCCGTAGCGGTAGACCAGGGCCAGGCGGTGGTCCACGGGAAGTTCGTTCTGCAGTTTCATGACGGCCTCCACTGGTGCATGACGGCCCTCACCGGAGGGTTCCCGAGGGAAGCGGCGGGTGGCCGCTCCCGGAAGCTCTGGCTCCACGCTACGCCCGAAGGTGCGGCGCAGCCCTCCGGGCCGCCTTGCCCCGGGCTGACCAGCGGAAACGGCCGACGGCCCGGGCGCTCGGGCCCGGCCTGGTCGGTGGCGCCCGGCCGATGGCGCTGGAGGGGGACGGGCGCCGGCCGGCCGCGCCGGCCCGCAGCGCGGCGGGTGCGCGAGAGATCCCAGGGCGACGGATCCCGAGGGCGACGGATCCCGAAGACGAGAGACCCCGAAAGCGAGAGGCCCCGAAAGCGGGAGGCACCGAAGGCGATGGGTCTCCAGGACGGTGGATCCCGAAGGCGAGAAGACGTTCGGCGGCGGGCGAAGAGCCTGCCGGGGGCGGCGGGCGAAGAGCCTGCCGGGGGCGGCGGGCGAAGAGCCTGCCGGGGGCGGCGGGCGGCAGCCGCCGAGCCGCCGCCGGACGACGTGGTCGCCCGGGTGAGGAGCCGCTGCCGGGCCCCGCTCGCGCTGCTGCGGCCGGCTCCGGACCGGGCTACGCGCTGACCGGCGGTGGGGCGCCGGTCAGCGCGGGTACTCGTCGTCGTCCACCGGGACCTGACGGGTCTGCTCGACCGCGTCGGCCACGTCGGCGGCGGCGTCCAGGGTGAGGTCGGCACGCGGGGTGGGCTGCTCGTCGCTGCCGCTTTCCAGGTCCTCCGGGTCGTCCATGGCGTCACGGACGTCGACGGCGTAATCAGTGGCGTTGTCGGTCATGACCTCACCCCTCACAGCTGCGGGACCCCGGCGGCCCCTGCTGTCTCCAACACTTACCCGACCTGCACCGTCCGACGCGACACCCTGGCGGGACGTCGGCGTGTTGTCCGAAGGGCATGCGGCGGACGCTCAGGTCCAGGAGGTGTCACGCTTGACGGTCATGCGGTGTCCTCCCTCGTGCGGCGCGTCGTGCGGCGACAGGCCGACTGGATCGGTGCCCTCCCCTGTTCGGCACCGACCCAGTCCGGCTCGGTCGTCATGAGCCTGCCGCAGGCCGCTCACGGGCGGGTAACATCCCGATAATGGACCATCAACAGGGGCCCCGGCAGGGCCGCCCGACCACCGCGGACGAGCCTGTCGCAGGGCTGCGATTCGGGTTGCTCGGGCCCTTGACGGTCCATGACGCCGCCGGTGCGGCGCTGCGCGTCAGCTCGCCGAAGGTGCGCGCGCTCCTCGCCGTGCTGCTCCTCGAACCCGGCCGGGTGGTGTCCCGCGACCGGTTGACCGGGGCGCTCTGGGGCGAGCATCCCCCGGCCACCGCACCCACCTCGCTCAACAACCACGTGGTCCAGCTGCGCCGGCTGCTCGGCCCCGGCGGCCCGCGCCGGCTGCGCACCGCCGCCCCCGGCTACCTGCTCGAAGTCGGCGCCGGCGAGCTGGACAGCGCGGTCTTCAGCGAACTGCTGGAGACGGCCCGTGCCGCCCGCCGGGCCGGCGACTGGCAGGCCGTCAGCGACCGCTGCGCCGAGGCGCTGCGGCTGTGGCGCGGCACCCCGCTGACCGACCTGCCCTCGCTGGCCGAGGAGGCACTGCCCCATGTGCAGCAGCTCCAGGAGCTGCGCCTGCAGGCCCTGGAGTGGCAGTTCGACGCCGAACTGGAGCTGGGCCGACCGCACGGCGTGATCCCGGAGCTGAACCGGCTGACGGCGGAGCACCCGCTGCGCGAGGCCTTCCACCGCCAGCTGATGGTCGCCCTGCACCGCACCGACCAGCGGGCCGAGGCGCTGGCGAGCTACCAGCGGCTGCGCCGCACCCTGGTCGAGGAGCTGGGCATCGAGCCCGGTCCCCGGGTGCGGGCCGCGCACCAGGAGATCCTGCGCGCCGAGCAGCAGGCCGCCGGGGTGCAGGACGACGCCGAGCTGCCGGCGGTGGCGGCGGGCGCCGGCCTGCCGCGGGACGTGGCCGGCTTCACCGGCCGCTACGAGGAGTTGGAGCGGCTGCTGGCGGCCTGCCGCACCGACCGCCCCGACGGTTCGGTGCGGATCCTGGCGCTGGACGGCATGCCGGGGGTCGGCAAGAGCGCCCTCGCCGTGCACGCCGCGCACCGGCTGGCTGCCGACTTCCCGGACGGGCAGATCTTCCTACCGCTGCACGCCCACACCCCCTGCACCCCGGCCGTCGAGCCGGCCGACGCGCTGGCCGCCCTGCTGCTCACCGTCGGGGTGGCGCCGCAGCAGATCCCGCCGGACCTGGACGCCCGGGCCAACCTGTGGCGCAGCCGGCTGGCCGGGCGCCGGGTGCTGCTGCTGCTCGACGACGCCCGCAGCAGCGAGCAGGTCCGCCCGCTGCTGCCCGGCTCCCCCGGCTGTCTGGTGCTGGTCACCAGCCGCCGCCGGCTGCCGGCGCTGGGCGACGCGGTGCCGATGACGCTCGGCGTGCTGCCGCCCGACGAGGCCGCCGAGCTGTTCACCGCCACCGCGCAGCGGCCCGATCTGGCCCCGGACCAGCCTGCCGTGGTCGAGGTGGTCGAGCTCTGCGGCTACCTGCCGCTGGCGATCCACCTGACCGCCGCCCGGCTGCGGCACCGGCGGGCCTGGTCGGTGGCCGACCTGGTGCCCGACCTGGCCGCCGCCGCGGGCCGGCTGGCGGCGCTGCGGGCCGAGGACGTCTCGGTGGCCGCCGCCTTCGACCTCTCCTACCGGGACCTGATGCCCGCCCAGCGCCGGCTGTTCCGCCGGCTCGGGCTCACCCCGGGCGACCACTTCGACGCCCGCGCGGCCGCCGCGCTGGACGGCACCGACGTGGCCACCGCCCGCCGCCTGCTGGAGGAGCTGGAGGACCACCACCTGGTGGACGAGCCGGTCCGCGGCCGCTACCGGATGCACGACCTGATCCGCGAGCACTCCCGGGCCCTGGGCACGATGGACGACCCCTCGGTGCGGCACGCCGCGGTGGGCCGGCTGCTGGATTCCTACCTGGCCACCGTGATCGAGGCGGGCCGCCGGCTGGCAGTGCGCCACAACCGCTGGGTGCCCGCCCAACGCATCGCCGGGGCCGAGCTGCCCACCGAGGAGGCGGCCACCGCCTGGCTGCGCGCCGAGCGGGGCAACCTGCGGGCGGCGATCGAGTACGCGGCCGCCAACGGGCACCCCGACCACGCGATCCGGCTGCCCGCCGCGCTGCACGACTTCCTGCGCACCCAGGGGCACTGGAACCAGGCCCGCGAGCTGCACCGGATCGCCCTGGCGACCGCCCGCGCCACCGGCGACCGGTTCGGTCAGGCCGAGGCGCTCACCCACCTGGGCACCTTCCAGCGGCTCACCGGTGAGCACGAGGCCGGAGCCGAGCATCTGCGGCTCGCACTGGAACTCTTCCAGCAGTTGGAGGACGCGTCCGGGCAGGCGGCCGCACTGGTGCAACTGGGTGCCCTGGAACGGACCTTCGGCTGCAACACCCGGGCCCGCGACCAGTTCGCCGAGGCGCTCGACCTGGCGCGCGGCGCGGCCGACCGCCCCGGCGAGGCGGAGGCGCTCAGCCAGCTGGGCATCCTGGGCCGGATCACCGGCGAGTACGCCGAGGCCACCGCGCACACCACCCGGGCGCTGCTGCTCTTCCGGGAGCTGGGCAACCGGACCGGGCAGACCGCCGCACTCAGCGAGCTGAGCCTGATCCAGCAGCTCACCGGCGACCTGCCGGCCGCCGAGGAGAGCCTGCACCAGGCGCTGGAGCTGTGCCGGGCCCGCGACGACCGGCCGGGCGAGGCCTATGCGCTGGCCAGCCTGGGGTCGCTGCAGCAGCTGAGCGGCCGCTACCAGGCGGCCGAGGCGACGCACCGCCAGGCGATGTCCCTCTACCGGGGCCTGGGCAACCGGATCGGCGAGGCCAACGGGCTGATGGCGCTCGGCGCGGTGCGCCTGGTCATCGGCCAGTACCAGAGCGCCGAACAGGACCTGCTGCAGGCCAGCGCGATGTACCACGAACTGGACGAGGCACGCGGGCGGATGAACACCATGGCCTACCTGGGTGTTTTGCGGCTCGCCACCGGGCGGCCAGCCGCGGCGGCGGAGAACCTGCGGGCGTCGCTGGCGCTCTACCGCGAGCAGGGCGACCGGCACGGCGAGTCCCGGGTCCTGGCCTACCTGGGCGACGCGCTGCTCGCCCTGGGCCAGTGCCCCGCGGCGGAGGAGCACCTGCGGGCCGCGCTGGCGCTCTGCCAGGACCGCGGCGACCGGAGCGGCGAGGCCGAGGTGCGCAACATCCTGGGCCGCCTGCTGACCGCCACCGGCCGTCCGGACGCGGCGCACCGGGAGTTCACGGCGGCGCTCGACGGCGCCCGGGCGGTCGGCTCCCCGTTGGAGCAGGTGCGCGCGCTGACCGGCCTGGGCCGCCACGCGCTGCGCACCGGCCGCCACGCCGAGGGCACCGGGCAGTTGCAGGACGCGCTGGAGCTGGCCCGTCATCTCGGCGTCCCGGAGGCCGCTGATCTGGGCGAGCTGCTGGCCGGCCCGCCCAGCCGGGCCGCCGCCGGCTACTGACGACGACTCGCCCGAGGGCAACCGCCTGGGCGACCGTCCTGCCGTCAGGTCGGCCGCGCGCACGTCCTGACGGCAGCTCGGCCGCGGTGCACATCCTGACGGCAGGTCAGCCGGTCGGAGCAACGGCGGTTGCGCGGCCGTTCCCCGCTGGCAGGCTGGACCGGGGGCAGGCCCGTCGGAACGGAGTGCGGTCGCGGTGAGCTACGCCCACTGGTCGGTACGCGCGGTGTCGTTCCTGATCGACATGCTGGCCTGCCTGGCGCCGAACATCATCGCCGGCGCGGCCGACCCCGGCGACGACGCGGTGCAGATCGCCATGCTGCCGCTCTCGGTCCTGCTGCTCGCCTACAACCGCTGGCACCGGGCCGGACGCACCGGGCAGAGCTGGGGACGGCAGCTGATGGAGATCGAGCTGAGCGGTGCGGCGGGCAGGCGGCCGACCGGGATGCTGCACGCCTTCCTCCGCGACCTGGCGCACCTGCTGGACTGCGTCCCCTGCTTCCTGGGCTGGCTCTGGCCGCTCTGGGACCACCGCAAACAGACGTTCGCCGACAAGCTCGCCAACACCGTGGTGCTCGGCGACTGACCGGCCCGGCACGGCACGGACCAGCACCCGACGACCGCCCCCGGAGGGGTTCCATGACCAGCCCGCAGCAACCCCCGGCCGGCCGGCTGGGCAGACTCGGCGCCTGGTGCGCCCGCCACTTCGTCCTGGTGGTGGTCTGCTGGCTGCTGGCGCTGGCCGGCCTGCACGTCCTGCAGAACAGCATCGGCGGCACGTACGCCGACAACTTCAACCTCCCGGGCACCCAGTCGGACACCGGTCTGAACCTGCTCAAGGTCCACGCGCCCGCGTCCGGCGGCACGAGTGCCCAGGTGGTGCTGAACGACGCCCAGGCCCCGCTCTCCGCGGTGTCCGGGCAGACCAGCCAGGTGGTCACCAATCTCCAGCACCTGCCGCACGTGCTCTCCGCGACCGGCCCCACCGTCTCCCAGAACGGACACATCGGCTACGTCACGATGCACTTCGACACCAACCCCACCTCACTGGGCAAGTCGTACCTGAGCCAGGTGGACACGGCGGTGGCCCCGCTGCGGAACGCCTCCGTGGAAGTCGAGTACGGCGGCCCGCTCGGCGAACTGGCCAGGCCCAAGGCCACCGACCTGGCCAGCGAGGCGATCGGCTTCGGGGTCGCGGTGGTGGTGCTGCTGATCGGCTTCGGCAGCGTGCTCGCGGCCGGTCTGCCGCTGGTCAGCGCGCTGGTGAGCGTGATCGTCGGCCTGAGCTGCCTGAGCCTGCTGGCCATCGCCTTCACCTTCGCCACCGTCTCCCCGACGCTGGCCACCATGATCGGTCTCGGGGTCGGGATCGACTACGCGCTCTTCCTGATCACCCGCCACCGCCAGCAGCTGATGGACGGCCGGGACCCGGTCACGGCGGCCGCCCGCGCCACCAGCACCAGCGGCCGGGCCGTGCTGGTCTCCGGCTGCACCGTGATCATCGCGCTGGCCGGGTTGTACGTCTCCCGGGTCGCCTTCATCGGCAAGCTCGGTGTGGCCGCCGCGGTCACGGTGGTCACCGCGGTCCTCGGCGCGCTCACCCTGGTGCCCGCGCTGCTCGGCTGGCTCGGCCCGCACATCGACCGGTTCACCGTGCGCCGGGCGGTCGCCGAGGAGCCCGAACGGCCGGACGACGCGGAGCCGGCCGTCCCGTCCGACGGCCTGGCCCGCTACGCGCAGCAGGTCGCCGACCGCCCGTGGTGGTTCCTGGCCGCCGGCCTCGTCGTGGTGGGCGTGCTGGCGATCCCGCTGTTCTCGATCCGGCTCGACCACATCGACGACGGCGCCGACCCGACCAGTTTCACCGACCGGCGGGCCTTCGACCTGATCTCCACCGGCTTCGGACCCGGTACCAACGGCCCGCTGACCATCGTCGTCGACCAGAGCGGGGTGGCCACCGGCGACCGCCAGGCGCTGGCCGGCAAGGTGCAGCAGGCGCTCACCGACGTGCCCGGCGCGGCGAGCATCAGCGCGCCGCAGCCGACCTCAGACGGGCAGCTGCTGGTGGCCACCGCCGTTCCCGTCGGCCGGCCGCAGAACGCGTCCACCACCAGCCTGTACAACCTGCTCCGCACGCAGGTGCTGCCGCACGCCCTGGCCGGCACCCCCGCCAAGGGCTACATCACCGGTACCACCGCCGCCCAGCTGGACTTCGTGGAGCTGATGACCAGTCGGCTACCGGGCATCATCGCGGTGGTGGTCGGCCTGGCCTTCCTGGTGATCCTGACGGTCTTCCGCGGCCTGCTGGTGGCGGTCAAGGCCGCGGTGCTCAACCTGCTGTCGATCGCCGCGTCCTACGGCGTGGTGGTGGCGGTCTTCTACTGGGGCTGGGGCGGCCCGGCCCTGGGCGTCTCCGGGAACGTCCCGATCGAGAGCTACGTGCCGATGATCATGTTCGCCATCGTCTTCGGGTTGAGCATGGACTACGAGGTCTTCCTGCTCTCCCGGGTGCACGAGTTCTGGCTGCGCACCCACAACGAGCACGACAGCGTCGCGCACGGCCTGCGGATCACCGCCCGGGTGATCAGCTGCGCCGCGCTGATCATGATCAGCGTCTTCGCGGCGTTCCTGCTCAGCCACACCATCGTGGTCAAGATGCTCGGGTTGGGCCTCGCGGTCAGCGTGTTGATCGACGCCACGGTGGTGCGACTGCTGATGGTCCCGGCGGTGATGGTGCTGCTGGGACGCCACGCCTGGTGGACCCCGCGCTGGCTGGACCGCGTGCTCCCGCACATCGATCCGGAGGGCGCGGCCATCGATCCGCAATCGGCGAAAAACGGGTGACATCGGGGCGAATTCTCGATGTCGGGCCCCAAGGGATGCCTGGATCCGGCCAGTTGGGGGGCGACTGGCCCGGCCCGGTCCCGTTAGGGTGCGGGCAGGTAGTTGTCCGTACAACTTGATGGGAGCCCCCGTGTCCTCGTCCAACCGCTGGCCCGCCGGACCGCGACGTGTCCTGGTGGTCGGCATCGACGGCGTCCGCCTCGACCTGCTGCCGGAACTGAACACCCCGCACCTCGACGCGGTGGCGGCAGCCGGTTTCCTCGCCCCGGTGGAGGTGGACGACGCCACCCCGACCATGTCCGGGCCGTGCTGGGCGACCATCGCGACCGGTGTCACGGTGGCCAAGCACGGCGTGTGGGGCAACCAGCTGAGCGGCAACCGGCTGGACGTCTTCCCGGACTTCACCACCCGACTGGCCGCCGACCACGGCCGCCGCACCTTCGCCGCCGGGGGCTGGGAGCCGCTCTTCCTGGCCCGCCAGGGCGGCCCGATGTTCGCCGCCCCCGGCCGGCTGTCCTACATAGCCCCGCTGGCGGACACCCCCGAGGACTGGGAGGTCTGCGACGAGCGGGTCACCGCGGCGGCGGTCGAGGTGCTGACCGGGGACGACGACCCGCAGGCGAGCTTCGTCTACCTGGGCGCGGTGGACGAGACCGCGCACTTCCTCGGCTGCGGTGCCGAGTACCGCCGCTCGATCGAGGCGGCGGACGCCCGGCTCGGCCGGCTGCTGGCCGCACTGCGGGCCCGCCCGGAGTACGCCGACGAGGAGTGGACGGTGATCGTGGTGACCGACCACGGCCACGTCGACGCCGGCGGCCACGGCGGGCGCAGCACCGAGGAGCGCACCGCCTGGGTGGCCGCCTGCGGGCCCGGCCTGGTGCCGGGCGGCGCGGTGCTCCCGGTCCGCCACGTGGACGTGGCGGCCCATGTGTTCACCGCCCTGGACATCGTCCCGGACTCGCACTGGACGCTGGACGGACGCCCGTTCACCCCGGCCGCCGAGCTGGTCGCGCAGGCCTGACCTGCGTCAGAGCGCCTTGACCAGCTTCTCGAAGGCCAGGTCGTCGCGCTTGGGCAGCCCGAACCGCTCGTCGCCGTACGGGAACGGCGACAGCTCGCCGGTGCGCCGGAAACCGCGCCGCTCGTACCAGGCGATCAGGTCCTCGCGCTGCACGATCACCGTCATCTCCAGCTCGGTGGCGCCCCACTCGGCGCCGGCGAACCGCTCGGCCTCGGCGAGCACGGCACGCCCGACCCCGCCACCCTGCTGGGTCGGGCGGACCGAGAACATCCCGAAGTAGGCGCCCGAGGGGCGGCGCTCCAGCGTGCAGCAGGCCAGCAGCGCGCCGTCCCGCTCGGCGAGCAGCACCACGGTGTCGGGTCGGGCCAGCGTGGCGACCAGCGACTCCGGGTCGGTGCGCTGCCCGTCCAGCAGGTCGGCCTCGGTGGTCCAGCCCGACCGGCTGCTCTCGCCGCGGTAGGCGGACTCGACCAGCTCCACCAGGGCGGGGACGTCCGCCGCGGTGGCGGTGCGGAAGGCCAGATCGGGGGCGGCGGTGACCATGGCGGGCTCCTCGGCGGTTCGATCTCCACGGTGTCCCGGGCATCGTGCCACACGCGGTGGCCACCCGGACGGCCCAGCTCCCCGATGAGTGGCCACCCGATCACGGTAAGGATGGGACGGTAACCGTACGCAGCAGAACGGTAGGGGTCCGCCAACCATGAAGCCGCGCTTCTTCGCGATCGTGACCGCCGTCCTGATCGGCGCCCTGGGGCTCGGCGCGGCCGCCGTCACCCAGTGGGTGCCGGTCACCGCCCCCGCCGCCGGCGCGATCCGCCCGGTCGGCGCCGGAGGCACCGCCGCCGCCTCCCCCACCGGCGACCCGGCCGTGTGGACCCGCAGCACGCTGCGGAACAAGCTGATGGCCGAGATGCAGGCGACCGACCCCGGTGTGGCCCTGGCCGACCTGGACAAGATCACCAAGCAGAAGCCGTACACCGTGCGGTTCTGCCACCCGATCGCGCACGAACTGGGCCACGCCGCCGTGAAGCGCTACAACCACGACTTCCAGAAGGTGCTCTCGTTCCCGCACGACACCTGCGCGGCGGGTTACCTGCACGGTGCCGTCGAGGAGATGCTGGCGGGTTCCAGCGATCCGAGCCACGACCTGCTGAAGCTCTGCGAGCCGCAGATGAGCGGGCCGTGCGTGCACGGCGTGGGCCACGGCACCATCTACGTCACCAACCAGGACGTGCCCAAGGCCCGTGACCTGTGCAGCGAGTTCGGCAGCCAGAGCCGGATCGTCACCTGCTCCGAGGGCCTGTTCATGCAGCTCTTCTCCCCGGACGAGGAGGACGCCAAGGCCAAGTCGCTGGTCCCGCTCGACAAGCTGTACGCCTCCCTCTACCCGTGCCCGCAGCAGCCCGCGCTCTTCCAGTCCGCGTGCTTCTTCTACGCGCCGACCCTCTACCTGTCCTCGCACGACTACCCCAACCACCCGGAGATCTACGGCCAGACGCTCAAGTGGTGCCTGAACGCGCAGGCCAGCGGCGGCGCCAACGACTGCAGCCGCGGGCTCGGTTCGCGGCTGATGAAGTACAACCTGGACCGCGAGGACTGGGCGGGCCAGCAGTGCGCCACCGCGGCCGACGGCTGGCAGCGCAAGGCCTGCACCGAGGGGCTGGTCAGCTACTACACGGTCAACTACACCGACCCGGGGGCGGCGGGCCGGCTCTGCGCCAAGCTGACCACCGAGGAGATCGCCCGCTACTGCCGGTCGGCCGCCCACCTGTCGGGTTCGCTCGACTGACCACCTGGTGGAACGGCCCGGCTGACCCGCACCCCGCGGTCATACCATCGGCCGCATGTCCGACTTCCGCACCGCCGCCCGTGCCGCTGCCGAGCTGGTCTCCGACTACCTGGCCGCGGTGCCGGCCGGCCCGGTCTGGCAGCCGATGGACCCGGCCGCCCGGCAGGCGCTGCTGGACGCGCCGCTGCCGCCCACCGGCCAGGAGCTGGAGGAGCTGCTGGCCGTGATCGCCGGGCAGGTCCTCCCGGCCCCGATGGGCAACGGGCATCCGCGGTTCTTCGGCTGGGTCAACTCGGCCCCCGCCCCCGCCGGTGTGCTGGCCGCCCTGGCCGCCGCCGCGATGAACCCCAGCTCGGCGGGCGGCGACCACGCCGACGTGCACCTGGAGCGGGCGGTGGTGCGCTGGATCGCCGAGCTGGTCGGATTCCCCCACCGTCCCGGCGGCGGCCTGCTCACCTCCGGCACCTCGATGGCCACCATCGTCTGCCTGGCCGCCGCCCGTGGCCGGGCCGCCGCACGGGTCGGCCACGACGTGCGGGCCGACGGGCTGGCGGGGCTGCCGCCGCTGGTCGGCTACGTCACCGGCGAGACCCACTCATGCGTCCGCAAGGCCGCCGAGCTGCTGGGCCTGGGCAGCCGGCAGCTGCGGGCGGTGCCCGCCGACGCCGAGGGCCGGATCGACCCGGCCGCACTGCGGGCCGAGGTCGCCGCCGACCGGGCGGCCGGCCGGCTGCCGTTCCTGGTGGTCGCCTCGGCCGGCACCGTCAACACCGGCGCGGTGGACGCCTTCGAGCCGATCGCCGACCTGTGCGCCGAAGAGGAGCTGTGGCTGCACGTCGACGGCGCGTACGGCGCCTTCGGGGTGCTCGACCCGGCGATCGCGCACCGCTACGCGGGACTGGACCGGGCCGACTCACTCGCCCTGGACCCGCACAAGTGGTTGGGCGTGCCGGTGGACTGCGGCTGCGCGCTGGTCCGCGACCCGGAGCAGCTGCGGGGGACCTTCAGCCTGGTGCCGTCCTACCTGCGCGACGAGGAGGGCGGGCTCGGCTGGTTCTCGGAGTACGGCATCGAACAGACCCGCCCGTTCCGCTCGCTCAAGGTGTGGGCCACCATCGCGCACCGCGGCCGGGACGGGATCGCCGCCGACGTCGCGCACTGCACCCGGCTGGCCCGGCGGCTCGGCGAGCTGGTGGCCGCCGATCCGGCACTGGAGCTGCTGGCGCCGGTGGACACCTCCGTCGTCGCCTTCCGGGCCCGGCCCGCCGGCCTGGCCGAGGCCGAGCTGAACGCGCTCAACCGGGCGCTGCCGCTCGCCGTCCAGCGGCGCGGCCGGGCCTTTGTGACGGGCACGTTGCTCGGTGACCGGGAGGCGCTCCGGGCGTGCCTGATCAACGCCGCCACCAGCGAGGCCGATCTGACCGTCCTGCTGGACGAAGTCCGGTGCGCGGCAGCCGAACTGACAGCCCGGCAGTAGACCTGGCCGAGTCCCGGGACGCACTCGCAGACATTAACCGCGCGGTCACGACGGATTCGTGATCGTGAAACACCGGTCCGTCATGGTGGGGGCATGACTGAATCGCCTTCGACTGCCCAGTCCCCCACCACGACCCGGTCCCGAGCCCAGCGGCGGCAGGCCAGAGGCGCCCGCTGGCGCCACTCGACCGTCGAGCTGGCCGCCGTCTTCCTCGCCGTGGCCACCGCCGAACTGACCGCCAACGTGGTCGTGCACGGCCACGACGGTCCGGTACTGCTGATCGCCTCGGCGCTGGCGCTGCTCGCCACGGCCGTGTTCCACGCCTGGTGGGCGCATCGCCATCCCCATGGAGCGCCGCCGCCCACGCCGGAGGGCGAGGCCGGCCCGCCAGCCGGGACCATGCTGTGGCGGCTGCGCACGACCGTGTCGGACGCGCCCGGCAGCCTGGCCGCGGTCTGCACCGCGCTGGCCGCGCTGCGGGTCAGCATCATCTCCCTGCAGACCCATCCGCTGCCCGAGGGCACCGTGGACGAGTTCCTGCTGCGCGCCCCGCGGGAGCTGCCCCGCGCGGGGCTGACCGAGGCGGTGGCGCTGGCCGGCGGCCGGGAGATCTGGACCGACCCGGCCGACGCCCACGACCTGGTCGACGTGCCCACCCACGTGCTGGGCCTGGCCACCCGCACCGCGCTGGACGCCGCCGAACTGCCGGTGGCGCTGCGGCAGCTGTTCGGCCGGCTGACCGTGCGGCACTTCCCGCGCCGCGCCGGCGAGGAGCCGTCACCCGGTCTGGCGGGCCACCTGATGCGGCTGCCGACGCCCGACGGCGCGCTGATCGAGCTCTCCCGGCCGCACCTGCCGTTCACGCCCACCGAGTTCGCCCGGGCCAAGGCCCTGATCGACCTGGACGGGGTGCTCGGCCCGCGGGTGCCCAAGGTGGCCGACCGGTTGCGCGGCCCGGCCGGCACCGAACTGACGGTGCGCCGGGCCGTGCCCGAGGACCGGGCCGCCGCGCTGGCCATGCACCACCGCTGCTCCACCGAGACGCTGCGCCGCCGCTACCACGGCCCGGTGGCGGACGCCGACCGCTACCTGGGCCACCTGCTGGACCCGCGGCACGGCCAGACCCTCGCCGTGGAGACCGCCGACGACGAGCTGGTCGCCCTGGCCCACCTGCTCTGGGACGACGACAGCGCCGAGCTCGCCGTGCTGGTGGAGGACGCCTGGCAGCGCCGCGGCCTGGGCGTCGACCTGCTGCGCCGGATGGCCGCGCTGGCGGCCGAGGCGGGCGTGGCCACCGTCTACGCCGTCACCCAGGCCGGCAACACCGCGCTGATCGGCGCCATGCAGCGGCTGGGGATCCCGCTGGACTACCAGGTGGAGGACGGCACCCTGGTGATCACCGCGCACCTGGCGGGCGCGGCCGACCAGCTGCCCGACCCGTGGCCGAGCCTGCCCGGCCGCCCCTGAGCGCGCACCGGCGCGAGCACCCGGCAGCACCACCGTGGCCGCCCCGCACGCGCGGGGCGGCCACCGCGCGTTCCGGCGGACGGACGGGCCGGCTCGAGCCACCGTCAGGGCGCTGAGCAGTCACGACCGGGGCCCGCGGCTCACCGCGGTCCCGATGAGCCGTTAGGCTGGCCCCGTCCCAGCCTTCCGACGGCCCGCCGGTCCGACCCGGCCCGCGGTCCCCGGGAGGTCGTCAGTCAGAGGAGGAACCCCTGAGCATGCCAGGCACCGATTCGGAGGCCGCGGCCACCGGCGCGCGCGACTCCTCACTGCCCGCCCGATCCAAGCTCGCCGTCACCGCGGGCCGGATGGCTGCCGCCGCCTCGAAGTCGATCGGCCGCGGCAGCGGCTCGGTGATCGGCGGCAAGGTCGCGCTCAAGCTCGACCCCTACCTGCTCGCCCGGCTCGCCGACCACCTGGACGTGGTCCTGGTCTCCGCCACCAACGGCAAGACCACCACCACCCGGCTGATCGCCGAGGCGCTGCGGGCCGCCGGGCCCGTGGTCTCCAACGCGCTGGGCGCCAACATGCCGGCCGGGATCACCTCCGCGCTGGCCGGCGGCTCGGACGCCCGGTACGGCGTCATCGAGGTGGACGAGAAGTACCTGGCGGGCGTCGCCCGGGACACCAGCCCCAAGGCCATAGCCCTGCTCAACCTCTCCCGCGACCAGCTGGACCGGGCCGCCGAGACCCGGATGATGGCCGAGAAGTGGCGCGAGGGCCTGCAGCACACCGATGCGGTGATCATCGCCAACGCGGACGACCCGCTGGTGACCTGGGCCGCCTCCTCCTGCCAGCGGGTGGTCTGGGTGGCCGCCGGGCAGGCCTGGAAGGAGGACGCCTGGTCCTGCCCGTCCTGCGGTGGCGTGATGCAGCGTCCCGGGGACGACTGGTACTGCCAGGAGTGCGGTTTCCGCCGCCCGCAGCCGCACTGGGCGCTGCAGGGCACCCATGTGATCGACCCGAACGGCTCGGCCTGGCCGATCCAGCTGCAGCTGCCGGGCCGCGCCAACCTGGCCAACGCCACCAGCTCGGCCGCGGTCGCCGCGGTCTTCGGCGTGGCGCCGCAGGTGGCGCTGGAGCGGATGCAGTCGGTGACGGCCGTCGCCGGCCGCTATGACGTGGTCAACTACCTGGGTCGTGACGTCCGCCTGCTGCTGGCCAAGAACCCGGCCGGCTGGCTGGAGACCTTCTCGCTGATCGACGGGCCGCCGGCACCGGTGATCCTCTCGGTCAACGCGCTGGACGCCGACGGCACCGACACCTCCTGGCTCTGGGACGTGGACTACGAGCGTCTCCAGGGCCACCCGATCTTCGTGATGGGCCAGCGCAAGCTCGACCTGGCGGTCCGCCTGGAGGTGGCCGGACTGCAGTTCCAGGTGGTCGACTCGGCGGAGGAGGCGGTCCGGATGGCGCCGCCCGGCCGGATCGAGGCGATCGCCAACTACACCGCGTTCCAGCAGCTGCGAAAGGTGGTGGCGGCCGGATGAGCACGCCTCCCGGTTACGGCGGCCACGGCGGGCAGCCGGGCTATGGTCAGCAGCCCCCGGTGCAGCCGGGCTATGGTCAGCAACCCCCGGTTCAGCCGGGCTACGGGCAGCAGCCCCCGGTGCACCCCGGCCACGGCCGGCAGCCCGGCCACCCGGGCCACGGCCAGCAGCCGCCGGTGCAGCCCGGTCACGGGCAGCAGCCCCCCATGCACCAGCAGCCGCCGATGCCCCCGGGCTACGGCCGGCCGCAGGGCGGGCCGGGCGGCGGCTACCAGCAGCAGCCGCCGCAGCCCGGCTACCAGGCGCCGCCGCAGCCGCCTGCGCAGCACCAGCCTGCGCAGCACCAGCAGCAGCAGCAGCAGTACGGAAGGCCTTCTCGGATGAGCGACAGCAGCCTGCGGCTGGTCTGGGTCTACCCGGACCTGCTCAGCACCTACGGCGACCGGGGCAACGCCCTGGTCGTCGAGCGCCGGGCACGGCAGCGCGGGCTAAACGTGCAGCGCATCGACATCCGCTCCGACCAGCCGATCCCGACCAGTGGTGACATCTACCTGATCGGTGGCGGTGAGGACAGGCCGCAGCGGCTGGCCGCCGAGCGCCTTCGCGCCGACTCCGGCCTGCCGCGCGCGGTGGACAACGGGGCGATCGTCTTCTCGGTCTGCGCCGGCTACCAGATCCTGGGCCATGAGTTCATCAACGACCTGGGCGAGCGCGAGCCGGGCCTGGGCCTGCTGGACGTCTGGTCCACCCGCGGCGAGGGCGCCCGCAGCGTCGGCGACGTGCTGGCCGAGTCCGACCCGGTGCTGGGCCTGCCGACCCTGACCGGCTTCGAGAACCACCAGGGCGTGACCCACCTGGGGCAGGGTGTGTCGCCGCTGGCGCAGGTCACCGTCGGCAACGGCAACGGCGACGGGAGCGGCACCGAGGGCGCCTGGCGGGACACCGTCTTCGGCACCTACCTGCACGGCCCGGTGCTGGCCCGCAACCCCGCGGTCGCCGACATGCTGATCAAGTTGGCACTGGACGTGAACGCCCTGCCGGCGGCCGACACCACGTGGTACGACGCGCTGCGCGCCGAACGGATCTCCGCCGTCGGCCAGGGCGCCTGATCGGGAGCTGACGGGCCTCGGCTCCCGCGAGATGAACGTTCACCGGCCGCCGGATGTCCAGCATCCGGCGGCGCGAACGGTCGGCTCGCGAACGTAGGACAATGTGCACCGTCGGATGCAACCCTCCTCGGCAACCGGCACCATCGCGCGGGCGCGCCGACGACGCCGCCCCCGTGCCTGCTCCCGCCCGGCCGGAGGTGGGGGCCGCTACGATCAGTTTCGGCAGAATTGTCCGATTCTGACCTTCGACCTTCCAAAGGTGGTAGTCCGGCCGTCCGGAACCTCCCCCAGCCTCGGGGCTGGGCGGAGCCCCCAAGGGGAGTTGCAGAACTATGCGTATTGGAGTGCTGACCAGCGGCGGCGACTGCCCCGGTCTGAACGCCGTGATCCGCTCGGTGGTCCACCGGGGCGTGGTCGACCACGGCGACGAGATCATCGGTTTCCAGGACGGCTGGCGCGGACTGCTCGAAGGCGTCCACCGACCGCTGACCCTCGACTCGGTGAGCGGCATCCTCGCCCAGGGCGGCACCATCCTGGGCTCCTCCCGGGTGCAGCCCAGCCACCTGCGGGACGGCGTGGAGCGGGCCAAGCGGCACTGCGCGGACCTCGGCATCGACGCGGTCATCCCGATCGGCGGCGAGGGCACCCTCAAGGCCGCCAAGCTGATGAGCGACGCCGGCCTCCCCGTGGTCGGCGTGCCCAAGACCATCGACAACGACATCGCCTGCACCGACGTCACCTTCGGCTTCGACACCGCCGTCTCGGTGGCCACCGACGCACTGGACCGGCTGAAGACCACCGCCGAGTCGCACCAGCGGGTGATGGTGGTCGAGGTGATGGGCCGCCACACCGGCTGGATCGCGCTCAACGCGGGCATGGCGGCCGGTGCGCACGCCATCGTGGTGCCGGAACGCCCGTTCCACATCGACAAGCTCACCGAGGTGGTCCGCGAGCGGTTCGAGCGCGGCAAGAAGTTCGCCATCGTGGTCTGCGCCGAGGGCGCCAAGCCGGAGCCCGGCACCATGCGGTGGGACGAGGGCACCAAGGACATCTACGGCCACGAGCGCTTCACCGGCATCGCCAACCAGCTCTCCCACGAGCTGGAGCACCGCCTCGGCAAGGAGGCCCGCCCGGTCATCCTCGGCCACACCCAGCGCGGCGGCACCCCCACCGCCTACGACCGGGTGCTCGCCACCCGGTTCGGCTGGCACGCCGTGGAGGCCGCGCACAAGGGCGCCTTCGGTCACATCACCGCGCTGCACGGCACCCAGATCAACCTCGTGCCGCTGGGCGAGGCGGTGGCCGACCTGAAGACCGTCCCCGCCGACCGCTACACCGAGGCCGAGACCGTCATCTGACGCGCCGTCGACTCCACGACACGCCCGGGCCGCTCAGTGCCCGGCCCGGGCGCCGCGTGCTCCCGATCTCCTGACCCGGGGACATCCGCCACGCTACAGTGGGCCACGCGCCGGCAAGCTTGGCGCCGGCGGCTTTTGAGGTGTGGGTCTACTGAGGCGATTGAGGTCATTGTGGCGTCTACAGGGCACATTCTGCGGTTCGACGAGGTTCGCGGGTACGGATTCATCGCCCCCGACGGCGGGGGTGAGGATCTCTTCATGCACGCCAACGACCTGCTCGGGGAGAAGCACCTCTTCCGCGCGGGCCTGGCGGTCTCGTTCGAGGCGGAGCAGGGCGAGCGGGGCATGAAGGCCTCGCGCGTACGACTGGTCGACCAGCCGGCCCGGGAGGGCATCGGGGTGCAGCGACCGCCGGCCCCCGTCATCCCGCCGTGGACGACCCGGGAGGAGACCACGGGTGACGGCCTGTGCGACGTCCTGTCGACCGCCGAGTTCCAGCAGGAGCTGACCGAGACGCTGCTGGGCGTCGCGCCGACGCTGACCGGCACCCAGATCCTGGCGATCCGCAAGGCGCTGGTCGGCCTGGGCCGGCAGCACAACTGGATCGAGAGCTGAGACCGCCGCTCTCCGCTCCTGACGTTCCGTCACCACGCGTGGCGCGCCCGCACGGTGCGCCACGCGTGGCGGACCGGCCGGTAGCCTGACCCGGTGCGCAACTCTCCCCGGGGCGGGCCGGCCGGCCACCACCGGGCGGGCTCCTCCCGAGAGATCACACGCTGGTCCCCGTTCATCCTGATCGCCCTGGCGGTGGTCGTCGATGTGTCGACGCCGGGTGCGCAGCGGTTCGACCGGGTGCTGTCGGCCGCTCCGGCGCTCGCCGCCGCCACCTGGAACGTGCCCGCCACCGCCGCGTTCGGCGCGCTGGCCGCCGCATTCGAGGTGCTGCTCAGCTTCACCCGGGGCGGCCCGGTGCGGCTGGCCCCGATGTTCACCGGGCTGCTGGTGATCCTGGCCGTCACCCTGGCGGCCTGCTTCGCCAGCCATGTGCGCCAGGCCAGGGAGCGCGAGCTCGCCGAGATCAGCGCGGTGGCCGACACCGCGCAGCAGGTGCTGCTGCGTCCGCTGCCGCCGCGCCTGGCCGGAGTGGACCTCGATCTGCTGTACGCCGCCGCGGCCGCCCGGGCCCGGATCGGCGGCGACTTCTACGAGGCACTGCACACTCCTCACGGGGTACGGGTGATCGTCGGCGACGTGCAGGGCAAGGGGCTGGCCGCGGTGGAGGCCGCCTCGGTGCTGCTGGGCTCCTTCCGCGAGGCCGCCTACGACGAGCCCGACCTCCCCGGTCTGGTCGACCGGCTGGAGGCCAGCATGCGCCGCTACTCCGAGCGGCTGCCGGAGTCGGAGACCGCCGAGCGGTTCGCCACCGCCGTGCTGCTGGAGGTGCCGCCCGACCAGCCGGTGGCCCGCCTGGTCAACTGCGGGCATCCGCCGCCGCTGCTGCTGCGCGGCGACGGGGTGCGACTGCTGGAGCCGAGCGCCGCCGCCCTGCCGCTGAACCTCTCACGGCTGCTGAGCGACGAGCACCCGGTGGACACCGTCCCGTTCGCTGCCGGCGACCGGCTGCTGGTCTACACCGACGGCGTCAGCGAGAGTCGGGACCGCACCGGCACCTTCTATCCGCTGCTGGAGCGGATCACCGGTTGGACCGGACTGCCGTCCCGGGCGCTGCTCGACCGGCTGCACAGCGACTTGGTGGCCTACGGCACCACGGCGAGCGACGACATCGCGGTCCTGGTGGCCGGGCAGCCCGTGGAGCCGGGCGACCGGTGAGGCGGCCACCCCGGTGACCGTGGCGCGGGCGGGCGCCCGTACTGTGGGAGCCGATGAAAAACGGACGAACCGGACCTGAGGAGGCACCGGGGTCCACCGCCACGAAGGAAAGCAGGGCCGCCGATGGACGGTATGACGGGGATGCACCACCACGGTGGCGGGATGCTCGGGCCGTTCTCGCTGGACTCGGCGCTCACCTGGTCCCCCGACTGGCCGTTCCTGGTGGGCTGCCTGGTGGCGCTCGGCCTGTACGGTGCGGGGGTGGTCCGGCTGGTCCGGCGCGGTGACCGCTGGCCGGTGGGCCGCACGGTGGCCTGGCTGCTCGGACTGTTCACGGTGCTCGCGGTCACCTGCTCGGGATTGAACGACTACGGCATGGTGCTGTTCAGTGCCCACATGATGCAGCACATGGTGCTCAGCATGCTGTCGCCGATCCTGCTGCTCCTCGGCGCCCCGATCACGCTGGCGCTGCGGGCGCTGCGACCGGCCGGCAAGGGGCGGCCGCGCGGCCCGCGCGAGCTGCTGGTGGCGCTGCTGCACAGCCGGTACGTGCGGGTGATCTCGCATCCGGCCTTCACCATCCCGCTCTTCATCGCGAGCCTCTACGGCCTCTACTTCACGCCGCTGTTCGACACCCTGATGCAGTCGCGGATCGGGCACCTGGCGATGATGGTGCACTTCCTGGCCGTCGGGCTGCTCTTCTTCTGGCCGATCATGGGCGTCGACCCGGGACCGCACCGCCCCGGCCATGTGATGCGGATCCTCGAACTGTTCATGGGCATGCCGTTCCACGCCTTCTTCGGGGTGGCCGTGATGATGGCGACCAGTCAGCTGGTGACCACCTTCAACATGGCCACCGCGCCGCCCGGCACCGACCTGATGGCCGATCAGAAGATGGCCGGCGGGTTCACCTGGGCCTTCGGTGAGATTCCGACCGCCGTGGTGCTGGTCGCGCTGGTCTTCCAGTGGGCCAAGTCGGAGCAGCGGCAGGCGACCCGCACCGACCGCGCGGCGGACCGCGACGGGGACGCCGAGCTCGCCGCCTACAACGCCTACCTCGCCTCGCTGGACAAGCGCGGCAGCCGGCCCGCCCAGGCGGGCTGACCGGCCTCGCCGGGCCCGTGCTCGAAGTCCCGTCCACCCGCCCGGGTGGGTGGGACTTCGGCGTCCCCGTGAGTTCGGCGCTGCCGGGTGCTCGGCGTTCCGGGCCGGGCTCGGTCCGGCAGGGCCCGGCCCGGCGACGTGGCCGTGGTTGCAGGGCCGTGGTGACGGGGCCGTGGCAGGCTGGAGAGTGGGTGAGAGCGATGACCGTCTTCCATGCGCATGGCCAGCACCAGATGAGGTTCCGCGACCGCGCGGACGCCGGGCGGCTGCTCGGCAAGCGGGTGGCCGACTGGGCCGCCGACCAGCCGATCGTGGTGGGCCTGCCACGCGGTGGGGTTCCGGTGGCCTATGAGGTGGCCCGGGCGATCGAGGCGCCGCTGGACATCCTGGTGGTCCGCAAGATCGGCGCGCCCGGGCAGCCCGAGCTCGCCCTGGGCGCGGTGGGCGAGGGCGGGATCCGGCTGTTCAACCACGACATCATCACCGCGCTCGGCATCTCCGCCGAGCGGCTGGAGCGGCTGGCCGACGAGACCGCCGCCGAGGTGACCGACCGGACCGGGCGGCTGCGCGGCGACCGCCCGCCGCTGGATCCCACCGGCCGGGCCGTGCTGCTGGTCGACGACGGGATCGCCACCGGCGCCACCGTGCGGGCGGCGATGGCGGTACTGCGGCGGCGCGAGGTCGAGCAGCTGCTGCTGGCGGTGCCGGTGGCCTCGCCGGAGGCACTGCGGCTGCTCGGGCCGCTGGCCGACGACCTGGTCTGCCTGAGCGCACCGCAGGGGTTCATGGCGGTGGGGCAGTTCTACGACGACTTCGACCAGACCAGCGACCAGGAGGTGCGGCGCTTGTTGGGGCTGGCCGGCGGGAACGACGGCGGGTGACGGCTGGACGACGGGTGACGGCTGAACGACGGGTGACGGCTCAAGTGGGAGCGGGGCAAGGATGAGCGGGGCGAGGATGAGCGGGGCGAGCAAGCGCTTGGTTATGCCGCGCCACCCGCGTCCCCGCAGCGCCCCGGCGCCGACCTGCTACCGCGTGCTCAGGACCATCCAGGCACCGGGGTCGGCCAGCGGCTCGAAGCCCACCTTGGCGTAGACGCCGTGCGCGTCGCCGGTGGCCAGCACGATCCGGCGCAGGCCCAGCGGCAGCAGGTGGTCGCGCACCGCCGTGGCCAGCGCCGTGCCGATCCCCTTGCTGCGCACCGAAGGGTCCACGAAGACGTCGCAGAGGTAGGCGAAGGTGGCGTGGTCGGTGACCACCCGGGCGAACGCCACCTGAGCACCGGACGAGCCGTCGTAGACACCGAAGTTGAGCGAGCCGGCGATCGCCCTGTCCTGCTTCTCCCGGGACCGGCCGATCGCCCAGTAGGCGTCCTCGGACAGCCAGCGGTGGATCTGCGCCGCGTCCAGCCGGGCCGGGTCGGTGGAGATCTCGTAGCCGTCAGGCAGTTCAGTACTCATACCGTGATCCAATCAGCAGCCCGGCCGGACCCGCCACAGCGAATCCGGCCGCGACCACTGCCGATGTCCGATCAGGCGGTGACGGTCCAGCTCTGGCCCGGTGCCGAGGAGTTGCCCGGGTTGGTCACCACGGCCGAACCGGCGGTGCTGCCGCTGACGTCCAGCACCATGCCGTTGCCGACGTTGGTGATGGTGAGCGCACCGGCGGTGTTCTGCTGCACCTTCCACTTCTGCCAGGGGTTGCCCGGGTAGTCGTTCAGCAGGTAGGCGGTGTTGCCGGCCTGGGCGCCCGCCGAGAGCACGGCGTGCGTCTGGGCCGAGGTGGTGCAGTTGTCGGTGATGTGCACGGTGCCGTCCGCGTTGGGCGTGAACAGCCACTGCTGGGCCGGGTTGCCGCTCTGGTAGGCGTTGATGTCGGTGTTGCCGTCCACCGGCGCGGCGCAGCCACCCTGCACCTCCAGTGCCTGGCCGCCGGTGCCGCCCGCCGCGATGGTGTGGTACCTGCCGTCGCCGACGATGGGCGGCTGGCCGTTGGTGCCGCCGCTGCCACCGCTCGCGCTGAGCCGGTAGAGCGCCACCCCGTGAGCGGGGATCCAGTTGCCGCCGATGGTCCCGGTGGTGGTGCCGGTGGCACCGCTCCAGATCTCCTTGTAGCTGTAGCTGGAGCCGGTCAGGCCGAGGGCGCTCAGGGTGGTGCTGGGCATCGCCCAGTTGCTCGGGTCCTGGTTGACCAGGGCCACGGCCGTGTCACCGTTGGCCAGTTGGCGCTTGAGGATCACTGGTGCGGTCGGCGAGTCGGGGGCGCTGCCCACCAGGCCGGCCGGCTTGCCCAGGGCGTCCTGGTCGATGGCGATCATGTCGGAGTTCTTCAGGATCGCCAGCGAGGAGGCGTTGATGCCGGTCGACCAGGTGTAACCGCTGTCGGTTTGCTGCGAGTCGGCGGCGGTGCGCAGGTCGGCGCCGGAGACCAGCGGGGCCGCCATCATGGCGAGGATGGAGAGCTCGGTGCGCGATTCGTCGTCGGTGAACGGCTTGTGGCAGGTGCAGGTGTCCGTGACCCCCCACACGCCGGAGGTGTCCTGCCAACCCGCGAAGCTCATGTCCAGGTCGTTCCAGCCGCCGGGCCGGACGTTGCCCGCGTACTGCAGCGCGGTCCGCAACTGCCCGTTGTAGAGCACCCCGTCGAGTTCGCTGTCGCGGTCGCCGCCGATCCGGCACATGTTGGCGACCTGGCCGCACCAGACCCCGGTGGGCGAATAGCCGGGCGCCTGGTACTGCGGGGTGCCGGCGGCGACGATCACCGGGTCGGTGCGGGCCGGGTCGTTGGCGTTCAGCAGGTACGGCACGCCGGTGTGGACGGGCTGGGCGGAGACCGACAGCAGCACCCGGGGCTTGCCCTGGGCGGCCGAGGCGGCGTCCAGCGCGTGCTGGAAGGTCTGGACCCGGGCGTAGATCGACTGGGTGAGCTCCTTGCCCTGGCCCTGGGTGCCGTAGTTGTGGCCGTCGGGTCCGGTGATCGCCGGACCGTACGGACAGTCGTCGTACTTCACGAAGTCGACGCCCCAGGAGACGAAGTCGCTCGCGTCGGTGGTCTCGTGGCCGAGGCTGCCGGGGTGTCCCTGGCAGGTGGTGTAGGTGTCGGTGGCGTAGACGCCGAACTTCATGCCCTTGCTGTGGGCGTACCACGCCAGGTACTGGATCCCGTTCATCGTCTGGCCGTTGACGGTCTGCGAGGGGAAGTTGTCGTTCGGGATCAGGTGACCGGAGGTGGGGTCGTTGCCGGTGCCGTCGGTACCCGACACCGGGTTGCCGTTGGCGTCGTAGAGCTGCAGGTCACCGTAGGAGTTCTTGACGAAGTCCGTGGTCTGGCCGTCGCGGTGGCCCACCGACCAGCCGTCGTCGATGGTGACGGTGTTGTAACCGGCCTGCACCAGGCCGTTGGCGGACATGAAGTCGATGGTCTGCTGGACCTGTTGCTCGGTCACGTCGGTGCCGAGTGAGTTCCAGGAGTTCCAGCCCATCGGCGGGGTGAGGGCGAGGCCGTTGCCGAGTGCCGCCGCCGGCGTGGCACTGCCGAGGGTGAGGGTGGTGAGGGCGGAGGCGGCGAGCGCCATGGTGGCCAGTGCACCGGCGAGTTGTTTCAGCGGAACACGCATGTGGGGGGGCTCCAGAAGTGGAGTGAGTGGGGGTGGCCTGGTCAGGCCGGCCGCCGGACCGGCCTGACCAGGGGCAGTTGACGCGGCGTCAGCCCTCGTGAGCCGAGGCGTCGTCGATCAGGAAGGCGGTCGTGGGGGTCGAACCGCTCTCGTGGGACACCAACTTGAGGGTGATGGTCGTGCCCCAGCCGACCTGGCCGATGTACGGGGCCAGGTCGACGGACTGCTGCTGGTAGCCCGGCTGGCTGCCCGCGCTGCTCCAGGTCTTCACCACGCCCAGCTCATGGCCGTCGTACTGCGAGTAGGCGATCAGCTGGAGGGTGTCGGGGTTGCCGCCCGTGGTGTTGCTGGACTCGGTGTCCAACCAGAACGAGAAGTTGGCGCTCCGGTAGCCCGGGTAGGTGTTCAGCGAGGTGGTGATCGAGTCGTCGGCGCCGCTGCCGTTCTGGCCGAGCCACGCGTACCACATGCCGGTGTGCGCCGAGTGCAGGCTGGACGGCGTGACGATGTTGTAGCCGGACGGGCTCCACGCGTCGGTCATCACGGTGTGGTCGACGTCGGCCGAGCCGTTCTCGAAGCCCGGGTCGATCAGCTGCTCCGGGCCGCCGGTGCAACCGGTCTGGCCGGAACCGATGTTCTCCCAGAAGCCGGTGCTGGCGGTGCGGCCGCCCGCGTCCGTGGCGTTGACGGTGATCCGCTGCCAGCCGTTGGTGCCGGAGCTGGTGCCGGTGATGGCACCGGTGCCGGAGTTGATGCTCAGGCCGTTCGGCAGTCCGGTGGCGCTGTAGCTGACCGTCGCGCCGGAGCTGTCCGCCGCCACCGCGCCGATGTTGACCGGGGAGTTGGGAGCGTCGGTCCGGTCGCACATCACGCTCAGGGTGAGGGTCGGCCCGGTCACGATCGGGTCCGAGGACTGGCACAGGTGGTCGCTGTTGGACCAGAGCGTCTGCAGCGGGAACGAGCCGGTGGAGAGGTTCTCGAAGAACAGCCCGCCGTTGGCGCCCTGGGGGATCCAGGCGCACTTGTCCGCGATCTCCTGGCCGGTGGCGTCGGTCCAGCCGCCCGGGGTGTTGGGGTCGGTCAGCGTCTCGGCGTACTCGTGGCCGCCGATGATGCCGTAGCCGTCCAGCTTGCCGCGCGCGGTGTTCTCACCGAACCAGTTGGCGCCGCAGCCGGCCACGTCGGGCAGGTACGGCATGTTGGTGTAGGCGAGCGAACCGTACTGGGTGTGCTGGAAGTCGTGCCAGGCGCAGTAGCCCAGGTCCTTCCACTTGTCCGGGTTGGTGCCCTGCGGCGAGTCGATGATGTACTGCACGTTGCGGTTCTGAGCCTCGGTGAGGTTGCCGAAGTGCTGGGCGGCGGCGAGCACTTCGGCACCCAGCTGGGGCTCGGTGGCGGCCTGCGGGGCCGCGGCCGCGTTGTCCACCCAGACGCCGGCCAGCACGCTGCCGGGCTGCGGGTACTGGATGTGGGCGGCACTGGCGGGACACTGGATGCTGCCCGCCTGGATCCCCTCGCAGTACTGGGTCAGCACGGCGCTCCAGCCGTCGCCGGCGCTGCCCAGGCCCTTGAAGAAGTCCTGCTGGTAGGCGGCCGCGCCGTCCGGGTCGCCGGAGGGCACCACGTCACCGCTGGAGTTGGTCGACGGCGTGCCCCACTGGGAGCCCCACAGCACCAGGTAGACCTTGGGCGGGCCGGTGACGATGCCCGCCGAGTCCTGCGCGCCCTTGTAAGTCATCTGCAGGTCGTACTCGTTGGCCACCGAGCCGTCGCCCTGCGGACCGGGGTCGGCCCCGTCGGCGGTCTGCGGGGTGACCTTGCCGCCACCCTTGCCGGCGGTCGCGATCGGTCCGGTCTTGGCGGCGCGCGGCTTGAAGGCCGCGGCCTTGTGCGGGCCCTGGGCGGTGGGAGTGTCCGGCCTGGCCTGGGCCTGAACGGTTCCGTGGGTGGCGGGGTGGGGGTCGGCCATCGCGGCCAGCGGGCTCGCCAGCCCGGCTGCGGCCAGGCCGGCGGCGAGGCCGACCATCAGGGTTCGCCTACTGCGCAGCAGCAGGCCGGCTCGATGTCTGAGCACGTGTCACATTCCTTCTGGGGTCGCGAAAGCACCCGGCTCGACCGCGGACGGCATCGGGCGGGGGCAAGGAAATGCGGTGGGGGACACGAGGGCAGCACTCGGGGAGGTGCCGTCGACGAGGCACTGCATGGGGGAGACTGCGCGGCTGCAGCCGCACCGCCAGGTGGGGCGGCAGTGCCATACGATATTGCACTGACAGGGTGTCGACAAGAGTCCACACAAGCACTCGTGCCCACGCGATCAATCTGTTTGTTCGTGATTGCTTCTGTGCGCATGCGATCGCCGTTGCATGAGTGCCAGGTTTGAGCGGCGGTGCGCCACGCCAGGTATCCGGAATGACGCCAACCACGCACCAGTACTCAGCCGAGGTCCGCGACGCACTCGACCGGGGCGCGCCGGTGGTCGCGCTGGAATCGACGATCATCGCGCACGGTCTCCCCCGCCCCCGCAACCGGGAGGTCGCCGGCGAGTTGGAGGAACTGGTCCGGGCGAACGGCGCGGTGCCCGCCACCATCGCGGTGCTGGACGGCACCGTCCGGATCGGCCTGGACGCCGTCGGGCTGGACCGGGTGGCCAACCAGGAGGGCCTGCGCAAGTTCGGCTTCCGCGACCTCGCGCCCGCGCTGGCCACCGGCACCAGCGGTGCCACGACCGTCTCCGGCACCGCCTTCCTGGCGGCGCGGGCCGGGATCCGGGTCTTCGCCACCGGCGGACTGGGCGGCGTGCACCGGGACTGGACCACCACCCAGGACGAGTCGGCCGACCTGGGGCTGCTGGCCCGCACCCGGATCACCGTGGTCTGCGCGGGCGTGAAGTCGATCCTGGACGTCCCGGCGACCCTGCAGCGCCTGGAAACCCTCGGAGTCGGCGTCATCGGTTTCGGCACCGACGAGTTCCCGGGCTTCTACCTGAGCAGTTCGGGCAACCCGGTGGACTGGACGCTGCACGAGCCCGCGCAGGTGGCCGCGGTGATGCGGGCCCAGGACTCCCTCGGCGGGCCCGAGTCGGCGTTGGTGGTGGCGAATCCGGTGCCACGCGAGGAGCAGTTGGATCCGCTGCTGCACGACCGGGTGCTGGCCGACGGGCTCGCCGCCGCCGCTCGGCAGGGCGTCACCGGGCAGGCCGTCACCCCGTTCCTGCTCGCCCACCTCACCGAGCACACCAAGGGCGCCTCGTTGGAAGCCAATCTCGCCGCGGTGCGCGGCAACGTCCGGCTGGCGGCCCGGATCGCCGCCGCCTGGGCGGGCGCGTGAACGGCCTCCTGGTGATCGGCAACGTGGTCACCGATGTGGTCGCCCGGCATCGCGGGCCGCTGGCGCCGAACACCGACACGCCCGCCCGGATCACCCTGATGCCCGGTGGCGCGGCGGGCAACACCGCTGCCTGGGCGGCGCGTTCGGGAGCTCGGGAGGTGCGGGTACTGGCCCGGGTGGGGGCCGACTCGGCCGACTGGCACCGCGCCGCGCTGGCGGCCGCCGGAGTGACGGCGCAACTGGTGGTGGCGCCGGAGCAGCCGACCGGGGTGGTGATAGCGCTGGTGGACGAGACGGCCGAGCGCAGCATGGTGACCGATGTCGGGGCCGCGTCCGGGTTGCGGCTGGCGGACTGGGATCCGGGGCTGCTGGCGGGAGTCGGCCGCCTCCATCTCTCCGGCTACCTGCTCTTTCCGCCCGCCGGACGGGAGTTGGCACGGGCGGCGATCGCGGCTGCGCGGGCCGCCGGGGTGCCGGTGAGCGTGGACCCGGCCTCCACGGGCTTCCTGGGGGAGTTGGGGGTGCCGGCGTTCCGTGCGGCCGTGACCGGGATCGACGTGCTGCTGCCCAACCTGGAGGAGGCCCGACTACTCAGCGGCGAGGCCGAACCGGAGGCGGCGGCGATCGCGCTCAGCCAGTGGGCCGGCACCGCGGTGGTCAAGCTCGGGGCGGCGGGTGCCATCGCCGCCCGGGCCGGTGCGGTGGTCGCCCGCGCGGCCGGGGTGCCGACCGCGGCGGTGGACAGCACCGGGGCGGGTGACGCCTTCGCCGGCGGGTACCTGGCGGCGCTGCTGGCCGGGGCGGACCAGCAGCGGGCGCTGGCAGCGGGGTGTGCGGCCGGCGCGCAGGCGGTGGCGGTGGTGGGCGCGCGGCCCACCGTCGGGTGACGGGCTGCTGGTCGGCCCCGGCCGGCAACCGGTCGGCCACCGCTGCGCTGGACCACCGCGTCGACCGGCCCGATCGGCCACCGCCCGCGCACCGCCACCGTGCCGGTGAACCACCCCGTCCACCGGCGCCGTTGGCTACCGCCCGCGCACCGCCACCGTACCGGTGAACCACCGTGTCCACCGGCGCCGTTGGCTACCGCCTGCGCAGCGCGACCCCGGCCACCAGGATGCCGACGACCACCAGTGCCGCATTGGCCGCGATGGCGGTAGCGACGCCGTGCAGCACCGCGGCCGTGCCGGCCAGGCCACCGAGACCGGCGGTCGCGATCGCGCTCATCACGGGCGTGCCCATGGTGATCCCGATCTGCTGGGTCATGGTGGCCAGCCCGGTCGCGGTGCCCTGGTCGGCGGCCGGGAGGCCCGAGGTGGCGGTGACCATGAACCCCACGATCACCAGCATGTTGCCGACGCCGCCGACGAAGGTGGCCGCCAGCAGCAGACCCAGCCACCCGCGCCCCTCCCCCAGCGTGATCAGCGCCGCCGTGGCCAGCGCCTGCACCGCACCGCCGAGCACCAGCGCCCGGGTGGTGCCGAGCCGGCCGATCACCCGGGCCGCCGTCACCCCGCCGGTCACCGTGCCCAGGCCCAGCACGGCGAAGCAGAGGCCGGCGGCGAGCGGCGCGAAGCCGAGCACCCGCTGCAGGTAGAGGGTGAGCAGGAAGACCAGCGAGGTCTCGGTGGCGAAGGCCAGCAATCCGATCAGGTTTCCCCACAGCACAGTTGGTCGGTGGAGGATCCGCACCGGCACCAGCGGGCGCGCGGTCCGGCGCTCGATCAGGTAGCAGGCTGCCAGCAGCACCGATCCGGCGAACAGTCCCGCCATGCGCAGGGCAGGTGTGGTCAGTCCGGTGACGAGGGCCAGCAGGCCGGTCGTCACGGTGACCGCGCCGAACAGGTCCAGCCGGTCACGCGTGCCGCGGCTCTCCGTCAGCACCCGGGGCGCGATCAGCAGCACGGCCAGCACCACCGGCACGTTGAGCAGGAAGGCCCACCGCCAGCTGAGCAGGTCGGTCAGCACACCGCCGAGCACCGCGCCGGTGGTGAACCCGGCCGACATCAATGCGCCGTTGAGCCCCAACGCCCGTTCTCGCAGCGGACCTTCCGGGAAGGCCGAGGTGAGCAGCGCCAGGCCGGCCGGGGTGACCGCCGCGGTCGCCAGCCCCTGGGCGACCCGGGCGGTCAGCAGCATCGCAGGGTTCACCGCGAAGCCGCCCAGCAGTGAGGCCGCGCCCAGCAGTGCCAGGCCGAGCAGGAACAGCCGGCGGCGTCCGACCAGATCGGCGAGCCGGCCGAAGAACAGGGTGAATCCGGCTGCCGCGAGTGCGAATGCCGTCGCCACCCACTGGAGTTGGCCGAGCGAGAAGCCCAGGCCCCGGCCGATCGCGGGCAATGCGACGTTCAGGATCGAGAAGTCCACCGCCAGGGTGAACTGGGCCACCAGTAGGACGGTCAGGACCAACCGGGAGCGGCTGGTGAGCCGGTCGGCGGCTGCGGCTGACGTCCTGTCGAGTACTGCCATGTCGTGAAGTCCCTCCGGATTTGTGATCACCGGAAGTCTTTGGCGGGGCGTCGAGGACAGCCATCCCCGAGCGGTTGGTACCACTGGCAGGGTCAGGCTGCGGGAGCCGGTTCGCGCGATACTCGTCCGCATGGACACGGATCTCGGAGAGTTCCTGCGGGCGCACCGGGCCCGGCTGCGACCGGAGGACGTCGGGCTGGCCCGGTTCGGCGGCCGGCGGCGGGTGCCGGGGCTGCGCCGGGAGGAGTTGGCGCAGCTCGCGGGCGTCAGCGCGGCGTACTACACGCGACTGGAGCAGGGGCAGAGCGGCAACGCCTCGGAGGCGGTGCTCGACGCCCTGGCCCGGGCGCTCCGGTTGACCCCGGACGAGCACGCCCACCTGCGCAATCTGGCCCGCCCGCAACGGGCCAGGCGCCGCCCGGCGGAGCGTCCGCAGCAGGTGCGGCCGGCGACCCGCCAGCTGATCGAGGCGATGGACGGGGTCCCGGCCGTGGTGCTGGACCGCCGTCGCGACGTGCTCGCCTGGAACGCGCTCGGGCACGCCCTGGTGGCCGGCCACCTGGACCGCGGCGCGCCGGAACGCCCCGACGACCGGCCCAACCTGCAGCGGATGCTCTTCCTCGACCCGCACACGCGCGAGCTGTATCCCGACTGGGCCACGGAGGCCCGGCGCGCGGTGGCCTCGCTGCGGCTGGCGGCCGGCGGTCATGCGGACGACCGGCGGTTGGCCGAGCTGACCGGCGAACTGCTGCTGAAGAGCGAGGAGTTCGCGGCACTCTGGGCCAAGCAGTCGGTCGCCAACTGCACCAGTGGCCGCAAGTCCTTCCACCATCCGGTGGTCGGCCCGCTGGAGTTGGACTTCGAGACCCTGCAGCCGGCCGACGGCTCGGGTCACTGGCTGCTGCTCTACAGTGCTGCACCGGGATCGACCGGCGAGATCGGACTCCGGTTGCTGCAAGGGACTCTGTCGTGCGGTCGGGACGAGCCGGCGGTGACCGCGGATCGCTGAACCTGCGAGGAGCCGGATCGAGACGGTCTCGCTGCGGATCGGCTCCTGGCTGCGCCGCACCGCGCGGCGCAGGGACGCTCGGCACCTCGTCCGGACGCTCGCCATCTGGCCCGTCCCGGCCCCGGTCATCGGCGCGAGGCCGAGAGCTCCCGCCGGCCCATTGACGCTGGCTCAACTCAGGTACATCGTTGTTCCATAACCATTCACATCAGCTCACGACTGCAAGGGAGTGACGAGATGGCACTTCGGAAACGGGCTGCCGGCCTGCTCGCGGCGGGAGCGATGCTCGCGGCCACCGGGCTCACCCAACTGGCGCTGGCGGGGCCGGCGGCAGCCATGCCGCCGTGTGAGCGGTCCTGGACCAACAGCAGCGGTGAGGTGATCTGCCCCGGATACGCCAACTACCGGGCCGACATCGAGTGCGTCCACGCCGGCACGCCGTACTGGGTCTACGGCGAAGCGGTGTCGGCGGGGCAGCTCGCCACAGCCGACTGCAACTTCGGCGACCAGCTGAAGAACGCAACGGCCCCGACCGAGACGGTGTACTGGGAAATCCTCAGCTGACGGTGGCACCAGGACCACCGCAGCCGGGGCCAGCCCCCCTTGCGCGGCGAGAGGCTGAGGCCCAGTCAGACTCGGCTTCGGCCGGCGCCAGACCTGACGCGGTGCGAAGCCCTCGCGCCGCAACCAGTGCTCGGTGTAGACGATCCGGTCGGCCTCGACCACCACGAGGGGCCCTGACGGCGGCTCTTCCAGGTGCTCGCGATCGAGCCGCTGCTGCGGGGCCGGTCCAGCCGGCCAGGGATTGGTCACGGGCGTGATCAACCGTCCCACGCCGCCCTACGAGCCGCCGGGCGTTTTCGATCACGGAATGGCCGGGAACGAGCCTGTGCTCCCGCAGCACCGGCCATACCGTGGGCTGATGCCGAGGACATTGCGTTGGGCGGTCGCGCAGAGCAGCGTGACGGAGGATCCCACCAACCCCGAGCACCTCCGTGCGAGCGGCACCGAGGTCCGCCGGCTGATGCGCGAGGCGCAGGCCGGCGGAGCGCGGTTGGTGCAGTTCCCCGAGGGTGCGATCACCTACCCCGACAAGAAGGTGATGTCATCCGGCGCCGGCGGGACGCTCGCCGCGGCGGATTGGGGCCGGGTCGCCTGGGACGTGGTCCGAGCCGAGGCCGAGGCCGTCGCTCGACTCGCCGGGGAACTGGGGCTGTGGGTGGCCTTCGGATCGATCCATCCGCTGACACCGCCGCACCGCCCGCACAACAGCCTGTACGTCGTATCGGACAAGGGTGAGCTCGTCGGCCGCTATGACAAGCGGTACCTGTCGCACAGCGAACTCTCGTACCTCTACACGCCTGGCGTCGATCCACTCGTCTTCGAGATCGACGGCATCCGGTTCGGGGTCGCCCTGTGCATCGAAGCCAACTTCCCCGAACTCTTCGCCGAGTACGAGAAGTTGGACGTGGACTGCGTCCTGCTGTCCGCGATGGCCGACGATGCCGGGCTGGCTGCGCTGGCCCAGGCCTATGCGATCCTCCACAACTACTGGGTCGGCTACGCCGTCCCGGCCCAGTTCGGCACCACCGCGCCAGCGAGGATCATCGCGCCGGGAGGCCGGCAGCTGGCGAGTTGCGCAGGCAACAGCCGCCCCGGCCTCGCGTTGGCCACCCTCGACCTGGAGAGGCCGGACCCCGATGTCGCGATGGCCCTGCGCTTGGCCCGCCCGTGGCGCAGGAAGGCACGTTCGGGTCTTTACGACAGCCATCTGGTGTCGGGGGACGAACGGAGCGATGTGCGCACCGAGTTCTGATGCGGCGCCATGCCCCTCGGCGGCGCCGGCACGCTGCCGACGACACCGAAGGGCGCATGAACGGGCAAGCCCCGTGTGGCGGCGGGGTCGCCCCAGCGGACACTGGCGAGGCCACCGCCGTCCGAGGCGGCACTGGTCTTTCGCAGCCCTCGATGAATCGGAGAACACCGGTCAATGCCTCAGCAGTTGGGCCGACACCTGTTCGAAGCAGCACTGACCGACGCACGTTCGGCACCCGGATGCGCCGGCATGCCGGCCGGCTGGCCGGCACCGCACGGTCAGGTCCGCGCCCGCTGGGTGACGGCGATGCAGGCGATCACCGCCAGCGCGGTCACCGCCACCGCCGGCGGTAGCCGCTCGCCGAGGACCAGGACGGCCCAGCAGAGCGTGAGCAGGGGTTGGGCCAGCTGGAGTTGGCTGGCGCGCAGCACGCCGATCGCGGCCATGCCCGCGTACCAGGCCACGAACCCGCCGGACTGGGAGACCGCGGCGAGGTAGCCCAGCCCGACCATGCCGTGCACGGTCAGTCGGACCGGCTCGGTGGGCAGGGCGAGGGCGCAGGTCAGTACGGTGGCGGGCAACGCCGCGAGCACGCCCCAGGCGACCACCTGCCAACCGGGCATCCGCTGGGCCAGCCGGCCGCCCTCGGCGTAGCCGGCGGCACAGACCAGCAGGGCGGCGAACAGGTAGCCGTCGGCGAGGCTCGGCCGGCCCGCGCTCTGCTGGAGGGTGAAGGCCAGCACCACCACGGCCCCGGCCAGTGCGGCCCACCAGAACAGCCGGGGCGGCCGGGCGCCGGTGCGCAGTGCGGACATCACCGCGGTGGCCAGTGGCAGCATGCCGATCACCACGGCGGAGTGGGCGGTGGAGGAGGTCCGCAGCGCCAGGGTGCTGAGCAGCGGGAAGCCCACCACGCAGCCGGCCGCCACGGCCAGCAGGGCGGGCCAGTCGGAGCGGGCCGGCACCGGCACCCGTTTGACGGCCAGGCAGGCGCCGGCCAGGACTGCTGCGAGCACTCCCCGCAGTCCGGTGATCGTCCAGGGCCCGAAGCCGTCGAGGGCCCAGGTGGTGGCGGGCAAGGTGAACGAGAAGCAGAGCACGCCCAGGGCGGCCAGTGCGGTGCCGCCGACCGCTATCGATCGAGCGAAGATAGCGCTATCATTTGCCTTCATAAACAAGCGTAGCAGTCAAGGATGGGGGCACGCATGGCCCGAACCACGGTGGCCGAGCTTGCCGAGGCCCTCCGGCGCGAGCTCGTCCGCTACTCTCCCGGCGAGAAGCTGCCGCCCAGCCGGGAGCTGATGCAGCAGTACCAGGTGAGCCCGGTGACGGTCTCGCGGGCGATCGCCACCCTGGTCGCCGAGGGGCTGGTGGTCTCCCGGCCGGGCGCCGGGGTGTTCCGTGCCGAGGCGCCGCGTTCAACGCCTGCGGCCGGGGACACCTCCTGGCAGGAGGTGGCGCTCAGCGCGGAGGCGGGCGTGCCGCCGACCCGGGTGGCCGACGCGACCGGCGTGCTCGGCACCCTGTCGCTGGCGCCGCCCGAGGTGGTCGACCTCAACAGCGGCTATCTGCACCCCTCGCTCCAACCGGAACGTGCCCTGGCGGCCGCGCTGGCCCGGGCCGGCCGGCGGCCGGGGGCCTGGAGCAGGCCGCCGGTGGAGGGGCTGCCCGAGCTGCGGGCCTGGTTCGCCCGGGACATCGCCGACGACCTCACCGCCTCCGAGGTGCTGATCGCCGCCGGCGGGCAGAGCGCGCTCAACACCGCACTGCGCTCACTGGCCGCGCCCGGGGCGCCGGTACTGGTCGAGTCGCCGACCTACCCCGGCATACTCGCCATCGCCCGGGCAGCCGGGCTGCGACCGGTCCCGGTACCGGTGGACGCGGACGGGGTGCGCACCGACCTGCTCGCCGACGCCTTCGCCGCCACCGGCGCCCGACTGTTCGTCTGTCAACCGCTGTTCCACAACCCGACCGGCGCCGTGCTCGCCGACGACCGCCGCCTGGAGGTGCTGCGGATCGCCCGGGCAGCCGGGGCGTTCGTGGTGGAGGACGACTACGCACGGCGGCTGGTCCACGCTGACGCACCGCCACTGCCCGCGCCGCTGGCCGCCACCGACCCGGACGGCGTGGTGGTCCACATCCGCTCGCTCACCAAGCCGACCTCACCCAACCTGCGGGTTGCGGCGCTGGCGGCTCACGGTCCGGCGTTGGCCCGACTGCGCGCGGTCCAGACGGTGGACAGCTTCTTCGTCCCCCGGCCACTGCAGGAGACCGCACTGGAGTTGGTCGCCGCCCCGGCCTGGGCGCAGCACCTGCGCGCCCTGGCGGTGGCGCTGCGGGAACGGCGCACCGCGCTGGCCACCGCGCTGACCCGGTTGCGCCCGGAGTTGGTGCCGCAGCAGATGGCCCATGGCGCCTATCAGTTGTGGGTCCGCCTGCCACCGGGGCTCGCCCCGGAGGTGCTGACCGCCGCAGCCCTGCGCGCGGGGGTGGCGGTGACCCCCGGCGGACCGTACTTCACCGCCGAACCGCCGGCCCCGCACCTGCGGTTGACATACGCCTACGCGGAGAGCCTGGAGCAACTGGCCGAGGGCGCCCGGCGACTGGACGTGGCGCTGACGGAGGCAGGCGTCGAGTAGCCCCCGACGGCCGGGCGGCGGCAGGCAGGGCGCGGGCGCTCAGCGGAGGCAGGAGCGTCAGCCGACACCCACCAACCGGGCGGCAGCCGTGGCCGCGTCGATCACCGGGAGCCGCGGTGCCAGGTCGGCCAGCCCGCCAAGCAGCCGCTCGCGGATCGGCCCCGGGCCCGCGGCCACCGAGCCTGCCAGGATCAGCGGTTCACCGCACACGGCGGTGGCGCGGACCAGGGCGGCCAGCTCCCCGGCGGCGGTCTCGACCAGCGCGACGGCTGCGGGGTCGCCGTCCAGGGCGGCCGCCGAGACCAGCGGGGCGAGGGCGGCCAGGCGGCGCGGCGGCCCGGCGTAGGCCCAACGCACCAGCTCCCGCGGCGAGTCGGCCGCGCACTCCCGGCGCACGGCGGCGGCGAGCGCACCAGCGGGGTACTCGATCGCCGCACGCAACGCCCCGCGCCCGAGCCAGAAGCCGCTGCCCTCGTCGCCGAGCAGCCAGCCCAGTCCACCGCGTTGTGTGCGCGGCCGGTGCCCGGCGAGCCGGACGCAGATCGAGCCCGTGCCGGCGATCAGCACCGTGCCGGTGCCGTCCGGCACCCCGCCGGCCGCGAGCGCGGGCACGACGTCCGGCACCACCCGTACCGGGCACCGCAGTTGGAGGGCCGCCCGGCAGCGGTCGGCGAACTCGGCGGGGTCGGGCAGCGATCGGTGGCCGGCGAGGCCGATCAGGCAGCCCGTCACCGTCGCCGGGTCCCGCGTGGCCAACGCTGCGGTGACGGCCGTCGCCAGCGTGGCCAGGGCGGCGTCCGGGTCGGAGCCGGCCGGATTCGCACCCGCGGCCGTACCGCGGCCGAGCACCTCGCCCACGCCGTCGACCAGCACCGCACGGGTCCTGGTGCCACCCGCGTCCAGACCTAGCCGCATGCCGCTCATCCGACACCTCCGACCAACCTCTACCACGGTCGCCGAAAGCACAACCTTCCAAAATGACCGTTCCCACATCCTGTGGCAATGGATGTGCACCAACGGGCTGGATTCCCCACGGGTGTTCAGAAACACGCCGACGGCATTCCCTAGCGATTTTCGACGTGGCAGTGATTACGTCAACGAGGCGCTGTCATTGGACAGTAGATGACGCGTCAGGTTCCGTGACGCCCCCGCGGGGCGGGTGCCTCCCGGGCCTTCCCACTCGAAACACATCAAGGAGCACAATTGAAGCGCCTTGCTCGTTCGCTGGCCGTGGCCGCCGCCGCCGGTTCGCTGACCCTGCTGGCCGCCCCGGCCTCGCTGGCGGCGACCTCGACCACGACGGCCTCGTCCTGCGCCACCTTCACCGCCTCCAACAGCTACGGCGACGGCCAGATCACGGTCTGCCCGACCGGTGGCACCAGCTACCAGCTCTCCGGCTACCTCGAGACCAGCATGCCGGACGGCGGGCTCTGGGGGCCGAACTGCGCCGGCTTGGACCTGTTCGCGGGCTCGACCTTCCTGGGGATCCAGGAGACCGTCTGCGCCCAGCCCGGCGTTGCCACCACCAAGATCACCTTCAACAACGCCGCCACGCTGTCGGCCATGCCGACCACGGCCACGATCCAGCAGGTCTGGATCTGACACCCGCTGATCGGGGAGCCGTCGCGGCGCTGTGCAACTGCGGCAGTCGGACAGTTGCACGTCGGTCGGCTCTCCAGTCGTCGTAGCGGCGAGTGCCCCTGTCCACCGGGCGGGGGCACTTCCGCCCCTGCCGCGGGAGCCGGTCCCGCACGCGTGACGGCCGCAGCGCGGATGCCCGACGCGTCGTCACAGCCCGAGCACCGCGTCCGGCTCCCAGCGCGGTTCCCAACCGGTGGCGCGGGCGCGGGTGGTGTCGAGCACGCCCCCTCGGGCCACCTGCTCCACGGCGTACGGCGTCAGCCCCGGCACCCGGCCGGCCCGGGCCGCCCAGGTCGCCGCCCGGACGGGCAGGTGCACGATCCGCACCGCTCCCCGTGCGCCGCCGGCACCCGGCGCACGGCGTCGTCGCGCTGGTACGGAGGGGCGCCGGGAACAGCTCGGTCAGCGCGTGGACGCCCCACGCCTGCGCCGCACCGGCCGCCCGACCCGGTGCGGCAGCGCCGCGTCGGCAGGCGCCGAGCCGGTGCGGACCCGGCCGCCGAACCGCGCCCCGCCGGCCAGGGCGGCCCGCAGCTGCGGCGGCGTGAGGTAGCTGTTCGCCGGTGCCAGGGCGGCGAGTTGGCGGGCCGGGCGGGTTCCCCGGCGGACCCGGAGGGTGACCGTCGCACCGGCGGTGAGTGCCGGGGCCAGGACGAAGAACGTGCCGCCGACGGCGGTGCTGCCGGCGGGCCGCCGGCGGTGAGGCGTCGAGCGGGTCACCGCGCTCCGCCGCCGCGGCCCCCGCACCTTAGTTGTTGCCGGTCTCCAGCACCTGCACCGCCGCCGGGCCGGCCGCCTCGGCGCCGAAGTCGGCGCCCTGGACCTCGCAGGCGACGGCGAGGTTGCCGCGGAAGCCGATGTACCAGCTGTTGGCGGTCTTGCCGTCGACCTCGGCGGTGCCGGTCTTGGACGCCACGTCCGGGGTGATGCCCGGGATGTCGTGGGCGGTGCCCGCGGGATCGCGGGTCGCGCCGTACATCAGCGAGCGCAGCTCGTCCAGCACGTTGGCGGGGAGCCGGCGAGCGGCCTGGACCTGGGGCAGGCCGGGCACCACGACCGGCTGCCGGAAGGTGCCGCTCTGCACCGTGGCCGCGACCGAGGCCATGCCCAGCGGATTGGTCAGGATGTTGCCCTGCCCGAAGAACTCGGTGGCGGCGGCGGCCGCGTTGGGCTCGACCGGGATCGTGGTGTCGTAGTCGGTGAGACCGGTCTTCCAGACCAGGCCGAGCCCGAAGACGTCCTTCGCCTCGTCGGGCAGGGTGTTCGGCTTGAGCAGCCGGTTGCCCTCGTCGATGAAGGCGGTGTTGCAGGACTGCGCGAAGTCGTCCTTGAGCAGGTTGCCCGGCCGCGCGTCGGTGAAGTCGTTGGCCACCTTCTTGCCGGTGACCATGGTCGACGGCGGGCAGGCGACGGGTGTGGCGGGGGTGTCCCCGGCCTCCAGCAGCGCGGCGGAGGTGATGACCTTCATCGTGGATCCGGGGGCGTTGGTGGCGAGGAAGGCGTTGTTGGGCCCGTTGGCCGGGGCGTTGGCGATGGCCAGGACGTTGCCGGTGCTCGGCTCGACGGCGACCAGCGAGGCGGGCAGCGTGCCGCCCTTGGACTGCGTCTTGACGGCCTGCTCGGCCGCGGCCTGCAGGGTGGCGTCCAGGGTCAGCTTGAGCGCCGGCTGCGGCTTCGGTGCGGTGATGGTGAACAGCGGGACGGGCGCGGACTGGCCCGGGACGGTCATCTCGACGGCGCTGCCCGGGGTGCCCGAGCCGGGCGGAGCCGCCGCCTTCAACTGGTCCATCAGCGGCGCCAGCGACGCGAAGCCGGCCAGCGACTTGCCGTTTCGGTCGGTCACGCCGGACGCCGGGGCGGGCAGCGGCTGCACGGTGATCGTGGCGCCGGGCCGCAGCTGCGGATTGATCACCGTCGGGTCCCAGTGCACCAGCGCGCTGCCGTCGCTCATCTGCTCGACCCCGAGCGACCCGTTGTACACCCACGGGGAGCCGGCCTGCGCGAACTGGATGCCGGCCTGGAACGTGACGGGCACGGCGCCGGCCGGCAGCGGGACGTCCGGGGCGGCGGTCGGCACGGTGCCGGTGGCGGGTGAGCCGCCGGTGGCGGAGGGCACCGGGGAGGTCGGCAGCGGGGTCGCACCCGGGGCGGCTGCCGTGAAGCTCATGGCGCTGGGCTGCAGCTTGTCGTGGAAGCTCTGGAGGGCGCTGGTCGCGCCGGCCGGATCGTCCGTCAACGCGGCGGCCTGCGCCAGGTTCCCGCTCGACCAGGCGTCCAGGAAGGCCTTGGCGGCGGCGTTCGCCCGGGCGGGCGCCGGCGGCGTGCTCACCACCGTGCGCCGAGTGTGCGTGGTGGCCCCGCCCGCGGTCGTACTGCCGTCGGGCGTGGTGGCAGTGGTGGACGTGCTGCCGCCCCCGCCGAAGACGTCCGACACCGCGAAGCCGGCTCCCGCCAACATCGCCGCACAGACCACCGCGACGCCTATCCCGACCTTGGCACCTCTTTGCACAGGCTCCCCCTTGCCCTGGTGAGGCCCCGTCAACGAATTCGACGGGCCGGGAAGGAGAGTAGGCGCAGAACACGAGTTCGTGGTCCTCAGTCAGCCATCAGGCCTTGGTTGTGACGATTCTGCGACAGAACGGCGGTGGACGGACGGCGGGGAAGCGGTCCCACGGGTGCGCTGCGCGGCCGCCTACCCGTTGGCCGCGTCGGGGCGCGAGGCGACCCGGCCGCCGCACCGGCCTGGTCCTCGCCGCCGCACAAGCGGTCGGGTGCCGCCGGGCGAACGACTGGCCGCTGCGCCCTTGCCGTTGCTCAAATGCGGCGTAATGTTGATTACATGATTACATCAGATCACGAAGCAGTACGTGGCTGGTTCACTGGCCGCCTCCCGGACGGGCTCTTCACCGAGTTGGTCGAGGTGGCCGTGGATCGTGAGGAGATCACCGTCGTCGGCCGGATCCCCGGGCCCGAGATCGGTGGCGAGGTGTCGCAGGCGGAACGGGCGGCAGCGGTGGAGGGGCGGGTCGCCGAGTTCCGCGAGCGCACCAGGGGCGAGCGGATGGCCGTCGCGCGCGAGGCCGAGCACCGGTTCGGGCGCAAGGTCTCCTGGGGCGCCGAGTGCGAGGGGGCCAGGGCGCTGTTCACCACCGTCGCGGCGCCGGTGATGACCAGGCTGCGCCAGCCCGAGCGGCAGGTGCTCGACACCCTGGTGGAAGCCGGCGTGGCGCGCAGCCGCAGCGAGGCGCTCGGCTGGTGCGTCAAGCTGGTGCAGCGGCACTCGGAGGACTGGCTCGGGGAGTTGCGCGAATCACTGGAGCGAGTGCGGCGGCTGCGCGCGCAGGGGCCGGACCGGGCGACCGACGCCTCCCAGGGCTGACGAGGACACTGGCGGCGCGGACACCCATGCCACCGCACGCACCCGTCACCAGTGCGACGCACCCGGACAGCGCTGTGCCCCTTGAAACCCGGGACATTGACCCGGACGCGGCACCGACGTGCGGGCCGACCGAATCCCGGGCCCCAGGTCACGCGGAGCTGAGCCGCCCGTGACCGTCCCTTCAGGGCCCGGGAAGTCGCTTCCGAAGATCGCGGAAGCTCTGGGAGACCGGCTGGTTGGATCCGCTCAGTCCGCGAGGCGGGCGAGCAGCTCGGGATGGCCGGCCAGGGCGCCGGCGAGCACCTGCCGGGCGAGCGGCCGGTAGCTCGCGGTGTCCGTGCCGGCCCAGTCGATCGGGCCGAACGGCGGCTGCGGGTCGTACTCGATGAGCAGCTGGATCTCGCGCGCCATCTCCTCGCCGGCCACCCGGGCGACCAGTTGCAGCGCCATGTCGATGCCGGCCGAGACACCGGCGGCGGTGACGTAGCGGCCGTCCTCGATCCAGCGTTCCGCCACCGGCGTCGCGCCGAAGCGGGTCAGCAGGTCGCGGTACCACCAGTGGGTGGTGGCGCGGCGGCCGTCCAGCAGGCCGGCGGCGCCCAGCAGGAGCGAACCGGTGCAGACCGAGCCGACCAGGTGGGCCCGGCTCGCGGCCTGACGCAGGCGGTCCAGCAGGTGCTCGTCGGCCAGTGCCGTGAGCGTCGGCGCGAGGCCGCCGGGGACCACCAGGGCGAAGGGCTCGGGGACCTGGTCGAAGGTGTGGCTCGGTCGCACCGTGAGCGGGGTGTCCGTGCCCATCGGCTCGATCCGCTCGCCGAGCACCACGGTGCGAAAGTCCGGCGACAGGTCCTGCAGCGCGGAGCACACCTGCAGCGGGCCCGCCAGGTCGAGCAGGGTGATGCCCGGGTAGGCGACGAAGGCGATGGTCCGGATCGGGGTGGCGGGGCCCGCGCTCGCTCCGGTCAGGGTCTGGGACATGGGGTTCGACTCCTGGTGTCGATGCGGCTTGCTGGATGGGGCGGCTCGTGCTGCCGCCCGACTCACCGTCACCCACGCCGCGCTCCGCTCGGGGCCGGAGCCGGGCGCCATGTCCGAAATCCTGTGATCCCTGTCCGTCGGACCGACAGGCCATAGGCTGACGGCCATGACAGCCCCCACCCGGCAGGTCGTGATCATCGGCTACGACCAGTCCGAACTCCTCGACGTCGCCTGCGTCAGCGACACCCTGGACGCCGCCAACCGGCTCGGCGCGGAGCCCGGCTACCAGGTCCGGCTGGCCTCGATGCAGGGCCGCCCGGTGCGTTCGGCCGGCGGGCTGGCGCTGGTGAGCCAGGCCGCCCTCGAGAAGCTCCGCGGCCCGCTCGACACCCTGGTGGTCGCCGGCGGCCCCGGCCACCTCGACGCCGCAGCCGACCAGCCGCTGCTGGAGCAGGTGCGCCGACTGGCAGCCGCCAGCCGGCGGGTGGCCTCGGTGTGCACCGGCGCGAGCGTGCTGGCCGCCGCCGGCCTGCTCGACGGGCGGCGGGCAACCACCCACTGGGCGTACGCCCGCAAGCTCGCCGAGCGGTACCCCCGGGTCACCGTCGATCCGCGCCCGCTGTACGTCGTCGACGGCGGAGTCTGCACCTCGGCCGGGGTGACCAGTGCCCTGGACCTGACGCTGGCCCTGGTCGAGGACGACCACGGCCCCGACCTCGCCCGCTCGATCGCCCGCTGGCTGGTCACCTACATGCAACGGCCGGGCAACCAGGCGCAGTTGTCGCCCTACGTGCAGGACGCCCCGCCGACCCACCGACTGCTGCGCCAGGTGGTGCGGTACATCGCCGGCCACCTGGACGCCGACCTGTCCACCGCCGCCCTCGCCGCCCGCAGCGACGTCAGCGAGCGGCACCTGTCACGCCTCTTCCTCGACCGGCTCGGCGAACCACCCGCCCGGTACGTCCGCACCGCCCGCACCGAGGCCGCCGCCACCCTGCTGACGACCACCGCGCTGCCGCTTACCGTGATCGCCCGGCGCTGCGGGTTCCGTTCCACCGAGACGCTGCGCCAGGCCTTCCAGGCCCGGTACGGCACCACACCCTCGGCCCACCGCTCCGCGCTGGGCCAGGGGAGGACGCGTCAGGGCCTCTCGCCGAACGCCTCGCGGTAGGCGGACGGGTGGTCCCCGCGATCCGGCGGAAGGGGCCGCACAGGTTCCGCACACCGCCGAAGCCGGAGCGACGGGCCACCGCGGCCACCAGCGGGGCGGGTTCGCTCCCGCAGGGTGCGGAACACGGGACAACCAACTGATGGTAAGTCATGTTCCCTCCGGACAACGGGGGTTATCGCGTGCCGATTGATGATCGCCGCTCGGCAGGCGAGGTTGGAGGTTCCTCTCCGAAGCCTCGGCAGGGCCACCCGGTCAGCGGACCGCCGATCGCGTCGGCGCCGGAACCTCGACGGGGTGTTCCATTCCCCGGCGGCTGTCCACCCGCCAGGTCCTGGCCGCCGTGACGGCTGCCAGCAACGCCGGTGCGCCGAGGGCCGCCAGGGCGACGGGCAGGCCGGCCGTGGCGCCCAGCCAGCCGGCCACGGGGTAGGTGAGCAGCCAGCAGCTGTGGGAGAGGGAGAACTGCGCGGCGAAGGCGTCGGCCCGGTGCTCCGGTGCGGTGGCGCCGCGGATCAGGCGGCCCGCGGGCGCGTTGACCACCGCGCAGGCGGCGCCCAGGGCGGCCCAAGTGGCCAGCAGCGCGGGCCACTTCCAGGCGGCCGGCGGGGCACAGGTCACGGCCGCGAGGGGCAGGAAGAGGGCCGTGATCGCAAAGCCGCCACCGAGCAGCACCGCGCGTTCGGGCACCCGTTCCAGCGCCCGGGGCAGCAGCAGGGCCGCCGTCATCGACCCGGCACCGTAGGCACCCAGCGCCAACGGCACGTCGGCGGCGCCGCGGTGCAACTGGTCCCGCACGTAGACCACGGTGTTGACGAAGACCACCGCTCCCCCGCAGGCCACCACGAGGTTGAGTGCCAGCAGTGCGCGCAGCCGTGACACCCGCCAGAACAGCCGCGTCCCGTGGGTCGCCCGGGCGAGGACCCCGCCCGGTGGCACCGCGCGCGCCGGATCGGGCAGCGCCACGGAGGCCACCAGCGTGGCGGAGGCGAGGAAGCCGAGCGTGGTGCCGAAGAACAGCTGGTGGTAGCCGATCACGGTGAGCAGTGCGCCGGCCAGCGCCGGGCTGACCAGGCTCTCCAGGTCGTAGGCGAGGCTGGCGAGGGAGAGCGCGCGGGTGTACTCGCGTTCCTCGGGCAGCAGTTCGGGGATCACCGACTGGAAGGCCGGGGTGAAGGAGGCGCTGGCGGCCTGGAGGACGAAGATCAGCAGATAGACCTGCCACACCTGGGTGACGAAGGGCAGGGCGAGTGCCACGGCGGCCCGGAGCAGGTCCGCACCGATCAGCAGCACCCGTCGCGGCAGCCGGTGGGCGCAAGCTCCGACCACCGGCGCGAGCGCGACGAAGGCGACCATCTTGATCGCCAGCGCGGTGCCGAGCACGGAGCCGGCCCGCGCGCCCGCCAGGTCGTAGGCGAGCAGGCTGAGTGCGACGGTGGCCAGGCCGGTGCCCAGCAGTGCGATGACCTGGGCGGCGAGGAGGTGGCGGTAGGCGCGGTGGCGCAGGAGCGCGAGCATGGCTGACCTCGGCGGGGTCGACGGCATGACTGCCCGGCCGACCGGGGCATGACCGCTTTGGGTCGGCGGGCGTGGCAGCAGCACGAGGATAGCTCAATGAGTGCGCACCTGCGCACATGTAAACGGAAGTCGGCCCGTCGGCCGGGCGGTTCCGGGCTCAGTCGTGCGAGGGCAGGTGGCCGATCTCGTGGTCCGCCACGTTCAGCGCTTCGTCCACCAAGCGGCGCAGGTGCCCGTGCTTCAGCGCGTAGACCACCCGGCGGCCGTCCCGGCGCGCGGTCACCAGCCCGGCCAGCCGCAGCTTGCCCAGGTGCTGGCTGACCGATGTGCGGGCAGCGCTGCCGGCCTCGGTGAGCGTGCTGACATCGGCCTCGCCCTGTCCGAGCCGGTGCAGCAGGGCAAGCCTGGTCCGGTCGGAGAGCAGCGCCAGGATCCCGGCCGCGACGTCCAACTGCTCGTCGCTGACCGGCTGCCGCACGTGGTTCGCACCAAAGACCTGCCCGCCCTCGCTCATGCCGACCATCCTAGGCCGCACACTCCGGACGACATGACGACTGGTGCGGCCGCTCTGCGCGGCCCGGGCGGCCCGCCGTCGTGCCGCCCGGTCGGCGAGGCTCAGAGCCCGTACCGCCGGATGGCCTCCTGCTCCTGGGCGAGCCGGCGCAGGCAGCGCAGCACCGGCTCGAAGAGCACCGCGGCTGCGACCGCGGCCTCGACCTGCGCCACTTCGCCGCCCTGCTGCTCCATCCGGTCCAGGTCGTGCGTCGCGGTCTGCTCCATCAGCCGGGCGTAGGGCGCCAGTTCGGCCGCGTCCAGGGGATAGCCGAGCCGGCCGAGCGAGGCCACTGCGGCGACCAACTCCCGGTAGACCGGCGAGAGCCGGCTGAGTTCGGCGGCGTGCGACCAGCCGACCTCGGCGAGCATCCGGTCGATTTCGGCTGCGGCAGTGCGCACATGGGGGTCGGCCGGCTCCGGATCACCGGCCCTCGGCAGCGCCCAGAGCGCGGCGCCGAGCCGGACGGTGCGGCCCAAGGACTCGTCGTCGATCTGCCGCAGCACCTCGCGCACCGTGGCCACCGGGATCCGCCCGACCTGGATCATCGCACGCACCAGCCGCAACCGGCGCAGGTGCGACTCGTCGTACTCGGCCTGGGTGGCGCTGACCCGCCGTCCGGGCGCCAACAGGCCTTCGCGCAGGTAGTACTTGATGGTCGCGATGGAGACCTGACTCGCCTCGCTCAGCTCGGCCAAGCGCATCCTCTTGTGCCCCTCATTGGTTAGTGCCACTATCCCATCATGGACGGGCGCGGCGCTCCAGTCACGGCACCACGCGCCGACGCCACGGGCCCTGGGGGCAGCCGATGTTCGCCAATCCGACCAGGTCCGCCGAACCGTATGGCGGGCGCACCACCGCTGCGGCCGAAGGCGACCTCGTCGTCTTCCTGATCGGCATGCGGATCAACCACTTCTGGGCGCCGCACCACTGGCTACCGGTGTTGGCGTCGATGCCCCGGATGCTGCGCGAGCTGCGCGCCGACGAGCAGAGCGGCCTGCTGGGTTACCAGTTGCTGACCGGATCGCCGCGCGCCTACTACGTGGTGCAGTACTGGCGCTCCAAGGAGCAGCTGCTGAAGTACGCCGTCGACCCCGCGCGGCTGCACCGCAAGGCGTGGGCGATGATCAACCGGATGGAGCACAGGTCCGGCCGCCATGTGGGGATCTGGCACGAGACCTACCTCGTGCCGGCCGGCAACTACGAGTCCGTCTACGCCGACATGCCGCCTTACGGACTGGCCGCCGCCACCGGTGTCCTCCCGATCGGCCGCCGCGGTGCCACCGCACAGGAGCGCCTGGACCGCGGCCGCCGGCCGCCGAACTCCTGACGGCTCGTCAGGTTCCGTCCCCGTGGTACGGATCGGTGTCCATCCGGCCCACCCGCGCCCGAGCAGCGTCAACCGCGCGATCTTCGAATCGGTGCTCGGCGAGCACCGGCGGGACGGCGGCGGATGAGGTGATCCACCGTGCCGCCGAAGCGGACCACCTCCTCCGGCACACCCACTCCCTCACCCCATGATGCTCGCCACCACCTCCGCGCCCAGGCTCAGGGCCGTGGTCATCCCCACGCCCGAGGTGACCGAGACGACGTGCACGCCCTTGCGCGGCTCGGCGATCAGGAACGGCTCGGTGGCGGAGGCGTAGACGCCGCGCCAGCGCTCCAGCACGTCGAGGCGGTCGACCCCGAGCAGGCCGGCGGTGGCGCCGAGCACGGCGGCGTCCAGGCGTTCCTCCTCGAAGAACTCCGGGGTGGTGTCGTAGGCGTGGGTGTCGCCGATGGTGAGGGTGCCGTCGGGGCGCTGGGTGAACATCAGGTTGAGGCCCATGCCGAGCAGCTCCGGATGCTCGTGGGCGAGCCGCGCGCGCACCGCCTCCAGGCTTGGGCAGGCGCCGAAGCCACCGTAGCGCAGCAGCGAGAAGCCGGTCTGCACGGCCGGTTCGATCACGCGGTCGCCGAACGGGTTGGCCACCCGCAGCATTCGCAGCACGCAGCGCTTGATCCGGGCCCGGTCGGCCAGTTCGGGGAAGTGCCGGTCGACGTCGTGCCCGGTGGACATGATCACCGTGCCGGCGCGCACCTCGCCCCGGTTGGTGCGGACGGTGCCGCTGTCCACCGCGTGGGCGGTGGTCGCCCAGTGGAAGCGCACGCCCCGGCCGGCGAGGTACCGGGCGATGGCGCCGACGGCGGCGCGCTGGTCGACCCGCAGGTCCTCGGGGAAGAGCGCGCCGCCGAGCACGTCCGGGCCGGTCGGCACGTGTTCCGCCAGCTCGGCGGGGGTGAGCAGGCGGACCTGAGCGGTGCCGCGCAGCTCGGCGAACTCGGTCAGCACGGCGAACTCATCGGCGGCCCGGGCGACCATGACGGTGCCGGTGCGCCGGGCCCAGAAGCCCGCCTCCTCGGCCAGCCGCAGCCAGCGTGACCGCGCCGCCAGACCGTAGCGGTGCCCGTCGCCGTCCAGCCCGGTCGCACAGGCGTGTCCGAAGTTGCGCACCGAGGCGCCGACGGCCCGGTCGTTGCGCTCCACCACGGCGACCGTCAGACCGCGCTCCACCGCCTCGAAGGCGTGCGCCAGGCCGACGATGCCGGCGCCGACGATCACCACATCGGCCGAGTCCAGCGTGCTGCTCACATTGCTCCCATCGCTGAGTTGTATGGACAACTTACTTCAACGGAAACATACGAGCAGCCGCTGGACCGCCCGGCGCACGGGCGGTGAACGTCGGGTGAACTCAGCCGCACACCACGGCACCGGTCCCAACCGTGCCCCCAGGTCTTGACGGGGCAAGTTAGGAAACCTAACTTATGGTCACCCCGCGACACCCCCACCCGCCCCGCCCCTCCAGCCCACGGAGTCGCCCGTGTCCGGCACCCTCAGTAGGCGGATCGGCTTGTTCCAGGCCACCGCGATCAACATGAGCCAGATGTGCGGCATCGGGCCGTTCGTCACCATCCCGCTGATGGTCGCCGCGTTCGGCGGCCCGCAGGCGATCATCGGCTGGATCGCCGGAGCCGTACTGGCCCTGATGGACGGGCTGGTCTGGGCCGAGCTGGGCGCCTCGCTCCCCGGCGCCGGCGGCTCCTACGTCTATCTGCGCGAGGCCTTCCAGTACCGCTCCGGGCGGTTGATGCCGTTCCTGTTCGTCTGGACGGCGATGCTCTTCATCCCACTGATCATGTCCACCGGCGTGGTCGGCTTCGTGCAGTACCTCGGCTTCCTGTGGCCGCAGATGACGAGGAGCCAGGGCGATCTGGTGGGCCTGGCCGTGGTGGTGGCAGTGGTCCTGCTGCTCTGGCGCAAGGTGGACCGGATCGCCAGGCTCGCCACCGCGATGTGGGGCGTGATGCTCGTCGCGGTCGCCGCCGTGCTGATCGCCTCCTACAGCCGCTTCTCGGCCGGCCGGGCGTTCACCTGGCCCGCGCACGCAGTGGAGTTGACGCACGGTCAGTTCTGGCTGGGCTTCGCCGCCGGCCTCACCATCGGCATCTACGACTACCTCGGCTACAACACCGCCGCCTACCTGGGGGCCGAGGTCAAGCAACCGGGCAAGGTGCTGCCGCGCTCCATCGTGCTCTCGATCCTCGGCATCATGGTGATCTACCTGCTGCTGCAGATCGGCGTCCTGGGCGCGATCAACTGGCATGACATGCTGGACAAGAACTCGGTCGCCTCCCAGTCGGTCGCCTCGGCCGCGTTGGAACTGGCCTGGGGCACCAAGGCCGCCGACGTGGTCACCGTGCTGATCCTGGTCACCGCGTTCGCCTCGGTGCTGACCGGGCTGCTCGGCGGCTCCCGAGTGCCCTACGACGCGGCCCGGGACCGGGTGTTCTTCCGCTCCTACGCCAAGTTGCATGCCAGGCACGATTTTCCGGTGCTCGGGCTGGTCACCATGGGCGCCGTCACCGCGGCCGGCTTCCTCATCGGCCGGCACACCGACCTCAACACCCTGATCAACCTGCTCACCACGGTGATGGTGATCGTCCAGGCCTTCGCCCAGATCCTGGCCGTCACCGTGCTGCGCCGCCGCCAGCCCGAGCTGCCGCGCCCGTACCGGATGTGGCTCTATCCGGCGCCGAGCGTGGTGGCCGCGATCGGCTGGCTGGTCGTCTACGGCTACGCCGACCGGAACGCGCCGGGCTACCATCCGATCGAATGGTCGCTGGCCTGGGTGGCGGCCGGGGTGCTGGCCTTCCTGCTCTGGTCGAAGGTGGAGAAGGCCTGGCCGTTCGGCCCGCAGGAGATCCGCGAGGAGTACCTGCCACGTGACGTGCAGTCAGCAGAGGTTTGACGTGAGGGTTTCGAAGACCTCGGGCCGGGCGGTGCCGAGCGCCGTCGCCAGCGCGCCGCGCAGCACCGCCTCGTCCCCCAGCAGACTCGCGGCCAGCCGGGGCCGCAGCGGGCTGAGGCGGTGCAGGGCCTGCTCCACCGGGCCGATCAGCAGGTCTGCGCCGTTGCCCAGGCCGCCGCCCAGCACCACCAGGTCCGGGTCCAGCACGGCCGCCACCACCGCCACCGCGAAGGCCAGTTGCTCGGACTCCCGGAGCACCGCCGCCATCGCCCGCGAGTCACCGGCCCGGGCCGCCGCGAAGACCCGCTTGGCGGTCAGCGGCCCGGTCATCCCCGCCGCCCTGGCCTCGCGCACCACCGACTCGGCCGCCGCCGCCTGCTCCAGGTCGACCCCGCTGCCCGGCAGCGGCAGGAACCCGATCTCCCCGGCGGCACCGTGGGCGCCCTGCTGGATCTCGCCGTTCACCACCACGCCCATCCCGAGCCCGGAGCCGATCAGCAGGTAGACGAAGACCCGGCTGCCGGCACCGGCCCCACCGGCGTACTCGCCGAGCGCGGCCAGGTTGGCGTCGTTGTGCACGCTGATCCGGGTGCCGAGACCGGCCGCGATCCGCTCGAACAGCCCGCGCCGCCCCCAGCCGGGCAGCTTGGTGGCGTAGTGCACCCGCCGCTGCGACTCGTCCCAGACGCCCGGCGAGCCGACCGCCGCGTGCACCACGTCGCCGGACGCCAGGCCCGCCTCGGCGATCGCCTCACGGGCGGCGGCCACCACCGCGTCGGCCACCGCGTTGGCGCTGCGGCCCCGGTTGGGCACGTCCCGCCGGGCGGTGATCCGACCGGAGAGGTCCGCCACGGCCACCCGCAGCCGGGCCCGCCCGATGTCCACCCCGAGCACATGGCCGGCCGCCGGGTCCGGCTCGTAGAGCACCGCCACCCGCCCGCGTTCCGGTGTCAGCCGCCCGGCCTCGCGCACCAGCCCCACCTGCTCCAGCGCCGCCAGCGCGGCCGACACCGTCGGCTTGGAGAGCCCGGTGTCCCGGGCGAGTTGGGCCCGCGACACCGGACCGGCGGTGCGCAGCCGCTCCAGCAGCAGCCACTCGTTGTTGCTGCGCAACCGCTGCCGGTTCCACGGCTGGCTCTGCCCCGAGCCGCCCTCCGGTCCGGGCAGCGTCACCGGGCGGGCATCCATCCACAAACCTCCGGGCCGTCGACGTCGTCGGTGCGACGCCCACTCTATGCAGGCAGCCGACGGGTACCTGGGCGGCCCATGGACTACCGAGCAGTAACATCCGGCTCGGCACATGGCTAAGCTGAGCGCACGGCAGGACCGACGGGCGGGAGTTGACGGCATGGCAACTGGGTTCTTCACCTCGGTGGACGAGGTCGCGGCACGACTGGCCGAGGCCGGCTACCTGGCCTCCACCGCGGTCGCCACCACGGTGTTCCTGGCCGACCGGCTGGGCAAGCCGCTGCTGGTCGAGGGCCCGGCGGGCGTCGGCAAGACCGAACTCGCCAAGGCGGTGGCCGCCGTGGCCGACGCCCGGCTGGTGCGGCTGCAGTGCTACGAGGGCGTCGACGAGGCCCGGGCGCTCTACGAGTGGAACCACGCCAAGCAGTTGCTGCGGATCACCGCCGGCCGCGACGAGACCTGGGACCAGGCCCGCACCGACATCTTCAGCGAGGAGTTCCTGCTCCCCCGCCCGCTGCTCACCGCGATCCGCGGCAGCGAGCCGACCGTGCTGCTGATCGACGAGACCGACAAGGCCGATGTCGAGGTCGAGGGCCTGCTGCTGGAAGTGCTCAGCGACTTCCAGGTGACCGTCCCGGAGCTCGGCACCATCACCGCCGAGCGCCGGCCGTTCGTCGTGCTCACCTCCAACGCCACCCGGGAGCTCTCCGAGGCGCTGCGCCGTCGCTGCCTCTTCCTCCACCTGGACTTCCCCGATGCCGAGTTGGAGCAGCGGATCGTGCGGCTGCGGGTACCGGGGCTGGACGCCGCGCTGGCCGAGTCGCTGGTCTCGGTGGTCGGCGCGCTACGTGCCCTGGAGCTGCGCAAGCACCCCTCGGTGGCGGAGACCGTCGACTGGGCCCGCACCCTGCTGGCGCTCGGCGCCGACACCCTGGACGACGCCGTGGTCCGCGCCACCCTCGGGGTGCTGCTCAAGCACCAGGAGGACATCGGGCACGCCACCGAGAAGCTGGCGCTCGCGTGATCGCCGAGCGGCTGACCGCCTTCGTCCACGCGCTGCGGGCGAACGGGGTGCGGGTGGGCCCGAGCGAGACCGTGGACGCGGCGGCGGTGGTCGAGGTGCTGGGTCTGGCGCACCGGGAGCGGCTGCGCGAGGGCCTGGCCGCCGCACTGCTGCGCGGCGAGCGGCAACGGGCGGTCTTCGACGCGACGTTCGACCTGTACTTCCCGCTGCGGGTGGGCGCGCCCGCCACCCCCACCGCCGAAGTCACCGAGCTGCGCGATCGGTTGGCCGCCGCGCTGACCGCGGGCGACCAGGCCGCGATGGCGGCGGTGGCCGCCGAAGCGGTGCAGGCGCTCGGCCGCTACGGCAACTCCCCCGCCTCGGACGGCTACTCGGCCTCCCAGACCCTGGACCGGCTGCGCCCGCAGATCCTGCTGGCCCGCGTGCTGGCCGCGCTGCGCGCGGACCGCGCCACCGCGCCCGACTTCACCGAGCGGCTGCAGGCCGACGAGATCCGCCGCCGGATCCAGGCCTTCCGCGACATGGTCGGCACCGAGGCCCGCCGCCGGATCGCCGAACTGCGCGGCACCGACCGGATCGCGCGCCGCGCGGTGGCGCCCACCGTCGACCGGATCGACTTCCTGTACGCCGGGCGGGACCAACTCGCCGAGCTGCGCCGCGCCGTCCGCCCGCTCTCCCGCAAGCTGGCCACCCGGCTGGCCGCGCGCCGCCGCCGGGCCTCGCACGGCGAGATCGACCTGCGCCGCACCCTGCGCCGCTCGCTCTCCACCGGCGGGGTGCCGCTGCGCCCGGCCTACCGCCATCGGCGGCCGCAGCGACCGGAATTGGTGCTGCTGTGCGATGTCTCGGGTTCGGTGGCCGGGTTCGCCGACTTCACCATGCTGCTGGTGCAGGCGCTGCGCGCGGAGTTCAGCCGGGTCCGGGTGTTCGCCTTCGTCAACCGGATGGCCGAGGTGACCGAGCTGATCAGCCCGGCGCTCGGCGAGTCGGCGCAGCGGATCCTGACCGAGGCCCCGGTGATGGGGCTGCACGGCAACAGCGACTACGGCACCGCCCTGGGCGAGTTCGCCGATCGCTGGCTGGACGCGGTCGGCCCGCGCACCTCGGTGCTGATCCTGGGCGACGCCCGCACCAACCGCCGCGATCCCAACCTGCCCGCCCTGCGCCTGATCGCCGCCCGGGCCCGCCGGGTCTTCTGGCTCAACCCGGAGCCGCCCTCGCTCTGGGACGGCGGCGACTCGGCCGCCACCCGCTACGGCTCGGTGGTCCCCATGTACCCGTGCCGCAACGCCCGCCAACTGGGCGCACTGATCGAGAGGTTGCTGCCGGTATGAGCGCCTTCCGGGCACGGATCCCGGTCCGGATCACCCTGCGCGGGCTCGCGGCGAGTGGCCGCGCGGCAGCACGGCAGCCCGCCCGAGGGCGGCGGCTTCCGCGCGCGGCAGCACGGCAGCACGACCGGGGGCGGCGGCTTCCGCTGCGAGCCGAATAACCGGATGACGGCCGGCGTGGCCGCTCACCACAATGCCGACATGCTGAGCGACCACTGGCCCCTGCTGGGCCTGCGCCTGACCACCCCCCGGCTCGAACTGCGACTCCCCACCGAGGACGAGCTCGGTCGACTCGCCGACGTCGCCGCCGAGGGTGTCCACGAGCCCGACCGGATGCCCTTCCTGGTGCCCTGGAGCGATCTGCCGCCCGCCGAGCGGGCCCGCTCCGTGGTGCAGCACCACTGGCTGCGCCGGGGCACCTGGACCCCGCAGGACTGGGCGCTCACCCTGACGGTGTTCCGGGACGGCGAGGTGCTGGGCCTGCAGGCCGTCACCGGCCGCGACTTCGCCGTCCGGCGCGAGGTCGGCACCGGCTCCTGGCTCGGCATGCGCTTCCACAGCCAGGGCATCGGCACCGAAATGCGGGCCGCTGTGCTGGAGTTGGCGTTCACCGGCCTGGGTGCGCTGGAGGCGGTCTCCGGCGCGATGGCCGACAACGCGGCCTCGCTCGCCGTCTCCCGCAAGCTCGGCTACCGCGAGGACGGCGTGGACCACCATGTGGTGCGGGGCGCGAGGGTGGCCAACACGCGGCTGCGGATCGACCGCGCCGGCTGGGAGCGGCACCGGACCATCCCGGTGGCGATCGACGGCCTGGACCGCTGCCTGCCACTCTTCGGCCTGCCGCAGGCCGGGTGACGGTGCTTCGGCGACCTGCGGTGGCAGGCTGGAGGACAGCCACACACGTGCGTTGACCCGTCAACCCAAGGGAGTCGACGAATGGACCTGCGGGAGAGTGCCGCCGCCCTGCAACCCGACCTGGTCGCCCTGCGCCGCGACCTGCACGCCGTGCCCGAGCTGGGCCTGCGGCTGCCCCGCACCCAGCGGCTGGTGCTGGCGGCGCTGGACGGCCTGCCGCTGGAGGTGACCCGCGGCCGCGGGCTGGACTCGGTGACCGCCGTCCTGCGCGGCGCGGGTGACGGGCCGACGGTGCTGCTGCGCGGCGACATGGACGCGCTGCCGGTGCCGGAGCGTCCGCAGCCCGGCGGTCCGGTCTCGTCAATCCCCGGCCGGATGCACGCCTGCGGGCACGACCTGCACACCGCCATGCTGGTCGGCGCCGCCCGGCTGCTCGCCGCGCGGCGGGCCGAGCTGCCGGGCGACGTGGTGTTCATGTTCCAGCCCGCCGAGGAGACCGACGGCGGCGCCCAACTGATGATCGAGGAGGGGGTGCTCACCGCCGCCGGCGCGGACCGCCCGGTGGCCGCCGCGTACGCCCTGCACGTCTTCTCGGGTCTGCTGCCCAGCGGGCAGGTCGCCGTGCGGCGCGGCACCGCGATGGCGGCGGCCGACCAGTTGCGGGTGGTGGTGCGCGGGCGCGGCGGGCACGGTTCGGCGCCGCACGCCGCGCTCGACCCGGTGCCGGCCGCCTGCGAGGCGGTGACGGCCCTGCAGACGGCGGTCACCCGGTCCTTCTCGATCTTCGACCCGGTGGTGGTCAGCGTGGGCACCTTCCACGCCGGCGAGGTGGCCAACGTGATCCCGGACGAGGCGCGGTTCACGGCCATCGTGCGCACCTTCTCCCCGGCGGCGCGGGAGCGGGCGATGGCGGTGTTGCCGCCGGTGGTGCACGGCGTCGCGGCGGCGCACGGGCTGACCGCCGACGTGGAGTACCACCAGGGCTACCCGGTCACCGTCAACCATCCGGAGCACGCGGACCGGGTCGCCGGGACCGTGCGCACGCTGTTCGGCGCCGACCGGCTGGCCGATCTCGGGCACCCGCAGGCGGGCGCCGAGGACTTCTCCTACGTGCTGCAGCGGGTGCCCGGCGCCTACTTCTTCCTGGGTGCCCTGCTGCCCGGCCGCGACCTGGCCACCGCGCCCTACAACCACTCCCCCGAGGCCGCCTTCGACGAGGCGGTGCTCGCCGACGGCGCGGCGCTGCTGGCCGCGCTCGCCCTCAACCCGCTGACTTGATGCTCGCACCGGCGGAGCGAGCCCGTCGCCGGGCCCGCTCCGCCGGTGCCGGGGTCAGCTGTGCTTCCAGGTCACCGAGAAGGCGCTGCCGCCGCTCAGCGACGAGGTGCTGGCCTTGGTGGTGCCGCCGGAGGCCATGGTGATCCGGTCGGGGCTGAAGGTGCCGATCGCCTGCCCGTTGGCCGAGGAGCCGGTGAAGGCGACCGTGCCGAACTTGCTCAGCGGCAGCACGCCGGTGGAGCTGGACGGCGCCTCGGCTATCACCTCGGCCGAGGCCAGCGCGGCGCTCTTCAGGCTCTTGTTGACGGTGTGGCTCCAGCCCTCGGTGGTGTCGGCGAGGGTGAGCGTGAAGGAGCCGGAGCCGTTGGTGGTGACGCTCGCGGTGAAGTGGTCACCGGCGCGGACGGTGCCGCTGAAGTTGACCGGGTAGGCGGGGTACATCTCGTACCACGAGGAGTAGACCGGGCTGCCGCCGGAGCAGTCCGCCTCGCTGCCGGTCTGCTCGACCGAGTTGCTGCCGTCGCCGTCGATCCCGACCCAGAAGCTGGACCAGGTGCTGGTGCCGCTGCAGCTCACCGACGGCTGCACCCAACTCGCGCTGACGCTGGTGAACTTGCCGCCGGTGGCGGCATAGCCGGACCAGTTGCCGCTGGTGCTGTTCAGGACCCCGCCACCGTGCAGGTGCGAGGTGGCGTTGGGCGCCTGAACCACCGCGGGGGCGGCGGCGACGGCGGGTGCCGCGGTGGTCAGGAGGGCGAGAAGGGTCGTGGTGGCGGCCAAGGTGCGGCGTGCTGCGGGCATGGCTCACTCCTCGTGGGGGATCTGCCGATCGCTCAACAGGCGGGGGAAGCAACCGTGTTGATGAGGTGCCGTCAAAGGCTAGGCGAGTTCGACGGAAGTGGGTAGATCCTCGTCACCGGAAAGCCGCCCGAACCGGGACACCGCGCAGACCCCGGGCCACCGCGGGCCGGGGCGGGCCGCAGGAAGTGGTCGTGAAGTCCGACGGCCCCCTCAGCTCAGCTCGGCAGCCAGCCGGCGCAGCGCCGGGCCGTACTCGGGGTCGGCCAGGGCGGCGGCGAACTGCGCGGTCAGGTAGGCCAGCGGATTGCCGGTGTCGTACCAGCGCCCCTGGATCACCTGGCCGTAGACGGCGCGCTCGGCGGCGTAGGCGGCGATCGCGTCGGTCAGGTAGACCTCGCCGGCCCGCTGCTCGTACCAGCGCGAGGTCTGCCGGCGCAGCTCCTCGATGACGGCCGGCGTGATCACATAGCCGCCGATCGCCGCGTACTCGGAGGGCGCGGCGGCGGGCTCCGGCTTCTCCACCAGCCCGGTGATCCGCAGCAGCCCGCGGCCCAGGTCCTCCTTGACCACCGGCACGCCGTAGCGGTGGGACTCCGAGCGCTCCATCGGCATCAGCGCCAGGACCGGGCAGTTGGTCTCCTCGAAGGCCTTGATGAGCTGCTGGGCGCGCGGCACCTCGGCGACGAAGACGTCGTCCGGCCAGAGCACCAGCATGGGCTCGTCGCCGAGGTTGCGGGCGGCGTTCAGCACCGGGGTGCCGTTGCCGTACGGGCCGTGCTGGTCGAGGTAGGTGAGGTGGCCGGCCCGGGAGAGCTCGCCGACCTCCTCGACGGCGTCCGCGTAGGCGTCCTTCCCGGCGGCCCGCAACTGGTCCACCAGTGCGGGGTTGGGCCGGAAGTGGCGCTGGATCAGGTCCTTGTTGTCGGAGACGACGATGGTGATGTCGGTGATCCCGGAGGCGATCAGCTCGCGCACGGTGTGCTCGATCACCGGCTTGTCGCCGACCGGCAGCATCTCCTTGGGGGTGGCCTTGGTGAGCGGCAGCAGCCGGGACCCGAGACCGGCGGCGGGGATCACGGCCCGGCGGATTGTGGTGGTCATGTCCCGACGCTACCAGCGGTGTTGGCCGGTCAGGCGGGCGCCGCGCAGGCGAGCTGACGGCTCGTCAGGCCGACCAGCCGCGCGAGCAGAGCACCAGGCGGTAGCCGTCCGGGTCGGCGACGGTGACGCCGTGGCGGTCCCAGTACGGGTTGTGCGCGGGCACCCTGGTGCCGCCCGCGGCGAGCAGGCGCTCGATCAGCCGCTCGTCGACCGGCGCCCCGAGGTAGACCACGAACAGGTCGTCCACCGTGGGCGTCGGGTCGAGCGGATCCTCCGGATCGCGGGTGAGCTCGAAGTGCCAGGCGCCACCGGCCGGGCCGACCATCAGCAGATCGTGCTCGCCCGGAACCCGTTCGGTGGTCCGCCACAGCACGGGGAGGCCGAGCCCGTCGACGTAGAAGCGTTCGGCCGCGGCCAGGTCCCGGGACGGCCTGGCCACCCGGACGGCCATGGTGGAATCGATCACGGCCGAACGCTACCGCTTCGCCCGAACACGGGGCACGGGCAGGGCCAACCGTTGAAAACCGTTCAGCCGAACAGCTCCCCTCCCGATTATGTCGGCAACAGATGTACTCTGTCTCCGACAGGACAGTCAGGACCGGACGAGATGACGGGGGTCGATCCGTGAACGCGGTGCGCACTCTGCTCACCACCGAGCGCGCCCGGCCCGAGGCGGTCCGGGAGTCGCGGTGGGCCTGGCGGCTGGCCGTGGGCACGGTCTGCTTCGGCGCCTTCATGGGCCAGCTGGACGCGAGCATCGTCACCCTCACCTACCAGCCGCTGCGCACCGACTTCCACACCGGCCCGGCCGCCGTGGAGTGGGTCTCGCTCTCGTACCTGCTCACCCTGGCCGCCCTGCTGGTCCCGATCGGCCGGCTCTCCGACGTGCGCGGCCGCAAGCTGATGTACCTCTACGGCTTCGCGGTCTTCACCGCCGCCTCCGCCGCCTGCGGGCTGGCCCCCACGCTGGCCGCGCTGGTGCTGTTCCGGGTGGTGCAGGCGGTCGGCGCGGCGCTGCTCCAGGCCAACAGCGTCGCCCTGGTCAGCACCAGCGCGCCGCCGGCCCGGATGCGCGCCGCACTCGGCATGCAGGCGGCCGGGCAGGCGCTGGGGCTGGCGCTCGGTCCGACGGTCGGCGGCGTGCTGGTCGGCGCGCTCGGCTGGCGCTGGGTCTTCTGGGTCAATGTGCCGGTCGGCGTGCTGGCCCTGGCCGCCGGCCACTACCTGCTGCCGCGCACCCGGCAGTGCGCCGCCGCCACCAGGATCGACCGGCTGGGCGTGCTGCTGCTGGCCGGCTCCAGCACCGCCGCCCTGCTCGCCCTCTCGGTGGCCGCCGGGCTGGGCGTGCCGGCCTGGTCGGCGCTGGTGCTCGCAGTGGCCGCGCTGGTCACCGGCTGGGCGTTCCTGCGTCGCCAGGCCCGCAGCCCGCATCCGCTGATCGATCTGGCGCTGCTCAGGGAGCGGCGGCTCGGCCCCGGCCTGTTCGGCGGGCTCTGCGGCTACCTGGTGCTGTTCGGCCCGCTGGTGCTGGTGCCGGCCGCGCTGACGCCCCGGGGCGGCTCACCGCTGGCCACCGGGCTGGTGCTGACCGCGCTGCCGCTGGGGTTCGCGCTGGCCGCGACGGCGGCGGAGCGAATACTCCCGCTCGATGGGAGCGACCGGCAGCGCGGCCGGGTCGGCGCGCTGGGCAGCGTCGCCGCGCTGGTCCTGCTGGCAGTGCTGCCCGCCGAGGCCGCACTGCTGCCGCTGCCGCTCGCCCTGCTCGGGCTGTCGCTGGGCGTCTACGTCCCGGCCAACAACACCCAGGTGATGCGTGCGGTGCCGAGCACCGCGGCCGGCACCGGCGGCGGCATGGTCAACATGGCCCGCAGCCTGGGCACCGCCGTCGGCGTCGCGGCGGTCACCCTGGCGCTGCACCTGGTGCCCGGACCGGCCGCCGGCCCGCGGGCCGCCGCGGCCACCCTGCTCGCCTTCGCCGTCCTCGCGCTCGCCACCACCCGCCGCCCTCCGCGAGCGGCGGCCTAGCTAGACCCGCCCCGCCGCCTTCTGGGTGCGCCGGGCCAGCGAGTCGATCACCACGGCGGCCAGCAGCACCGCACCGGTGATCATGAACTGGATGGCGTTGCTGAGGCCCTCGATGTTCATGCCGGACTGGATCGAGCCGATCACCAGGGCGCCGAGCAGCGCCGACCAGGTGGACCCCCGGCCGCCGAACAGACTGGTGCCGCCGATCACGGCCGCCGCGATCGCGTTCATCAGCAGGTTGCCGCCGCCCGAGGTCTGGCTCGCCGACTGGATCTGCGCGGCCAGGAAGAGCCCGCCGATCGCCGCCATGGTGGAGCAGATCATGAAGACCGTGATCCGGATCCGGGCCACGTTGATGCCGGCCCGCCGGGCGCCCTCGATGTTGCCGCCGAGGGCGAAGACCTGGCGCCCGTATCCCGTGCGGCGCAGCACGAAGTCCAGCACCACGATGAACGCCAGCAACACCACCAGCGCCAGCGGCAGCCCCTTGTACTGGTTGAGGGTGTAGGCCGCCGCGTAGGCCACCGCCGCCAGCAGCACGGTGCGCAGGGCGATGTCGGTGACCGGCCGGTACGGCACGCCGGCGGCCCGCCGCCGCCCGCAGTCGACCAGCGAAGCGCCGAGGAACAGCGCCACCCCGGCGGTGGCCAGCCCGTAGGCGGCGATCTGCTGCCCGTAGACGGTGCTGTAGAGCCGCGAGACGATGTCCCGGCCGCTGAGGTTGACGGTGCCGCTGGCCCCCAGGATCTGCAGCATCAGGCCGTTCCAGCCGAGGTTGCCGGCCAGCGTGACGACGAAGGCCGGCACCCCGACCCGGGCGAAGAAGAAGCCCTGCACCAGGCCGACCCCGGCGCCGCTGACCAGCGCGCAGGCCAGCGCCACCCACTGGTTGACCCCGTGGGTGACCTCCAGCACCGCGAAGATCGCCGCGCACAGGCCGCTGACCGAGCCGACCGAGAGGTCGATCTCGCCGAGCAGCAGCACGAAGACCACGCCGATCGCGATCAGCCCGGTGCCGACGATCTGCTGCGAGAGGTTGGAGATGTTCTGCGCCGACAGGAAGCTGCTGTTCATGCTGCCGAAGACGGCCCAGATGACGATCAGGGCCAGGATCACCGGCAGCGAGCCCAGCTCACCGCTGCTCAGCCGGCGCCGGAATTCGCCCAGGTAGCCCTTGACGCCCTCCTGGCGGACGATCAGCCGCGGGTCCACCGCCGGAGTGGCCTCCGCGGCGACCGGGACGGGTGCGTTGACCCCGCCGATGGGCATCGACTCCTCGGGCAGGCGCTGCCGCGGCGAGCCGTCCTCCTGGCGGCTCTCCTGGAGCGGGGCGTTGGGGTCGTCGATCATGCGGAACCCTCCGTGCCACGGGCCTGCCGGCGGGTCACGGCGTTGTCCGTGGCGCCGGTGATGGCCGAGATGATCTCTTCCTGGGTGGTCGACCGCCGGGCGAAAACCCCGTTGTTGCGGCCGAGCCGGAGCACCGCGACGCGGTCCGCGACGGCCATCACATCGGCCATGTTGTGGCTGATCAGCAGCACGGCCAGGCCCGAGTCCCGGAGCCGCTCCACCAGGTCGAGCACCTGGGCGGTCTGCTCCACGCCGAGCGCCGCGGTGGGCTCGTCGAGCAGCACCACCTTGGGCGAGCCGATCAGCGAGCGGGCGATGGCGACCACCTGGCGCTGGCCGCCGGAGAGCGAGGCGATCGGGATCCGCACGCTGGGGATCCGGATCGACAGGGTGTCGAGCAGCGCCCGGGAGCGCTTCTCCATCGCCACCTCGTCCAGCACGCCGAAACGTTTCAGCTCGCGGCCGAGGAAGAGGTTGCCGACCACGTCGAGGTTGTCGCAGAGCGCCAGGTCCTGGTAGACGGTGGCGACGCCCAGCTGCTGGGCGTCCTGCGGCCGGTGGACGGTGACCGGGCTGCCCTGCCACTCGATCACGCCGTCGTCCGGCTGGTGCACCCCGGCGATCGCCTTGACCAGCGTCGACTTGCCGGCGCCGTTGTCGCCGACCAGGGCCAGCACCTCGCCCGCGTTCACCTCCAGTTCTATGGCGGTCAGTGCTTGCACGGCACCGAACCGCTTGGACACCCCGCGCAGCGCCAGAACCGGGCCCGCCGTCATGGCGCGCCGCCTCAGCGCAGGCCGGCCGCGCTGCAGGCGGCCGCGTAGTCCGGGGTGCAGATCTGGGCGACGGTGTAGAGACCGTCGGCGACCACGGTGCTCTTGATGTTGTCCTTGGTCAGCACGGTGGGGGCGACCAGCTCGGCCTTGACCGTGGTGTGGCTGCCGTTGGTGGCGGTGGTGGGCGCCACCGAGGCGTCGAGCGCCTCGCCCCTGGCGAGGGTGATCGCCATGGTGCCCGCGGTCTCCGCCTCCGGCTTGTACGGCTTGTAGATCGACATGGTCTGGGTGCCCGCCAGGATCCGCTGCACCGCGTCGAGCTGGGCGTCCTGACCGGTCAGCGGCACGGTCAGGTTGGCCGCCCGGAGCGCGGTCGCGACGCCGGCGGCCATCCCGTCGTTGGCCGAGTAGACGCTGACCACCTCTTGCCCGCCGATCGCGGTTATCGCGGCGCTGGCCTCCTGGTTGGCGTTGTTCGGATCCCAGTTCGGCGTGTCGTACTCCTTGCCGATCTTCAGCTTGCCGTCGATCTCGCTGTGCGCGCCGGCCTTGAACTCGGCCGCGTTGGGATCGGTGGGCGAGCCGTTGATCATGATGATCTGGCCGCTGGACGCCTTGCTGCCCACCGCCGCCACCAGCGCCTGGCCCTGCAGCCGGCCGACCTTGCGGTTGTCGAAGGAGACGTAGGCGTCCACCGGGCCCTGGGCCAGCCGGTCGTAGGCCACCACCTTGGCCCCGGCGGCATGCGCCTTCTGCACCGAGGACTGGATCGCCTTGGCGTCCACCGCGTCCAGGATCAGCACCTTGTCGCCCTTGGTCAGCGCGGTGTCCACCTGGGTCTGCTGGACCGTGGCGTCCTGGTTGGCGTTGTAGTAGTCGATGGTCGCGTGCGGGGCCATCGCCTTGATCCGGCCCTCGATCAGCGGACGGTCGAACTGCTCGTACCGGGTGGTCTTGGACTCCGGCAGCAGCAGGCCGATCGTGATCGTCGCCGCCGCACCGGTGGCACCGCCACCGCTGCCGGACTGCTTGGCGCTGCCGCAGGCAGCGGTCCCGAGGAGGAGGGCGGTCGTCCCGGCCGTGACGGCGGTGTGGCGCAGAACCTTGTTCACGAGGAACCTCCCGGTCCGAGTTCACCCCCTGCCGTGAGTCTGCGAACCGTTCGCCGCCCGCCACGAGGCGGACTGCGCCGAACGGGCTGAAGCACACCCGTTGGGAGCAATTGCTCCAACGGGGTCAGCCGGCCAGCGCGCGGGCCGCCTTCTCCCAGTTGCCGTGGAGCTGGTCCAGGTAGGAGCGGGCGGCCGGGCCGGGTGCGGTGCCGCGGGCGATGGCCAGCATGTTTCCGGCGCCCGCGTTGTAGCCGATGGCCAGCAGGTCGTTGCGGGGCAGGCCGGCGGCGGGGTGCGCGGGCAGCTGGGCGGCCAGGTCGTGCAGGAACCAGGCGGCCGCCTCGATGGCCAGGTCCGGGTCGTCGGGCAGCTCCTCCCAACGCCGGTCGGCGAAGTCCCGGCCGGCCTTGGTGTCGTCGAAGGCGGCGCGGTGCATGTTGGCGATGCCGAACGCCGCGTCCGGCTTGAGCGCCTGCCAGGCGCGTTCCGCGGCCGGGTCGTGCGGCTTGTAACTCTCGTTGTAGAGGATCGCCATCAGTAGCTGCGGGTCGATCCCGGCCTGCCCGGCCCGCGTCTTGACCGGTGCCGCGAAGTGCGCCGGGTCGTACGGGTCCGACGAGGGGCTCGCCGACGGGCTGCCCGGCGCCGCGGCCCCCGCGGTCGGCGCGGCGGCACCCGGTCGGCCCGTTCCGCCGTCGTGCTTCACCCCGTGCACGACCAGACCCAGTACCAGCACGGCCACCGTGCCGACCACCACTCGCCCGAATCGGCGCACCTGACCGCCCTCCGCTCCTCATCCGCCCGGTCTTCCCGGCCATCTTGCCCGATGTCGAAAGATCGCAGCGGGCGCGGGCGGCAGGGTCTAGAGTCGAAGATCAACAACTACGGGCCCGACACCCCCGGAGGGACAACACCGGTGACCGATGGCACCCATGACAGCCGGCTCGACACCGCCGACCGGTATGTCTTCGACCGCGCGTGGGAGCGCGAACACGAGCGACTGGCCGCGTTGGAGGCCGTCTACGACGGTGTGACCCTGGACCGGCTGGCCGGGCTCGGCGTGGCGGAGGGCTGGCGATGCCTGGAGGTGGGCTGCGGGGCCGGCAGCGTGGCCCGCTGGCTGGCCGGGCGGGTCGGCGCCACCGGCTCGGTGGAGGCGATCGACCTGGACCCGCGGTTCGCCGACGGCCACGGCCTGCCCAACCTCACGGTGCGGCGGCAGGACGTACTGACCGATCCGCTGCCCGCCGACGCCTACGACCTGGTGCACGCCCGTGCCCTGCTGGAGCACCTGCCGGCCCGCGAGGAGGCGCTGCACCGACTGGTGACCGCGACCCGGCCGGGGGGCTGGGTGATGGTCGAGGACTTCGACATCGAGGGCGCGATGGCGGCCGCGGTGGCCCGGTACTGGCCGGTCGGCCACGGCGAGCTGGCCGACCGCCTGTACGCGGCGCTGCAGGCCGCCTTCGGGAACGCGGGCGGGTACGCCGGCTGCGGCCGGTGGCTGCCCGACGCCCTCGCGGACGCCGGGCTGGCCGAGGTCGGCGCACTGGTGCACGCACCGGTGCTGCCCGGTGGCACCCCGTTCCTGGTGCTGACCCTTCGTCAACTGCGCACACCACTGCTGGCCACTGGCCGGATCACCGCCCAGGAGTTGGATGCGACGGTGGAGTTGATCCAGCGTCAGGAGGTGCGGTACATGCCGAACTTCATGGTAACGGCGTGGGGTCGGCGGCCGAGCCGACCGGACCGACGAACTGGCGCTCGCACTCCCGGGTGAGGTCGAGCACCATCTTCACCACCTCGGGTGCGGCGCCCGCACTGCCGGTGGTGTACGGGCTCTCGATGGTGTAGGCCTCGCGGACCAGCCGCAGGTGCCGGCCGCGGAACACCACCAGCGAGCGCAGCAGTTCGGCCACCGCGTGACCGGCCGCCAGCACCTGCGGGGAGGCCTCCTGCCCGGCCGTCAGCAGCGCCCGCACCACCTGGCTGACGGCCGACTCGCAGCCCTGCCGCTTGCGGTAGATCCGGCCCCACTCCGGCAGGCCGTAGTCGAGCAGTCCCTGCTGGAGGGCGGCGTGCTCCGGATCCACCCGGTCACTGGACCAGAGCAGGTGGTCGACCAGGTAGAGCGGCACATGGGCGGCGGCCGGGCCGTAGAACGACCGGCCGCCGACCACCACGTCCTCCATGTAGGGCCGTAGCCGGACCATGAAGAACTGGGCCGGGGGCACCAGTTCGGCCACCCGGCCGATCTGGTCGGGCAGCACGGTGAGGCCCTCGACGGCCCGCGCCAGGCTGTCGGCGTACTGCGGATCCGCCGGTTCGAGGCAGTCGAGTTCGGCCAGTGCCAGCGCGGACCGCTCCAGGCCCATCGCGCCGAGCCGCACCGACTCGATCAGCACGTCCTCCTCGAAATCACCGGTGTACATCCGCTGTCGGGCGCCGCGCGGATTCCAGGCGCCGTAGTGGAAGACGGTGTCGCGCGGCACCATGTCGGTCGTCTGGCCCAGGCGCAGCAGCAGCGGTTCGACCGCGGGGACGGCGGCCAGCGGCTCCACGCCGTGCCGCTTGAACGAACCGAGCGTCATCCCGAGGTCACGCATCGCGGCCAACCGGTCCACCGGCGTGACCGGTTCGGTCCGGGCGGCGGCCTCACCGAGGTCGGCGAGGATGGCGGCGAGCCGGCGCAGGTCACCTTGCTCGTTCACCTCCGGCAGGGTGGCGAGAACCGGGTCGGCGCCCAGCGGGTCGGCGGTGGCCACCGCGGCACAGAAATCTTCAGACAGTTGCACGGTCATCTCGTCCCCTTCTGCCCTCAACTCTCGCACGTGCATCCGGGCAGGTCGGAACCGCCCCCAAGTTGTTGATCATGGTGATGACCTTGCGGCACAAGGTCATCACCGCACGCCACCAGCCGGCCGCACCATCCGCAGATTGGGCAGCCGCCCCTTCCACAGCGTGCGTTCACCGGTGGCCGTGAAGCCGTGCCGCGCGTAGAACCGCACGGCCGACCGGTTGTACTCGGTGACCCAGAGGGCGACCGGATCCGGGTCCGCCCAGGCCAGGAACTCGGCCATCAACGCACTGCCGGTTCCGCGCCCCTGCGCCGAGCCGAGCAGGTACATCGGTCCCAAGCTGACCTCCTCGGCCCGCAGTCCGCAGACCACCCCGACCAGCGGGCCGTCCGGCGCGCTGCGCACCGCCCGGCAGAAGTGGTCGGCCGGCGCCCGCTGGACCTCGGCCAGGAAGGCCCGCCAGCGCTCGATGCCCTGCTCCGTCAACTGGTGGCCCTGCGCGGCCCGGATCCACGCCTCGTCGATCCCCGCGTGGGGATCGGGATAGGTCTCGAGCCAGGCGGTCACGAGGAGACGGCCGAGCTCGGCGGCGTGCGTGACGCCGGGAGTGACAAAGACGGTAGGCATGGTGACCATTGTTCAGCGCTTGACCTGAACACCGCGACCGCGGGCCGGCAACTATCCGATCAAGTCCATTGGGTCGTGCGACGTCAGATTCGTGCCAACTCACAGGAATGAGGCAGGAAGTTGCCCAGCCAGCCAGTGCTGTCACCCGCCTTGTGGGCGACGGCACGGCCGACCAGCCGGCCGTCTTGCTCGTTCAACTCCAGCCCCAGCACAGGGCTGTTGACCCGGGCGTCGGCAGTGGGCAGCTGGATCCGTGCGACAGCGCGCAGCCCGGCCGCCGCGTGGGCGCCGGCCGCGACCGCGACGGCTTCACCGCCCACCGCGAGGAGTATCTGATGTTCAGTCATGACGACTATGGAAATGGGCAGTTCGTCATCGGTCGTGGCGATCCGCCCGGCCCAGCGGCTGCCCACGGCCAGCGTGAGCGGGCCGGCGGGGTCGGCGGCGAACGGGGTGATCTGCTCGGTGCGGTAGCCGGGGACCAGCTCGGTCATGACGTGCTCGACGATGGCGTCCCGGGCCGCCTTGTCGGTGCTGTTGGTCAGCACGGCGACCGAGAGGTCCTGCTCCGGTGCGGCGATCAGCAGCGCGGCCACCCCGCCCATGCCGCCGCCGTGGCTGCGGATCTGCGGGCCGGGGCCGGTGGAGACGATCCAGCCGAGGCCGTAACCGACGTGGTCGGTGATCGGCGGGGCGCTGACCGTCGCCGCGGCGGTCTCCGGGCGCAGCAGGCCCGGCGCCCGGTGGCCGAACCGGGCCAGGTCGGCGGCGGTGGCCCAGACCGCACTGGCCGCCGGCGTGCCGCCGCTCGCGCACAGCGGGTAGGCCCGGCCGTCCGCGGTGTAGCGGCGGGCGGCGGGGGCGCTGCCCGGGTAGCGGTCGGCGAAGTGGCTGTCGGCCATGCCGAGCGGCTCGAAGACCCGCTCCCGCAAGCAGTCGGCCAGGCTGCCGCCGTCGGCCCGCTCCAGCAGTCGACCGAGCCGGTGGTAGCCGAGGTTGGCGTACTCGAAGCCGCTGCCCGGCTCACGGAACCGCACCTGGTAGCGGTCGCTGTGGATCGGCCGCGGGGTGTCCGCGTAGTGGAAGTCGTAGTAGGCGGCCAGCCCGCCGCGGTGCTGCAGCAACTGACGGACCGTGGGCGACGGATCGCCGTCCGGCCCCGGCACCGCTTCGTCCAGCCCTGAACAGGCCGTCATCTGTCGCGGCGCAGACGGCGGTTGCGGTGATCGACTTGCTGATCGAGGCCACGGCATAGGCAGTTCCGGTGGTCGCCGCCCGCCGGCCCTCGATGTCGGCCCAGCCGTAGGCGCGTTCCAGTACCACCTCATCGCGCCGGACCACCGCGATCGAGACCGACGGACAGTCGTGCTCCACCAGCGCCTTCGTGCAGAACTCCGTCAGTCCGTCGAGCATTCCGGACCCACCCCCAGGTCGACATGAACATGTGACCGTGAGCGTATCTTTACTCGCTCTTTGTCAGCGCATGGGGCCGACCGTCGGACCGCCGGCGCGCGGTTCGGCGCGGGGTCGCCGGGTAGGCACCAATCGTGAGGTGACAGATCATGACCATCCCCTTCCCCGCCGACCCGGACGCGGCGCCGCCGCAACCGCACCCGCCGATTCCTCCCGAACCGCTGCCGCCGGAGCCGGGCCCGGTGCCACCACCCTCGCCGGTGCCACCGCCGGACCCGAGCGGCCCCGACCCGAACCGCCCTCCGGAACCGCCACCCCGGACGCGCTGACCCATCCGGGGCGGCTCGCCCGGCGGTCCGCGCCGTAGCCGCGCGGGCGACGGGCGGGCGGCCTACGGTCGTGGGTGCCCGAACCCACGAGCCCAGGGAGCTCTCGCATGACCACCATTCCCCCCGCCGAGCTGAGCGGGCGCTACGTCTTCGACCCGGCCCACACCCGGATCGGGTTCGTGGCCCGCCACGCCATGGTCACCAAGGTGCGCGGCTACTTCGGCGAGTTCGAAGGCAGCGCCACCATCGACGGCACCGACCCCACCAAGTCGCGCGCCACGGTCACCATCAAGACCGCCAGCATCAACACCGGCGTCGACCAGCGCGACCAGCACCTGCGCACCAATGACTTCCTGGACGCCCCGACCTACCCGGACATCGTCTTCACCTCGACCGGCATCGAGTCCAAGGGCGGTGAGGCCTTCCGGGTCACCGGCGACCTGAGGATCAAGGAAACCACCAGGCCGGTCACCCTGGACGTCGAGTACGACGGCGCGGCCCGCGACCCGTACGGCAATCTGCGGCTGGGGTTGACCGGGTCGACCACGATCAACCGCAGGGACTGGGGGGTGAACTGGAACGCCGCGCTGGAGGGCGGCGGTGTGCTGGTCGGCGACAAGGTGGTGCTGGAGTTCGACATCTCCGCGATCCGCCAGGAGTGACCCGGGCCGGAGCGCGCAGCGGACGGCGGTTACCATCGATCGGTGTCCGAATCCAGCCGTCCGTTGCGCGCACTCCGGGCCGTTCCGGCGCCGGTGCGCTGGCTGGCGCCCCCGGTGGTTCTGCTGGGCTGCGTCGCCGCCGTGATGATGACCGGCCCCTACCAGCCGCCGACCAGCGCGCCGAAGCCGCCCGCGGACGCCGTCGGACCCTGCCAGGCACTGATGAAGCAGCTGCCCGCGCAGTTCGAGGGCCATCCGCGCACCGACCCGTCGCCGTACGTCGCGGTGTGGGCCACCTCACCGCGCACCGTGCTGCGCTGCGGGGTGCCGCGGCCGGCCTCGCTCGACGCGCACGCGTCGGACCGCGGGCCGAACGTGGACGGCGTCCAGTGGTACATGGAGGGCGACGGGCACGGGGGCAACAAGTTCACCCTCACCCTGCACCAGCTGTACGTCGAGGTCGCCGCCCCCAAGGGCGCGACGCCCTACCCGACCGACCCGCTGGGGCCGGTCTCGCCGGTGGTGCTGGCGACCATCCCCGACATCAGCGGGAACCTCAACGACCCGATCGACTGAGGTCGCTCACCACCGCGGACCGCCCGGCCCGGGGCACGTCAACCAGCCTCGTGCCGAGGGGACAGCAGGCGGGCTCGCGCACCACCGGCCCGCCGGGCGGCCCCGGGTTCCCCCGCGGCCCGCCGCCACCCGGCTGCCCTGCGGGCGGGCGACCGGGCTCAGTCCAACTGGGCTGCCCGGGCCAGCAGTTCGGCCCGGGTGAGCGGATCCACCCCGGTGGCCGGCACGGTGCAGGCGTGGGCCCCGGCTATCGCGCCGTAGCGCGCGCACCGCGCGAGCGGCTCCCCCGCCAGCCAGCCGAACAGGAATCCGGCGGCGAACGCATCCCCCGCCCCGTTGGAGTCGACCACCGGAACGGGCGGCGCCACGGCCGGTGTGTGCGTCAGCTCGCCCTCCGCCAGCAGGTAACTGCCCTGCGCACCGGCCGTGGCGACCACCACCGCGGCCCGGCCGAGCTCGGTGATCCGCCGCATGGTGCGCTCCGGGTCGGCCAGCTTGGCGGCCGAGACGAAGACCAGGTCGGCCGCCTCGGCGAACGGCTGGTGGTAGGGCTCGCTGCCGTCCCAGTCGTGCAGATCGGTGGAGATCGTCGCTCCCGACGCACGCAGGTCCGGCAGCGCGTCGGCACACGGCTGGGTGATCGACACGTGCACGTGCCGGCTGGCGGCGGCCAGCGCGCGGACGGCCTCGGCGGGCAGCCGGTCCGCCGGGGCGGTCCGGGAGGCGTCGTAGAGCGAGAGCCGGCGTCCGTCCGGACCGACCAGGTTGACGGCGCGCCGGGTGCCCCCGGGAAGCGGGAAGGTGGTCAGTGGGAGCCCCCGGTCTTGGTGCAGCCTCCGGACCAGCCGGCCCTCGGGGTCGTCGCCGAGCAGGTCCAGGTGGTGGGTGCGCAGGCCGAGCGCTTGCAGCCCCAGCGCGACGAAGTCCCCGGTCTGCCCGGCGCGGGTCTCGATGCGCGGCACCGGGTAGCTGTCCGCGTACGGCAGCGGCAGTTCGGGGACCTGGACGATGCTGTCCACCCCCGCGCCGCCCAGCACCAGCACATCGGTCTGGCGTTCCATCAGGGCGCCTCCAGATGAAGCAATTGCTTGCGGAAACCTTCCGCAAGCAATTGCGCATCCTAGATGCCCGGCCCAGCCCCGGACGTGGCGAGGGCCCACCCGTGGCCGGGCGGGCCCGGCGTGGACACCGGCGGATCGGACGCGGACCCGACGCGGACGGACGCGGATCAGACGCGGACGGAAGCGGAGGCGGATCAGACGCGCGGCGGGGTGCGCAGCAAGTCGCGCATCTGGGTGAGCAGTTCGACCTCGGTCAGTGGATCCTCGGCCGGCGGCAACCCCGCCTTGCGGCGTTTGTGGTCGTTGTACGCGTTCATCGGTGCGACCACGAAGAAGTAGAGTGCGGCGGCGATCAGGATGAACGAGATCAGCGCGTTGATGAACGCGCCGTAGCGGAAGACGCTGTGGTGGAGCGTGAAGGTGAGCGCGGAGAAGTCCTGCTTGCCGAAGATGGCGGCGATCAGCGGCGTCAGCAGATCGTTGACCAGGCTGTTCACCACGGCCACGAAGGCTGCGCCCATCACGAAGGCGACCGCCAGGTCGACCACGTTCCCGCGCATGATGAACTTCTTGAAGCCCTTGAGCATCTGCAGCCTCCTCGGTGTCGCGACCCCTCCAGCCTTCAGCGCCGACCACCGGACGGCGCGTCAGCGCAGCCGTCCGAGTGAGGTGACGATGCCGTTCGGAGCAGCGCCTGAAGGCCGCTCAGCAAGAGAGGCAGTGCCGTTCACCTCGTGCTCGAGGTGAACGGCACTGCCTCTCTCGGCGCCGGTCATCGGGGCGGTGGTCGGCCGTCAGCTGCCGGCCGGTCCCGACCTGAGCCTGCGCACGGTCATCAGGGCTTGGTTCAGTCCTGCTCGCGACATCACCCGGTGTTCAGGGTCCACTTCATGTCACTCAGGATCTTGCCGATCGGCACGTAGTAGACGCCCCGGAGGCACCACGCCGGCCGCTCCCAGGCATCGGCGGTGACGGTTCCGGCACAGTCCGTCGTGTAGTCCAGGGCGGTGATTTCCCCGCGCGCCTGGTCGGTGGTCCAGCCGTTGGCACCGGTGAAGACCGGGCCTCCGCTGTCACCGTTCGCGACTGCCACGCTGTTCGAGACCGCGAAGTCCACGTCCGGCCGGTAAATGCCGTTCTCGCCGGTGACGCCGATGTCCGTCTGCTGTATGTAGATTCCGCAGTGAATGCCGGAGTTGGCCCCGGAGGTGCAGACCTGGTCGCCGACGTTGTTGTTGCCCCAGCCGGAGACGACCTTCGCGAAACCGCTCGGATCGTCCGGCCCGCTCCCGTCGTAGATGCGGTTGCCGGAGCTGTTGGAGCCCGGGTCGAGGCCCGATATGTCGTCCGTGCTCGATTCGTTCTGGGTCGACGTGCTGCCGACGAACAGGTTGCCGCCGAAGGTGGTGAAGGTGCCCTGGCCGCAGTGGTACGCGGTCGTGATGAGCTTCTTCCCGTCCTGGCGGGTCACCCCGAATCCCGTGGAGCAGATTCCGTAGTACTGGCCGGTGTGCGGCGTCCGCAGACCGGCGCCCCCGTACCAGGACGGGGTGTCGTACTGGCGGGTCTTCTGCGCGTCGACGCTCAGCGGCTGGTAGCTGACATGGGTGTCCACGCCGGCAACGGCGTCCGCGATCGACTTGACCTCGCGCGTCTTGTTCTGCCGCACGGTGGGGACGAGGGGGTCACGGGTGTCGCGCTGGCCCGTGCCGCGGTCCTCGTCATAGGTGACGTCCAGGCCGCTGCCGTCGACGGCCGGGGCGATGCTGGTGATGCGCGTGGCGGTCGAGGTCACGTTCGAGGCCAGGGCCCTTTGCTTGCCGCCGCCGGACGTGTTGGCGGCCAGGAGCTTGTCCCTGGCCGCGTGGAGTTCCGCCTTCGAGTACTTGGCCGGAACGATCTGCACGGAGACACCCTGCGGCAGGTTCGCCAGAACCTTTTTGACCGAGCCGGGAACGTCACCCTTCCAGTGCAGGACGATCCGCTTCTGAGCGGCGTTGACTTCGACCTCGGAAAAGCCGGGAATTTGCGCCCGGTCAGACTCGGAACGGCCGCCGGTGATTTGGTCGACGACCTTGTCCAGCACCGCCTGGTCGTTCATCAGCTTGATGTCTTGCAAGCTCATTTCTCGGGCAGACACACCGACGGCGTTCGGGGTCACCGCCGCGGCTCCCGCACTGGGCTTGGATGGCACTGCCGCGGCGGCAGTCGGCGCCACAGCAGCGGCGACCACTAGACCGGCGACAAGGAGCCGCCTCATTCCGGAGCCCGCAGCCCTACGATTCACTGTTCCCCCCGGGGGAAATGTTCACTGGTTGGATCCATGAAGGAATTAGACAGACCTCGCACCTTATCGAGCGGACTCGAGCGGCACAAGGGGCGTTCCTGCACCTTTCAAGCATTCGGAGGCCGAATGGTCGAGCTGGTGAAGAACTGTGAAACCGGCGGTCGGCGCCGGCCCGGCCGGGACCGTCACCCCACCGGCTGTTCGGTGGCCGAAACCGTGACCAGGTTCCCGAAACGGACACCCAGGTCTTGCTTCGCCCGGTTCAGGTCCCCGGTGACCCCGACTTCCACCACACCTTGGGTGAAACTCACCACGGAGCCACTGCCCACGGTCACGATGCTGTATCCGGCCGTGTGCCCGATGAGTGGTTCCACCTGCGAGCGCGTGGCGGCCAGGTCGCTGATCGAGCGCGGCGCGTCCACCAGGTCGACGGGCACTCCCAGGGCGAGGTGCGCGAGGGCGCTGTCGAAGTCCGTGCCCGGCTTCCGGTAGACACTGAGGCGACCCTTCGGGACATCGACGGTCAGACCGGTGAAGGCGTTCTGGTAGGAGCGGGCGAGACCGGACACCGAGTCCGCAGCCGCGTCCAACTGCTGCTGGCCCGCCGGGCCGGAGCTCGCCGGAGCGGGGGACGCCGTGGGGCTCGTCCTCGCGGGCGCGGCGGCCGGCGCGGTGCCGGCCCGCGCGGCGCATGCCGCGGACACCAGAACGGACGCCACGGCCAAGCCGGCAGCGGTCGTGCGCCTCGACAGACGGGCACGGGACATGGTTCAGCCTCAATTCATCGGCGACGCCTCGTGATTGTACGCGGATCCGGTCGGACCGTCGGTCCTCCCCTGCTCGCCGGCTGCTGTCCGAACGACAGGAACGGCGTTGCGGCTAGAGGTGGTCGAAGCTAGAGGTGGTCGAAGGGAGCGAGGGCCGGCGGGTAGATCATCCAGCGGACCAGCAGGAAGACCGGGATCGCCAGGTGCACCAGCAGCGCGCCCTCCGCCGCGCAGCGCAGCCGCCGGGCTCCGGAGGGGCAGTAGCCGGCCGCCAGCGCCCCGATCCCGGCGCCGGCCCCCACCAGCAGGAGCAGCAGCGCCGTCCGGTTAACCGACGAATGGACCTCCAGCCCGGCCAGCGGGCCGTCCACCGCACCCACCCGCAGACCGGGCAGCCACGTCGCCCACAACAGCATCCCGTCGATCGCCAGCGCGCTGCCGCCCCAGAGCGCGGCGCGCAGCAAGTCACCGCGCCGCGAGCGCGCGGCACTCCCCCGTCCCATGGTCCGCGTCCCCCTTCGCAGAACTGGTTCAGCTCCAACGATCGAGCCCCGGGGGCCACCGGGCAAGGCTTCCGGCGGTTCTGACCCCACATCGGCTCCTGAGCGCGGAGCGGCCCCTGGACCGCGAGGGTCCAGGGGCCGCTCCGCTCGGAGTGCGACGGTCAGTGCTTGAACCACGGGCCGTACGAGGCGACGTAGCCGGGGGCGGGCGAACCCACGCCGGTCACGTCGTCGTAGCCCTCGGTCGCCTGCAGCGAGGAGTCCTTGCCGAGGGTGCGCACCGAGGTCTTCAGACCGCCGGAGGCGTCGACACCGTTGGCGAAGTCCACCCGGGCCTCCGCGATGTCACGGCCGGCACCCAGCGGGTGGTCGGTCACATCGTGGAACAGCGGGGAGCCGTAGCGGGCGTATATCGCCGGGTTGGCGAAGCCGATCGGGAAGTGCTGCGCCTGCTGCGCCAGCGCCTGGATGGCCGAGATCACCGGCGCGGCGAGCGAGGTGCCGCCGATCCGGTACTCGTCGTAGGAGACGGTGCCGTCGGGCCACGACTGGGTCTGGCCCACCAGGAAGCCGGTGTTGGGGTCGGCGACGGCCGCGATGTCCGGCACGGTGCGCATCGGGGTGCTGCCGTTGGCCTTGGCCAGCGCGTCCGGCACGACGCCGGCCTGGTAGGCCGGCTGCGGGGTCAGCGAGCTGGTGCCGCCGCCGGCACCGCCGGTGAACGCGCCGGGCAGGGTGCCCCAGCTCTTGCCGTCGTCCGAGAGCAGCGCCTTGCCGGTGCCCCAGCCGGTCTCGAACTTGTAGTTGTCGTTCTTGCCGACGGCCAGCGAGGTGCCGCCGACCGCGGTCACCCACGCCGAGTTGACCGGGCTGTCGACCTGCTTCTTGCCGGTGTTGTCCAGCTCGTCGCCGTTGTCACCGGAGGAGAAGTAGAAGCCGATGCCCTCGACCGCGCCGAGCTTGAAGGTCTGGTCGTAGGCGGCCGCCAGGTCCGGCGTCTCGTTGGCCTCCACGTCGCCCCACGAGTTGGAGACGATGTCGGCCAGGTGCTTGTCGACGACCTTGTTGAGGGCGTCGAGCAGGTCGGGGTCGTTGCAGGAGGCCGCGGCGACGAACTTGATGTCCGCCTCCGGGGCGACCGCGTGCACGGCCTCGACGTCCAGCGACTCCTCGCCGTACCAGCCGGACGCGCCGCACGAGTCGGTGCTGGTCCAGGCGGACGGCAGCACCTCGCTGTACTGGCCCTTGCGGTAGGGCGCGTCACCGTTGCGCTGCGCGTACTTGGCCGCGTCGGCCGCCATGGTCGGCGAGGCGTAGGCGTCGGTGATCGCGACGGTCACGTGCTTGCCGGTGTACTGGCCGGCGCCGTACGCGGCCCGCAGCTGCTCGCCGGTGTAGCCGTGGATGGCGTAGGGCACCTTGCTGCCGTAGGCGTCCGGCAGCGTGGTGGCGACGTTCTGACCGTAGTAGGTGGAGAACGGGCCGGCGTTGCGGAATCCGGCGGTCGGGCCGGGCAGCGTGTCCTGCGGGGTGGACTGGTGCGGCGCGTTGTCCAGGCCGGTCACCGTCAGCACCGCGTCGGCCAGCGCGGCCGGAGCGGAGGCGACGTTCTGGGGCGCGTGGTAGGTCTTGCCGTCTTTGCTGTACTCGTGCAGCGGCGTGGCGAACGCCTTCTGCACGGCGGCGGCGTCACCGGTGACCGAGATGAAGTGCTGGTTGGTGTCGGTGACCGTCAGGCCCGACGACTTCAGCCAGTTGGTGACGGCGTCGATCTGCGCCTGGGTGGCGCCGAACCGCGCCTGCGCCTGCTCGGGCGTCAGGTACTTGCCGTAGAGCGGCGAGTGCGGGTCCGAGACGGCCTGCGCGTAGGCGGTCAGGCCCTTCGCGTCCCGGCCGGCCAGGTAGACCCGGGCGGTCACCTGCGTGGAGTCCGCGGTGGCGCCCTTGTCGGCGGTGCTGGTCGCCCAGGCCGGCTTGGTGTTGTTCAGTGCGGCCCGGCCGTGCGGCGCGGAGTCCGCCTGTGCGGACGGCATGCCGATCACGAGCGCGCCGGCGACCAGCGGCAGGATCGCCGCAACGCTCGTCGCAACACGCCACTGGGCACGATTGATGGTCATGTACCCCCCTGCATTGGAAAGGTTCGCGAGCAACCACCCCGTCAGGCCGCGCACAGGTGCGCGCGCAGGCGTCAGCCACCGGAGGACCGGCTGTGGATGGGGTGTGCCTCGCTTGGCAGGAGCCGAGCATAGCGGCGACGGGCCGTGACCAATACCCCCCAATTTTCCAGACGTTTGCTCACAATTCGTAGCTCTGCCTCGGAGTTACCGGGGAGTTGCCCCGCGTTGCCTGAACGGGCGGTGGCCTGCGGGTCCGGCCGAGCGGTAGCCTGCGGGTTCGGGCCGGGCGGCTGCGGGTCCCGCCGAGCGGTGGCCTGCGGGTCCGGGCCGGGCGGCTGCGGCCCGAGTCACCCCCGCCCGTCCGCCCGCAGAGCCCCTGGCCCTTCTTCCCGCAGGACGCTCAGGGTCTCCCGCAGCCACGCCACCCAGAACCGCTCCAGACCGATGCCCGCGCTGAGCACCCGGTGCTGCAGGCGGTTCTCCTCGTCGACGCGCTCGACGGGAAAGTCGTCCTGCTCGATCTCCAGGTACTCGGCCAGCTGGCGCTCGTGCAGTGCCAGGTGTCGTTCCAGCTCCTCGGCGAGCCCGCGCCCGCCGACCGTGGCCGCCGCCCGCAGCCGCAGCAGCAGCGGCTCCCGGATCGGCTTCGGGTCCTGCGGCTGCGCGACCCATTCGACCAGGGCCGCGCGCCCGGCCGGCAGCACCTCGTACTCCTTGCGCTGCCCCCGGCTCGGCGGCTGCGGCAGCGAGCGGATCAGGCCGGACTGCTCCAGCCGTCCGAGTTCGCGGTAGATCTGCTGGTGGGTGGCCGACCAGAAGAACCCGATCGACTTGTCGAACCGCCGCGTCAACTCCAGCCCCGAGGACGGCTTCTCCAGCAGGGCGGTGAGGATGGCGTGCGGCAGCGACATGGGCCGATTCTAATGACGGCCGTTGGAGGGCCCGGCTGGGCGGCCGACGGGGGACGACGCGGGGCGGCAGGCGGCAGGCCCGGCTGGGCGGCTCAAGCGGCCGACGAGAGCGCCAACTTGGCCGCGAAGCCGGCGAACAGCACCGCGACGCTGCTCGTCATGGTCGCCGAGAGCCGCTTGCGGCGGTGGAACGCCGCTGCCAGCGAGGTGCCCACCAGTATCAGCGTGGTCAGGTAGAGCACGCTGAAGGTCTCCAGGACGGCGCCCAGCAGCGTGAAGGAGAGCGCCGGCAGACCGTAGGAGGGGTCGACGAACTGGGTGAAGAACGACAGCAGGAAGAGGATCGCCTTGGGGTTGAGCAGGCTGATCACCAGCGCCCGCCGGAACGGACGCTCACCGGAGACGGGCTCGGCGGTGGCCGCCGCGGCCGCCTCCGCCGCGGGGGCCGCCGCCGCGGGGGCGGCCGCGGCCACACCCCCGGCCCGCTGGCGCCACAGCCCGCGCGCCGAGCGCAGCATGCCCACGCCCATCCACAGCAGGTAGCCCGCACCGCCGAACTTCACCACCGCGAACACCGCCGGATCGGTCCGCAGCAGCGAGGCGGCTCCCAGCGAGGTGAGCGTGATCAGCGTGAGGTCGCCGGTGAACACTCCCGCCGCCGCCCGGAACCCGGTCCGCACGCCCTTGCGGGCAGCCACCGAGAGCACGTAGAGCGAGTTCGGGCCGGGCAGCAGGATGATCACAAGGGCGCCCAGCACGTACGTGGCCAGGTGGTGCACTCCGAACACAGGCGGTTTTCGCTTCCTGGGGCGTCAATCGGACTGGCGTTCAGTTGCCCAGCGTACGGTTGGTGAACGGCGGCCGAAGAGTGGTGCTCGTCACCCTCCCGGGCGGCGCACCCGCACCCGTTCACCGACGAGCGGCCGCAGCGCGGCCGACGGCCAGGCTGCGATCGGCCCGGGCATGCAGGCCACCGGGGCCGCCACATCGTAGTCGTCGAACGATGAGCAGAGTAGCGGGATCACTCGTTCGGATGTTTCCCCTCGCGCCGACGGTGATCCACTGGCGGCCCGTCAGTAGCCTCCCGGTCATACCCACCGACCCCCTGGGAGGCCCGCATGTACCCCACGACCTACCGCTACACCAGAGACCACGAGTGGATCATGCTCGACGGAAAGGTGGGGACCGTGGGCCTCACCGAGTTCGCCCAGAAGCAGCTCGGGGACATCGTGTTCGTGGACATTCCGCCGACGGACGGGCAGCTCGAGCAGGGCGAGGTCTTCGGCACGGTGGAATCGGTCAAGTCCGTGAGCGATCTGTTCCTGCCGGTCGCCGGGACCATCAAGGAGGTGAACGACGAGCTGAGCGGCGAGCCGGAGCTCATCAACGACGACGCCCACGGCACCTGGCTCATCAAGCTCCAGGTCGCCGACCCGAAGTCCGCGGACGGACTGCTGACCGCCGAGCAGTACGAGGCCTACATCGCCGGAGAGTGACCGCGGTTCCCGGGCGGGACGACCCCGCCCGGGACTGCGTGGGCTACAGCGCCGCCGCCAGGCGGGTGCCCTGGTCGATGGCGCGCTTGGCGTCGAGCTCGGCGGCCACGTCGGCGCCGCCGATCAGGTGCGGCTCGATGCCCGCCGCCCGCAGGCCGTCGAGGAGGTCGCGGCGCGGCAGCTGTCCGGCGCAGAGCACCACGGTGTCCACCGGGAGCAGCTGCGGCTCGCCGTCGACCAGCAGGTGCAGGCCCGCGTCATCGATCAGCTGGTAGCTGACGCCCGCGACCATGGTGACGCCGCGGTGCTTGAGCTCGGTGCGGTGGATCCAGCCGGTGGTCTTGCCGAGGCCGGCGCCGACCTTGCTGGTCTTGCGCTGCAGCAGGTGGACGGTGCGCGGGGAGGCGGCGCGGACCGGGCGGGTCACGCCGCCGGGGGTGGTGTGCTCGGTGTCCACGCCCCACTGCTCGAAGAAGACCGCCGGGTCCTGACTGGCGCCCTTGCCGGGGTCGGTGAGGTACTCGGCGACGTCGAACCCGATGCCGCCGGCTCCGATGATCGCCACCCGCTCGCCGACCGGTGCCTTGTCGCGCAGCACGTCGAGGTAGCTGAGCACGCTTGGGTGGTCGCTGCCGGGGATCTCCGGGTCGCGCGGGGTCACACCGGTGGCCAGCACCACCTCGTCGTAGCCCTCGGCGGCGAGCTGCTCGGCCGTCACCTCCGCCCCGAGCCGCAGCTCGACCCGGTGTGCGGCCAGCTGGTGCCGGTAGTAGCGCAGGGTCTCGTCGAACTCCTGCTTGCCGGGCACCTGGCGGGCGACGTTGAGCTGCCCACCGATCTCGTCGGCGGCGTCGAAGAGGGTGACGGCGTGGCCGCGCTCGGCGGCGCTGACGGCGAAGGCGAGCCCGGCCGGGCCGGCGCCGACCACACCGATCCGCTTGCGCAGCTTGGTCGGTGAGAGCACCAGCTCGGTCTCGTGGCAGGCCCGCGGGTTGACCAGGCAGGAGGTGATCTTCATCTGGAAGGTGTGGTCGAGGCAGGCCTGGTTGCAGCCGATGCAGGTGTTGATCGCCTCCGGGGCGCCGGTCGCCGCCTTGTTGACGAAGTCCGGGTCGGCCAGCAGCGGACGGGCCAGCGAGACCATGTCGGCGTAGCCGTCGGCGAGCAGCTGCTCGCCGAGCTCGGGGGTGTTGATCCGGTTCACGGTGACCAGCGGGATCGAGACCGAGCCCATCACCTTCTTGGTGACCCAGGCGAAGGCACCGCGCGGCACCGAGGTGGCGATGGTGGGGATGCGGGCCTCGTGCCAGCCGATTCCGGTGTTGATGATGGTGGCGCCGGCCTGCTCGACGGCCTGGGCCAGCTCGATCACCTCGGGCAGCGTGGAGCCGCCGGGAACCAGGTCGAGCATCGAGAGCCGGTAGATGATGATGAACTCGGCGCCGACCCGCTCGCGCACCCGCCGGACGATCTCCACCGGGAAGCGCATCCGGTTGCGGTGGCTGCCGCCCCAGTCGTCGGTGCGCTGGTTGGTCGGCGCGGCGATGAACTCGTTGATCAGGTAGCCCTCGGAGCCCATGATCTCCACGCCGTCGTAGCCGGCCTGCTTGGCGAGCTCGGCGGTGCGGGCGAAGTCCTCGATGGTCTGCTCGATCTGCTCCGCGGTGAGCTCGTTCGGCACGAACGGGCTGATCGGCGCCTGGATGGCGCTCGGGGCGACCAGCTCGGGGTGGTAGGCGTAGCGGCCGAAGTGCAGGATCTGCAGGGCGATCCGGCCGCCCTCGCGGTGCACGGCATCGGTGATCACCCGGTGCTCGGCCGCCTCCTCCTCGGTGGTGAGCTTGGCGCCGCCGCCCCACGGCCGGCCGGCCTCGTTGGGCGCGATGCCGCCGGTGACGATCAGGCCGACCCCGCCGCGGGCCCGGGTGGCGTAGAACTCGGCCATCCGTGCGAAGCCGTTCTCGGCCTCCTCCAGCCCCACGTGCATGGAGCCCATCAGCACTCGGTTGGGCAACGTGGTGAAGCCCAGGTCGAGCGGACTGAGCAGGTGGGGGTAGGCGGTCATCCGGACTCCTCGCGCGAGTGTGGTTACTGAACAGTAGGCGCGGGGGCGCCTACTGTGCAACCAGTTTCATAAAAGCTTGGCCCGCCGCCGGCGCCTCCGCCGGCAGCGCCGCCGTACGAGCGGTCTCACCACCTCCCCGCGCACGCCCGACCAGCGCGAAGACCAGCACCGCCGCGAGCAGCCCCAGCACGCCGAGACCAGGAACGCGTCGCGCAGCCCGGCCACGAACGCCTGGTGCACCAGCTCCGACACGGCGGCCCACCGCTGCGGTGCGGCCTGGCCGAGCACCGCGCCCGCCTGGCCGGCCGTCAAGGCGTCCGCCGCCGATGGTCAGCCGGGGCGAGGCGGCGTGCTCGAACCTCCGGGCGCCCCCTGCCCCTGGGACCACCCCTGACGAGCGACGCCACCGGGATCGGCAGCCCCTCCGGGGTCAGCACTGGCGGGTCAGCGCTCGCGGGTCAGCGCTGGCGGGTCAGCGCTCGCGGGTCAGCGCTGGCGGGCGTCGTAGGCCTGCTGCGCGGCCAGCACCTCGGGCAGCCGGCCCTCGACCAGGGCGATCAGCTCCTGGAGCTGCCGGGCCACCGTGGTGCCCAGCTCGGTGAGCTGGTAGTCCACCCGCGGCGGGTTGGTCAGCTGCGCCTCGCGGTGCACCAGGCCGTCGCGCTCCAGCGCGTGCAGCGTCTGCGACAGCATCTTCTCGCTCACCCCGTCGACCCGGCGGCGCAGCTCGTTGAAGCGGAAGCTGCCGTCCAGCAGCGCGGCCAGGGTGAGGCTGCCCCAGGCGTGGGTGACGTCCTTGAGCACGTGCCGCGACGGGCAGTTGCGCGCGAACACGTCATAGGGCAGCTCGTCGGAGTGCTGGTCGAGGCCGGCGGGGGATCCGGCGCAGGGTTCAGTCGCCATCCGAACAGTCTATGTCCCGAACGGCTGGCACGACCCATGCGACAGCGTCACCCATTCGGGTTGCGCTTTCGAAAATGCAGTGCTTTCCTTACGTCAGCGCCGCGCAGCGAGCCCGCCGGCACGCACAGCACGCCAGTACACCGGCACGCCGGCGGGCCGGCACGCAGCGAGTCGCGGTATTTGACGCACACCGTTTCCCAGGAGCACTCAGTGACCACCCCTGTCGTTTCCATTGCCTTCCACTCCGGCTACGGCCACACCGCCGTCCTCGCGGAGGCTGTCCGCGAAGGTGCCGAGAGCACCGGTGCCACCGTGCACCTGATCAAGGTGGATGAGATCACCGAGGAGCAGTGGCAGCTGCTGGACGGCTCGGACGCCATCGTCTTCGGCTCCCCCACCTACATGGGCGGCGCCTCCAGCGCCTTCCACACGTTCGCCGAGGCCAGCTCCGGGCGCTGGTTCGAGCGCGGCTGGCAGGACAAGCTGGCCGCCGGCTTCTCCAACTCGGGCTCCAAGAGCGGCGACAAGCTGGCCACCCTGCAGTTCCTCTCCGGCCTGGCCGCCCAGCACGGCATGACCTGGGTGAACCTGGGCCTGCTCCCGGGCTGGAACAGCAGCGAGGGCACCGAGAGCGACCTCAACCGGCTGGGCTTCTTCCTCGGTGCCGGTGCGCAGTCCAACACCGACCAGGGCCCGGAGGGCGTGCACAAGTCCGATGTGGCCACCGCCGAGCACCTGGGCCGCCGGGTCGCCGAGCAGGCCAAGATCTTCGTCGCCGGCAAGGCCGCGGCCTGAGCCGCACCCGGCCGGGCGAACGCTGACGGGCCGCTCCCTGGAAACCGCCGCAGTGGGGAGCGGTCCATCAGCACGGTGACGCTAGAACACCACCAGCGAGCGCCCGCCGCGTCCCGCCGCCATCCGTTCGAACGCGGCCGGGATGTCGGCCAGCGCGATCCGGTCGGTGATCAGCGCCTCCAGGTCCAGCCGGCCGGCGCGGACGTGCTCGGCCAGCACCGGGAGGTCACGGGCGGGGTCGCTGTTGCCGTAGACGCAGCCGCTGATCGTCCGGGCGAAATGGAACAGCTCCAGGGCGGAGAAGGAAACCGTGTCCTCCTTGCCGCCGATACCGACCACCGTGGTGCGGCCGCCGCGCCGGGTGGTGGACCAGGCGGCCCGGACGGTGCTGCCCCGCCCGACGCACTCGATGGCGTGGTCGGCGCCGTAGCCGTCCGTCAACTTCCGTACGGCGCGCGCGGTCTGTTCGTCCGCGAGGAGGAACTCGGTGGCGCCGTGGCGGCGGGCCAGCTCCTCCTTCCCGGGGCTGACGTCCACCGCGATGATCGGTCCGGCGCCGGCGATCCGGGCCGCCTGGAGCACGGCGAGGCCGACCCCGCCGAGCCCGTAGACCACCACCGACTCACCCTCCCGCACCCGGGCCGCGTTGTGCACCGCGCCGTAGCCGGTGAGCACGGCGCAGCCGAGCAGCGCGGCCGAGGCCAGCGGCACGCCGTCGGGCAGTGGCAGCAGGGCCCGTTCGGCGACCACCGTCTCCTCGGCGAAGGCGGCCACCCCCAGGCCCGGGTAGACACCGGTGCCGTCCGCCAGGGTGCCGTAGGTCTGGCCGTAGGCGTCCGCGGCGCGCTCGCACAGCCATGGCTCGGAGAGCTGGCAGAAGTGGCAACTTCCGCAGGAAGGTGCCCAGTTGAGGACTACTTGGTCGCCGGGGCGGACGGTGCCGACGCCCTCGCCGATGGCCGTCACGGTGCCGGCGCCCTCGTGGCCGAGCACCACCGGGGCCGGCGCCCGGAGCACTCCGTGGGCCAACGACAGGTCCGAGTGGCAGACGCCGGCCGCGGCCAGGCGGACCCGCACCTGGCCGGGCCCGGGCGCCGGCAGTTCGATCTCGGCCAGTTCCAGCGGGGCGCCCACGGCGGTGAGCAGGGCAGCGCGAACCATGGTGATCCTTGGGGTGGTTGGTGATCCGGTCAGAACTGGAGCGACTTGGTCTGCAAGAACTCCTCCAGTCCGTGCCGGCCCAACTCCCGCCCGACACCGGAGGACTTGTAGCCGCCGAACGGCGCCAGCGGGTTGAACCGGCCGCCGTTGATGTCCACTTGGCCCGCGTCCATCCGGCGGGCGAAGGCGGCGGCGGTCGCCTCGTCGGCAGCCCAGACACCGCCGGCCAGCCCGTACTCGGTGCCGTTGGCGATCTCCAGGGCGTGTTCCTCGTCGCGGTAGGCGATGATCGACAGCACCGGGCCGAAGATCTCCTCCTGCGCCACCGTCATCTCGGGAGTGACGTCGGCGAGCACCGTGGGCCGCACGTAGTAGCCGGTCGGCAGGCCGTCGGGGGCCTCGGTGCCGCCGGCCACCAGGCGGGCGCCCTGCTCGACCCCGGAGCGGATGTAGCCGCGCACCCGCTCGCGCTGCTTGGCGCTGACCAGCGGGCCCATCCGGGTCTCGGGCTTGGTGGGGTCGCCCGGCTGGTACTTGGCGGCAGCCTTGGCGGCGATCGCCACCGCCTCCTCGTACTGGTCCTGGTGCACCAGTAGCCTGGTCCAAGCAGTGCAGGTCTGGCCGGAGTTGGCGAAGACATTGGCCGCGTTGACGTTGACCGCCCGGCCCAGGTCGGCCCCGGGCAGCACCACGTTGGCCGACTTGCCGCCGAGCTCCAGCGCCACCTTCTTGATGCCGCGCCCGGCGCTCTCGGCGATCGAGCGGCCGACCGCGGTGGAGCCGGTGAACGAGACCAGGTCGACCCCGGGGTGTGCGGCCAGCGCGGCACCGACCTCGCTTCCCACGCCGGTGACCAGGTTGAAGACGCCGGCCGGGAAGCCCGCCTCGTGCACCAGTTCGGCGAAGAGCCGGGCCACCAGCGGGGTGTCCTCCGCGGGCTTGAGCACCACGGTGCAGCCGGCGGCGAGCGCCGGGACCACCTTGGCGACCACCTGGTGCAGCGGGTAGTTCCACGGCGTGATCGCGGCCACCACCCCGGCCGGCTCGGCGTACACCGTGGAGTTGCCGACCTTCTGCTGGAACTCGTATCCGGCCAGCAGCTCCAGGTACGAGGAGGCCACCAGCAGCGGCAGGGCGGCCTGCACGCCGCTGGCGAAGCCGATCGGGCTGCCGAGCTCGGCGACGACGGTCTCGGCGATCTCCTGCCGGCGCGCCTCGAGGCCGTCCCGCAGCCGGGTCAGCGGCGCCAGCCGCTCCTCGCGGGTGGTCCGGCCCCACGCCCGGGCGGCCGCGCGGGCGGCGGCCACCGCCGCGTCGACATCGGCGGCCGTGCCCGCCGCCACGGTGGCGATCACCTCTTCGGTGGCCGGGTTGCGCACGGCCAGCGCGCCACCGCCCTGGCTGGGCCGCCAGGCGCCGCCGATGTACTGGTCCGCATGCTGCTGCACGGTTGTCCTCTCCTAGCACTTGCTACCGGGGCGTCGACTACCGGCGCTAGTCAACGCCCCGGCCCCCGCTCGACGCAAGGACGCGCCCAGGCTACCGAGCGGGTTCCGCGCCCGGGCTACCGCGGCGTACGGTGTGCCGCAGGCGCCCGGGCTACCGTGAGCCACGGGAGGCACCCGGGCCGCTGCCGGGTGCCGAAGGCACCCGGCTACTGGGGGGTCACATAGGCCCCCGAGATGCCGCCGTCCACCAGGAAGGTGTTGGCGGTCATGAACGAGGAGTCGTCGCTGGCCAGGAAGGCGACCGCGGCCGCGATCTCCTCCGGCTCGGCGAACCGGCCCAGCGGGACGTGCACCAGGCGGCGGGCGGCGCGCTCCGGGTCCTTGGCGAACAGCTCGCGCAGCAGCGGGGTGTTGACCGGGCCCGGGCAGAGCGCGTTGATCCGGATCCCCTCCCGGGCGAACTGCACGCCCAGTTCACGGGACATCGACAACACCCCGCCCTTGGAGGCGCTGTAGGAGATCTGCGAGGTGGCCGCGCCCATCACCGCCACGAACGAGGCGGTGTTGATGATCGAGCCCTTGCCCTGCCGCCGCATGTGGGGAATCGCGTGCTTGCAGCACAGGTAGACGCTGGTCAGGTTGACCTCCTGGACCCGCCGCCAGGCGTCCAGGCCGGTGGTGAGGATCGAGTCGTCCTCCGGCGGCGAGATGCCGGCGTTGTTGAAGGCGATGTCCAGGCTGCCGTAGGTGTCCACGGCGGTGTGGAACATCGCCTCGACGGCCGCCTCGTCGGTGACGTCGACCTGCACGAAGAGTCCGCCGACCTCGGCGGCCGCCGCCTTGCCGGTGCGCTCGTCCACGTCCGCGCAGACCACCCTGGCGCCCTCGGCGGCGAGGCGCCGGGCGCTGGCCAGGCCGATCCCGCTGCCGGCACCGGTGATCACGGCCACGCGGCCGTCCAGACGGTTCGTCGTCATGGCCGTCCCTTCCACTGTCATCAGGGGGTCTCCTCGGTCGAGATGAAGACGTTCTTGGTCTCGGTGAAGGCGCTGAGCGCGTCCGGTCCCAACTCGCGGCCCAGCCCGGACTGTTTGAAGCCGCCGAACGGTGTCGAGTAGCGCACCGAGGAGTGCGAGTTGACCGAGAGGTTGCCCGCCTCCACAGCGCGGGCCACCCGCAGCGCCCGGCCCAGGTCCCTGGTCCAGATCGAACCGGAGAGCCCGTAGTCGGTGGCATTGGCCAGGCGCACCGCGTCGGCCTCGTCGGTGAACGGCAGCACGGCGACCACCGGGCCGAAGATCTCCTCGGTGGCCACCCGCGAGTCCGGCGCGACCGGGGCCAGCACAGTGGGTGGGAACCAGAAGCCCTTGCCGTCCGGCACGGTGCCCTGCAGTCGCACTGCCATGCCGCCGGTCGCCAGGAAGCCGGCCACCCGGTCGCGGTGGGCGGCCGAGATCAACGGCCCCATCTCGGTCCGCTCGTCCGCCGGATCGCCCACCCGCACACCGAGCACCGCCGATTCCAGCCGGCCGAGGAACTCCTCGTAGACGCTCTGCTGCACCAGGATCCGGGAGCGCGCGCAGCAGTCCTGCCCGGCGTTGTCGAAGACCGCGTAGGGGGCGGTGGCGGCGGCCTTGGCCAGATCGGCGTCGGCGAACACGATGTTGGCGCTCTTGCCACCCAACTCCAGGGTGACCGGCTTGAGTTGCTGGGCGCAGATGGCGGCGATCTCCTTGCCGACCGGGCTCGAGCCGGTGAAGACCACCTTGCGGACGTCCGGGTGGCCGACCAGCCGCCGGCCCGCCACCTGGCCGTGGCCCGGCAGCACCTGCAGCACGCCCTCCGGCAGGCCTGCGGCCAGGGCGAGTTCGGCCAGGCGCAGGGCGGTCAGCGGAGTCAGCTCGGCGGGCTTGAGCACCACCGTGTTGCCGGCCGCAAGCGCGGGGGCCAGGCCCCAGGCCGCGATCGGCAGCGGGAAGTTCCAGGGCACGATGACGGCGACCACGCCCAGCGGCTCCTGGAAGGTCACGTCGATGCCGCCGGCCACCGGGATCTGGCGGCCGAACAGCCGCTCGGGGGCCGCGGCGTAGTACTCCAGCACATCGCGGGCGTTGCCGGCCTCCCAGCGGGCGTTGCCGATGGTGTGCCCGGCATTGGCCACCTCCAGCGCGGCCAGGTGCTCCCGGTCGGCGTCCACCGCGGCGGCGAAGGCGCGCAGCAGCCGGGCGCGGTCGGCGGGTGCCACCCGGCGCCAACCGTCGTACGCCGCCTTGGCCTTGGCAACGGCGGCGTCGGTCTCGGCGAGGCCGGCCAGCGGCACGCTGCGGATCACCTCCTCGGTGGCGGGGTTGACCACCTCGAAGGTCGTTGCGTCGGTCGGGGTCACGCTGTCCTCTCCTCCAGGATGTCGACCAGGGCACGGAACAGCCGGCTGTCCGTCGGGTCGGCCTCGGGATGCCACTGCACGCCGAGCGCGAAGCGGGCGCCGGGCACCTCCAGGCCCTCCACGGTGCCGTCCTCGCTCCAGGCCACCGGGCGCAGGCCGGTGCCGATCCGGTCGACGGCCTGGTGGTGGTAGCAGAGCACCTCGGGCCGCTCGCCCAGGATGGTGCCGAGCCTGGAGTCCGGTCGCACCGTCACGGTGCGGCGGTAGAACTCGCCGAGGGCGATCTGGTGGGTCTCATCGCCGACCCGGTCCGGCAGGTGCTGGATCAGGGTGCCACCGAAGGCCACATTGAGCACCTGCATGCCCCGGCAGACCGCCAGTACCGGCAGGTCGTTGTCGAGGGCACCGCGCAGCAGCGCCGACTCCCAATCGTCGCGCAGTGCTTGGGGCGGACCGGTGCGCGGATGCGGCTCGCTGCCGTAGCGGGCCGGGTCGACGTCGGGGCCGCCGGAGAGCACCAGGGCGTCCAGCCGGCGCAGCAGCCGCTGCGGTGCCTCGCCGGGCTGCGCGGGCAGCAGGACGGCGGTGCCGCCGGCGGCGGTGACCGCGTCCACGTACTGCTGCGGGATCACGGCGGCGGACCGCTCCCAGCCGCCCCAGGTGGCCGGTTCCAGGTAGCTGGTGATCCCCACCAGCGGTGCCCCGGTCACAGCCGCTCGAATCCGCGCCGGCGCTCCCAGTCGGTCACCGACGCCTCGAAGGCGGCCAGTTCGACTCGGCCCGCATGGGTGTAGTGGCGCACCACGTCCTTGCCGAAGGCCTGCGCGGCCGACTCGCTCTCCGCGAAGGCGGTCACCGCCTCGCGCAGTGTGCCGGGCACCCGGGGGGCGTTGGAGGTGTAGGCGTTGCCGGTGAACTCCGGTTCCAGTTCCAGCTGGTGCTCGATCCCGTGGAGTCCGGCGGCGATCAGCGCGGCCACCGCGAGGTAGGGGTTGACGTCGCCGCCGGGCACCCGGTTCTCGAACCGCAGCGAGGGGCCGTGGCCGACCACGCGCAGCGCGCAGCTGCGGTTGTCGCGTCCCCAGGCGATCGCGGTCGGGGCGAAGCTGCCGGGCACGTAGCGCTTGTAGGAGTTGACGTTGGGGGCCAGCAGTAGCGCGAACTCGGCGAGGCAGGCGAGTTGGCCGGCCAGGAAGTGCTCCATGGTGCGGGAGAAGCCGTGCGGGCCGTCGCCGGCGAACACCGGGGCGCCGGCTGTGTCGCGCAGGCTCAGGTGGATGTGGCAGGAGTTGCCCTCGCGCTCGTTGTACTTGGCCATGAAGGTGAGGCTGACGCCCTCCTGCGCGGCGATCTCCTTGGCGCCGGTCTTGTAGACCACGTGGTCGTCGCAGGTGGTCAGCGCCTCGGCGTACTTGAAGGCGATCTCGTGCTGGCCGAGGTTGCACTCGCCCTTGGCGGACTCCACGGCGAGGCCGGCGCCGGCCATCGAGTTGCGCACCCGGCGCAGCAGCGGCTCGATCCGGCCGGTCCCCAGGATCGAGTAGTCCACGTTGTACTGGTTGGCCGGGGTGAGCTCACGGTAGTCCCGGTCCCAGGCCTGTTCGTAGCTCTCCCGGAACGCGATGAACTCCAACTCCGTTCCCACGTGGGCCTGCCAGCCGTAGCCGGCGAGCCGGTCCAGTTGGCGGCGCAGGACCTGCCGGGGCGAGACCGAGATCGGGGTGCCGTCGTGGGTGGCGAGGTCGCACTGCACCATGGCGGTGCCCGGGTGCCAGGGGATCAGCCGCAGGGTGCTGAGGTCGGGCACCATCACCAGGTCGCCGTAACCGTTCTCCCAGGAGGAGATCTCGTAGCCGTCGACCGGGTTCATCTCGACGTCGACGGCCAGCAGGTAGGAGCACCCCTCGGCGGCGTGCGGCAGCACGTCACCGAGGAAGTACTCGGCCGCCAGCCGTTTTCCCTGTAGTCGGCCCTGCATGTCGGCGGCGGCGAGCACCACGGTGTCGATGCTTCCGTCGGCGACTCGCTCGCGGAGCCGGTCCAGCGTCAATCGGGTACCGCTCAAGGCTGCTCCTGACTCGTCGCGAGGCCCTGGATGCGCGGTCCGGTGAACCAGTGGCGGGCGGAGGCCAGCCACCAGATCCCGGAGAAGCCCAGCACCACGGCGATCGCGACGGAGGTGTAGTTAAAGTTCCCCGCGGTGATCGGGTACTTGGTGGGAAGCATGAAGAGCACGGTGATCAGCGCGGTCCAGCCGACCGCGACCATCCCGATCGGCCGGCTCCAGCGCCCCAGGTGCCACGGGCCGCGCTCGAACTCGTCGCCCAGGCGCAGCCGCAGGAACACCGGGATGACATAGGCCAGGTAGAGGCCGATCACCGAGACCGAGGTGACGGCCGCGAAGGCGGTGGAGTTCCACAGCGCGGGCAGGCCGAGCAGGAACGCCCCGGCGGTGCCGAGCCAGATGGCGTTGTTGGGGGTCTGGGTGCGCGGGTCGATGCGGTGCCAGAGGCTGGCGCCGGGCAGTGCGCCGTCCCGCGAGAACGCATACACCATACGGGAGTTGGCGGTCACCGAGGCCATCCCGCAGAAGAACTGGGCACCGATCACGATGATCAGCAGCAGTTCGGCGCCGGTGGTGCCGATCGCGTCCAGGAAGATCTGTGCGGGCGGCACCTGGGTGGGGCTGTTGACCTCGGTGTCGTAGGAGCGGATGGCGAAGGTCAGCCCGAGCAGCAGGATCCAGCCGGCCACCAGCGAGATCGCGATCGAGTTGACGATGCCGCGCGGCCCGGACCGGGCGGCGTCCCTGGTCTCCTCGGTCATGTGCGCGGAGGCGTCGTACCCGGTCAGGGTGTACTGGGCGAGCAGCAGACCGAGCAGCGCCACGTAGAACGGGCTGTGGAAGCCGGTTTCGTTGACGAAGTGCCCGAACACGAAGCCCACCGAGGCGTGGTGGTGCGGCAGCACGGCCAGCGCGCCGACGATCAGCAGCACGCCGACCAGGTGCCACCAGACGCTGACGGTGTTGAGCACGGCCACCAGCCGGACCCCGAAGCTGTTGAGCAGCCCGTGCAGCAGCAGGATCACCGCGAAGATCTCCACCGTGTGCAGCGCACTGGCGGTGAACCCGAAGCGCAGGTCGAGCAGTGCGTTGGTGAAGGTGGCGGCGCCGTAGTCGACGCTGGCGGTGACCGCGACGCCGCCCATGAAGTTGCACCAGCCGGTGATCCAGGAGTACGCCGGGGCGTTGCGGCCCGCGAGTTTGGCGGCCCAGAAGTAGAGGCCGCCGGCGGTCGGATAGCTGGAGCAGATCTCGGCCATCGCCAGCCCGACGCAGAGCGTCATCGCCCCGACCAGCGGCCAGCCCCAGGTGATCAGCGCGGGGCCGCCGGTGATCATGCCGTAGCCGTAGAGGGTGAGGCAGCCGGAGAGGATCGAGACGATGGAGAAGGAGACCGCGAAGTTGGAGAAGCCGGAGAGCGAGCGGGCCAGCTCCTGGGTATAGCCCAACTCGCGGAGTCGCTGTTCGTCGGCGGAAACACCGGTGGCGGTCGCCGGTAACACCTGTGCGGAAGGGTGGTCGGCGGCTGGATGGTCGGAGGACATGCGCACCCCTCGGGGGTTCGGTGGGGGATCCGAAACATGCGCCCACAGCACTGTGGCGGCAATGGCCCAGAACCAGACCATTGACTTGCCTGGCATGCTCCCGCCTGCATGGTGGCCGCGTCAAGGGCACCTGCCGAGCCGTCACCGAGATAGCACCTGGGTACGATTTCGCCGTGGACATAGCTGGCGGCGGCGACCCGCGGATGGACTGGCAGGGCGGTGCGATCTTCCGTCCGGTCCGGACCGGCAACGCCTTCGAGGAGACCGTCCAGCGCATCCTGGAGGCCGTCAAGCTCGGCGTCTTCGGCTACGGCGACCGGCTGCCGCCGGAACGCGAGTTGGCGCTCCGGCTCGGCATCAGCCGGGAAACGCTGCGCGAGGCGCTGCGCTCGCTGCAGGCCGCCGGCTGCGTGCAGGTCCGCCGGGGCAGGTACGGCGGCACCTTCGTCACCTACCGGCTGCCGCCCCCCGATCTCGGCGAACTGCGGCGGGCCGTACGGGACATGGGCGCCGAGCTGGAGGACGCGCTGACCTACCGGCTGGTGCTGGAGACCGGTGCCGCCGAACAGGCCGCCCGGCGCGGGCTGACCGAGCAGCAGTGCGGCTACCTGCGCGTCCGGCTGGCCGAGTTGGAGACCGCCGGGCCCGACGACTACCGCCGCCTGGACTCCCGGTTCCACCTGGCGATCGCCGAGGTGACCGGTTCGCACTCGCTGGCCGCGGGCGTCGCCGAGAGCCGGATGCGGCTCAACGACCTGCTGAACGCGATCCCGGTGCTGGACCGCAACATCGAGCACTCCTCCCACCAGCACCGGGCGATGGTGGAGGCGATCCTGGCCGGCGACGTGGCCGGCGCCCGGCGGGCCACCGAGGAGCACCTGGCCGGAACCGCCGCGCTGCTGCGCGGGTTCCTGGGTTGACGATCGACTGTCTGCCAGTCAACGACGGTAATGCGGAGCCGTGTTGATGGTACCGGCGGGCTGCTTGGGGCTGGACGGGCTGCTCGCCGAGCTGCCGATGTCGGCGCCGAGCCCCAGCACCAGGAACACCACCAGCAGCGCCTTGCCCGCCGTACCGACGAGCAGCGGTCGGGTGGCCGACAGTGGGGGCTCATCGGTCGGCGGGTCGCCGAACAGCCGCTTCGGATAGGCCGAGGTGAGCATCAGGCTGTACGCGATGAACCGCATCCGGTAGCGGACCAGCGCCGCTTGGGCCTCGAAGAGCGGGCGCGGCAGCCGAGCCGTGATCAGCGTCCACAGCCAGATGAAGAAGGCCAGCACCAGCCATCCGGCGCTGAGCAGGCCGCTGATGATCGCCGCCGGGATCATCAGGATCAGCCGGAAGAACACCGCCGCCCGGTTGAGGAGCCCCGGCCGCACCTCGATCCGCACCGGGTACTCCGGCGGCTGGCGCAGCGAGAACGGCGGGTACCGGTCGATCAGCAGGAACTGGCTGGCCATCAACCGGGTGTCGTAGCCGAGGAAGTCGGCCAGGTAGCGGGCGATCGCCGGGGGCAGCCGTGCGGTGAGCAGGGCGGCGAACCAGCCGACGATGACGGCGAAGAACGCCGCGATCGACAGCACCCAGACCACGATGAAGTGCGGGACGAGGATCAGCCAGCGGAAGAGGACGGTGAGCCGGCGCTGGCGCCCCGGCCCGGGCACGTCCAGCACCGGCAGGAACTCCGGCGGCCCGGCCGCCACCGGCATCGACCAGCCGCCCGCAACCTCGGCCATCGCCGCACTCCTCACCGCTCGTGGCTCACCACGTGGAACGCACCGCGGGTGGCCGCACTCCTGCCAGCCAGGGTCGCAGCACCGGCCGTGCGCCGCATCCGCAGGCGACCGCACGGACGGCGGGCGGCCGCGGTCAGCCGCGGTTTCCGGCGGCGAGCCCGGCCCGGGGCCGCGGTCGGCGGGTGCGCAGCCAGTACGAGCGGGCCGCCAGGGCGAGCGACACCCCGTAGACGCCGAACGCGCCGATCCCGGTCCAGGCGACCAGCAGTGCGTCGTCCGCCGTGTGGAAGTCGCCGGGAGGACTGGCCGGCAGCACACCGACCATCGTGAGCAGCAGGTAGCCACCGCCGAGCACCCCGTACGGCGCCAGGGTCGCGGCACCGAGCAGCGCCGGGGTGAGCGGCAGCCAGCGCGGCACCCGTCGGCCGGCCAGCCCGAGCAGCCGGCGCGGGAACACCTCGCCCCAGGGGCGCACCAGCCCCCAGAGCAGCACCACGCCGAGCGCCGCCAGGAGGGCCGTGACGTCCAGCCCCAGGACTCCAGGGTGAGCCAGATCCCCGAGGCTCCGTTGCGCCGGGCGATGGCGACCATCTCGGCGCCGCTGGTGCCCGCGAAGGTGCCACCGGTGGCCCAGGTCAGTTTCATCACCACGTACGGCACGAAGCAGCCGGTGCCGACTGCCGCCAGCAGCCTGGGCCGACGCACCGTCAGCCGGCGGTCGAGCCAGGCGGGCGCGGCGGGCCGCTGCTCGCGGACAAGCTGCCGGAGCACCAGGGTGCCCGTGGCGGCGAGCACCTGCTGTCCGGTGGCCGGCCAGCTGTCCACCTGCTCCCCCACCATCAGGGTGATCACCTCCAGCAGCAGCCCGAACGCGCCGAAAGCGGTCAGCGCGCAGCCGGCGAGCAGCAGGGCGCGCCGTACGGTGAGCGCGCCGAGTGCGGCCACGGCGGCCACCGCGACCACCGCCCAGTCCAGTGCGGCCGGGCCGGGGTGCGGGCCGCGCCAGAAGAGCGGTGTGCCGCGCACCGCGCAGAACAGCCCGTAGCCGCCGTAAGCCAGTGCCCAACCCAGTGCCCGGTGTGTCGATCGCATGCGCCCACGCTCGCAGCGGCGCCCCGGGGACACCTCCCCCCGGCCGGGGATCCCGATCCCCCGCACGGGGGAGCCCGTGCGGCCCGGGCGACCGTCGTGGCGAACCGGGCGACCGTCGTGGCGGCCCGAGCGGCCGTCGTCACACTGCCCCCTAATACGAATGTTAAATACCAATTGCTACGGTGTAACCGTGCGACTGACCAAGGGAACGGACATCGCCCTGCGGATCGCCATGCGACTGGCGGTCCTGCGGGAGCAGCACCCGACCACGCGAGAGGTGGCCGCCGCGGTCGACGTGCCGTACACGCACGCCGCCAAGGTGGTCAGCCGGCTCCAGCGCCTCGGGGTGGTGACGGCCCGCCGCGGCAACGGCGGCGGCCTGACCCTCACCCAGGCGGGACTGACCGGCTCACTCGGACAGTTGGTGCGGGACTTGGAGGGCGTCGGCGACCCGGTCGGCTGCGAGGACGACCCGCCGTGCCCGCTGCGCGCCGCCTGCCGGCTGCGCGGGGCGCTGCGCGGCGCCCAGGAGGCGTTCTACGCCTCGCTGGACCCGCTCTCCATCCAGGACCTGGTGGCACCGCCCACCGGCCCGGTGCTGCTCGCACTGAGCCCCCGTCCCACCGACTGAGCAGCCGGGACCCGCGCAGTCCCCGTGCCGTCCGGCCCGGGGTGATGCCAGCACGCCCGCGTACTCGGCACCGTCGGCGCCTGCCCATGGAGTCGAATACGAATCTGATCTACCACTTTGGAGCACCACATGCTGTCTGCCAGTGCCACGGTCACCGTTCGGGCCACCCTGCCCGTCGTCGGCGGAGCCATCGGGGAGATCGCTTCGATCTTCTACCGCCGCCTCTTCGCCGCCCACCCGGAGCTCGAGCGCGACCTGTTCAACCGTGGCAACCAGGCCTCCGGCACCCAGCAGCAGGCACTCGCCGGCTCGATCGCCGCCTTCGCCACGGTGCTGCTGGAGCACCCCGACACCCGACCGGACGTGATGCTCGGCCGGATCGCCAACAAGCACGTCTCGCTGGGCATCCGCGCCGAGCACTACCCGATCGTGCGGGAGCACCTCTTCGGCGCCATCGTCGAGGTGCTCGGCGAGGCGGTGACCCCCGAGGTCGCCGCCGCCTGGGACGAGGTCTACTGGCTGATGGCGAACGCCCTGATCAGCATCGAGGACCGCCTCTACCGGGAGTCCGGCGTGCCGGCGGGCGAGGTCTGGCGGGAGAACCGGGTCGTGACCCGGCGCAGTGAGACGCCGCAGGTGGTGACCTTCGGCGTGCGTCCGGCCGATGGCAGCGCGCTGCCCGCCGTGCGGCCGGGCCAGTACGTCTCGGTGCAGGTCGAACTCCCGGACGGCGCACGGCAGATCCGGCAGTACAGCCTGTCCGGTCGGTCGGACGGCGAGCTGCGCTTCACGGTCAGGCGCGACGGTGAGGTCTCCGGCTTCCTGCACGACCACGTCGAGGTCGGCGGTGAGCTGCGGGTCAGCCTGCCGTCCGGCGACGTGCACCTGGACGAGCAGAGCGACTCGCCGGTGCTGCTGGTCTCCGCCGGCATCGGCTGCACGCCGATGATCGGCATCCTCGACCACCTGGTCGCGACCGGCTCGCAGCGCCAGGTGATCTCGGTGCACGCCGACCGCTCGCCCGCCGACCACGCCTTCCGCGGCGACCTGGCCGAGCTGACCGCCAAGCTGCCCGACGCCGCCGCCCACGTCTGGTACGAGAGGCCGGAGGGCGACTGGCCGGCCGACCGCACCGGCCTGATCGACCTCGGCACGCTGGAGCTGCCCGCCAGCGCCACCGCCTACCTCTGCGGCCCGCTGCCGTTCCTGCGCGCCGCCCGCGGCCAGCTGCTGGCCGCCGGGCTGCCCGCGGCGGCGATCCACTACGAGGTCTTCGGCCCCGACCTCTGGCTCGCCGGTGCCTGATCCCGCGGCCGGCCCGACCGGCTCGCACCGCGCGCCCCTGACGCGGGCCCGACCGGCGCCGGGGGCGCGCGGTGCGAATGCGGGGCACGCGTGCGCGAGTGCGGGGTCGGCGTCGAGGTCAGCCGCCCAGCGACTCGCGGATCCGGCGCGACGGACTGAAGGCGTAGAGTTCCAGGACGTCCGGCGGGTCCACCAGCCCCGGACCGCCCGCCTCGACCCAGGCGGTGATGTCCCGTGCGGCGTCCGGGTCGTTGACGAAGCCCAGCCAGACCGGACGGCCACCGGCCCGCCGGCCTTCAGCCGAGGGCTGTATGACGATCACATTGGCGCGGTCGCAGGCATCCAGGCAGCCCACCGGCCGCACCTCGGCCACACCCGCCAGCGAGCCGCGCAGATCGGTGAGCTGGGCCGCGTGGTCCAGGCCCGGCACCTTCGGTGTACCGCAGCAGCAGCCACGGCACACCGTCACCGTGCAGCGCGCCGCACCACCGCCGGCCGCGCGCTTGTCCGCAGCCTTGTCCCGCCGTCCCATGCCGCCAGCTCCGCTCCGCTCCGTGTCCCGCGAGGAGTGTAAGCGAGCGGTCACCGATCACCCCCGCCACCAGCGGCGTCGGCGCACCCGGCTCCAGAACCAACCCGCCGGCGGCCGGTCGGCACGCCACGGCTCCGGCTCGGGCGGCTCCCTGCGCCAGCGGGCGGCGAGCATCCGGGCCCGCCCGGACGGCTCGACCACCGGGGCCGCGCGAACGAACGCCTCGTCCAGCTCGACGGCGTCCCAGTCCCCCGACCCGCCGGGCTCGCCCTGCCCCGGCTCGCCGCCGCCCAGCTCGCCCTGGCCCGACTCGCCCTGGCCCGACTGGCCTTCGGTGGGCGGCTCCACACTGCTCATCGGCGCACCTCTCCCGGGACCACCATCGCCACGCACTCCGTCTCCAGGGTCAACGGATACCGGGCCGCTCCGAGTGCCCTCCAAGGATCTCGATAACCATTGATTATGGCACTCAGATGATCCAGCTCTTGGACTTCTGGCTGACACCGCGCCAGAGTTGACGAGGAACAGAGCGGAACCCATCGAGTGAGGGAGCACCCCATGGCCACGTTCGTCCTCGTCCCCGGCACCTACCACGGCGGCTGGTGGTACCGCCCGATCGCCGACGGGCTGCGCGGTCACGGCCACACCGTGCACGCCCTCACCCTGACCGGCATCGGCGAGCGCAACCACCTGCTGACCGCCTCGGTCAACCTGGACACCCACATCGAGGACATCGTCCGGCTGCTCGACACCGAGGACATCGAGGACGCGGTCCTGGTCGGCCACAGCTACGGCGGGATGCCGATCACCGGTGCGGCCGACCGCCGACCGGAGCGGATCGCCTCGTTGGTCTACCTGGACTCGCTCGCCCCGCGCGACGGCGAGGCGGAGATCGACCTCCTCCCGGCCGACTGGCGGCAGCGCACGCTGGCGGCCGCGGCGGGCAACGGCTTCGCCATGGTCCCCCCGGCGTTCCTCATCGCCAAGGACGCCCGGGTCAGCCCGCACCCGCTGGCCACCAAGCTCCAGCGCATCCGGCTGACCGGTGCGTACGAGCAGGTGAAGCGCCGCACCTACGTGCACTCGAGCGAGTTCGAGGGCAGCCCGTTCCTGGCCACCTACGAGCGGCTGCGCCAGGACCCGTCCTGGACGGTGGAGTCACTGCCGATCGGGCACGACATCGTCCGCGACGCGCCCGACCACCTGCTGAACCTCCTTCTCGCCCAGGTGGGTTGAGAGGACCGCGGCCTACATGTCCAGCTGGTACAGGAACGTGCGGTGGGTGGTGCGGTACCCGAGGGCGGCGTTCACCCGGCGCATCGCGGCGTTCTCCTCGGCGGTGTCGGTCAGCAGGCCGGCCAGCCGGGGGAACCGCTCGCGCACCGCGTGGATCTGAGCCGCCTTCAGCCAGCGGGCGATCCCGCGCCCCCGATGATCGGGCCGCACCGCCGTGCCGTAGTGCTGGGCGTCACCGGTGCCGTCACCGGCCAGCACCAGCTCGGTGAAGCCCACGAAATCGCCGCTCGCCGCCTCGACGGCCGCGAAGGTGGAGAGCAGCTCACCGCGGGCCGCCACCGCGTCGGCGGCCGCCCGCATCCGGGGCACGTCCCAGACCACCCGGCCGAAGTCGGCCTCGCCGACCGGCATGTCGTCCATCGCCGAACGGCCGGCCACGAACGCCTCGGCCAGCTCGTCCGGCACCATGCCGTCCCAGTGCAGCAGCTGGTAGCCGTCCGGGCCCTCCGGCGCGGCCGACGGCGCGGCCGGATCCAGCGCCAGGCGTGCGTACTCCAGGGTCGCCGCCCGCCGGAACCCGCGGTCCGCCAGGAAGGCGTCACCCGGCGTGCCCTCCTCGGCCTGGGCGATCACGCACCGCCGCCGCTCGGCCCCGGCCGCCGCCACCACCTGTGCCAGCAGGGCGGATCCGACACCCGCCCGGCGTTCGGCGGGATGCACCGCCAGCGTCAGCTCACCGAGGTGCTCCTGGCTGGCCGCGCTGCGGAGCCGCAGGAAGGCCGAGCCGAGCGGATGGCCGGCCTCGGCCGCGGCAAGCCAGGCCAACTGGTGGCCGGTCGGCGAGCGGTCGGGGTCGGCGAGGGGGATGATGCGCAAGAGTGCTCCAGGGCGTTGGGTGACGCACGGCTGTCGTGCGGTACCCAACGGCAGACCAGCCCCGAGAGAACTCCTTTTCCGCCCGGCCCACTCGACCGTCAGACCTGCTGCCGCCGCCCCGTGGCGTCCGAGCGACGCACCGCGTCCAGCAGTCGGTGCAGGCGCAGTCCGTCCGTGAAGTCCGGCACCGTCCGCGCACCGCTGCGCAGATCGGCGGCCAACCGGGCGTAGAGCTGCGCCACATGGAAACCCTCCGGACCGGAGTCCGCCGCGCCGACCGCGAAAAGCTCGTTCGGAAGCGGGAGTTCGGCGAGTTCGCCGCCGAGGTCGCGGGAGCCGAGCAGCCGCAGCTCGCCCATCTGGATGCCGGCGGGCCCGGCCGGTCCGGTGGACTCCAGCCGCAGCACGCCCTCGGTTCCGGTGAGTTCCACGCGCGTGCCGGCGCCGGCGAGCTTGCCGTCGTGGATGTGCGCCGAAACCACGGCGCCGGTGGCCACCGCACCGCCGAGCAGCAGCTGGTCGGGGCTGGTCACCGGCACCCGCTGGTTCGTCCCGCTCACCGGGTAGGAGGCCCGGCGGATGGCCAACTCCGCCTGGACACGAGTCAGTTCGCCGCCCAGGTGCTGCACGGCGTCCAGCGTGTGGCCGCCCGCCACCTCCAGGGTGCCGGCGCCGTTGGCGCGATCCAGGGTGTAGACGGCCCAGTCGGACATGCTCTCCCCCGCCCCCTTGGCGCGGCCTGCGTGGGCGGTCACCGAGGTGAGTTCACCCAGGTAACCCTCGTCGATCAGCTGGCGCGCCCGCAGCACCGCGGGCGCGTAGCGGGCCTGCAGCCCGATCGCATGGTGCACGCCGGCCGCCTCGGCGGCCGTGGCCAGCACCTCGGCCTCCTCGGTGGTGCGGGCCAGCGGCCACTCGCAGTAGACGTGCTTGCCGGCGGCCAGCGCGGCCTGCACCAGCGCCAAGTGGTGGGGCACCCGAACCGTGACGGCGACCAGGTCGACCTCGGGGTGCTCGGCGAGCCGCCGGGCGTCGGCGAAGGCGTGCGCCACCCCGAAGTACTCGGCCGCCGCACGGGCGCTCTCGATCCTGCTGGTGCCGACCGCCGTGATCTCGTAGTCCGGCAGCGACCGGAGCGCTGGGATGTGCGCCCGCTTCGCCCACCCCAGCTCGGTGTTGACCCCGATGATGCCCACCCGGATCCGCTTCTCACCCATGATCGCAACCCCACCCATCGCTCTATGCGCCCCAGCCAAACGGACAGGACTTGTCCGCTTCCAAGTGGGAGCCTAACGAAGCGGACAGAGTCGGTCCAGTTATCTGCCCGGCCGGATAGACTCGCCCCATGGACACGCCCATGAGCGCCGTGGACCGGCTGCTGATCGACCCCTCGGGTCGTCAACCGCGCGCGGACGCACGGCGGAACGTCGAACGACTGGTCACCGCCGCCCGTGCGGCGATCGCCGAGACCGGCGTGGACGCCGGCGCCCATGAGATCGCCGCCCGCGCCGGAGTCGGGGTCGGTACCTTCTACCGCCGCATCCCGTCCCGCGAGTTGCTGCTGCTGGCCGTGCTGGACGAGGTGCTCGGCGAGACCATCGAGGTGGCGGACCGAGCGCTGGCCGACCCGGACCCGTGGCAGGGGCTGAGCGAGTTCGCGACCGCCTACGTCAAGCTGCGGAGCGAGAGTTGCGGCATCGGCGAGGCGCTCGGCGGCGCCTGCGGGGAAGGGCTGGACGCCACCCTGGCCGCACTGCGCGAGCGGTTCCGGCTGCTGGTCGAGCGCGTCCAGAGCGCGGGCGTGATGCGTTCCGACGTGGCCTGGCAGGACGTTCCGTTCCTGCTGGCCTCGATCGCCACCGGCCGTCACACCCTGGGCCTGCAGGCCACCGAGGACCAGTGGCGGCGCACCCTGAGCGTCCTCCTGGACGGCCTGCGCACCCCCACCGCCACCACCCTGCCCGGGAGGGCCCCGTGGTAGTCAACACCCCGATGGACGCCCGTGACGTCGACCGCGCGGTCCGCGAGGCGGTCGAGCTGCTGACCCCGCACACCGGCGCCGACTGGACGGTGGCGGCCGGTCAACTGACCTGGAGCTGCTGGGAGACCGCCGCCCACGTCGCCCATGACCTGCTCGCCTACGCCGGTCAAGTCGCGTCGGGCGCGCCGGACGGCTATCTGCCCGTCGACTACCAGGCGCGAGAGACCGCCCGCCCCGACCAGCTGCTGCAGCTCATCACCGGTGCCGGGCGGCTGTTGAGCACCGCACTGGACGCGGCCGACCCGAGCCTGCGGGCCTGGCACTGGGGGCCGACCGACCCGACCGGCTTCGCCGCGATGGGCACCGCGGAAACGCTGCTGCACACCCATGACATCGCACAGGGCCTGGGGCTCGGCTGGCGTCCGGCCGCCGAGCCGTGCGCCAGGGTGCTGGCCCGGCTCTTCCCGGACGCGCCGGCGGGCGACCCGGCCTCGGTGCTGCTCTGGCAGACCGGCCGCGGTGACCTGCCGGGCCATCAGCCGGTCACCTCCTGGGTCTGGAAGGCCGCGCTGACGTAGGCGGCCACCGCGGCCTGACGGCGCTTCACCGGCGCACCGTCAGGCCGCGGGCGTTCAGCGAACTGTCAGACTCCGGGCAGCGTCACCGGGCACCCTCCGCCAGAACGGCCTGAAGTGCGGCGATCCGGCCTCGCCAGCGCTCCCCCTCGCCCGACTCGTCCCACAGCTCGGCCACTTCGGAACCTCCCGCCACCACCCGCCCCAGGGCCGCCGCGGCCAACGCGGGCAGCTCACCCCCCAGTCCTGGCACTGACCTTCGCGGACCGTACACAGGGTTCACCGGTTCACCACCCGGGCAGTACGCGGCCACCAGAGCCGCCGCAGCCACCGCACGCTCTCCGGATTCGCCGTCCAGGTAGCCGTCTTCGGCGAGCACCGCACGCAGCGCCGCCCGCACCAGCTCGGCGCGGTCGCCCTCGGCAGCCTCGTCCAACTCACCGGCGAAGTCGGCCGCCGCGTCGTTGTCGAACGAGCCGACGTCCCAAGTCCCCATACTTCCTCCGCACCGTTCGAAGCACTGCCTCCAGACTGTCACTCTGCACTGACAATTCAGCCGGTCAAAGCGGTCCGCGTCGCGCATCGCCCACAGAGAGCATTCGAACAGCCAGGCTGGCCAGACCAGTTGCTCAATGACCGGTCAAGCCCGGTCAACAGTTCGCCAAATCTGCCAAGTGAGACTTCCTGACGTATTGCTGGGAGTTCGCCCGTGCTGTTTGATGAACACCAGTCAAACGGCTCGGAAGCATCCCGGCACCCCAACTGCCGGCCCCCTGCAGCGACCGGGCCACCGTGAAATCCCGCCAGGGCGCACCGACTTGCCGCCGGACTCCGGCACTCCACCGGTGCACACCCAGCACCCGCGCGGTCCCCGCCGATGACCTCGGCGGGCCTTCCCTCCTCGTCCGCCGATGGGCAGGAGGGGTCCAGGCCCCCAGCGGCCGGAAGCACCCCCTGCGACCGCGCGACCCCCCATCGGCGCCCCCCACACCAATCACCAAGGAGCCCCGGGATGCGCGACTCGCGCGAACACCGTACCCCCACCTCCCGTCGACTGCGGCGCACCGCCGCCGTGGCCTCGCTCGCCGTGGCCGGCCTGATCGGCGGTGCCACCGCCAGCACCGCCGCGCCCGCCCCGGCCGGCACCGCCGCCGGAGTGCACACGGTCTACACCCACGGCCAGAGGATGGAAGTCCAGACCCACGGCCGCCACGGCATCGTCCCGATGAAGGGCGGCAAGGGCTTCAACGCCAAGGGTTCCGCCGCCAAGGGTTCCGCCGGCAAGGCCGCCTCCCCGGCCGATGCGGGCGACCTGGCCTACAACGGCGGGCCGGTGGAACACAACGTCACCGTCTACCTGGTCTTCTGGGGTAACCAGTGGGACAGTGACGGCAACGGCGTCCAGCAGTACCAGACCAACCTGTTCAGCGGTCTGGGCACCTCGCAGGACACCTGGTCCACCGTGACCTCGCAGTACACCGACGACAGCGGCTCCGGCCCGACGTTCAACGGCGCCGTGCTGGGCGGCACCTGGGTCGACGACTCGGCCGCCGCGCCCGCCTCGGCCGCCCAGGCGGACATCGCCGCCGAAGCCAACGTCGGTGCCCAGCACTTCGGTGTGTCCGGCCCCGACGTGCAGATCGTGGTGATGAGCCCGAGCGGCACCTCCCCCGACGGCTTCCCGAACAGCGGCTTCTGCGCCTGGCACGACTGGAACGGCAACGTCTCCTACACCAACATGCCGTACGTGCTCGACGCCGGAAGCGGCTGCGGCGCCGACTCGGTCTCCAACCAGCTCGACGGCTTCAGCATCGTCGGCGGCCACGAGTACGCCGAGTCGCTGACCGACCCGGAGCCGTCCAGCGGCTGGGTGGCCTCCGACGGCGAGGAGGACGGCGACCTGTGTGCCTGGCAGAACCTGGGCACCGTCTCGCTGCCCACCGGTGACTTCGCGATGCAACCCACCTGGAGCAACAACGCCGGCGGCTGCGCCATGTCCGGCTGAGCAGCCCGGCGCCCGGTCGGCAGGGCGCCGCGGTCCCCGCAGGGCCGCCCCTGCGGGG
>NZ_JAJJPA010000150.1 GCF_020907985.1 Kitasatospora humi | reverse complement strand
TGGTGAAAAGTACCGCGGGAGCGGAGTGAAATAGTACCTGAAACCGTGTGCCTACAAGCCGTGGGAGCGTCGTCACTTCGGTGGCCGTGACTGCGTGCCTTTTGAAGAATGAGCCTGCGAGTTTGCGGTGTGTAGCGAGGTTAACCCGTGTGGGGTAGCCGTAGCGAAAGCGAGTCCGAATAGGGCGATTCAGTTGCATGCCCAAGACCCGAAGCGGAGTGATCTAGCCATGGGCAGGTTGAAGCGCGGGTAAGACCGTGTGGAGGACCGAACCCACCAGGGTTGAAAACCTGGGGGATGACCTGTGGTTAGGGGTGAAAGGCCAATCAAACTCCGTGATAGCTGGTTCTCCCCGAAATGCATTTAGGTGCAGCGTCGCGTGTTTCTTGCCGGAGGTAGAGCACTGGATAGGCGATGGGCCTTACCGGGTTACTGACCTTAGCCAAACTCCGAATGCCGGTAAGTGAGAGCGCGGCAGTGAGACTGTGGGGGATAAGCTCCATGGTCGAGAGGGAAACAGCCCAGAACACCGACTAAGGTCCCTAAGCGTGTGCTAAGTGGGAAAGGATGTGGAGTCGCAGAGACAACCAGGAGGTTGGCTTAGAAGCAGCCACCCTTGAAAGAGTGCGTAATAGCTCACTGGTCAAGTGATTCCGCGCCGACAATGTAGCGGGGCTCAAGTACACCACCGAAGTCGTGTCATTGCAGCATGAGGGCCAACGCCTGCTGTGATGGGTAGGGGAGCGTCGTGTGCCGGGTGAAGCGGCCGAGGAATCGAGTCGTGGACGGTATACGAGTGAGAATGCAGGCATGAGTAGCGATACAAGAGTGGGAAACTCTTGCGCCGATTGACCAAGGGTTCCTGGGTCAAGCTGATCTGCCCAGGGTAAGTCGGGACCTAAGGCGAGGCCGACAGGCGTAGTCGATGGACAACGGGTTGATATTCCCGTACCCGCTTTGAAGCGCCAACGGTGAACCTCTGGATGCTAAGGCCGTGAAGCCG
>NZ_JAJJPA010000015.1 GCF_020907985.1 Kitasatospora humi | reverse complement strand
CGGGAAGTCCCGTCAGAAGCCGTCTTGTTCATCGCGCCGGCGTTGCCAGCGCTGCTCCATCCGGTCCATCACGCCGGCCTTGCGCCGCACCGGCTGAGCCGCGCCCAACCGGGCGCCGGGGTCCACCACCAGGTGCCGCCGCCAGCCCGCCACCGCCAGCACCGCGCAGCCCAGCATCACCAGGAAGCCCACCACGCTCAGCCAGATGTACTGCGGCTGCGCGATCATGCCTCCCATCAGGAGGCCCACGCCCAGCGCGAATCCCGCCGCCGCGAGGTACACCCGTCGCCGGGTGTAGGTGCGCAAGCCGGTTCCCTCGAGCGCCGACGCGAACTTGGGATCTTCGGCGTACAGCGCTCGCTCCATCTGGTCGAGCAGTCGCTGCTCGTGCTCCGAGAGCGGCACGGAGTCCTCCTACTCGTCGGTCGCGGGGCGACCGGTCCGCCACCTGGCCCTGTCGTGGTCCATATGCCCCATGCGTCTGGCCGTCATGCGTTCTGGCTTTACCCAGATCATACGGTCCGACGAGGGGATCCGGAGGGGGCCGCGTTCCGTCGTGTCCGACACGTCGCGCGCCCCCGCACCCCTGCAACGCTCCCGGCAGCTGTGAAGTTTCCGTCAGTAGGCTGCGCCCGTCTTCGTCGGGTCCGGTGGCCCGTCGCCGTCAGTCCAGTGCGGCCAGTAGGTGCAACTGGGTGGCGACCGCGTGGAAGGCGGGTTCGGCGGCGGCCGCCTCCTCCAGCTTGAGCAGCGCCTCCATCGCCCCGGGCTCGGTGTCCACCAGCACCCCGGGCACCAGGTCGGCGAAGACCCGCACCCCGTGCACCGACTCGACCCGCAGGCCGGCGGCCCGGGCCAGGCCGTGCAGCTCCTCGGTGGTGAAGCGGCGCGGCATCGGGTCGCCGGTGCCCCAGCGGCCGTCGGGCGCGCCCAGCACGGTGCGGGCCTCCTCGAAGTGGCCGGCCAGCGCCCGGGCCAGCACCGCGCCGTTGCGGTTGGCGGCCAGCAGGCTGACCAGGCCGCCCTTGCGCAGGGTGCCGGTGAGGTGGCCGAGCGCCTCCGCCGGGTCGTCCACGACCTCCAGGACGCCGTGGCACAGCACCACGTCGACCGAGTCGGCGGTGATCAGCTCCGGCAGCGTCTGGGTGTCCCCCTGCACCGCGCGGACCAGCTCGGTCACCCCGGCTTCGGCGGCCCGGCGCTCCAGCGCGAACAGCGCGTCGGGGCTGGGGTCGACGACGGTCACCCGGTGACCCAGCCTGGCCACCGGCACGGCGAAGTTGCCGGTGCCGCCGCCGGTGTCGACCACGTCCAGTACCGGCCGGCCCAACTCGGCGGCCCGGCGCTCCAGGGCCGCCCGGACCACCTCCCAGACCACGGCGGTGCGCAGGGCGCTGCGGGGACGCGAGGGGTACACGAGCGGGCTCCTCAGGGGCGGCGAACTGGCCGGACGCCTACACCCTATTGCCTTCACCGCCGTCCGGTCGGAGCACCCGCGCCACCAGCCGCAGGAAGACGGCGGTGTTGCGGATCAGGTCGTCCGCGTCGCGGACGGAGGCGGCCCCCCGCAGCCCGGCCTCGGCCGCCGCCCGCTTGCTCGCGCCGGCCGCGAAGTAGACCGCCCACTCGGACAGCTCGGGCGCCACCTCGGGCAGCACCTCCCAGGCACTGCGGATCGCCTTGCGGCGGCGCGGGTTCTTCTCCGGGCGGCCCCGGACGGCGAGCACGGCGGCCGTGGTGCGCAGCGCGGCCAGGTGCGCGGTGGCGAACCGCTCCAGCGGGTCCTCGGCGGCGTCGGCCGCCAGCAGGGTGCGCTGGGCCTGCGCCAGCAAGTCCCGGGCGGCCGGCGGGGTACCGGTGCGCAGCAGCACCGGGTGGACGTCGACGGAGCGCAGCGGGATCTGGTCGGAACGGTCGTCGCAGGGTCGGTGCGGGAGGTCGGTGACGGTCACGGTCGGTACCCCCGGATCCTTCGGCAGGCGTCGGGCGGGCCGGTCGGCCGCCCACTGGTGCCATGCTCGCGCCCGCCACTGACAAATCGACCGGGGCGAGTTCGGGGGCGGGCGGGCCACCGGGGCGAGTCCGGGGCGGCCCGGCCACCGGCCCGCGAACGGGCGGTGAAAAGTAAGATCACACCCCATGGCACGGATCGTCATCATCGGAGCGGGAATCAGCGGGCTGGCCGCCGCGGCGCGGCTGGCCACCCTGGGACACCGGGTGACGGTCTGCGAGGCCGCACCGGGCCCGGGCGGGATGCTCGGGCAGTACCGCCGCGACGGCTTCGCCTTCGACACCGGACCGACCCTGCTGACGCTGCCGGCCGTCTACCGTGACCTGGCGCTGAAGACCGGCCGGGAACCGCTGGAGCAGCTGGTGGAGCTGGCCCCGGTGGACCCGGAGAGCCGGCACCGGTTCGCCGACGGCACCGAGCTGGCGCTGCCCAACGCCTCCCGGGGCGGCGTCGCCGAGGCGCTGGACCGGGCGCTCGGCGCGGGCACCGGGCGGCTCTGGGGCGAGGTGATGAACCGCGGTCGCGCCGTCTGGGAGGCCACCCGCCGACCGCTGCTGGAGGAGCCGCTGCCGGCCGACCCGGGCCCGCTGGGCACCGACCCCTACCCGGCGGCTCCCCGGCGCGGCCTGGCCCGGCTGCTCGGCGGCTCCCGGCAGCCCACCGTCGACGAGGTGGCGCGGCGCGAGCTGGGCGGCCACCCGGCGCTGACCGCGCTGCTCACCGAGTCGGTGCTGCGGTTCGGCTTCGACCCGCGGACCACCCCGGCGAGCGCCGTCATGCTGCCGTACGTCGAGCAGACCTTCGGCGTCTGGTCGGTGCGGGGCGGGCTGCACTCGCTGGTGGCGGCGGTGTTCAAGCGCTGCGAGCAGCGCGGAGTGGAGTTCCGGTTCGGCACCCGGGTCGGCCCGGACGAGCTGCGGCACGGCGAGCCGGCGCAGGCCGACCTGGTGCTGCGCCCGGAACCGCCGGACGCCACCCTGCCGGGCCGCTTCAGCCTGCTGCTGGCGCTCAAGGGTCCGCGCCCGGCGGGCACCGCGCAGCGGACGGTGCTGCACACCCCGTCGCGCTCCGCGGAGCTGGCCTCGGTCTTCGACGTGCCGGGCCTGCGGGACTTGCCGACCGTCCAGGTGCTGCGGCCTGACGACCCGACCCTGGTGCCCGACGACCGGCACGAGGCGGTGGTGCTCACCTGCACCGTCCCCTCGCAGGCCGTGTTCGACTGGACGGCCCCCGGGGTCGCGGCGCAGTTCGCGGACCGGATGCTGCGGCAGCTGGACGCCGCCGGGCTCGACGTGGCGGACAGGGTGCTGTGGCAGGAGGTCCGCACCCCGGCCGACACCGAACGGGAGACCCTCTCCCCCGGTGGCGCGGTGGCCCGCCCGGCCCTGCCCGGCGCCGGCGGCGGCTTCCTGCAGCCCGCCAACACCACCGACCGGCCGGGGCACTACCGGCTCGGTCAGGCCGCCCATCCGGGTGGCGGGTTGGCCCGGGCCGGGATGTCGGCGTGCGTGGTGGCGGGGCTGATCGGTCCCGCGTAGCGGGCGCGGGCGGCTACTGCCAGCCCTGCCAGCTGCCCTGCTCCTGGGGCTGCTGGTACTGCGGCTGGTACTGCTGGTAGTACTCCGGTGACGGCTGCTGCGGGATGCCGGGCGCGCCGTACTCGGGCTGGCCGGCGTACTCGGGTTGGCTGCCGTACTCGGGTTGGTAGGCGACCGGGTCGTAGGCCGGCGCCTGCGGCTGCCACTGCTGCTGGTCGTAGCCGTAGCCCCGGTGGCCCTCGTAGCCCTGGTACTGCGGCTGCTGCTGCTCGTAGTAGCCGTAGCCGGGCTGCTGCTCGTAGTGCTCCGGCTGGTAGTACCCGTAGGCGAACTGCTGCTGCAGTTGCGGCTGTTGCTGCTCGGGCTGCGGATAGCCGGTCTCGTAGATGCCGAAGTCGCCGTCATCAGCGGGCAGTTGGGTCTGGTCGGGCTCCGGCAGCAGCTCGGCCTGCGGCTCGGTCACCTCGATCGGGCCGACCTCGCCGACCCGCGGCGGCTCCGCCACCGCCACCGCCTCGGTGCCGCTGGTGGCGGCGGCCAGCAGCGGCACCTTGGCCAGCGGCCCGGGCAGCTCGCCGTCGCCGCGGCGCAGCGACCAGGAGGGCTTGCCACCGCGCTTGACCGACGTGGTCACCAGCACCTGCCCGACCGCGAAGCCGACCGCCCCGCCGCCGATCACCGGCGCCGAGTGCACCGCCATCCCGGCCACCACCAGCAGGAACCCGCCCAGTGCCAGCGCCCGCCAGTGCAGCGGCGCCCGGCTCTGCAGCAGCAGCTCGGCGATCAGCCAGAGCCCGACCACGGCGAGGGCCGCGTACAACACCAGCATCCCGATGCCCATCGGCGTCCTCCAGCACGTGCCCAGCGCGTGTCGCGACTGTACCGGGTATCCGGTCGCCGTCCCACATCCCGGTCAGCTGCTGTGCAGGCCCAGGTTCTGGTAGATCTGCAGGGTCGCGGTGGAGCCGTTCAGCGTGATGAAGTGCAGGCCGGGCGCGCCCTCGGAGAGCAGCTGCTCGCTCATCGCGGTGGCGTGCTCCATGCCCACCTCGCGCAGCGCCGCCGGGTCGTCCTTGACCGCCTCCAGCCGGGCCGCCAGCTCGGGCGGGAAGTCCGAGCCGCTGAGCTGCGGGAAGCGCACCAGCTGCTTGGCGTTGGTGACGGGCATGATCTCCGGGATGATCGGCACCTCGCAGCCGGCCGCCTGGACCCGGTCGCGCAGCCGCAGGTAGTCCTCGACCTCGAAGAACATCTGGGTGATCGCGTAGTCGGCGCCGGCCCGCACCTTGGCGACGAAGTGCCGGATGTCGTCGTCCCAGTCGGTGGAGCGCGGGTGCATGTTCGGCGAGGCGGCCACGCCCACGCAGAAGTCGCCGATCCCCTTGATCAGTTCGACCAGCTCGTACGCGTAGGTGACGCCCTGCGGGTGGGTCACCCACTCACCCATCGGATCGCCGGGCGGGTCGCCGCGCACCGCGAGGACGTTGCGCACGCCCTGGTCCGCGTACTGGCCGATGATGTTGCGCAGTTCGGCCACCGAGTGGTCGACGGCGGTGAGGTGGGCCACCGGCGTCAGGGTGGTCTCGCCGGCGATCCGGCCGACCATGTTGACCGTGCGGCCGCGGGTCGAGCCGCCCGCGCCGTAGGTCACGCAGACGAAGTTGGGGCTCAGCGGCTCCAGGCGGCGGATCGCGGCCCACAGCTTCTGCTCGGCGGCCTCGCTGCGCGGGGGCATGAACTCGAACGAGAAGGACCGGCGGCCGGCCGCCAGCAGGTCGCGGACGGTCGCCGCGTGATCGGTCCTGGTCGATGGAACGCCGAGTGCCATGTCCGCAGGTTAGCCGCCGCGAGTGCACGGCAAACAAACCCGGTCCAGCAATTGAGACCGAATGTCCCGAACCCGGCTTCGGCTAGTCTTTTGAGGATCCCCATTCACTCCCGGAGCGCCCCGTGACCTCGCCCAGCCCCGCCCCCGTGCTGCCGCTCGACCTGGAGGCGGTCCGCGACCGGGTGAACCACGCGCTCGCCCGCTTCATGGCCGAGCAGCACTCGCTGCTGAGCTCGATATCCCCGGACCTGCTGCCGGTCGCCGAGGCGCTGCGCGACTTCCTGCTGGACGGCGGCAAGCGGCTGCGGCCGGCCTTCTGCTACTGGGGCTGGCGGGGGGCGGGCGGCGCGGCGGACAGCGAGGGGATCACCGGGGCCGCCGCGGCCCTGGAGCTGCTGCAGGCCAGCGCCCTGGTGCACGACGACCTGATGGACCGCAGCGACACCCGCCGCGGCCTGCCCTCGATGCACCGCCGGTTCGAGGCCCGGCACCGCGCCAGCGGCTGGCGCGGCGACCGCGAGCAGTACGGGGCCGGCGCCGCGGTGCTGCTCGGCGACCTGCTGCTGATCTGGTGCGACGAGCTGTTCGTGCGCTGCGGCCTGGAGCCGGCGGCGGTGCTGGCCGCCAAGCCGGTCTTCGACCTGATGCGCACCGAGGTGATGGCCGGCCAGTACCTGGACGTGCTGGAGCCGGTGGCCGGCGACTCCATGGACGAGCTGGCGCTCACCCGGGCGCAGACCGTGCTGCACTACAAGTCGGCGAAGTACACCATCGAGCGGCCGCTGCAGGTGGGCGCCCGGCTGGCCGGCGCGTCCGACGAACTGGTGGCCGCCTACGGCGCGTTCGGCCTGCCGCTGGGCGAGGCGTTCCAGCTGCGGGACGACCTGCTGGGCGTCTTCGGCGACCCGGCGGTCACCGGCAAGCCCGCCGGTGACGACCTGCGCGAGGGCAAGCGCACCCTGCTGGTGGCGCTGGCGCTGCGCGGTCTGGACCAGGTGGACGCCAAGGAGCTGGACAGCCGGCTCGGCGCTCCCGGGCTGACCGGCGAGGAGATCGCCGAGCTGAGCGCCCTGGTGGCGCGCAGCGGCGCCGCCGAGCAGGTGGAGCAGCGGATCGAGCGGCTGATGGCCGAGTCGCTGGCCGCGCTGGAGGCGGCCCCGCTGGCGGACGAAACGGCCCGGGCGGCGCTGCGGGCGCTGGCCGAGGCCGCCACCGTGCGGCGCTACTGACCAGCCGCCTTCCGGGGAACGGCCGGCGGGCCGTCAACTTGCGTCGGCGGCCCGCCGATCCGGAGGAACGTCAGAACCTCAGCCTGCCGCGCGCAGCCGCCGGGCCAGCTCCGCGGCCGCGGCCCCGGGGTCGTCGGCGGCCGTGATCGCGCGGACCACCACCACCCGCCGGGCCCCGGCGGCCAGCACCTGGTCCAGGTTGCCCAGGTCGATCCCGCCGATCGCGAACCACGGGCGGTCGGTCCGCTGCCGGGCCGCGTACTCGACCAGACCCAGCCCGGGGGCCGGCCGGCCCGGCTTGGTCGGGGTCGGCCAGACCGGGCCGGTGCAGAAGTAGTCCACTCCCGGCTCGGCGATCGCGGCGGCCACCTCCGACTCGGCGTGGCAGGACCGGCCGATCAGCATCTCCTCGCCGACGATCGCCCGGGCGGCCGGCACCGGCAGGTCGTCCTGCCCCAGGTGCAGCACCTGGGAGCCGGCGGCGTGCGCCACATCGGCCCGGTCGTTGACCGCGAGCAGCTTGCCGTGGCGGGCCGCGGCGTCCGCGAACACCTCCAGTGCGGCCAGCTCCTGGCGGGCCTCCAGCTCCTTGTCCCGCAGCTGCACGATGTCCACGCCGCCCGCCAGCGCCGCGTCCAGGAACTCGGCCAGGTCGCCCTGCCGGCGCCGGGCGTCGGTGCACAGGTAGAGCCGCGCGTCGTTCAGCTCGGCGCGGTACCCGGCGGCGGCCGTCACAGCGACAGCGCCTGGGCCCGGCGCTTCACCTCGGTGCCGCGGTTCTCCCGCAGCGCCTGGATCGGGCTGCCTGGCAGCGAAGGATCCTCGGTGAAGAGCCACTCGAGGATCTCCTCGTCGCTGAACCGGCCGTCGCGCAGCACCGTCAGGGTGCCGGTCAGGTGCTTGACCAGGCCGTCCTCCTCGATGAAGGCGGCCGGCACCTGCAACGCGTTGTTGGGCCCGCGGCGGACCGCGATCAGCTTGTGGTCCTTGACCAGCTGGCGGACTTCGGTGACCGGCACGCCCCAGCGCTCGGAGATGTCGGGCAGGTGGAGCCACTCCGGAACAAGTCGCTCAATGGTTTCCGTCTCACTACTCACGGCACCAGCCTGCCACCTCCGGGGCCGCGCTCGCACCAACCCCGCGCGTCAGGCGGCGATCGCGGCCTTCAACGGCACCTCGGGGTCGGCCGCCCGCGCGGGCTCGACCGCCCGGGCCTGCTCGATCAGCCGCCGTCCCTGCGCCAGGTCGCGCGGCCGGTCCACCGCCAGCACCGCGGTCGGCACCCCGTCGCGCAGCCACAGCGCGCTCCAGGACGCCCCGGTGGGCGAACCGCGCCAGAGCAGCCGGTCGCCCGCCGCGTGCCGGCCGGCGTACTGCACCATCCGCCCGAACTGCTCGGACCAGAAGTACGGCACCGGGTCGTAGGGCGCGTCGCCGCCGAGCAGCCCAGCGGCCACGGCCCGTCCGGAGTGCAGCGCGTGGTCCCAGTGCTGCACGGTGATCCGCTCGCCGAAGCGGGCCGACGGGTAGCTCGCGCAGTCGCCGGCCGCCCAGACGCCCGGCAGCGAGGTGCGCAGCCGGTCGTCGGCGAGCACCGCGCCGGCCGCGTCCAGCGCGATGCCGCTGCCGGCCAGCCAGGCGGTGTCGGGGCGGGCGCCGATGCCCACCACCACCTGGTCGGCGGCGAGCTCGGTGCCGTCGGCGAGCCGCACCGCGCCCGGTTCGACGGCGGCCACCGCCGCGCCGAGCCGCAGCTCGACGCCGGCCTCCCGGTACCAGCCCAGCATCGGCTCGGCCAGTTCGGCGGGCAGCGCGCCGGGCAGCGGCGCGGCGGCGGCCTCCAGCACGGTCACCTCGCAGCCGAGCTTGCGGGCCGCGGTGGCGGTCTCGGCGCCGATCCAGCCGGCGCCGATCAGCACCAGCCTGGTCCCGGGCCGCAGCACCTCACGCAGTGCCAGCGAATCGTCGACGGTGCGCAGCAGGTGGGCGTCGGCCGCGCCGGGCAGCGACGCGGCCCGGGCGCCGGCGGCGATCACCAGGTGGTCGTAGCCGACCGGTCCGGCGTCGGTGTCCAGCCGGCCGCGGGCCAGGCCGGTGGCCGTGCGGCCGAGCAGCAGTTCCACGCCGAGCCGGTCCCAGTCCAGGTCGAAGGCGGTGGAGTCGGCCTGGCCGAGCAGCACGTCCTTGGAGAGCGGCGGGCGGTCGTAGGGCCGGTGCGGCTCCGCGCCGACCAGGCTGACCGGCCCGCGCCAGCCGCCCTCCCGCAGCGCGACCGCGCACTGCGCCCCCGCCATGCCGGCGCCGACGATCACCACCCGCTCATCCGTCATCACCGGGCCACTGTAGCGAGCGGGCGGGCGCCGGCCCACGGACGGTCTTCAGCCCGGCGACTCCCAAGCATCACGGGGCCGGCGTTATGGTGGGGGCATCCTCACGGGAGCCCGGCGCACCGGGCTGAGAGGCGGGCTGCGGCGGCCTGCGACCGTCCGAACCTGATCCGGGTCATTCCGGCGAAGGGAGAACCGGTCCTCTTGTCGCGCTTCCACGACGGTGCGCGTGCCGACGTCCTGGTGATCGGCGGCGGCGTCATAGGCCTCGCCGTCGCCTGGCGGGCACGCCGGCGCGGCCTGTCGGTCACCGTGGTCGATCCGGCCCCCGGCGGCGGCGCGGCCCGGGTCGCGGCCGGCATGCTGGCGCCGGTCACCGAGCTGCAGTACGGCGAGGAGCCGCTGCTGCACCTCGGGATCGCCTCCAACGCCCGCTACGCGGACTTCTGCGCGGAGCTCACCGCCGCCACCGGCCTGGACACCGGCTACCGCGCCACCGGCACCCTGGCGGTCGCGCTGGACGCCGACGACAAGGCCGAGCTGAGCGAGCTGCACGCCTTCCACCAGCGGCTCGGCCTGGACTCGCGCTGGCTGACCGGCCGGGAGGCCCGCAAGCTCGAACCGATGCTGGCCCCCGGGGTGCGCGGCGGCCTGCACGTGGCCGACGACCACCAGGTGGACGGTCGGCGCCTGTCGACCGCGCTGCTGCGCGCCGGTGAGCTGGCCGGCGTCACCGTGCACCGGGCCGGGGCGGTGGAGCTGCTGGTCGACGACGACCGGGCCCGCGGCGCCCGGCTGAGCACCGGCGAGCGGGTGACCGGCGAGCAGGTCGTGCTGGCGGCCGGCTCGCGCAGCCACCTGCTGCCCGGCCTGACCGACGGCGTGCTGCCCGCCGTCCGCCCGGTCAAGGGCCAGATCCTGCGGCTGCGGATCCCGCCCGCCTACCAGCCGTTCCTGTCCCGCAACGTGCGGGCCGTGGTCCGCGGCGGCCACCTGTACCTGGTGCCGCGGGCCGACGGCGAACTGGTGATCGGCGCCACCGTCGAGGAGCAGGGCTACGACACCACGGTGACCGCCGGCGGCGTCTACGAGCTGCTGCGCGACGCCCACGAGCTGGTCCCCGGGATCACCGAGCTGCCCCTGGTGGAGAGCAGCGCCGGCCTGCGCCCCGGCTCGCCGGACAACGCACCGCTGCTCGGCCCGACCGCGCTGCCCGGCCTGGTGGCCGCCACCGGCCACTACCGCAACGGCGTGCTGCTCGCCCCGGTGACCGCCGACCTGCTCGCCGAGTACCTGGCCACCGGTACCGTCCCGGCCCTCGCCGCCCCCTTCTCCCCCAGCCGCTTCGCCAGGAGCCACGCATGAACCAGATCCCCCTGACCGTCAACGGCGAGCCGCGCGAGGTCCGCGACCGCGCGACCCTCGCCGAACTGGTCGCCGAGCTGAGCAAGGCCCCCACCGGGGTGGCCGCCGCCGTCAACGAGACGGTGGTGCCGCGCGGCGCCTGGCCCGGCACCCGGCTGGCCGCCGGGGACCGGGTGGAGATCCTCACCGCCGTGCAGGGAGGCTGACCAGCCATGGCCGACGATCCTCTGGTGATCGGCGACACCACCTTCAGCTCCCGGCTGATCATGGGCACCGGCGGCGCGCCCAGCCTGGAGGTGCTGGAGCAGGCCCTGATCGTCTCCGGCACCGAGCTGACCACGGTGGCGATGCGCCGGGTGGACCCCGGCACCCAGGGCTCGGTGCTGGACGTGCTGGTCCGCAACGGCATCCGGGTGCTGCCCAACACGGCCGGCTGCTTCACCGCCGGCGAGGCGGTGCTGACCGCCCGGCTGGCCCGCGAGGCGCTCGGCACCGACTGGGTGAAGCTGGAGGTCATCGCCGACGAACGGACCCTGCTGCCCGACCCGATCGAGCTGCTGGACGCCGCCGAGACCCTGGTGGACGACGGCTTCACGGTGCTGCCGTACACCAACGACGACCCGGTGCTGGCCCGCAAGCTGGAGGACGTGGGCTGTGCGGCGATCATGCCGCTGGGCTCGCCGATCGGTTCCGGCCTGGGGATCCGCAACCCGCACAACTTCCAGCTGATCGTGGAGAGCGCCGCGGTGCCGGTGATCCTGGACGCCGGTGCAGGCACCGCCTCCGACGTGGCACTGGCGATGGAGCTGGGCTGCTCGGCGGTGATGCTGGCGTCGGCCGTCACCCGGGCGCAGCAGCCGGTGCTGATGGCGGAGGGGATGCGCCGGGCGGTCGAGGCCGGCCGGCTCGCCCACCGGGCCGGGCGGATCCCGCGCCGGTTCCACGCCGAGGCCTCCTCGGCGATGGCCGGGCGCGCCGACCTGGACCACCGGGAGCGGCCTGCGTTCTGACGACGGGTCGGGGGTGGCCCCGGGAGCGGCAGGCGTTCTGACGACGGGTCGGGGGCGGCCCCCGGGCACGGCCGTACCGAACCATGACGTCAGGGTCACCCAACCGTGCCCTGGCCGCCCCTAGACTCCTCGGGTGGACATGACGCTGAACGACGCCTTGATCGGATCGCTCCTCGACGGCCGGTACCGGGTCGAGGAGCGCATCGCGGTGGGCGGCATGGCCACGGTCTACCGGGGCACCGACACCCGGCTGGACCGGGTGGTGGCGCTGAAGGTGATGCACCCCCAGTTCGTGGGGGATCCGGCGTTCGCCGAGCGGTTCATCCGCGAGGCCAAGGCGGTGGCCAGGCTCTCGCACCCCAATGTGGTCAACGTCTTCGACCAGAGCGCGGACGGCGGCACCGCGTTCCTGGCCATGGAGTACGTGCCGGGCCGCACGCTGCGCCAGGTGCTGGCCGACCGGGGCGCCTTCTCGGTGCGGGCGGCGCTGGACGTGATGGAGCCGGTGCTGGCGGCGCTGGGCGCCGCGCACCGGGCGCACCTGGTGCACCGGGACGTCAAGCCGGAGAACGTGCTGATCACCGACGGCGGCCTGGTGAAGGTGGCCGACTTCGGCCTGGTCCGGGTGACCACCCAGTCGGAGGCTTCGGCAGCCAACGCCACCACCCCCGGCCTCATCATGGGCACGGTCTCCTACCTGGCGCCGGAGCAGATCCAGCCGACCGGCCCGACCGACCAGCGGGTGGACGTCTACGCGGCCGGGATCATGCTCTACGAGCTGCTGACGGGCGGCAAGCCGTACGTCGGCGAGAATCCGATGCAGGTGATCTACCGTCACCTGGAGGAGGACGTGCCGCCGCCGTCCCGGGCGGTGCCCGGCCTGCCGTCGGAGCTGGACGCCATAGTGGCCGCCGCCACCGCACGGAACCGGGACGCCCGGCCGTGGGACGCGGTCGAGCTGCTGGCCTCGCTGCAGCGGCTGCGCCGGGGGCTGACGCCGGCGCAGCTGGACGCCGAGCCGCCGGCCTCCACCCGGCCGGCCCCGCGGTTCGCCGCGACCGAGGCCACCTCGGTGCTGCCCGCTCCGGGCCTCGGACCGGGGGAAGCCCCGGTGCAGCCCGTCACCGAGGCCACCTCGGTGCTCCCCTCTCCCGGCCTCCGGCCGGTGGTGCCCCCGTCCCGGCCGGCCACCGAGCACACCGCCGTGCTCACCCCGCAGCGGCAGGGGCCGCCCCCGCTGCTGCCGAAGCGGCCGTACGACGAGCCGCCGCCGGCCCGCAAGCCGGTCTCGCCGCGCTCCCGGCGTTCGATGCTGTGGGGCGGGGTGCTGGCCGCCGTGCTCGCGGTGGTCGCGGTCCTCAGCTACCTGCTCTCCGGCGCGGTCTACGCGGTGGTGCCGAGCGTGCTCGGCCAGACCCAGGCGCAGGCCGCCGCCACCCTGAACGGGGCCGGCCTGCGGGGCAGCTTCAGCCAGGCCTTCAGCGAGACGGTGCCGGCCGGGCAGGCGATCAGCAGCGATCCCGGGGTGGGCCAGAAGGTCCGCAAGAGCGACGCGGTCAAGGTCGTGATCTCCAAGGGTCCGGAGCGGATATCCGTGCCGGACGTCACCGGCAAGCCGCTCGACCAGGCCAAGCAGGCCCTCACCCAGGCCCGGCTCACTCCGGGCAGCACCACCGAGGACTACAGCCCGACCGTGCCGCAGGGCTCGGTGATCTCCACCACGCCGGCGGCCGGGCAGCAGCTCCCGGTGAACGCGCCGGTCTCGCTGCTGGTCAGCAAGGGCGCCGCGCCGGTGCCGGTGCCGGACGCCACCGGGAAGCCGGTGGACCAGGCGCAGTCGCTGCTCACCGGGGCGGGCTTCAAGGTGGCGCTCGCCGCCGACCAGGCGTACTCGGACACCGCGCCCGCCGGAACCGTCGCCTCCCAGGACGTCACGGGCACCGCCTCACCCGGCACCACGGTGACACTGACGCTGTCCAAGGGCCCGCAGCCGGTGGCCGTGCCCAGTGTGACCGGGATGAACGAGTCGGACGCCACCAAGGCGCTGACCGCCGCCGGGTTCAAGGTGAGGACCAGCGGGCTGAACTTCTTCGGGCTGAGCAGCGTCTCCTCGCAGTCCCCGGTGGCCGGCAGCATGACGCCCAGGGGCAGCACGGTGACCATCACCTTCTGACCACGGCCCGCGGGCTCAGCTGAGCGGGCCGTCGCCCGGCTCCTCCTGGTGGGAGTAGCGCTGCTCGCGCCAGGGGTCGGCCAGGTTGTGGTAGCCGCGCTCCTCCCAGAAGCCGCGCCGGTCGGCCGTCATGTACTCCACGGCCCGCACCCACTTGGGGCCCTTCCAGGCGTAGAGCCCGGGGACGATCAGCCGGACCGGGAAGCCGTGCTCGGCGGTGAGCGGCTCGCCGTCGTGGTGGGTGGCCAGCACGGTGCGCGGATCGGCGAACTCGGCCAGCCGCAGGTTGGCGCTGTAGCCGTACTCGGCCCAGACCATCACATGGGTGACCTCGGGGGCCGGTGGCACCAGGTCGAGCACGGTGCCGGCGGCCACTCCGCTCCACTCGTTGTCCAGCATCGAGAAGCGGGTCACGCAGTGGAAGTCGGCGCGCACGGTGGTGCGCGGCAGGCGGTGGAACTCCTCGTGGTTCCAGCTGTGCTTGGCGCCGGAGGCGGTCGCCCCGAACACCTGCAGGTCCCAGGTCAGCGGCTTGAACCGGGGGATCGGGCCGTAGTGCAGCACCGGCCAGCCGGGTCGCAGGCGCTGTCCGGGCGGGAGCCTCGGGTCAGGCGGCTGCGCTGCTGCTTGCTCGGACCGACCCATGGCTCCATGGTGACAGACGGCGGGCACGGATCGATGCGCGCCCCTACCCGGCTCCGCGCGCCCCTACAGATGCCGCAATGGCCAAAAAATCGGGCAATCCGACACAGACCCCAGTAAGTGTGAACTTACTGGAAAAACAACTCATGGCGATGCCACGATGCGTCCCACCACCGCGTCCGGCGCTGCGTGCACCCATCGAGGGCAGGAAGGCACACCATGAAGGGCGACCCCGAGGTCATCGAGTTCCTCAACGAGCAGCTCACCGCCGAGCTGACCGCCATCAACCAGTACTTCCTGCACTCGAAGCTGCAGGATCACTTCGGCTGGACCAAGCTCGCCGAGTACACCCGGCACGAGTCCTTCGACGAGATGAAGCACGCCGAGGTGCTCACCGACCGGATCCTGCTGCTCGACGGCCTGCCCAACTACCAGCGGCTCTTCCACGTCCGGATCGGCCAGACGGTCAAGGAGATGTTCGAGGCCGACCGGCAGGTGGAGGTGGAGGCGATCGACCGGCTGCGCCGCGGCATCGTGGTGATGCGGGCCAAGAACGACGTCACCTCGGCCAACGTCTTCGAGGCGATCCTGGCCGACGAGGAGGAGCACATCGACTACCTGGACACCCAGCTGGAGCTGCTGGAGAAGCTCGGCGAACCGCTCTACCTGTCGACGCTGATCGAGCAGCCGGACGGCAGCTGACCGGTCAGGCGACCCGCGAGCCGGGCGCCGGGACCGGCCCGACCGCGGGAGCGGCTCCGGGGACCGGCGTCGACCCGGGCGCCGGGACCGGCCCGGGTGCGTTGCGCGGGTCGGCCCCGGGATCGGCCAGCCCGAGCTTGGCGGCCAGCCGGGCGGTCGGACACGGACGGCCGCCGTGCTCGCCCAGCAGGGCCTGTATCCGGCGGACGCAGGAGCCGCAGTCGGTGCCGGCCTTGCAGCCCCGGGCGACGATCTGGCGCGGCGAGTTGGCGCCGGCGTCGATCGCCCGCTTCACCTGGTCCTCGGTGACCGCATGGCACATGCAGACATACATCGCGGTCTCTCCCAGGTGGTGCGGGGCGCCGGGGCGCCGGTCAGCTAAGGCTTACCTTAGTCAAGCGTCTACCCGGACGAGAAGGTCCTGCCCCTGATCCGGGGCAGGACCTTCGTCACAGTTGCTCCGCGGGCCCGCCTCCGGGACCGCCGCCTCGGCGCCGGCGCCCTTCGGCCGCGCCTCAGTGCTCGCGGTACATCTCCGCGACCAGGAAGGCCAGGTCCAGCGACTGGCTGCGGTTGAGCCGCGGGTCGCAGGCCGTCTCGTAGCGCTGGTGCAGGTCGTCGACCAGCACCTCGTCGCCACCGCCGACGCACTCGGTCACGTCGTCACCGGTCAGCTCGACGTGGATGCCGCCCGGGTGGGTGCCGAGCGAGCGGTGCACCTCGAAGAAGCCCTTGACCTCGTCCAGCACGTCGTCGAAGCGGCGGGTCTTGTGCCCGGTCTCCGCCTCGAAGGTGTTGCCGTGCATCGGGTCGCAGATCCACACCGGCTGCGCCCCGCTGGCCGTGACCTTGTCCACCAGCTCCGGCAGGCGGTCGCGGATCTTGCCCGCGCCCATCCGGGTGATGAAGGTCAGCCGGCCCGGCTCGCGGTCCGGATCGAGCCGCTCGATCAGGGTGAGCGCCTCGTCGACCGAGGTGGTCGGGCCCAGCTTGACGCCGATCGGGTTGCGGATCCTGGAGGCGAACTCGATGTGGGCGTGGTCCAGCTGGCGGGTGCGCTCACCGATCCAGACCATGTGCCCCGAGACGTCGTAGAGCTCGCCGGTGCGCGAGTCCACCCGGGTCAGGGCGGTCTCGTAGTCCAGCACCAGCGCCTCGTGCGAGGAGTAGAACTCGACGGTGCGGAACTCCTCCGGAGTGACCCCGCAGGCCTGCATGAAGTTCAGCGCGTTGTCGATCTCCTTGGCCAGCCGCTCGTAGCGCTGGCCGGCCGGCGAGTTGCGCACGAAGTCCTGGTTCCAGGCGTGCACCTGGCGCAGGTCGGCGTAACCACCGGTGGTGAAGGCGCGGACCAGGTTCAGCGTGGCGGCGGAGGCGTGGTACATCCTCTTCAGCCGCTCCGGGTCCGGGCGGCGGGACTCGGGGGTGAACTCGAAGCCGTTCACCGAGTCGCCGCGGTAGACCGGCAGGGTCACGCCGTCGCGGGTCTCGGTCGACTTGGAGCGCGGCTTGGAGTACTGGCCGGCGATCCGGCCCACCTTGACCACCGGGACCGAGGCCGCGTAGGTGAGCACGGCGGCCATCTGCAGCAGGGTCTTGAGCTTGTTGCGGATGTGGTCCGCGGAGACCCCGTCGAAGGCCTCGGCGCAGTCGCCTCCCTGCAGCAGGAAGGCTTCGCCACGCGCGACGGCACCGAGCCGGGCGCGCAGCTGGTCGCACTCGCCGGCGAACACCAGCGGCGGATAGGAGGCGAGTTCCACAAGGGCGTCGCGCAGCGCCTCCGGGTCCGGCCACTCAGGCTGCTGCGCCGCGGGGAGGGACTGCCAGGAGAAGGCTGCCCTAGATGTCTCAGTTGTCACGGTCACGCAGCCAAGGCTACGGGGTGCGTCGACCGAATTTCGTCGGCCAACCACCTGGTGAGACGCGCGGTGGACTTATCCCCGTGCGCCGCCCAACTGGGGAGCCGATCGGCTATCGTCCTTCCCATGACCGCGCCGCACACCTTCTCCTGGTGGTGGACCATCCCCGAGGTGGCCCACTGATCGCGCGTTCCCAGTAGACGACACGACGGCCGCCCTCGGGCGGCCGTCGGTATTTCCGGCACCTGCGGCCCGCCCGGTGGAGCGACCTTGATCCTCGGAAAGAGGTTGCACGTGAACGACCCCGGCGCCGCCGCCCTGCTCGCCCGCCTGACCGCCCCCGGCGCACCCGCCTTCGCCCTGCTGCACCGCCGCACCCCACGGCTGGCGCCCGACACCGTCGAGCTGCTGATCGGCGAGGTCGGGCGGTACGACACCCTGGCCGACCTGCCGCTGCCGGCCGGCGCCCCCGCCGACGGCCGTCCGCGCCACGACCTGCTGGCGCTGGTCCCGTTCCGGCAGCTGAGCGAGCGCGGCTTCGAAGTGCACGACGACGGCACCCCGCTGCAGGCGCTGGCGGTGACCGAGCAGTACGCGCTGCCGTTGGCCGAGGTGCTGGCCGCGCTGCCCGACCTGCCGGTGGCGCTGACCGGCGGTGCCTTCGACATCGACGACGAGGAGTACGCCGGGATCGTCCGGCGGGTGATCGAGGACGAGATCGGGCGCGGCGAGGGCGCCAACTTCGTGATCCGGCGCGACTTCCGGGCCACGCTCCGGGACTGGTCGCCGGCGCTGGGGCTCAGCCTGCTGCGCCGGCTGCTCCGCCAGGAGCGCGGCGCCTACTGGACCTTCCTGGTCTCGACCGGCGACCGCCTGCTGGTCGGTGCCTCCCCCGAGGTCCACGTCCGGCAGAGCGGCGGCACCGTGGTGATGAACCCGATCTCCGGCACCTACCGCTATCCGGCCGACGGCCCGACCCTCCAGACGCTGCTCGACTTCCTGCACGACCGCAAGGAGTCGGAGGAGCTCACCATGGTGGTCGACGAGGAGCTCAAGATGATGTGCGCGGTCGGCGACCTCGGCGGCCAGGTGCTCGGCCCCCGGCTCAAGGAGATGGCCCACCTCGCGCACACCGAGTACGAGCTGCGCGGGCGCACCTCGCTCGACGTCCGCGAGGTGCTGCGCGAGACCATGTTCGCGGCCACCGTCACCGGCAGCCCGGTGCAGAACGCCGCCCGGGTGATCCGCCGCTACGAGACCTCCGGGCGCGGCTACTACGCGGGCGCGCTGGCGCTGATCGGGCGCTCGGCCGGCGGCGGCCAGCAGCTGGACTCGCCGATCTGCATCCGCACCGCCGACATCGACCCGGCCGACGGCTCGCTGGTGGTGCGGGTCGGCGCCACCCTGGTGCGGCACTCCGACCCGGCCTCCGAGGTGGCCGAGACCCACGCCAAGGCCGCCGGGGTGCTGGCCGCGCTCGGCGCCCGGCCGGCCCCGGGCCGCGTCCCCGGCCACGGCGGCGCCCCGCGGCTCGCCGACAACCACCGGGTGCAGGCCGCGCTGGACGCCCGGCGGGCCGGTCTCGCCCCGTTCTGGCTGCGGATGCAGCAGCCGCTCCCCGCCGGGCAGCCCGAACCGACCCTGGTGGTGGACGGCGAGGACACCTTCACCACGATGCTGGCCCACCTGCTGCGCTCGCTCGGCCACCGGGTGGAGGTGGTCCCGTTCGACGCCCCGGGCCTGCGCGAGCGCGTCGCCGCCCACGCCGGCCCGCTGGTGCTGGGACCCGGCCCCGGCGACCCGGCCGACCTGACCGACCCGAAGATGGCGGTGCTTCGGCCGATCGTCGCCGACGCGCTGGCGGCCGCGCTCTCCGGTGCCCGGCAGGCGCCGCTGCTCGCGGTCTGCCTCAGCCACCAGCTGCTCTGCGCCACCCTCGGCCTCGACCTGCGCCGCAAGGACCGGGTCTACCAGGGCACCCAGGAGCAGGTCGAGCTGTTCGGCACCCCGCGCACGGTCGGCTTCTACAACACCTTCACCGCCCGCTGCACCGCCGACGACCTTGCCCGACTTGCCGCCGACGGCATCGAGGTGGCCCACGACCCGGCCACCGGCGACGTGGTCGCGGTGCGCGGACCGGGTTTCGCCGGGCTGCAGTTCCACCCGGAATCCGTGCTCACCCTGGAGGGCCCGCAGATCGTCGCCGATCTGCTGGCCTCGCGTCAGGCCTCGTCCAAGCCCTGCTCGATCGCGTAGCGGACCAGCTCCACCCGGTTGTGCAGCTGCAGCTTGCCCAGGGTGTTCTGGACGTGGTTCTGCACCGTGCGGTGCGAGAGCACCAGCCGTTCGGCGATCTGACGGTAGGACAGGCCCTTGGCCACCATCCGCAGCACCTCGGTCTCCCGCGCCGTCAGCCGGGGCACCGCCGGCTCCCCCCGGTCGGGGCCGGCGGGGGCCGGCGCGGCGGCCAGCCGGCGGAACTCCCCCAGCACCAGGCCGGCCAGCCCGGGCGTGAAGACCGGGTCGCCGGCCGCCGTGCGCCGCACCGCGTCCAGCAGTTCGTCGCGGCCGGCCGACTTCACCAGGTAGCCGGTGGCCCCGGCCTTCACCGCCTCCAGCACGTCCGCGTGCTCCCCGCTGGCGGAGAGCACCAGCACCCGCACCGCCGGGTCGGCGGCCACCACCTGGCGGCAGACCTCCACCCCGGGCAGCTGGGGCAGGTTGAGGTCGAGGACCAGCACCTGCGGCGCCGCCGCCTTGGCCCGGCGCACCGCCTCCGGCCCGTCCCCCGCGGTCGCCACCACGCTGAACCCGGCGTCCGCCAGGTCGCGGGCCACCGCCTCACGCCACATCGGGTGGTCATCGACGACCATCACCCGCAGCCCGTCCATCGCCGTCAGCCCTCCTTGGGCAGCGTCAACTCGACCTCCACGCCCTCGCCGGGCGCCGAGTGGAAGCTCGCCGTGCCGCCCAGGTCGCGCAGCCGGCCCTCGATCGACTGGACCACCCCGAGCCGCCCGGCCGCCCGCGCCTCGGCCAGCCGCCCGGGGGCGAACCCCTGCCCGTCGTCGCGGATCGAGACGGTCACCGCCTCGGGCTCGTCCTCCAGCAGGATCCAGGCCCGGGCCGCCTCCCCGGCGTGCTGGCGCACGTTGTCCACCGCAGCGCCGACCGCCGCGGCCAGCTCCGCGGCTGTCCGGGCGGGCAGCAGCACCTCGGTCGCCGGCGCGGAGAGGGTGATCCGCTCGTCGCCGAACGGCGTCAGCAGCTCCCGCAGGTCGCGCGGCCCGTCCGCCGGCTCGCCGTCGCGCTGCCCGGGCAGCGGCCCGGCAGTCATCAGCGCCCGCAGCGCCCGCTCCTGCTCGCCCGCCAACCGGCCGATCTCACCCGCCACTTGGCGCTGGGTCAGGGCCAGCACCTGGAGCACCCCGTCGTGGATGTCCCGGGAGAGCCGCTCCCGCTCCCTGGTCGCGGCCTCCAGCTTGAGCGCCTTGGTGAGGGTGGCCTCGCTGGCCCGGGCCAGCTCGATTACGTAGCCGATCGCGCAGCCGGCCACCAGCAGCAGCACGCAGTTGTGCACGTTGTCGCCGGTGACCCCGCCGTGGCCGAGCAGGTTCGCGGCACCGATCACCAGGCCGGCGGTCACGGCCGGGCGCCAGCCGCCCTTGGCGGCGCAGCCCAGCACGGTACCGGCCGCCCAGATGGTGGGCAGGGTGAGCGAGCCGGCCGCGATCCGCTGCGGGGTGTCGATCTGCCCGCTCAGCACCACGCCGTAGACGGCGATCCCGAGGTCGACGGCGAGCACCGGCCAGAGCAGCCGGGTCGGGCTGCCGAACGCGCGCAGCGTGGCCAGCGTCCAGACCACCAGGCCGCCCAGGTAGATCCAACCGGGGACCGGGTGGGCGAAGTGGTGGAAGGAGGCACCGTACCGGGCCAGCGCATAGCCGAGCGCCAGCACCCGGAAGACGCTGATCGCCCGCCACAGCGGCAGCTCCACCGACATCCCGCCGGCCGCCACCGCCCCGCCGGCGCCGCTGCGCAGCTCGGCCATCGCCCGCCCCCGTCCCCGTTCCCCCGATCGCGGACCTAGCCCTTGCCGTCCCGCTCCGACTTCTCGCCAGTCTCGCCCTTCTGGGCCTTCTCAGCCCCGGCCTGGGCCTGGGCCGCCTTCTCGGCTGCCTGGCGCTCCTTCTCGGCGGCCCGCTCGGCCCGCTGCTCGGCCCGGCGCTCGGCCTCGGCGCGCTTCTTCTCCTCCGCGATCTGCCGCTTGGCGGCGGTCGCGTAGATGTCCACGTACTCCTGGCCGGACAACCGCATGATCTCGTACATCACCTCGTCGGTGACCGAGCGCAGGATGAACCGGTCGTTCTCCATGCCCTGGTACCGCGAGAAGTCCATCGGACGGCCGATCCGGATGCCCGGACGGATACCGAAGTTGGGGATCACCTGACCGGGCGGCTGCACCTTCTCGGTGTCGATCATCGCGACCGGAATGACCGGCGCGCCGGTCTGCAGCGCGACCCGGGCCAGACCGCCGACCTTGCCGCGGTAGAGCTTGCCGTCGGGCGAACGGGTGCCCTCCGGGTAGACGCCGAACAGCTCGCCGCTGTCGATCACCGCGATGGCGCTGCGGATCGCGGCCTCACCGGCACCGCGCACTCCGGAGCGGTCCACCGGGAGCTGGCCGACGCCCTTGAAGAACGCCGCGGTCAGCCGGCCCTTGAGGCCCGGTGTGTTGAAGTACTCGGCCTTGGCGATGAAGGTGACTCGACGCTTCATCAGAGCCGGCAGGAAGAAGGAGTCCGAGAACGACAGGTGGTTGCTGGCGATGATCGCCGGCCCCTCGTCCGGGATGTTCTCCATTCCTTCCGTCCACGGCCGGAAGAAGATCCGCAGCATCGGTGCGACGATCATCTTCATCAGTCGGTAGAACAACCCGGACCTCCTGTATTGCGGACCGGTCGATCCTAATGCCCCGATCGCGCGGTGGACGCACCCGAGGGGGTGCGGCGTACGGGAGGTCTGTACGCCCGGCGCGTGCCGTGGGACGATCTGGATCTACCCGATCCCTCGCCGAGGAGCCCCGGATGCCTCTGCTGCCCGGTGCCGAGCCCTTCCACCACCACGCCGGCCCGGTCGGTGTGCTCCTGTGCCACGGCTTCACCGGCAGCCCGCAATCCCTGCGGCCGTGGGCCGAGCGGCTGGCCGCGGCCGGCCTGACCGTCTCGGTGCCGCTGCTGCCCGGTCACGGCACCCGCTGGCAGGATCTGCAGCTCACCCGCTGGCAGGACTGGTACGCCGAGGTCTCGCGGGAGCTGCTGCTCCTGAGCGAGGAGTGCGAGCAGGTCTTCGTCTTCGGACTGTCGATGGGCGGCGGCCTGGCGCTGAAGCTGGCCGCCGAGCACGGCGACCGGGTCAGCGGCGTGGTGCTGGTCAACCCCTCGGTGCGATCCGACAACCGGGCGACGGCGCTGCTGCCGGTGCTGCGCCACCTGGTGCCGAGCCGGCCGGGGGTCGCCGGCGACATCGCCCGCCCGGGCGCCGTGGAGGTCGGCTACGACCGGGTCCCGCTGCACGCGGCCTGGTCCCTGAGCCGGCTCTGGCGCGAGGTGCGGCAGGCGCTGCCGGCGGTGGCCCAGCCGGTGCTGCTGCTGCGCAGCCCGCAGGACCACGTGGTCTCGCCGGCCAACTCCGCTCTGGTCCTCGCCCGGATATCCTCGGTCGATGTGACGGAGCGGCTCTGCGAGCAGAGCTTCCATGTGGCGACCCTGGACCACGACGCCGAACTGATCTTCGGGGAATCCCTCGGGTTCGTCCGTCGGTTGTCCAAGGCGACGCGGCCCACCGAGGCCACCGAGCAGCGGGGCTGAGGGCCCACCAGGACCGAAGGGTCGGCAGTGCACGAGCACGAGCAGGAGAACAGCCCCGCGGGCGACGGCGAGGAGCGCCCCAAGGAGACCGGGCAGCGGCCGACCCCCAGTCAGGCCGAGCAGGACGCGATCTTCGCCGCCCTGGTGGCCCAGTTCGACGACCCCGTCGACCTGACCCGCCCGGACTGGCCCGAGATCGAGAACATCCGCGCCCGCACCGACGTCTCGGGCCAGGAGGACCCACCCGGCGCGCCGCAGCCGCGCCCCCGCACCACGGCCCGGGGTCCGCGCGACTGGGCAGCCGCCGATGACCCGGACGAGGACCACTTCATCCCGCCCGAGCCGCCCCCGCTGCCGACCGGTGACACCACCGCCAAACTCGCCTGGATCGCCGTCCTCGGCGGCCCGGCGCTGCTGCTGTTCGACGTCTTCTACTGGCACGAGGTCGCCGGCTGGCCCGCCTGGGTCGGCCTGCCCGCGTTCCTCACCGGCTTCGTCACCCTGATCGCCCGCCTCAAGGACCGCGACCCCGACGACCCCGCGCCCCCGAACGGCGGCGCGGTGGTGTGACGGCCCCACTGTGCGGCGCCCGGGAGGAACTCCCGGGCGGCGGAGCAGCTTGACGGGCCGTCAGATGGTGCGGGCCAGGTCGGCGGCGCCGACGATGCCGGCGGCGGAGCCCATCGAGGCCAGCACCACCTCGGCGCGCGGGCGCAGCGCGCCGCCCGTCAGGTAGTGCTCGAAGGCCTTGGCGACCGGGTCGAGCAGTAGGCGGCCGGAGTCCGAGACGCCGCCGCCGAGCACGAAGACGCCCGGGTCGAAGAGGGCGGCCAGGTCGGCCATGCCGCGGCCGAGCCAGTCGGCGACCTCCTCGTAGACCTCCAGGGCGAGCGGGTCGCCGCCCTCGGCGGCCTCGGTGATGTGGATGCCGCGGATGGTCTCGGCGACGCCCTCGTTCAGCTCCAGCATCCGCCGGCCGGCGACCCGGTCGGCGGCCGCCTTCTCCCGGCCGTAGCGGCGCAGCGCCCGGCCGGAGGCGTACTGCTCCCAGCAGCCCTTGCCGCCGCAGCCGCAGGGCAGGCCGTCCGGGACCATGTTGAGGTGGCCGATCTCGCCGGCCACGCCGAACCGGCCGCGGTGCAGCCGGCCGTCGAGCACGATGCCGCCGCCGATGCCGGTGCCGACGGTGATCAGCACCATGTCGGAGTGCTCGGCGGCCGCGCCGAACTTGAACTCGGCCCAGGCCGCGCTGTTGGCGTCGTTCTCCACCACCGCGTCGAGGCCGGTGAGCTCCTCGATCCGGCCGCGCAGCGGCTCGTTCTCCCAGGCGATGTTGGGCGCGAAGATCACCGTGGAGCGGTCGCGGTCGACGAAGCCGGGCGCACCCACGCCCACCGCGACGACCTCGGGGTGCTCCTCCTTGAGTTCGCGGACCGCCTGGGCGATGGCGTCGACCGCCCACTGCGGGTCGGCCGGAGTGGGCACCCGGGTGCGCGCCAGGATCTCGCCGTTCTCGTCGACCACACCGGCCGCGATCTTGGTCCCGCCGACGTCGACGCCGATGGTCAGAGCCATGTGTCCCTCAGTCATTCGCTCGTGCCCGATGAGCGGAAACGGTACCGCCCGGCCGTGCTCCCGTACACACTTCGCCATACATTATCCGAAGCCAACATCTTGGGAACCTCGCCGGCAGTCTTCAAAAGTCGTACGATTCGATCCGTTCGGTAGCCACTGCGTGCCGCACCGTCATGAGGTCTAGACGTCTTGGCGGTCGGGCCGGGCGTCCGGTTCGGCGTCCAGGTCGATCCGCTCGGAGTCCGACGGCGCCGGTGCCGACCAGCGGCGTTCCTGTCCGGCGAGGACGGCGCGATAGGCGGCCAGCAGCTCGTTCCCGGCGGTCGCGAGGTGCTGGTAGACCTCGGGGTTGTCGTCCCGGAAGCGGCCCAGGACCTGCTGGGCCTGCCCTCCGACGGCCGACACCAGCTTGCGCACCTCGTCGACCAAGGGGTTGTCGACAGGGCTTGAATCGTTCATGTCGCGTCTCTCTCCAGCGATCGTCGTCCAGCGATCCTTGAGTTCGACGCTACCGGTTAGCCGCGCTCGGGCCAGAGGGCCGGGTCCGGTGCGAAGCGCAACGTCAACTCGCCGTCACGCAGTGCGGCACCCGCAACCGTGCAGCGGCGCAGCGCGCCGGGCAGCGGCAGGATCCGCCGGTACGGGCCGAGCCCGACCACCAGTTCGTCGCCGCGGCGCACCAGTTCCAGGTCGGCCCGGTCGGCACCGGGGGCGGCCAGCCGCCACACCAGCACACCGTCCTCGGCGCGGCGGTCCTCGGCGGTCCACGGCCAGCGCTCGGCCGGCTCCGGCGCGGGCCGGTCGCCGAACAGCTGGGCCGCCAGCCGGTCCACCTCGTGCGCCGTCCGGTCGGCGGTCAGCAGCGGCACCCCGAGGTCGATGCCGGCCAGCCGGTCGCGTTCGGCCGCCGCCTGCTCGGCCAGCCACGGGTCGACCGAGTCGGCCGCCCGCCGGGGCAGCGCGCCGTGCACGGCCACCGAGTCCAGCCGGTGGCCGAACAGCGCCAACCCCGCCGCGGCCCGGCGCAGGGCCGGCACCGAGCAGGCGGCGGCGCTCACCGCGAGCCGCACCGAGGTGTGCGGCGACTCGATCACGGACCGGGTGGCGGCCAGCTCGGCGGCCGCCCAGTCGCGGGCGGCGTGGAGCCATTCGGAGGGCGCCGGCATCCCCGCCACCGCGGCCAGCAGCGGGCGCAGTGCTCGGGCCGCCTGGCGCTGCTCGGGCAGCAGCCTGGCCAGGTAGCGGTCGAGCTGCTCGGGCAGGGCGAGGGCGGCGGTCAGTTCGGCGGGTGGCGGGGCGGCCACCACCACCTGGTCGTACGGCCGGCCGTCGGCCGGACCGCGCAGGGCGTGCAGCAGGGCCAGCGCGCGGGTGCCGGGGAGCGCGGTCAGCTCGTCGGGCTCCAGGGGGTCGACGCCGAGCAGGTCGTAGCCGGTGCGCAGGCGCCCGTCCAGGCCGGCCACCGCGCGCCGGAACGCGTGCTGCTCGTCGAGGCGGCGCGCCCACAGGCCGGGCCGGACCTCCGTGTCGGAGCCGCTGAGCCGGGTGCCGAACTGCTCGTCCAGCAGCCGGTGCGGGTCGTCGGCGGCCAGCAGCAGGGTGCGCGCGCCCCGGCCGGCGGCGTGCACGGCGCTCGCGGCGGCCACCGCCGGGATCGCCGGGGTGTCGCCGGTGACCAGCACCAGGCGTGGCATCAGGGGTTCTCGACTCGCTTCTTCAGACCGGCCAGGGCGCGGTCGATGATCACCTTCTCGGCCTTGCGCTTGATCATGCCGAGCATCGGGATCTTGACGTCCACGGCGAGCTGGTAGGTCACCTCGGTGCCGCCGGCCACCGGGGCCAGCGTGTAGGAGCCGTCCAGGGAGCGCAGCATCTGGCTCTTCACCAGGGTCCAGGAGACCTCGCGCTCGTCGTCCCAGGTGTAGGCGAGCACGTGCTCGTCCCGGATCGCGCCGGCGTCCAGCAGCAGCCGGACCTGGTCGGCGCGGCCCTGCTCGGTGGTGCCGAGCACCTCGACCTCCTTGACCTCACCCGTCCAGGCGGGGTACGCCTCGAAATCGGCGATCACCGCCATCACCTCGGCCGGGGTCGCCGCGATGACGATGCTCGACCTGGTGTGTTCCGCCATGGGTGGGCCTCCGTGTATCCCGCGTGTGTCCCGGGCCGGTCGTCAGTGCCGGTCAATGCACCCGAAGGCTATCGCGCGCGGCCCGGGCCCCCGTGCCTGCGGGGGTTACCGGGCGGTCACCACTGGTGGGCGGCCCGCGGCCGCGGTGCCGCCGCCGTCCGGGGTCGTCCGGACGCTGCCGTATCGTGCAAATTGCAACGGCCGGCGTTCGGTCAGGGTTCGTCCACGGATGTGACACTTCGAACACCCGGTCTGACCCCCTATCGGAATCCGACTACCGGGCAGTAACGTCCTGCCGTCCCGCAGCGTCGCAGACGAGGAGCAGCAGTGCTCGACGAGTTCCGCCTTCCGGCCCTCTACCAGGTACCGAGCGGTGGCAACCTCTCGGACCTGATCCACCAGAACGCCGAGCGCAGCCCGCAGAACGCGGTGCTCGCCCGCAAGGTGGACGGCCGCTGGCAGGACGTCTCGGCGGCCGCGTTCCTGACCGAGGTGCACCGGGCGGCCAAGGGCCTGATCGCCTCCGGCATCGAGCCGGGCGACCGGGTCGCCATCATGTCGCGGACGCGCTACGAGTGGACGCTGCTCGACTTCGCCATCTGGTGCGCCGGCGCGATCACCGTGCCGGTCTACGAGACCTCCTCGGCCGAGCAGGTGCAGTGGATCCTCGGCGACTCCGGCGCGGTCGCGGTGATCACCGAGACCGACGGGCACGCGGCCGTGGTCGAGTCGGTCCGGGACCGGCTGCCGCAGCTGCGGCACACCTGGCAGATCGAACGCGCCGCGCTGGCGGAGCTGGCCGAGGTGGGCACCGACGTGCCCGACGCCACCGTGACCGAGCGCCGGGCGACGTTGAACGCCGACTCGATCGCCTCCATCGTCTACACCTCGGGCACCACCGGGCGCCCGAAGGGCTGTCAGCTGACGCACCGCAACTTCCTGCACGAGCTGGGCAACGTGACGGCCCGGATGCCCGAGCTGTTCGTCCCGGGCGACGCCTCGGTGCTGCTCTTCCTGCCGCTGGCCCACGTGCTCGGCCGGATCGCCCCGATCGCCACCGCGATCTCCGGCACCAAGGTCGGCCATGTCAGCGACATCAAGAACGTCACCGCCGAGCTGGCCTCGTTCCGGCCGACGCTGATCCTGGGCGTGCCGCGGGTCTTCGAGAAGGTCTTCAACACGGCGCGGGCCAAGGCCCAGTCCGAGGGCAAGGGCAAGATCTTCGACCAGGCCGCCGACGTGGCGATCGCCTACAGCCGGGCGCAGGACCAGGGTGGCGCGGGCCTGGTGCTCAGACTGAAGCACGCGCTCTTCGACAAGCTGGTCTACAGCAAGCTGCGGGCCGCGCTCGGCGGCCGGGCCACCCACGCGATCTCCGGCGGCGCGCCGCTCGGCGAGCGGCTCGGCCACTTCTACCGGGGCATCGGCTTCACGGTGCTGGAGGGCTACGGCCTGACCGAGACGGCCGCCGCCACCGCCTTCAACCCGGCCGACAAGCCGAAGATCGGCACGGTCGGCCAGCCGGTGCCCGGCTCGGCGTGCCGGATCGCCGAGGACGGCGAGGTGCTCTTCAAGGGCCCGCAGGTGTTCACCGGTTACTGGAACAACCCGACCGCCACCGCCGAGGCGCTGCAGGACGGCTGGTTCGCCACCGGTGACCTGGGCAGCATCGACGACGACGGCTACCTGACCATCACCGGTCGGAAGAAGGAGATCATCATCACCGCGGGCGGCAAGAACGTCGCCCCCGCCGTGATCGAGGACCGGATCCGGGCCCACCCGCTGGTCGGCGAGGTGATGGTGGTCGGCGACCGGCGGCCGTTCATCGGCTGCCTGATCACCGTCGACCAGGAGTTCCTGCCCAAGTGGCTGGAGCTGAACGACCGGCAGCCGGCCACCGTGGCCGAGCTGCGCGAGGACCCGCAGCTGCTGGCCGCCCTCCAGGAGGCGGTGGACGAGGGCAACAAGGCCGTCTCGCACGCCGAGGCGGTGAAGAAGTTCCGCGTTCTGGACACCGTCTTCTCCGAGGAGAACGGCTATCTGACGCCGTCGCTGAAGCTGAAGCGCAACGTGGTGCTGAAGGACTTCGCGGCCGAGGTCGAGGCGCTGTACCAGAAGTAGGACGCGCCGCACCGGAAGCGCGCCGAGAGCAGCCCGGGAGCGCACCGGAGCAGCCCGGGTGCGCACTTGGAGCGAGGCGTCCGCACGGGCGCTCGCTCTAGCGGGCGGGCGCGCGCCGGGTGAGTGCGCGCCGGGCGGGCACCCGGCCAAGCGCTCAGTCGCCCCCCAGCAGCCCGTGCAGCCGCCCCGCGAGCAGCTCCCACCGCCACTCCGCCTCCACCCAGGCGCGCCCGGCCTCGCCGAGCTTGCGCCGCAGGGCGGGCTCCCGCAGCAGCGTCACCACCCGGTCGGCGAGCTCCCCCGGCGCCCGCCCCGGCACCACGTACCCGGTCTCGCCCTCCCGCACGGCGTCCGGCGCCCCGCCGGAGTCCCCGGCGATCACCGGCAGCCCGGTGGCCGAGGCCTCCAGGTAGACCATGCCGAGCCCCTCCACATCCAGCCCGCCCCGCCTGGTCCGGCACGGCATCGCGAACACGTCCCCGGCCCCGTAGTGCGCCGGCAGGTCCGGCCACGGCACCTCCCCGGTGAACACCACCGAGCCGGCCACCCCGAGCGACGCGGCGAGCCTGCGCAGCCGCGGCAGGCAGGGCCCGCCCCCGACGACCAGCAGCACCGTGTCCGGTTCCGCCGCCAGGATCCGCGGCAGTGCGGCGATCAGCGTGTCCTGCCCCTTGCGCCGCACCAGCCTGGAGACGCAGACCACCACCGGCCGGTCCGCCAGCCCGAGCCCGGCCCGCACCGCCTCGCCCCCCGAGCCGGGGTGGAAGACCCGCTCGTCCACCCCCGGTGGCAGCCGCGCCATCCGCGCCGCCGGGCCGGGCCCGACCGCGTCGGCGATCCGCACCCGGGTGTACTCCCCCAGGTAGGTCAGCGTGTCGGTGCCTTCGGCGACCCGCCGCAGCATCTGCCGGGAGCCGGGCAGCTGTGCCCAGGCCGCCTCATGACCGTGCGTCATGCCGACCAGTCGCCGGGCGCCGGCCCGGCGCAGCGCGGGGGCCATCAGGCCGAGCGGGGCGGCCGCGCCGAACCAGACCGAGTCGCACCCCTCGGCCCGCAGGATCTGCGCCGCCCGCCGGGTCGTCCGCGGGGTCGGCAGCAGCACCGTGGCGCGGTCCCGGATCACCTGAAAGGGCTGCTGCGCGTCGAACCGCTCGGTCACTCGATCGGGAGCGTCGCCCGCGCCCCGCCAGGATGAGGCATACACCACAATCTCCCCGACCGGCAGGCGCACCGCCATGCTGTGGACGAAGCGCTGGATTCCGCCTGGGCGCGGGGGAAAGTCGTTGGTGACGATGAGGGTTTTCGGCATACTGGCCACGCCTCGCACGGTCGGGGGGTGCATGGTTCTCCCCCCACCGGTCCGTACGATAGGTCACCATGCCGTCTCGGCGGGAACGGACGGGCAGGCCGCAACCGTTTTCCTGCCGGGCCAGTCCTAACCGGTGGACAGACGAAGAGGACGGGCAGGGCGACAGGCGTACGGACAGGCGTACGACCGGTCGGCGCCCGACCGGTCCGGTGCGGACGCATGGCGAGATGAACGAGGGAGCTCAGTGGTGTTGGCGGAGGACGGCCCGGACGACCGGGCCGGCAGCGTTGGCAGCAGCACCGTCGCACTGACCGCTCCGCCCGCTGAAGGCGCCACCGGCGTCAGCTCGCCGGCCCCGGCGCGGGGCGCACTCTGGGCGGTGAGCGCCGGTTGGGTGGTCAGCAGGACCTTGGTGGTGCTGATGATCACCGGGGTGCTCAAGATCGGCCTGGACGTGACCACCGACATCTCGGTGATCTACCACGGCTGGTTCCAGGTGCTGCAGACCGGCACCTTCCCGATGGACGACGTGACCTGGCAGTACCCGCCGGGCGCCGCCCTGGTGATACTGCTGCCGGGCCTGCTGCCGTGGTCCTACCTGGTCTCGTTCTGGGTGTGCTGCGGCATCTTCGACGCGGCGGCCATGGTGCTGCTGGTCCGCTCCGGTGCCCGCCGCGGCCGCAGCCTGGCCGGCCCCTGGATGTGGGTGGTCGGCGTGCCGCTGCTGGGCCCCACCGTCTACAACCGCTACGACATCCTGGTCACCGCGATCGCGGTGATCGGCCTGCTGGTCCTGCTGCGCCGCCCGGTGCTCGGCGGCATGCTGCTGGGCCTCGGCGGCCTGCTGAAGCTGTGGCCGCTCATCGCGCTGGCCGGCACCCCGCGCGGTCGCCGCACCACCCGTTCCTGGACCGGCGCCCTGGCCGCGCTCTCCTCCCTGGCGTTCCTGATCGCCGCCGGCATGAACGGCGCCTTCCAGTTCCTCACCTTCCAGGCCGACCGCGGGATCGAGGTGGAGTCGGTGGGCGCCCTGCCCATCCACTTCGCCCGGCTGTTCGGCGGCTGGCACGGCGGCCAGGTGCTGATGAACTACGGCTCGGTGGAGATGGTCGGCCCCTGGGTCAGCGTGATCTCCAAGGTCGCCCTGGGCGGCACCCTGGTCGGCTTCGGCTGGCTGCTCTACTGGCGGCTGCGGGCCCGCCGCTGGCAGGCGTCCACCACCTATGACGCGGCGCTCGCCGCCCTGCTGATCTTCACCGCGACCAGCCGGGTGATCAGCCCGCAGTACATGGTGTGGCTGGTCGGCCTGGCCGCGGTCTGCCTGACCGTGCGCGGCACCAGCCAGCGCCCGGTGGCCGTGATGATCCTGATCACCACGCTGCTGACCACCCTGGAGTTCCCGATGAACTTCAGCGACACGGTGACCAGCCACCCGCTGGGCGTCGCCACCATCACCGCGCGCAACCTGCTGCTGGTCGCCGCCACCGTGGTGTCCTGCCGCCGCCTGTGGCTGAGCACCCGGGGCGAACGGCCCGAGCCCACGGCCGTCACCGCGGTGCTGCCCGGCCCCGAGCAGTCCGCCTACCCGGTGCGCCCGGGCATCGCCTACGAGCAGAGCCTGCTGGACGACTGACCGACGGCCCGCGTCGCACGAGGGCCCGGCCTCACGCCTGCGGCGACAGCTGCCGCTCCACCTCGCCGATCCAGTCCTGGGTGAACTGCGCCAGACCGTAGCCCAGTTGACGCCGGAACAGCTGGTCGAGCAGTTGGTCCCGCCCCGCGCCAGGCCCGGCCGCGCCGACCGCGCGGTAGAAGTCGACCAGCGCCTGCCGGCCGTGCCGCCGGGCGATCAGGTCGCAGGCCAGCCAGGAGAGCTCATAGGCCTGGGCTATGCCCTGGGCCCCGGCCGCGAAGTCGGTGTCCGCGGGCAGCGCGGTGGGCAGCTTGCCGACCGCCACGTCCTGGGTCAGCTCGGGCGCGATCTGCCGGGCGGTGCGGCCGGTCTCCAGGTAGGCGGTCCAGTCCGCCACACCCTCGGAGAGCCAGAGCGGGGTCCAGGGGCGGGTGTCACCGCGGGTCGCCACATGGGTGGTCTCGTGGGTGACGACCACCTGCTTGCCGACCTCGCTGAGCTGCCGGAAGGCGTCCGGATTGACCATCACCCGGTCGGCGGGGGTGTGCAGCGGCGCACCGGCCGCCGCGCTGGTCACCGCGGCTATGTCCTGGTAGCTGCTCGGATCGACCCCCAGCAACTGCGCGAACTGTGCCTCGCTGCCGGGAAGTTGCAGCACCAGTCGGCCCGCCCAGCCGGTCCCCCAGACGGCGCTGACGGTCGGCACCGCGTGGTCGCCGATCGCCGCCAGCGCGCCGAGCTCGGCCGGGCCGGCGGGGCCGAGCACCAGGCAGCGCGCCCCGCGCACCGGGTTCGGCGCACCCAGGTCCCAGGGGGCCGCGGCGGCGCCCGGGGCTGCGGTCTCCCCGGTCACCGCGGCGCCGGCCAGGGTGAGCCGGCGCTGCAGCACCGCGGGGTAGTCGTCGTAGCCGAGCCACCGGTACCGCAGCTCGGCGGTGACCGTGCCGGCGTCCCAGTCGACCGGGCGGTAGTCCAGCTCGGCCAGCGGCAGTGCGGCCAGCTCGCCGGTGCGCAGCCGGTCGGCGCGGCGGGCGAGCAGTGCGGCCAGCCGGTCGGCGGCGAGCCGGCCGTCCGTCGAGGCCTCGACGGTCCGCGGCGCCGCGGTCAGCGGCAGCGACAGTTGGGTGAGCGCCCCCGCCACCAGCAGCAGCGCGGTACGCCGCGGCACCCCGGCGCCGCTGACCGCACCGGGGTGCGCCGTGCTCTGCGCGGGCACCGTCCTCCAGCCATCGGCCGGGGGGACCCCCATCCCGGCGCTCAGACCCGCACCACCGCTACGACCGGCATCGCCGAGACGCTCTCGTAGCGCACCCGGGCTCCCGGGTGCGGGGCATGGACCACCGTGCCGCCGCCGACGTACATGCCGACGTGGTGCATGTCCTTGAAGAAGATCACCAAGTCTCCCGGTTGCGCCTCGGCCAGGCTGATCCGCCGCCCCCCGAACGCCTGCTGCTGGGAGGTGCGCGGCAGGTTCACTCCGGCCTGCCGCCAGGCCCAGTACATCAGACCGGAGCAGTCGAAGGCATCGGGCCCGGTGGCTCCGTAGACGTAGGGCGAGCCGAGCCGGCTCAGCGCCGCGGCCACCGCGAGGCCGGCGCGGTCGGAGGCGGGCGGTGCGCTGCCGAGGTCGAGCCGGTCGGTGCCGCGGGTGGCGCGCTGCTCGGCGTCCCGCTCGTCCTGCGCGGCCAGCTGCGCCCGGTCGTCGGCGGTCAGGGTGCCGAGCAGGGCCTGGGCGCTCCTCAGCTTGTCCTGCAGCTGCTGCCTGCTCTGCCCCAGCGTGGTGCGCACCGCCTCCAGCTGGGCGAGTTTGGCGGTCGCCTCGGCCCGGCGCTGGTCCAGGGCGCGCTCCTGCTGCTGGAGCAGGCGCAGCGAGTCGGCCCGCTGCTCACCCGCCTGCCCGAGGCTGCGGGCCTCGGCCAGGTAACGGGTCGGGTCGCTGGAGAGCATCAGCTGCACGGTCGGGTCCAGCCCGCCGGACCGGTACTGGGCGGCGGCGATCTCGGCGAGCGCGGTGCGGGTCTCGGCGACCGCCTCCTGGTCCCGGGCCACCGCGGCCTGCAGCTCGGCCGCCTCGCGCTGCAGCCGCTTCGCGTCCTCCTCGGCGGCGTTGGACCGCTCCGACGCCTGTTCGGCCTCCGTGTAGAGCTGGTCCACCTGCGCCTTGACGTCGGTCCGGCCCGGGACGGGGCTGCCCGGTGCCGCCTGCGCCGCGCTGCCCGCCGTTATCGCCAGCGCCGTGGTGGCGGCGGCGGTGACCGCCAGCACCCGGGAGAGCCGACGCGCGGCGCCCTGCTGGGGAGTGCGGCCCGGGAGCACCGGGCGTTGCGGCATCGTCATGGGCTGACGACTCCAATCGGCGGCGGAACAGATCGGCGCCGACGTTAGCGAGTCAGGACGGACGAGTCCAAACCCTCGCCGATACGAATATTTGATCCCGAATCGGACATCCAACCGAGAGAGCCCGGCCCCCGCTGCGGGGACCGGGCTCTCTCCTGACGAACCGTCAGGGGTGCGTCACGGGCGGATGATGGCCGCGATCGGCATCACCGTGGCGTTCTCGTAGCGCACGTTCGCGCCGGTGTGCGGGGCGTGGATGATCTGCCCGCCACCCACGTACATGCCGACGTGGTGCTCGTCCTGGAAGTAGATGATCAGGTCACCGGGCTGCGCGTTGGCGATGTCGGTGCCCACGTTGGTGCCGGCCGTGGCCTGCTCCTCGGAGGTGCGCGGCAGCGAGACGCCGGCCTTCGCGTAGGCCCACTGCATCAGGCCCGAGCAGTCGAACGAGGACGGACCGGCCGCGCCGTAGACGTAGGGCGCGCCCAGCGCCGACTCGGCGGCGGCGATGGCGGCCTGCGCGTGCGAACCGGCCGGGATGCTGCTCAGGTCGGTGCGGGCGGCACCGCGGGAGGCGGCGCCCTGCTGGTCGGCCTGGGACTGCGCCTGGGACTGCGCCTGGGCCTGGGCGGCGGCGGCCTGGGCAGCGGCGGCGGCCTGGGCCTCCTGCGCGGCAATGGCCTGCTTCTGCTGCTCGGTCAGCGAGTTGAGCAGGTCCTGGGCGGCCTTCAACTTGGCCTGGGCGTCGTCCTTGGCGGACTTCAGCTGGGCGGTGATGGAGTCGAGCTCGGCCAGCTTGCCGCTCGCGTCGGCCTTGTCCTGGTCGAGCTTGCGCTGCTCCTGCTGGAGCTCCTTCAGCGTCTCGCCCTGGGAGGTGTTCAGCTGGTTGATCGAGCCGGCCTGGTTGAGGAAGTTGTCCGGGTTCGAGTTCAGCATCAGCTGAACCGTCGGGGATATCCCGTCGTTGGCGTACTGGTCGGCGGCCACGCCCGCCAGGCCGTTCTGCAGGTTGGTCACCTGGTCCTGCTGCCTGGCCACCTGGTCCTGCAGGTCGCCGACCTGCTTCTGCAGCGTCTGCTGCTTGGACTGGGCCTCCAGGTAGGCCTGGTTGGCCGCCTCGGCCTTCTCGTTGAGGTCGTCGACCTGGGTCTTCACCTGGTCCAGCGTCGGCGCCGGGTCGGCGTGCGCGCTGGTCTGGGTGGACAGGGCGACGGCGGTCGCGGCAGCGGCGGTCAGGATCGACGCGCGCGTTCGGCCGACGGGCTTGGGACGACGATGGGACGCCACGAATCCTTCTTCCTCGGGCCGCCTACCGGGTGAGCTGACGGGTTCGGGCCGGAAGCATGCCCTACGACGCCTCACCGGCCCGGGAGCCGACCTGGCGCCGATTCACCCCGGAGGAACGAGTGGTTCCCCGGCTCCGGTCCGCAGCAGCCCCCCGCAGGGGCTCCTCTCGGGCAGTCAACTGCCCGCGCTGCTTTCCGAACTCGGCGGTGACCCCCGCTGTCACCCGGGTCGGGTGAACGCCATCGCGACGGTCTGGAACCGACCCTAGTAACACATCCGTGATGTGTTCAAATCCTTGTCGGAATTACGGACTAATTTTGACTGTCCGTGATATGCGGATCACCCGTCAGTGACCAAGCGGCAGTCGAACGGGTGTCCCGGCTCACAGCGGGACCACTCGGGCTTCCAGGACGCAGGCTGACCGGCCCTCAGGACGAACGCCCGTCAGGCGGCTCGACGGGGAGGCGGCGGATCGGTCAGACCCGGCGGATGGTCTTGATCGGACCGATCGACGCGGCGTCGGCGACCCGCACCACGTCGCCGGTGTGCGGGGCGTGCACCACCTTGCCGTTGCCGATGTACATCCCGACGTGGTGCGCGTCGTTCCCGTAGATCACCAGGTCGCCGGGCTGCGCCTGGGCCAGGCCGGGCACCGCGGTGCCGACCGTGGCCTGCTCCTGCGAGGTGCGCGGCAGCGAGACGCCGGCCCGCGCGTAGGACCACTGCATCAAGCCCGAGCAGTCGAAGGTGGTCGCGCCGGTCGCGCCCCAGACGTAGTAGTCGCCCAGCCGGGACAGCGCGTACTGCACGGCGCTGCCCGCGTACCCGCCGGCCTGCGGCAGGCCCACCGGCGTGCGGGTGTCGCCGCGCGAAGCGCGGTCGTCGGCGGTGACCGCGGCCCGGTCGGCGGCGCTCAGCGAACCCAGCAGCTGCTGCGCCGCCGCCAACTTGGACTGCACGTCGGTCTTGGCCGAGTTCAGCTCCTGGGTGGTGCGGTCCAGCTCGGCCAGCGTGTCGGCGGCTTCCTTCTTCTCCTGGTCCAGCTTGCGCTGCTCGCCGAGGAGCGACTTCAGCGCGTCGGCCTCGGAGGTGGTGGCCATCTGCATGCTGGCCGTCTGGGCCAGGTAGCTCTGCGGGTCGGAGTCGAGCATCACCTGGACCGCGGGGTCGATCCCGTCGTTGCGGTACTGGTCGCCCGCCACCGCCGCCAGACCGGACTCCAGGTCCGTCACCTGCTGCTGGGTGCGGGCCACCTGGTCCTGCAGCTGCGCGGCCTGCAGGCGCAGCTGGGCGGCGTGCTCATTGGCCCCGTCGTACTTCTCGGACGCCGCCTCGACCTGCTGGTTCAACCCGTCGACCTGCGCCTTGACGTCGTCCACCGACGGCTTGGGATCGGCCCAGGCGCCCGGCTGCGCGGAGAGGGCCACCGCGGTGGCCGCGGCCGTGGTGAAGACGTAGACCCGCGCGCGGCTCGGCTGCCTGGGACGACGGTGGGACGCCACTGGACCCGCTCCTTCTTCCACCGACGCCCCACCTGATCGGGTGAGTGGCCGGAAAAACAGGGTTGCCGCCGGACCCTACTGAACATCGGATGCCGGCGCCACTCTCCCGACCCACGAACCGGCCCCGGTCGAACGGCTTTCACCGGGCCTTCACCACCAGCGGGCCGTCGGTGCGCGAACAGCGGCTCAGCTCCGGGCCAGGCGGTTGAGCAGCAGGACCGAGGAGACCGGGCGCGCACCGGCCTCGCGCACGCCGTCGGCCACCTCCCGGTCGGCCGACACCACCACCACCGGGCGGCCCTGCGGCTCGGCCCGGACCAGCTGGCGGATCAGCTCGTCCGCGGTCTGCCCGGTCCGGCTGAACCGCACCCGCACCCCGCGCGGCGGTGCCATGATCACCGGCACGTCCAGGTCCTGCCCGTCGAAGACGCAGGTCACCTCGGCCTGGGTGCGCTGCGCCAGCATCGCCAGGCCGCCGAGCAGCCGCAGCCGCTGCTGCTCCAGCGGCAGCGCCGGGTAGCCGGTCTTGGTCACGTTGTAGCCGTCCACCACCAGGTGGACCTGGGGGATCGCCAGCAGCTGGTCCAGCAGCGCGGGATCGTCCTCGGCCAGCGCGCGCCGGGCCACGTCGTGCGGCGAGGCCGTGCCCGGCACCACGGCGTCCACCAGGTCGGCCGGGTGCAGCTGGGTGACCGGCAGCGCCAGCTCGCGCTGCAGGCCCTGGGCGGACTGCAGCACGGTGTCCAGCAGCAGCCGCAGCCGCATGTCGGCCACGCTGCGTCCCTCCCGCGCCGACCGGCGGCCGGACTCCAGTGCGCCCTCCAGCTCGGCCACCCGGTGGCGCAGCCGCCGGTTCTCGCTCTCCAGACCGGTCCGCTCGGTGGCGGCCACCGCCTTGGCGGTGTCCAGCTCGCCCTGCAGCTTGCGGCTCTCCGCCTGGGCCCGGCGGGTGTCGCTCTCCAGGCTGCGCACCTTCTTGCGCAGCGCCTCCAGCTCGCGGCGCGCTCCCTCGCCCTCGGCGCGCTGGCGCTCCAGGTCGGCCCGGGCCGCCGCCTTGGTCGCGGCCAGCTCCTCCTGGAGCTTCTCCACCAGCCGGGCGGCCTCGGCGGCCGCGTCGGCCACCTCGGCCCGCTCCGCCTGCTCACCGGCCTCGGCCACCAAGCGGGTCCAGCCGCGGGTGCGCAGCAGGTACGCGGCGGCCGCCACGTCCAGCGGCTCGGCCGCGCCCGGCACCTGGCCGGCCTCCAGGGCCGCCACCAGGTCGGGCTGGCCGGTCCGCAGCCGGTCCGCTATCCGGGTCCGGAAGACCGGGTCGGCCTCCAGCGCCGCGGCCACCGCCGTCCCGGCGTACCGGGCGCGGCGGGCGGCGGTGAACTTGGCGTACGGGCGCAGGGTGGCCGGCACCTCGGTCAGCGGCAGCCCGCCGAGCGCGTCGGCGGCCAGCCCCACCACCCGGCGGCGCACGCCTTCGGGGAGCGGGCGGTCGAGCTGCTCGACCGGCCCGGCCCCGGTGTCGCTCGGGACGTCAGCCGCCACCGGCTCACCGCCGGCGGGCTGGGGCCCCTCGGACTCGGCGGCCTGACTCGCTGCGTCCATCGCGTCCTCGGCTCCGATCCCTGGTCTCCTGACACACCGCTCGGTGCAATTGTCTCGTGCGCGGCATCCCACGAACACCACGCAGGACGCGGCACCCTCACCGGTCCAGGGTGTCAGGCTTCCCCGGCGGCGTCCGGCCGGGGCACCAGCTCCACCTGGTCGACCGCGTTGCACCAGCGGCAGCGCACCGACTCCACCGTCTCGCTGAGCACCTCGCGCTCCTCCACCTGCGGCTCGCCGGCCAGGTCGAGGTGGACGAACTCGACGACCCGGGAGGACTTGGTCACGTCGAAACGGGTCAGATTGCCGCAGAGCGCGCAGCGCCAGCGGGTTTCGGCCGTGGGCACGGGGACGGGCATGGGAGTCCTCTCGTTCGCTGGTCCGGAGCGGGTTCCGGCCAGGGCACCAAGCCTAGGGCCTGGGCCCTTGGCGGCGGCCGCCGGATGGCCGATCGTCCACGTGCTGGACGGCTCACCCGGCCGCCGCCCCGAGCTCCCGGACGGCTCACTCGTTCGCCGTCACCGGGGTGTCATCACCGGTTCGACGCGGAATGCATCGGCTCATGCTCCCGACCCGAGCGCAGTCGGCACCCCTGGTCTGCCACCTACTGATCGCGGTGAACTGCCTGGTCTTCCTGGCCGGGCCGAGCGGGGTCAACCCGGCCTACGGCACCCAGCCCGCCGCCCGGGCCTGCGCCGCCCAGCGCTACCAGCAGCGCTGGGGCGCCGTCCCGGCGGAGCTGCTGAGCGACCGTCCGCTGACGTCCGCCCAGCTGGCCGGGCTGGCACCGGTGCTGCCGGACTGCCCGCCGCAGCGCACCCCGGGCAAGCTGCCGGCGGTCTCCGCGGTCAGCGCGCTCTTCGTGCACGGCGGCTGGCTGCACCTGCTGGGCAACATGCTCTTCCTCTTCGTCTTCGGCCCGGCGGTGGAGCAGCGGCTCGGGCGGTCGCGGTTCCTCGTCTTCTATCTGGCGGCCGGGCTGCTCGCGACCTACGGCTACGCGCTCACCACCCACTCCGGCCCGCAGGCGCTGCGGCCGCTGGTCGGCGCCTCGGGGGCGATCGCCGGGGTGCTCGGCGGCTACCTGCGGCTCTACCCGAAGGCCCGGGTGACCGCGCTGGTGCCGGTGCTCCTCTTCCTGCCGCTGCGCTTCCCGGCCTGGCTGGTGCTGGGGCTCTGGTTCGCCACGCAGTGGTGGTCGGCGGACCAGGCCGGGCCGGGCGTCGCCTACCTGGCGCACGTGATCGGGTTCACCGGCGGGTTCCTCGCCCTCTGGGCCCTGGGCCGCCGGGCCGGATACCCTGAGCCCATCCGCCGACCAGGAGCCACGCCGTGATCACAGCCATCGTGCTCATCAAGACCAGCATCGACCGGACCCCCGAGATCGCCGAAGCCATCGCGGCGATCGACGGGGTGAGCGAGGTGTACTCGGTGACCGGCGGGTGCGACCTGGTCGCGATGGTCCGGGTGCGTCGGCACGACGACCTGGCCGATGTGATCCCGGGCCGCCTCAACAAGGTGCCGGGCGTGGTGAGCACCGAGACCCACATCGCCTTCCGCACCTACTCCCAGCACGACCTGGAGGCGGCCTTCGCCATCGGCCTGGACAGCTGACGGGCGGTCGGCCCGGCGCCGACCGCCCGCCACCCCGGTGCCGACCGCCCGCCCCCCGGCCGGGTGGCCCACCTCAGCGGCGGGTGTCCGCGACGCACCGGCCGCCCTCGTTGCGGTAGGTCCAGCGCGCCCCGTCGGTGACCAGCTCGCGCACGGCCGCCAGGAACCGGTCCACGTGCTCCCCCGGCGTGCCGGCGCCGAAGCTGACCCGGATCGCGTTGAGGCTGCGCTCCCCCGGCAGCGAGGGCTCGGGGGCGCCGCACGCCGAGGGTGCCGCGTCCTGCTGGTCCAGCAGCGTGCGCACCAGCGGGTGGGCGCAGAACAGCCCGTCCCGCACCCCGATCCCGTACTCGGCGGAGAGCGCCGCCGCGAAGTGCGAGCTGTTCCAGCCGCTCACCACGAAGGAGAGCACCCCGACGCGCGGCGCGCCCTCCCCGAACAGGTTGAGCACCCGGACCTCGGGGATCTCGGCGAGGCCTGCGGTGAGCCGGTCGATCAGCAGCTGCTCATGGGCCCGCAGCCGGTCGAAGCCGGTCTCGCCGAGCGCCCGGCAGGCCGAGGCGATGGCAAGGGCCCCGATGACGTTGGGCGAACCGGCCTCGTGCCGGGCCGGACCGGAGTGCCACTCGACGGCGACCGAGCCGTCCGCCTGCCGCGCCACGGTGCGCGAGGCCCCGCCGCCGGCCAGGTAGGGCTCGGCCGCGTCCAGCCAGTCGGCGCGACCGGCCAGCACGCCGGCGCCGAACGGGGCGTAGAGCTTGTGGCCGGAGAAGGCGACCCAGTCGACGTCCAGCTCGCGGACCGAGACCGGGTGGTGCGGGGCCAGCTGCGCGGCGTCCAGCACCACCCGGGCACCGTGCCGGTGGGCCGTCCGGGTCAGCTCGGCCACCGGCCACAGCTCGCCGGTGACGTTGGAGGCGCCGGTGACGCAGAGCAGCCTGGGGCCGTGCGGGGCCTCGGCCAGGGCGGCGTCCAGCGCGGCCACCGCCTCGGCGTGCGAGCGCGGCGCCGGCAGGTAGCCGACCGTCAGGCCGGCCTGCCGCCAGGGCAGCAGCGAGGCGTGGTGCTCGGTCTCGAAGGCGAACACCCGGGTGTCGGTCGGCACCGCGCCGGCCAGCAGGTTGAGCGAGTCGGTGGTGGCCCGGGTGAACACCACCTGGTCGCCGTCGCGCAGGTCGAGGAAGTCGGCGACGGTGCGCCGGCTCTGCTCGAACAGGTCGGTGGAGAGCTGCGAGAGGTAGCCGGCGCCGCGGTGCACGCTGCCGTAATAAGGGGCGTAGCCGGCCACGTCGTCCCAGACCCGCTGCAGGGCGGGGGCGCTGGCGGCGTAGTCGAGCGCGGCGTAGCCGACCTTCTCACCGGAGACCAGCGGCACCTGGACGTCGGCGCCGAGCACGGCGAGCGGGGCGGCACAGTCGGCGGTCAGCTGGTTGGACGTCATGGGAACGCACTCCTCCTGGGGTCAAGGACCCCGGGGGTGCGTGTCGTCCGGTGGTCCGCGCTTGCCCTGCGGACCTGTCGCCGCCGAGCCCGGTCTTCACCCAGGGCACCCCGCCACGGACGGAGGGTTGCCGGACAGCAAGCTGGGGCTTGTCGCGCTGTCACTCATGACCTGACGCAGACCTTATGCACACCCTGGAGACACGGTCAACCGCCCTTTCCACCATCCGGACGGCTGATCGGTCGACGGGGCGTCAGCCGGCGGTGGCCGCCGCCCAGCGGTCCAGCAGTCCGATCGCCGCGCCGGAGTCCACCGCGGCGGCGGTGCGCTTCATCGCGGCGGCCAGCTGCTCGGTCAGCGGCGCGTCGGTGAGCTCCAGGGCGACCAGTGCGGCCGCCGAGTTGAGCACCACGGCGTCGCGCACCGGGCCGTGCTCGCCCCCCAGCACCCGACGGGCCACCCGGGCGTTGTACTCCGGGTCGGCGCCGCGCAGCGCCTCGATGCCCACCCGCTCGATGCCGAGCCGGCGCGGGTCGAGCACGGTCTCGGTCACCTGCCCGTCACGCACCAGCCAGACCCGGGAGCTGTCGCAGATGGTCAGCTCGTCCAGCCCGTCGTCACCGCGGAAGACCAGGGCGGTGGAGCCGCGCTCGGCGAGCACCCCGGCGATCAGTCCGGCCAGCCGGGTGTCGAAGCAGCCGACGGCATGGGCCGTCACCCGGGCGGGGTTGGTGAGCGGGCCGAGGATGTTGAACGCGGTCGGCACCCCGAGGTCGCGCCGGGCGGCGGCGGTGTGCCGCATCGCGGGGTGGAAGGTGGCGGCGTTGCAGAAGGTGAGGCCGATCTCCTCGGCCACCTCGGCGACCCGGCGCGGAGTCAGGTCCAGCCGCACCCCGAGCCGCTCCAGCACGTCCGAGGAGCCGCTGGCCGAGGAGGACGCCCGGTTGCCGTGCTTGACCACCTTGGCGCCGGCCGCCGCCGCGACGACCGCGGACATGGTGGAGATGTTGACGGTCTTCGCCCGGTCGCCGCCGGTGCCGACGATGTCCACCGCCGGCCCGGGGATGACCAGCGGCCGGGCGTGCTGGTACATCGCCTCGACCAGGCCGGAGATCTCGTCGACCGTCTCGCCCTTGGCCCGCAGCGCCACCATGAAGCCGGCCACCTGGACCGGGCTGGCCTCGCCGCTCATGATCCGGTCCATCGCCCAGGCGGTGTCGGCCCGGCTGAGGTCGTCGCCGCCCAGCAGCACCGAGAGGACGTCCGGCCAGGTGCGGCTCACCTGCGTGGGGTGGTTACCGCCACTCACAGGCTTCACATTCACCATGGCCGACTCTCCAGCTCGCATCAGGTGCGGACGAAACAGGTCGTCGCCAGCCTAACGAGCGCGGCAGGGCCGCCGTCCGGTGGACGGCGGCCCTTCTCTTCCTCTGAGACTGCGCCGCGCTGCCCGGCGGCCCGTCCGTCTTGACCGGCGGGACCGGAGGCGGCCCGGCTCAGCTCGACAGCGTGCGGGCGCCCAGCCGGCTGCGCAGCAAGCCGGCGGCCGCCTCGGCCAGCGCCACCGGGTCCACCGGCTGGGAGATCGCCGCGTCGGCCCGGCTCCAGGCGGCCAGCCAGCTGTCCTGCGGACGACCGATCAGCACCAGGACCGGCGGGCAGCCGTAGATCTCGTCCTTCACCTGCCGGGCCAGGCCGAGCCCGCCGGCCGGCACCGCCTCGCCGTCGAGCACGCACAGGTCCACGCCGCCCTTCTCCAGTGCCCGCAGCACCGCCGGAGTGGTGGCGCACTCCAGGTACTCCAGCTCCGGCAGGTCGGCGGCCGGGCGCCGGCCGAGGGCCGAGGTCACCTGCGCCCGGGTGTTGCGGTCGTCGCTGTAGACGAGGACGGTGAGCGTCTCGTCGCTGCCGTACGTCATCGGACCTGCTCCCATGTGTCAGACGAATGTGATCCAGACCACGTCCACCACCTCCGGATGCTACTCCCGCTTCCCCCGTCCCGGTGAGCATCCGGCACTATCTCCTCTGCGGCACCGGGATCCGGCTGGCGCCACTCGCGTGAGTGACCGTCACCCGTCCGGGCGATGGGCGGTCAGCCGACGGTGCTGACGGGCCCTCGGAGACCCCCCGTCGGGAGCAAAGCCGCTGGTACCGGCATCCGGGCATACCGCACGCACCGGACACTCCGAGGGAGACCCCCCGGCGTGAAGACGGAATAAGGGACCGACATAATGTCGGTCGTGGCGACAGCAACAGCAACAGAAACCGGGCACGCGCATGGATCGGTCAACCGACCGAACATGACCAGTGTCGGAACCATCGTCTGGCTGAGTTCCGAGCTGATGTTCTTCGCGGCCCTCTTCGCGATGTACTTCACGGCGCGTTCCGTGAAGGGACCAGACTTCTGGGCCGAGAAGGCGCATGCCCTCAACGTCCCCTTCTCCTCCGTGAACACCACGATCCTGGTGCTCTCCTCGCTCACCTGCCAGCTCGGCGTGTTCGCCGCCGAGCGCGGTGACGTCAAGAAGCTCCGCTCGTGGTTCACGGTCACCTTCGTGATGGGCGCGATCTTCATCGGCGGCCAGATCTACGAGTACACCTCGCTGGTGAAGAAGGACCACCTCTCGTTGTCCTCCGACCCGTACGGCACGGTGTTCTACCTGACCACCGGGTTCCACGGGCTCCACGTGACGGGCGGTCTGATCGCCTTCCTGCTGGTGCTGGGGCGGACCTACGCCGCCAAGCGGTTCACGCATGAGCAGGCCACCGCGGCGATCGTCGTGTCGTACTACTGGCACTTCGTCGACGTGGTCTGGATCGGCCTCTTCGCGACCATCTACCTGATCAAGTAGCCGATCAGGTCGCTGGCTCGCCGGCCGGACCCGAATGCCCCAGTGGCGCCGGGTCCTTTGCCCGTGCTCCCTGCCCCCTGCCGGTGCCGTCACCGACACCGGGCCACCACCAGACGACCAGATCCTGACACCGGGGTTAATCCGTGAAAAAGCTCTCCGCACGACGGCGCCACCCACTGGCGGCGCTGGTCGTCCTACTCTTCGCCCTCGTGGCCTCCGGGGGGCTGTACGCCGCGTTCGCGCCCGCCGAGAAGGCCCAGGCTGACAGCTCCGCGCAGTCGCTCGCGATCGACGAGGGCAAGCGGCTCTTCGCCGTGGGCTGCTCCTCCTGCCACGGCCTGAACGGCCAGGGCACCACCATGGGCCCGAGCCTGGTGGGCGTGGGTTCCGCCGCCGTCGACTTCCAGGTCGGCACCGGCCGCATGCCCGCCCAGCAGCCCGGCGCCCAGGTGCCGCGCAAGCAGCCCATCTACAGCCAGCCCGAGATCGACCAGCTGGCCGCCTTCGTCGCCTCGCTGGGTCCCGGCCCGGTGACGCCGACCAAGGACCAGTACACCGCGACCGAGACGGACGCCATCGCCAAGGGTGGCGAGCTCTTCCGTACCAACTGCTCGCAGTGCCACAACTTCGCCGGTGCGGGTGGTGCGCTGACGCAGGGCAAGTACGCCCCGTCGCTGGAGAACGTCGACCCCAAGCACATCTACGAGGCCATGCAGACCGGCCCGCAGAACATGCCCTCCTTCCCGGACAGCACCATGCCGGAGAAGCAGAAGCAGGAGATCGTGGCCTTCGTCCGCTACCAGGCCAACGAGGCGCCGAACCCCGGTGGCCTCTCGCTGGGTAGCCTCGGCCCGGTCACCGAGGGCCTGTTCGGTTGGATCTTCGGCCTCGGCGTCCTGATCGCCATCGCGATCTGGGTTGCCGCCCACACCACCAAGGCCAAGAAGTCATGAGCCAGGACATGTCAGACGACAAGCTGCCGCAGGCGCACGGCGCCGGCGAAGGGCACGGCGACGTAGCTGCTGCCGACAACCCGTTCGCGGACCCGGGCCTGCCGCCCCACGAGCCGCGCCGGACCGACATCGACGAGCGGGCCGCCAAGCGGGCCGAGCGCCAGGTGTCGTTGCTGTTCATCGTCTCGATGCTGGCCACCGTGGGCTTCATCGCCTCGTACGTGGCCATCGACCCGTCGAAGATCGTTTACGTCTTCCCGCTGGGTCACATCAACGCCCTGAACTTCGCGCTCGGCATGACCCTGGGCGTGGCGCTCTTCTGCATCGGCGCCGGCGCCGTGCACTGGGCCCGCACCCTGATGTCGGACGTCGAGATCGCCGACGACCGCCACGCGATCGAGGCCGACGACGACGTCCGCGCCGACGTCATCCAGAAGTTCAAGACCGGTGCCGCCGAGTCGGGCTTCGGCCGCCGCAAGATGATCCGCAACACCCTGATCGGCTCGATGGCCCTGGTCCCGCTCTCCGGCGTGGTGCTGCTGCGCGACCTCGGCCCGCTGCCGGAGGAGAAGCTGGACGTCACGGGCTGGAAGGAGGCCACTCCGACCAACCCGATCCGCCTGATCAACATGAACACCAACCTGCCGATGAAGGCCGAGGACATCGGGGTCGGCTCGCTGACCTTCGCCAAGCCCGGCCCCTCGGCGCTGCGCCCCGGCGGTCTGCAGGAGTCCGACGAGGACTTCCAGGAGGCCATCGCCACGGACGCGCTGATGCTGGTCCGCCTCCAGCCGACCGACATCAAGGACCCGCAGTCCGCGGCCCTGGGCTTCGAGGGCGTGCTCGCCTACTCCAAGATCTGCACCCACGTCGGTTGCCCGATCTCGCTGTACGAGCAGCAGACCCACCACGCGCTCTGCCCGTGCCACCAGTCGACCTTCGACCTGTCGGACGGCGCCCGCGTCATCTTCGGCCCGGCCGGCCACCCGCTGCCGCAGCTGAAGATCACCACCGATGCCTCGGGCTACCTGATCGCCACCCAGGACTTCACCCTGCCCGTCGGCCCGAGCTTCTGGGAGCGCAACGCATGAGTTCCTCGGCCAGCGCCAAGACGGCCGCACCGGCCAGCACCCGCGCCAAGCCTGCCAACAAGGCCGAGGCCGCCGCGGACTACCTGGACGGCCGGCTGGGGATCTACTCCCTCGCCAAGTCCAACCTGCGCAAGATCTTCCCGGACCACTGGTCCTTCATGCTCGGTGAGATCTGCCTGTACACCTTCATCATCATCATCCTGACGGGCGTCTACCTGACGCTCTTCTTCAAGCCGAGCATGGGTGAGGTCGTCTACAACGGCTCCTACGCCCCGCTCAACGGCATCAGGATGTCGGAGGCCTACGCTTCGACGCTGAACATCAGCTTCGAGGTCCGCGGTGGTCTGCTGATCCGTCAGATCCACCACTGGGCCGCCATCGTGTTCGTCGCCGCGATGTTCGTGCACATGATGCGCGTCTTCTTCACCGGCGCGTTCCGCAAGCCCCGTGAGATCAACTGGATCTTCGGTTTCCTGCTGCTCTTCCTGGGCTTCTTCGACGGCTTCCTCGGGTACTCGCTCCCCGACGACCTGCTCTCCGGCACCGGCATCCGGTTCATGGAGGGCGCCATCCTGGCCGTCCCGCTGGTGGGCACCTACATCGCGATGTTCCTGTTCGGCGGGCAGTTCCCCGGCACCGACATCGTGCCGCGGTTCTTCACCATCCACGTGCTGCTGATCCCGGGCGTCATGCTCGGCCTGCTGGTGGCGCACCTGATCCTGGTCTTCTACCACAAGCACACCCAGTGGGCGGGCCCGGGCCGGACCGAGAAGAACGTCGTCGGCATGCCGCTGATGCCGGTCTACATGGCGAAGGCCGGTGGCTTCTTCTTCCTGGTCTTCGGCATCATCGCGGCGATGTCCGCGATCGCCTCGGTCAACCCGGTCTGGGCCTACGGCCCGTACCGCCCGGACCAGGTCTCCACCGACGCCCAGCCCGACTGGTACATGGGCTTCGCCGAGGGTCTGATCCGTGTCATGCCGGGTTGGGAGATCCGGGCCTGGGGCCACACCCTGAACCTGGGCGTCTTCATCCCGCTGATGCTCTTCCCGCTGGTCCTGCTGATGATCGCGGTCTACCCGTTCATCGAGGCCTGGATCACCGGCGACAAGCGCGAGCACCACATCCTGGACCGCCCGCGCAACGCCCCGGTCCGCACCGCCCTCGGTGCCGCCTGGATCAGCCTCTACCTGGTGCTGCTCTCCGGCGGTGGCAACGACCTGATCGCGACGCACTTCCACCTGTCGCTGAACGACATCACGTACTTCGTGCGGGTCGGCTCGTTCGTCGTCCCGGTGATCGTCTACTTCGTCACCAAGCGCTGGTGCCTCGGCCTGCAGCGCCGTGACAAGGACAAGGTGCTGCACGGTCGCGAGACCGGTGTCATCAAGCGGCTGCCGCACGGTGAGTTCATCGAGGTGCACGCCCAGCTCCCGCAGGACAAGCTGCACACGCTCACCGCGCACGAGCAGTACGAGCCGGTCGAGCTGCCCGCCGAGGTCGACGAGAACGGTGTCGCCCGCAAGGTCGGCCTGATGACCAAGACCCGGGCCAAGCTGTCCGAGGGCTACTTCGGCGAGCACGGCCAGATCCCCAAGCCGACCGCCGAGGAGCACCAGGAGATCACCAGCGGCCACGGCCACCACTGATCTCCGCTCTCGGTAGAGAGCACAGCGCGTCAGCCACCTGAGGGCCCCTGCCCGGCATCCGCCGGGCAGGGGCCCTTGGCATATCCGGGCCGCCCGGTCGCGGGTGCACAATATGGTGACGCCTCGTCAGCCCCCCGCAGAAGGAGCCGCAGCAAGTGCAGCTGAGCATCGACCACGCCGGCCCCACTCCCCCCTACGAGCAGCTGCGCGCGCAGATCGCCGAGCAGGCCAGGGCCGGCGCCCTGCCGGCCGGGCTGAAGTTGCCGACCGTGCGGGCGCTGGCCGAGCAACTGGGCCTGGCGGCCAACACGGTGGCCCGTGCCTACCGGGAGCTGGAGGCGGACGGCGTGGTGGAGACCCACGGCCGGCGCGGCACCCTGGTGGCCGCGGTGGGGGACACCGCGCACCGGCTGGCCAGCACGGCGGCCAACGAGTACGCCGAGCGGGTGCACCGCCTGGGCCTGGACCGCGACGAGGCCCAGGCGGCCGTGGTCGGCGCGCTGGACCTCGTCTACGGGGGCCTGCCGGGGGCGGCCCTGGAGCCGTCGGCCTAGAACTGCGGACGCAGGGTGGCGGCGGCCTGCGCGGCCTCCGGCGGGGCGTCGGTGCTGACCGGCTTGCCCAGGGCGCTGCCCTTCAGCCAGTCGTCCCAGCTCACGTTCCAGTCCCCGAAGCCGTTGCCGAACGGCTCCATCTGGCGCCCCTTGCTGTTGACCACCTGGACGATGTCGCCGATCCGGGTGTTCTGGTAGAACCACTTGGCGTTGTCGGTGCTCATGCCGGTGCAGCCGTGGCTGACGTTGGCGACGCCCTGGGAGGCCACCGACCAGGGGGCGGCGTGCACGTACTCGCCGCTCCAGGTCACCCGGGTGGCCCACTCCACGTTGAGGTCGTAGGCCTCGCTGCTGCCCTGCGCGATGCCGATGGTCTCGCTCTTCATCTGCACCGAGCGCTCCTGGCCGAGCACCACCTTGATGCCGTTGCGGGTGTCGAAGCCGGGCTTGCCGGTGGTCACCGGGATGGTGTTCACCACCGCGCCGTTGCGCTTGAAGGTGAGCTGGTCGCTGGCGGCGTCCACCACGGCCTCCACCCGGTCGCCGACCGTGAACGCCACATCGGTGGCCGGGCCGCCGTACGTCCCGTGGTCGTCGATCTCCAGGCCCTGGCCGGTCCACTCGAGCTTCACCTTGGCGCCGGTGGGCCAGTAGTCCTTCGGGCGGAAGTGCAGGTTCTTGTCGTCCACCCAGTACCAGGCGCCGGTCACCGCGGGCGTGGAGGTCACCGTGAGGGCCTTCTCGACCTGCTGCCGCACGGCGGGGTCGCTGATTGGCTCGGAGAGCTCCGCGGTCAGCGGCTCGCCCACGCCGTAGGTGTCCCGGCCCAGGTCGGGGCCGAGGGTCACGGTGAGCGTCTTGTCGGCCGCCTTGGTGGTGAAGTCCGCGGTGGTCTGGCCGCGGCCGCCGCGGCCGTCGGCCGCCGCGATCCGGGCGGTGTAGTGGGTCGCCGGGAGCAGCGGGGTGGTGCTGTGCCAGCCGTGGCCGTCGGGGTCCAGCGCGCCGGCCACCTGCTTGCCGTCCGGGCCGCTGAGCGTCACGTCGGTGAGGGTGCCGCCGCCCTGCGCCGTCACCGTGAACGGCTTGCCCGGGTCGGTGTCGCCCGCGGCCGAGGTGTGCACCAGGCGGCCGGCGTCGATCGAGTGCGGCGGGGTCGTTCCGTTGCCGCCGCCGGAGCAGGCCGCGAGCGGCCCGACCAGCAGCGGGGTGAGCACCAGCCAGACCGTCGCGTGACGGCCCCGCCCGGTGCTGCTCCCCCGGTCTCCTGCCCATCTGACGTCCACCGGATCCTCCTCGGGTTGGACGACGCATCAGATCGTAGGAACATCACCGCACCCGGATCCGCTCGACGCACGCCGCTGCACCCGCCGGGGTGAATCTGGTACTCGGCCGGAGCAACAAAACAGGCGGGACCCCTCCGAAGAGGGGTCCCGCCGGTGCGTGGGTGCCGGAGCCTACTGGTTGCGGTTCTCGCCGCGGTAGAACTCGAAGACCCAGCCGTACAGGCCGATCAGGATGATCGGGACGGCCCAGAACATCAGCCACCAGCCGAAGATGACGCCCATGAACGCGAGCGCACCACCGATCGCCAGGGAGAGCGGCTGCCAGCTGTGCGGGGCGAAGAAGCCCATCTCACCGGCGTCGTCCGAGACCTCGGCCTCGGGGTTGTCGCCCGCGCCCAGGTCCACCCGGCGGGCCGTGAAGCCCAAGTAGAAGCCGATGAAGGCACACAGGCCGAAGCCCAGGAAGAGTGCCGTGGTGCCGGCCGCCTCGACGTGACCGTCGTGCGAGTCGGTCCACACCCCGTAGACGATCGCCATGATCAGGATGAAGACGGCGAAACCCGCGAAGATCTTGCCCTGTTCCTTCATCAGGCACCACCCTCCTGCTTCTTGCCCGGCATGTCGTACTCGGCCGGAGCGACGCCCTCCAGGTGCTTGGCCGTGTGGCCGTGCAGCTCCAGGTAGTCAAGCTGGGCGATCTCCGGGTGGTGCAGGTCGAACGCCGGGGATTCGGAGCGGATCCGCGGCAGGGTGAGGAAGTTGTGCCGCGGCGGCGGGCAGGAGGTCGCCCACTCCAGCGAACGGCCGTAACCCCACGGGTCGTCGACCTCGACCTTCTCGCCGTACTTGGCGGTCTTCCAGACGTTGTAGAGGAACGGCAGGATCGACATGCCGAGCAGGAAGGAGCCGATGGTCGAGACGGTGTTCAGCGTGGTGAAGCCGTCCGAGGCCAGGTAGTCGGCGTACCGTCGGGGCATGCCCTCGGCGCCGAGCCAGTGCTGCACCAGGAAGGTGGTGTGGAAGCCGATGAACAGCGTCCAGAAGGTGATCTTGCCGAGGCGCTCGTCCAGCATCTTGCCGGTCATCTTCGGCCACCAGAAGTGGAACCCGGCGAACATCGCGAAGACGACGGTGCCGAAGACCACGTAGTGGAAGTGGGCGACGACGAAGTACGAGTCCGAGACGTGGAAGTCGATCGGCGGCGAGGCCAGCAGCACACCGGTCAGACCACCGAAGAGGAAGGTGACCAGGAAGCCGACCGTCCAGAGCATCGGGGTCTCGAAGCTCAGCGAGCCCTTCCACATGGTGCCGACCCAGTTGAAGAACTTCACCCCGGTCGGGACGGCGATCAGGAAGGTCATGAAGGAGAAGAAGGGCAGCAGCACCTGGCCGGTGACGTACATGTGGTGCGCCCACACCGTCACCGAGAGGCCGGCGATGCCGATGGTCGCGGCGATCAGACCGGAGTAGCCGAACATCGGCTTGCGGCTGAAGACCGGCACGATCTCCGACACGATGCCGAAGAACGGCAGCGCGATGATGTACACCTCGGGGTGGCCGAAGAACCAGAACAGGTGTTGCCACAGGAGGGCTCCACCGTTGTTCGGATCGAAGACGTGCGCCCCGAACTTGCGGTCCGCCTCCAGGGCGAACAGGGCGGCGGCGAGCACCGGGAAGGCCAGCAGCACCAGCACGGCGGTCAGCAGGACGTTCCAGACGAAGATCGACATCCGGAACATCGTCATGCCGGGGGCGCGCATGCAGATGATGGTGGTGATGAAGTTGACCGCACCGAGGATGGTGCCGAAGCCGGAGAAGGCCAGACCCATGATCCACATGTCGGCGCCGACGCCCGGCGAGCGGACCGCGTCCGACAGCGGCGAGTAGGCGAACCAACCGAAGTCCGCCGCACCCTGCGGGGTGAGGAAGCCGCCGACCGCGATCAGCGAGCCGAACAGGTAGAGCCAGTAGGCGAACATGTTCAGCCGCGGGAAGGCGACATCGGGCGCGCCGATCTGCAGCGGCATGATCCAGTTCGCGAAGCCCGCGAAGAGCGGGGTCGCGAACATCAGCAGCATGATCGTGCCGTGCATGGTGAAGGCCTGGTTGAACTGCTCGTTCGACAGGATCTGGGTCCCGGGACGAGCCAGCTCGGCGCGCATCACCAGCGCCAGGATGCCACCGATCAGGAAGAACGCGAACGAGGTACCGAGGTACAGCGTGCCGATCGTCTTGTGGTCAGTGGTGGTCAGCCACTTGATGATGGTGGCGCCGGGCGTACGGGGGCGCTTGACCTTCCCCGCCGCGACGGTGCCCCCAGCCCCGCCGGCTGCGGCGGGTTCGTTGAGGATGGTCACTTCTCTTCACTTCCCATGCTCGTGATACCCGAGGGCACCGCGCCGGCCTGGCCCTTGGCCCGCAGGTCCTGCAGGTGCTTCACGTAGTCGTCGTGCGAAACGACCTTCACCTTGAAGAGCATCCGGGAGTGGTCCACGCCGCAGAGCTCCGCGCACTTGCCGTCATAGGTGCCGATCTGGGTCGGGGTGACCTCGAACCGGTTCACCACGCCCGGCACCACGTCCATCTTCATCAGGAAGTTGACGGGCCAGAAGTCGTGGATCACGTCGCGGGAGGTCAGCCGGAACTGCACCGACTCGTTGACGGGCAGCCAGAGCACGGGCAGGTTCCCGGGAGTACCCACGTCGTACGCGGCGACCTGGCTGTTGGGGTCAGGGGTCTCGGTGTTCTCGTAGTTGAAGGCCCAGCTCCACTGGAAGCCCACCACGTTGACGTAGTGCTGCGGCTTCGCCGAGACCGAGGTCAGCTTCGCCTCGTCGCGGGCGACGAAGTAGAAGAGGACCGAGACGATGACGATGGGGACCGCCGTGTACAGCGCCTCGATCGGCACGTTGTAGCGGGTCTGCGGCGGGATCTCGATACCGGTGCGGCTGCGCCGGTGGAAGATCACGCTCCAGAGGATCAGACCCCACATCAGTACGCCGACCACCAGCGCCGCGATCCAGGACCCCTGCCACATCTGAAGGACGAGATGTCCAGTCGTGGTCACGGGGCTGGGGAGGCCAAGCCTGGGCAGGTCATTGGCCGAGCAGCCGGTAGCGGTCGCGATGACGAGGCCCAGTGCCAGCGCCTGAGGCAGCTTCCGCCGCATCGTGCGCCGCGGCGAGCGGTCGGAGCCGTTGGGACTCACGTAGCGCCTTCCCGAAGTCTCGCCCGCTGCGCGCCGCCCCCAGGAGTACTGCTGTGAGCCTCCCCGGCGACCCGTCCACGGGCACGGTTTGAATGCTTATGCGGGCCAAACCCTACTCCAGGCTTATGTGGACCTGACGAGCAGGTCCCGGTAACGCGCCGCCCGCCTACCCGATCAGCCCCGGCAGGTGCGGACTCCCAGGTCATCGGGGCCTTTCCGGGCCCGGACACCCGATCGAGTGACGGCGTCGGGACGGCCGGGTGACGGCCCGTCGAGCGGGGACGAAGCGGACATTCTCCTCGCCCTCGCGGGGCTGGGCTGATGGGCCGTGAGGGCCGGATAGCGTGTCGGATGTGTCGCCCAACGAGAACGTCTACTTCGACGCCGCCACCGCCTCCCCGCTGCACCCCGTCGCCCGGCAGGCGCTGACCGCCGCCCTGGACGAGGGCTGGGCCGACCCGGCCCGGCTCTACCGCTCCGGGCGGCAGGCCCGGATGCTGCTCGACGCGGCCCGCGAGACCGTGGCCGAGGTGCTGGGCGCCCGCCCCGACGAGGTCTCCTTCACCGCCAGCGGCACCCAGGCCGTCCAGCTCGGCATGCTGGGGGCGCTCCGCGGCCGCCGCCGGACGGGCCGTCACCTGGTGCACTCCGCGGTGGAGCACTCGAGCGTGCTGCACACCGCCGAGCGGTTCGAGGCGGACGGCGGGGAGGTGACCGCGGTGCCGGTGGACCGGCTGGGCCGGGTCTCCCCCACCGACTTCGCCGCCGCGGTGCGGCCCGACACCGCACTCGCCGTGCTGCAGTCGGCCAACCACGAGGTGGGCACGGTGCAGCCGGTGGCCGAGACCGCCGAGCTGCTGGGCGCCCTCGGGGAAGAACGCTGTCCGCTGCTGGTCGACGCCGCGCAGAGCGCCGGGCGGACGGCCGTGCCGGGCGGCTGGTCGCTGCTGACGGCCAGCGCGCACAAGTGGGGCGGGCCGTCCGGGGTCGGGGTGCTGGCGGTGCGCAAGGGCACCCGGTTCAACTCCGCGCTGCCGGCCGACGAGCGGGAGGCCGGTCGGGTGCCCGGATTCGTCAACGTGCCCGCGATCGTGGCCGCGGCCGCCTCGCTGCGCGCCGTCCAGGCCGAGGCGGCGGCCGAGAACGCCCGGCTGCACGCCCTGGTGGAACGGATCCGGGCCGCGGTGCCGCGGCTGGTGCCGGAGGTGGAGGTGGTCGGCGATCCGGTCGGCCGGCTGCCGCACATCGTCACCTTCTCCTGCCTCTACGTGGACGGCGAGGTGCTGCTCGGCGAGCTGGACCGGGCCGGCTTCGCGGTGTCGTCCGGTTCCTCCTGCACCTCGAGCACCCTGACCCCGAGCCACGTGCTCGCGGCGATGGGGGCACTGACCGAAGGCAACGTGCGGCTCTCACTGCCGACCGGGACCACCGCCGAGCAGGTGGAGCGGTTCCTCACCGTCCTGCCCGAGCTGGTCTCCCGGGTCCGCGAGCCGCTGGGCCTGGACCTGCCGGCTCCTGCGGGGGCGGGCCCGGCCACCGCCCCGCTCGTGGTGGACCAACTCGGCAGGCGCTGCCCGCTGCCGGTGATCGAGCTGGCCAAGCGGATCGGCGAGGTGCCGGTGGGCGGGCTGGTGGTGGTACTGGCCGACGACGAGGCCGCCCGCCTCGACATCCCGGCCTGGTGCGAGATGCGCGGGCAGGCCTACGAGGGCGAAGCCCCGGCCGACGCCTACGGGGCGGACCGGGGCTTCGCGTACCTGGTGCGACGGGTGGGCTGACGGGGTCAGCCGAGCTCGGCCGCCAGTTCGGCGGCGGCCGGCTCGCCGTAGGCGGCGCCGAAGCGCTCCAGGAAGTGGCCGGTGCGCAGCTCGTACTCCTGGGTGCCGACGGTCTCGATCACCAGGGTGGCCAGCATGCAGCCGATCTGCGCGGCCCGCTCCAGGCCCAGGCCCCAGGCGAGGCCGGCCAGGAAGCCGGCCCGGAAGCCGTCGCCGACGCCGGTCGGGTCGGCCTTGACCAGTTCCGGCGGGCACGGCACGGTGAGGTCCGGCTCGCCCTTGCGCTGGATCCGCACGCCCTTGGCGCCCAGCGTGGTGACCCGGGTGCCGACCCGGCCCAGGATCTCCTCGCCGCTCCAACCGGTCTTGGACTCGATCAGCGCGGCCTCGTACTCGTTGGTGAACAGGTAGGCGGCGCCGTCCACCAGCTCGCGGATGTCGTCGCCCTCCAGCCGGGCCAGCTGCTGCGACGGGTCGGCGGCGAAGGCGTAGCCCCGGCTGCGGCACTCCTGGGTGTGGCGCACCATCGCCTGCGGGTCGTCGGCGCCGATCAGCACCAGGTCGAGCCCGCCGACCCGCTCGGCGACCGGCTGCAGCTCGATGTTGCGGGCCTCGGCCATCGCACCGGTGTAGAAGGACGCGATCTGGTTGTGGTCCTCGTCGGTGGTGCACATGAAGCGCGCGGTGTGCCGGGTCTCGGAGATGTGCACCGAGTCGGTGTCCACGTTGTGCCGCTGCAGCCAGGAGCGGTACTCGGCGAAGTCGGCGCCGGCCGCGCCGACCAGGACCGGCCGCAGGCCCAGCAGGCCCATGCCGAAGGCGATGTTGGGGCCGACCCCGCCGCGGCGGATCTCCAGCGAGTCGACCAGGAAGGAGAGCGAGACGGTGTGCAGCTGCTCCGGGACCAACTGGTCGGCGAACCGGCCCGGGAAGGTCATCAGGTGATCGGTGGCGATCGAGGCGGCGACGGCGATGCGCACGGGAGGGTCTCCTCATCGGGGGACGGCTGGCCAACCCCCTAACGGTACCGGCCGGGGCGCGGCGGTACCGCCCCAACCGTCCGAGCGACTACCTGCGGGTAGGGCTGGCCGCTCCCCGCGGCGGCGGCCTAGGGTCGCGATCAGCGGGGCCCGCCCGGGCTCCGGACGCCGCGGCGACGGCGCCGCGGCCGGCGATCGGAGCGCATCCCATGCTGCCCAGTCCCTCCCCCGTCCAGGCCTCCGGCGTGCTGCCCGGTGAGGCCGACCCGGACACCCTCGACGCCCTGCTGGACTCCTCCCGGCGGCTCGGCGCCTTCTGGCCGCTGCTGGAGGGCGCCGCCCAGCCGGGCCGTGCGCCCAGCGGGCCGATCACGGTGCCGGCCAGGGCCAGGGCACTGGTCGCCGGGATGGCGGAGTACGGCCTGTGACGCCCGCCTGAGGATTCTCCCGCTCGGGCCGGGAACCGGTTTCCTCCGGGCCACGTCAGATCCGCGCAGCCGACGCTGTTCAAGGGATCCGCCGAAACTGGAGGACGTCGCACCATGGACGACAAGACCACCGCCACCCACCCGGCCGCGCCGACCGGTCGGCCGACCCGCCCCAGGCGGGCCCTGGCGGCCGCCGCGCTGCTGCTCTCGGTCGCGGCGGCGGTCACTGCGTGCGGCAGCAGCGGTGGCGCCAAGAGCGCCGCGGGCGGTGCGAGCAGCACGAGCAGCACGAGTGCCGCGGCGTCGGCCGGCGCCTCGACCGGGCCGAGCGGCTCGGCCTCCGCCGCACCCTCCGCCGGTTCCCCGGCCGCCCCGTCCGGCGCCCCCGCCACCGGCCAGGCCGGCGCCTCCGGAGGCGGCAGCGGCACCCTGCCCGGGGGCAACCCCTCGGCCCCGCGCAAGAGCCCGGCCCCCGGCTCGCCGCTCCCGGTCGACCCGATCCACCCGGCCACCGCGTTCAAGCCGGAGAACTACCTGGCCAGCGGCAACCAGCTGACCGTCTTCTTCACCGGTGGCATCTGCGACAAGTACGCCCTGAAGGTCAACGAGAAGCCGGGCGGCGTGGTCGGGGTCGACGTGGTGATCAGCGAGCCCGCGCCGTCCGGTCAGAACTGCCCGGCACTGGCCAAGCGCCAGTCCGTGGTGGGCACCCTCTCGCAGCCGCTGAACGGCCGCTCGGTGGTGAGCCTGCGGGACGGCACCCCGGTGCCGCTGGAGTCGGCGCCGCAGGGCGGGCCGGTGAGCGCGGGCAACTGAGCGGGAAAAGGGGCGGCCCCCGGAGAACTCCGGGGGCCGCCCCTTCCGATCCGCTCGGGGATCAGCTGAACGAGTCGCCGCAGGCGCAGGAACCGGTGGCGTTCGGGTTGTCGATGGTGAAGCCCTGCTTCTCGATGGTGTCGACGAAGTCGACCGTGGCACCGCCGAGGTAAGGGGCGCTCATCCGGTCGGTGACGACCTTGACGCCACCGAACTCCTTGACGACGTCGCCGTCGAGCGAGCGCTCGTCGAAGAAGAGCTGGTACCGCAGGCCCGAGCAACCGCCCGGCTGCACGGCGACGCGCAGCGCGAGGTCGTCGCGGCCTTCCTGGTCCAGCAGGGCCTTCACCTTGGCCGCAGCGGCATCGGTAAGGAGCAGACCACGCTCGACGGTGGTCTCGTCCTGGACGGTCATCTGCTTACTCCCGGTCTGTGACGACGTAGTGCCGCCAGTGCCAACCAGCGGCTGCCCGATTTGATTCCGGGCAGTGGATCTGGCGTCTTGTGGATTCCACGGTGCCGGGCGCCGCCCGTTCCGTTGTCCGTTCCATGCTCGCACATGCGCGAATTCACTGACGCGGATCGGGGCCGAGCCGCCAGGATGGTCGGATGATCCTGCGTCAGCTGCACGACTCGCACGCCGAGGCCGAGACCGTCCGGGAGCTCGCGCTGGCCGCCTTCGGCCCGCTCTCCCCGGGGCCGGCGCACCGGCCGACCGAGGCGGAGAGCGTCTTCCACCGGGCCCGGACCAGGCATCTGGTCGCCCACGACCCGCAGGGCTGCTGGCTGGCGGTGGTGGACCGGCGACCGGTCGGGTTCGCGCTGTCGCTGCGCCGCGAGGGTGTGTGGGTGCCGGCGCTCACCGCGGTGCTGCCCGACTTCCAGGGCAAGGGCATCGGCCGGCTGCTGCTGGACCGGGCCGCCGAACACGGGCGCGGCTGCCTGCGCGGCATGACGACCGTCTCGACCGACCCGGCCGCCGCCCGCCGCTACCGCCGGGCCGGCTTCACCCTGTACCCGACCATGCGGCTGACCGGCGAGACGGACCGGTCGGCGCTGCTGCAGGTGGGCGAGCTGCCGGTGCACCGCGGCACCGAGCGGCACCTGGACCTGCTGGACTCCGTCGACCGGCGGGTGCGCGGCGCCGCGCACGGGGTCGACCACCGGCTGATGCTGGCGCACTACGAGGAGCTGCTGGTGGTCGACACCCTGGCCGGCAGCGGCTACTGCTACCGGGACGGCGGGACGGTCAAGCTGCTGGCGGCCACCTCCCGCCGACTGGCGGCCCGGCTGCTGCGCGAGACGCTGGCCCGGGTGCCGCACGGCACCCGGGCCGAGGTGGAGCACGCCACCGCGGAGGCGGAGTGGGCGGTGGACGTCGGCCTGGACCTGGGGCTGACCCTGGAGAACGCCGGTTACCTGGCGCTGCGCGGGATGCGCCCGCCGACCGCCTACCTGCCCGACGGCGCCTTCCTGTGACCGAGTACCGCCGACCGGTCAGGAGCGGCCTGCTCAGGCCATGGTGTCCAGGATCTCCCGGACCATCTCCATGGTGGTGCCCGGGTGCAGGAAGGCGAACCGGGCCACCGTCTCGCCGTCCCAGCCGGTGGGGGTGACGAAACCGATCTGGTCGGCGAGCAGCTGGTGCGACCAGTCGTAGTACTGCTGCTCGGTCCAGCCGGTCCGGCGGAAGCAGACCGCGGAGAGCTGCGGGTCGTGCAGCAGCTCCAGGTGGTCGGTCTCCCGGATCAGCTGGGCGGTGTCCCTGGCCAGCGCGAGGCCGGTCTCGATCGCGTCGGTGTAGGCCTGGGTGCCGTGCACGGCGAGCGAGAACCAGAGCGGCAGGCCGCGGGCCCGGCGGGTCAGGTGGTAGGCGTAGTCGGTGGGGTTCCACTCGTCGCCCTCGTGGTGCAGCACGTCCAGGTAGCCGGCGTCCTGGGTGTGCACGGCCTTGGCGAGGCGCGGGTCGCGGTAGATCAGCGCGGCGCAGTCGAACGGCGCGAACAACCACTTGTGCGGGTCGACGACGAAGGAGTCGGCGTGCTCGATGCCGTTGTAGCGCTCCCTGATCGAGGGGGCGAACAGGCCGGCGCCGCCGTACGCGCCGTCCACGTGGAACCACATGCCGCGTTCGCGGGCGACCTCGGACAGGCCCTGGAGGTCGTCGATGATGCCCTCGTTGGTGGTGCCGGCGGTGCCGACCACGGCGATGACGGTCTCCGGGTCGGGATCGGCGGCCAGCGCGGCCCGCAGCGCCTCGCCGGTGAACCGGCGGTCGACGGTCGGGACCTTGAAGGCCTCCACGCCGATGATGTTGAAGGTGTTCTTCACCGAGGAGTGCACCTGGTCGGCGACCGCGATCCGCAGCCGGGTCTCGGACCCGCTGCGCTGGTCCCGGCCGGCCAGCTTGCGGCGGGCCGTGTCGCGGGCCACCACCAGGGCGGAGAGGTTGCCGGCCGAACCGCCGGAGACGAAGGTGCCGCCGGCCGTCCCGGGCAGCCCGGCCCGGTCGGCTATCAGGCGCAGCACCTGGTTCTCGGCGGCGATCGCACCGGCCGCCTCCAGCCAGGAGATGCCCTGCAGCGAGGCGCAGGAGACCACCATGTCGAAGAGGAGCGCGGCCTTGGTGGGGGCGCACGGGATGAAGGAGAGGTAGCGCGGGCTGTCGGCGGAGATCACCGCGCGGGACAGCTCGTGGTCGTAGAGCTTGAGCACGTCGGCCGGGTCGTTGCCGTGCTCGTTCAGCAGGCCGGCCAGGTGCGCGCGCAGGTGCTCGCCGTCGCCGGGGTGGTCGAGCGGCACCGGGTCGTACTGCAGCCGCTCGCGCATGTAGCCGAAGACCAGGTCCACCAGCTCGTTGTCGGGCCGGTGCATGCGGTTGGGTGCGGTGCTCACAGGGGTACTCCTTCGGCTGAACAACTCGGATCAGCGTAGGCAGCGCGGGGTGTCACCCGCGCGTCCGAATGCGCCGGTCCGAGCAGCTTTCGAGCGTCTTCGGCGCCCCCCGCGCAGGATTCCTGCGCGCCCCGGTCGGAGCGGCCGCGGGTCAGCCGATCAACCGGGAGAGCACCACCGAGCTGCGGCTGCGCTGGATGCCGGGCTCCTTGCGGATCCGCTCGATCACCGCCTCCAGGTGGCGGGTGTCGGCGGCCCGCAGGTGGACCAGGGCGTCCGGATCGCCGGTGACCGTCCAGGCGGCGACCACCTCGGGGAACTGGCGCAGGCTGGCCAGGATCTCCTCGGGTGCGGTCCGCTCCCGGCAGTAGACCTCCACGAAGGCCTCGGTCTGCCAGCCGAGCAGCTCCGGGTCGAGCACCACCGTGAAGCCGCGCACCACCCCGCGGGCCCGCAGCCGGTCGATCCGGCGGCGCACGGCGGTCGCCGAGAGGTTGGCGAGCAGGCCGATCTCCGCGTACGAGGCCCGGCCGTCCCGGCCCAGGTGGGCCAGCAGCAGGCGGTCGGTCTCGTCCAGGGAGACTCCGCCCAGCTCGGACGGGGGTCTGCTGGTGCTCATGGCTGGCCGGTCTCCCAGGGGGTTCGGATTGCGGACGGTGGTCACCGCCCCCATTCTCCCGGACCCCGGTGATCAGTCCACCATCCGGTGATCAGTCCACGGTCAGCACGATCTTGCCGCGGGTGCGCCGCTCCGCGAGCAGCTCCTGGGCGGAGGCGGCCTGGGCCAGCGGGAAGGTGGCGGCCACGTTGACGGTGAGCCGTCCGCTGTCGGCGAGCTGCCCGAGGGCCGCCAGGTCGGCCGGGTCGGGGCGCGCCCAGACGTAGCGGCCGCCGTGGTCGACCACACCGGTGTCGACGACCGAGGCGATCCGCCCGGGGTCGGCGACCAGCTCCCGGGAGACCTCCGGCGCCGTACCGCCGACCAGGTCGAAGGCGGCGTCCACCCCCTGCGGGGCCAGCTGCCTGATCCGGCCGGCCAGCCCCTCCCCGTAGGCGACCGGCTCGGCGCCGAGAGAGCGCAGGTAGCCGTGGTTGTGCTCGCTCGCGGTGCCGATCACCCGGGCGCCGAGGGCGACGGCGATCTGGGTGGCCATGCTGCCCACCCCGCCGGCCGCCGCGTGGATCAGCACCGTCTCACCCGGCTTGACGGCCAGTGCCCGGTGCAGCCCCTGGTAGGCGGTCAGTCCGGCCAGCGGCAGCCCGCCGGCCTGCGCCCAGTCGAGCGAGGCGGGCTTGCGGGCCAGGGTGCGCACCGGGCACGCGACCAGCTCGGCGTAGGTGCCGTTCTGCACCCAGTCCTTGCGGACGCAGCCGATCACCTTGTCGCCCACCTGGTACTCGGTCACCGCGGGACCGACCCGCTCGACCACGCCGGCCAGGTCCCAGCCCATGACCAGCGGGAACCGCACCTCCAGCAGGGCGTCCGCCGCGCCCTCCCTGACGTGCCGGTCGGCCGGGTTTACGCCGGCCGCCTTGACCCGGACCAGCACCGCGTCGGGATCCGTCTTGGGGTCGGGCAGCTCCAGGAACTCGACGACCTCGGGGCCGCCGTAGCGTTGGATCGCGATTGCCTTCATGGAGCCCAGCAAACACGCTTCCGGCCATGATCGCCGGGACCCGTGCGCACTGAGTCGAGTCGACCTGACGTCACGCCGATCCGTCGAGACGATCGCGTCACATCGACACGATGGCCATCGTCGGAGTGCCGCCGACGAGGTTATGATAGATAGCGTCAGATAGACGAGAAGGCTGGTTCTGTCCGGCCGCACAGGAGGGCAGCCGCCCGTGACCACCACCGTTGACAGCACCTTCACCGAGCCGACGGCCACGCCGCTGGCCCTGCTGCTGCTCGGCCGCCAGGCCGATCCGAACAGCGAGCGCGGCGTCGAGTGCCCCGGCGACCTGCCGCCCGCCTCGGACCCGGAGCTGGTCGAGCGCGCCCGCGCCGCCAAGGCCAAGCTCGGTGACCGCGTCTTCATCCTGGGGCACCACTACCAGCGCGACGAGGTCATCGAGTTCGCCGACGTCACCGGCGACTCCTTCAAGCTGGCCCGCGACGCGGCGGCCCGCCCGGAGGCCGAGTACATCGTCTTCTGCGGCGTGCACTTCATGGCCGAGTCGGCGGACATCCTGACCGGCGACGCCCAGCAGGTCGTGCTGCCGGACCTGGCGGCCGGCTGCTCGATGGCCGACATGGCCACCGCCGAGCAGGTCGCCGAGTGCTGGGACGTGCTGCGGGAGGCCGGTGTCGCCGACGTGACCGTGCCGGTCTCCTACATGAACTCCTCCGCCGACATCAAGGCGTTCACCGGCAAGCACGGCGGCACCATCTGCACCTCCTCCAACGCCAAGCGGGCCCTGGAGTGGGCGTTCGAGCAGGGGGAGAAGGTGCTCTTCCTGCCGGACCAGCACCTGGGCCGCAACACCGCGGTGCGGGAGATGGGCTTCTCGCTGGACGACTGCGTGCTCTACAACCCGCACAAGCCGAACGGCGGCCTGACCGCCGAGGAGCTGCGCGACGCCAAGATGATCCTCTGGCGCGGGCACTGCTCGGTGCACGGCCGCTTCACCCTGGACTCGGTGGAGGAGGTCCGGGAGCGGATCCCGGGCGTCACCGTGATGGTGCACCCCGAGTGCCGGCACGAGGTGGTCGCCGCCGCCGACCTGGTCGGCTCCACCGAGTACATCATCAAGGCGCTGGACGCCGCCGAGCCCGGCTCAAAGTGGGCCATCGGCACCGAGCTCAACCTGGTCCGCCGGCTCGCCAAGGCGCACCCGGACAAGGAGGTCGTCTTCCTGGACCGCTCGGTCTGCTTCTGCTCCACGATGAACCGGATCGACCTGCCGCACCTGGTGTGGGCGCTGGAGTCGCTGGTCGAGGGGCGGGTGCCGAACGTGATCACGGTGGACCCGGAGACCGAGAAGTACGCCAAGGCGGCCCTGGACCGGATGCTGGCCCTGCCGTAACGATTCTTCTCCCACGCCCGAAGGGGCGGCACCCTCGCGGGTGCCGCCCCTTCGGCGTTCGGTGGACCGTTACTCCGGCAGGCCCGGGATCAGGCCGTCGCCCTCGCCCCGCAGCAACTCCCGGACCTCCTCGATGGTGGCGCCGTCGCGCGGCAGGATCGAGTCGGACGGGCCCAGGTAGTCGGCCGCCACCGGGACGGCCACCTCGCGCACCGCGCCGAGCAGGTTGTCCAGCGCGGTGCGGAACTTGCCCTCGTCGTCCGAGTCCAGCGCCTTGAGCAGCTCGTCGTCGAGCTGGTTGAGTCGGTTCAGGTGCTCGTCCGCCACCTCGAACTGGCCCTCAGCCATGATCCGCATGATCATGCGGTGTTTCTCCCTGCTGTTCGAGCCGGTGGACTTACTTCTGGTAGTTGATGGTGGGCGGCGGGGTGTCCTGCTGGCCGTGCCCGTTCTGGTGCTGCTGCGCGCCGCCGCCGTTGCCCTGCTCCAGCTGCGCCGGGCCGGTGGAGCCGCCGCTCAGCTCGGCCTTCATCCGGGCCAGCTCCAGCTCCACGTCGCTGCCGCCGGCCACCCGCTCCAGCTCGGCCTCGATGTCGTCCTTGCGCAGCCCGCTCGGGTCGTCCAGCGCACCGGAGGCGAGCAGCTCGTCGATCGCGCCGGCCCGGGCCTGCATCTGCGCCGTCTTGTCCTCGGCCCGCTGGATCGCCAGGCCCACGTCGCCCATCTCCTCCGAGATGCCGGAGAACGACTCGGCGATCCGGGTCTGCGCCTGGGCGGCGGTGTAGGTGGCCTTGATGGTCTCCTTCTTGGTGCGGAAGGCGTCCACCTTGGCCTGCAGCCGCTGGGAGGCGAGGGTGAGCTTCTCCTCCTCGCCCTGCAGCTGCTGGTACTGCACCTGCAGGTCGTTGATCTGGCCCTGCATCGCCGACTTGCGCGTCAGCGCCTCCCGGGCCAGGTCCTCCCGGCCCAGGGACAGCGCCTTGCGGCCCTGCTCCTCGTACTTGGCGGACTGCTGCTGGAGCTGGGTCAGCTGGAGCTCCAGCCGCTTGCGCGAGGTGGCGACGTCCGCGACACCCCGGCGGACCTTCTGCAACAGCTCGAGCTGCTTCTGGTACGAGTAGTCCAGCGTCTCGCGGGGATCCTCCGCCCGGTCCAGTGCCTTGTTGGCCTTGGAGCGGAAGATCAGCCCCATACGCTTCATGATTCCGTCGCTCATGGGCCTCGGGTGCCCCCTTCTCCGGGCTGCGGATTGCTCTCTCGTACCGAATTATCTACTGCGAGTGTAGGTGCAGCGGGGCGATCACCGCAGTACACCCGGTTGCAACAAGACTGCTACGACCGGGCCCGTCCCGGCCTCCTCCCCTGGGTGGATCTGCATCCCCTACTCACGTCCCGCGCGGGACGGGGGCCGCCGTACGGGACGGTCACCCCGTACCCTTGTCATCGTGTTCCGACGCCGTTCAGATGAAGCCGCCTCCTCCGCCACCGCGCTGGCCGAGCAGGACGCCGCGCCCCAGCCTCGCGACCCGCAGGCGAAGAAGGGCCGCCCCACCCCCAAGCGCAGCGAGGCCGAGGCCAGCCGCCGCACCCGGGTGAGCGTGCCCAAGGACAGCAAGGAGGCGGCCCGGCAGTCCCGGGAGCGGCTGCGGGCCGAGCGCGAGAAGCAGCGCGAGGCCCTGATCAACGGCGACGAGCGCGCCCTGCCGGCCCGTGACAAGGGCCCGGTGCGCAGGTTCGCCCGCGACTACATGGACTCCCGCTGGTCGGTGGCCGAGTTCTTCCTGCCGTTCGCCGTGCTGATCCTGATCCTCAGCATCGTCCGGGTGCCGGCCCTGCAGCTGCTCTCCACGCTGCTCTTCCTGATCTTCCTGATCCTGGTGATCGTCGACTTCGTGCGCCTGGGCCTCGGCCTGCGCCGGTCGCTGACCAACCGGTTCCCGGAGGCCGACACCCGCGGCGCCGTGATGTACGGCCTGATGCGCAACCTGCAGCTGCGCCGGCTCCGGCTGCCCAAGCCGCAGGTGAAGCGGGGCGAGCACCCCTGACCACGCAGCCGCTGCCGTACGACTGGGCCCCCGCCGCTCCGGGCACCGGGCCCGGCCTGTACGCGCTGCCCGGCCAGACCGGCGGTGGCCACGAGCGCGACCACGGCGGCCAGCAGCACGGCCTGCCGGCCCGCAGCGGCTCGTTCGCCGGCGGCGCCGGAGCCTGGCTGGAGCGGCAGGGCGGACTGCACAACCTGGTCCGCCAGGAGATGGTGGGCCGCCAGCTGGCCGAACAGCTGCTGCAGCACTTCGGCATGCGGGTGGTGGAGGCGCCGCTGCGGGTGCTGGACGTCGGCTGCGGCCAGGGCACCCAGGCGGTCCGGCTGGCCCGGGCCGGCCACTGGGTCACCGGCCTGGACTCCGACCCGGTCACCCTGGGCGCCGCCCAGGCGGTGCTCGCCGCCGAGCCGCCCGAGGTGCGCGAGCGGGTCCGGCTGCTCAGCGGGGACGGCCACCACTGCGGGCGCTGGTTCGACCCGGGCAGCTTCGACGTGGTGCTCTGCCACGGGGTGCTGATGTACCTGCCCGACCCGGGCCCGCTGATCGCCTCGCTGGCCCGGATGATCGCGCCCGGCGGCCTGCTCTCGCTGCTCGCCCGCAACCGTGACGCGCTGGCCATGCGGGCCGGCCTCACCGGCGACTGGCGGGCCGCGCTGCAGGCCTTCGACTCCGACCACTACACCAACCGGCTCGGCCTGACCGCCCGCGCCGACCGGCTCGCCGACCTGGCCACCACCCTGCGCGAAGTGTCGGTGCCGTTGCGGCACTGGTACGGCGTGCGGGTCTTCACCGACGCGACGCCGGACCACGCCGCCCCGGTGGACGGCCGCCAGCTCGGCCGCCTGCTGGACGCCGAGGAGCGGGCCGGGCGCGAGGACCCGTACCGCCAGGTCGCCGCGCTGCTGCACCTGGTGGGCACCAAGTAGGGCCCGCCCCGGCGGACCCGTCAGCCCTCCTGCAGGCTCATCTCGTAGACCTGCGCGCCGTCGTCCAGCAGCACCACCCTGTCGACGCCGTCCGCCTTGAGGCCCTTCCACTCCTCGCCGATCCAGCTCTCCGCGTCGCCCTGGCTGGAGAACTCCTCGCCCGCGCCGGTCGCCGGGCTCAGCTGCGCGCCGTCCGCTCCCAGGTACTGCCAGGTCCACGCCATGGGTCCACTCCGTCTCTGTCGTCTCAGTCGTGCGAACTCCAGACAGGCAGACTGCCCGCCCTGCCACCGGTCAACCCCGGTGGGCCAGGATGGAGCGTATGACACGCACCCTGATCCTCGGCGGGGCCCGGTCCGGCAAGTCGACCCGGGCCGAACAGCTGCTGGCCGAGCACCCGGACGTCCTCTACGTGGCCACCGGCGGCAGCCGTGCGGGCGACGCCGACTGGGCGGCCAGGGTCGCGCTGCACCGGGAGCGCCGGCCGGCCGGCTGGCGCACCGCGGAGACCTGTGACCTGGACGTGGTGCTGGCCGACGGATCCGACCCTGCCCCGGTGCTGATCGACTGCCTGGGCCTGTGGCTGACCCATGTGATGGACCGGGCCGGGGCCTGGGACGACGGCGACTGGGCCCGGTTCGCCGAGGCCTCGGTGACCGAGCGGTGCACCGAGCTGGCGGACGCCGTCCGGTTGACCTCCCGCCGGGTGGTGCTGGTCAGCAACGAGGTGGGACTGGGCGTGGTGCCCGCCACCGCGTCCGGCCGGCGGTTCCGGGACGCGCTGGGGCGGCTCAACATGGCCGTCGCCGAGGCCGCCGACCAGGTGCTGCTGGTGGTGGCCGGCCAGGTGATGACGGTGAAGGACGTCCGGAAGATCCGGCCCGCCACTGGCGACCCCACTCCCGGGGCTGATTGGTAAGGTTCCCCGCGATGGACACCACCGTGGATCTCGACATGTTCGCCGCCCGGGTCGAGCGGCCGGACGACGCCTCCCGCCGGGCCGCCGAGCAGCGCCGGCAGGAGCTGGAGCAGCCGCACGGCGGGCTGGGACGCCTGGAGGAGCTGGGCAACTGGCTCGCCTCGGTCCAGGGCGCCTCCCCCGTGCGACCGGTCAGCGCGCCCAAGGTGCTGCTCTTCGCCGGTGACCACGGCATCGCCGAGCTGGGCGTCTCCCGGCTGTCCCCGGCCGGCGGCACCGCCGGCCGGGTGCACGCGGTGCTGGACGGCACCGCCCCGGTGGCCCGGCTGGCCCGCCGCTACGGCGCCGGGGTGCGGGTGGTCGACGTGGCGGTGGACGCCCCGGTGGAGGAGTTCCCCGAGGACGTCACCGCGCACCGGGTGCGCCGCGGCTCCGGCCGGATCGACCGGATGGACGCGATCACCCGCGAGGAGGCCACCGCGGCCTTCGCGGTCGGCACCGCGCTGGCCGACGAGGAGGCCGAGCTCGGCACCGACCTGGTGCTGCTCGGCGACCTCGGGGTGGGCTCCACCACGGTCGCGGCGGTGCTGGTCGGCGCGCTCTGCGGCACCGACGCGGCGGCGGTCTGCGGCCGCGGCTCCGGCATCGACGACCGGATCTGGATGGTCAAGTGCGCCGCGATCCGCGACTCGCTGCGCCGCGCCCGCCCGGTGCTCGGCGACCAGCTGGCACTGCTGGCGGCCACCGGGGGCGCCGACTTCGCGGCGATCACCGGGTTCCTGCTGCAGGCCGCGGTGCGCCGGCTGCCGGTGGTGCTGGACGGCGTGGTGTCGGCCGCCTGCGCGCTGATCGCCCAGCGGGTGGCGTTCCGGGCGCCGGAGTGGTGGCGGGCCGCCGTGCTCACCGGTGAACCGGCCCTCGCCAAGGCCTACGACCGGCTCACCCTCACCCCGCTGCACGAGCAGGACATCCGGATGGGCGAGGGCGTCGGCGCGACCCTGGCGCTGCCGCTGCTGCAGGCCGCCTCCGACACCCTGGCGGAGGAGCTGTTCGAGCCGGCGCTGCCGTCCGCACCCCGCCGGCCGCGCCCGCTGCCGACCGCCGCCGAGCTGCTGGGCAAGCTCTGAGCACGCCGGACGAACGGCTGCCCGGGCTGCGGCTGCCCGGCTTGCGCTTCGCCTTCGGCACCCTGACGGTCCTTCCGGTCCGGGTCGAGCGCTGGGACCGCGCGGCCGGCGGCCGGGCCATGCTGGCCGCGCCGCTGGTCGGCCTGCTGGTCGGGGCGCTGGCCGGGGCCGTCGGCGCTCTGCTCGGCTGGCGCGCCGGGCCGCTGCTCGGCGCGGTCGCCGCGGTGGCGGTACCGGCCGTGCTGACCCGCGGGCTGCACCTGGACGGACTGGCCGACGTGGCCGACGGCCTCGGCAGCGGCAAGCCCGCCGAGGACGCTCTGCGGATCATGAAGCAGTCCGACATCGGCCCGTTCGGCGTGCTCTCCCTCGTCCTGCTGATGGTCGGACAGATGGCCCTGCTGGCCGAGCAGTTCGGGCATTCGGCGGAGCGCGGCCTGCTGGCCGCCCTGACCGCCGGCGCGGCCGGGCGGTGTGCGCTGGCCTGGGGATGCCGCGAGCGGGTGCCGGCCGCCCGACCGGGCGGCCTGGGCGCCATGGTGGCCGCGACCGTGCCGACCCGGGCGGCGGTCGCGGTGACCGTCCTCGCCGCGACGGCGGTGGCACTGATCGGCCGTCACCCTCGGTACGCACTGGCCCTGGTCCTCGGCCAGCTGGCGGCCGTCGCGCTGCTGCGCCGCTGCGTGCGGCGGTTCGGCGGGATCACCGGCGACGTGCTGGGGGCACTGGTGGAGACGGCCGGCACTGCCGCGCTGGCCGCGGTCGCGCTCGGCCCCTGAAGAACCGTCTGCAACCCGAGGGGCACGGCATCCCAACCTGCGGACTACCATGCGCACCGTAGCCCTGCGCCGCCACGACGGAGCATGCTTGGGCTGTAGCCATGCCGCAATCCGGCCGTGGACCGCGAAAGAACAGGACGCAAATACGTGACTGCACTGTCTGTGAGCACCTCCTCCGCAACCGCGCTGCGCGCGGATGCCCTGGTGATCGGCGTGGCCAAGGGCCCCAAGGGCCTGGTGGTCGCCGCCGGCGCGGAAGCCGTGGCCGAGGCGTTCGAGGGCAAGCTGACCGACCTCCTCGCCACCCTGGGTGCCACCGGCGCCGAGGGCGAGACCACCAAGCTGCCGGCACCGGCCGGTGTCAAGGCCGGTTTCGTGCTGGCCGTCGGCCTCGGTGACGCCGCCGAGGACGGCTTCGACGGCGAGGCGCTGCGCCGTGCCGCCGGTGTCGCCGCGCGCACCCTGGCCGGGGCCAAGAAGGCGGGCCTGCTGCTGCCGGCCGAGTCGGCCGAGGAGGCCGAGGCGGTGGCGCTCGGCGGCCTGCTGGGTGCCTACGACTTCACCGCCTACCGCACCACCGAGGGCGGCAAGGAGCCGGTCGGCGAGCTCACCGTGCTGACCGGCCGCAAGGGCAGCAAGGAGATCAAGGCCGCGGTCGAGCGCGCCACCGTGCTGGGCGAGGAGATGAACCGGGCCCGCGACCTGGTCAACACCCCGCCGAACGACCTCAACCCGAAGTCCTTCGCCGCCATCGCGCAGGCCGTCGGCAAGGAGCACGGCCTCAAGGTCGAGGTGCTGGACGAGAAGGCGCTCACCAAGGGCGGCTTCGGCGGCATCCTGGGCGTCGGCAACGGCTCGACCAACCCGCCGCGGCTGGTGAAGGTCGCCTACACCCACCCGAAGGCCACGGGCACCCTCGCCTTCGTGGGCAAGGGCATCACCTACGACTCGGGCGGCATCTCGCTGAAGCCGGCCGGCCACAACGAGACCATGAAGTGCGACATGGCCGGGGCCGCCGCCGTGTTCGCCGCCGTGGTCGCCGCCAGCCGACTGGGCCTGGCCGTCAACGTGACCGGCTGGCTGGCGCTGGCCGAGAACATGCCGTCCGGCTCCGCCACCCGCCCCGGTGACGTGCTGCGGATGTACGGCGGCAAGACCGTCGAGGTGCTCAACACCGACGCCGAGGGCCGCCTGGTGCTGGCCGACGCGATCGTGCGGGCCGGCGAGGAGAACCCGGACACCATCGTCGACGTGGCCACCCTGACCGGTGCCATGGTGCTGGCGCTGGGCGACCGCACCTTCGGTGTGATGAGCAGCAGCGACGAGTTCCGCGACCGGCTGCACGAGATCGCCGGCCGGGCCGGTGAGCAGTCCTGGCCGATGCCGCTGCCGGCCGAGCTGCGCAAGACCATGGACTCCCCGGTGGCCGACATCGCCAACATGGGCAACCGGATGGGCGGCGGTCTGGTGGCCGGCCTGTTCCTGAAGGAGTTCGTGGCCGACGGCATCGAGTGGGCGCACCTGGACATCGCCGGTCCGGCGTTCCACGAGAGCGCCCCGTACGGCTACACCCCGAAGGGCGGCACCGGTTCCGCGGTGCGCACCCTGGTGCAGCTGGCGGTCGAGACCGCGGGCTGACCCCGCTCCTCCGAAAGGGCCCGGTGCTTCTCGCACCGGGCCCTTTGGCTTTCCCGCGGGTTACCGATTGGTAGCCCGGCAGGCCACGTTCATCTCTCTGTTCGCCTCCGGCGAAACTTTGTTCCACACAGTGGAATAGGGCCGTGCCGGATTCGGCGCGGCGGCCCGCCGGAGCCGCCTGATCACCGGCTTGACCTGCGCAGACAGGGGTCATTCCGGGTCCTGGCAGGGTCCTGCCCCGGCCGTCCGACCCCCCGGGGCGCGGACCCGGACATCAGGCGCGGTGAACAAGTGCGAAGATGTATTTCCGGCACGACTGGGCGCCTCACAAGGGCCTCCGACCAGTACTGGCGGAACCAGCACCGGCCCGGACGATCCACACCCATTGCATGGAGGACGTGACGTGGCGAACGACGCCAGCACCGTTTTCGACGTAGTCATCCTCGGAGGCGGAAGCGGCGGCTACGCCGCGGCGCTCCGCGCCGCCCAGCTCGGGCTGAGCGTCGCCCTGATCGAGAAGGGCGAGCTGGGCGGCACCTGCCTGCACCGCGGCTGCATCCCGACCAAGGCGCTGCTGCACGCGGCCGAGATCGCGGACGAGACCAGGGAAGCCGCCGACTTCGGTGTGCTGGCGACCTTCCAGGGCATCGACATCAACGGCGTCCACAAGTACAAGGACGACGTGGTCGGCGGCCTGTACAAGGGGCTGCAGGGCCTGGTCGCCTCGCGCAAGGTCACCTTCATCCAGGGCGAGGGCCGGCTCTCCTCGGCCACCTCGGTGGATGTCAACGGCCAGCGGGTCGAGGGCCGCCACATCGTGCTGGCGACCGGCTCGGTGCCGAAGTCGCTGCCCGGCCTGACCATCGACGGCGACCGGATCATCTCCTCCGACCACGCCCTCAAGCTCGACCGGATCCCGAAGTCGGCCGTCATCCTCGGCGGCGGTGTGATCGGTGTCGAGTTCGCCTCCGTCTGGAAGTCCTTCGGCGTCGACGTCACCATCGTCGAGGCCCTGCCGCACCTGGTTCCGCTGGAGGACGAGAACTCCTCCAAGCTGCTGGAGCGCGCATTCCGCAAGCGGGGCATCAAGTTCGAGCTCAAGGCCCGCTTCTCGGGCGTCGAGTACACCGAGGCCGGCGTGCGGGTCTCGACGGAGAACGGCAAGCAGATCGACGCCGACCTGCTGCTGGTCGCGATCGGCCGCGGCCCGGTCTCGCAGGGCCTGGGCTACGAGGAGGTCGGGGTCGCGATGGACCGCGGCTACGTCCTGGTCGACGAGTACATGCGCACCAACGTGCCCACCATCTCGGCCGTCGGCGACCTGGTGCCGACCCTGCAGCTGGCCCACGTCGGCTTCGCCGAGGGCATCCTGGTCGCCGAGCGGCTGGCCGGCCTCAAGGCCGTGCCGATCGACTACGACGGTGTGCCGCGGGTGACCTACTCCAACCCGGAGGTCGCCTCCGTGGGCATCAGCGAGGCCAAGGCGGTCGAGCTGTACGGCAAGGAGAAGGTCGTCACCGTCAAGTACAACCTGGCCGGCAACGGCAAGAGCAAGATCCTCAAGACCGCCGGTGAGATCAAGCTGGTCCAGGTGAAGGACGGCGCCGTGGTCGGCGTCCACATGGTCGGCGCCCGGATGGGTGAGCAGGTCGGCGAGGCCCAGCTCATCTACAACTGGGAGGCGCTGCCCGCCGAGGTCGCGCAGCTGATCCACGCGCACCCGACCCAGTCGGAGGCGCTCGGCGAGGCGCACCTGGCGCTGGCCGGCAAGCCGCTGCACGCGCACGACTGAGCAGCTCTCGCCCGCACCACTTGTCCGGTCCGTCCACACGGACTTCCCTGAACGCAAGACTTGATAGGAGTCGCTGAAACCATGGCGGTCTCAGTAACGCTGCCCGCGCTGGGCGAGAGTGTGTCCGAAGGTACTGTCACCCGCTGGCTGAAGGCCGAGGGTGAGCGAGTGGAGGCCGACGAGCCGCTGCTCGAGGTGTCGACCGACAAGGTCGACACCGAGATCCCCGCGCCGGCTTCCGGCATCCTGGCCTCGATCAAGGTCGCCGAGGACGAGACCGTCGAGGTCGGCGCCGAGCTGGCGATCATCGAGGACGGCTCCGGTGCCCCGGCCGCCGCCCCGGCCCCCGCCGCCGAGGCTGCTCCGGCTCCCGCCGCCGCCCCGGCCGCCCCCGCGGCTCCGGTCGCCGAGGCTCCGGCCGCTCCGGCTGCCGCCCCGGCCCCGGCCGCCGCCCCGGCCGCCCCCGCCGGCGACGCCACCCCGGTGCTGCTGCCCGCGCTGGGCGAGTCGGTCACCGAGGGCACCGTCACCCGCTGGCTGAAGGCCGAGGGTGAGACCGTCGAGGTCGACGAGCCGCTGCTCGAGGTCTCGACGGACAAGGTCGACACCGAGATCCCGTCGCCGGTCGCCGGCACCCTGGTGAAGATCCTGGTCGGCGAGGACGAGACCGCCGAGGTCGGCGCCCAGCTCGCGCTGATCGGCGCGGCGGGTGCGGCTCCGGCCGCTCCGGCTGCCCCGGCCGCTCCGGCCCCGGCCGCCGCTCCGGCTCCGGCTCCGGCTCCCGCCGCTGCTCCGGCCCCCGCCGCCCCGGCTGCTCCGGCTCCGGCTCCGGCCCCCGCCGTTGCCCCGGCCCCCGCCGCCCCGGCTCCGGCCCCGGCCGCCCCTGCGGCTCCCGCGGCTGCGGCCCCGGCGGCCCCGGCTCCGGTTGCCGCACCGGCCGCACCGGCCGCACCGGTCGCCGACTCGGGTGACGCCTACGTCACGCCGCTGGTCCGCAAGCTCGCCGCCGAGCAGGGCATCGCGCTCTCCGCGATCACCGGTTCCGGCGTCGGTGGCCGGATCCGCAAGCAGGACGTGCTGGCCGCCGCCGAGGCCGCGAAGGCCGCCGCTGCCGCCGTGCCGGCCACCGCTCCGGCCGCTGCCGCCGCGCCGAAGGCCGCCGCCGCGCCGTCCCCGCTGCGCGGTCAGACGGTCAAGATGAGCCGGATGCGCAAGGTCATCGGCGACAACATGATGAAGGCGCTGCACGAGCAGGCCCAGCTGACCAGCGTGGTCGAGGTGGACGTCACCAAGATCATGTCGCTGCGCGGCAAGGCCAAGGACTCGTTCCTGGCCCGCGAGGGCGTGAAGCTGTCGCCGATGCCGTTCTTCGTCAAGGCCGCCGCCCAGGCGCTGAAGAGCCACCCGGTGGTCAACGCCCGGATCAACGAGGCCGAGGGCACCATCACCTACTTCGACACCGAGAACATCGGTATCGCGGTGGACTCGGAGAAGGGCCTGATGACCCCGGTCATCAAGGGCGCGGGCGACCTCAACATCGCCGGCATCTCCAAGAAGACCGCCGAGCTGGCCGGCAAGGTGCGCGAGAGCAAGATCACCCCGGACGAGCTGTCCGGCGCCACCTTCACCATCAGCAACACCGGCTCGCGCGGCGCCCTCTTCGACACCGTGATCGTGCCGCCGAACCAGGCCGCCATCCTGGGCATCGGCGCCACCGTGAAGCGCCCGGTCGTCATCGAGGCCGACGGCGGCACCGCCATCGGCATCCGCGACATGACCTACCTGGCCCTCTCCTACGACCACCGCCTGGTGGACGGCGCCGACGCCGCCCGCTACCTGGTGGCCGTCAAGGAGATCCTGGAGGCGGGCGAGTTCGAGGTCGAGCTCGGTCTGTAAGGGTCTGCTGCAGCTCCGCCGGCCGGTGTCCCCCCGTGGGGCACCGGCCGGCGGCGTTCCGGTGCCCGGACCGAGCGGGCGGTGCCCCGACCGAGTCGGCGTTACCCCAACCCGGCGAGCGCACGCCCCGCTCCCCCGGCGCGTACCGATGCATCCGCGCTCCCCAGCGGCGATGCTGGTGGGCGTGATGTACGAGACCGACTTCTGGCAGCTGATCGACGAGGCCCGGGACGCCGCGGACGGTGATCCGCAGGACCAGGCCGATCTGCTGGTGGAGCGGCTGGTGCAGTTGACGCCGGACGAAGTGATCGACTTCGCTCGGCTGTTCGAGGCTCGGTTCCGGCGGGCGTACACCTGGGAGCTGTGGGGCGCTGCCCGGCTGCTGCTCGGCGAGGCCTCGGAGGACTCGTTCGACTACTTCCGCTGCTGGCTGATCGCCCAGGGCCGGGAGGTCTTCGAGGGCGCCGTGCACCGCCCGGACGACCTGGCCGAGCTGGTGCCCGACTTCGACGAGGAGGAGGACGGCGACGCCGAGGAGATCGGCTACGCCGCCGACGAGGCGCACGAGCAGCTCACCGGCCTGCCGCTGCCCGACCTCGGCACCCGCCAACCCCGCCGGCCCGAGGGGCAGCCGTTCGACTTCGACGACCCCGGGACGCTGGCCCGGCGCTTCCCCCGGCTCTGGGAGCGGTTCGGCGACTGACCAGGGGGCCGGCGCGGCGGGCGTCCACCGCTGGGTGTCGTCCCGCACCAGCAGGCGCCGGGGCCGGCGGGCGTCGCGGCGATCAGCAGAGCCTAAGCTCCCGGCTGGGCGCTCCCCGTGGGTGGGACCAGGGCGGTGATGCCGGCGGCGATGCGGTCCAGGATCGAGTGGTCGGGCGCCTTGGAGTTGTCGTCGACCGAGCCGACCATGGTGGTGAACTCGCCGTCGGCGGCAGGAACGGCGACCAGCAGCAGGTAGACCGAGGCGCCCTGCTGCGGGGTGAGGTGCCAGCGGACCGCGAACCCGGCGCGGCCTGCCACGATGATCGCGCCGCCGCCCTGCACATCGGGGTCGTCCGAGCCGTACTTCTGCTGGACGTAGGAGGCCATGGCCGCCTGGGCCACCTGCTTGGCGTCGCTGCCGCGGGTGGGGTCGGCGTCGATCGAGAAGCTGCCGCGCACACAGCCGCCCGGGGTGCCGCAGTCGTACCGGCCGGTGACCAGCGCCAGGGTGTGGCCGCCGTCCGGGCCGACCGGCTGCCAGCCCTGGGGCAGCGGGACGTTCCAGCCGTGCTGCCGGTCCTGGAGCGTGCCGCTGGTCGGCAGGGACTGCGGAGGGGCCAACGGCTGGACGCCGTCGGGCTGGTGGGTGGGCCGGGCGGCGCCGGGGACCGGTGCGGGTGCGCCCGCCGCGGCGCTGCTGCGGACGGAGCCGCCGGACAGCGTGAGGGCGAGGCCGCCCGCGAGCACCAGTCCGAGCACCCCGCCCGCCGCGATGCCGATGATCAGCCCGGTGCGCTTGGGTCGTGGCGGGTCGAGCGGCGCGCCGCCCGGCGTCCGGGCCGGCGGCGGGCCGGCGTACCCCGCGGGCTCCGGCGGCTCCGAGAGCACCAGCGACTCCGGGATCGCCGGATGGCCGTACGCCGGCGAGGCGTCGGAGACCGGACCCGCGGCCGGTGCGGTCGGCCGGCCCTGCTCGGTCCAGACGCGGCCGTCCCAGTAGCGCTCGTGCCCGGTGGCCCGCGGGTCCGGGTACCAGCCGGGAGGGGTGGAGGTGCTCACCGGCTCACCGTATCGGGCGGGGCGCACTCCCAGACAGGGCGGGAGACCTGAGGGCGGGTCAGCAGCGGTCCGGCCGGTTCCGGCTGCCAGGATGGCCCCATGCGTATCGCTGTCACCGGTTCCTCGGGGCTGATCGGCTCCGCCCTCGTCCGTTCCCTGCTGGCCGACGGACATGACGTGCTGCGGCTGGTCCGCCACCGGACCGGGCTGGGGGTGCAGGCCGACGGCTCGGTGGGGGTGGGGTGGAACCCGGTCCGCGGCGAGGTCGACCTGGCCGGGCTGGCCGGCACCGAGGCCGTCGTGCACCTGGCGGGCGCCGGGGTCGCCGACCACCGCTGGACGGACGCCTACCGGCAGCGGATCCGCGACAGCCGGGTGGACGGCACCCTCACCCTGGCCAACGCGCTGACCCGGCTGGACACCCCGCCGTCCGTGCTGGTCAGCGCCTCGGCGGTGGGCTACTACGGGCAGACCGGCGACCGGGTGGTCGACGAGACCGCGCCGCCCGGGGACGACTTCCTGGCCCGGGTCTGCATGGAGTGGGAGGGCGCGGCCCATCCGGCCGCGGAGGCCGGCATCCGGGTGGTGCACCCGCGCACCGGGCTGGTGCTGAGCTCCGCCGGCGGGGCGGGTGCCCGGCTGTTCCCGCTCTTCCGGCTGGGCCTGGGCGGACGGCTGGGCAGCGGCGAGCAGTACTGGAGCTTCATCTCGCTGGCCGACCAGGTCGCCGCGCTCCGCTTCCTGATCGACTGCGAGGAGTTGAGCGGCCCGGTCAACCTGACTGCGCCCCACCCGGTGACCAACGCCGAGCTGACCCGGGCGCTCGGCCGGGTGCTCGGCCGGCCCACGGTGCTGTCGGTGCCGGAGTGGGCGCTGCGGCTGGTGCTGGGCGAGATGGCGATCGAGGTGGTGGGCAGCCATCGGGTGCTGCCGCACAAGCTGCTCACCGCGGGCTTCCGGTTCGCCCACCCGCACGTGGCCGACGCCCTGCGGGCCGCGTGACGCATGGTGCGCGAGTGGGCGACGCGGACGGTCGGGATGCTGACGATCCGCAGCGCACGGGCCTGACCACGGCACCGCGCGCACACCCGCTACCCCCGGCGTAGGGGCGCACGCGACGGCGCACGGCGCAATCGCGTGCCCCCAGCCCGTGCCACCGCCACCGCGCGGAGGCAGGGGATCCGGCGCGGTCGGCCCGCCTGATCAAGCATCTGACGGGGCATCACCCCCTGGACCATCCCGGCATGCCCGCAGCCGTCCGCCGGCCGGAGATCCGGGACCAGGGAGGGAGCTCACCCGTGACCCCACACGACTTCACCCGCCGCAGCCGGTCCGACGACCCCGACGTGGTCGTGGTCGGCGCCGGACTGGCCGGACTCACCGCCGCCCGGGCGCTGGACCGTGCCGGACTCCAGGTGCGGATCCTGGAGGCGACCGACCGGATCGGCGGCCGGATGGCCGGGCACCAGCTGGACGGATACCGGCTGGAACACGGCGGCCACCTGCTCAACACCGGATTCCCCGAGCTCGCCCGCCGGCTCGACCTGGCCGACCTGCGACTGAGCCCGCTGTCACCCGGAGTCCTGGTGCACAGCGCCGGCCGGCGCTACCGGGTCGGCAGCCCGCAGCTCGGCGGCACCCGGCAGGTGGCCTCCCGGTCGCCGCTGGGCAGCCCGCTGGAGAAGGCCAGGCTCGGCGCCGCCCTCAGCCGCCTGGCCGCGGCGCCGGTCCCCAAACTGCTGGCCCGGCCGGAGACCACCGCCGCCCGGGCGCTGGCCGAACGCGGCCTGCCCAACCGGGTGGTGGACGGCTTCCTGCGTCCGCTGCTGACCGCGCTGCTCAGCGATCCGGCGCTCGGCACCAGCAGCCGGGTGGCCGACCTGGTCCTGCGCGGCTACGCCCGCGGCCGGCTGGCGCTGCCCGCCGCCGGCACCGGAGCGGTGCCCGCGCAGCTGGCCGCCATGCTGCCGGCCGGCGCCGTCCAGCTGAACACCCGGGTCACCTCGGTCGGCGCCGACGGGGTGCAGACCGAGGAGCACGGCTGGATCGGTGCCCGCGCGGTGCTGCTGGCCACCGACGCCCGGTCCGCGGTCGAGTTGCTGCCGGGGCTGCGGCTGCCCGACTTCCACCCGGTGACGACCTTCTACCACTCCTGCGCCGACGCCCCGCTGACCGAACCGCTGCTGCTCCTGGACGCGGACCACACGGTCGGCCCGGCGCCGGTCTCGCACTCCCTGGTGCTCAGCCAGGTGCACCGCTCCTACGCCCCGGCCGGCCGCTCACTGGTCGCCACCACGGTGCTGGGCCGGCGCGCGTGGTCGGGCGGGCCCGCCGCGGCGGAGCCGCTGGTCCGCACCCGGCTCGCCGAGCTCTACCAGGTGCCCGCCCGGGACTGGGACTTCCTGAGCGTCCGTCACCTGCCGGACGCCGTACCGGCGATGCCGCCACCGCACAACTTCCACCGACCGGTCCGGGTGCTGGCCGGCCTCTACGTCTGCGGGGACCACCGGGACACCAGCAGCTCCCACGGCGCGATGGTCTCCGGCCGCCGGGCGGCCCTGGCCGTGCTGCGGGACCTGGGGATCACCGCCACCGGGGCCGGCCAGGACCGCGCGGCGGCCTGACGGCAGTGCGCCGAGCGGCGTCTGACGGGGTGCCGGGCGGGCCGGCCCGGCACCCCGTCAACCCCGGGCGGCAGGTGACGCCCGGTCAGAGCAGCCCGCCCGCCGGGCGGCAGCTGACGCCCGGTCAGAGCACCCCCGCCTGCCGGGCGGCCTCCTCGAAGGCACGGGCGGCCGGGCTGCCCCGGTAGGGGGCCAGCCGCCGGTGGAAGTCCCGCAGGTACTCGACGGTGCGCGCGGAGCGCATCTCACCCGCCGCCCGCAGCGCCTCGGTGGCCAGCTGGCAGGACTCGTCCACCTCGCCCATGCCGAGCCGGGCGGCGGCCAGCACCATCCGGCAGAACACCCGGCTGCGGGCGTAACCGGAGGAGCGCAACCGCAGCGACTTCTCGGCGTGCTGCATGGCCGGCCGCCACTGCTGGAGGTCCCGGTAGCAGTGCGCGAACTCGTCGGCCAGCTGGGCCTCGTCGAAGAACCGGGCCCAGGAGGGCAGCTCGTCGCCCGTCCGGGAGAGCGCCAGCGAGCGCTCGGCCCGCACCAGCGCGGTGGTGCAGGACCGGACGTCGCCCAGTATCCCGTGCCCGCGGGCCTCCGCCGCGTGCATCAGCGCCTGGACGGCGGCCGGCGCCGAGCTGCCGACGCCCTGCTGGGCGACCCGGGCCAGCTGCACCGCCTCCCGGCCGTGGCCCAGGTGGACGGCCTGCTGGCTCATGGTGATCAGCACGTAGCCGCCCAGCACCCGGTCGCCGGCCGCCTGGGAGAGCCGCAGCGCCTGCACGAAGTAGCGCTGGGCCAGCCCGTGCGCGGCGATGTCGAAGCTGGTCCAGCCGGCGAGTCTGGTCAGGTCGGCGACCGCGCCGAACAGCGCCCGGCCGATCTGCTCGCCGTACCGGCCGCGCAGCATCGGCTCGGCCTCGCTCTCCAGGTAGCGGACCAGGGCCTGCCGGGCGTGGCCGCCGCCGTAGGCGTTGTCCAGCGCCCGGAACAGGTCGCCCACGGCGCGCACCGCGGCGATGTCGCCCCGGCCCACCCGCAGCCCGGCCCGCTGCGGGCGCGGCCGTTCGTCGTGACCGGCCGCGCCGGCCTGGCCCGGGCCGGGCAGCGGCACCGTGCGGGTGCCGGAGACCAGTGGCCGCCGGGCCTGCGAGGGCACCCGGCCCGCCGGGGTGCCGCGCGGGCCGCGACCGCCCGGGTCCGGGTGGTCGAGGGCCGGGTCCAGCTTGGCCAGCGGCCCGTCGGGGCCGGACACGTAGATGCCCGCCGAGCCGTCCCTGGCGACCTGTTCGTCACTGCGCCCGATCAGCCAGTCGCGGCTGGGGACCACGAGACCGGCCGGGGTGAAGGCGATCCGGCGTAGCTCGGACTGCGGGCCGGTGTCCTTGCGCCACATGCTGGCGACGATGTCGACGGCCTCCTGCGGGGTCTCGGCGAACTCCAGGCCCGCGTAGACCGGGGCGCAGGCGTCCAGGCCGATGTCCTGGGCGGAGAGCCGGCGGCCGAGCCGACGGGTGAACACCTCGGCGATCAGTGCGGGCGTGGCGCCGCGCGGCTGCTGGCCGCGCAGCCAGCGGGTCACCGAGGTCTTGTCGTAGCGCAGGTCGAGGCCGTGCTCCAGGCCCAGCTGGTCGACCCGGCGGGCGAGGCCCGCGTGCGAGAAGCCGGCCTCCTCGATCAGCGCGGCCAGCAGCGGGTTCTGGGCCCGGCCGGCCTCGGAGTGCGCGGCGGCGTCGGCGGCCGGCCCGTCCGGTCCGTCCGGTTGCTGTCCGGCGTCCTGGCGCGGCCCGGGCAGGGCTGCGCCGTGCGGCGCCGGGTCGGACTGCCGCTCGTGCGGGTCCAGCGGGTCCACCGGGTCGAGCGAATGGTAGGCCGGGCTGTCGGTTGCAGGCCGTTGGGACATGATCAGTCAACACCTCTCGGACGCCGCGGCCCGGGCCCCCGGTGCCGTTCGCGACGCCCCTGTCGGGAATCGGCGTGAATGTAGCGAGCATTCGGGCGCTCTGGGCGGATATGGCCGGCCAATCCTCCGAACGGGTGAAGGGCACGCGTCCGATCCGCTGAACACGGGCCGGTTGTGGTTTGGAGTTGCACGGGTCGTCGGCGCCGAGCCCGCCATGGCGGTGAACACCATGCCGGACGGCAGTACTGTGGTGGCTGCCCACACACCGTGATCTTCCGCCGCCGGGCCGGTTTCTGACACCATGTCGGGCACCATGAGCGACCCCGCACCGCCGCCCGCCCCGGGTGCCGCACCCGCGCTGCGCCGGCTGCTCGACCTGCTGGCCTCCGGAGCCGCAGCCGAGGACTACGCCGCCGTACCCGCCCGGGCCCGCCGCGACGGCGCCGGGCCCGAGGCGCTCGCCGAGATCGAGGAGGCCACCGCGCTGGCCCTCACCGTCCACCGGACGCTGGGACAGCACCGGCGGCGCGAAGCCGAGTTGACCGCACTCTTCGACACCGCCACCGACCTGGCCGCCTCCCGCGACCTCGACCAGGTGCTGCGGGCGATCGTGCACCGGGCCCGGCTGCTGCTGGGCACCGACACCGCCTACCTGACCCTGCCGGACGAGGTGGCCGGCGACACCTACATGCGGGTCACCGACGGCTCGGTCTCGCCCCTCTTCCAGAACCTGCGGCTCAGCCTGGGCGACGGCCTCGGCGGCCTGGTGGCCCAGACCGCCCGGCCGTACGCCACCCCTGACTACCGCACCGACGAGCGGTTCCGGCACACCGGGCGGATCGACGCGGGAGTCGCGGAGGAGGGCCTGGTGGCGATCCTCGGGGTGCCGCTGCTGCTCGGGACGGGAGCGTCCGCGGCCGACGGCCGGGGCCACGTGGTCGGGGTGCTGTTCGCGGCCGACCGGCAGCCGCGCGCCTTCTCCCCCGACCAGGTCGCGCTGCTCTGCTCGCTGGCCGCGCACGCCGCGATCGCGCTGGACACCGCCGCCGCGCTGGCCGACACCCGGGCCGCGCTGGCCGAGCTCAACGCCGCCAACACCGTGATCCGGGCGCACGCGGCGGCCGTGCACCGGGCCGAGCAGGTCCACGACCGACTGACCGACCTGGTGCTGCGCGGCGCGGACGTGGCCGAAGTGGCCGCCGAGGTCGCCACCCTGCTCGGTGGCCGGATCGCGGTGCGGGACGCCGAGGGGCACCCTCCCCCCGCCCCCGGCCGGGGGTACTCCCGTACCGGGCGGGCCGCCGCGGCGGCGCTGGCCGACGCGGTGGAGCGGTCCCGGACCGAGGGCCGCGCGGTGCGGCACGGCGACGGCTGGGTCTGCGCGGTGCTGGCCGGCCAGGAGCTGCTGGGCTCGCTGCTGCTCTCCGGACGGGAGGACCTGGACGACGCCGACCGCCGGCTCTTCGAACGGGCGGGCGTGGTCACCGCGCTGCTCCTGCTGCTGCGCCGGTCGGCCGCCGAGGCCGAGCACCGGGTGCGCGGCGAGCTGCTCACCGATCTGCTGACCGCGCCGGACCGCGATCCGGCCGCGCTGCTGGCCCGGGGCCGCCGGCTCGGCGTCGACCTGTCCCGCCCGCACCTGGTGCTGGTCGCCGAGGCCGGGCCGCAGGGACGGTCCCGGCTGGCCGGGGCCGCCACCCAGTACCTGTTCGGGCGGCGTCCGGCGGCCGGGGCCCGCGCGGTCAGCGCCGAGCACGACGACGCGGTGGTGCTGCTGCTGCCCGCGGAGCCGGGCGCCGGTGCGGACGGGACGGCCGCCGCGGCGGCGCGGCGGCTGGCCCGGCTGGCCGGCCGGCCGGTGACGGTCGGCGCCGGCGGTCCGGCGGCCGGCCCGGCCGGGCTGGCCGCCGCCCATGCGGAGGCGGCGCGCTGCGTCCGCGCCCTGCACGCGCTGGGCCGCACCGGCGACGGCGCCTCGGCCGCCTCGCTCGGGTTCCTCGGGGTGCTGCTCGGCGACGGCCACGAGGTGGCCGGCTTCGTGGCCCGCACCCTCGGGCCGCTGCTGGAGTACGACGCGCGGCGCGGCACCGAGCTGGTCCGCACCCTGCGCGCCTACTTCGCCTGCGGCGGCAGCCTGACCCGGGCCAAGGACGAGCTGCACGTGCACGTGAACACGGTGGTGCAGCGGCTGGACCGGGTGGAGGTGCTGCTGGGTCGGGACTGGAACGGGCCGGAACGCGCGTTGGAGCTGCAGCTGGCCCTGCGGCTGGCGCTGCTCTCGCACGGTTGACCGGCAGGCGTACAGTGGCGAGGTTGGCGGGTCGGCCGGGGGCCGCGCTCGCTCGCGTCGTCTGGGCTAGGAGCAGTGGTGAGCGAGAACGTGCGGTTCGTCCGGCTGGGCAACGGCGAGGAGCTGGTCCCGTACCAGGAGGCGTGGGAGGAGCAGCAGCGGCTGCACGCCCTGCGGCTCGCCGACGAGATCCCCGACACCGTGCTACTGCTCCAGCACCCGCCGGTGTTCACGGCCGGCAAGCGCACCAAGCCGGAGGACCTGCCGCTGGACGACACCCCGGTGGTCCAGGTGAACCGCGGCGGCGAGGGCACCTGGCACGGCCCGGGCCAGCTGGTCGGCTACCCGATCGTCAAGCTGCCCGAGCCGATGGACGTGGTGGCCTATGTGCGCCGGCTGGAGGAGGCGCTGATCCGGGCCTGCACCGACTTCGCCGTGACCACCACCCGGGTGGAGGGCCGCAGCGGGGTCTGGGTGCTCGGTGACGAGCTGCCGGGCGTCCAGGTGGACCCGGCGCAGGTGCTGGACATCGGCAAGCTGACCCTGCGGATGGGCCTGCCGCTGGGCATCGACCCGCGGCTGGCCGGCCCGGAGTACGCGCCGTCCAACGCGGGGCAGCGCGGCGACGACCGCAAGCTGGCCGCGATCGGCGTCCGGGTGGCGCGCGGCGTGACGATGCACGGCTTCGCGCTCAACTGCAACCCCGACATGACCTGGTTCGACCGGATCATCCCGTGCGGCATCCGGGACGCGGGGGTGGCCTCGCTCAGCTCCGAGCTGAGCCGGGACGTGCCGGTGCCCGAGGTGATCCCGGCGGTGGAGCGGCGCCTCGCCGAGGTGCTCGCCGAACTGCCCGAGCCGGCCGCCCGCTGAGCCCGGCCGGCGCCGAACGGCCCGGGCCGGCCTGGGCGCGATCCGCAGGGCGCGCCCGGGAATCTACCCACGGGTAGCGGTGTTGCCCTGCGTTTGCCGGGCAACGGCCCGATGCCGACCGTACAAGCACAGGCGTACCCTGGGGGTACTCCCGTCTACTTCTAGGAGCCGCACGTGTCCGCTGTCGCACCCGACGGCAGGAAGCTTCTCCGCCTGGAGGTCCGCAACAGCGAGACCCCCATCGAGCGGAAGCCGGAGTGGATCAAGACCCGGGCCAAGATGGGCCCGGAGTACAACGCACTGCACTCGCTGGTGAAGAAGGAAGGGCTGCACACGGTCTGCCAGGAGGCCGGCTGCCCCAACATCTTCGAGTGCTGGGAGGACCGCGAGGCGACCTTCCTGATCGGCGGCGACCAGTGCACCCGGCGCTGTGACTTCTGCCAGATCGACACCGGCAAGCCCGCCGAGTTCGACCGCGACGAGCCGCGCCGGGTCGCCGAGTCCATCGTCACCATGGACTTGAACTACGCGACCATCACCGGCGTGGCCCGCGACGACCTGGAGGACGGCGGCGCCTGGCTGTACGCCGAAACGGTCCGCCAGGTGCACGCGATGACCGCGGAGCGCGCGGCCGGCCGCACCGGCGTCGAGCTGCTGATCCCCGACTTCAACGCGGTGCCTGAGCAGCTGGCCGAGGTCTTCTCGTCCCGCCCCGAGGTGCTGGCGCACAACGTCGAGACGGTGCCGCGGATCTTCAAGCGGATCCGCCCGGCGTTCCGCTACGAGCGCTCGCTGGACGTCATCACCCAGGCCCGGGCGGCCGGCCTGGTGACCAAGTCCAACCTGATCCTGGGCATGGGCGAGACCCGCGAGGAGGTCAGCCAGGCGCTGGCCGACCTGGTGGGCGCCGGCTGCGAGCTGATCACCATCACCCAGTACCTGCGCCCGTCGCTGCGCCACCACCCGGTGGAGCGCTGGGTCAAGCCGCAGGAGTTCGTGGAGCTGCAGGAGGAGGCCGAGGAGCTGGGCTTCGCCGGGGTGATGTCCGGCCCGCTGGTGCGCTCCTCCTACCGGGCCGGCCGGCTCTACCGGCAGGCGCTGGAGCGGCGCTCGGCCGCGGAGGCCTGACAGTCGGCGGGGCCCGGTCGTGCGAACGACCGGGCCCCGCGGCTGTGCCGGGGGCGTGCGACGCGGGCCGTCGGATCACGGTTCGACCCGAATCGGGACCGGGCTTCGTTGTCCGCAGGTCGCGCCACGTACCATGACCCTCATGGCGAGGGAAAAATCCGACACTCCTGGGCGGCTCGCACAGATCCGCCAGGCGTACATCATGACCAAGCAGGTCGACACCAAGATCGGCCTGATCCTCGGGGGCATCGGCCTCCTGACGTTCGGCGTGTTCCTCGCCATCGGCTTCCTGATCGGCCACCCGATCTACCTGGGGATCCTGGGCTTCATCGTGGCCGTCCTGGCCGTCGCGATCGTCTTCGGCCGCCGGGCCGAGCGGTCCGCGTTCGGCCAGATGGAGGGCCAGCCGGGCGCCGTCGCGGCGGTGTTGAACAACATGCGGCGCGGCTGGAGCGCCAACCCCACCCCGGTCGCGGTCACCCGCAACCAGGACGCGGTCTACCGCGCGGTCGGCCGGGCCGGCATCGCGCTGATCGGCGAGGGCAACCCGAACCGGGTCCGCCCGCTGCTCGCCGCCGAGAAGAAGAAGATGGCCCGCGTGGTCTCCGACGTGCCGGTGCACGACATCATGGTCGGCAACGGCGAGGGCGAGGTGCCGCTGAAGAAGCTGCAGATCACCCTGATGCGGCTGCCGCGGGCCATCACCGGGGCCAAGGTGACCGAGACCAACGACCGGCTGCGCGCGCTGGGTGACCTGCTCTCCCGGGCGCCGATCCCCAAGGGCCCGATGCCCAAGGGCGCCCGGATGCCCAAGGGCGGCCAGGCCCGCTGAGGCCGGTCGGACACGGACGGAACGCGTGAGAGGGGCCCTGCCGCCGGCGGCAGGGCCCCTCTCACGCGTTCCGTCCTCGAGGATTCCGAGGACTCAGATCCGGACCTCGACGGTGCCGACCGCCTTGTCGTGCAGCCCGCGCTGGTCCCGGTCCCAGATCAGCGCCGGCACCACGAGGCAGAGCAGGAAGGTGCGCAGCAGCACCTGCGGGATGGTCGCCCGGCTGCCGTCCAGCCGGACCAGCCGCAGTCCGAAGAGCCGCTTGCCGAAGGTCGTGCCGGCGGTCGCCAGCAGGATCGCGTTGACGGCGAAGAAGACCGGCAGCCCGTAGATGTTGGCCTTGGCGAGGTCGCCGTGGGCGAGCAGGCCCAGGGAGATGATGTTGGCGATCCAGCCGTCGACGAACAGCGCGCCGATCCGCCGGCCCGGCCCGGCCACCGCTCCGGGACCGGTCTGCGGGCGGCCCAGCCGCTCACCGCGGTAGCCGAAGTCGGCCCCCATGCGCTCGGCTGCGGCCTTGGGGCCCTCCAGCCACGATCCCAGTGCTTCTCTGCTGTCCACGGATCCACAGTAACCGGGCGCACCGGGCGCACCGGCGGCGACTCCCCCTGCGAGTGAATCCCCGTCCAGCGACCGCCACTACTGGTCTAGTCCATTCGGCGGGGAGGTTCCCGTCCGGGAAGCGATTTGCCCCGACCCGCCCGGCTTTGCCATCCGTCCCGAGGAGGCTGCTTAACATGGGGGAAACGAATGAGTCACCACGGGGAAACGGCCTGTTCCTATCGTGAGCCCACCCCGAAACGGTTGGGACGGCCGGCCGACGGACGGGTAGAGGAGACTCCGATGTTCAAGAACGCGGACGAGGTCAAGCAGTTCATCGCGGAGAACGACGTCAAGTTCGTCGACGTGCGGTTCTGCGACCTGCCTGGCGTCATGCAGCACTTCGCAGTCCCGGCAGCCACCTTCGATCCCGACGAGACGCTGATGTTCGACGGCTCGTCGATCCGCGGGTTCCAGGCGATCCACGAGTCGGACATGGCCCTGGTGCCCGACCTGGCCACCGCCAGACTGGACCCGTTCCGGGGCGAGAAGCACCTCAACATCAACTTCTTCATCCAGGACCCGATCACCGGCGAGGCCTACAGCCGCGACCCGCGCAACATCGCCAAGAAGGCCGAGGCCTACCTGGCCTCCTCCGGCATCGCCGACACCGCCTTCTTCGGTCCCGAGGCCGAGTTCTACGTGTTCGACTCGGTGCGCTTCGACACCAGCGCCAACGCCTCGTACTACCACATCGACTCGGAGGCCGGCGCCTGGAACACCGGCTCCACCGAGGGCGACGTGCGCGGCTACAAGGTCAAGTACAAGGGCGGCTACTTCCCCACCCCGCCGGTCGACCACTTCGCCGACCTGCGCGCCGAGATGTCCCTGGAGCTGGCCAAGGCCGGCTTGCAGGTCGAGCGCCAGCACCACGAGGTCGGCACGGCCGGCCAGGCGGAGATCAACTACCGCTTCAACACCCTGCTGCACGCCGCCGACGACCTGATGCTGTTCAAGTACATCATCAAGAACGTGGCCTGGCGCAACGGCAAGACGGCCACCTTCATGCCGAAGCCGATCTTCGGGGACAACGGCTCCGGCATGCACGTGCACCAGTCGCTCTGGGCCGAGGGCGCGCCGCTCTTCTACGACGAGCAGGGCTACGCGGGCCTGTCCGACACCGCCCGCTACTACATCGGCGGACTGCTGAAGCACGCCCCCTCACTGCTGGCCTTCACCAACCCCTCGGTGAACTCCTACCACCGCCTGGTGCCCGGCTTCGAGGCCCCGGTCAACCTCGTCTACTCGCAGCGCAACCGCTCGGCGGCGATCCGCATCCCGATCACCGGCTCCAACGCCAAGGCCAAGCGCATCGAGTTCCGTGCGCCCGACCCGTCCTCCAACCCCTACCTGGCCTTCTCCGCGATGCTGATGGCCGGCCTGGACGGCATCAAGAACAAGATCGAGCCGCTCCAGCCGGTCGACAAGGACCTCTACGAGCTGGCCCCCGAGGAGCACGCCGGCGTGCCGCAGGTGCCGTCCTCGCTCCCCGCGGTGCTGGAGGCCCTGGAGGCCGACCACGAGTACCTGCTGGCCGGCGGCGTCTTCACCCCGGACCTGATCGAGACCTGGATCGACTTCAAGCGCACCAACGAGATCGCCCCGATCGCGCTGCGTCCGCACCCGCACGAGTTCGAGCTCTACTACGACCTGTAAAGGGTCTCCGACCTGCGGAAATACGGGTAAGGCCAGCAGATCGGTGCAGGTCGGCGACTGGCCGACCTGCACCGGTGCTGCGCGAGTGGCGGCCGGGGCTGGTAACCGTCCGACGCGACCAATGGCCGCCCGCTCAACCCCCTGAGAGTCCGCCCCCGTCTCGCGGCGCTCTCGCGGCAGGGCCTGCGTTCCCCCCCGAGTGGACGGAGGCCCTGCCGCGACCTGCCCTCTTCCGTCTTCGGAGGACCGATCACGAAGCGCCGTTTCGCGCCCATGAAGATCGCATACGAATCCATCCTCACAGGCTGCACACATACGGGTCGGATATGGTGGCAGATCTCGTCCGGGCCGAGGGATGGCCCGGGCTGTCTCAACAGGGGGTCGTCCCAGTGCACGCGAGTGATCGGCGATTCTGGGGCGAACCGGGCCGGGGTCACACGTCCGACGGTCCCGCCATCCCCCGTACGGTGCAGTCGGCCGTCTGGCCGGCCGCCGTCCTGTCGCTGCTGTCCCTCGCGGTGTTCGCCGCGCTCCGGTACCACCAGCACCACTCGATGGTGGACATGCTGGTCTACCGGGCCGAGGGCGCGGCCGTGGTGCACGGCCAGGACCTGTACGCGATGCGGCTGCCCGGCTGGAACCTGGCCGCCACCTACCCGCCGTTCGCGGCGCTGCTCTTCGCGCCGAGCGCCTGGGTGCCGGCCGCGACGCTGCGGATCATCGTGATGTTCCTCAACATCGGCCTGCTGGCCGTCGCCGTCCACCTCTCGGTGAAGCTGGCGGGCTGGTCCGGCCGGCGGTACCACGCGGCCGCGGTGCTCCTGGGGACCGGTTTCGGCGTCTGGCTGGAGCCGGTCTTCACCACCCTGCAGTACGGCCAGGTCAACCTTGCCGTTCTCGGCCTGGTCCTGTGGGACATGACCCGCTCGGACTCCCGCACCCCCAAGGGCGTCGGCATCGGGCTGGCCACCGCCATCAAGATCACTCCCGGGCTGTTCGTGGTCTACCTGCTGCTCACCCGTCAGGTCCGGGCCGCGGCGGTCTCGATCGGCACCTTCCTGGCGGCCGCGCTGATCGGCTGGGTGGCGCTGCCCGGTGCCTCGGGCAGCTTCTGGACGAGGTACCTCTGGGACACCCGGCGGGTCGGCGAGGTCCAGCTGGTCGACAACCAGTCGCTGCGCGGCGTCGCGGCCCGGCTGCTGCACACCGACCATCCCGGGAGCGCGGTCATGGTGGTGGCAGCACTGGTCGGACTGCTGGGCCTGGCCGTGGCCGTGGCGGCCGGCCGGTCGGCGGCGGCGCTGCCCCGGGCCGAGGCCTGGGGTGCGGTGGCCACCGCGGTAGCCGCTCTGCTCATCTCGCCGATCAGCTGGACCCATCACTTCGTCTGGTGCGTCCCGCTGCTGGTCCTGCTCGCCGCCGAGGCCCGCACCTGGCCGGCCCGGTGCCTGCTCGCCGCGGTGTCGGTGGCCTTCCTGTCGTACGCCATGTGGCTGGCGCCCAACCAGGACGGCCGGGGCCTGCCCTGGTCCTGGCAGCTGCCCTCGGCCCCCTACGCGCCGGTGTTGATCGCGGTGCTGATCCACCTCGGCCTGAGGACACGTCAGGCCCGACGGCTGCCCCCGGTCGCCGCGGAAGCCGATCTGATCCTCCAGCGGGCGGAGTTGGAGTCAATCCACTAGGGCGCGCAACAAGCCGTGATCGATCTGCGCCCTCGCCCTCGCAAGGGGCTTGATCCGGTGGGCGTTTCGCGTGCCGCGAGCCCGACTGCCGCCAGCAGAACGGGAGTTCATTGAGCCGTGGGTGCCGGCCGGCGAGTACGGCTCGCATCCGGGCGGCTGCGGCTGCGGTTCGAAGGTGTGATCCGGCACTTCGAGGCGGATGGGCGGCGGCCGGAGGTGCCGCGTGAGTTCGGCGCCCGGTCGACCGCCCACCACCGCTTCCGGCGGTGGCGGAACGCGGTTGTGGTCGCGGCAGGCTGGTGAGCATGACCGCGGCGGGCCGCGGAGTCCGGAGGACTGGCTTTCGCCACTCGTCGATCGCACCTGCCCACCCGGGTTCACAGCCAGCGGTCGTACCAGGCGCGGATGCGCCGGAGGGCGTCGAGTTGATGGGCGCGCTCGTGAAGCCCGTGGCCCTCTCGGGGGTAGACGACGAACTCCTGCTCGACGCCGAAGTGGCGCAGGGCGCGATGGAAGTGGACCGCCTGGCCGAGTGGCACGTTGGTGTCCTCCTCGCCGTGCAGGATCAGGACCGGGGTGCGGATCCGGGACACGTAGGAGATCGGGCTGTTCCGGTCGTGGATGTGCGGTCCCGGCCCGTTCCAGCCGGTGCTGCCACCGAGCGCCGCGTCCATGACTCCCCAATCGCCGGTCCCGGCCTGCATGCCCCAGTCGCTGATGCCGGCGCCCGTCACGGCAGCCTTGAACCGCTCGGTCTGGCCGATGGCCCAGGCCGCCATGAAACCGCCGTGGCTCCAGCCGGAGATGCCCAAGCGTTCGGGATCGGCGACTCCCTCGGCGACCAGCAGGTCGATCCCGGCGAGGATGTCGGTCCACTCGTCACCGCCCACCGCGCCCGCCACCACGGCGGCGAACTCCTGCCCGTGGCCCGACCCGCCCCGGGGATTGGGCAGGAAGACCGCGTATCCGGCGGTCGCCAGCCACTGGCCGCAGTCGACCACACTGAGCGTGAACTCGTCGGCATGGCGGAAGTAAGGGCCGCCGTGGACCATGGTGACGAGCGGGAACGGGCCCTCGTCCCGGGTCCGGCCGACAGGCAGGATCAGCAGACCGTCCAACCGGAGTCCGTCGGCCGCCTGGTAGCCGAGCCGTTCCTGGACGCCCCAGCGGATCGTGCGCAGTTCGGGGCTGGTGTCGCTGAGCCGGAGCAGTGGCCCGCCCGTGGGTCCCGCGTGGACGTTCTTGGGCTCGCGCGCGGTGCTCATCAGCACGGCGAGGCCCGCTCCGGAGTGACTCGCGGTGAGCCCGGCGAGCATGCCCGGCACGCAGGACAGTCGGTGGAACCGCAGCGACCGCGGATCGAGCCGGTGCAGCGCGGTGTCCAGCCCGTCGGCGAACAGCGCCAGCGGCGGCCCGTCGGCGACCTGCACCAGCTCGGTGGGGCAGGCGGACATGCCGACCGTGAGATTGCGCTGCCCGACGGTCGGGCCGGTCGCCGGCGGGACCGTGTCGATCACGGCGAGCGCGCCCACCAAGTGCCCCGGGGTCACCGCCAGGTGGGCCAGGTGCCATTCACCGTCGTGGTTCCACCAGACCGGGGACTGCGCCTCGAATCCGACTGGGCCCAGGTCCTGGACGGCTCCCGTCCCCGGGGCGACCAGATGCAGTCTCGCCGTGGTGACGCCGGGGTCGAGCTCGGGGGTGGCCCAGCTCAGCACGGCCAGCGGGCCGCCGTCCGGACGCTGGGTCACCTCCACGACATCGCGGTCCCCGAGGCCGTCCACGGTGCGGACCACGCCGGTCGCCACGTCGAGCAGGCGCAGCCGGGTGACCGGGAGGTGCCGGCCCCAGACCTTCGCGTCGTCGCCCTCGGCCGCCCGGCGTTCGTCCTCCGCGGTGGGCTCGTCCTCGGCGAGCAGCGCGACGGTGCGGCCGTCGGCGAGCGGGTAGTGGTCGCAGATGCCCCCGCGCCACCTGGTCAGGGCCTCGGCCTCGGCGTCCCCGCCGGCGTCCGGACGGATCCGCTGGAGTTGAGCGGCGCCCTGCTCCTCGCGGTCGGAGGTGAAGAACAGGGAAGCGGAGTCCGGCGCCCATCTCGGGGCTGCGTCGTGGGCCGTGCCGTCGGTCAACCTGCGCGGGGCTGCGCTGCCATCGGCGGCGGCGACCCAGAGAGAGCCGTGCGGACGTCCGTCCCTCCCGCTGTTCGCGACCACGACGTAGGCCACCAGGCGACCGTCCGGCGAGATGGCCGGCGCCACGGGGGCGGCCACGTCCACCACCAGCTCCGCGGTGAGCAGTTCGGTCGGCTCGGGAATCCGTGTCGGTGCGGGGTGCGGCATGCGGACTGCCTTTCACTCGCCAGTACGACGAACAGACATCCTGTCGCACTGACGAGCCTGTGTCAGTCGGATTTCGGAGAACCGGGCCGCACGCGACCCCGCCTCCGATGCCCTGGCACCGCCCGTGGCCGGCACTGGACACGTCCCGGCGGAGGACGGCGATCCGCCTGCCCGATCGTCGGTACGGGTCGGGCCACGCACGACGGTGGATCGATGAACTCCCGTTCGCCACACGCACCCCGGTCACCTGGCCGGCGCTGACGACACGCCACCTACCGCGGTGGAGCCCCCGAGCGGTTCCGTCGGCTGCCGAACACCGGAATCGCCGGCTCCGCCTGCCACCGCGTCCCTCGAACGGCTGGACCTTGACCGGCTGCCCGCTTTCCGGCGCTACCAGCGTCTCGTCAAGCGCTACAACCACTGGGAGGAGCAACTGCCCGGCAGCCGCACACCTCTTGAACCGCCAGCAAGGAACGTCGTGAGCCCCCAGACCGCACCGCCGCAAGCCACCACCGTCGGACCCGACGTCCGGGAGGGCCGCGCTCCGCGACGCCTCTCGGACACCCGGCGCACCCTGCTGCTGACCGGGCTGTGCTTCGCGGTGACGTTCGGCACCGGGATGCGGGCCTGGTCCTCCGTCGGGCTCGGCGGGTTCGACCTGGGCATCTTCGACCAGGGGGTGCGCGGCTACGCCCACTTCGGCCTGCCGGTCTCCACGCTGAAGTACTACCACCACGACTTCCCGCCCGGCTTCTCGCTGCTGGGCGACCACTTCTCGCCGATCCTGGCGCTGCTGGCGCCCCTGTACTGGATCTGGGACGACCCGCGCTCGCTGCTGCTCGGCCAGGCGCTGCTGTTCGCCGCCGGCGTCCCGCTGATCCGGCGGATCAGCGACCACGCCTTCGCCGCCGCCGAACCAGGGCTGCGGCGCCGAGCCCGCGACCTGGCCGGCCTGGTCTTCGGACTGGGCTGGCCGCTGCTGGTCGCCTCCCAGGTCGGGTTCCACGAGGTCGGCTTCGCCGTGCCGCTGACCCTGCTGATGCTGGAACGCGGCACGGCCCGCGCGTACCGCACGGTGGTGCTGGCCGCGGTGCTGCTCTGCTGCACCAAGGAGGACCTGGGCCTGATGGTCGCCGCCTACGGCGTGGTGCTGCTGTGGCGGGCCCGCGACCCGATCGAGGACCGGGCCGCCCGCCTGACCGGCGGCGGGCTCCTCCTCTCCGGCCTCGCGGCGACCGTGGTCACCGTCCAGTGGCTGATCCCGGCGATGGGGGGCGAGCCCGGCTACTACTGGCACTACGACGCCATCGGCCCCGACGCTCCCACGGCCGCGGTGCACGCCGTCACCGACCCGGTGCTGCTGCTGCGGGCCGCCACCGACCACGCGTTGAAGCCGCTGCTGCTGCTCTGGCTGTTCGGCACCCTCTTCCTGCTGCCGCTGCGGTCCGCCACCGCCCTCTGCGCGGTGCCGCTGCTGGCCGAGCGGATCCTCTCCAGCAACCCCAACCACTGGTCGGTCGCCCGGCACTACGACGCCTTCCTGTGGCCGATCCTGCTGACCGCGACCATCGAGGTGCTCGGGCGCCTGCACGGCCCGGTCGGGACCCGGCGGGTCCACTGGCTCGGCGTCGGCCTGGCGGGCGTCAGCCTGGCCACCGCCGTGCCGCTGGGGCTGGCCGAGCTGGCCGTCCCGGCGCAGTGGTCGCCGGGGCACCGCCAGGTCGCGCTGCTCAAGGCCGCCAAGCTGATCCCGAACGGCGTCTGGGTGGAGGCGGACAATCCGATCGCGCCCCGGCTGACCGCGCGCGACCACGTGGTGCTGGTCGACCAGGCGCCGCGCGGTTGCGAGTACGTCCTGCTCCGGTCCGTCGGGCGCTCGTTCCCGTTCTCCACCGACCAGCAGCAGCGGGAGCGGCTCCGGCTGCTGCTGGCCCACGGCTACCAGGAGGTCTACGCGGATGACGGTGCGGTGCTGCTGCACCGGGTGGGCCACCGGCCCGTTCCCGGCGAGCACGTTCCGGGGCGGGGCAGCAAGCCGATCCAGGACGTGGTGCCGCCGGATGTCGGGCACGACCTCTTCAGGGGCTGATCACCTCTTGCCACGGCTTCCCACGGCTCAACGCACCGGGGTGAGCGCCAGCAGGGCCAGGTCGTCGCGGGCCGGACCCGCGTGCCGGACCAGGTCCTCGGTGACGAACGAGACCAGTTGCTCGGGCGTGACCGAGGGGCGGTGGTGGTACCGGGTGGCCAGCCGGGCGGTCAGCGGGTAGAACCGCCCGTCCCGGTCCCGGGCCTCGGTGACGCCGTCGGTGTGCAGCAGCAGCGTCTGGCCGGCGGCGAACGGAATGCCGGTCGCCGCCGGGGCCGGTCGGCCGCGCAGGTGCCCGAGGCCCAGCGGCAGGTCCTGCGGGCAGTGCACCGTCCGCACTCCGGCGCGCCCGAGCAGCACCGGGTCCAGATGGCCCCGGTTGACCACGTCCAGCCGGTCCGCACCCCGCCGGTGCTCCAGCAGCACTGCCGTGACGAACAGCTCCTCGTCGCCGCTCTCCACCGCCCCGCGGCGCACCTGACGATCCAACAGCTCGGCCAGCTCGACCAGTTGACCCACTTCATGGGCGGTGGCCCGGAACGCCCCGAGCAGGTCGGCAGCCGCCCGCACCGCCTCCAGGCCGCTCCCGCGCACATCGCCGAGCAGCACCCGGGTGCCGAACGGGGTGTCGCACAGCTCGTAGAGGTCGCCGCCGATCGCCACCTCCGCCTGGGCGGCCTGGTAACGGCCCGCCGTGCGCAGCTCGCCGACCTGCTCCGGCACCGGGTGCAGCACGGTGCGGCGCAGCGCCTCGCTCACCGTGCTCGCCAGCACCAGGTGGCGGGCCTGCCGCACCCGCTGCACGGCGAGCATCACGCCGGCCAGGCCGGCGAGCGCGGTGGAGAGGTATGCCCAGAGGTGGTGGTGCTCGTAGAGGTGGCCGACGCGGGCGGCCAGCAGCAGCTGGAGGCCCAGCGCGCCCGCACCGGACAGGGCGGTGGGCAACGGTCCGAAGCCGAAGGCGACCAGCACCGGCAGACCGGTGAGCAGGAAGCCCGCCGCGGTGGCCTGCGGGAAGAGCGCCTCGATCAGCAGGTCGGTCAAGAGCAGCAGCACCGGCAGCCAGCGGACCCAGTGCGGCGGCGAGCCGGGCGCGGCCGCTTGCGGCGCCGCCGGGTGGCACGGCTCGGTGGCCGCCGACACGGCGGGGCTCCTCGGGTCGCGGATCTGTGGGGGCATGCCCTCCATCGTCGCCCAACCGACCGCGGCCCGGCCGAGGGCTTTCGACTCTGCGGGACGGGACCAAGGTCCCGGTTGCGCCGGTGCCACCGCATACCCTGATCCCATGGAGATCTGGATCAACCCCCGCTGCGGCAAGTGCCGGGTGGCGCTCACCGAGCTCGACGCGGCCGGCCTCGACTACACCGTCCGCCGCTACCTGGAGGACCCGCCGTCGGTGGCCGAGCTGGAGGCGGTGCTCGGCCGGCTGCACCTGGAGCCCTGGGACATCACCCGGATCGACGAGGCGGTGGCCAAGGAGCTGGGCATGCGCGGGTGGGAGCGCGGCGACGCGACCCGGGCGCGCTGGATCGCGGCGCTGGCGGAGCATCCGGTCCTGATCCAGCGCCCGATCATCACCGCCGACGACGGGCACGCGGTGGTGGCCCGCAGCGAGGAGGCGCTGCGGTCGGTACTGCCCTCGTGACCACCTGGGTCGCCCTGCTGCGCGCGGTGAACGTGCCCGGCCGCCAGGTGCGGATGGAGCGGCTGCGGGCGCTCTTCGCGGAGCTGGGGCTGGCCGGGGTGCGCAGCTACATCCAGAGCGGCAACGTCTTCTTCCGGGATCCGGCCGGCCGCGACCGGGCGGAGCTGGCCCGGGTGGTCGCGGAGCACCTGCGGGAAGCGCTCGGCTTTCCGGTGCCGGTGCTGCTGCGCACCGTCGAGGAGTTGGCCGCCGTGGTCGAGGCCGATCCGTTCCGCGGGGTGCCGGTCACCGAGGACGTGCGGCTCTGCGTGGCCTTCCTCAGCGAGCCGCTGCCCGCCGCGCTGACGTTGCCGGCCCGGTCGGCGCGGGGCGACGTGGAGGTGATCGCCGCCACCGAGGGCGAGGCCTTCATCGTCGGGCGGATCATCGGCGGGCGGCCGGTCGGCCCTCCGGACCAGGCGTTCGGCAAGGACTGGACCGGCGAGGCGACCGTCCGGTTCTTCCACACCACCGCCAAGATCCTGGCAGCGGCCCGCAAGGGCTGACCGGCACCCGGTCAGCCCTCGCGGCGGGCCCTCGGCTACGGTCGGTCAGCCGTTCACTTGGCGCCGAGCCGGTTGACCGCGGCCTTGCTCAGCTCGAGCGCGTCGGCGGCGAGCGGCTGCATCGCCTTGTGCACCTGGGCGCTCTCGGGCTGCTCGGCGGAGGCGGCGGAGACCAGGGCGGCGGCGTGCTGCCGCAGCGCGGCCAGCACCTTCGCCACGCCCCGGGCGGCAGCCGGCTGGACGTCCCGCTGGATCGGCCCGCCCTGCTGCACCGGGCCGCCGGGGACCTCGGGCGAACCGGGGCGCTCGGGGCCGCCGGGGTTGATCGCACCCTGCTGCGCCGGGGCATCCGAGGATGCCGAGTCGGCGGCCATCGGGGAGGCGGCGTCGGCCGGGGACGCCCAGTCGGCGGGCGACGCGGGGTCGGCCGGCGAGGCGGGGTCGGCGGGCGAGGCGGGGTCGGCGGGCGCACCGGACACGATCGACTGGTCGTCCACGATGTTGCCCTTCTCGGCGGGCAGCGCCGCCCTGAGCTGGTCGGCAGCAGCGTCCAGCTTGGCCAGCTGGTCCTTCAGCGTGGCCGGGTCGGCGGTGCCGTTCGCCGGGCTGCTGGTCGCGGCGAGGTCGCCCACCAGGTGCAGCACGGCGCCGAGGTCACCGATCGCCTCCAGCGTCTTGGGAGCGCTGGGGGTCCCGGCCGCCGGGCTGATCATCGGGTGGTTGTCAGAGTCCGCGTGGCTGATGGCGATGCCCGTGGTGACGGCGAGCGAGCCCGCCAGCGCGGCGGTGGCGAGGACCGAAGTCCACTTTCTCTGCATGAGGGTGGTGTTCCTTCCGAGGTTGACTCAGGCCGGTGACGGCCTGTTCCCACCTTCTCCACCCACCGTCACCACCCGCCACCACGGCAACCCGAATGGGCGTCTACTCCTCCGCCAGTTGCGGCCGTGCGAGCATCGGAAGTCGGCCCCGGAGCCTCAGACCCGGGCTTGACCGCGGACCGGGTCCGCGTAGGGCTGATCGTCCCGACCGGCGGCCGGCCGGAAACCGGGCGGGCCCCCGCGGCGCGGGCAACGGGTGCCGGGCCCTACCCCTCGCCGGAGGGAGCGTCACCCTCCAGGTGCTGACGGACGCCGGCGTACTGCTCGGGTGTCCACTGGGGCGAGGTGGCCAGGTGGTCCTCGACCCAGGCGTCTATCGCCTTGCTCATCTGCTCGTCCTTGGTGATCATGCCATCGCTCTCCGGAACCTCGCCGGGCCAGAACCACCGCCTCGGGTGGGGCCACTGGCGGGCCGTCAGGTCGTCGCACTCGGCGAGCAGCGCGTCCACCTGCTCCGGCGCCACCCCCTCCAGCAGCCACGCCAGCGCGTCCGGCGCCCCGGGCCCGTCGGCCAGCCGCAGCAGGTCGAGCAGCTCGCCCAGGGTGCCGACCCGAGACTGCGGGGAGAGCTGCAGCGCCATCACCGGCAGCACCTGCTCCTCCTCGATCCGCAGATGGGTCTCCAGCCGGGCGGCCAGCTCCTCGACCGCGTAGGCCACCGGCCAGGCGCTGGCCGGGTCCCGGGTGGCGATCCGCATCAGCGTGGTGGTCCGGGTGAACGAGTGGTCCAGGTTGTGGTGGTCGTCCTCCAGCCAGTTGATGAGCAGCCGCAGCTCCGGGGCGAACCGGCGCAGCAGCGGCCAGATCCGCCCGTCCTGCTGCTCGTGGTGGCAGGTGAGCATGGCGGTGAGGAAGTCCCAGTGCCGCTGCAGCGCCTCGGCACTCGCTTCGTCGTCGGGCTGCAGCAGGCGCAGCGCGGTGGGGATGCGGGCCAGGTCGCGGCGGAGTGCGGCGTGGACCAGCCGCAGGCCCGCGAATCGGACGGGACGCACGGCCGGAACCGCCTCACTGGCGCCGCGCTGGGCGGGGACGGAAAGCAGATGCGACTGCATGGCACTCTTCTCGGCACTCAGGGCGGACTCGGGGGACCTGGCGTCGGCGTCCCACCCGTGCTGGTCGGGTAGCGCGATGCCGTCGCCCACAGCGTGTCGGCAGTCGATCAGAACCGAATCAATGCTGGATTGCCGCGCAGGTCAGAGGCCATGCGGGGACAAAACAGGGCGGTGCTGACGAGGTGTCAGCACCGCCCTCGGCCGGTCGGCGTCAACGGCTCAGGGGGCGGACGGCCCCGCCATGTTCTTGGTCAGCCACTGCAGGGTGTCCGGGATCATCTTCTTGAAGTGCGAGGTGAGGTGCCGGCCGCCGGGCTGCTCGTAGTAGTCGATCTTGAGCGGCGGCGTGGCCTTGGCCACCCAGTTCTTGACCAGCTTCACCTCGTCCGGGGTGGCTCCGCCCGCGGTGGCCAGCATCCGCACGTCGGCCTTGGACTGGCTGACCAGCACGTCGGGGCTGTTGGCCAGCCGCTCGGTCTCGTGGCCCTTCCAGAACGAGGAGTCCGGGTCGAAGTAGCCGTCGATCGGCACCGCGGCCTTGTACTGCTCGGGGTGCTGCATGGCCAGCTTGGCGCTGCAGAACGCGCCGGTGGAGGCGCCCATCAGCCCCCAGCCGTCCCGGCTCTTCAGGGTGCGGAAGTTGGCGCGCACGAAGTCCGGCACGTCCTGGGTCATCCAGGTCTCCATCTTCGGCTGGCCGGGGATGTCGCTGCAGTCCAGGGTCTGGTGCTCGTTGGCCACCAGGTTCTGCACCGGCATCACCATGATGAACGGATGGGCCTTGCCCTGCTTCACCAACTCCTCGTCCTCGACCTGGATCGGCAGCTGGTCGTCGGTCCAGGTGTTGTAGCCGTTGCTCTGGCCGCCCGCGTAGAGGGTGAGCACCGGGAAGCCGTAGTCGGCGTACTTGGGGTCGTTGTACTCCGGCGGCAGCCAGATCCAGACCTTGGCCGTCACACCGGACTTGGGGCCGGCCAGCGTGGTCATCATGATCGGGCCGGCCGCCGTGTCGCGGGCCTTGGTCAGCTGGGTGGCGGGCCCGGTGGGCATCAGCACCTTGGAGTCGCTCGGGCTCGGCGGGGCGCTCGGCAGGCCGCTCGCCGGACCGCCCGGCGACGACGGGCCGTTCGGGGACGCACCCGCGGCCGCGTCGGTCGCCGGCTTCTTGCCGTCATCGGAACCGCCGCACGCCGAGAGCGCGGCGGCCAGCACCAGAACGGCGGCGGACAGGAAGACACGGGAACGACTGGGGCGCGGCTGCACGGTGGGCGGACTTCCGGCTGGTGGGTGGGTGCCCGGGCCGAACCGGCCCGGGCCGCGCCGGCCCGGGATCGGGCGGCGACTTGCGCAGATCCTATGACGACGTCGGGGCCCGCAGCGGTTCCGACCTGACGGCCCACCGGGCGAGCTTCGGCGGGACCTCGGCGGACAGGCGCGCCTGGTCCGACCGACCGGACCGGGCCCGGGCGCCGGCCCGGGTCACAGCAGGCCGAGCGCGCTGAACGGCTCGGTGATCACCCGCTCCAGCACCGGCACCGCGGAGGAGCGCACCAGGGTCCGGGCACCGAAGTCGGCGGGCACGATGTCGGCGGCGACCGGGGCCCCGCGGTGGCTGCGCTCGGCGACCTCGGCGCGCAAGTCGTCCAGGTACTCGTCGGCCACCAGGATCCCGCCGGCCAGCACCACCCGGCTCGGGTTCACCAGGTCGACCAGGGTGGCGATGGCCCGCCCGGCCCGGCGGGCCCGGCGGCGCAGCAGCTCCTGGGCCCGCTCGTCGCCGCTGCCGGAGCCGGCCGGGCGGGCGATCGCCACCAGCCGCTCCAGGTCCAGCGGGCCGCCGGTGCCGGGCTGCCGGGCCGCCTCCAGCAGGCCGACCGCGCGGGCCTCGGCCAGCAGCGCGATGTCGCTCGCCGCCACGCCGAGGCAGCCGGCGCCGCACTCCGGGCAGCGGACCGACGGGTCATCAGTGGCCGGCAGGTGCTCGATCCCGCCGGCCGCCGCCCCCGGCCCGCGGTGCACGGTCCGGTCCACCACGATCGCGGCACCCAGCACGTTGCCCAGGAACACCAGCACGAAGTCGTCGACCTCGCGCCCGACCCCGAACCACAACTCGGCCCGCGCGATCGCCCGGACGGTCTGCTCCAGCACCACCGGGCCGGGCAGCCGGTCGCCCAACTCGGCGAGCAGCGGAACGTCGCGCCAGCCCAGCGGGCCGTGCTCGACCACCAGCCCGCGGGCGCCGTCCACCCAGCCGCCGATGCTCACCCCGGTGCCGACCAGCCGCCGCCCGCCCAGCCGCTCCCGCAAGAACGCCTCGATCGCCTCCACCGCCCGCCCGACCAGCTCCCGCGGGCCGAGCCGCGCCGGGTCGGCCGGGTGCACGACCTCGCGTTCCGCGATGATCCGGCCATCCAGCCCGACCAGGCCGAAGGTGGTGCGCAGCAGGTCGATGTGCACCCCGAGCGCCACCGTGCGCTCGCCGTCGATCCGCAGCGGCACCCGCGGCCGCCCGTGGGTCGGCTCGACGGGCGCCAGCTCGGCCAGCAGCCCGGCCCCGATCAGCGCCGCGGTCAACTTGGTCACGCTGGGCGCGGACAGTCCGGTGTGCCGGACGATCTCCGCGCGCGACACCGGCCCGTACGCGAGCACCGCACGCAGCACGGCCGAGGCGTTTCCCTGCCGCATGTACTCGGCCCGCTGCCCGGTGGTGATCAGCCCCTGGGGCCGCTGGTCCCGCTGCGCACCGCTATTGGTCACGTTGGTCACCCTCCTCCTCCGGCACCCTATTGGTGCCCGGAGTCAGGCGCGGCCGGCCAGCAGGGACCGAAGCACGTCGTTCACGAAGTGGCGGCACTCGACGGCGAGGAGGGAGCCGTCGGTGAAGCGGATGTCGACCCGCCCCGGCTGGCGCCATGGCCTTTCCTTGGGCGCACCGACCACCAGTTGATCCAACGCCAGCTCACCGAGGCGCTCGCCGCTCCCGGGGTGCAGCACCAGGACCCGCCGGTCGGTGAAGACCAGGACGGCCTCGTTGTTCTCGTGGTAGCGGTGGGTCGACGGGCCGGTCCGGACCATGATCAGGAACCGCCCGGCCTGGCTGGACCAGCCGCCCCGGAACGGGAGGCCGTGGGGGAACTTCCGGAAGAACCGCAGGACGGCGCTGACCGGCTCGAGCACCGCGATGACGACGCGGTCCAGGCGCTCGGTCGGGCCGCGGCGCCAACCCCCTGGCGGAGCCGGCTTCGTGGCACGCAGCCGCCGGGGCACGCGGTGCGGCGCGAAGACGTCCACCGTGACCTCCGTCGCGCCGCGCTCCCGTTCCGGCGGCCGCAGCCAGGGGGAGATCACCTCGTCGAGCTCTTCCCGCCGCGCGCGGACGCGCCCCGCTTTGAAGGCCTCCCAACGGGCGTTCTGCCGCGCCACCCGCGTCTGCTTCGCCATGGCCGTGACTCTCCTGCCGCCGGGGTCAGCCGGGGGCCCGCTCCGCCCGGCTGCCGGGCACGTGGTAGGGCGGCGGCGGGTCACCGGCTCGCTCGCCCGCGTCCGAGATCAGCCCGCGCGCCGGCGATCCCGGGTCACCGGTCATACCGGTGACCGCTTTGACGAGCGGCTCGGTCAGCCCGGCCGTGAGCGGCTTGAACAGGAGTTGCCCGGCAAGGTTGGAGCCCGTGTAGGCCGCCGGATAGGTCAGCGGGTTCCAGGCCACCTTGCCGCCCGTCCGAAGGGCCTTGATGACGGTCCGGACGTCCTTGGACTCCTGGTAGGCGCCGCAGACCCCCTCGGCCTCCCGCATCGCCTTCAGGGCTTCGTCGAGCTCCTTCAGGGCCTCCCCCAGCCGCTCCGACACCGCCGAGACCCGGGCGATGAAGACCGCCATCTCCTCCTCCGCCACCAGCGTGTCCACGATCGTCGCCAGGCCCATGGTCAGGAAGTCCGCGATGGCGCCGGCCGCCAGCGTGACCGCGATCCACTCGATGGCCTCGCGGATGACGGCGATCACCGCGTTCTCGGCGAACCGGCACTCGGCGGCCGCGCTGCCGAGGAGGCCGGCGGTGGCGTCGGCGTCGTCGGCGGTGGCGTCGATGGCCTCCACCACCCGGCCCAGGCGGGTGCCGAAGGCGTTCGAGGCCTTGCCGTGCCACTGCCGGGCGACCGGGGCGGCACCGCGGCGCAGTGCCTCGGCGACCTCGCGCAGTGCGGCGGCCTGGTCCTGCCAGCCCTGGGCAGCGGCCATGAGGGCCTGCGGCTGACCGGTGACCCCGTCGAGCCGGTCCAGCAGCCCGGTGGCTTCGAGCACGCCCTTGACCACCGAGTCGATGCCGGAACCGATCGCGCCGGGGTCGGACGCGGGAAGCAGCGGCAGCGGGGTCGGCGGTGCCGGGGTGGCGCTGATCCACGCGTAGGCGTCATCGCTGCCGACCCGGTCGGGTTCCTTCACTGCCGGGCCCCGAACAGGCCGGCCAGCTCCGCCTCGGCGGCCGTGTAGTTGGCGGCGGTGGTGTGCAGGCCGACGGCGATGGCGTCCAGGCAGTCCACCAGGTCGCCGGTGTTGCGCTGCTCGGCGTCGGCGTGCTCGGTGTACGAGGCGTGCAGGCCGGCGGAGCCCGGAAGCTTGCCGAACGCTCCGGCCGGTACCTGGATCCGGGCGAGCGCGGCCTTGATCGGACGCAGGGCTTCGCACTGCCCGGCCACCACCGAGCCGTATCCGACGAGCGCGGTGGGGACGACGTGGACGTCAGGTAGCCGCATGGCTTCCCCCGATCGAACGGGTGACACCTAGGATGAGGGATCCAGGGTGGCACGCGGTCACCCGTTCGTGCCGCCTTGTACGTCCACGCAGTTGACGCCGGGTCAGATCGCGTCCGGCCCCCGTTCTCCCGTCCGCACCCGGATCAGGGTGTCGACGGGGACGGCCCAGACCTTGCCGTCGCCGATCCGGCCGGTGCGGGCGGCCTGCACGATGGCGGCCATCACCCGTTCGGCGTCGTCGTCCTCCACCACGGTCTCCAGGCGCACCTTGGGAACCAGGTCGACTCGGTACTCGGCGCCCCGGTAGACCTCCGTGTGGCCGTGCTGGCGGCCGTAACCGGTGGCTTCGGTGACGGTCAGCCCGTGGACGCCCAGCTCCTGCAGCGCGGCCTTGACGTCCTCCAGCTTGAACGGCTTGAGGACGGCGGTGATCAGCTTCATACCGCGTGATCGTAGGCGCTCGATGCCCGATTCGGCCGCCCACCAGGCCCTTTACCAGATACTTGACAGCATTTGACAACCGTGGGCCGGCGCTCAGGAGAGCGCCCGCCGCCGTCCGGTCGCCGGCATGGACGCGGCGGGCAGGCCCAGCACGGTCAACGCCGTCTGATAGGCCGACATCGCCTCGTCCGGCTGCTGCCGCTCGGCCCAGACGTCACCCAGTTGGCGCCACAGCACGGCCACCGGGCGGTCCGGCGCCGCCCGGCCCAGCAGCGCCGCGCAGCCCCGCAGCTCGGCCTCCCCCGGCCCGTCCTGGCCGGCCAGCAGCCGGGCCCGGGCCGCGACCAGGGCGAGTTGCGCCCGGTGCGGCCAGAACGGCCGGCGACCGCGGTCCAGCAGGGCGCGCCCGCGCTCCACCCAGGCCAGCGCCGCGTCCGGGTCCCCGAGTTGGACCAGCGCCTCGGCGTGCAGCGCCATCGCCAGCACGGCCTCGTGCGTCTGGGCATGGTCCGCCAGGACCGGATGCGCGGTGGCGAGCAGTTCCACCGCGCGGCGCGGCTCGCCACCGGCCAGCAGCACCGACGCCAGGTTCACCCGGAGCATCCCCTGGTGCCGCTCGTTGTCCGCCTCGGCCATCAACACCAAGGCGCGCTCGGCGAGTTGGAGAGCATCCGCGAGACGGCCCTGCTCCCGGGCGATCACCGACCGGTTCCATTCCACCGCACCCCTGGCGACCCGGGAGTCGGCGCGCTCGGCGAGCGGCAGCAACTGCTCGGCCAGCAGCTGGGCCGAGGTCAGGTCACCGCGCACCACGTAGCAGCCCATCAGGGTGGAGCCGAGCTGCACGTGCTCGTGGATCGGCTCGACCTCGGCGGCGGCCAGCTCGCGCAGTGCCCGTTCCCCCAGGTCGATGCTCATCCCATGGTCCCCGACGTCCCGGTAGCACCGGCACAGCGCCACCGTCAGCAGCGCCCAGTCCGCGCTGCCCGGCACCGCCTCGGCCGCGGCCAGCAGCTCCCGGTACTCGGTGATCGCCTCCTCCAGGCGTCCCAGCTTCTCCAGCGCCCAGGCCTGCCCGCGGCGGGCCCGCCAGGCGGTGGCCCGGTCGGGCGGCGGGTCCGCGGCCAGCACCTGCCGGAAGGCCGCCAGCGCCGCCGTGTCCCCGCCGGCGCGCAACGCCAGTTCGGCGAATGCGGTGTCCAGCCGAAGTGACACGGTTCCCCCCAAGGTGACGGGCCACCGACGCCGCGGGCACCGGCGGTCCGCCCCAGGCTACCCGCCAACTCACGTTCGAACCATGGGCGTCAAGGCCGACTACCGGTGAACTCCGTGCGCACTCGGCACGGCAGGGCGCAGCACCGCGGGCAGCGGCGCGGCGCCGGACAGCCCGGCCGCGGCGAGCCCCTGACGGTAGGCCCGCATCGCCGCCTCGGAGTCCTGGTTGTTCAACCACAGGTCGCCGAGCGCCCGCCAGGCCTCGGCCAGGTCGCGTCCGGCGGCCAGCCGGGGGCCGTCCAGCAGCCGTTCGGCGGTGCGCAGCGAGGCCACCGCCTGGTCGGGGCGGCCCTGCAGCCTTCGGGCCTCGGCCAGTTGCAGCCAGGCCCAGACGCCGACCCCGGTCGGCTCGGCGCCGGCCAGCTGCAGCGCGCGTTCGGCGTGGGCGGCGCCCTGTGCGTACTCACCGAGCATCACATCGGCCCTGGCCAGGCTGAGTTCGCAACCTGCGCGGTCCAACATGCGGCCGTGCAGGGCGAGTTCGCGGCCGGCCGAGGCGAGGTAGCTCTTGGCCCGGTCCGGCTCCGGCTGCGACCCGTCCAGCAGCAGCGAGCCGTAGCCGGCCTTGAGGAGTCCCAGACAGCGGGCCATCTCGTCCTCGGCGGGCAGCGCCAGGGCGCGTTCCGCCAGGGTCAGGGCGAGCGCGGTGTTGCCGGCCGACCGGGCGCGGCGGCTGGCCGCCTCGAAGGCGGTGGCGCGCACCGCGGGGGTGGCCGGCCGCTCGGCCTGCGGCAGCAGCCGGTCGGCCAGGCAGCGGGCGGCCCGCAGGTCGCCGTTGCGGTGGTGCGCCTCGATCAGCACCACGCCCAGGCCCAACTGGTCCTCGGTGGGCTCGCTGAGCACGGCGTCCAGCCTGGCCAGCGCGTGCTCGCCCGCCTCCACCGCGCTGCCCGGCTCACCGGCCAGCAGGTGGCAGCGGCAGAGCGCGACGGCCAGCCGCAGCCACTCGACCGAGCCGGGCCCCAGCGCCGTCTCCTGGTAGAGCCGGTGCAGCTCGCCGAGCGCCTCACCGGGCCGGCCGAGCCGCTCCAGGGCGTCGGCCCGGGCGATCATGGCCCGCCGCAGGGTGGGCCCCTCGGCGGGCGGCTCCTCGGCCAGCACCGCCTCGCAGACCGCCAGCGTCCGCTGGTAGTCGCCCTCCCGCAGGGCGAGTTCGCCCAGGGTGACGCAGAGCAGCAACTCCCGCTGGCGCTCCCGCTCCTGGCTGCTCTCCCGACCGGTGCGCAAGTACTCCACTGTGCACCCTAGTTCGCCGGCCAGTCGGCGCAGGATGGCCGGGGTGAGCGGCCGCTTGCCGGACTCCAGCAGCGACAGGTAGCTGACCGACAGGCCCTCGCCGGCCAAGTCGCTCTGCTTGAGGCCGCGCTCGCGGCGCAGATCGCGAAGGCGGCGGCCGATCTCCATCGTGGCGTCCTGCCCCGTATCCATGCGCGTCCTTGCGTTCGAGTCGTCAGGAGTCGGGTCGACCGTGTTCGCGCAGGCCCGTCGGCGGCGGGCCTGCGCGCAACTCGCCGTCGGCCGGCGGGGCGACCCGCACCCGACTTGACTTCATTGTTTACAGGATTGACAACGCCTCTCCAACCCCACTGAAGCATCAATTGACAGAAAGTCGGTGCCCTTATCCGGACCCGACTTCCTCAATTGCCGCTGATCACCGGCCCGATCAGCGGCAACCCCGGTCCCGCCGCCTTCCGTGATGACGCGCGGCCGGTCGCCGACTTGGTACTCGATCAGTACGGAGCCGATACCGACTGGGCGTTGCGGGAACACCGCCACCGTACGTGCAGGAACCGTGAAGATCCTCGGGCTGCTTGATCCGGAGGAACCGGCAGTACCGCTCGACGGGCGCGCTGCTCCGCGCGAACGGCCCGAGCCGGCCGGGGGGTTGTCCAGCCGTGCGGCGGCAGCGGACCACCTCGACCGGTTGCGGCAGTCGGCAGCCCCGCCCGTCGCGCTCGGCGCGCCGCCGGTGGACACCTCAACAGCAGCTCGGCCGACGGAACTTCGGCTCAGCAACCGAAGACCCCGCCGCACCGGCCGGACAGTTGTGCTCGGGCGGCACGGCGACGGCTCCCGGCCGGCGACCGGTGGGGCGGCGGCGATGCCGAAGGGGCGGCCCGGGAGCGGCGGGTGGAGCCACCCCGGCCGGTTCGCGCGGCCGCCGCAGGCCGGCCGGCCACCGCCGCCATCCCGTTGCCGGCCGAAGCCCCTTGCCCGCCAAGGGACTCGCCTCGCCCGGCTCGTCGCGGCGGCGTAACAATGGAATCCGATGTGTGTCCCTCCGACGCGTCGCCATCGGGCGTACCGTGCCGACTCCCCCGTCCCGACTGGGGGTGGTCACCTAGTACCGCGGGAGGACAGTCGGTGACGAATCCACGACCAGAGGATGATCGGACGGCCACAGAACGTCTGGCAGACTCTTCCCCCATGGGGGAATCGACCATCCACGCGCCAGGCGGTGATGACACCGCCGCACCCCGTCACGGCGATTCCGTCCAGACCCCGGGCGGCCCGGCCGCCGAGGCCGCGGACGGAACCGGCGGCAGCACGGCCGTCAGTTCGGCCGACTCGCTGCGCCGCCGGATCGCCCGCGCCCGCCGCGGACCCAAGCGGCCCCGACTCTGGTTCGAGATCGCCCTGATGGGCATCACCTACTGGCTCTACAACATCGTCCGCAACGCCGTGCCGCAGCAGGACGCACTCGCCCAGCGGCACGCCTCCTGGGTGTGGCACACCGAACAGGACTTCGACGTCGCCGTGGAGCGCTGGGTCAACCACACCCTCGACCGGGTGGGCTGGTTGATCACGGGGATGAACTACTACTACGCCACACTGCACTTCATCATGACGCTCGGGGTGCTGATCTGGCTCTACCGCAGCCACCCCGGGCGCTACGCGGCGTCGCGCCTGGCCCTGGCCGTCACCACGTTCATCGCCCTGATCGGGTTCTACTTCTTCCCGCTGGCGCCACCCAGGCTGATGAACGGCGGCGGCTTCGTCGACACCGTGATCGCCCACCACACCTGGGGCTCCCTGGCCTCGGGCGCGGCGGCCAGCGTCACCAACAAGTACGCGGCGATGCCCTCGATGCACATCGGCTGGTCGCTGTGGTGCGGGCTGAGCATCTTCTTCCTGGCCGAGCGCCTCTGGGTGCGGGCGCTGGGCCTGGCCTATCCGGCCGCCACCCTGGTGGTGATCATCGCCACCGCCAACCACTTCTGGATGGACGCGGTCGGCGGCGCCCTCTGCCTGGCCATCGGGTTCCTGGTCACCCGGCTGGTCTACCACCGCTGGGCCTACCAGTTCCCGCAGATCCCGGCGTCCTGGCAGGCCGGGGCCGAGACCGGCACGCTGCCGGAGCAGCGGCCCACCCCGGTGGGCGTCCGGGTCGGCCGCTGACACCGGTCACCCGCGGGCCGCTCGTACCAGCGGGCTCACCCGTAGAAGACCCGCTCGACCACCGAGCGGGCCTGCCGGGTGATCCGCCGGTAGTCGTCCACCAGCTCGCCGGTGCGGCCCCCGCCGTAGCCCAGGTAGCGGGCCACGCCGGCCAGCTCGCGCGGTCCGCTGGGGAAGCTGTCCCCCGGGCGGCCGCGCACCAGCATCACCGCGGAGCGCACCCGGGAGGCCAGCACCCAGGCGGTGTCCAGCACCTCGCCGTCCTCCGCGTTCAGCAGTCCGGCCCGGACGGCGGCCAGCAGCGCCTGCCTGGTCCGGGTGGTGCGCAGTCCGGGCAGCTCGTGGCCGTGCCGCAGCTGGAGCAGCTGCACCGTCCACTCGACGTCGGCCAGACCACCCCGGCCGAGCTTGGTGTGGGTGGTCGGATCCGCCCCGCGCGGCAGCCGCTCGTTCTCCACCCGTGCCTTGATCCGCCGGATCTCCCGCAGATCGGCCTCCGACACCCCCTCGACCGGGTAGCGCAGCGGGTCGATCAGCTCGACGAACCGCTCCCCCAGCGCCTTGTCCCCGGCCACCGGCTCGGCCCGCAGCAGCGCCTGGCTCTCCCAGACGTGCGACCAGCGCTGGTAGTAGGCCTGGTACGAGCCGAGGGTGCGCACCAGGGCACCCTGCCGCCCCTCCGGCCGCAGATCGGCGTCGACCAGCAGCGGCGGCTCGATGGCCGGGGCCGCCAGCAGGGCGCGCAGCTCGTTGCAGACCGAGCGGGCCGCCGCGGTCGCGTCCCGTTCGGTGCCCGGCAGCGGCTCGTGCACGAAGAGCACGTCGGCGTCCGAACCGTAACCCAGCTCATGACCGCCGAACCGCCCCATCGCGATCACCGCGATCCGGGCCGGCAGCGGCTCGCCGTGCCGCCGCTCCCAGTCGGCGACGCAGCCGGCCAGGGCGCCCGACAGGGTGGCGGCGTTCAGATCGGTGAGCGCGCCGGAGGCCAGCTCCAGCGCCTCGGCCGGATCGTCGCCGAAGCGGCCGAGCAGGTCGGCGGCCGACGTGCGGAACAGCTCCCGCCGGCGCACCGAGCGAGCCGCCGCCACCGCCTGGGCGGCACCCGGCGCCCGGCCCACCGCCGCCAGGATCTCGCCCTCCAGCGCCTCCCGGCCGCGCGCCGCCAGACCGCGCGGATCGCCCAGCAGCGCCACCGCCTCCGGCGCCCGCAGCAGCAGGTCGGGCGCCAGCCGGCCGGCCGACAGCACCCGGGCCAGGTCCTCGGCCGCGGCGCTCTCGTCCCGCAGCAGCCTCAGGTACCAGGGTGTGCGGCCGAGCGCGTCGGAGACCTGGCGGAACCCCAGCAGCCCGGCGTCCGGGTCGGCCGAGTCGCTGAACCTGGCCAGCAGCACCGGCAGCAGGGTCCGCTGGATCGCCGCCTTCCGGCTGACCCCGCTGGCCAACGCCTGCAAGTGGCGCAGCGCGGCCGGCGGGTCGGCGAAGCCCAGCGCCTCCAGCCGGGCCTGGGCCGCCTGCGGGGTCATCGCGTGCGTGCCCGGCGTGACCGCCTCGCCACTGGACAGGCTGGCGACCGCGGCCAGCAGCGGACGGTAGAAGAGCTTCTCGTGCAGCCGCCGGACCTCCAGCGCGTGCCGCTTCCACTCCCGGTTCAGCGCGGCGACCGGGTCGGCCCGGGTGTCGTCGTTGATCATCGGGGCCAGCGAGCGGGCCAGCCGGCGCAGGTCGGCCGGATCGGTCGGCATCAGATGGGTGCGGCGCAGCCGGTGCAGCTGGATCCGGTGCTCCAGGGAACGCAGGAACCGGTAGGCGCTGTCCAGCGCGGCGGCGTCGGCCCGGCCCACGTAGCCGCCGGCGGAGAGCGCCTTGAGCGCGGTCAGGGTGTTGCCGCTGCGCAACTCGACGTCGGTGCGGCCGTGCACCAGCTGCAGCAGCTGGACCGAGAACTCCACGTCGCGCAGGCCGCCCGGCCCGAGCTTGAGCTGCCGGTCCAGCTCGGTCACCGGGATCGCCTCGACCACCCGGCGGCGCATCTGCTGGACGTCGGCGACGAAGTTCTCCCGCTCGGCCGCCTGCCACACCATCGGGGCCAGCGCCGCCACGTAGGCCTCGCCCAGCTCGGCGTCGCCGGCCACCGGGCGGGCCTTGAGCAGTGCCTGGAACTCCCAGGTCTTGGCCCAGCGCTGGTAGTAGGCGAGGTGGCTGGCCAGGGTGCGCACCAGCGGGCCGTTGCGGCCCTCCGGGCGCAGGTTGGCGTCCACCGGCCAGATGGTGCCCTCCCGGGTGGTGTCCGAGCAGAGCCGCATCATCGCCGCGGCCAGCCGGGTGGCCGCCTGCAGCGCGCGGCTCTCCTCGACCCCCTCGCGGGCCTCGGCAACGAAGATCACGTCCACGTCCGAGACGTAGTTCAGCTCCCGGCCGCCGCACTTGCCCATCCCGATCACTGCGAGCCGGCAGGCGTCGGCGGCGGCCGGCTCCCGCTCGCTCGCGATCTGCAGGGCGGTGCGCAGTGTGGCGCCGGCCAGGTCCGCCAGTTCGGCCGCGGTCTGCTCGAAGTCGGCGGTGTCGGTCAGGTCGCGCGCGGCGATGGTGAGCAGGCAGCGCCGGTAGGCGACCCGAAGGGCGTCGGCGGGCTCCGCCGACGAGTCGCGCACCTGCCGCTCCAGCTCCTCGCGGAAGTCGGCGGTGCCCGGATGGATGTCGCGCAGCTCGAAGGTGACCAGGGCGTGCCAGTCCCGCGGGTGGGTGGCCAGGTGGTCACCGAGCGCGGCGGAGGCGCCCAGCACGCCCAGCAACCGGTCACGCAGCGGCTTGGACGCGGTCAGGGTGTCGCGCAGGGCCTGCCGCTCGCTGCCCGGGAGCGCCTCCAGCAGGCGGGCCAGGCCGAGCAGCGCCAGGTCCGGGTCGGCGGCGGCGCCGAGCGCGTCCAGCAGGATCGGATCGTCCGCCAGGCCCGCCAGCGCGGGTGCGCCCAGTCGGCGGACGGCGGCCTCCGGGTCGGTGAAGCCCCGGCGGACCAACCGGTTCTCCGGTCGGCTGAGGCGGTTCCCGGCAGCGGACATGCGCCCTCCCGTCGCTCCGTGCGGCTTCACTCGATCATCTCGCACCTGCCCCCGTCGATCACCCGGCGCACTTGCCGCAGTCGGCCATCTGTGCGGGTCAGCGTGGCGGGCGGGCAGTGCGTGCGGGTGAGGGTGACCGGCGGGCACGCGAGGCGGGTGGGGGTGGCCGGCGGGCATGCGTGCGGGGCCCGACCGTGGTGCGTGGTGGTCGGGCCCCGCGTCGGCGCCGTCGGCGCTCGGGCCGCGGTCAGCGGCTGCCGGGCGTCAGTGCCGGTGCCTGCGCAGCCGGCGGGTCAGCAGCAGCAGGCCGCCGCCGCCCAGCAGCAGGACCAGCGCGGAGCCCCCCAGCACCGCGGTGCCGTCGGCGCCGGTGTGCGCCAGGTGGTGCTGGTCGTCGCGGGGCGGCTCGTGCGCCGGCGGGGGCGGGGGCGGGGTGTCCGCCGGGGTGTCCGCCGGGGTCTGGCCGGGCGCGTCGGCCGGGGGCGGCGTGCGGTCCGCCACGACGATCTCGACATGGGCCCTGCAACGGTCGTCGGTGGAACCCTCCTGGCAGTCCGTCGACCGCGCCGACACGACGGTGTTGTGCAGGAACCGCTCGCCCGAGTACGGATCGTCGACCCTCACCCGGTAGGTGAACGAGCCGTCCTCACCGGCCGCCAGCCGGCCGGTCCAGGTGATCCTCCCGGCCGTGGGGTCGAAGGTCGCGGTCGGCACCGTGGAGCTGAGCGAACCGGCTACGAACGTGCTGTGCCGGAGCACCTGGTGCAGGTCGTCGGTGATCACGGGCAGGTCGTCGTCCGGGAACCGGTCGGTGCCGGAGTTGGTGAACCGCACGGTGTAGCGGACCACCTCGCCGGGCTTGGCCCGGTTGCGGTCGGCCTCCTTGCTGACCGTCAGGCGGGGTGAGCCGAGGTCCAGGTGGCAGCGCTCCTCGGTGCCGGTCGGGCAGCTGCTGAAGGAGGGGCCGGTCACCGCGTCCCTGAGGTGCTTGGGACCGTCGTCCGGGTTGTTCGCGGTGACGGTGTAGACGATCTGGGTGCTGTCGCCCGGCTTCAGGTCGCCGACCCAGGTCAGGACCGGCGGCGCATAGCTCAGGGAGCCGGTGCCGACGCGGGCGTCGTCGTTGTACACCCCGTCCTGGAGGTCGCCGCCGAGGTCGTCGGTGACCACCGCACCGGTGATCATCTGGTTGCCGTCGTTGGTGAGGGTGATGGTGTACGTGACCGTCTCGCCGGGCAGGTAGTGGTGCCGGTCGGCGGACTTGACGATCTTCAGGTGGCACCGCTCCTGCCCGTCGGTGCCCTGCTGCACGGCTGTCGAGCCCGGCTCGGGTGCCGCGTCCGGCGCGGCGTCGGGCGCGGCGTCGGGAGCGGCGTCCGGTGCCGACGGGCTCGCCTCGGCCTGCGGCGACGCGGACTCCGAGGCCGGCGCGGACTCGGACGCGGACGGCGAAGCCGGGTCGGACTCGGCGGCCTGGTCCGGAGCCGAAGCCGATGCCGAGTCGGACTCGGACGCGGAGTCGGAGGCCGACGCCGTGGCCGAAGCGGAGTCGGCCGCGGCCACCGACGCGGCCGGCGATGCGGAGCCGGGCTCGGACGGCGCAGCCGACGCCGAAGGCGACATCGATTCGGACGCGGCGTCCACGGGCGGGGCCGAGTCCTGGGGGGCCTGCGCAGCCCCTGACCCGGCCGGGCTCACCACCGCCACCTGACCCACCCGCACCATGCTCGCGCCGACCGGCAGCGTGGTGTACAGCAACCCACCGGTAGCGGCACCGAGCGCGACGAGCGGAGCGATCCAGCGGCGCGCGCCCCTCATCGGCTCACCGCCCCGATCGCCGGTTCCTGACGTCTACTCACGGAGACTCCCTCATGACACCGAGTGAACAGTGACTCAGATCATGAGCAGCCAAAGCCCGTTAATAGGATGAGCACGCCGAGCATCCTCCGCCATTCACCCATCCCGCCCACACCATTCCCTCACACGGCAACGCGGGACACCCACCAGAGAACGCCGAACGGCCCCGGAACAGCGGTTCTCACCGCCGCTCCGGGGCCGCACGGGCACACCGCCCTACAGCACCTGGAGGTTCTTCCGCAGCTCGAACGGGGTGACCTCGCTGCGGTACTCCTCCCACTCCTGCTTCTTGTTGCGCAGGAAGAAGTCGAACACGTGCTCCCCCAGGGTCTGCGCGACCAGCTCGCTGCGCTGCATCAGGTCGATGGCCTCGCCCAGGTTCTGCGGCATCGGCTGGATGCCCATGGCGCGGCGCTCGGCGTCGGAGAGGGCCCAGACGTCGTCGTCGGCGCCGGGCGGGAGTTCGTAGCCCTCCTCGATGCCCTTGAGGCCGGCGGCGAGGGTGACGGCGTAGGCGAGGTAGGGGTTGCACCCGGTGTCCAGGGAGCGGACCTCGACGCGGGTGGAGCCCTGCTTGCCCGGCTTGTACATGGGCACGCGGATCAGCGCGGAGCGGTTGTTGTGGCCCCAGCAGATGTAGGAGGGGGCCTCGCCGCCGGCGCCGGCGGTGCGCTGGGAGCCGCCCCAGATGCGCTTGTAGGAGTTGACCCACTGGTTGGTGACGGCGGAGGTCTCGGCGGCGTGGCGGAGCAGGCCGGCGATGAACGAGCGGCCGATCTTGGAGAGTTGGTACTCCGCGCCGGACTCGTGGAAGGCGTTGCGGTCGCCCTCGAAGAGCGAGACGTGGGTGTGCATGCCGGAGCCGGGGAAGCCCGAGAACGGCTTGGGCATGAAGCTGGCGTACACGCCCTGCTCCAGCGCGACCTCCTTCATGACCAGGCGGAAGGTCATGATGTTGTCGGCGGTGGAGAGTGCGTCGGCGTAGCGCAGGTCGATCTCCTGCTGGCCGGGGGCGCCCTCGTGGTGCGAGAACTCCACCGAGATGCCCATCGACTCCAGCATGGTGATGGCCTGTCGGCGGAAGTCGTGTCCGATGCCGCGCGGGGTGTGGTCGAAGTAGCCGGACTGGTCGGCCGGCTCCGGCACGGTGCCGTCGCCCGGGAGGTTCTTCAGCAGGAAGAACTCGATCTCCGGGTGGGTGTAGAAGGTGAAGCCCTGACTCGAGGCCTTCTCCAGGGTGCGCTTGAGCACGAACCGCGGGTCGGCGTACGACGGCGAGCCGTCGGGCATCAGGATGTCGCAGAACATCCGCGCGGTGCCGGGGGTCTCCGACCGCCAGGGGAGTATCTGGAAGGTCGTCGGGTCCGGCTTGGCGATCATGTCGGACTCGTACACCCGGGCGAAACCCTCGATCGCCGAGCCGTCGAACCCGATGCCTTCCTCGAAGGCCTGCTCCAGTTCGGCCGGGGCGACGGCCACCGACTTCAGGAAGCCGAGCACATCGGTGAACCAGAGCCGGACGAACCGGATGTCTCGCTCTTCGAGCGTACGAAGCACGAACTCCTGCTGCTTGCCCATGGGGACAGTCTCACCTCTGCTCTTTACGTTCGTGTTACGTTCGCACACCGCCTGCGAGCGTGGTCACCGGACACCTGACCGACCAGTCCCCATCATCCCGGATCCCGGCCCGAGCCGGGCACCCGGGCGGCGGAACAGCTCAGGAACACGGTTCGAACGGGTTGAGCAAGGGGACGCCCGTACGCGTGTAGTCCTTGGTGTTGCGGGTCACCAGGGTGAGGCGGTGGACCTTGGCGGTCGCGGCGATGAGCCCGTTCACCCCGGGAAGCGGATCGGGAACGTTGAGTTCCCCCCACACCTTGGCCACCTCCAGGTCGGCCGGCAGGATGCGATCGGCGAAAGCCCGCTCCAGGCCCGCCACCCAGCCCTCGAGGCGGTCGGCCTGAACCTGATCACGCCGCCAACGCAACCGCGCCACGCCCTGGCGGAGTTCGCCGATCACCAGGCAGCTCAGGTAGAGCTCCCCCGGCTGCACCGAGGACAGCCACCGCACCACCGATTCATTCGGCCTTGACCGGCGAGTCTCCGAGACGACGTTGGTGTCGAGCAGGAACGTCACTCGTCTTCTCCGAGATCCACGAACCCGGGCACATCAGGCGAGCGGACGATCTCCTTGTCCAGGTCGTCGAAGTACGGCGGCCCCGGCAGCAACAAGTAGTCCCGGAGATCCATCTCGCCCCCCTTCAGCCGCCGGTACTCCCTTATGTCGATGATGACCGCGACCTCGTCACCATGCCGGGTCACGAACTGTGGCCCCTCGGACTCGGCATGCCGCAGCACCTCACTGAACTTCTGCTTGGCTTCCTGCACCTGCCATCTCATGCTCTTCCTCGTTCTGTCCAGACTGTCCAGACTTGTCTCCACGATACCGCTCACTCCCCCCATAGCGTCAGAACGACGATTAGACTGACCCCATGCCCAATCTGCGTCTTGCCCTGGCCCAGACCGACCCGCGGGTCGGCGACATCGCGCACAACGCCGGCGAGGTGGTCCGCTGGACCGAGCGGGCCGTGGCGGCCGGGGCGCGGTTGGTGGCGTTCCCGGAGATGGCGTTGACCGGGTACCCGGTGGAGGACCTGGCGCTGCGCACGTCGTTCGTGGAGGCGTCGCGGGCCGCGCTGGTGGAGGTGGCCGAGCGGCTCGCCGCCGAGGGGCTGGGCGAGGTGCCGGTGGTGCTCGGGTACCTGGGGCGCAAGCCGGAGACGTCGTCGCCGCAGAACTGCGCCGCCGTGCTGTACCGGGGCGAGGTGGCGCTGCGGTTCGCCAAGCACTTCCTGCCCAACTACGGCGTCTTCGACGAGTACCGCTACTTCGTGCCCGGCCAGCAGCTGCCGGTGCTGCGGGTGGACGGGGTGGACGTCGCGCTGGCCGTCTGCGAGGACATCTGGCAGGAGGGCGGCCGGGTGCGCGCGACCGGCGAGGCCGGCGCGGGGCTGCTGCTGGTGATCAACGGTTCGCCGTACGAGCAGGGCAAGAACCACGAACGGCTGGAGCTCGTGCGGCGCCGGGCCGCCGAGGCGGGCTGCACGCTGGCCTACCTCAACATGGTCGGCGGCCAGGACGAGCTGGTCTTCGACGGCGACACCATGGTGGTCGACAAGGACGGTGAGCTCCTCGCCCGCGGACCGAAGTTCGAGGAGGCGCTGGTGGTGGTGGACCTGGCGCTGCCGGCCGCCGACCGCGAGGACGCCGACGGCACGCTCTACAGCGACGGACTGCGCCTGGTCCGCCTCGACCTCGGGACCACCCCCGTCGAGCAGACCGAGCCCGCCCCGCGGCAGAGCTTCCCGCAGCTGGTCGACGAGGCGGAGATCTACGCCGCGCTGGTCACCGGCACCCGGGCGTACGTCCGCAAGAACGGCTTCGCATCGGTGCTGATCGGCCTCTCCGGCGGCATCGACTCGGCCCTGGTGGCGGTCATCGCCTGCGACGCGATCGGCGCCGAGAACGTGTACTGCGTGTCGATGCCGAGCCGCTACTCCTCGCAACACTCCAAGGACGACGCCGCCGAGCTGGCCCGCCGCACCGGGCTCAACTTCCGCACGGTCTCGATCGCCCCGATGTTCGACGCCTACATGGAGTCGCTCGGCCTCACCGGCCTGGCGGAGGAGAACCTGCAGTCCCGGCTGCGCGGCACGCTGCTGATGGCGATCTCCAACCAGGAGGGCCACATCGTGCTGGCGCCGGGCAACAAGAGCGAGCTGGCGGTCGGCTACTCCACGCTGTACGGCGACTCGGTGGGCGCGTTCGGTCCGATCAAGGACGTCTACAAGACGCTGATCTTCCGGCTCTCCAAGTGGCGCAACGAGCTGGCCGAGCAGCGCGGCGAGACGCCGCCGATCCCGGAGAACACCATCCTGAAGCCGCCGAGCGCCGAGCTGCGCCCGGACCAGGTGGACACCGACTCGCTGCCCGACTACGACCTGCTGGACTCGGTGCTCGACCTCTACATCGAGCAGGACCTGGGCCGGGACGCGATCGTGGCCATGGGCTTCGACCCGGCCGTGGTGGACCGGGTGGGCCGCCTGGTGGACACCGCCGAGTACAAGCGGCGCCAGTACCCGCCGGGCCCGAAGATCTCCCCCAAGAACTTCGGCCGCGACCGCCGGCTGCCGATCACCAACGGCTGGCGCCGGGGGTAGTAGTCACCGGTGGTCACCGCTCGTAGCGGTAGTCGGCGGCGACCGCCCGGTGGTCGCTGCCGTCGGCCGGCAGCACCCAGGAGTCGGTGGGCCGCACGCCCCGGCTCATGATCTGGTCGATCCGCGCCATCGGGAAGCCGGACGGCCAGCTGAAGCCGAACCCGGAGCCGGCCGACCCCTGGGCGGAGCGCAGCTGCGAGGTGACGGGGGCCAGGCTGCGGTCGTTCATGGTGCCGTTGAGGTCGCCGAGCAGCAGCACCTTCTGCAGCGGCTCGGCCTGGATCGCGTCGCCGAGCGCCTGCGCGCTGACGTTGCGCCGGTCCGCGGTGAAGCCGCCGTCGAACTCCACCCGGACGGACGGCATGTGGGCGACGTAGACGGCCAGCGGGCCCTGCGGGGTGGCCACCTGGGTGCGGAAGGCCCTGGTCCAGCCGATCTTGATGTCGACCACTCGGGTGCCGCTGATCGGGTAGCTGGACCAGAGCCCGACCGTGCCCTCCACCACGTGGTACGGGTACTTGGCGGCCAACCCGGCGGTGTAGACCGTCAGCGCCTGGCCGGTCAGCTCCTCCAGGGCGATGATCTGCGCGCCGGAGGAGTTGAGCAGCCGCACCGTGCCCGCCGGGTCGGGGTTGTCGGCCTCGACATTGTGCTGCACCACGGTGAAGTCGCCCTTGCCGCCGCCCTTGTCCCCCAGCAGGCCGCCGAAGAGCTGGGTCCAGACGGCGACCGGCAGCAGCAGGGCGATCAGCGCGGTGGCCGAGCGCCGCAGCAGCGCGAGCACCAGCAGCGGCAGCACCAGCAGGCCCGCCCAGGGCAGGAAGGTCTCGAACAGGCTGCCGAAGTTGCCGAAGGAGTCGGGCACCAGCCGGTGACCGGCCAGCAGACCGGCCAGGGCGGCGGCCAGGACGGCGGGCACCCAGCCGCGCCGCCAGCAGTTCCGTCCGCGGGCGTCCGTGCCCCACCGCCACCGCCACCGGTCGGCCGGGGCCTCGGGAGCGGGCTGGTCGCCGTCCGTCGGCAGCCCAACCTGGTCGGCCTGGGTCATCCGGTGGCCCCTTCGTCGTCATCCGCGCCGTGCCCGACGAGCCGGATCGTCGGGCGCCCCGGTCGTGCCGGGTGCGCGACGAGATGATCGGGTCGTCGGCTCAGCCTATGCGGATACCGACGCGTCCACCGGGGTGGTGGGTTCCGGGTCAGCGCTGGTGTGAGCCGGGCCACGCAGACCTTCCAGCAGGCTGTCCACCATCATGGCGGGCAGCTCGGGGTCGTCCAGCGTGGCGTCGTCGTAGATCACCGTGCGCAGCAGCATCGCGCCCACGAACAGCTCCGCCAGCAGGGTCGAGTCAAGGTCGGAGCGGAACTCCCCCGCGGCCATGCCGCGCTCGACCAGGCTGCGCAGCGCCTGCCGGCGCGGGTTGATCACCCGAGAGTAGTACGCCTCCTTGAGGCCCGGGGCCGAGTGCAGCTGTTCCAGCGCCATCCGCAGGACCCAGCGGGAGCGCTTGGCCAGGCCGCGTCGGCGCATGTGGTCCATCACCACCACCAGGTCGTCGCGGACGCTGGTGCCGGGCAGCTGGGGCATCTGCTCGTCCAGCCGGTCGATCACGTCGACCAGCAGGGCGTTCTTGTTGGGCCAGCGGCGGTAGATGGTGGCCTTGCCGACGCCGGCGGCCTGGGCGATGCCCTCGATGGTGAGGTCGGCCAGGGTGCCGCCCTCGGCCATCAGCCGCTCCACGGCCTGACAGATCGCCAGCTCCGCCGCCTCCGAGCGGGGACGTCCGCGGCGCGGGGCCCCGCACGGCGGCGGCTCGGCGGACGGCTGCGGGATCTGGCGATCTGTCTCCATGGCCCCATTCTCCTTCGCGCTGCTCAGCCCTTGGCGGACGGGACGGCACCGGCCGCGCCGACCCGCTCGACGGTGCCGGCCGGCTCGAGCGCCCCGCCCGGCCCGGCCATCCGCGCCGGCAGGAAGAACCACGCCAGCAGGGCACCGAGCAGGGTGATCCCGGCGGACAGGCCGGCCACCACGTGCATCGCGTGCAGGAACGAGTCGTAGGCGGGCTGGATCAGACCGTCGGCCTTCGGCTTGGCCTGCTGGATGAAGCCCAGGGTGGCCTCCAGGGACTCGCCCGCCTTGCCCCGGGCCTGCGGGGGCAGCTTGTCGGAGATGCCGTTGCGGTAGACGGTGGAGAGCACCGCGCCCAGCACCGCGACCCCGAGCGAACCGCCGACCTGGCGGAAGGTGTTGTTGATCGCCGAGCCGGCACCGGCCTTCTCGCGCGGCAGCGAGCCCATGATCGCCACGGTCACCGGCGGCATCACGTGCGCCATGCCGGCACCCATCACGAAGCCGATCACCTCCAGCACCCAGATCGGGGTGTGCTGACCCAGCAACAGGTAGCCGAGGAAGGCGACGGCGATCAGCGCCATGCCGCCGGCGCAGGTGGCCCGGACGCCGATCTTGTCCACCACCAGGCGGGCCCGGGGCGCGAAGACCAGCTGGGCGCAGGCCAGCGGCAGCATCAGCGCGCCGGACTGCAGGGCGCTGTAGCCGCGCACGCTCTGGGTGTAGAAGACGCCGAAGAAGGAGACGCCCATCAGCGCGAAGAAGACCAGGCCGACCACGGTCACCGAGGTGGAGAACACCCGGTTGCGGAACCAGCCGACGTTCAGCGCCGGATGCTCGGTCCGCCTCTCGTGGAGCACGAACGCGACCAGCGCCAGGATGCCGATCAGGCCCGGGACCCAGGCCTGGGTGGCGGTGACCGAGGCCAGGTCGCCGCCCTTGATGATGCCGTAGATCAGCGCCACCAGGCCGATGATCGAGAGCACCACCCCGATCGGGTCCAGCCGGCCCGGGTTGGGGTCCCGCGAGTCCGGCACCATCAGGAACATCGCCACCAGGGCCACGGCCACGATCGGCACGTTGATCAGGAAGACCGAGCCCCACCAGAAGTGCTCGATCAGCAGGCCGCCGGTGATCGGGCCGATCGCGATCGCCAGGCCCACCGCGCCGGCCCAGATGCCGATCGCCTTGGGCTGCTCGGCGCGCTCGAAGACGTTCATGATGATCGCCAGGGTGGCGGGCATCACGAAGGCGCCGCCGAGGCCCATCACGGCCCGGAAGGCGATCAGCTGGCCCGGGCCGGTGGCGAGCGCCGACAGCAGCGAGCCGACGCCGAACACCAGCATGCCGCCGAGCAGCGCCTTCTTGCGGCCGAACCGGTCACCGAGCAGCCCCGAGGTGAAGAGCAGGCCGGCGAAGACCAGGGTGTAGGAGTTGATGGCCCATTCCAGGTCGCTCTGCGTGGCGCCGAGGCCGACCGGGGCCGGGGTCGCGATGGTCTTCATCGCGACGTTGAGGATCGAGTTGTCGAGCACGACGACGAGCAGCGCCAGCAGCAGCGTGCCGAGGATCGCCCAGCGTCGGCGGTGGATGTGGTCCGGCACCCGTCGTGCGGCGCCTGGTATCGCGGTGGTCATGTGCGTGAACGTCCCGTCCCGTGCGGAGAACAGCGGCTACTGGCGGGCCCAGCGAGACGCGGGCGTCTCGTAATCCCCCCGCCCGACTGTACCCGATTTGCGATACGAGTACGTCTCGTATCGGAAACGACCGGAGGATGGCCTCGGAAACGGCCGTGGGCGGGCTCGGGAAGGACCGGCGGCCTCGCCGAAAACCGCCACCCCGGCCCCGGCTCTTTGCGGGGCGCACGGGCCGTGCAAGCATGGAGGAGATCCGGGGACGCCAGACGGCGCCACGAGACCACAACCCTTCAGGAGCCTGTTCGATGAACGCTTCTCAGCTCTCCCCTGCCCAGACGCCGGACCAGGGGCCCAACCGGGCACCGGCCGCCGCGGTCACCGCGTCCGGCGGGCACTCGCTCTACGGCGGGGTCACCAACCGCCGCGTCACCGTCCGGGACCTGGCCGCCGCCAAGCAGCGCGGGGAGCGGTGGGCGATGCTCACCGCCTACGACGCCCTGACGGCCGGCGTCTTCGACGAGGCCGGCATCCCGGTCCTGCTGGTCGGCGACTCGGCCGGCAACTGTGCGCTCGGCTACGAGAGCACCGTGCCGGTCACCATGGACGAGATGACCATCCTCTCGGCCGCCGTGGTGCGCGGCACCAAGCGCGCCATGGTCATCGGCGACCTCCCGTTCGGCTCCTACCAGGAGTCCCCCGCCCAGGGTCTGCGCAACGCGGCCCGGCTGATGAAGGAGGCCGGGGTCGGCGCGGTCAAGCTGGAGGGCGGCGAGCGCAGCGCCCGCACCATCGAACTGCTCACCGAGTCCGGGGTGCCGGTGATGGCGCACGTCGGCCTCACCCCGCAGTCGGTGCACGCGCTGGGCGGCTACCCGGTGCAGGGACGCGGCGACGAGGCGGCGCACCAACTGCAGCGGGACGCCAAGGCGGTGCAGGACGCCGGCGCCTTCGCCGTGGTGCTGGAGGCGGTGCCGGCCGAGCTCGCGGCGCAGGTCACCGAGACGCTGGCGATCCCGACCGTCGGCATCGGCGCCGGGGTGGGCTGCGACGCCCAGGTGCTGGTCTGGACGGACATGGCCGGGATGACGGCCGGCCGGGTGCCCAAGTTCGTCAAGCAGTACGCCAACCTGCGCGCCGTGCTCGGTGACGCGGCCCGCGAGTACGCCGAGGAGGTGCGCGGCGCCACCTTCCCGGCGCCGGAGCACTCGTTCAAGTAACCGGCTCCGTCGGCCCGCTGTCACGCGGTGACAGCGGGCCGACAGCGCTGACAGCCGGATGCCCGGGGCCTGACGGCGGCGCCGGACAGTCTGGTGCCATGACAACGCAGACCGCACCCGCCCCGAACGGCTCGGGACAGCAGGCCAGTCGGGCCCCGCGATCGCACGACGCCGGACCGGGCAACGCCGTCGAGGCCCGCGGCATCGTCAAGCACTTCGGTGCCACCAAGGCGCTGGACGGCGTCGACCTGACGGTCCGCCAGGGCACCGTGCTGGGCGTGCTCGGGCCCAACGGGGCCGGCAAGACCACGCTGATCCGGATCCTCTCCACGCTGCTCAAGCCCGATGCCGGCACCGCCGTGGTCGGCGGCTACGACGTGCTGCGCCAGCCCCGGCAGCTGCGCCGCACCATCGGCCTGACCGGCCAGTACGCCTCCGTCGACGAGCTGCTCTCCGGATCCGAGAACCTCTACCTGATCGGGCGGCTGCTCGACCTACCGGCCAAGCAGGCCAAGGCCAGGGCCGCGGAGCTGCTGGAGCGCTTCTCGCTCACCGAGGCCGCCGGCCGCCCGGCCAAGACCTACTCCGGCGGCATGCGCCGCCGCCTGGACCTGGCCGCCAGCATGATCGGCCGCCCCCGGGTGCTCTACCTCGACGAGCCCACCACCGGCCTGGACCCGCGCACCCGCAACGAGGTGTGGGAGGAGGTGCAGCGGATGGTGGCCGACGGCGCCACCGTGCTGCTCACCACCCAGTACATGGAGGAGGCCGAGCAGTTGGCCACCGACCTGACGGTGATCGACCGCGGCCAGGTGATCGCCAACGGCTCGGTGGACGGCCTGAAGCAGCAGGTCGGCGGCCGGACCCTGCAGGTCCGGCCCAGCCACCCGGCCGAACTGCCCGCGATGGCCGCCTGCTTGGCCGAGCGCGGGATCTCCGCCACCGTCACGGACACCGGGCTGCTGGCCGTGCCGATCACCGACGACGCCCAACTCACCGTGGTGATAGGGGTGCTGGGCGGCCGGGGCTTCGGCATCGCCGGCATCGACACCGCCGTGCCCAGCCTCGACGAGGTCTTCCTGGCCCTCACCGGCCGGCCCACCGCCCCGCAGACCGCCGAGGAGGCCGTCCGATGAGCACTGCGACCACCGTCCCCGGCGCCGAGTTCGCGGACCGCCGGATCGGTCTCACCGACCACCTGCGCCACATCGGCGCGTTGACCCGGCGCAACCTGATGCGGATCAAGGCGGACCCGGAGTCGATGTTCGACGCACTGCTGATGCCGATCATCTTCACGCTGCTCTTCGTCTACGTCTTCGGCGGTGCCATCTCCGGCACCCAGGGCGCCTACAAGCAGTGGCTGATCCCCGGCCTGCTCGGCACCACCGGGATGAACCTGGCGATGGCGGTCGGCACCGGCCTCAACGCGGACCTGAAGACCGGGGTGATGGACCGGTTCCGGACCCTGCCGATCGGGCGCGCCTCGGTGCTGATCGGCAAGGTGGTGGCGGAGGCCTGCCGGGGCCTGGTCGCCTACACCGTGCTGATCGCCTTCTCGCTGGTCATCGGGCTGCAGCTGAAGACCGGGATCACCGGGGTGCTGGCGGCGGTCGCGCTGTCGCTGGTGTTCGGGATGTCGCTGGTCTGGATCTCCATGCTGCTCGGCCTCACCCTGGACAACGCCCAGGCGGTGCAGGGCATCGGCATGCTGGTGCTGATGCCGCTGCAGTTCGGCAGCTCGATCTTCGCCCCGCCGAGCACCATGCCGGGCTGGCTGCGGGCGTTCACCCGGTACAACCCGCTCTCCAACCTGGCGGACGCCTGCCGCCACCTGATCAACGGCGGGCCGGTCGCCCACTCGGTCACCATGGTGCTGCTCTGGTCGGTGGCGATCACCGCCGTCACGGCACCGCTGGCGGTGGCCCGGTTCCGGAAGGTGACCTGAGGAACGGCGTCAGGCGCCGTCCACCAGTTGGTCCACCAGGGCGGTGGTCGCGTCCCAGGACAGGCCGCCGCCCTCCTCGACCAGCCGGTGGAACTCCTCGCGGCCCAGCATCGCGACCAGTACCCTCTCGCGCCGGGCCCGCTCCAGCCGCTCCATGTAGGTGCCCCGCAGACCCATCCGGTCGTCGTGCGCGCCCGACAGGACGGCGGCCAAGGCGGCCGTCGCCCGGTCGCCGTCCCGTTCGGCCTGGACCACCAGCACGCCGGCGGCCACCGGCAGTATCTGCAGGAGGACGTGCTGGGCGAAGACGGAGGCGGCCGGCGGCACCGCACGCAGCGCCCGCAGCCCCGCCCGCATCCGCGCCACCCCGCCGTCGACGTCACCGCAGCGGGCCAGGATCAGGCCGGCCCCGCAGGCCGTCAGGCCGCCTATCAGACCCGGCGCCGCCGACTCGATCCGGCTGAGGGAGTCCTCCAGGGCGGCGAGTTCGGCCAGTGCCGCTTCCGTCTCGCCCCGGTGGACGCGCAGGCCGGCGAGCACCATGTGGCCGTAGACCAGCGCGCCGTCGGTGTAGCGACCGGTCCGGGACGTGCCCACCAGCCCCTCCCGGATCAGCCGCTCCCCCTCGGCTTCGTCCTGCTCCAGCAGCGCCTCGCCCAACCGCACCTGGAGCAGCGGTACTTCCTGCGGCGCCCCCAACTCCAGGGCCAGTTCGATCGCCTGGCGGTAGCGGACCGCCGCCTCGACGCTGTCCCCGGCGAACCCGGCGGTCTCGGCCTGTGCCGCCAGCGTCTCGGACATGCCCCAACTGTCGCCGCGCCGGGTGTAGATGGCCATCGCCTCCGCGCCGTCACGGCGGGCCTGCTCCAGGCCGCCGATCCGGTCGTTGGACATCTTGGCGCGCAGGTGCAGCGTCCAGGCCAGCTCGCTCTCCCGGCCGAACCGGCGGCAGCCGTCCACCGCCTGGTCGATCAGCTCCAGCATCTGCTCCGCCTGGCCGGCCAGGAAGCAGGCGAACAGCCGCAGCAGCGGCGGGTAGCTGTAGGACTGCGGCAGGTCCGGACCGTAGGCGGCGAGGATCCTGGGGGCCCGCTCGACCAGTTCGGGATCCCCGATCACCGACATGTCCCCGTCGAAGCGGGCCACCAGGTGGTAGAGCCAGGCCTGGCGGCGGGCCTCCTGGAGCACCGGCTCGGGCCACGGGAGCGGATGGGCGAGCGGGTCCTCGGCGAGCGGCACCGGCGCGGGGGCGTCCGGGCCGTACGGGTCCGCGGACATCGCGCACACCTGGTCGACCCAACCGCGGGCCTCGGCACGGAAGTCGCGCAGTATCCAGAACCATGCCATGCCGAGCAGCAGCACCAATGCGTCCGCCTCCGCGCCGCCGGCCACCGCATGGCGCAGCGCGGCCCGGATGTTCTGCTGCTCGCGCTCCAACATGCCGAACAGCGGCAGCTGCCGGTGGCCGTGCAGCTGCGGTTCGGTGAGCCGGACCAGCTCGCGGTAGGCGGTCAGGTGCCGGTCGGCGGCCTGCGGTTCGGCGGCCTCGGCGAGCCGTTCGGCGGCGTACTCGTGGATGGTCTCCAGCATCCAGTAGCGGGGCTCCCCGGGCCGGTCGAGCCCGGCCACCACCAGCGACTTGTCGACCAACGAGGAGAGCAGCTCGGCCACTTCGCCAAGGCGCACCAACTCGCCGTCCGCGCAGACCTGTTCGGCGATCTCCAGGGTCCAGCCGCCGGCGAAGACGGCGAGCCGGCGCAGCACCGTGCGCTCCCGCTCGTCCAGCAGCTCCCAGCTCCAGTCGACCACCGCGCGCAGGGTCTGCTGGCGGGGCAGCAGCACCCGGCTGCCGCCGGTGAGCAGTGCGAAGCGGCCGTCCAGCCGGTCGGCGAGCTGACGGGGCGTCAGGGAGCGCAGCCGGGCGGCGGCCAGTTCGATGGCCAGCGGCAGGCCGTCCAGGCGGCGGCAGATCTCGGCGCAGGCGTCCGGGTCCTGCTCGACGGCGAAGCCGGCCCGGGCGGTGGCGCCGCGCTCGGCGAGCAGCCGGCGGGCGGTCGGGTCCGGCAGCGGCTCGACCGGCAGCACCGCCTCGCCCGGCACGCCCAGCGGCTCGCGGCTGGTGGCCAGCACGGTCAGCTGCGGGCACTCGGTCAGCAGCAGGTCGACCAGCTCGGCCGCGCTCTGGATCAGGTGCTCGCAGTTGTCGAGCAGCAGCAGCATCCTGGCGCGGGCGCAGTGCTCGACTATTCGCCGCACCAGGTCGACCGGCGCCTCGGCGACCGAGCCGACCGCGTGGTGCAGCACGGCACGCAGGCCGAGCGCGGAGAGCACCGCCCCGGGCACGGCCGCCGGGTCCTCCAGCGGGGCCAGCTCGACCTGCCAGACGCCGTCCGGCCAGCCGCCGGCCTGCTGGGCCAGCCGGCCGGCCTCCACCGAGAGCCGGGTCTTGCCGGAGCCGCCGGGGCCGGTGAGGGTCACCAGCCGTGCGGTGCCGAGCAGTTCGGCGACGGCGGCGAGGTCCGCCTCGCGGCCGACGAAGCTGGTCAGCCGGGCCTTCAGGTTGCCGGCCTGGGCGGCGGCCGCCGGCGGCGGTTCGGCTGCGGGCACCGGCGCGGGCGCCGCGACGGGGTTCAGCAGCTCCTGGTGCACGGCGCGCAACTCGGCGCCCGGGTCGGCGCCGAGCTGGTCGGCCAGCTCGCGGCGGACCTTCTCGTACTGCTCCAGCGCCTGGGCGGTGCGCCCGGCGCCGTGCAGCGCGCGGATCCACAGCACCTGCAGGGGCTCGTCCAACGGGTGGTCGGCGCTCAGGCCGGCGAGTTCGGCCAGCAGCTCACCGGCCCGGCCGAGCGCCAGGTCGGCGGTGATCCGGGCCCGGCGGGCCTCGGTGCGCTGCGCCTCCAGCCGCACCGCGCTGCCGGCGCCGTCCGGCAGGTCGGCCAGCGCCGGGCCGCGCCACAGGGCGAGCGCCTCGCGCAGCAGCGGGGCAGCGGTGGCCGGTTCGCCCGCCGCGAGCGCCTCGGTGCCACGGGCGGCCAGGTCCTGGAAGCGGGTCAGGTCGCTCTGGCCGGCCGTCAGCCAGTACCCGCCGGGCCCGGAGCCGACCGCGTCCCGGCCGATGGTGCGGCGCAGCCGGCCGACCAGGGTCTGCAGCGCGGCGGCCGGATCCTGCGGCGGCTCGTCGGCCCACACCTCGGCGGCCAGCACTTCGGCCGGCACCGGCCGCCCCTGGCGCAGCACCAGTGCGGCGAGCAGCGCCCGCAGCCGGGCACCGCCCAGCGGCACCGGGGTACCGTCGTCGTGCTGCGCGGTCGTGGTCCCGAGAATCCCATAGTGCACCGCACCATTCTGCTGCCTTCCGGCCCGGGCCGGACGGGAAGGGGCCTCCGCCCGGTTCAGCGGCCCTATACGCTCGCGGGATGAAGCAGGCGACGTTCCCCAGGGAGATCCGATGAGTTTTGCCGACGCGCGCCGGTCCAGCGACGAGCGCCGGATCAGTCCGGTCTTCTGGGTGCTGCTCGCGGTACTGGGCACCTCGGCGTGGGCCGTGTGGCAGGGGTACGGGGCGCCCGGCTTCGGCGTGTTCCTCTTCGTGGTGGCGGGCTGGATGGTCTCGCTCTGCCTGCACGAGTACGCGCACGCCCGCACGGCGCTGCACGGCGGCGACATCACGGTGGGCGCCAAGGGCTACCTGACGCTCAACCCGTTCAAGTACGCCAACGCGGTGACCAGCTTCGTCCTGCCGGTGGTCTTCGTGCTGCTGGGCGGGATCGGCCTGCCCGGCGGGGCGGTCTTCATCGAGCGGCACCGGATCCGCGGGCGGCTCAAGCACAGCCTGATCTCGGCGGCCGGCCCGCTGGTCAATCTGGCCTTCGCGGTCCTGCTGCTGGTGCCGGTGGGCGCGGGGTGGCTGGACGACAGCCCGGGCACCGCGCAGGTCGGCCAGTACCTGGTGCACACGTTCCCGGCGGCGCTGACCTTCCTGGCGCTGCTGCAGGTGAGTGCCGCGCTGCTGAACTTCCTGCCGGTCCCGGGCCTGGACGGCTACGGCATCATCGAGCCGTGGCTGTCGCTGAAGACCCGGCGCGCGGTGGAGCCGTTCGCCCCGTACGGCCTGTTGGCGGTCTTCATCGTCTTCTGGCAGTCCCAGGTGAACCAGTGGTTCTTCAGCCTCGTCTACCGGATCATGGACCTGTTCGGCGTGAACGAGTTCTACGTCTACTTCGGCCAGCACCTGTTCCGGTTCTGGCAGATGTGACGGACGTCCGGCGGCCGCGCCGGCGTGGTGCCGGCGGCGGTCAGGCCTGGTCGACCTGCCGGGCCAGCTTCTCCTTGCGCAGGTAGAACCAGGCGATGTTGCTGGACACACCGGCGAGCAGCACCCAGACCACGCCCAGCCAGTTGCCCTCCACGAAGGAGACCACGGCGGCGGCCACCGCGAGGACGAAGACGATCGAGGCGTAGAGGGCGTTGCGGGGCATCTGTCCGGCTTTCCGGTCGGTGAGGCGACGGGTCCGTCGCGGGTCTGTCGGCTTCCATTGTCGCCGACGGACCGGAGTCACCCGCAGCCGGGTGACTCCCGTCCCGTCATACCGTCACCGGATCGTCACGCGCCGTTACAGGCCGGTGATCCGCAGGCCCGCGTGGGTCTTGTAGCGGCGGTTGATCGCGATCAGGTTGGCCACCAGCGACTCCACCTGGTGGGCGTTGCGCAGCCGGCCGGCGTAGACGCCCCGCATGCCCGGGATCCGGTCGGCCAGCGCCCGCACCACGTCGGTGGCGGCGCGGTCGTCGCCGAGCACCATCACGTCGATGTCGATCCGGTCGATCTGCGGGTCCTGCAGCAGCACCGCCGACAGGTGGTGGAAGGCGCCGGTCACCCGCGACTCGGGCAGCAGCGCGGCGGCCTGCTGGGCGGCGCTGCCCTCCTCGGGCCGCAGCGGGTAGGCGCCCTGCTTGTCGAAGCCCAGCGGGTTGACGCAGTCGACCACGATCTTGCCGGCCAGCTCGGCCCGCAGTCCGCCGAGCAGCTCGGCGTGGCCGTCCCACGGCACGGCGACGATCACCACGTCGCACTCCTTGGCGACGGTGTGGTTGTCGGCGCCGAGCACGCCGTTGTCGAGTTCGGCGGCCACCGTCTTGGCCCGTTCGGCACTGCGCGAGCCGATCATCACTTGCTGGCCGGACCGGGCCAGCCGGTAGGCGAGGCCCCGACCCTGGTCACCGGTCCCGCCGAGCACGCCGACCACCAGGTCGGCAATGTCGGGTCCGCTGTCGGTCGCTGATTCGAGGGAAGTCATACCGACGATCCTGCCAAACGCCTGCGGCAGGCTCCATGCTTCGGGGATGGATGCAACCAGCCTGTCGGAAGTCCGCGAAGCATTGGCCGGCTCTCCGCTGCTGGCGGCCACCCGCTCCTTCGCGGGGTCGCTGCGCGGCGCGGTCACCCGGCGCACCGCCCGTGGCCTGCTGCTGGTCGGCACGGCGGCGTACGAGCCCTGGCACCTGGCCGCGCACCTGGACGACGAGGCGGCGTGGTCGGCGGTGCCCCAGCTGTCGCCGCTGCTGATCCGCCGCCGGCCGACCGTGCCGGGGCAGCCGGGGCCGGAGCGGCTGGCCGTGGCCGGGCGGGGCGAGACGGTGCTGGTGGTGAGCCCCGGCGCGGCGGGCGAGGAGTTGCTGGAGCGGCTGGCGGACGCCCGGCGGGGCGGCGCGGTGGTGCTGGCGCTGGAGGCGGGCGACCGGGAGCTGGGCGCGCTGGCCCATGAGCGGCTGACCGTCGACGAGCCCGCCGAGCCGGGCTTCGACCTGGTGCAGCACCTGGTGAGCGCGGCGGCCGGGGAGCGGCCGCGCTCCCGGCTGGCGCGGCTGGTGCGGCAGTTCACCGCGGAACCGGTCAACCGGTGGTAGCGGGCGTCAGCTCCGGTCGTCCTCGGGGCGGTCGTCGTTCCAGGCCGGGTCGGTGCGCCACTCGCGGTTGCGCTCGGCGGCGATCTCCAGCGCGTTCTGCGCCTCCCCGCGGGTGGCGTAGGGCCCCAGCCGGTCCTTGGCGGCGCACTCCGGCCCCTCCTCGACCTTCTGGTGCTTGAGGCAGTAGTACCACTCGCCCGGCTTGCCGGTGGGCTGATGGCGGAACAGCGGCATGGTCCCTCCTTCGTCGCTCTGGTTGGATCATGCCCGGCCGCGCCTTCGCACACACAGCCGGGCCGGACCGGCCTGCGGGATAGACTCCCGCCCATGGCTCTCCTCGTTCCCGGCACCCAGTCCCCCGTCCGCAAGGTTCCGGCGCACATCGCCCGGCCGGAGTACGTGGGCAAGCCGATGCCGACCCCGTACACCGGTCCCGAGGTGCAGGACGCGGAGACCGTGGAGAAGATGCGGATCGCCGGCCGGATCGCGGCGCGGGCGATGGCGGCGGCGGCGGAGCTGATCGCCCCCGGGGTGACCACCGACCAACTGGACGCGGTGGCCCACGAGTACATGTGCGACCACGGCGCCTACCCGTCCGACCTCGGCTACCGCGGCTTCCCCAAGTCGATCTGCACCTCGATCAACGAGGTGATCTGTCACGGCATCCCGGACTCGACGGTGCTGCAGGACGGTGACATCGTCAACATCGACGCCACCGCGTACATCCACGGGGTGCACGGCGACCTGAACGCCACCTACCTGGTCGGCGAGGTGGACGAGGAGTCCCGGCTGCTGGTGGAGCGGACCAGGGAGTCGCTCAACCGGGCGATCAAGGCGGTCAAGCCGGGTCGTCAGATCAATGTGATCGGCCGGGTGATCGAGTCCTACGCCAAGCGCTTCGACTACGGCGTGGTGCGGGACTTCACCGGGCACGGGATCAACACCTCGTTCCACTCCGGCCTGATCATCCCGCACTACGACAGCGACCGGGCCACCACGGTGATCAAGCCGGGGATGACCTTCACCATCGAGCCGATGCTGACCTTGGGCAGCTACGACTACGACGTCTGGCCGGACGGCTGGACCGTGGTCACCAAGGACCGCAAGCGCACCGCCCAGTTCGAGCACACCCTGGTGGTGACCGCCGACGGCGCGGAGATCCTGACGCTGCCGTAGTGGACGGACGCCCGAGGGGATGCCAAGCGCGCGCTTGACGTCCCCTCAGTGCACGACGTCCCCTCAGTGCACGACGTCCCCTCGGTGAACGACGTCCCCCCAGTGCACGCTGACACGGGGTCAGCCGATCAGCCACTGCTCCTCGGCGACCGCGCCGACCTCGGTGCAGGCGTCGGTGAGCACGTCGAGCACCCGCAGCGGATCGGGCAGCGGGTGCTCGGGCCCGCGCACCCAGCGCACCTCGGTGCCGTCCGGCAGCGCGGCCGGGGGCAGCAGGGTGTAGGAGCCGCGGCAGTGCCAGCGCAGCCCCGGGTGCTCGGTGGGCGAGTCCGGATGGCTGTCCAGCTCGGACGACCAGAACTCGTCCTCGTCCTCGGGCCTGCCCCGGGTGGCGGTGAAGAACAGGTAGCGGTCCTCGCCGACGGCCGCGACCGGCACCTCCACCCCGCGCTCGGCGAGCCGCTCCACCGCCAGCCGGCCGGCCTCGGCGGGCACGTCCAGCACATCGTGCGCCCGCCCGGTGGCGGAGATGAAGTTGGCCTGCGGGTCGCGGGTGAGCCAGCGGTCCAGTTGCTCGGTGTCGGTGGTCGCCTGGGACTGCCAGGCGAACGAGACCGGGTGCCGGGCCGGGGCCGGACAGCCGACCCGGTCGCAGGAGCAGCGGTGGCCGGCCGGGTGCGCCGCCGGCGCCAGCGGGAAGCCGGCACGCGCCGCGGCGAGCAGCTCTTCCAGTCGGGCCTGCGGGGTGGCCGGGCGGCCTGCGGTCGGGCCGGGGTTCCGATCGCGCCGCAACCACGCCGTCCACCTGCTGCTGGCTACCATAGGGCCCCTTCCGCACAGCTGTGGCTGGTGTGCCACAGCGTTCTACGCACCTACCGACGCAACACCGGGCGCGGTCCGCAGCTTCCCGGTCGGGCCCGGGGCCGTCCACCGGGCGGCCGCGCCGGGGTCACCGGACGTGGGGTGCTGCCGTGGAGGGGGTGCGCTCGGGGCCCGCTGACCGGGCTCTGGTCCCGGAGGCGTACTGAGCAGGATAAGGGAGCAGTGGGGCTGCTCGGACCCGGGGGTGTTCGCCAGGTGGTGGTGAGCCGTTCGGCAGCGGGTTTGGGAGCGGCCCCCACCTGGTGCGAAGCTGGACGGATCAGCACGTGGGAAGGGCACTGGTCATGCGGAGCGAGGACACCGAGTTCGTCGGCGGACCACTGGACGGCCGGGTACTGCCGATCATGGTGAGCCTGTTCAACGCGGTGCCCAAGGTCTACCGGGTGCCGGTGCCGGCCCATGGCGACGAGCCGGCCCGGACCTTGGTGTACGACCGGGCCAAGGTGTACACCGCCAAGGGCCGGATGCGCTGGCGGTACGAGTACCGGGCGCCCGAGGACGCGGCCGCGCGGCCGTAGCCCTCACGCCTCCTCGGCCTCGGCCAGGATCAGGTAGAGCTTCTTGCGGGCCTCGACCAGCACCGCCAGCCCCTTGGTGCGCTGCTCCTCGGTGCCGGTGGTCATCACCTGGCGGATGGCGTGGTCCAGCGAGGACATGGTCTGCCCCACCTCCTGGACCGCCGCCCAGTCGATGCCGCGCCCGGCCTCCTGCCAGGGCTCCGCCGAGCCGCCGTCGGCCTCGGCGCGACCGGTCTCGGTGAGCGTGAACAGCCGCTTCCCGCCGGACTCCTGAGCCTCGATCAGGCCCTCCTCCTCCAGCAGCTGCAGGGTCGGGTAGACCGATCCCGGACTGGGCCGCCAGGCGCCGCCGGTCCGCTCGCCGATCTCGGTGATCATCTCGTAGCCGTGCATCGGACGCTCCTTCAGCAGCGCCAGCAGCGAGGCCCGGACGTCGCCGCGCCGCGCCCGTCCGTGCCGCCCGCGTCCGCGGCCGCCGCGGTGCGGACCGAAGCCCCCGAACGGGCCACCGCCGAACGGGCCGCCCGGCGGCACCGGCGGCCCGAAGGCGCCGCGCCGCTCGCCGTACTCACCAGGCAGTTCGCCGAACCGGATCCGGTAGCCGCGCCTGCCATGTCGTTCCGTGCGCATGGTGCGCACCTCCTTCGTTGTCGTACGCGCCTGTCGCGTACTGTCTCGATAACTCAACGATATATCGGTGACTGTCGGACGGCAATGGTGCATCGGAAGAACTTCCGGCGGTGGGTTCCCGGGAACGGGCGGGCCGGGCCGCTACCGTGGCAGGCATGGCCGGCGACAGAGATCTTCAGCAGCTGCTCGGGCAGCTGCACCCCGAGGTCACCCCGGGGCGGTACGTCTTCTGCAGCTTCCCCGGGCGGGTGCCGGCCGGGCTGCGTCCGGTGGTGACCGTGGCGGAGCCGGAGGGCATCACGGCGGTGGTCGAGCAGCACGAGGCCGAGGCGCTCGGGCTCGACTACGCCTATCCGGCGGTCTGGATCACCCTGCGCTCCCACTCCGTGCGGGACGAGACCGGCAGGGCGATCACCACCGCGGTCGCCGGCCGGCTGGCCGAGCACGGCATCGGCTGCAGTGTGGTGGCCGGGTTCCACCACGACCACCTGTTCGTGACCGCCGACCACGCCGAGCAGGCGGTGCGGGTGCTGGAGCGGCTCGCCGCCGGCTGACGGCGGCCCGCGCCCGGCTCACCGGAGCCGCAGCACCGTCACCTGGTCGCGGCTGAACAGCACGGTGAAGCGGGCCCCCGGGTGGAAGGCGGCGCCGTAGGCGGGCAGATCGGTCGGGGGGTTGTCCCAGCCCGCCGTGTCCAGCACCAGGTACCGCGGCGGGCCGGGCTTGCAGCCGCCGACCCAGTAGGCGTCGTCGGTGGCGGCCAGCCGGGAGAGCGGTCCCATGGTGGACTCCACCGTCACGCCGTGCGGCACCAGCGCCAGGGCGTCCCGCAGCGCCGCCGCGTGCCGCCCGCCGCTCCAGGTGCCCGGGTCGGACAGCGCGCCCACGCCGACCGGCAGGCTCACCGTGCAGGCCGCGGCGATCGCCAGGGCCCCGGGCACCATGCCCTCGGCGAAGCCCCGCAGCACCGGCCCCGCGTGGCTCGCGCGCAGCCGGGCGATCGCGTCCACCAGGGCGAGGAAGAGGATCGGCATCAGGGTGGCGTTGTAGTGCCAGTCCTGCCCCCAGAACATCGGGTTCGAGGAGGAGAAGCGCCAGGCCAGGGTTGGCAGGGTGAGCAGCACCAGCGGCGAGCGCAGCGCCAGGAACCCGACGATGCCCAGCAGCCAGCCGCAGGTCTTCCAGACGGTCAAGCGGGTGAACGGCCCGATCAGCAGCTGCCACGGCAACGGGTGGGTGCCGCCCGGCAGCTTGGCCCAGTAGTCGTACTGGTGCTGCGGGTTGAAGTGCGGGATCAGCGCACCGATGGTCAGCGCCGCGGAGCCCAGGCCGAACATCACCAGCACGGCCGCGGTGGTCCGGCGCCGGGCCGCCACCAGCAGCACCACGCCGAGGGCCGCCACCGTCAGCCCCATGTCCTCCTTGACCAGCACCAGCGGCAGCGCCCACCAGGCAGCCCGCTCCCACCGCTTGACCAGCACCTGGCGGCAGACCACGGCGAGCAGCGGGACGGCGAAGGCGATCTCGTGGAACTCGAAGTCGACCGCCCGCTGCAGCCCCCAGGACAGGCCGTAGGCGGCGCCGATCAGCAGGCCCTTGCTGCGGCTGCCGAGGACGCGTTCGGCGGTGTCCGAGACCACCCCGATCGACCAGGCGAACAGCGCGGCCTGGGCGACCAGGAGCATCGCCGGCGACGGCCACACCCACCAGGCCGGGGCCAGCAGCGCGACGATCGGGGACCAGTGGTCGCCGAGCGCGTTGAAGCCCGGGCCCTTGATCGACAGGATCGGCGCGCCGAAGTGCGCGTAGCCCTTGACCGCCTGGGTGAAGATCCCGAGGTCCCAGGAGGGCGCGGCGAACCGCTGGTAGCGCAGCAGCTCGACCAGGCTGTACCCGAGCAGGAAGAGCACGGCCAGCGCCAGGTGCGGACCGGCCTCCCGCAGCCGGCCCCCGCCGGCCGCCCGGACCGCCCGGCCGGCACGGCCCCAGGCGGGCACCCGCTGGGACGGGATCGCGGACTCGCGGATATCGGCCATCCGGGCAGGGTCCCTTCCGCTCTCGTGCTGTGCTCGCCGACCGGGGTACGAAGGGTGCAGGCTACCGCGTGGCCGCCCGGGCGGCACAGCGCAGCGGCGGCGATCCGCCGTTCGCCCGGGCCCGGACCCCCTATCGTGGTGCCATGACGCTGCCTGTGCCCGCCGTGCTGCGGATCGTCTCCCGCTCGTCCCCGATGGCCCTGGCCCAAGTCGCCCGGGTGCAGGCCGAACTGACGGAACTGCACCCGGGGATCCGCACCGAGGTGGTGCCGGTCACCACCTCCGGGGACCGCTGGACCGGGGCGCTGTCGGCGCTCGGCGGCAAGGGCGCGTTCACCAAGGAGGTGGACGCGGCGCTGCTGGCCGGCGAGGCGGACCTGGCCGTGCACTGCGTCAAGGACGTCCCCGCCGACCGGCCGCTGCCGGCCGGCACCGTCTTCGCCGCCTTCCTGCGCCGCGACGACGTGCGGGACGCCCTGGTGCACCCCGGCGGGCTCACCCTCGACCAGCTGCCGCCGGGCAGCCGGATCGGCACCTCGTCGGTCCGCCGGATCGCCCAACTCGCCACCAGCCACCCGCAGCTGGTCTGCGTGCCGATGCGCGGCAACGCCAACCGGCGGCTGGAGAAACTGGCCGCCGGCGAGGCCGACGCGCTGCTGCTCGCCGCCTCGGGCCTGGCCCGGATCGGCGCGGAGGACCGGATCAGCGAGATCCTGCCGGTGGAGCTCATGTGCCCGCCGATCGGCGCCGGGGTGCTGGCCATCCAGTGCCGCGAGGACGACGCGGCGACCATCGCGGCGGTCAGCGCGCTCGGCGACGAGGACGCCTGGCGGGAGACCACCGCCGAGCGGATGTTCCTGCACGTGCTGCAGGGGCACTGCAACAGCCCGATCGCCGGCTTCGCCCGGGCCGAGCGGGACGGGCGGCTCTCGCTGCGCGGCCGGGTCTTCTCACCGGACGGCAAGACCGTGCTGGACGCCCACGAGTGGGCCGGTCCGCTGGACCCGGCCACCCTGGGCACCTCGGTCGCGGTGGCGCTGCTGCGGCAGGGCGCGCGCGAGGTGATCGACAGCATCCCGCACTGACGCCCCGACGCCCGGCACCCCGGGGTCACCCGCCTTCGCGACGGCTCTCGTCCACTGACGCCCCGACGCGCCGCACCCCGGGGTCACTCGCCTTCGCGACGGTCTCGTCCACTGACGCCCCGACGCGCCGCACCCCGGGGTCACCCGCCTTCGCGGCGGGTCTCGTCCACTGACGCCCCGACGCGCCGCACCCCGGGGTCACTCGCCTTCGCGGCGGGTCTCCTCACGGGTCTCCGCCACGCCCGCCTCGTGGCCGGCCTGGTAGACCCGGCGGACGAAGTCGGCGGCCTTCTCCTGTGTCAGGTCGCTGGTCAGCGTCATCAACTCGTCGGTGAAGCGGATCAGCCAGTGCTGTCGGTGTGCCATGGCTCCCATGACACACCGTCAGCACCGGTCCCGCCCGCTGGGACGGGCATCCGGGGCCGCGCGGCCCCACGGACCGGGCCGGCGACGGGTCACCCGGCGACCGTCCGGCATCCCGGGTCCGTTGCGCGGTCCGGGTCCGTTGCGCGGTCCTGGGTCAGCCGCGGGGCAGCGGGCGGGGGTCAGCCGCGGGTCCCGGTCAGGGGTCAGCCGCGGGTCACCCTCAGCACCCCGGTCTCGGTGCCCTGGTAGAGCGTTCCGTCCGGCCCGGTGGTGCCGGTCATCTGCAGCGGGTTGTAGAGCAGGCCGAGGCCGATCCAGGAGCTGGAGAGCTGCGCGCCGGTCGCGGGATCGATGGTGGCGTAGGAGTAGGAGGCGAAGGTCTGCGCCCCCACGGAGTCGGTCGGGCCGCTGACGGTGAGGGTGTAGATCTTCCCGTCGGCGAGCGAGAGCCGCGGCAGCGCTGCCGACTTGACGTCGCTGTTCCAGACCAGGTGGCAGCCGTTGCCGTCGGCGTCCAGGTCGACGCGGCTGAGGCCGCCGTCGAAGCCGGCCGAGGCCGGGACGCCGGCGGGAGCACCGGCCGGGAGGGCGGGGTAGGGGTACCCGTAGGTGTTGGTGACGAAGACGCTGCCGCCGGAGGCGATCACGGCGTCCTCGGTCCCGCTCTCGGGGTACTGGGTGAGCACGGGCGTGGTGCAGACGGGGTTCGGGCCACCCGCGACCCGGTAGACGAGGAGGTTCTCGTGCGGCGCGGCGTTGTCGGTGATGGTGACGTACTCGGTGCCGGTCCCGGTGCCGAAGAAGCTCGGTGTCGCGCCGGTTCCCCAGCTCAGCTGGCCGGGCTTGCGGCCGGGCCCGCGGTCGTAGGGGGCCCGCCATTCGACGGTCGGGGTGCCGTCGGGGGCCTCGGTGAGCAGGTAGAGCGCGTGATCGGTGGCGACGGCCGTGTGGCCGGGGACGGTGGAGATGCTGTTCTCCACGCCCTCGCCGGTGCTGATGGTCCGGACCGCGCCGGTGGAGGTGTCGGCCGTACCGATGGTTCCGCCGGCCGTGGCGAACCACACCCGGCCGTCCCAACCGGGGCTGAGGCCCACGATGTTGTCCCCGGCCGGTACCGCGGCGGCGAGCGGGGTCGACTGGTCGACCGTCAGCGTCCAGCCGCCGGCGGTGCGATGGTGGCCGATGCGCAGCAGATTGTCGTCGCCGTCCACGACGACCAGGGCGTCCGTGTTGTCGAGGTAGGCGTAGACCCCGCCGAACAGGCTGCCCTTGGCCAGCGCCAGCGAGGCGAGGTCGGCGCCGGTACCGGGGTCGAGCAGGTGCACGGTCGGGGTCTGCCCGAAGATCGTGGTGCAGAGGAGCACGGGCAGGCGATCGCTGCCGATCACCACGGTCGGGCAGGCCGAAGCGAGCGCCGTGCGGCTCCAGTTGACCGTGCCGCTGCCCGGTCCGGCATACGGCGTGGTGTCGCTGGAGGCGCTGTCGCCGTGCATCGTCGCGGTGCCGTTCGCGGCGGTGGCGGGGTTCTGCGGCGGGGGCGGCCCGAAGCCGCCGCTCGCGCCCTGGGCGGTGGTGGCGGGCGCGCAGAGCGCCGTCAGGGTGGCGACGGTCAGTGCCGCACGGATGGCGCGTACGGTGAGCAGACGCATGAAGGGTCCCGTTCCTGGGCTCGAAAAGGGGAGGGGCCCAGCGGCCGGTCGCCGTCATCCGCGTGCGGGCGTGGTCGGGGCCGCTCGGCTCGGAACTGGAGCGGCCGGCCCCGTGCACCGGACGAGGTGTCGACGGAGTGCGGGCCGCGTCAGCTGTCGCGGTGACAGCCCGTGGTGGTGGCAAGGCCATGGTCGACATGGCGGCGGCTCACCAACAGGGTCATGGCGGCGACTCTAACCGAGGCTGCGGGCGGGTACGAGTGGCAGACCACTCTCCGAGACGGCCACGGTCGGTCGAGCCGCAGTCGTTCGAGTCGCAGTAGGTCGAGCCGCAGTGGACCGAGCCGCAGTGGACCGACTTCACGACGGTGCGCCGGTGCGCCGGTGCGCCGGTGGCCGTCCACCCGCGCCCGTGAGCCTCCGTGGCGCTCGCGGCCCGGCCGCCTGCCGCGCCCTGGTGCGCGGTGCGCCTGACCGGCGGCCATCGCGCTTCGGGACCTTCTTGCCGGCCCCACGCCCCTCCCCCGTCGGGTTCCTCACGGAACTTGTCCGCAAGGGTGCAACCGATGGGCGACTCAGACGTCTGGAGACATGGTCGGACTGGCCGCGGGCGGCCGGCAGGAGCTGCCCCGAAACCCGCACCCGCACCGGTACCGCCCCGTAGCCCAACCCCGGGCGCCCAGCCTGCGAAGAAGGAGCCACCGTGATCGATCACCCTCGCGCCGATGAACGCGAGGCCATGGACGAGGAGTTCGACCGCGACGACCGCGACGAGCAACTCCCCTGCGCCCTCGGGCTGCCGGGCCCGTTCCCAGGCGCCGCGTCATGACCCGCCTGGAACCCCTCGCACTGATCGCCGCCATCGCGGTCGCCCTGACGCTGACGGTCTGGGACATGACCCGCGTCGCCCGCCAGGACGAGCGGGCCGAGCGGGCCGCGCGGTGCGGCCGACCGCTCACCCGGGCGGAGCAGCGGTCCTGGGAAGCCCTCGTCGATGGACTGCTCCGCGCCGCGCCCGGGACACGTACGGAGTGTGCACACCACCGCGCGCCACGCCGCCGACGGCGCCGCCCGGGCCTCGCGCCGCGTGGTGCCACGCACCGGTCCGGCCGCCGCGGGGGCAGCCGGACCGCCCCGCGACGGGAACCACGCGCACGGTGCGCCACCTGCCCGCCGCCGCCAACCCTCGGTGGGCGGTACCAGTAGCGCGGCCGGGCGGGTCGAGCGGGGTCGACAGCAGGATCAGCACGGCGCCGCAACGAACTCGAATTTCCCCCGTGAGGACCGGTACCCAACGCTGCGACGCGGAGGACCGCGTCGTACTCTTCCTGCCGGTCAACCCCCGCCGCCGCTGGTGCGCGGCCGCACGTCGCGTCAACCGTCTCCGGGCCGCCCGCTCCTACCGGCGCCACCGGGTGCGGTTCCTGAGGATGCGTCGGGGATGCATCGGGGATGCGTCGGGGATGCGTCGAAAAACAGGTTGCGCACAGCCGGAACGGCCGCCATGATCCCGCTCATGATGATCCGAAAGGCTGGCCTCGCGAACTCCCGGTGATCGCGGTGGCAGACGACACTCCCCGACATCTCGCCCGGTTCGACCGGCTTGCCCGGCCCGCCCGCCAAGCCGCTCTCGCACGCCACGCCAGGGCCCTCGCCCCCGACGCGTACGAGACGCTCCACGCGGGCCTCGACTCGGGCGATACCCAGGACCGGCACACCGCGCTCTTCCTCGCCGTCGTCCGGCGCGACCTGGTGAGGGTCGGCGCGGCTCTCGATGATCCCTTGCTCCGCGCCCGCGCCCTGGCGGCCGCCGGCCGGCTGCCCGTCCCGGACGAGATCCTGGCCGACTTCGCCCGCACGGCACCGCGCGCCTACCGGCACGCCCTCTACCGCCTGCTCCGCCGGAGCAGGCGGCACATCCTCGCCGACCGGCTGCTCCCCGAGGTGCACCGGCTCCACGGCGGCCAGGAGGCGGCCCGGCTCCTGCCCTCCTGCACCCCCGCCCTGGTCGACGAGTGGCTTCCCCACCTGCCCGTCCCCGAGGGCGTGTTGCGCTCGCTCGCCCGGACCGCCCCTCGCCCCCTGACGAAGTACCTGCTCCGGCAGACCGGGCAACCCGCCGACGGCCGACTCCCGGTCCGGCTGCGCGATCAGCTGATCACCGGAGCGACCCGCCGCGACCGCGACGCCGGGCTGGCCGTCCTCCGCGGCTGCCCCGGCCTGCTCCCTGCGGAGGCCGTCGTCGACCTGCTCACCGAGCCCGCGGCGGTGGTCGCCGCCGTCCGGGAGCACGCGGTCGACCTGCCCGTTCCGGTCGGAGAGCTGCCGGAGCGGGTCTGCCGGGCCCTGCGCGCCCTGCCCGTCGAGGAGCTGGCCGTCCTCGCCAGGACCTGTCGTCCGAAGGCGCCGGCGGGTCCGTTCCGACAGCCGAGGCCCGAACCCGTGCTCCAGCTGCTCGAACCGGCCGAACGGCACCGCGTGGCCCGCGAACTGCTCGCCGCCCACTCGCACGCTCGCCCGCACGGTTCGCTGCTGCTCGCCCTGGATCCGCAGGAACGAGCCGTCGTCGTGCGTGACTACCTGGCCCACCGGAGGAGCCGAGAACAGCGCCTGGCCGCCACGGTCAGGTACCTCCCCCTCGCCGAGGCCGAGGAACGGCTCGCCACGCTGGCCGGGAGCCACAGCCGAATCATGCGCTGCTACGGCTGGTCGGCGCTGCTCCAGTGCGCTGCGCTGGGCGGCGATGCCGCGGAGTACGCCCGCGTGCTGCGGCGCAGCGAACGGGCGTGGCACGACCACCCCGAAGTCCGGGAGCTGGCGTTGATCCGGGCGGCCGAGACGCCGGAGGGGTTCCTCGCCGCAGTCCCGGACGACGTGCTGCGCGACGCGGCCCTGACGGTCCTCCAGGCGCGCGACTCGACCGCACGCTGCCTGAACGCCACCGCGCGCTGGCTCGCCCGGACGATCCGTCAGGCGGCCGGATCCCGGGCTCTCGACCGGGTCGCCGAACTGCTGGCCGTCCTCGTCCAGGTGAGGGAACACCCGCGCTGCACCGAGCCGATCAAGCCGCTGGTCAGGCACCTGCCCTTCGCTGGGAAGGTCTGGGCCCGGCTGCGGACGGATCCCCGGCTCCGCAGGCCGGAGCGGCTGCTGGGTGCGGCGGAGCTGCTTCCCTGCCTCCAGGTGGTCGACCACTGGTCGCGGCAGATCCTCAACGGCGAGGAGGCACTGGCGGTTCGGGCGCGCGCGGCCCGCCTGCTGCTGCGGCAGCGGCGGACCCGCGAGCGGCGCGTCGAGGAGGTGGTCCTGGCCCATCCGGCCTTCGCCGAGATGGACGAGGTGTGGAGCTTGCTGGTCCGGCGGCGGACCGATCTGATCGGTCCCGCCCTGACGGCCCACCTCCAGGCAGCCGTGCCCTGGGCGCCGGCCCTTCCCGAGGACGCCTCCCGCACGGACCGCGCCCTGCACACCGCGCTGGTGGCACCCCTGGTCCACGATGAGGAACGGACGATCACACTGCGCACTGCCGCCGCCGCAGTGCTCACCGACCCCACGGACCTGCTGGAGGTGATCGACCGGGCACCGCAGCCGGTGGCCGCCGCCGCCCTGCTGCGGCTGGCGGCGGTGGGCGATCCCGCGAAGACCCTGCCCGTGCTCCTCGCCCGACTCGGCGGCGGGGTGCGCGGCCGGGCCGCCGCCCGCGGTCTGCGCCGCGTCCTTGCCCACAGGCCGGACGGCGAGGCCGCGGCGCTGCTGCGCGAGAGGCTGCTCACGCCGGGGACCCCGGTCGGCGTCGGCAAGGAACTCGCCCGGGCCCTCGCCGACCTCCCGCCCGACGTGGCTGCCCGAACGGCCGTCGCCGCCTGGGACCACCCGGATTCGCACCGCGATGTGCGGGCGGCGCTGGGCGAGCTGATGGTGCGTCTGCTCGACCGGCCCGGCGTGGCCGACCGGCTCGGCGCCTGGCTCGGCGAACCCGCCGTGCGGGAGGTGGTGCTGGCGGCACGCACCGGGCCGCTGCCCGGATCGGCAGAAGCGGCCTGGGAGGAGTTCCTGGCAGCGGCGGCGGTCCATCCCGATCCGGATGTCGCGGAGGACGCCTTGGACGCGGTGGTCCGGCGCGGCCGCACCGGCGAGGCAGCGGCCCGCGCGGTGGCGGCACAGCTGCTGACCCTCGGTCAGGCGGAACGGGTCTGGCGGAAGGCGGCGTTGGTGTTCTCCCTCCGCCCGCAGGAGCCGGTCGTGCAGGCCCGGTGGCCGGAGGTGGTCTCCCGGCTGGTCGAGCTGGCCACCGGGAGCGACGGTCAACGGGAGCTGGCACGGCAGCGGCTGGCCGGGCTGGTCGGTGGCGGGTTCGACTCCCCGGCACCGGAACTGCTGAACGCCCTGGTCGAGCCGCTCGCCCGGGCCGGCCTGGCGGGTCGGGCGGCCCGCGCGGCTCAGACCGTCGCGGTCCGCGCCCTGGCGGCCGGCGATCCGGCGCTCCACCTGTGGGACCGCTGCCTCGACTTGGCGCAGGGCCATCCGCTCCGCTTGGCCCAGGTGGCCGAGGTCTCCGGCCTCGCCTGGGGCGACCGCCCGCCGGCCGAGGCCACCCTCGCGGTGCTCCACCACCTCCGGGCCCGCGCCACGACCGCCGCCGCCGTGCTCGCCGTGGGGCTCCTGCGCACCGTCGGCGGGAAGGAGTCCTGGCCACCGCACTGGCGCGAGGAACTCGCCCACTGGCAACGCCACCCGGACCCGGACGTCGCGGAGGCGGCCCTGCTGGCCCGCTGAACGGGCCTGCGGTCAGCCCGGGACCGGCGCCGGCTGCGGCCGGGCGGCTCCGCAGCTCGGGGCGAGGTCGGTGGCGGGCTCGGCCGCGTAGCGGCTCATCGCGTCGACATTGGCCTGTGGCGTCAACGGCCGGCACCGGCGACCGGTGCTGCCGCTGCTCGGGCACGCTTCGTGTGCGGCGGCCCTCGGAACAGCTTCCCGAAACAGTGAACCCCTACTCTCCTGCCCGGCGCCGCAGCGAGCGACGTCCAGCAGCGCTGAAGGTCCGTGATCCGGGCACGCCTGTCCTCGGCAGCCGGGTGGACGTGCCCCATCATGCCGGGCGGGCGATCACAGCTCGCGCAGCGGGGCGAGCATGTGCTTCACCGTGACGGCCATGTCGTCGCGGGCCTCTTGAGCGGTGAGGTCGGGGCGAAGTGGGACGGGCAGCGCCCACCAGCCGTACTCTGGGCCAAGTGCGTCGCCCTCCGATCCGGGCTGAAGGCCGAGATCCATGCCATCCTCGCCAAGCAAGGCATGACGCTGCCGGTCAGCGACATCTTCGGCGTCCGTGGCCGTGACCTTCTTGCCGCGGCGCCGCTGGACGCTCCCTTCCGAGCGCGGGCCAACGCCACACTGCGGCTCATCGACGCCTACGGCTTCGAAATCGATCTGGCCGACGGTGGCTGCGAGCCCGCCTCGCCACCCACACCGGCTACCACGCACTGCAGGCCCTGCCCGGTGTCGGACCCACGCTCGCCGCCGTCCTCACCGCCGAGATCGACGAGGTCGACCGCTTCTCCGATGCCCCTCACCTCTGCTCCTGGGCCGGTATGACACCACGTCACCGCGAATCGGACACCAAGGTCCGCCGAGGACGCATCACCAAACAGGGCTCCACCCTCGTACGCTGGGCTGTAATCGAGGCCGTCCAGAGGATCCCTTCCGGCAACTGGCTCACCTCCACCCGCGCCACGATCACCGGGCGACGCGGCCGCAATATCGCCACTGTCGCGGTGGCCCGCAAACTCCTGACCCTGGTCTACTACGGCCTGCGTGACGGCGAGATCCGCGCCCTGCACCGACACAAGGCCGCAGCATGACCAGGCACCCAGCCGCGTCCGCACGCGAGGTCGCGCAACGTCTGACCCCCGCCAAGGCGGCGAGGTCGCCCCGCTGTTTGCCCCCGTCCGGCCGCCCGCCGCACCGCTCCATGCCCCCGTCAGCGGGGCGAAGGGATGACCGGCAGCCGTGCCACGGCCTGCCCTCCGGCACTCGCCCGGACCCTGGAGACGGCCCGCCCACCGACACCCTGACCCAACTCGGAGCACCACCCCACCAACAACTCCCCGTCGACAAGCGCGCTTCCGGCACCGACATCATCGTGAGCTGGCACTCGGCCTCAAGGCCGTTCGTCCTCGGCTCCGCCTGCGGGCGCTCCGCCTTGACCCACGAGCGCCTTTTTCACGGCTGCCCGCAACCAGCCGGAAGCCACAAACTCTCCGAAGGACTTGACCCGGCCCCGCCCCTTCAGGGATGACGTTGCCGTCAACCGTTGCCGTCAGAAAACCCAGAGGCCCCGCCGGACGATCCCGGCGGGGCCTCTTTGCGCAAAAATCGGCAATTAGAGGGGATTCCTACAGCACTCTCTCAATTGTGGCGCGTGGGCTATAACCGTGGTCTCTATTCAGAACTCCGACGGTCGCGTTCCTAGGCCATTACCAACGAGCGGGGCTACCGTGCGAACCAACTTCCGTTGAATGGCCCGCAGTGTCTTGACAGTCACTTCGTCAGACCAGCCAGTCGTGGTCGACCACTCATATCCGGAACCGACAACATCACTGGCAAAAGCAATCTCCGTCGCAACGAGCGCCCTTGCCCAGTCCATCGACTCAAGGGACTCCCCTGCAACAAGTGCAGATCGGATCTTACTGCACTGGTCAGGCAAGTCCGTCGCGCCGCTGAACCCCATTGCGACAGCGAACTCCTCAGTACAGCGAGCCGGGCCGCTCCATTCCATCAATCCCTTCCGGAGCAGCTGAACCTCTTCATCTGTGAGCAGCAACTGCTCCGCCGACTTCTTAGTCATTGCCTGGGCCTCTCAGTTCAGCTCGTTGTTCCAATACTCGTCCACCCTATCCGCCGCACGCCGGAAGACGGTTCCACCGTCATCATGCATAGGGTCATGGATTACGATCGTCTCGCCATCCTGGCCCAGATATGCCTTCCGATTGTTGTTTAGATCCTTTGTACGAAGGGGGTTTTCCATTACGTCATTGACGTGAGCCTCAAGATCACTGGCAGACATCCCGGGGAACTCTGATGCATGCTTTCCGTCTGCATGGCCACGCGCGATATCGGCAGCATCGTGGATCCGCCAGTCGCAATTAGAATTGTGCACGAGCACCGGCGTGGTCCCGGCCAGTACATAGTACGTGTGGCACGGCCGCCTGCCCTACCTGCCTTTCCCCAGGTCAGCGGCGGTTAGACGTTCCGTTGGGGTGCGTGATTGTGCGCTGGCGTGCGTGGTTGTTGCCGTCACTACTGCCGTCAGAGGTCTAGACCAACAGGCGGCGGCGAGGCGTCGCGCCGCCTATCCACCGACCCACATCCGAGCTACTGTGGATGTTATGACTTCGGCTTATGAGGACCTGCCCTTCAGTGAGCTGCTCCACCATCCCGCCGCGACCACGCGCCGACTCGAAGCCGTCCGCGCCTTGAGGCTTCGGAGACGCGACGCGGGGGATCTGGCCCTGATGCGCGTCGACCAGATGGAGCGCGACGCCACCGTCGTGGACTTCACATCCCGCCTGCTCGCCGGGCTGGTACGGACCGAGAACATCAGCGCCCTGCGCCAGGCCCTGCCCGAAGCCCTCCCATGGAGCACCTTCCTGCCCACCGAGGACATCGACACCCTGCTCGCCGAGCTGGTCGACACGGCTCGCGGCGCGGTAGCCCTGGACAATCTCTCCCCGATCGCACTTCTGCTCACCCAGTGGAAGCACAGCGCCGAGATCTACGCGGACCCCGCCCTGCACGCGTTGCTGACCCGCGAGCCCGAGGGCGACCTCGGCTCCGTCCCCGCGCCCGGGGCGGCGGAGTGAGCCCGAAGCGCGGAGACCGGGCCGCGCCGCCGCCGACCGGCGACGAGTACGACCTCCGCTTCGCCAACACTGAGGCCGCCGACGGCTGGGAACACCTGAGCCGCCAGGCACCGGGCAACCTGCGCCGCGCCTTCGAGCGGATCCGCGCCACACCCCGCGCCGCCGAGAACCCCGAGCGCCAGCACCGGCTCAAGGGCAAACTCGGTACCACCACCTACAAGGGGCAGACCCTGGAGCGCTGGCAGTACGAAGTCACCGGTGGCGGACGCATCTGGTACCTGCTCGACGACGCCAACCGCACCGCCTGGATCACCTACGCCGGCACCGGCCACCCCAAGACCACGGACTGACGTGGTCACGGGCGGCTGCCCAGCGGGGGGCTCCACCGCTCGCACGCCAAGCCTCTGGTCGACGCGGCGTCGTCCCCTCGCGGAGAGCCCTGCATCGCAAGACCCGCCCCCGGGTCAGCCTTCTTCCCGTCGGATAGCCCGTTGGGATATCCAACGGGACACTTGCTGCGCCAACAGCCCGGTTCCGGTCAGCCCGGTCGCCGACCGTCGCCGGACCGTGAGGCGGTCGGCGACCGGAGCTTGATACGCGTCCACAGGGCCACACGCGACCGGGGCGGGCGAGATGGGCGCCCCAACGACGGGTCGCTGGCAGCTTCGCTCCCCGCCGGAGGCGAGATCCGCCACCGCCCCCGGTGAGCCGGACGACGGACGTGAAGGGTCGGCCCCCTGGTCGGCCCTGTTGCCTGAGATCCGGCCGTAGGACAGTCGTTGGCAACAACTTGCTCCGCGAACGCGGGAGGAGTCCTTACTCCACAACTTGCTCCCATCGGGCACCAGTCGAGCCCCGCTCACGACCTGGCGGACCGCTGACCGCCGACACTCCTGCGGGCCTCGGGTTCTGCTACGGCTCCGGGTCGGGCGGCGACGTCGGGCCACCTCCAACGGGCGGAGCCCGCCTTGAACCTCGTAGAGAAAATCTGGACGCACGACTCCAGCCCCTGGCCGTCCAGCGGCCGGCGGGTCAGCGGTCTCGCTCGGCGTCCCCTGCTTCAAGGGCTTCGACGCGGGCACGCAGAGCAGTGAGCTGATCAAGCGTCTCGGCCAGTGCCAGCTCCAGCGCCTCGACGCGCGCCGCCGTCCCGCCGACGGGTGTGTTCCCCGCCTCCCCGTCACCTGAGTCAGTGTCGGGGGAGGCGACGAAGGCGCCCTTGCCGGGGCGGGAGATCGCGTAGCCGTCCTGCTTCAGCAGGGCCATGGCCTTCTGCACGGACAGGCTGGAGGCCCCGTACTCCGCCATCAACACGGCCTGCGTCGGCAGCGCGTCCCCCGGCTTCAGCTCCTCGGAGCGGATCCGTTCCCGCAGGGCCTCGGCGATGACCTCGAACGTCAGCAGCACCGTGCCGCCCGCCGGTCTGCGCCCCCGCCGTCCCACCGTCACCGCAGGTCACCCCGCTTTCTCTGCGCCTCTACCACTGAAATCCGGCCCGTCCAAAACGGAAGACCGGGGCCACAGTACTCGCGTCCCCACCGGCCACCGAAATAGATGAGGAGGGATGCACTTGAATGCGCGCTTGAAGCGATGCTACCTTCACGCACCGCTGGTGAACACCACCGCTGACCAGGCCAGACGTCCCCGGCCCACCATCCGCGCCCGCCGTCACGCGCACCGTGGCCACGTGCGCCAATCACCCGGGTCGCCCCTCAATCGCCTTCCTCTTCTCCCGACTCCTGCCGAAGGTCTGTCCCCATGCCCGCGCAGCTCCAACTCCCCACCCCCGCAACCACCTTCACTCCCGCCAGCACGGCGTTCGCCGCACCAGCGCAGGACAGGAAGGCCGACGCGTCCGCGCACAGGGGCTCGGCGCTGGAACGCCGGGCGCGGCTGACAGCCAGGCTGGCAAAGCTCGCTGCCGCCGGATACCTCGCACCCCTGGCCCGGCAGATCGGCTCCCTGGGCGGCTGCGCCCGCCCGATCCGGATGACCGGCCACCGCACCCGCCTGAACACCGCCACCGGCCAGATCCTCGACCACCTCGACACCCGCCACCTGCCCGCCGGCGAACTCCTGCTGCGCTGCGGCAACCGCCGCACCACCCGCTGCCCGGCCTGCTCCACCCTCTACCGCTACGACACCTACCAGCTCATCGCCGCCGGACTACGCGGCGGCAAGACCGTCCCGGCTAGCGTCGCCACCCACCCCCGCGTGTTCGCCACCCTCACCGCCCCCGGCTTCGGCCCCGTCCACAACCAACCCGGCACCACCCCTTGCACCTGCGGCACCCGGCACGCCGACGGCGACCCGCTCCTGGGCACCCCGCTGAACCCGCAGCGGTACGACTACACCGGCGCGGTGCTGTGGAACGCCCACGCGCCCGCTCTGTGGGCCCGCTTCACCACCCACCTGCGCCGCGAGGCCCACCTCGTTCCGGTTCGGGCGGCAGATCGACGTCCGCGCCATCCGCAGCACCGACTTCACCGGCGACGGCCCTGTCACGGACCGGCATGTCGCCGCCTACATCGCCAAGTACGCCACCAAGGGCGCCGAAACCACCACCGGCACCCTCGACCGCCGACTCCGATTCCTGGCCGAACTCGCCCAGCACGACCTCACCGACCACGCCCGCCAAATGATCCACACTGCCTGGCGCCTCGGCACCCGGCCCGAGCACGCCCACCTCCGCCTGCGCCAGTGGGCCCACATGCTCGGCTTCCGAGGCCACTTCTCCACCCGCACCCGCCACTACTCCACCACCCTCACCCACCTCCGAGCAGAGCGCACCGCCTGGCGCACCCGTCAACCCGAAACCGCCGCCTCCACGGCAGCCGACCCGGCTCTCGTCGGCCGATCCGCCGAGCAGGGACCGTGAGGGTCAGCCGGTCACTGACCGGCACGGTGACCGCGATGACCTGACCGCCGGTCCCACCGACCTCGGCCCCGGTCGCCGCGCCGGTCAGCGCGCGGAAAACAGGCGACACGGCAGCACGGACACGACCCTGGTGATCTCGCACTGGCAGTACGCCGGAACCGGCCTCCTACCCGAACTCGCCCACCTCGCCCACCTCCTGGCCACCCCACCGCGCCCCCAGCCCGAGCAACCGAGCCACCCCAGGCACCCACAGCGTTCCGGTGACCTGGCGAGTCACACCACCGACCCGCTGACCATCCCCGTCCAGACGGGGGCGATCGCATGACCTCCGACAGCGAACTCCTCACCGTCCCCGAGGTCATGGCCCGGCTCAAGATCAGCCGCTCCACCGTCTACGACCTCATCCGCACCCGGCAGCTCGCCTCCATCACCATCGGCCGCGCCCGCCGCATCCCCACCCACGCCCTGACCGCCCTCGTCCACCACCACCTCGCAGAGGCAGCCTGATGACCAGCTCCGAAACCAACCCCGGCCCCATCACCCACACCAGTTCTCGCAGGGTCCGCGCCAATGGTGACGGCACCGTCTACCAGCGCAAGGACGGCCGCTGGGAAGCCGCCGGATACGTTCTCGCACCCGGCGACACCCGGAAGCGCGTTAGCGTCTACGGCAGCACCCGCAAAGAGGCGCTGTCCAAGCTCACCGAGAAGATCGCCGCGAGCAACCGCGGCGTGCCCGTGGTCTCCGCCCAGGGCAGCCTGGCCGCCTACCTGACGTACCGGCTGGACAACGTCGCCGTCCACCAGCTCCGCGAGACCACCCACACCCGCTACACCGCCTGCGTCAACCAGTACCTCATCCCCGGCCTGGGCAAGAAGAAGCTCGCCAAGCTCGCCGCCAAGGACATCCGGAGCTGGCTGAACGGGCTGCGGACTGTCTGCCAGTGCTGCGCACGCGGCATCGACGCCCGCCGGAAGCCTGATGCTCAGGCCGACCGCCGGCCGCGCTGCTGCGCTATCGGCAAGTGCTGCCGCAAGTACCTCTCGCCGCTGACGCTCGCCTACATCCACTCCGTGCTGAAATCCGCCCTGGAGCACGCCGTGCGCGAGGAGGAGATCCCGCGCAACGTCGCCCGCAATGTCCGCACCGGCACACCCCGCCCACGCCGCTTCAACCCGCTCACTGCCGACGAGGCCCGCACCTTCCTCGCTGCCGCGCGGGGCCACCGCTTGCACGCCCTGTTCGAACTCGCCCTCCGCACGGGGCTCCGCAAGGGCGAACTCCTCGGCCTGCGCTGGGAAGACCTCGGCCTCGACGCCAGCACCGCCGCCATCCGCCGCACCCTCCAGCGCACGCGTACCGGCGGCCTGACCGCCCTGCCGACCAAGACGATCAGCTCGGAACGCCGCATCGCCCTCCCGGCCGCCTGCGTCGCCTCGCTCCGCGCGCACCACGACCGGCAGGCCCGAGAGAAGCAGCAGGCCGGCGCAGACTGGGTGGACAGCGGCCACGTCTTCACCCGGCCGGACGGCCACCCCATCGAACCCGCCACCCTCACACGGCACTACAAGGCGCTGCTCCGCCGCTCCCGCTTGCGGGCGATCCGGTTCCATGACCTGAGGCACTCGACTGCGACGCTGCTCCTGGAACAGGGCGTCGAGCTCGTCGTCATCAAGGAGCTGTTGGGTCACGCCCACATCGGCGTCACCGCGACCGTGTACGCCCACGTCCGACTCCGCCTCCAGCGCGACGCCATAGACCTCCTCGGCCGCATACTCGGCAACCTCGCCGACAGCTCCGTCGAGCCCGACGACGGCGACGATCCACAGCTTTGTGCAGCACCCGTACGTTGACGTTGCCGTCAACCACTGCCGTCAAGACGCATTGAGCCCCCTCCCGAAGTTATCTCCGGAAGGGGGCTCAATGATTATTCACCCCGAAGGACTGGATAGTCAGAGATCACTCAAGATCCTGCTCGGCATCTATCCGAAGAGCCCTCTGAGGTCTTCAATATAGGAAACCTCCGAAGGGTCAAGGCTTTCTGCGGGAATCTCGACCAATGCTCATCTACAGCCCCGGGAACTGCAACGGCCATGGAATGTGAGTTTCATTGGCTGCGGTCGGATCATAGAAGGGGCTATCCGGATTGTGCACCTGTCGGTGATAGAGATTTCCTGCTTCATCTTGATACTGATTTCCAATCTGACGCGGTACGTTTCCCCAGTGGCCGAGTTCGATCCAGCCGGAGCTCGCCCATCCGGACCGTGGATCCTCAAGCGGACGGTCTTGTCATCGGCGTTCTTCCACTTGAACTCAAGACCATACTGAGATCCGCCATTCGGGTCCGGCTTCAGCTCTCGCACACTGGCGTTATCGGGAACGATACTCATGGGATCTTTGCCGCGCAGATCATATCCGCCGCAGTTATGCACGAGTACCGGCGTGGTCCCTGCCAGCACATAGTACGTGTGAGTCGACTGCCGACGCGGTTGAACCGGTGGAGTAGAGGAAGCTAAGGGGCCAGGAGCCGGGGCTCATCCCGGCACCTGGTCCTTCTACTTACGAGTCACCGAGCGGCGGTGAACATGGACCCAAAGCTGCTTCCAAGCCGCACTTGCAGAACGTTTCAGCCCGCATAGAATGCGCGCGATGCGACGGAATATGATTCCGCGTTCACCGGGAAGGCGCGCGCCATCGCCTCGAAGAACTCCCGCCCTGAATCCCGAAGAGCCCCAAGAAGCTCTTGCTCTGAAACAGTAGCAGCACGAACCGATTTGCCATGTTTGCATGATACTGCGAGACGGCCTTCCGAAACTCTGCGCATCTCTAGCAGCAATGGCTGATCCGGAAAGTAGGTGGCAGCACTTGGCTCGCCGTTATCCAACTTTTCCAACATGCCGCCAATGTAGGCCCAAAGCTCATCGATATAATCCCAGTCATTCCCGGACAGGATAGCAACTCCATCAATGGACAACTCGATGGCACCTTCCATGTAGTCGGGGTCATGCCGAGGGTCATCAATTCCATCGAGCTCGATAAGGCGACCGTCCCTACCGCGCAAGAGCGAACGAATCGTGATCATTACAGGCCACCTCCAGGCCTAGTGAGGATAGAACTGTCCTATGCGACCTCCGAATTTGGTGCCTAGAGTGAAGTCCTGGTCTCCCACCGTCCCGACGACCTGCTTCCAGGCGCCAGCCTTTACAGCAGCCAACAAATCTTGCCTATTTTGACGAACAACACTACCAACGTACTGGGTGATATCAGCAGCTGTGGTTCCACGGTCGAAGAAACTCTGCGCAGTCGCGGTCGACCCGTCCCAGAATTCGGGAACATGGCGAACCATGATATGCACCATGGCTTTGGTGTCGAGAAGCATGGAACGGCCCTCGCCGATATCAAAGCTCTTAG
>NZ_JAJJPA010000149.1 GCF_020907985.1 Kitasatospora humi | reverse complement strand
CACCCGGGCGAGGAACACCCCGAAGGGCCGGGGCCGGGGCGCAAGCAGGCGGAGAAGCCGCGCGAGGCGGGGCGCCCGGATGACGCGGTCTGCGGGGGCGGCGAGCCCGTCGACATGGCGACCGGGCGGATGTTCATCGACCAGGTCGACGCCTCCCTGCCCGGCTCGCTGCCACTGTTGTTCACCCGCAACTTCGAATCCGGCTACCAGGCCGGGCGTTGGATGGGCCCGCGCTGGGTCTGCACGTTCGACGAACGCCTGGAGATCGACGCCGAGGGCGTCGTCCACATCGGCGCCGACCGCCGCACCCAGGCCTACCCCCACCCCGACCCCGGCGAGACCGTCGAAGCCAGCGCCGGCACCCGCCGCAAACTGCGCCTCGCCACCGGCGGCTACCACCTGCACGACCGATCCACCGGCCTCACCCGCGAGTTCACCATGACCGCGGGCGGCACCGAAGCCCTGCTCACCAAGGTCCGCGACCGCTTCGGCCGTCACTACGACCTCGCCTACGACGAGCACGGCACCCCGCAAGGCATCACCCACTCCGGCGGCTACCACCTGCTCGTGACCGTCGACAACGGCCGCATCACCGCCCTGCGCCTGGCCGGTGGCGGCGAGGACGGCCACGACGCGCTCATCATGCGCTACGGCTACACCGACGGGCACCTGAGCAGCGTCTACAACTCCTCCGGCAAGCCGATGCGGTTCATCAACGACGCATCGGGGCGGATCCTGTCCTGGATCGACCGCAACGACTCCCAATACCTCTACCAGTACGACCAGTTCGACCGCGTCATCGACGAGGGCGGCGCCGACGGCACCCTGCGCTTCCACTTCACCTACGGCACCCCCGACCCCGACACCGGCCTCAAACTCCACACCGAGACCAACGCCCTGGGCCACACCACCACCTACACCGTCAACGAACACGCCCAAGTCACCGCCATCACCGATCCCCTGGGCCACACCACCCACTACGAACGCGACGACTACGACCGCCTGCTCGCCGAGACCGACCC
>NZ_JAJJPA010000148.1 GCF_020907985.1 Kitasatospora humi | reverse complement strand
GGTCGTGATCAAGGAGCCGTCCTGGTGAGGTCTTTGATCCAGATCATCGCCCCGCGAAGGTGGAGGCCGGCGAGGTAGCTGCCAGGCGTCTTGTCGTAGCGGGTGGCGATGCCTCGCCAGGCCTTCAGCTGGTTGATCAGTCGCTCGACGGTATTGCGCTCTTTGTAGAGGTCGGCGTCGTGGCTGACGGGCCGGCCGCCCTTGCTGCCCTTCTTCTTCCGGTTGGCGGCTTGGTCCTTCTTCTCCGGGATCACTGCCTTGATCGCGCGTTGACGCAGGTGGGCGCGGTTGCCGCGGGACGAGTAGGCCTTGTCCCCGGCGACCGCGTCGGGCCGGGTGCGAGGACGGCCGACCGGCCCGCGGACCCGTAATTTCTTGAGCACAGGGATGAACTGAGGGCTGTCGGCGGCCTGCCCTTCGGTCAACACGAACACCAGTGGGCGGCACCTGCGGTCGCCTGCAACGTGGATCTTGCTGGTCTGGCCGCCCCGCGAGCGTCCCAGTAGGGCGGCCTTCAGACGGAGCTTGCGCCGCCGCCGGTCACGTCGCCGTTCCTCCCGGTCCGGGTCGTCTGTGGCGCCTTGTCCGTCTTGTCCCTCTGGCTCGCCCCCTTTTGCCGGGCCCTTTCCGCCTCGTCGGCAGCATCCTCCAAGGCCGCCATGGCCTCGGGGCTCAAGTGCATTCCGGCAGCGTCGTGATGGGCCCGAGCGGTGGTGGAATCCACGCTGACCAGCGACAAGTCCACCTCGCCCCGCTTCGCGGCCTCCGCGATCACCCCCTCCATCAGGGCTTCGAAGACGCCGGCGTCCCTCCACTGCCGGAAGCGGTTCGAGACGGTCGACCAGGCGCCGAACTCCTGCGGCATCTCCCGCCACGGCGCGCCGGTCTTGAACCGCCAGATCACGCCCTCGAACTGCTGCCGCAGCCGCTCCGGGTACGGGCCGTACTCGCCAATCGGCAGGTACGGCTCGATGAACTCCCACTCCGAGTCAGTAAGTTGCGCTCGCGTCACGTAGGACGGTCTACCGGATCAGAACCCGCCGCACGTGTGAATCCCGCAGATTGATCACAATCCGATACGCGCC
>NZ_JAJJPA010000147.1 GCF_020907985.1 Kitasatospora humi | reverse complement strand
CTAGGGCGCGTATCGGGTCGTGATCAATTTGTGGGATTCGCCCTCATGGCGAGGCCTGATCAGGTAGACCATGTCGCGTGACGCGAGTGCAACTGACTGATACGGAGTGGGAGTTCATCGAGCCGTACCTGCCGATCGGCGAGTACGGCCCGTATCCGGAGCGGCTGCGGCAGCAGTTCGAGGGCGTGGTCTGGCGGTTCAGGACCGGAGGGCAGTGGCGGGAGATGCCGGCGGAGTTCGGCGCGTGGTCGACCGTCTCCAACCGCTTCCGGCAGTGGCGTGACGCCGGCGTCTTCGAAGCCCTGCTGGAGGGCGCGATCGCGGAGGCCGCGAGGCGGGGCGAGGTGGACTTATCGCTGGTCAGCGTGGACTCCACCACCGTTCGGGCCCACCACGACGCCGCCGGGATGCACCTGCGCCCCGACGCCCTGGCGGCCCTGGAGAAGGCCGCCGACGAGGCGGAGAAGGCCCGGCAAAAAGGGGAGGTCCGCAGGAACAAGACGGGCAGAGTGTCCCAGACGGCCCGGAACGGGAAGAACGGCGACGTATCCGGCGGCAGCGCAAGCTCCGATTGAAGGCCGCGCTGCTCGGACGCTCCAGGGGCGGGCAGACCAGCAAGATCCATGTCGCCGGTGAACGGAAGTGCCGACCGCTGGTGTTCGTGCTCACCGAGGGGCAGGCCGCCGACAGCCCGCAGTTCATCCCCGTGCTCAGGAAATTACGGGTCCGTGGGCCGGTCGGCCGTCCCCGCACCCGGCCCGACGCGGTCGCCGGGGACAAGGCCTACTCGTCCCGCGGCAACCGGGCCCACCTGCGCAGGCGCGCGATCAAGGCCGTCATCCCGGAGAAGAAGGACCAGGCCGCCAACCGGAAGAAGAAGGGCAGCAGGGGCGGTAGGCCAGTCAGCCACGACGCCGACCTCTACAAGGAGCGCAACACCGTCGAGCGACTGATCAACAAGCTGAAAGCTTGGCGAGGCATCGCCACCCGCTACGACAAGACGCCCGCCAGCTACCTCGCCGGCCTCCACCTACGGGGCGCGATGATTTGGATCAAGGACCTCACCCGGACCGCTACTTGATCACAATCAAATACGCGCCCTAGTGG
>NZ_JAJJPA010000146.1 GCF_020907985.1 Kitasatospora humi | reverse complement strand
CAGCCAGGTTCGGGCGGTGCGAACGGGCGCGAGGACAATCCGGTCGTACAGGCGTCGGATCTCGTTCACGGTCGGCGCTCGGAAGCCGGCTACTGAAGGAGTATTAGCCTGCTCCGGACGGCGGCCAGGAAGGCCATCGCGAGTATGCACACAGTGGTGTGCCGGTACCACGAGCACCACTTGCGGACCTCGTGCTCGTCCAGCCCGACCTGGCCCTTGGCCACTTGGAACGACTCCTCGACCATCCACCGCCGCCCGGCGGCCGTGACGAGTTCGGCCCGGGTGACGTCCGGCTGGGCGTGACACAGGAAGTAGGCGACCTCGCGGATGAGTTGACCGGTCTTCTTGTCCTTCTTGTTGGGCACGGTGGAGCGGCGGATCAGCAGATGGCGCTCCAAACCCTGGATGGTCGGCGCGAGTTGGACGGATGCCCAGTCGTAGTCGCGCGGGCCCTTGGCGCCGTCGGCGCACGCGCGGCGCTCGAACGCCTCCTCGGGCACGAGCGCGCGCAGCTCGCGGGCCTGGCGGGTGCGGCCGTCCGGCAGGGGCAGGGCCTCGTCCTTCGGGATGGCCAGCACGTAGCGGACGCGGTGGTCTTCCAACCAGGCGCGAAGGGCGCGGGACTGCCCGTAGACCTCATCGGCCAGGAAGTAGGAGAACGGCACCCCGGCCGCCAGAGCGCGTTCCAGCATGCGCCGGGCGAGTTCCGGCTTGGTGGCCACGGAGTTCGCGCGTTCGGGTGGGATGCCCTGCTCGGCGCAGCGCTGTTCGTGGTCGGCGGTGGTGCCTGCCCAGGCCTTGCCGAGGTAGAGCTCGCGGTCGATCAGCGTGCGGCCCCGTCCCGATCCGTAGGACAGGTACACGCTGACCTGGGCGTTCTCGATCCTGCCCGCGGTGCCGGTGTACTGACGCTGCACGCCGGCGCTCTTGGTGCCCTTCTTGATGTCGCCGGTCTCGTCCGCGATCAGCACCGCGTCCTGTTCCGCCAGGACGGCGACCGCATAGGCGCGGACCCGGTCGCGCAACTCGTCCGCGTCCCACGCGGCCTTGGCCAGGAAGCCCTGCAGCCGGTCGGGGTTCGGGTGGCCCGCGAACTCCGCGAGCTGCCACAGGTTCTTGCGCGGCACCTCGCCCAGCAGCCCACGCACCATCGCTCGCAGGTTCTCCCGCGACGCCGGCCGCGCGAACACGTCGTCAACCGAGGCGCACAACGCCTCCAACTCCCCATCCAG
>NZ_JAJJPA010000145.1 GCF_020907985.1 Kitasatospora humi | reverse complement strand
TCGAACCCCGGCGCCGGGCACGGGCGTTGGTGTTGGGCCTGCTGGCGGACCTGCCGCGCAAGAACTGCTGGACCCTGGCCGAGCACGCGGGCGACGCCACCCCGGACGGCATGCAGCACCTGCTGCACCGGGCGAAGTGGGACGCCGACCAGGTCCGCGACGATGTCCGCGCCTACGTGGTCGAGCATCTGCACGACCCCGAGGCCGTGCTGGTGGTCGATGAAACCGGGGACCTGAAGAAGGGCAGCGCGACCGTGGGTGTCCAGCGGCAGTACACCGGCACCGCGGGCCGCATCGAGAACGCCCAAGTCGCCGTCTACCTGGTCTACTCCGCCGCCCGCGGGCACGCCGCGATCGACCGGGCCCTGTACGTGCCGCGCTCTTGGACCGACGATGCCGAACGCTGCCGAGCCGCCGGCATCCCCGACGACCTCGCCTTCGCCACCAAGCCGCAGCTGGCCGCCCGGATGATCGCCCGCGCCCTGGACGCCAACACGCCCGCCCGCTGGGTGGCCGGCGACGAGGTCTACGGCGACAACCCGCACCTGCGCGAGACGCTGGAAGGCCGTCAGACGGGCTACGTCCTCGCCATCTCCAGCACTCACCGGGTGACCACCAAGGCGGGCCGCTTTCCGGCGAAGGCCCTGGTCGCCCGCATCCCGAAGCGGGCCTGGCAACGGCTGTCCGCCGGGGCCGGGGCCAAGGGCGAGCGCTTCTACGACTGGGCCCAGGTCGACATCGACGGCCCGGACGATCGGCCGGGGCACTGGTGGCTGCTGGTCCGCCGCAACCGCCGAAGCGGCGAACTCGCCTTCTACCGCTGCTTCTCGCCCACCCCGGTGCCGCTGTCCGACCTGGTGCGGGTGGCGGGGCGGCGCTGGACGGTGGAGGAGACGTTCCAGTCCGGCAAGGGCCTGGCCGGGCTGGACGAGCATCAGGTCCGCCGCTGGACCTCCTGGCACCGCTGGGTCACCCTCGCGATGCTCGCCCACGCCTTCCTGGCCGTCACCGCCGCCCTCGAACGCCCAGAACAGGCACCGGCAGCCGACGGGACCAGCCCCGACGGACTGATCCCGCTCACCTGCAACGAGCTCCAGCGGCTGTTCACCGGCCTGATCGTCCGGCCCACCCGCGACGCGACCCACCTGCTTCGCTGGTCCACCTGGCGCCGACGCCACCAGGCCCGGGCCCGCCGCAGCCACTACCGCCGCCAAGCCGCCCTCCATCCGTGAAGATCACGATCTACGGCTGGAGTA
>NZ_JAJJPA010000144.1 GCF_020907985.1 Kitasatospora humi | reverse complement strand
AGCCACCGCATCCGGCGTCCGCGCCACCTGCGCCGCGAACAAACCCGGCAACGTCGACGACGCCACCTCGACCGCCGTCTCGTTCCACCCCTCCACGAGTAGACGGCGCTCTGCCTCACCCAACACGTCCACTGCCGCGAACCGGGCTCCTGCAGCCTCATCCAGAACGGCGACGAGGTTGGCCAGGGTGGCGTGCATCAGCTCGCAGATTTGCTGTGCGTCGGCTGGAGCCACCGCCTCGACGCTCACTGCGAACTCGGTGGTGCGATCGTCGACGGACACGGTCACGGGGTAGTTGCTGTGATCCTCTCCCGCCAGCAGCCCGACCCCCGAGAGGCTGGGACCGCTGCCCGGCGCCGGTGCCTGGCTGTGGCGGTAGTTGAAGAGCGAGGTGAACAGCGGGCTGCCGCCATCCACTCCACTCGCCTGCTGGGCGAGTGCCAGCGGCGCGTGCTCGTGCACCAGCAGCTCGGCAAGCTGGCGCCGCATGCCGTCCAGCGCCTCTGCCGCACTCTGCCCGTCCACTCGCACACGCACTGGCAGGGTGTTGAGGAACAGACCCGGCACTCGATCGGCACCTGCCCCGGAGTTCATCCGGCCGAACAGCACCGTGCCGAACACCACGTCATCACGGCCCGACAGCGATGCCAGCACCCGCGCCCACGCCAGGTGGAAGACTGTGGCAGCGGTCACTCCCCGGTGCCGCGCCACGTCCCGGATGCGGCTCGCCAGTTCACGGTTCACCGGCAGCTGCGCGCGCACCGAGCCGGAGCCATCCCCGTGCACGTCCAGCAGGCCGAGCGGCGCGGTCGTCTCCGTCACGTCACCGAGCAACTCGGCGAAGTACCGCTCGTGCTCCTCGCGCGGCGTACCGAGGCGGGCCTGGGCGACGAAGTCGCGGAACGGCAGCGGCTCCGGCAACGTGTCGGCACGGCCGGACATGAACGCCCGCAGCTCCCCGAGCAGCACGTCCAGCGTGGTGTGGTCCTGCACCAGGTGGTGCATCCGCAGCAGTGCCAACCAGCGGTCACCGTCCGGCTCCGCCGCGATGTGCACGCTGATCAGCGGCGCGCTGGCGAGATCCATCCAGGACTCGCCGAGGGCGGTCAACTGCTCGACCGGCTCCGGGCCCTGGGGGTCCAGCACGACCTCCTGGACCGGCAGTTCAACGCGCCGGGCGACGACCTGCAGCGGCTCGCGCAGACCCTCCCACACGATCGCCGTGCGGTAGATGTCATGCCGGGCGATCACCTCCCGCAGTGCGTCCAGGAACGCGTCCACCCGCTTCCGAGAGTCGAACCCGAGCACGA
>NZ_JAJJPA010000143.1 GCF_020907985.1 Kitasatospora humi | reverse complement strand
CTGAGGACAAGCCCTCGGCCTATTAGTACCGGTCAGCTCCACCCCTCACAGGGCTTCCACATCCGGCCTATCAACCCAGTCGTCTACTGGGAGCCTTACCCTCTCAAGGAGGTGGGAGTGCTCATCTCGAAGCAGGCTTCCCGCTTAGATGCTTTCAGCGGTTATCCCTCCCGAACGTAGCCAACCAGCCATGCCCTTGGCAGAACAACTGGCACACCAGAGGTTCGTCCGTCCCGGTCCTCTCGTACTAGGGACAGCCCTTCTCAACACTCCTACGCGCACAGCGGATAGGGACCGAACTGTCTCACGACGTTCTAAACCCAGCTCGCGTACCGCTTTAATGGGCGAACAGCCCAACCCTTGGGACCTACTCCAGCCCCAGGATGCGACGAGCCGACATCGAGGTGCCAAACCATCCCGTCGATATGGACTCTTGGGGAAGATCAGCCTGTTATCCCCGGGGTACCTTTTATCCGTTGAGCGACGGCGCTTCCACAAGCCACCGCCGGATCACTAGTCCCTGCTTTCGCACCTGCTCGACCCGTCGGTCTCACAGTCAAGCTCCCTTGTGCACTTACACTCAACACCTGATTGCCAACCAGGCTGAGGGAACCTTTGGGCGCCTCCGTTACCCTTTAGGAGGCAACCGCCCCAGTTAAACTACCCACCAGACACTGTCCCTGATCCGGATCACGGACCCAGGTTAGACATCCAGCACGACCAGAGTGGTATTTCAACGGCGACTCCACAACAACTGGCGTTGCTGCTTCACAGTCTCCCACCTATCCTACACAAGCCGAACCGAACACCAATATCAAGCTATAGTAAAGGTCCCGGGGTCTTTCCGTCCTGCTGCGCGAAACGAGCATCTTTACTCGTAATGCAATTTCACCGGGCCTATGGTTGAGACAGTCGAGAAGTCGTTACGCCATTCGTGCAGGTCGGAACTTACCCGACAAGGAATTTCGCTACCTTAGGATGGTTATAGTTACCACCGCCGTTTACTGGCGCTTAAGTTCTCAGCTTCGCCAGAGCGAACTCTAGCTAACCGGTCCCCTTAACGTTCCAGCACCGGGCAGGCGTCAGTCCGTATACATCGCCTTACGGCTTCGCACGGACCTGTGTTTTTAGTAAACAGTCGCTTCTCGCTGGTCTCTGCGGCCACCCCCAGCTCAGAGTGCAAGACTCATCACCAGGAGGGGCCCCCCTTCTCCCGAAGTTACGGGGGCATTTTGCCGAGTTCCTTAACCATAGTTCACCCGAACGCCTCGGTATTCTCTACCTGACCACCTGAGTCGGTTTAGGGTACGGGCCGCCATGAAACTCGCTAGAGGCTTTTCTCGACAGCATAGGATCATCCACTTCACCACAATCGGCTCGGCATCAGGTCTCAG
>NZ_JAJJPA010000142.1 GCF_020907985.1 Kitasatospora humi | reverse complement strand
ACGTCGGCGCCAACCCGGATGAACTCCTCACCAGCCTCCGGGAGTTCGCGGGTGAGCGGCTGCCGGCGTACATGGTGCCGTCGGCGGTCGTGCTGCTGGACGCGCTGCCGGTGACGGTGAACGGCAAGCTGGACCGCAAGGCCCTGCCCGCTCCGCAGTACACGACGAGCGGTGGCCGTCCACCGGCCACCGTGCGCGAAGAGATCCTCTGCGAGGCGTTCGCCGAGGTCCTCGGCCTGCCGGCGGTCGGGGTCGATGACGACTTCTTCACGCTGGGCGGCCACTCGCTGCTGGCGTTGGCCCTGGTGGAACGTCTGCGGGCGCGCGGTGTGTCCATAGCGGTGCGGGCGCTCTTCGAGACGCCGACGGTGGCCGGGCTGGCGGCGGCACAGGCCTCCGACGGGGTCGTGGTGCCGGCGAACGCCGTTCCCGTCGATGCGCGGCAGATCACGCCGGAGATGCTGCCCCTGGTGGACCTGGACGCCACCGAGATCGAGCGGATCGTGGCCACGGTCGAGGGCGGCGCCGCCAATGTCGCGGATGTGTATCCGCTCGCGCCGCTGCAGGAAGGCATGCTCTTCCACCACCTGCTCGCGGACGGTGGAACGGACACCTACGTGTTTCCGCTCGTGCTCGCGTTCGAGTCGCGGGACCGTGTGGACGCCTTCGCTGGTGCGCTGCAGCAGGTGGTGGACCGGCATGACATCTACCGCACGGCGTTCGTGTGGGAGGGGCTGCGCGAGCCGGTGCAGGTTGTCTGGCGCCGGGCGGTGGTGCCGGTCGTGGAGGTGCTGCTGGACGCGCAGAGCGCTGATCCTGTTGGCGAGTTGAAGGCGATCGGCGGCTCGTCGATGGACCTCGGCCGGGCGCCGCTCATCGACCTGCACGTGGCTGCCGCGCCGGACGGTCGGTGGCTGGTGCTCCTGCGGGTGCACCACATGGTGCAGGACCACACGAGCATGGACGTGCTGCTGGAGGAGCTCTCAGCGTTCCTCTCCGGTCGGGGCGACGGGTTGCCGGAGCCGTTGCCGTTTCGCAACTTCGTCGCCCAAGCCCGCCTCGGTACCCCACGCGAGGAGCACGAGCGGTACTTCGCGGAGGCGTTCGGGGACGTCACCGAGACGACGGCGCCGTTCGGTGTGCTGGACGTGTACGGCGACGGCAGTGCCACCCACCAGGCACGCCTCCTGGTGGACGAAGAATTGGCGCGCGGGGTACGTGAGTTGGCGCGCCGTGAGGGCGTGAGCCCGGCCACGGTGTTCCATCTGGCGTGGGCGCGGGTGCTGGGTGTGGTGAGTGGTCGGGACGATGTGGTGTTCGGCACGGTGCTGTTCGGCCGGATGAACTCCGGTGCCGGTTCGGATCGGGTGCCGGGTCTGTTCCTCAACACGCTGCCGGTGCGCT
>NZ_JAJJPA010000141.1 GCF_020907985.1 Kitasatospora humi | reverse complement strand
AAAGGAGCCACCTGGTGAGCACCACAACTGGTCACCTGATCGATATCACTGACGGCGCGTCGGTTGACCCGGCCGGCGAATCCCTCGACGGTGACAGCGTGAGGAACGCGACCGTCTCGCCGAACGGGCTCAGCCCCGAGCTGCTGGACCACCTGGCCGCGCTGGCCGCCGAGCGGGTCCGCGAGGGCGGGCTGCGGCTGATGGGCGAGGGCGGACTGCTGCCCGAGCTCACCCAGCACCTGATGCAAGCCGCGCTGGAGGCCGAGCTCGACCTGCACCTGGCCGACGAGGCCCAGCGCTCCGGCGGGCGCGGGTCCCGCTCGGGCGGCAACGCCCGCAACGGCTACCGGCCCAAGAAGGTGATGACCGAGGTCGGGCCGGTCACCGTGCACGTGCCCCGCGACCGGCTGGGCACCTTCCGCCCGGGCATCCTGCCCCGATACGCCCGCCGGACCGGGGCCTTGGACGAGATGGTGCTCTCCCTGAGCGCCAAGGGCCTGACCAGCGGCGAAATCGTCGCCCACCTGGCCGAGGTCTACTCGATGACCACCTCCAAGGAGACCGTCTCCACCATCACCGACAAGGCCCTGGAGTCGATGGCCGAGTGGCGCACACGCCCACTCGATCCCGTCTATCCCGTCATCTTCGTGGACGCCATCCACGTCAAGATCCGCGACGGCCAGGTCGCCAACCGGCCCGTCTACGTGGCCCTCGCGGTGACCTGCGACGGCTACCGCGAGATCCTGGGCCTGTGGGCCGGCGACGGCGGCGAGGGCGCCAAGTACTGGCAGGGCGTGCTCACCGAGCTGAAGAACCGCGGCGTGCGCGATGTGCTGATGCTCGTGTGCGACGGCCTGACCGGACTACCCGACGCCGTCAGCCAGGTCTGGCCGCAGACCGTGGTCCAGACCTGTATCGTCCACCTGATCCGCACCACCCTGCGGTACTGCTCACGGGCCGACTGGGAGGCCGTGGCCCGCGACCTGAAACCCGTCTACACCGCCGTCAACGAGGACCAGGCCCTGCAACGGCTGGCCGACTTCAGCGAGAAGTGGGAGAACAAGTACCCGGCAGCGATCAAAGCATGGGAACGCGCCTGGAGCGAGGTGGTGCCCTTCCTCCGCTTCGAACAGCCCATCCGGCAGGTCATCTGCACCACCAACGCCATCGAGTCGCTGCACGCCCGCTACCGACGAGCCGTCAACGCCTGCGGGCACTTCCCGAACGAGACCGCAGCCCTCAAGCGCCTGTACCTGGCCACCCTCGCCCTCGACCCCACCGGCAAGGGACGCCAGCGCTGGAGCAACCGCTGGAAGAGCGCCATGAACGCCTTCGACACCGTCTTCGACGGCCGCCTTACCGCCGGCCGGGTGTAGGCCGATCAGCCCACACCCCAACCAGTACGCCAATCGTATGAAGTACACCTAATTCGTGATAGACCC
>NZ_JAJJPA010000140.1 GCF_020907985.1 Kitasatospora humi | reverse complement strand
CCGTCGTTGTCGTCCTGGGGCACTGTCCACCACTGCCCGCCCCAGATCTCGGCCGACAGGTCCGCCACGGCCTCCTGGCGGCCTGCCAGGGCGACGGGTGATGACGCTCGGTGAATTTCCCCGGTCTGTGCTCTGAGGTTGGCCAAACCTGCTCAGGTGATCTCCCCATCCATCGTGTGATGTTGTCCGGCGTGTCCGGTTGGTTCGTGGTCATCCGGAAAACCTGCGTTCGCAACGAGTTCGGCCTGTTCGGGGGCCTGGATGCTGACGCGGGAGGAAGACGTGGATGCGCACGCGCTGCGTCGGCAGGGCTGGTCCATCTCGGCCATCGCCCGGCACCTGGGCCGTGACCGCAAGACGATCCGCGCTTACCTGAAGGGCGAGCGTGTGCCCGAGCACCGCCGCCAGGCCCCGGACGCGTTCGTGCAGTTCCTCGACTACTGCCGTCAGCGGCTGGCGGATGACCCACATCTGTGGGCCTCCACTCTGTTCGACGAGATCACCGAACTCGGTTACCAGGGCGCCTATTCGACGTTCACTCGGGCGCTTCGCCGCTACGAAGTGCGCCCGCACTGCGAGCCCTGCAAGGCCGCGACCGGCCGGGATGTCGCGGTGATCGCGCATCCGCCAGGCGAAGAGATCCAGTTCGACTGGCTGGAGCTGCCCGACCCGCCCGAGCAATGGGGCGTTGGCGCCCACGCCCACCTGCTGGTCGGAGCTCTCGCGCATTCGGGCAGATGGCGGGCAGTGCTGGCGGAATCCGAGGACTTCCCACACCTCGTACAGGCCCTGGACCAGGTGGTGCGCAAACTCGGCGGGACCGCCCGGCGCTGGCGCTTCGACCGGATGGCCACTGTTTGCTACCCGCAGACCGGGCGGGTGCTGCCGGCGTTCGCCGCGGTCGCGAAGTTCTACGGCGTCGGGGTGGACATCTGCCCTTCGCGTCGGGGCAACCGCAAGGGCGTCGTGGAGAAGGCCAACCACTCGGCGGCGCAACGCTGGTGGCGCACGGTTCCGGACAACCTGAGCGTCCCGCAGGCCCAGTCCGGCGTCGATAAGCTCGCGCTTCGGATGGACGAACGTCGTCGCAAGGTAGCCGGAGCCGTCGCCACGGTCGGCGAACTCGCCGCATGCGAGCCTCTGTTGGACTTGCCGAGCCGGCCGTTCCCCGCGGAGCTGGAGGTCGAGCGGACCGTCAGTCCCCAGGGTCTGGTCTCCTTCGACGGCAACCTCTACTCCGTCCCGCCGGGCTTGCCCGGCGCCCAGGTCAAGGTGCTGCACCGACTCGGCGAGGACTACCTCCACATCGTCACCGCCGGCCGCGCGGTGGTCGCCCAGCACCACCGCGCACCGCGCGGGGCCGGTCAGACCGTCCGCGACGCCGGGCACGTGATCGCGATGGAACGCGCCGTGCTCGCCTCGTTCTCCGACCGGGCGCCCTGCAAGACCAAGGTGCGCCGCCCGCTGTCGGACGCCGCG
>NZ_JAJJPA010000014.1 GCF_020907985.1 Kitasatospora humi | reverse complement strand
GCGGACCTGACGGCCCGTCCGACGTGCTGAACTTTAGCCCAGCCCCGCTCCGAAAAGCGAATCCGGCCTCACTCCCCAGAATTACCGGCACAGCAGAACAGGCGCCTCCGCGCGGGCCCGTAAAAGGGCATGCCAGCACGAAAAGCCGCGAGGGACTGCTGAAGGGTGTTTCGAGGGAGTGGCCGCTCCGGGACCGTCCGCGCAGACACGTGTCCGGTGCTCCCAGCCGAGCGACTAGAGAACACTACTCCTCTTCAGCGGCTGGGGCAAACCGGGCCACCCGGACAGTGCGGGTGCAGCGTGGCCTGCTCAGTTTCACGTACTCGCCGTTCGGCTGGTCGTTCGCCCGTACCCAGGTGCGGGCCTGCGCGAGATCGCGGCCACCGGCCAGGTGACGGGCGGTCAGACGCTCCGCACGAAGGTCGTCGGCCGCATCCAGGTACCAGACCTCGTGCAGCAGCTCGCGTACCTCGGTCCAGCCGGGTGCGTCGGCGGCGAGGTAGTTGCCCTCGGTCACGACCAGCCGGGTGCTGGGCGTGACCAGATGGCGAGCCGCCACCGGCTCGTCGAGGACGCGGTCGAAGTCGGGAACGTAGATGTCATGGAACCGGTCGCCGGCGAGCCTGCCGAGCAGGGCCACATAGCCACGGACGTCGAAGCTGGGCGGCGAGCCCTTGCGGTTACGCAGGCCGAGCCGGTCCAGTTGGCCATTGGAGAGGTGGAAGCCGTCCATCGGTGCATAGGCGGCCGTACCGGTGCCCGCCGCGCGGTTGACCCCGTCGACCAGGTAGCGGGCGAGAGTCGACTTTCCCGCGCCGGGCGCACCGGTCAGGCCGAGCAGCAGTCGCCCGCCGGACCGGGGGCTGCCCAACCTGCCGAGCAGTTCGGCGACCAGTGCGCTCGGCTGGACCTCATCGCGATGTTCGGTTCGACCGTTCTCCATCGCTCCATTGTCCAGTGAGCAGAAACGATCCAGCTGTTCAGGCAAGGGCCGGCAGGTCCAGCGTGAGGGTGCCGGCATCGGCGTCCAGTACGGCGGGCAGGCCGAGCGGCACGGTGAGGGTGGACGGACCGTGCCCGAAGCCGAGCTCCCAGAGGACGGGTACCTCCAACGGGCCGAGCCGCTCAAGGATCACGTCACGCACCCGGTCCGGCGCCCCGCACCCCTCCCAGGAGCCGAGGACGACTCCCCGCACGCCCTCCAGCGCGCCCGATCGGATCAACTGGGTGAGGATCCGGTCGAGCTGATAGGGGTGCTCGTTGACGTCCTCGAGGATCAGCAGACCGCCCGCGAAGGAAGGGCGGGCGCTGGGCGCGCCGCAGTCGGCGGCGAGCACCGACGCACAGCCGCCGGCGAGCACGCCGTGGGCCCGGCCGGGGACCAGCGGGCCGGCCTCCGGGCCGGTCAGGACCCGCACCGTCCCGGGTTCGAAGAGGGTGCGACGCAGGTGTTCGGCGGTGGCGGAGTCGGTGACGAAGGAAGCGGACGCGGCCATCGCTCCGTACAGCGAGACGAGGCCGAGGCGCTGGGCCACCTGCTCGTGCAGCACGGTGACATCACTGAACCCGATCAGCACCTTGGGCGGCACGGCACCGAGCGCCGGCCAGTCGACCAGGTCGACGACCCGCTGGGCGCCGTAGCCGCCACGGGCGCAGATCACGGCGGATATGCCGGGGTCGAGCCAGGCCTGCTGGAAGTCGGCGGCGCGCTCGGCATCGGTACCGGAGAAGTGGCGCAGCCGCGGGTGGGTGCCGAGGACATGGGGAGCCACCACCGGTTCCAGCCCCCAGGACCGGAGCAGCGCACAGCCGGCGTCGAGGCGGCCGGAGTCGATCGGGCCGCTGGGTGCCACCACGGCGACCCGGTCGCCGGGGACGAGCCGGCGCGGGCGGGTGAGGCCCCCGGGTGCGATGGAAGGGGTGGCCATGTGCGTCGTCCTTTGCGCCGGTTCAGGTGTTCGACCTTATTCTCACCGCTCAGCGGGCATCTGATGTCTGGGTGTGGACGACCGCGGACCGGGCGTGCCGGCTGATGGGTGGTCAGTTCGGCGCCGTGGCGGGAGTGGTCCGCAGGACGGCCCGTTCAGTTGACCCGGTCGCACCATGGACGTTCCCCCTCCGGTACGGCAGGATTCGGGCGGACTGTACAGCGGAGGACCTACCGATGAGCTCGTCGTTCATACCGATGGACACACCGAATCAGCCCTGTGCTGCTCCCGAGGAGTCCGCGCTGCCCCGGGTCTGCCCGCCGAACGGACCGCGCCGGTCGGATCCATCTGACGAACCGTCGGTTTTCGGTTCGGCCAACGACTCCCCGGCTGGGTCCTCCCAGGCCGGTGGCGCCGCTGCCGGGCCGGCGGCCGCTGCCCGGAGTGCCGTCGAACGGCCGGACGCAGGCGTGACGACGACGGCCAACCTCCGTGCCGGGCTTGCCGAACGGTTGCGCTCCGCGTACGAGCAGGGGGCGGACCTGGCCGATCTGGCGGTGGCCAGTCATCAGTCGGTGAGCGAAGTCCGGGACTTGCTCGCGCTCGCCGGTGCCGCGGACGACGGCCGGGCGCCGGGCGCGCCGCCGGACGGTTCGGTGCCGGCCCAGCGGGACGGCGCCCGGGCGCTGCACGCGGCGCCCGACGGCTGGACACCGCGCAGCGGGCGCCCCCGGCCGCGGGTCCGGCGCCAGCTGCCGCCGCGTCGCGCGGGCCGTCCCGGCGCGCCGAGCAGCTCAGCCGTCGGGGAAGGACACGGCTGGGCCCTGGCCGAGACCCAGGCGCCAGCGGTACCGGTCGAGCCGGAAGGGCCGTCCGGCCGCGGGGCCGGGGAGTCGGCGCCGCTGTCGGAGGCCCCGCTGGGAGTGCTGATCGGCAGTCCCCGTCCGTCGGTTCCGTTGGGCGGGGCGCGCGCGGAGGATTCCCGCCGCCGGATCGGCGCGCAACTGATCAAGGTGCGCCGCGGCACCACCCTCGCGGTGCTGCCCGCCTGGCGGCCGTCGATCGCGATCTCGGTGTCGACCGAGCTGCTGCTCGACGCCACCGGGTTGAGCCTGGCGGAGCTGGCCGGGGCCGAACTGACCGTCGTGGTGAACACCGAGGCCCTGCACGACCGGGAGCTGCGGCCCCGGGGGTGGCAGGTGGTATCCGAGCGGCCCGCGGCCCGGCGGCGTCACTGACCCTGCCTCAGTCAGGTGCGGCCTTCAGCGCGGCGGGTTCGGGACGTAGCCGTAGTGCACCGGGGTGATTCCGTCGCGTCCTTCGGCCCAGGCGGCCTGGACGGCGGTGACCAGTTCGGCGAGGGCCGGTGGCCAGAGCGGTTCGGCCTCCGGGTCGGCCAACTCAGCGGGCGTCCACCAGCGCCAGTCCAGGATCCGGTCCCGGACGTGGGCCGCGCTGACGTCTCCGACCGGACCGCGGTGGGGGCCTCGGGTGACGTAGACGTGCTCCGTTTGGCGGACCGGGATGCCCTTCCGGGTGAAGTCGTGCTCCCAGGTGCAGAGCAGCGGACCGGGAGCCAGGTCGTGCCAGCCGGTCTCCTCGCGCAGTTCGCGCCGGGCGCCCTCCTCGGGGGTCTCGCCGGGGTCGAGGCCACCGCCGGGCGGGTTCCAGTGCGGGCCGACCTCGTCGTTGTCGGAGCGGAGCAGGAAGACCGCGCCGTCCGGGTCGATCACCACGGTCCTGGCGGCCTGACGGGGAGTTCGCATCCGAGCAGCTTGCCAGTGGGGCGCTCCCGGTGTCGACTCGCCCATCCGATGCGCCCTCCTCACCATCAGAGCACCCTCTCGAGCTCCTGGTGCACACCCCGGCGCGTCGATCGGCGGACGCGCCTGCCGCGCAGCGTGGTCAAACCGACGGTTCGGCAGCCGCTGCCCCGCTACCCTGTGGGCCATGCCAGCCCCGACCATCCTGCTGCCGCAGGATCCGCTGAACCCCCGGCGCGTCGACCCGCACTACTCCTACGAGGCCCAACTGGTCCGTGGGCTGGGCGGCGAGACCGCGCTGGTCGACCATGACGCGCTGCTCGCCGGTGCGGCCGCGGCAGCGGTGCGGCAGGTGCCGGTCGGCACCGGGCCGGCCTGGTACCGGGGCTGGATGCTGCCGGTGGCCGCCTACGCGGAATTCGTCCGGGCCCTCGCGGAGCGCGACTGCCAACTGCTGACCAGCGCCGCCGCCTATGCCACTGCCCATGAACTGCCCGGCTGGTACAGCACGTTCGAGGGGGCCACGCCGGACAGCGTCTGGCTGCCTGCCGCGGCCGGCACGGAGGAACTCGCGCAGGCCGCGGCCCGGCTGGGCGGGCAGGGGCCGGCCATCGTCAAGGACTACGTGAAGTCGCGCAAGCACGAGTGGCACGAGGCCTGCTTCATCCCGGACCTCGCCGATCTTCGCGCGCTCACCCGGGTGGTCAGCCGATTCGTCGAGCTGCAGGGCGAGTTCCTGGCCGGCGGGGTGGTGCTGCGGCGGTTCCACGCGTTCGCACCCGCCGAAGGCGGTGCCCGCGGCTCGGACACCGCGGACCGGCCGGTGCGGACGACCGAGGCCCGGGTCTGGTGGGTGGACGGCGAGCCGGTGCTGACCGGGCCGCACCCGGACACGCCCGAGGTGCTCCCCGCACCGGACCTGACGGTGGTCCGCTCGCTGGTGCGCTCGCTCGGCTGCCGCTTCGTCACCACCGACCTGGCGCGACTGGCCGACGGCACTGGCTGGATGGTGGTCGAGGTCGGCGACGGCCAGGTCAGCGACCTGCCGCGGGGCACCGAGGTCTCCGGCTTGATCTCCTCGCTGATCTCGACCTAGGACTCCAGCCGACTCCGAAGCTCCGGCGTTCAGCCCTGCGGCGTCCGCTCGCCGGGTGGCCGCTGGACGGGCAGCCCCGTCTGGTTCGTGCCCTCGGACGGCGACGCGGCGGCCCGGGCCGCGGTGCGGGCGACCAGGGTGAGCGGGATCGCGGTGAGCAGCAGCACCGCACCCAGGGCGGCGCCGAGCCATCGGTAGCCGGCCCAGGCGGTCAGGGTGGCGCCGGTCAGTGGGCCGCCGGCCAGGCCGAGGGCACAGGCGCAGCCGGCCAGCACGGTCCACCGGCCGGCCGGGTCGAGGGCGGCGGCGGCCCCGATCAGGTAACTGAGCACCAGCGGGTAGAGCCCGTTCCAGAGCACCTCGCCGCCGGCGAAGCCGCTGGCTGAACGAGTCACCGCGCTCACCGTGACACAGGCCGCGATGGCCGCCGTGCCGACGCCGACCGGGAGCGCCCCGCCCACCCGGTCGCCCAGTGCGTCGGCCGCCAGTACGCCGAGCAGCCCGCCGCCGAGGGCCACGGCGAGCACCAGGCCGAGCCGACGTTCCGTCAGGCAGGCTTGGTGCAGTCCGATCTGCGCGCTCACCGCCCAGAGCGCGTTCTGCGCAAGTGACCAGAGCGCCAGGCTCGCCACCAGCGCCAGTCCGGCGCCGCGGCGCGGCAGGCGGGGCGGCGCCGGTTCGGTCGCGCGCCGGGACGGGCGGGCGGGCAGTCGCATGGTCAGCGGTAGGGCCAGCGCACCGAGCAGCATCAGGGCCAGGAACGGCAGTGCGGGATCCTGTCCGAGCCTGGGCAGCAGTAGGTAGAGGAGGCTGGCGGTGCCGGAGGTCGCGAGCAGGGCGCGCACCGAGGTGCGGTGAGGCTCGACCGCGGCGGCGATGCCGGTGGCAGCGACCGCGGCGGCGGTGCCCGCGCCCAGTCCGCCGAGCAGGCAGCCGGTGATCAGTACCCGGGGCTGCCCGGGTGGCGCGGTGCCGGCCGTCGTGGCGCCGAGCAGCAGCAGGACGAGGCCGAGCCGGGCCAGCCGTCCCTCGCCGAGCGCGGCGACCCGGCCGGCCAGGGCGATTCCCGCGCAGGCCGAGGCGAGCAGCAGGGCGCTGCCGACGGCACCGGCCTGAGCCGCCGTCAGGCCGGAGTGGCCGATCAGGCGGCTGACGATGACCGGGGCCAGGTATCCGGGCAGTGAGCCGACCGTGAACAGGGCGATCAGCGGGAGGCTGGTGACGGCGGCCGGGCGGGGAGCGTGGTGCGCAGTACTGCGGCCCGCCACGCGAAGGCGCGGGGACATGGACTCGGGGCCTCTCGACCTCAGGGGATTCAGGAGCGCGCCCCGCTCTCCCCGCACGGTCGCCCCGCATGTTTACCAGGTCGGGGCGCCACCCGCGTACCAGATGGCGCCCCGCTCCCCGGAAGTCGGCCGAGTCGGCGCTGAGCCGAAACCGCCGCGAGATCCGTCCGTAATCGAACGACCCGTCAGACGGCGACTTCGGCGGGCACCCGACCGTCGGCGACGAAGGCCCGCCAGAGTCGCGCGTACACCCCGTCGGCCGCCAACAGCTCGGTGTGCGTGCCGTCCTCCACCACCCGTCCGTGGTCGAGCACCACCACGCGGTCGGCGCGCTCCGCCGTGGTCAGGCGGTGGGCGATCACCAGGGTGGTGCGCCCCTGCGGCCGGTTCGGGCGACCCTCCCGCAGCAGGTCCCAGGCACGGTTGACGGCCGCCTCGGTGGCGAGGTCGAGGGCGGCGGTCGCCTCGTCGAGCAGCAGGATGTCCGGGTCGACCAGCTCGGCGCGGGCCAGGGCGATCAGCTGGCGCTGGCCGGCGGAGAGGTTGCGGCCGCGGCCGGTCACCTCGTGATGGTAGCCACCGGGCAGGCCGCTGATCATCTCGTGGGCGCCGACCGCCTTCGCCGCCGCCATCACCTCGGCGTCGGTTGCCTCGGGGCGGCCGTAGGCGATCGCGTCGCGCACCGTCCCGGCGAACAGGTAGGCCTCCTGCGGGACCACGCCGAGCCGGCGGCGGTAGGCCGTCATGTCGAACGTGGTCACATCGGTGCCGTCGATCCGGACCGTGCCGCCGGTGGCGTCGTAGAACCGGGCGACCAGCTTCATCAGGGTGGACTTGCCGGCGCCGGTCTCGCCGACCAGGGCGACGGTCTGGCCGGCCGGGATCCGCAGGTCGATGCCGGTCAGCACCTCGGGATTGCCCTCGCCGCCGCCGTTGTAGGCGAAGGTGACGTTGTCGAAGTCGATCTCGCCGCGCAGTTGCTCGACCGGCACCGGCGCGGTGGCCGGCGGGGTGCTGGTCGGGGTGCGCAGCAGCTCGCGGACCCGGCTCAGGCCCACCGCGGCCTGCTGGTAGCCGTCGAAGAGCTGGGAGAGCTGGTTGACCGGGGCGAAGAACAGGTCGATGTAGAGCAGGTAGGCGACCAGCGCACCGACCGTCAGGGTGTGGTCGTGCACCCTGGAGGCGCCTGCGATCAGCACCAGGGCGGCGGCGACGCTGGACAGGAACTGCACGAACGGGAAGTACAGCGAGATGTACAGCTGGGCCCGGGCGCGGGCGTTGCGGTACTCGGTGGAGCGTTCGACGAACCGGTCCACGGTGTCGTGCTCGCGCCGGAACGCCTGCACGATCCGCATCCCGGCGACGTTCTCCTGGAGGTCGGCGTTGACCACGCTGATCAGCTCGCGCGACTTCTGGTACTGCGTCTTGGACTTGCGGCGGAACACCACGGTGGCGACGGCCAGCACCGGCAGCACCGCGAAGACGGTGAGGGCCAGGCCGGCGTCGATCAGCAGCAGGGCGACGAAGATGCCGAAGAAGGTGATCAGGCTGACCACCGCGGTGACCACGCCGGTCTGCAGGAACGAGCTGAGCGCGTCCACATCCGTGGTCATCCGGGTCATGATCCGGCCGGACAGCTCGCGCTCGTAGTAGTCCAGGCCGAGCCGGTTGAGGTGCGCGAAGATCTTCAGCCGGAGGGTGTAGAGCACCCGCTCGCCGGTCCGGCCGCTGACCCTGGACTCGATGCTCTGCACCAGCCAATCGAGCAGCACCACGACCAGTGCGGTCACCGAGGCCGCGGTGACGCCGGACATCGCGGCCTTGGTGACGCCGTTGTCGATGCCGTGCCGGATCAGGATCGGCAGCACCAGGCCGGCCGCGGCGTCCAGCGCGAGCAGCATGAAGGCCAGCGCGAGGGCCGGGCGGAACGGCTTCAGCAGGCGGGCCAGCGAGAAGTCCGGGTCGCCGGCGGCGGCCTCGGCGATCGGAACGGCCGGGGTGTCGGTCGCCGGAGGCAGCGCCGCGACCTTGGCCAGCAGTTCGGCATCGGCCGAGCCCGTCCCGGTGCCGGTTCCGGCGTGCGACGCGGCGGCCGGAGCGCGCCCGGGCGTCTGGGCCGCGTCCGGGCCGGGGGCGTCGTCCGGGCGGGCCACCGGAGCGGCCTCCGGGTCGGTGATCAGCGCGCGGTACTGGGGGCAGCGCTCCTCGAGCTCCTCATGGGTGCCGATGTCGAGCAGCCCGCCGCGGTCCAGCACGGCGATCCGATCGGCGAGCTGCAGGGTGGAACGGCGGTGGGCGATCAGGACGGTGGTTCGGTCGGCCATCACCTGGTGCAGCGCCCGGTGGATCTCGGCCTCGATCTGCGGATCGACGGCCGAGGTTGCGTCGTCCAGGAGCAGCACCTGGGGGTCGGAGAGGATCGCGCGAGCCAGCGCGATCCTCTGGCGCTGGCCACCGGAGAGGGTCAAGCCCTGCTCCCCCACCTTGGTCCGGTAACCCTCGGGCAGTGCGCGGATGAACTCGTCGGCCTGGGCGGCGCGGGCGGCGGCCTCGACCTCCTCATCGGTGGCGGTCGGGCGGCCGAAGGCGATGTTGGCACGGACCGAGTCGGAGAACAGGAAGCTGTCCTCCGGAACGATGCCGACCACCGAGCGGACCGCGTCCAGGGTCAGGTCGCGCAGGTCCTGGCCGTGCAGCCGCACCGTGCCGGCGGTCGGGTCGTAGAACCGCGGGATCAGCTGGGCGACGGTCGACTTGCCCGATCCCGAGGCGCCCACCAGGGCCAGGGTCTCGCCCGGGGCGACGCTCAGCGACAGGCCGCGCAGGACGGCGGGGAGTGCGGCCGCGCCTTCGGCGTCCTCGAGGGCGGTGCGGGGCTGGTCGGCTGCCTGGTACCGGAAGTCGACCTGGTCGAACTCCAGCGCCGGGGCACCCGGCACCGGCCGCAGCTCCCGGGCGCCTGGGGCCTGCCGGACCACCGGGCGCTCGTCGACCAGTTCGAAGACCCGCTCCACGCTGGCCCGCGCCTGCTGGCCGACCGTCAGCACCATGGTGAGCATGCGGACCGGGCCGGTCATCTGGGCCACATAGGCGGAGAAGGCGACGAAGGTGCCCAGGGTGACCGAGTGGTGGACCGCCAGCCAGCCGCCCAGCGCCAGCACGGCGACCTGGCCGAGCGCCGGCACGGCCTGCAGGGCCGGGGTGAAGCGGCTGTTCAGGCGGATCGAGCGCAGCCGGGCACCGTACAGCTCGCGGGAGGCACGCTCCAGCTTGCCGAGCTCCTGCTCCTCCTGGCCGAAACCCTTGACCACCCGGACGCCGCCGATCGCGCCGTCCACCACGCCGGCCACGGCCGCCGCTTCCTGCTGCGCCGCCCAGGTGGCAGGAAAGAGCCGCTTGCGGCTGCGGTCGGCGAGCCACCACAGCGCAGGCGCCATCACCAGGGCGATCAGGGTGAGCAGCGGCGAGAGCCAGAACATCACCACGACCGACATCAGGAAGAGCAGCAGGTTGCCGGTCATCATCGGCAGCATCGAGAGCAGGCCGAGCACCAGCTGCAGGTCGGAGGTGGCCCGGCCGACCACCTGGCCGGTGTCCAGACGGTCCTGGCGGGCGCCGTCGAGCCGGGTCAGCGACCGGAACAGGTCGGTGCGCAGGTCCTGCTGCACGTCGAGGGCGAGCTGGCCGGCGGAGTAGCGGCGCACCTGGGTGAAGAGGAAGACCAGCAGCGCGGCGACGACCAGCGCGACGGCCCAGGGGCCGAGCGAGCGCTTGTGGGTGGTGATGACGTCATCGATGATCAGCTTGACGATCAGCGGAACGAGCGCCGTCACCGCCATCCCGGCGAGCGAGGCGCCGAAGGACAGCAGGAAGTTGCGGCGGTAGCGCCAGCAGTACTCGTTCAGCCGGCGCAGCCAGCCCTGGTGCGCGGGACTGCTGTCGGCTTCGGTGGACGGTGTGGGGGTCTGCCTTGCGGCGGTGGTGTCCGACGCTGTGGATGTCTCCCCAGTGGAGCCGTGAGTGTCAGGCATATTTAGGGATACTAACCATTTCCTGAGGCGGTCGTCCACGATGTTTTCGGGGCCGACGAACGAGCGCTGCGATGGGTGTTGGGCCGGCTGGATCAACAGCTCCGGGCCGGCTTTCCTTCCCGTTCAGCCTTGCGCTCTGGTGCACAAGGGCGCACCGGTCGCCGGACGGGGGTGCGCCCGGGCGCTCGTCCTAGGACCGAAGGAGCGGTCCCTGGCCTGCGGGACGGCCCGTTCGGGCGGTCCGGGTGCTTCGGGTGCTTCGGGCGGTTCGGGCGGTCCGGGCGGTCCGGGTGCTTCGGGCGGTTCGGGCCGGCAACCCAACCGACCGGCGGGGTCGTGAGCGCGTCGCTCGACCGACCGACTTGGGTGGGCAGCCCGGTTCGCCGGCTCTCGCTCGCTCCCGAATCCCTCGGACTCGCCGGCTGCCCGGGCCCACTCGGCTCGCCCGGCTTCCCGGGCTACTCGGCTCGCCCGCCGTCGGGACGGGCTGCGGCTGTGAACGCGCCTTGGGCCAGTCGGTGCAGCAGGGTCGCCATTTCGCCACGCGGCAGCAGGTCGATCCGGCCGCCACCGTCCCGGTCGGCCGACGTCGAACCCGGGGTCGACGTCGAGATCGCAGCCGGGCCCGGGACCTGACCCGGGGCCGGGACCGGGGCCGGGGCCGGGACCGGGGCCGGGGCCGGGGCCGGGGGGCGAACGCCCAGGCTATGCGGAGTCGAGTTGAGCAGCCCGAAGACGGCGTGCACGGCGGCCCGTGCGGCCGACCCAGCGGCGGGTGCGGCGAGCGCGGGGAATGCGGCCCGCACGGTGGCGACCCACAGCTCGACGTACTCGCGCTGCAGGCGGCGCACCTGGCGCCGGTCCTCCTCCTTCAGGTGAAGCAACTCGCGGTCATGCAGGATGATCAGGTCGGAGTCGTCCAACGCGAAGTCGACATGGCCGCTGATCAGCGCGTCCAGCGCGGCCGCCGGATCCGCCGCAGTGGCCGAACGGCGGCGGCCCTCGTCAAGCAAGCGCTCGCTGATGCCGATCAACAGATCGGCGAGCATCGCGTCCTTGCCGGAGAAGTGCCGGTACAGACCGGGGCCGCTGATGCCGACCGCCTTGCCGATCTCGTCCACGCCGACGCCCAGGAAACCCCGGGCGGCGAAGAGCCGTGCGGCCTCCCTGCGGATCTGGTCTCGGCGAGGGGTCACAGATGCGACAGGACTGTTCGGCATGGGCTCCATCGTAGACAGCGCCGGTTATCGGTGGTTAACCTGGCACCCGGAGTTAACCATCATTAACTTGGGGGCGAGAAGCCGATCCGGCTCTCCGCCCGCTGGTTCCCGGGCGCAAGGGAGCTCTTGGGATGACCCTGTCGACCCCCGGCTTCGTCTCTCCGCATTCACCGGAGACCGCCGGACCGCCGCGCGCTGGCGGGCCCGCGGCTCCCGGCCTGGTCCAGGTCGCGACGCCCGGTGGTCCGGGCGCGGCGGCTGCCCCGGCCCCGCGACTGCGGTCCGCCATCGACACCGGGTCGGCTGCCTTTCGGACCAACGTGGAGGCGCACGAGGAACTGGTCGCCGAACTGCGCGCCAAGCTCTCCACCGCCGCGCTGGGCGGCGGCGCCAAGGCGCGGGAGCGGCACACCTCACGCGGCAAGCTGCTGCCGCGCGATCGAGTGGACACCCTGCTCGACCCGGCTTCGCCGTTCCTGGAGATCGCCCCACTGGCTGCCGACGGCCTCTACGACGGCGCGGCACCAGCCGCCGGTGTGATCGCGGGCATCGGCCGGGTCGCCGGTCGCGAGGTGATGATCGTCGCCAACGACGCCACCGTCAAAGGCGGCACCTACTACCCGATGACGGTGAAGAAGCACCTGAGGGCGCAGGAGGTGGCACTGGAGAACCGCCTGCCGTGCATCTACCTGGTGGACTCCGGTGGCGCCTTCCTGCCCAAGCAGGACGAGGTCTTCCCCGACCGCGACCACTTCGGCCGGATCTTCTACAACCAGGCACGCCTGTCCGCCGCGGGCATCCCGCAGATCGCCGCCGTGCTCGGTTCCTGCACCGCGGGCGGCGCCTACGTGCCGGCGATGAGCGACCAGGCCGTGATCGTCCGCAACCAGGGCACCATCTTCCTGGGCGGACCGCCGCTGGTGAAGGCGGCGACCGGTGAGGTCGTGACCGCCGAGGAACTGGGCGGCGGTGAGCTGCACTCCCGCACCTCCGGCGTGACGGACCACCTGGCCGAGAACGACGAGCACGCCCTGTCCATCGTGCGCACCATCGTGGCCGACCTCGGCCCGCGCACCCCGCAGCCTTGGTCGCTGGCTCCGGTGGAACCGCCCGCGGTGGACCCGGCCGAGCTCTACGGGGCTGTCCCGGTGGATCCGCGCACCCCGTACGACGTGCGCGAGGTGATCGCCCGCCTGGTCGACGGCAGCCGGTTCGCCGAGTTCAAGGCGGAGTACGGCGCCACCCTGGTGACCGGCTTCGCCCGGATCCACGGTCACCCGGTGGGCATCGTCGCCAACAACGGCGTGCTGTTCGCGGAGTCCGCGCTGAAGGGCGCGCACTTCATCGAACTCTGTGACCAGCGCGGCATCCCGCTGCTCTTCCTGCAGAACATCACCGGCTTCATGGTCGGCCGCCAGTACGAGGCGGGCGGTATCGCCAAGCACGGTGCCAAGATGGTCACTGCTGTGGCTTGTACCCGCGTCCCGAAGCTGACCGTCGTGATCGGTGGCTCCTACGGCGCCGGAAACTACTCGATGTGCGGTCGGGCGTACTCACCTCGCTTCCTGTGGATGTGGCCTGGCGCCAAGATCTCGGTCATGGGCGGTGAGCAGGCCGCTTCCGTCCTCGCCACCGTCCGCCGCGACCAGTTCGAGGCCCGCGGCGAGGAATGGCCGACTGAGGCGGAGGAGGAGTTCAAGCGGCCCGTGCGCGAGCAGTACGAGCGCCAGGGCAACGCGTACTACGCCACCGCACGGCTCTGGGACGACGGGGTCATCGACCCGAAGGACACCCGCACCGTGGTCGGCCTGGCCCTGACCGCCTGCGCCAACGCGCCGCTGGCACCTCCCGCTCCCTACGGCGTCTTCCGGATGTGACCGCCATGGCCGGCACGGCAGGCTCCGGAGTCGCACCCTCCGGCGCGGCAGGCCCTGGAGCCGCACCCTCCGGGTCAGCTCGTCGGCGGCCGCCTGCTCGGTGGTCCCGGACGGGCCAGGCCGCGCGGGTCGGCCACCGGGTGCTTGCCGGCCGGCCAGCGCCGACCGGCCGCCGGGCACCGGGCGCCTGCTGGGCTCCGCCGGGCAGGCTGCCGTCGTCCGGCAGTCGGACAGTTACCGGCTGCCGGGCGTCACCCGGTCACCGCACATCGGCAGCAGCCGCTCCCCGAAGAGGCACGCCGCCTCCGTCGGCTCCCCCTGGTCACATCCGCTGACCGCCTTTCGTCGCCTCCCTTCCCTCGCTCCGGAGGAATGCCTCCCATGTTCGACACCGTCCTGGTCGCCAACCGCGGCGAGATCGCCGTCCGGGTCATCCGTACCCTGCGCCGGCTCAGCGTCCGGTCGGTCGCCGTCTACAGCGACGCCGATGCCGACGCCAGGCACGTCCACGAAGCCGACCTCGCCGTTCGCCTCGGTCCGGCCGACCGCAGTGACAGCAGCGCTGCGGAGACCTATCTCCGAGGTGACCAGATCATCGCCGCGGCCCTGCGCACCGGTGCGCAGGCCATTCACCCGGGATACGGCTTCCTTGCCGAGAACCCGGGCTTCGCCCGAGCCTGCGCAGAAGCCGGCCTGGTGTTCATCGGCCCGCCCGCCGAGGCCGTCGAACTGATGGGCGACAAGATCAACGCAAAGGAGGCCGTTCGTGCCGTCGGCGTGCCCGTGGTGCCCGGCAGCCGCGGCGGCGCCGGCTCCGACGAGGAGTTGATCCGCGCCGCGGAGGAGATCGGCTACCCCGTGCTGATCAAGCCGTCGGCCGGCGGCGGCGGCAAGGGCATGCGATTGGTCCGCGACCCGGCCGAGCTGCCCTCCGAGTTGGCAGCCGCCCGTCGAGTGGCCCGCACCGCGTTCGGCGACGACACCCTGCTGTTGGAGCGCTGGGTGGACAACCCCCGGCACATCGAGGTGCAGGTGCTGGCGGACGCCCACGGAACCACCGTGCACCTCGGCGAGCGCGAGTGCAGTCTGCAGCGCCGGCATCAGAAACTGATCGAAGAAGCACCCTCCGTCCTGTTGGACCCGCAGACCCGGGCCGCCATGGGCGCGGCAGCCGTCCAGGCGGCACAGGCGTGCGGGTACACCGGTGCCGGCACGGTCGAGTTCATCGTGCCCGGCGGCGAGTCCGCCGTGGACGGCGGTGACGGCGCGGTCCGCGAGTTCTTCTTCATGGAGATGAACACCCGCCTCCAGGTGGAGCACCCCGTGACCGAGCTGGCCGTTGCGGTTACGCGTCCTGCCCTGGTGGACGCCTCCGCGAGCACCAGCGCCGGCCTTCCCGGTGCGGCCACCGGCTCGGCACCCGCAGGCGCTCCCAGCGTTGAGCGTCTCGACCTGGTCGAGTGGCAGGTCCGGATCGCCGCCGGGGAGTCACTCTCGTTCGGCCAATCTGACATCTCCTTTCTCGGGCACGCCATCGAGGCGCGCATCTGCGCCGAGGACCCGGCACGTGACTTCCTGCCGACCGGCGGCCGGATCCTGCTGCTGGAGGAGCCTGCCGGGGAGGGTGTGCGGGTCGATTCCGGCCTCACGGCAGGGACCACCATCACCAGTGCGTACGACCCGATGCTGGCCAAGGTCATCGCCTATGGTCCTGACCGCCAAACCGCCCTGCTCCGCTTGCGCAGTGCCCTTGCCGAGACCCGGATCCTCGGCCTGACCACGAACGCCGGCTTCCTGCGCCGACTGCTCGCGCACCCGGACGTCGTGGCAGGACGCCTTGACACCGGCCTTGTCGAGCGGGCCGTCCAGCAGCACCCCGAACTGCTGGCCGACCAGCGCGACCGGTACGCCTCGCGGGACACTCGCGAGTCCGCCCCGAACGGCACCCCTGGCACTGCTCCGGGTGCCACGGTCACCGATGCCGCCGCTTCCGGCCACGGGCCGACGCCCGCGGCTACGGCACCGGAAGCCGTCTACCTCGCCGCAGCACTCGTGCGGCATCTGAACCTCGCTCCGGCCGCCGCCTCCGACGGCTGGACCGACCCGTATGCACTCCCTTCCGGTTGGCGCCTGGCCGGCGAGCCGGCCTGGACGACGCATCGACTCCGGATCTCCGGTCAGGACCCGGTCTCGGTACGAGTACGACCTGTCAGTGCGGACACGGTTATCGAATCCTCTGACGTCAAGTCAACTGCGTTCCCCGAGCTGCTAGTCCGTCTGGGTGAAGGTCAGATCCGCCGGGCCCGCGCCGTGCTCGGCGCCACGGATCTGTCCCTCACCCTCGACGGCCTGCGCACCACCTTCGCTCTCGCCACTGACAACACCCCTTCAGCCGCGACGTCCGGCCCGGTGGTCTGGCTCGGCGTCGACGGCGACAGCTGGGCCGTCCACCCGTACGACCCGGTGGCCGACCGAACCGCCGACGCCGCCGCCCACCATGGCGCCCTGACCGCGCCGATGCCCGGAACGGTCACCGTGGTCAAGACCTCGGTGGGCGACCAAGTCCGGCGAGGACAGCCGCTGCTGGTGCTGGAGGCCATGAAGATGGAGCACGTGATCGCTGCGCCGCACGACGGCACGGTCAGCGAACTCCCGGTCGCGGCAGGTGGCACCGTGGCGATGGAGCAGTTGCTCGCAGTCGTCCTTCCCGTGGAGGTGGCCCTCCCCACCGGAGCGGACACCGCCGCCGACGCCCAGGAGGTGGCTTCGTCATGACCAACGTCCAGGCAACGCCCAGTGCTGGGAACTCGGTGCCCGGAACGGCGGATTCCACCCGAACGGAGCAGTCTCGCGAGCCCGGGACCCTCGAGCTGGGGCTGCCCGTCATGGTCCGGGACGCGGACCTGCCGGCCCGGGTGCGGATCCACGAGGTCGGTGCGCGCGACGGCCTGCAGAACGAGAAGTCCCTGGTCCCGGTCGAGGTGAAGGCCGAGTTCATCGCACGGCTCGCCGCCGCCGGGCTGCGGACCGTCGAGGCGACCAGCTTCGTCCACCCCAAGTGGGTGCCTCAGCTGGCCGACGCCGAGGAGCTGCTGCCGCGGATCACCGGCCTGCGGGAGCAGTACCCCGGATTGCGGCTGCCGGTGCTGGTCCCCAACGAGCGGGGGTTGGAGCGGGCACTCGCCGGCGGGGCCGACGAGATCGCCGTCTTCGCCAGCGCCACCGAGTCCTTCGCCCGGCGCAACCTGAACCGCTCGATGGACGAGGTCATGGAGATGTTCCGCCCCGTCATCGCCCGGGCCCAAGGCTCCGGGGTGCCGGTCCGCGGCTACCTGTCGATGTGCTTCGGCGATCCGTGGGAGGGCCCGGTCGCGCCCGAGCAGGTGGTGGCCGCAGGCACGCGGCTGCTCGAGCTCGGCTGCGCCGAGCTGAGCCTGGGCGACACCATCGGCGTGGCGACGGCCGGACAGGTGGCCGAGCTGCTCGCCGCGTTCGGCCGCGCCGGGGTGCCGATGGCGCAGCTGGCGGTGCACTTCCACGACACCTACGGCCAGGCGCTCGCCAACACGCTCGCCGCGCTGCGCTGCGGGGTCACCGTCATCGACTCCTCCGCCGGCGGGCTCGGCGGCTGCCCGTACGCGAAGAGCGCCACCGGGAACCTGGCCACCGAGGACCTGGTCTGGATGCTGCACGGCCTGGGCATCGAGACGGGCGTCGACCTCGCCGCCCTGGTCGCCACCAGCTCCTGGATCGCGGGGGAATTGGGCCGACCGAGCCCCTCCCGAGCGGTGCAGGCCCTGGCCGGCTCCGTCAACGCCAACTGAAGCTCCGGCAGCTGAGGTGGCGCGCCGCCACCTCGCACGCCGGCAATCAGCACCGCCACACGCTGACAACACCGCGCGCTGTCATCGCACGCCATCGCGCCCGTATCACCCTCTCGGGCGAACCACTGGAGGATCAGATGCTCGACCACCGACTGGATTCCGAGTACGAGGAACTGCGGCGCACCGTCGCCGAGTTCGCCAATGACGTGGTCGCGCCGAAGATCGGCGAGTACTACGAGCGCGAGGAGTTCCCGTACGAGATCGTCAAGGAGATGGGGCGGATGGGCCTGTTCGGCCTGCCGTTCCCGGAGGAGTACGGCGGGATGGGCGGCGACTACTTCGCGCTCTGCCTCGCCCTTGAGGAGCTGGCCCGGGTGGACTCCTCGGTCGCCATCACCCTGGAGGCCGGCGTCTCGCTCGGCGCGATGCCGATCTACCGGTTCGGCACCGAGGAACAGAAGCGCGAGTGGCTGCCGCGACTGGCCACCGGCGAGATCCTCGGCGCGTTCGGCCTGACCGAGCCGGAGGGCGGCTCCGACGCCGGCGCCACCCGGACCACCGCCCGGTTCGACGAGGACACCCGGGAATGGGTGATCAACGGCACCAAGTGCTTCATCACCAACTCCGGTACGGACATCACCGGTCTGGTCACGGTGACCGCACTCACCGAACCGATCGCCCGTTCGAGTGAAGAAAGCACTGACCACTCGTCAAAGCGTGAGATTTCCTCCATCATCGTGCCTGTCGGCACCCCCGGGTTCCAGGTGTCGAAGAAGTACAGCAAGGTCGGGTGGAACGCCTCCGACACCCGAGAGCTGTCCTTCACCGATTGCCGAGTCCCTGAGGCCAACCTCCTCGGTCAGCGTGGCCGGGGCTTCGCCCAGTTCCTGCGGATCCTCGACGAGGGCCGCATCGCCATCGCCGCCCTGTCCACGGGACTGGCCCAGGGCTGCGTCGACCAGTCACTCAGCTACGCCGCGACCAGGCGCGCGTTCGGGCGTCCGATCGGGGCCAACCAGGCGATCCAATTCAAGATCGCCGACATGGAGACTCGTGCGCACATGGCCCGCCTCGCCTGGCGGGACGCGGCGTCCCGTCTGCTGCTCAGCGAGCCGTTCAAGAAGGAGGCCGCCATCGCGAAGCTCTACTCCTCCGAAGCCGCGGTCGACAACGCCCGCGAAGCCACCCAAATCCACGGCGGCTACGGCTTCATGAACGAGTACCCCGTCGCCCGCTTCTGGCGCGACAGCAAGATCCTGGAGATCGGAGAGGGCACCTCCGAGGTCCAGCGGATGCTGATCGCGCGGGAGCTGGGCATGACCCCCTGATGTCCACAACCGACCGGTGACAGGCTCCGATGGGCCGTGGCCGGAACGACCGGGCTACCCCGACCGCTGCCGTACCAGCAGCCCGGTCACCGGAGCCATCACCATGACGAGCTCTCTGGGTAAATCTGCTCGAAGCGGGTCGGCGTCAGCTGGAAAGCGGTGCGGCCGGAAGCTCCGGCCCCGTGCCGTACGGGCCGCTGTGCTGGACCGCCTACCCCACGGGGAGGTCTCGGTGGCCCCGACGCGACCGTGACCACCAGGACTACGGGAGGCGGCCGTCACGGGAGCCAGCCAGACGCCCACTGCGTAGGCGCCTGAGCGGCTGCTGTCCGCCGGGTGGCTCCCTTGGGTGGGCGGCTTGGGCAGAGCAACGGCGGGCCAGGGCAAACCCGCCCCGATGGGCGGCTCGCTCAGAGCGACGGCGGGCCAGGGCCAACCCGCCCCGATGGGCGGCTTGCTCAGAGCGACGGCGAGCCGGGGCCAACGCGAAAGCCCAGCAGCAGGGAGTGAGGCGGGGTCCTGCAGCGAGCGGGTGGCATCGGCGAGCGGTTCGAACCGGGCACTCGAGACCATGTCCCGGTGTAGGAGGTTGCCGCGGCATGCGGTGAACCGGGAGCCCAGGGCGTGGCTGGCTGTTTCCGGCCACCGTCGTGATGTGGTTCCCGTCGGGCGGTGCGAGTGTGGGTGCGGCGCTCCTGAATTCGAGGGCGCCGACCATCAAGCGAAGTACCAGGGGGTCGGACAGCCGCGGTCCCGTGGTGCGCCCTGGCGCTGCGGGACCCCCGGCGGCTACGGCAGGCAGCGGATACTCGGCGCGGCTGGTCGGGCGGAACCCCTAGCAGCTCGCTGCCACGCGTTCCCGCGGAAGAAGCGGCCCGGAGTTGCTGTTCGCGGTCGCCCGCGGTCACATGGCCTCCCTGGGCCTCACCTCGGGCGCCTCGACCCCCGACGCACCCGTCAGCCCTCTACCCCCACTCGACCCGCTCACCGCGGCCCGCCCGGATCCACCAGTCGCCGCCCCGCAGCTCTACCAGCGCCACCGCACCCATAACGATCGCGCTCAACGCCAAGCCACCCGGAATCGCCCCGACATCAGGGCCAACGCAGCCGATCGCTCCCCACGCCTGCCCCCTCGCCGGAGCCCAGCTGCCAAGCTGCACGCCGCCGCAGCCTGGGAGCCGCTGCCTCCCGGCCCATGCTGACGGCGAAGGCCTCCGGCGTACCCGCGCTTCTAAATCTCCGAGCTCTCGGTACGCACACTGACCGAACGGGGCATCGCGACTGCTAAGTCAGCATCGGGCAATTGCTTTCTCGGGTCATTCGCGTACCGCCGAGCGGATCCCGTAACTCGTCCCCGGGATCCGATCGGTGCTGACCGCCGCCATGGCTGACTGAGGCTCAGGGAATGACGATCACGGGACGATTGGCCCGCCGCGCGAGACGCCCGGAGACCGAACCGAAGATCCGACCGATCAGGCCGCGAGTCGTCCCGACGACGATGGCGTCGGCGGCGTACTCCTTGCCGACCTCCTCGATCTCGTGGCAGATGTCGCCGCCGCGCTCCACCAGGACCCAGGGGATGCCGCTCAGGAACTCGGCGCAGGCAAGTTCCAGGCCGAGCACCTCGGTCCGATGATCAGGCATGTCGACGAAGACCGGGGGCTCGCAGCCGGCCCAAACGGTGGCGGGGAGCCGGTTGGCCACGTGCACGATCACCAGCCCGCAGCGTGACCGGCGGGCCATGCCGACCGCATAAGCGAGAGCACGCTCGCTGGAGAGCGAGCCGTCGAACCCCACCACCACGCCGTGCTGGAACGCCGGGTCGCAGGAGCGCGCAGGCTCCGGCTGGAGGACGGGATCGCGCCCGTCGAGCGGAGCCGTCTGCTTGGAGTGCCGGGACTTCACGTCGCCTCCGCCATCCTCGCCGGCACCCTTCGTGGGACCGGCACCATCAAGAACCTGGGCCGCCGCCGGTGCCGGGCGGAACAGCCGTGACGCGAACCAGCCGCGACGCGACCCGCTGCCACCGGTGCGTGGCGGCAGCGGCTGCGGAGTCCGCGAAACGTCCGGCAGGGAATCCTTGGCGGAGAAATCCGCCGCGCTGAGAAAGCGAAACGGGTCTGCAGATCGGGGAGACTCAGAACCGGCCATGAATCGAGGCTCTTCGAGTGAGAGGGGCCGACAGGAAGGACTGCGCTGCCCAAGCGGCAGGCCATTCATGGGCACGGGGTCGGGAGAAGCCGAGCGGCACCGTAAGTGACCTGTTCCTTTCAGAGTACGACGGGCGACCTTGGCCGCCCAGCCTTTCCGACCGAGTACGACCACGATCCCGCTAATGGCGGCGGCGTGAAGTAATCAGCGCGCGCCCCGTAACGGCGGTATGTCACCCGCCTTCGCGCGGTTCCCAGGAGCTTGCCTGACGGAGTCAGTCGACGCAACAGGTCGGACACATACCGTAGGTGCGATGTTCAACTGGATGTGGGGCAGCTGGTGCGGCTGTGATCAACGGGACCGATGGGGTCCGCTGCGGACCGTGACGACCGCTGCACCGATCGGATCGAGTCGATCACTTGGCCGACAACCACCCCGAGCTGCGGGTTCCCTTCCTCGCCGCCACCGCCGCTGGCAGCATGCACACCATGCCGTTACTGATGCTCGACCTCGACAACACACTGCTCCCACGAGACGCAGCCTTCACGGCGTGGGCCGAGGAATTTCTCGCCCGGCATCGGCTCCCCCTGTCCGAACTGGACTGGCTGACCACGATTGACGGCGGCGGCTACATCCCGCGGAGCACCGTGCTGGGTGCCGCCCGGCGACGCTACCGCCTGGACCTTTCGGTGGAGGCCCTCCTCGCCGACTACCGACAGGGCATCAACACGCACATCCACTGCCCGGACAGCCATGTCGCGGCCCTGCGCGCGGCCCGGTCGGCAGGGTGGACACTGGCCATCGTGAGCAATGGCGGGACCGGCCCCCAGGTCGAGAAGATCCGCCGGACCGGACTCGACTCCCTGGTGGACGCCTGGGTGGTCTCCGAGGAGGCCGGCTGCGCCAAGCCCGATCCGTTGATCTTCGACATCGCGGCTCAGCGATGCGGCCTCCCAGTCGTCGGTGACTGGACCGCCAGCGCCTGGGTGATCGGTGACCACGGCCCGGCTGACATCGCCGGCGCCCAGGTGGCGGGTCTGCGCAGCGTCTGGCTCCACCACGGGCGCCCCTGGTCCGAGCTGGGGTACCGCCCCACCCTCACCGCCGCCCAGTTGCCCGAGGCCGTCGGATTGGTCCTGGCCACCCCCGCACCGCTGGCAAGCTGCACCATCGGTTGAAGCGCGCCGCCCGGCCGGAGCGCGTCCACCGGGGGCGGGCCCGCCGAGGCCGACCACGTCGAGATGTCCACGCCCACAGTCGAACGGTTCGCCAGTCCATTAGTTCAAGTTCCAGCGGCCCCCGGCCGGCGAGGCCGGTATGCCCGCCGTACCCGGTGTGCCCGCCGTACCCGGTGTGCCCGGTGTGCCCGGTCGTGCGCCCGGTCCCCCTGAGCGTCGGGGGCGACAGGCGAAGCGCAGTTGCATCGGAGGGGAATGGGGCGGGAATTCGCCCGTGGGTGAATCACCGAATGGCCAGAAGAGCCGTCAGATGCGATGAGATTGTTTTGCGATCCTTCCGCCCTCACCCCCAGTGCCGCGGCTGCCTCCGCCATGCTCCCGGCCCCTGAAGCGCCCTGCCTCCAACCGAAGTGGGAGCCGTCCGAGGGCGGGGTACCCGAAGTGGGAGCCGCCCAAGGGCGGGGTGCCCGAAGTGGGAGCCGTCCGGGGGCGGGGTGCCCGAAGCGGGCGTCACCCGAAGGGCGGAGCGCCCGAAGCGGGTGTCGGGGGACTCCGGAGCAGGTCCGGCACGAGCGCCGTGCAACACCACCGGCGCCCCGCCCACCGGGGAGCGGAAGCGCCCGGCGCAGCCCCGGCGCCGTCGCGCAACGGTCAGTCGGCTCTGGTGCGCGTGGGCCGGGGCTGACAGGGGTAGGCGACTGGCCGTGAGTGGGGGACGGAAACAGGCGGCGGACACGGCGACCGACCGGCGGCAGTGGCGACAACGCCATCGGCAGCCGCCGCACCGCCCACACTGCGACAGTCATCACACCGCAGCATGGCGAGGCGCTCAGGGCAGCACTCGCGGGCGCGCGCGTGCACCGCGCGCCCCGCAAACGCAACACCGATTTTCAGTCAGTTTCGCCCCCACCTACAGCAATTGGACAACAGGCCTGGCCACCGGCATCACCGAGGGCGCTGACCCGCCGCCACCACGGGTCAGCCGTACGGCAACCAGCCACCGGTCCACCCGACCCCTTCCCAGGGGGGTCGACGGGTGCCACGCTTCGTGATCGAATGCATCACGCCAAATTGCCATGTCGACATAGCGTCGGATGGTGAACTTGTCACAACGGTGACGGTCCACCCAGTAGATTCGATCTTGTTGAGCGTTCAGCAGTGCCGCATCACCACACCACACCACCGAGGGGGCTTGGGCGCCTTGAACAGGGTGAGCAGGAGCGAGACAGGTCCTGACAGCGGCCAGTCGCCCGCCGGTCGCGGTGGTCAGGCGCGCTCGAGTGCCCCGAGAAATGCCGTCCCGTTCAACTCCCCTTTCCGCTCCTCGCCGCAGCCCATAGCCGCCCCCTCTGCCCAATCGCCCGCCACTGCGGCACCGTTCCAGCCCGGCTCCCGACCCGTCGTCAGTTCAGTCCCACTCGGTCTCCGACCGCTCGTCAACTCGACAGCGAATCGCGCCCGTCCGATAGCCGGCCCCGCTCAGCGCGCCGCGTTCGCGGGCCCGGCGGCGACGACGATGGCTGGATCCAGCGGCCGGCCTGGTACCCAGTCCGCCTGGCCCCCCGGCACCACCGGATCGCTGGGCAGCACTGGCATGACCGGGTCGGCCGGTCCCACGGGCGGCACGCTCGGCGGGGAGGTCCAGCCTGCGGGCGGCAACCCCCTCGGTGGTCCAGCCAGCAGCCCCCTCGGTGGCCCGGCCAGCGGCTCCCACGGCGGCCCGGTCAACGGCCCCACCGGCGGCAGTCCGCTGGGCACGGCAGTCCTGAGCACCAGCGCCCAACCGACCGTCAACTCGCAGGGCGGCGCCGGCACCCCTGGCACCGCGAACGCCCCCCGGAAGCTCGCCGGCCGACGGCGCCGCGAGACCGTGGCCGTCCTGATCTTCAGTGGGGCGCCGATCTTCGAGAGCTCGATCCCGCTCTCCGTCTTCGGCGTGGACCGCCAGGACGCTGGCGTGCCGCGCTACCGGCTGCTGGTCTGCGCGGGCGAGGAGGGACCACTCACCACCACGGGCGGTGTCACCCTCACCGCTCCGTTCGGCCTGGAAGCACTGGCCCGGGCGGGCACCATCGTGGTTCCGGCATGGCGGTCGATCTCACAGCCGCCACCGGTCGAGGCGATCGCCGCGTTGCGCAAGGCACACCACGAGGGCGCCCGGATCATCGGCCTGTGCACCGGCGCCTTCGTGCTGGCCGCGGCGGGCCTGCTGGACGGCCGACCGGCCACCACGCACTGGATGTACGCGCCGACCCTCGCCAAGCGCTACCCGCGGGTCCACGTGGATCCGCGCGAGCTCTTCGTGGACGACGGCGACGTGCTCACCTCGGCCGGCACCGCCGCCGGCATCGACCTCTGCCTGCACGTGGTGCGCAGCGACCACGGCGCCGAGGCGGCGAACGCGCTGGCCCGCCGCCTGGTGGTGCCGAACCGGCGCGGCGGCGGTGGTCAGGCCCAGTACATCGATCAGTCTTTACCGGAGGAGATCGGGAACGACCCGCTGGCAGAGGTCGTCACCTGGGCACTGGAGAACCTCAACCAGCAGTTCGACGTCGAGGTGCTGGCCGCCCGTGCCTACATGAGCCGGCGCACCTTCGACCGCCGGTTCCGCACGCTCACCGGCAGTGCGCCGTTGCAGTGGCTGATCACCCAGCGGGTGCTGCAGGCGCAGCGGCTGCTGGAGACGTCCGAGCTGTCGGTCGACGATGTGGCACGGCGCTGCGGGTTCCGTTCGCCGGTGGCGCTGCGCGGGCACTTCCGGCGTCAGCTCGGGGTCTCCCCCGCCGCCTACCGGACCAGCTACCGGGCGCGCCGTCCGAGTGCCGGTCCGGCGACCGGGGTCCCCCCGCAGGGCGGAGCGGCGGCCGGTGCACCGGTCGGCAGCGTCGGGGCGCCCGGGTCGGCGGCAGGCGTCGGCGGCCCGGTGACGGCTCCGGGCGGGGCCACCGGCCAGCCGGGTGGGACCGGCGGGGGCGGTGCGGCCCCTGCCAAGGGGCGTCAGACGGCGCAGCCCGCACTTCCCCCGCCCGGCAAGAACCGGATCCGGCCGCTGGTGCCGCCGCAGCCCGGTCCGGCCACGCGGCGCGGTGCGGCCGCGCCCAGGCAGGTCGAGCACGCGGTGGCGGACGACGGTCTGGCACAGCCCGGCGCACGTGGCCCGGGAGCGGGGCACCGGACCGGGCAGCCGTCGGACGCCCGGGGCGAGGCCCGTCCGGGTGGCCGGCCCGGGACGCCGATGCGCCCGTCGACCGGACTGCCGGCCGGACCGGCGGTGCGCGGCACGGGCGTTCCACCGCTCGCACCCGGCGCGGCGGCCGGAGCCGGCGGGATGTCAGCGCCGAGGCGCGGCACCGGTCTGAACGGTGCGCCCGCGGCGCCCCGATCGGGTGGCGCGAATTCACCGGGCGGTGTCCCCGGGGCTGGGAGCGCCGTCCGCGCCCGGCCGACCGGGTCGGCCGGCCCCGGCGCTGCCGCCCCGGCCGACCCGTCGGCGGACCGTCCGTCAGTGGAGCGCTGACGGGCCGTCGGCCACCCGCTTCGGCCCGCCCGGTGCCGCCCGAGCCCCGTTCGTCGCACCTCAGCGGCGGGCGGGGCCGCGCGGCCTGCGTGCCCGCCCGAGCAACGCGCCCTGCTCGCGTGCCGCCCACCGCGTGCGCCGGTACCCGCGTGCCGCCGATGCGGCAACCCGCTCGGATCACCAAGCGCGACCGGCGCGCATGGGGGCGGCGTGACGGGCACGCACGATGCAGACAGTGGTGCGCCGTAGGCTGGGACGGGTGAACGACCGTTTGGTATGGATCGACTGTGAAATGACCGGCCTCGACCTCGAGCGCGACGCGCTGATCGAGGTGGCGGTCCTGGTGACCGACTCCGAGCTCAACATCCTCGGCGAGGGTGTCGACATCGTGATCCGCCCGCCGCAGGAGGCCCTCGCCACCATGCCCGAGGTGGTGCGTGAGATGCACACCGCCTCCGGCCTGCTCGGCGAGCTCGCGGACGGCGTGACGCTCGCCGAAGCGGAGGCGGAGGTGCTCGCCTACGTGCGCCGGTGGGCCCCGGAGGCCGGCAAGACGCCGCTGGCCGGGAACTCGGTGGCCACCGACCGCGGCTTCCTGGCCCGGGACATGCCCGCCCTGGAGGGCCACCTCCACTACCGGATCGTGGACGTCTCCTCGATCAAGGAGCTGGCTCGCCGCTGGTACCCGCGGGCGTACTACAACAGCCCGCAGAAGGGGGGAAACCACCGCGCGCTGGCGGACATTCGGGAGAGCATCGCCGAACTGCGGTACTACCGGGAGACGGTGTTCGTCCCGGCGCCGGGCCCGGAGGCGGAGCAGGCCCGGGTGATCGCGGCGAAGCACCAGGTCACCGCCGACTGAACCGCCGACTCCGCCGACGACGGGCGGCCGTTGTGAGCTGCGCCACTCGGCCGCCTCGTCGATCCCGGCCGCGGCACGGTAGTTCGGCCCTCCAGCCGCCGTCGCACGATCAGCCTCGGGAAACCCTGGCGCGAGCACCCTCTCAGATCCTGTAGAGTTCTTCCTGTCAGCGCGGGAACGCGCAAGACAGATGGTGGGCGTAGCTCAGTTGGTAGAGCACCTGGTTGTGGTCCAGGTGGTCGCGGGTTCGAGTCCCGTCGCTCACCCCATCGAAGAGGGCCCGGTCTCCTGGAGACCGGGCCCTCTTCGCATGTCCCCTCCTCCGCCCGCACCGGCATGCCTGTTCAGCAATCACTACTCGTGAGTAACATGGCGGGCATGACGACGACACCCTCGGTCGGCGAGATGCTGGCCGCCACCGTTCCGATGGCCCGCACGCTGAACCTCACCTACCTGGAGACCACCGCCGAGCGGGCCGTGCTGCAGCTGCCGGACCAGCCCGAGTACCACAACCACGTGGGCGGGCCGCACGCCGGCGCGATGTTCACGCTCGCCGAGTCGGCCAGCGGCTGCATCGTGCTGGCCGCGTTCGGCGACCAGCTCTCCCGGGCCGTGCCGCTGGCGGTGAGCGCCGAGATCGCCTACAAGAAGCTGGCGATGGGTGTCGTGACCGCCACTGCCGTGCTGGGCCGCCCGGCGGCGGAGGTCGTCGCCGAGCTCGACGCGGGCGAGCGCCCCGAGTTCCCGGTCACCGTGGAGATCACCCGCGAGGACGGCGCGGTGACCGGTGTGATGACCGTGCATTGGACCCTGCGCCCGAACAGCTGAGCACCGAACCGGGCCGGCCGGCGGCCACCGGGCACCGTCGCACGGCGGCACCCGGTGGCAGCCCAGCGTCCCGCCGACCTGGCGACCGCACCGCGCCGCGCCCGCACCGCGCCGCGCCCGGGACCGGGACCGGGACCGGGGCAGGCTCGCCGGAACGCCCGTCGCACAGCAGCGAATCGGCGCGGCACCGACTCGGCGGCACGTCCACCGCACGCCGGTGAGCGGGCGCGGCACCGACTCGGCGGCACGCCCACCGCACGGCTGCACTGAGCCGGCGGCGTACCAGCTCGCCGGAACGCCCGTCGCACAGCAGCGAATCGGCGCGGCGTCAGATCGCCCGGACATCGCCTCCGCCGGTCGTGAGCCACTAGTGCGTTCCGCTGACGGATCGCATGAACTCCGGCGCGCCGCCGTGACTTTCGCCCGGCGCGGCTCGTTCTCGTCTCACGTGCGAGCCAATCACCCGTCACCCGCGCCCGATTCCCCGCCTGCCGGGCCGTCGGCCTCCGCCCGTACGGGGGGCGGGCGGGTGTCCCGGCGCCGGCTGGGCCTGCTGGCGGCGGGTGGTGTCGCCGGCATCGTACTGGCACAGGTCTGGGGTCTGGGCCTGGACCTCGCCCGGGCCGCCGGCAGCGCCCCGGCCGCCGGCTCCACCGCCCTGCCGCCGGCCGCCGACGGCAGGGTGACCGGCAACCTGCTCGGCGCCGCCCTGGAGGCCGGCGGCACCGACGGCCTGGCGCCCGACCGCATCGACGACGGTGGGCTCCCCCTGCCGGACCGGGCGTCCGACGTGTCCGGCGCACCCGATGTGCCCGATGTGTCCGGTGCACCCGACGTGCCCGACGTGTCCGGCGCACCCGGCGTGGTCGGCGTGCCCGTGATCGCTCCCGCACTGCTGCCCTCGGCATCCGCCCCGCCCGGTTCACCCCGGGATCCGGCAGGGGGTGCCGCGCAGGAGCCCGCCGCCCCCGCTCCCGGGCCGGCGACGCAGCTGTCGCCCCGCCCGGCGGCGCAGCCCGACACGGCCGGTCCGCCCAATGGTGCCCGGCCGGGACCCACCGCTGGGAGTGACCCCGGTGCCCCAGGCCGGGACACCACCGAGCGGACCGGGCCCGGCAGCTCAGCGGCGGGTGCCCCCACGGCTGATGACGGGCGGACGATGCCGGTCGGCTCAGCGGGCGACGTCGAGCCGGGCACCCTCTCGCACACCTCGAACGCCGAACCGAGCGCCCCCTCGCACGCCTTGAACGCCGGACCGAGCACCCCGCCGCAAACCTCGAACACCGAACCGAGCACCCCCTCCCGGGGCTCGGACCGAGGCACCCGGCGCGCCGTGAACTGGCTGCCCGAGCAACGGATCACCCGGGGCCCGGCACCCGCCCAGTCCACCAGCGACCAACCCACCAACGACCAACCCATCAACGACCAACCGGCCGACGACCAGCCGGCTGCCTCCCAGGACAGCGAGCCCCGTCTGGCGGCCCGGGTGGGACGCGCTGTGCTGATCCCGATCGCCGCCGGGCTGCTGCTCACCGGCGCCGCGATGTACAAGCACCGCGGCCTGCCGCGCGGCCACGGTCACTGACCAGCGGCGGGACTCAGCTGAAGGTCCCCGGCGGTGGCGCCGGTGACGGCGCGGCCACCGCATCGGTGGCCACCGGAGCGCCGCCGGTGAAGGCGGCCAGCGCGGAGCCGTGCTCGACCCGGCCGAGCGCCGCGTCCGAGGCGGTGCGCCGGGTCAGCTCGGCGATCGGCAGCGGCGTGTGCGAGGCGGCCAGGATCAGGTTGCCGAACCGCTTGCCGCGCAGCACGGCGGGGTCGGCGATCAGCGCCACCTCGGGGAAGACCGCGCGCAGCGTGGCCACTTGGGAGCGGGCGAAGGCGAGTCCGGAGCCGTCCGTGATGTTCGCCGCGTAGCGGCCGCCGGGCGCCAGGGCTCGGGCGGCGAGGGTGGCGAACTCCACGGTGGTGCAGTGCGCGGGCACCCGGGCGCCGGAGAAGACGTCGGCGATCACCAGGTCGGCCCCGCCCTCGGGGGCACGTTCCAGCACGCTGCGGGCGTCGGCGCCGCGGACCTTGATCTGCCAGCCGGGTTGGAGCGGGAGTTCGGCGCGGATCCACTCGGTGAGTGCGGTGTCCAGCTCGGCGACTTGCTGCCGGGAGCGCGGCCGAGTGGCCGCGGTGTAGCGGGCCAGGGTGAGCGCGCCGCCGCCCAGGTGCAGCACCCGGATCGGCTTGCCCGGTTCGGCGGCGAGATCGATCAGATGCCCGAGGCGGCGTTGGTACTCGAAACCGAGGCGGCCGGGGTCGGCCAGGTCGACGTGCGACTGCGGGGCGCCGTCGAGCAGCAGCGACCAGGACTGCGGATGGTCTCGGTCGGGCACCAGCTCGGCCAAACCGGTGTCGGTGCGGTGGGTACGCGGGGCGTGCCCTTCTCGTGCTGTGCTGCCTCGTCCCATGGTGCGAAGTATCGCCTGTCGAGGCGGCGAACGCGCAGGTGGGGGCACCCGCCGCTGGGCGGCCGACGGCTTCGACGTCCGCGCGCGGCGTCAGAACGGTCCGATACCGCCGGCCGTCAGCGTGCGAGCGGCCTCGCAGAGGGCGGCGCGCAACACCCATGGGTCGGTCAGCCTCGGGGCCGGCTCGGAGCCGGCGGGCGGCACCAGCCAGCGCGGATCCGTCGCGGGCAGCGGCGCCGCCCCGGGGGTACAGCTGGTGCCGCTCAGCTGCCAGCGGTCGGCGGTACCGGCCGGGACCAGGAAGGCGACGACACCGGTCGCCCCCTGCACGACGGAGCCGCAGGCCCGGCGCAGCCGCAGGATGTCGACCGTCTCGAGGCCGTGGCGCAGGGGCACGGTCACGGTGTCGCAGCGCAGTGCCCGCTCCCGGGCGCCGACGGGCCCACCGGTGCCGCTCCGAGCGCGACGCCCGCCGACCGCCTGGGTATCTCGGGCCTCGCCGCCGAAGGCGCGGCCGCTGAGGGTGAGTCCGGCGAAGTTCAGCCCGGTGAAGCTGAGGAGACTGCGGAGGTGCGGCAATCCGGTGACCATCGTGCGGGCCTTCCTGGCTCGGTTCGCTACCCGTGACCATCGCGTCCGCTTTTCCTGCCGTTCAGCCCGCCGCGGTGGTACTTCCCACAGCATCAGGAGACTGATGGTTCGCCAGGAAGATAGTGAACTGATGGTATGAATATGACTACTTCAGAGGTCGAGTGCTGAGGATCGAGTACTGAGGGTCCAGCGGCCACTGCCATCGAGGGGCGAGCGCAGCCGCCTTCCCGCTATCAACCCAACGGGTTGATGCCACGGATAGCCACGGGGCGCCTTACAGCAAGCCATGGCATTTCATGGCAGAACCGCAAAGATTTGTCTGCTTTGCCACCAATTAGCCGCTAATTTCCCCAAAACCCATCGTGAGTGCTTGATAACAGTGGGTACTGTCGAGCCGTCGCCTCGGTCGGGCCCACCCGACCCACGGGCCCCACCCCGCACCAAGCTCGGAGCGACCTCATGGCACAACCGGTCAGCCACAGCGGCGCCTTCACCGTCGCCGCTCCCGCCCCCGTCCGCAACACGACGATGCGCGAGCTGCGCGGCGGCCTCTCCCCTGCGGAGTTCGCCAACGTGATCCGGCGGGCGGCCCGGGAGATCGGTGAACACGTCTCCTGCGACGCCCGTTACATCGGCCGCGTCGAGGCCGGCGAGATCCGCTGCCCCAACTACGCCTACGAGCGGGTCTTCCGCCACATGTGGCCCGACCGGTCACTGGAGGACCTCGGCTTCGCACCGCGCTCGGCCGTCCGACGCCGCCCCGCCGCCCGCCGGTCCGCCCCACCCGGGCCCACCGACCAGCCGCCGCACCGGGGCCTGCTGACGGCTCTCCCCGCACCCCCCCAACCTCCCCCGCCCGCACCGGACGAGGAGAACGACGACGTGCACCGCCGAACGTTCCTGACCGGCGGACCCACCGCCCTGGCCACTGTGCTCGGCCTCGACGGCCCCGCCCGCGCGGCCGACCCGCGCGCCATGCCCGCGCCGCCGCCGACGCCGCGCAAGGTCGGCGCCGCCGACGTCCAGTTCGTCGAACAAGCCGTCCGGGAGATCCGGTTGGCCGACGACGTGCACGGCGCCGACACCCTCTTCGAGCGGGCCGGCCAGTCGCTGCGCACCGCGTACGTCCTGCTCAACGAGGGCGAGTACTCGATCACCACCGAGCGCCGGCTGCAGGCCACCGCCGGCGAACTGGCCATTTCGGTCGGCTGGTTGGCCCATGACTCCAACCGGCTCGGGGACGCCCGGTCGTTCTACGCCGAGGCGCTGGCCACCGCCCGGATGGCCGACGACCCGGCGTTGGAGGCCCACGTCTTCTGCAACAGCGCCTTCCTGGCCCGGGACGCCGGCCGGCCGCGCGAGGCGCTGCGTGCCGCCCAGGCCGGTCAGAGTGCCGCCCGCCACCTGGACTCCGACCGGCTGCTGGCCCTGCTGGTGATGCGGGAAGCCGGTGCCTGGGCGCTGCTGCGGGACCGCTCGGCCTTCGCCCAGCAGCTGGCCCGGGCCCGGATCCTCTTCGAACGCGGTGAGTCCGAGGCCGACCCGGAGTGGATGTCGTTCTTCGGCGAGGCCGAGCTGGCCGGACTGGAGGCCCAGTGCTGGGCGGCACTGGGCGACTGGGAACGCGCCACCGAGCGGGCCCAGCAGGCGATAACGCTGCAGGAGCCGCACTTCGTGCGCAACCGGGCGCTCTACACGGCCGAGTTGGCGCACGACCGGCTGGGCTGCGGCGACCTGGTCGACGCCGCCCGGCACGGCAGCGCCGCCGTCGCCCTGCTCGACCAGGTCCGCTCGGCCCGGATCCGCGGCATGCTGGCGGGCACCGCCGACGGACTGCGCAACCACGGCTCGATCGCCGAGGTCCGCGACTTCCTCGAGTGCTACCAGGTCGCCACGGAGGCCGCTTGAGGCGGCGTCAGCCCGCCAGGCCGTCCAGGTGGCTGTGGTCGTTCCAGATCTCGATCGCGGGCAGCCCGTACTCCCAGGAGAGCACCGAGAGCGCGGCCGTGCCCAGCTTGAGCCGCTGGCCGAACTCCGGGGCCTGGCCGAGCCAGCGCGAGGCGAGGATCCGCAGCAGGTGACCGTGGGCGAACACCACCACGTCGCTGTCGGCCGCGTGCATGGTGGTGGTCTCCGGGTGCGGGGTGCCGTGGTCCTGCTCGATGTCGGCCAGGAAGGCGTCGGCGCGGGCCGCCACCTCGGAGATCTTCTCGCCGCCGGCCACGCCGTCGCGCCAGATGACCCAGCCCGGGTGGTCGTGCTCGCGGATGTCGGCACCGGTGCGGCCCTCGTACTGGCCGTAGTCCCACTCCATCAGCTCCGGCCGGTCCACGGCCCGGGCACCGAAGCCGGCCAGCTCCGCTGTCTCGCGCGCCCGGGAGAGCGGGCTGGTGTAGACCCGGGCCTCGGGCAGGCCGTACCAGGGCGCGCGGGCCAGTCGGGCACCGACCCGGCGCGCCATCTCGCGGCCCTCCTCGGTCAGCGGGATGTCGGTCCGGCCGGTGTGCTGGCCACTCGCCGACCAGGCGGTCTCACCGTGGCGGACGAGGATCAGACGAGCGGGCATCGCGGACTCCTGGAGAGCTGGGGCATGAGCTGGTATGCCGAACGCGTACCGGCACTGCCATGATTCCCTACCCGCCGGTCGCCCTCGGGCACCCCCCGGTTGCCGGCCCGCACTACTCCAGGTCAGCACCGCCGGACCCGGGGCCGGGGTCGCCCGGCTCGGCCCAGCGGGCCAGTTCCTCGGCGAGCATCGCCCTGGTCCGGGCCATCGCGGCCAGCGACTCGTCCAGCGCCGCGATCTGGTCGACCAGCCGTGCCCTGGCGCGGTCGCAGCCGGCCAGCCGGCCGTCGTCGGCGAAGCACGGCAGCAGCGCGGCGACCCCGGCCAGGCTCAGGCCGACCCCCAGCAGCGAGCGGATCCGCCGCACCTGTTCCACGCTCTGCTCGGTGAAGTCCCGGTAGCCGTTCGGCAGTCGAGTGGCGTTCAGCAGCCCGTGCCGGTCGTAGTGCCGCAACGACCGGGCGCTGACTCCACTGCGCCTCGCCAACTCGCTGATCCGCACCCACGACCTCCCCGGGGCTTGACCTTGACACCGATGTCAAAGTCTAGCCTGGCGACCTCAACCACCCAGCCGTCCACAGGAGTTCACGTGACAACAGATGTCCACGCGCATGTCACCGTCGATGTCCCGGCCCAGCTGGCCCGGGCGCGGCAGGCGGGCGTCGAGCGCACGGTGCTGCTGCCGACCAGCGTCCACCCGGAGGCCGCGGCGACCAACGAGGAGCTGCGCGCCGAGTTCGCCGGCCTGATGCGGCGGATCAGCGGGGCGACGCTGCCCGAGGAGCGGTTCCGGGCCGCGCTCGACGAGGTGCGCCGGGCGGTGCGCGCCCACCCGCGCGAGACGGTCGGCTTCGCCTCGGTGCCGCTGGAACTGCCGGAGCTGGAGATCCACCGCTGGGTGGCCGAGCAGCTGGCGCACCCGGAGTTCGTCGGCCTCGGCGAACTCACCCCGGCCCCGGGTGGCACGGCGGCCGTCGAACCGGTGCTGGCGGCCGCCGCCGACCACGGCGGGGTGCCGGTGCTGGTGCACGGCTTCGCCCCGAACACCCTCGACGACCTGCGGACCTACCACCTGCTGGCGGCCCGCTACCCGGCGGTGCCGGTGATCGTCGGTGCGCTCGGCGGGATGCACGCGCTCGACCTGGTCGAGCTGGCCGCCGACCGCCCCAACCTCTATCTGGACCTGTCCAGCGCGCTGCAGACCTTCGCGGTGCGCGCGGCCGCCCGGACCGTGCCGGAGCAGTGCCTGTTCGGCTCCAACACGCCGTACGGCGACGTGGTGGCGGCCCGGCACACGGTGGAGTCCGCCGTCCGGGACCAGGCGGTGCTCGACCTGCTGCTCGGCGGCAACTTCCAGCGGATCTGCGAGTGGGCGGGATAGCCGTCACCGTGCTCGCTCCCACGAGCCGCGCTTCCACTTCGCCGTACTCGACGCAGGGTGCCCGCGGGCTCAGACGAGGGCCGCGGCCAGCAGGGCGAAGGCGGCGATGATGTCGGCGACGCGGACGTAGTGGAAACGGTCCCAGCGGTTCGCCTGCTCCTTCCAGTCGGCGGGGCGGTTCTCCTGGGTCCACGTCTTGCCCCGGTTGTTGATCGGGACGAGCAGCAGGAGCGACATGATGACGCTGAGCACCAGCAGTGCGCCGGCGATGACGACGAGGCCGGCGCCGTGGCGGTGCCATCCCGCGATGGCCCAGACCGCGGCGAGGACGAGCGAGCCGATGTACCAGAACGGCATCACGGCGCCGAGCATCCGGCCGCCGTGAGCGCGGCCGCTCAGGCAGCTCTCGTCGGGGAGGGCCTTGAGGATCGGGTTGATGACGAAGGCGACCGAGAACTCCACCCCCACCATCACTCCGACGACGACGATGGTGACGACCTTGAGTGCGTCGAGCATGATGACCCCTCCTGGGATCTAGCGCCGCTAGATGATGAGCTAACGCTAGTACTGCTGCCGCTCACTTGTCTAGCGGTGCTAGGATCCAAATATGTCGGTACAGGAACGCAAGGAACGCGAACGGGCGGCCCGCGAGCGCCTCATCGTGGCGACGGCCCGTGAACTCGCCGAGCAGCAGGGCTGGGACGCGGTCACCACCCGCCGGCTCGCCGAGCGCATCGAATACAGCCAGCCCGTCCTCTACAGCCACTTCCGCGGCAAGCGCGAGATCATCGGCGCCGTCGCGCTGCAGGGTGCCGCCGAGATGGCCGCGGCGGTGCGGGCCACGGCCTCGGCCGCCGACGGCCCACGCAACCGGGTCACCGCCGTCGCCCACGCCTACCTCGACTTCGCCGAGCGCAATCCGGCGGTCTACGACGCCATGTTCCAGCTCGACGGCGGCCTGACCTTCGCGGCCGAGGACACCCCGGAGCCGCTCAAGGACGGCTTCGCCGCCCTGCTGGAGAACCTCGGCGAGGTTGCCGGGGACGGCGTCCACCCGGGGCTGTTCACCGAGGTGTTCTGGGCGGCCCTGCACGGGCTGGCCACCCTGACCCGAGCGGGACGGCTGCCGCCGGCGGAAGCCGAGCGGAGGGTGGAGCTGCTGGTCGGCCGGCTCGCCGTGGCCTGACGCGCCGTCCGAAGGCAAGGACAGCCGGGGAACCTTCCGGCCCGGCCGTCGGCCCCCCGGCGCCGCCGCTCGACGACCACCGCACTGATCATCGGCCGAGCGGGCTCGGATGCGGGTTCTGTCAGTGACGGATGCGACACTGGCGAGCACCATGAACGTCTCGCTCGCAGAACCCGCGCGGCGGCTGGCCGCGCTGCGCGGTGCGGCCGAACCGCGGAGCCTGGACGCCCGCGCACTGGCCGCCCTCGCCGCCAACCCCGGCTGCCGGCGCCGCGCCCTGCTGGACGCCGCCGGGGTGGACAAGGGCGCGGTGGCCGGCCGGATCGGCAATCCGGCGCCGTTCGGCCGCTCCCCCTTCGCGATCGCGCGCGGCACGGTCTTCGAGGCCCGGCTCAAGGCGGACGGCTGCGCCGCCCTGCTCGCCCCGCTGCGCCGACACCTCGGCCTGCCGCCGCATGACGACGACCGGCTGGCCACCCCCGATCTGCTGCCCGGCGCGGGCCCGGCCGTGCGGGCGGCCCGCACCGCCGAGGCGCTGGCCGAGGCGGTCAAGGCCTCGCTGGCCGACCCTCGGAGCTGGACGCTGCTCGACCACCCGATGCTGCGGCTCACGGTGGCCGGTGCGCCCGCCTTCCTGGAGCCGGACGCGGTGGTGGTGCACGGCGGCCGCTGCACCGTGGTGGAGATCAAGTCCTTTCCGGTGCTGGACGGTTCGGCCGACCCCGCCAAGGTGGGCGCGGCCGCCCGGCAGGCGGCGGTCTACGTGCTGGCGCTGCAGCAGGCCGCCGGGGTGGACGGCGGCGCCGGGCCCTACGCGGACAGCGCGGCACCGGGCGCGCCGGAATTGACCGTGCTGCTGGTCTGCCCGCAGGACTTCGGACAGCGGCCGACCGCGGCCGCGCTCGACATTCGCCGCGAACTGGCCACCACTCGGCGGCAGTTGGCCAGGATGGCCAGGATCGAGGAGCTGCTGGAGGCGCTGCCGCCCGGTACCAGCTTCGACCTGGCCCCCGACGACGCCGGGCAACCCACGCGTCCGGTCGAGGAGTTGGCCCAGGCGGTCGACTCGGTGCCGGCCGCCTACGGCCCGGAGTGCCTGTCCGCTTGCGAGCTCGGCTTCCACTGCCGGGCCCAGGCGCGGGACGCGGGCGCGCTCACCCGGCTCGGCCGCGGGGTGCGTGCGGACTTCGGCGAACTCCGCACGGTCGACGAGGCGTTGGGCGCTGCCTACGCGACCGGCGAGGCCGCCGAGGAGACGACCGAACGGCTGCGCCGCGCGGCCCGGTTGCGTGCCGAGGCGCTCACCGAGGCGGCCCGATGAGCCTGTTGAGCACCCTGGCCCGGCTGGAGGCGGTCCGCAGCGGGCGTGCCGAGCCGCTGGCCACCGTGCGCCACCGGCACCTGTCCGAGCGCCCGATGGTGCTGGTCCCGCTGGCCACCGCCGCCGAGGACGGTGCGCCGCTGGCCGTGCTGCTCGGCACCGACCGCGAGGCGCCGCGCCTGCACCTGGTGCCGCAGCCGCTCAACCGGGAACTGCGCACCGAGTTCCTGGCCGCCTTCGCGGACGACCTGCTGCCCTACCTGGAGTCCTTCGCCGAGGCGGTGGAGCTGATCGAGGGCTCCGAGAAGGACCCGGTGACCGGCGAGAAGACCCCGGTCACCCGGGAGCTGTGCGCCGACGCGCCACAGCTGCTGGTGCCCAACGCGGGCGCCGTCCGCCATCTGGCGCTGATCGGCCGGGCCACCAGGTTCCGCCGCACCGCCGCCGATCCGGATCCCGGCCCGCACCCGGCGCCGGCCCGGGTGCCGCTGCTCGGCCGCTGGCTGACCCATCTCACCGAGCGCGCCCAGGTGCCCGGTTCCAGCATGCTGCTGCCGATGACCGGCCTGCTCGCCCGGCACTGGGCGACCGGCCAGTCGCTGCTGGAGGACCAGCACCTGGCCGCCCAGCTCGCCTGGCACCACCCGCCGGCCGGCCTCACCGGGGCCCAGGCGGCGGAGCTGGCCGAGACCGCCCGGGACGAGCAGGGCCAACTGCTGCACCCGCCGGCCGGGCCGGCCACCGATCCGCGGTTCGACGAGAAGCTGCTGGCCCCGGCGATCGCCCGGTTCGACGCGGCGCTGACCGCCCGCCGCGGCGGGCCCGGCACGGGGGCCCCCGGGACGGTCGAGGCCTGCGTCGAGCAGTTGCGGGCCCTGCTGCTCGGCGTGCTCCTGCCCACCTGGTCGGACGTCTGGTCCGGCCTGGAGCTGCTGCGCGCCCTGCCGCCGGCCGCCCACCTGCCGGAACGCTGGGAGGGCGACCGCTGGTCGTACACCGGCCACCGCGACCGGCTGGCCGCCGGCGAGCCGCCGCAGCCCCGGCTGGACGATGCGGTGACGGCCGCCCGCAAACTGGCCCAGCGCGAGCGCGAGCAGGCCCGCCTCGATGTCCAGGAGGCGCTGGACGATCCGCTGGCGATGGCCGAACGGCGTCTGGCCGGCGAGGCGTTCGCCGCCGAGGTGGTCGAGGTGGTGCTCGACCACGACACCTCGGGGCGCACCCCCAGGCCCCGGCCGCTGCTGGTGCTGCGCACCGCCGACCGCCCGCACGCGGAGGTCGGCCGCGAGGTGCACCGGATCGGGGCGCCGAGTGCGCAGAAGGGCCGGATCGCCGCGGTCGAGGCCGAACAGGGGCTGGTCACGGTGCGGCTGCTGAGCGGCATGGGCCGCCGCAGGGACCCGGAGCCGGGCACCCTGCCCGAGCCGGGCGAGCGAGTGCTGTTCGCCCTCTTCGAGTTGACGCCACGCCAGTCCGCGCCGCTGCCCGAGCCGGATGACACCCCGTGGACGCACGGCGGGCCGCCGTCCGCCGTCCGGAATTCGACTGCCGTTGCCGAAGAGTGGGCATGACCAGCACCGTGAGCTCTGTCGACACCACCGCCGCGACCGATCCGGGAGCCGCCGCCGATGCCGCCGTGGCGGCGATCCTGGATGCCACGGTGCGCCCCGCACCCGGTGCCCCGCGCGGCGTGGTGGTCGACTCCCCGCCGGGCGCCGGCAAGTCGACCCTGGTGGTGCGGGCCGCGCAGGAGCTGGTCGGCGCCGGTGAGCGGCTGATGATCGTGGCCCAGACCAACAGCCAGGTGGACGACCTGGTCGACCGGCTCGCCTCCAAGGCACCGGAGCTGACGATCGGCCGGCTGCACGCGGCGGACACCCCGCCCACCGCCGAGGCGGTGCGGCATCCCAACGTGACCGCCTCCGCCAAGCCCGGCGACCTGCTGGCGCTGGACGCGGTGATCTCCACCGCCGCCAAGTGGCAGTGGGTGCGGGACGTCGAGCCGTGGCGCCACGCGATCGTGGACGAGGCCTACCAGATGCGCTCGGACGCCCTGCTGGCCGTGGCCCGGCTCTTCGAGCGGGCCCTGTTCGTCGGCGACCCCGGCCAGCTGGACCCGTTCACCGTGGTCGGCACCGAGCAGTGGAGCGGCCTGAGCCACGACCCGTCGAGCAGTGCGGTGGTCACCCTGCTGGCGCACAATCCGGCGATCCGCCCGCACCGGCTGCCGGTCTCCTGGCGGCTGCCGGCCTCGGCCGCGCCGCTGGTGTCGGAGGCGTTCTACCCGTACACGCCGTTCCACGCCGGCACCGGCCCCGGCGACCGGCTGCTGCTCCCGGGTGGGCGGGCCGACGGTTCGGCGGTGGACGCGGCGATCGACGAGGCCGCCGAGTACGGCTGGGCGCTGCTGGAGCTGCCGGCCCGGTACACCGTGCGCACCGACCCGCAGGCGGTGGCGGCGGTGGCGGCGACGGTCCGCCGGCTGCTGGACCGCGGCGTGCTGGCGGTCTCCGAGCAGGGCCGCAGGCCGCTGACCGCCGAGCGGATCGCGGTCGGCACGGCCCACCGCGACCAGGCCGCGGCGGTCCGGGCCGCGCTGCTGGAGCTGGGCGTGCCGGTGGACGCGACGACCGGACCGGCCGTCGCGGTGGACACCGCCAACCGGCTGCAGGGCCGTGAGTACGACGTCACGGTGGTGCTGCACCCGCTCTCCGGGCGGCACGACGCGACCGCCTTCCACCTGGAGACCGGGCGGCTGTGCGTGCTGGCCTCCCGGCACCGGCACGCCTGCATCGTGGTGGCCCGGGCCGGGATCGCCGAGCTGCTGGACGAGCACCCGGCCACCGACCCGGTGCAGCTGGGCAGCGCGGTGCGGATCCCGCAGGGCTGGGAGGAGCGGATCGGCGGCGAGGTGATCCCGCTGCTCGAACGGGTCGGCGCCCAGTTCCCGGACGGTTGGGAGGCCAACCACCGGGTGCTGGCGGAGCTGGCCGAGCACCGGGTGCGGCTCTGAACCACCGGCCCGGGCTGGCACCGGCCCGTACCCCACACGGCCGGCCGCGGCGGCGACCCGGCCGAAACGTCCGGGACGAGTCGTGCTCCGGCGTGCGGAGTCCGTGAGCGCCGTTCCGCCCGGATGGGGCAGGAGCGACAATGGACGACGGCCGAGTTTGCTCTCCCGTCCCGAAGGTGCCCGCCCATGCCTGATCGCCAAGACCCGCCACGCCGGTTGCGTCCGGCTCCGCTGCTCTTCGAGCCCGAGGAGCTGACGGCCGAGCCGGAACGGTTCTTCCAGCTGGAGAGCCTTGACGATCCGGGGGAACTGCTGCGCCGCTCCACCGAGTTGGCGCTGGCGTTCCGCGTCGCGGCCGAGCGCGCGACGGACTACCAGGCGATCGCGGCGGCCCAGCTGGCCGATCCGCACCGGTTCGACTCGCTCTCCCCCGCCGAGATCGCCGCCCGTGCCGACTGGACGGCCGACTACGCGGTCCGCATGGTCGAGTACGGCCGCGGACTGCTGCGCCAGCCCCGGCCCAGCGAGTAGAGCGCAGGGCCGCTGGCATATGCGGCGGGAAACCCTACGCCCTGCCCGGCCCCGCTGTCCGGCGATTGGGATTTTCACTGCACGCCGCGCGGCACCTGGAGCACCCTGCTTGGCGTGGACATCTGGACCTACCAATCCGTGGCGTCTCTGACCCAGGCCGGTGAGGCCTGGCTGGCCTCGGCCAGCGAATACCCGCGCAGCATGCGGGCCCTCTGGGAGGCCAGGCCGTGGACCCCGGCCGTGCTGCCCTGCGGGCGGGCCTTCGACGTGATCAGCATGCCCGCGCTGTTCGGCCGCCGGGTGCTGGACGAGCTGTGGGCCTCCGGGCCGGGCTGCGGGCCGGTGGCGGGCTTCCGGGGCCGCACCCTGCTGTTCGCCCAACCGGGCGCCGCACCCCGGCTGCGCACCCTGCTCGCCTGGGAGGAGTGGGCGCGGCACGTGCCGCCGCTGCTCTGCCACGGCCTCGGGGACGCGGTCACCGTGCCGCCGGTGCGCCGGGCAGTGGACCAGCCGGAGCCCGGGCCGGCCGACGGCCGCTGGATCGTGGCCCCGGACAGCAGGGAGCCCTGGCTGCCGGGAGCGGGCGTGCTGCTCTGGGCCTGCGTGCGGGCCGCGCGGGGAGCCGAACCGGTCCGGGCCCCGCACCAGGTGGAGCCGCGGCGCCGCGGGGCCCACCTGCCGGAGCCGACCGGCACCCGGGAACCGCTGGCCCCGCGCCCCGGCCTGCTGCGCCCGCTCTCGCCCGCCTGAAAGAAGCCCGAACACCCTGGGCCCGCCTCGCCGAGCCCCACCGCTACGCCCGCCCCGCCGACGCCCCGCCGAGCCGAGCCCGCCCGATGGGCACGTCCCGCCGAACCCGCCCGATAGGCCCGCTCCGCCGAGCCCGCTCCGCCGAGGCCCCGGAGATATGCGATTTTGGCTGGGCCCGCGGCGCTGCTAGAGTTTTCTCCGTCAGCAGGCGCCGCTAGCTCAGTTGGTTAGAGCAGCTGACTCTTAATCAGCGGGTCCGGGGTTCGAGTCCCTGGCGGCGCACAGACGACCGAAGGCCCCTCGCGAGAGCGAGGGGCCTTCGGCGTTTCCGGCTCAAGGACGGGCCCCGGGGGGTGGAGCGATGTGCGTCGCTCCACCCCCTCAGCGGCTCAGCGACCGCGCAGCGCGCGGTACTTGGCGACCAGGGCCGCGCTGGAGCTGTCCAGGTGCTCGCCGCCCTCACCGGTCAGCAGCACCGGCTCGATCTTCTTGGCCAGCACCTTGCCGAGCTCCACGCCCCACTGGTCGAAGGAGTCGATGTTCCAGATCGCACCCTGCACGAAGACCTTGTGCTCGTAGAGCGCGACCAGCTGGCCGAGCACCGACGGGGTGAGCTCCCGGGCGAGCACCACGGTGGTCGGGTGGTTGCCGCGGAAGGTGCGGTGCGGCACCTGGAACTCGGCCACGCCCTCGGCGCGGACCTCATCGGCGGTCTTGCCGAACGCGAAGGCCTGCGCCTGGGCGAAGAAGTTGGCCATCAGCAGGTCGTGCTGGGCGACCAGGCCGGGAGCCAGGTCCTCGACCGGCTGGGCGAAGCCGATCAGGTCGGCCGGGATCACCTTGGTGCCCTGGTGCAGCAGCTGGTAGTAGGCGTGCTGGCCGTTGGTGCCGGGGGTGCCCCAGACCACGGGGCCGGTGGTCCAGCCGACCGGGCTGCCGTCGCGCTGCACCGACTTGCCGTTGGACTCCATGTCCAGCTGCTGCAGGTAGGCGGTGAACTTGGACAGGTAGTGCGAGTAGGGCAGCACCGCGTGCGACTGGGCGTCGAAGAACTGGCCGTACCACAGGCCCAGCAGGCCGAGCAGGAACGGCACGTTCTGCTCCAGCGGCGCGGTGCGGAAGTGCTCGTCCACCAGGCGGAAGCCGTCCAGCATCTCCTGGAACCGCTCCGGGCCGATGGCGATCATCAGCGACAGGCCGATCGCCGAGTCGTAGGAGTAGCGCCCGCCGACCCAGTCCCAGAACTCGAACATGTTCTCCACGTCGATGCCGAAGTCGGCCACGCCCTTGGCGTTGGTGGAGAGCGCCACGAAGTGCTTGGCCACCGCCTCCTGGCCGGCGCCGAGCCGGGCCAGCAGCCACTCCCGGGCCGAGGTGGCGTTGGTGATCGTCTCGATCGTGGTGAAGGTCTTGGAGGCGACGATGAACAGGGTTTCGGCCGCGTCGAGGTCGCGGACCGCCTCGTGCAGGTCGGCGCCGTCCACGTTGGAGACGAAGCGCACGGTCAGGTCGCGCTGGGTGTAGGAGCGCAACGCCTCGTAGGCCATCGCCGGGCCGAGGTCGGAGCCGCCGATGCCGATGTTGACGACGTTCTTGATCCGCTTGCCGGTGTGGCCGGTCCAGGCACCGCTGCGCACCCGGTCGGCGAAGGCGGCCATCCTGTCCAGGACGGCGTGCACCTCGGGCACCACATTGACGCCGTCCACCTCGATCACGGCCCCGCGCGGGGCCCGCAGCGCGGTGTGCAGCACGGCGCGGTCCTCGGTGACGTTGATCTTCTCGCCGCGGAACATCGCGTCCCGGAGGCCTGCCACGTCGGCGGCCTGCGCGAGCGAGCGCAGCAGCTCGAGGGTCTCGTCCGTCACCAGGTGCTTGGAATAGTCCAGATACAGGTCCCCGACCTGCACCGTGTAGCGGGTGCCGCGCTGCGGGTCGGCGGCGAACAGCTCGCGCAGGTGCAGGTCACCGAGCTTCTCGCGGTGGTCCGCGAGGGCGGCCCACTGCTGCGCGCACTTCAGCGGCGCGCTCTGGCCGGCGGGGGTCTGCGGCATGGTTTCTCCTCTGATCGGTCTGTGACGGCCGGGGCCCGGAGGGACGGACCCCGGGTAGCGCCGACGCGTTCGGCGGCTCGACCGCGCCCAGCCTACGGAACTGTCAGCACACCTGGCGTCACCGGCACCTGACGCAGTGCCCTCACTTCCGCTCCGACCGGAGGTCCAGTCCGCGCAGCACCTCGTCGACCAACTCCGGATCGGCACCCGGCTCGCTGCGCGCCTGCACGATCTCCCGCCGGGACGCGGCCAGCAAGTCCTCTTCCAGGGCGCGGAACCGGCGCACCATCCCGGCTCGCTCGCGGGCCTCCTCGGCCTCTTCCTGCTCGTACTGCTCGGGGCAGAGGCGAGCCATCCGGTCATGCTGGCGTTCCCGGAGTTTGTCCACGAGTTCACTCGGCAGCTTGTCCTGGTCGGCCAGCTCGTGCAGCCGGTCCAGCGCCGCCTTGCTGGCCCGCCACCACAGCTCCCGCTGCTCCTGCTCGCGCCGGTCCAGGTGCGGGTCGATGCCGAGCCGCCGGACCAGCCAGGGCAGCGTCAACCCCTGCACCACCAAGGTGAACAGCACCACGCAGAAGGCGACGAAGACGATCCGGGACCGTCCCGGGAACGGCCCGCCGCCGTGCACGGTGAGCGGGACGGCCAGCGCCAGCGCGACCGTCGCCACCCCGCGCATCCCGGACCACCAGAGCACCACGCTCTCCCGCCAGCTGAGCGGGGTGTCCTCGGTGCCGTGGCTGAGCTGGTCGGAGAGCCAGGCGGCCGGCAGCAGCCACACCAGCCGCACCCCCACCACGACGGCGATCACCACCGCGGCGTCCCCCACCATGCTGTGCCAGCCGGCTCCGACGGCCCTGAGCACGGTGGCCAGTTCCAGCCCGATCAGCCCGAAGGCCACCCCGGTGATCAGGGTCTCCAGGATGTCCCAGAAGGCGCTGCCGACCAGCCGGTAGGAGACGTCGTCGGCGTCGGTGGCCCGTTCGGCCAGGTAGAGGCCGACCACCACCACGGCCAGCACCCCGGAGCCCTCGGCCTCCTCGGCCAGCGCGTAGGCGGCGTACGGCACCAGCAGGTTGAGCGCCACCTGGAGGGTCGGGTCGTCCAGCAGGGTCGCCACCTTGGTGGCCAGCCAGCCGAGCGCCACCGCGATCACCACCCCCAGCACCGCGGACTCCGCGAACCGCAGCAGCGCGTGCGGCACCGAGAAGTCGCCCGCCACCACCGCCTCGACGGCCAGCGAGTAGATCACGATGGCGGTGACGTCGTTGAACAGGCCCTCGCTCTCCAGGACCGCGACCAGCCGCCGGGGCAGTCCGACGCTGCCGGCCACCGCGACCGCGGCCACCGGGTCGGGCGGCGAGACCAGCGCGCCCAGCGCCACCGCGGCGGCCACCGGCGCGGCCGGCACCAGCGCGTGGACGGCTCCCGCCACCGCGCTGGTGGTGATCACCACCAGGGCCACGGCGAGCAGCAGGATGGACCGCAGGTTCGCCCGGAAGTAGACGATCGAGGCCCGCCGGGCGACCGCGAAGACCAGGGGCGGCAGCACCAGCGGCAGGATCAGCGACGGGTCCACCGCGACGTTCGGGATCTGCGGCACCACCGCGAAGACCAGCCCGATCAGGGTCATCAGCACCGGCTGCGGGATGCCGGTCTTCCGCCCCACCGGCACGGTGATCACCGAGGCGAGCAGCACCAGGAAGAGCAGCGAGAGCTGACCCACGGAGACGATCCCCTCCTCATCGGACAAGATCAGCGTAGATATGACAAACCATCTCATTCCTTCGGCGCGCCGAGCCCCGGGGCTCCCGCCCCGCCGCTCCCCGATTCGGCGATCCGGCCGGTGACCAGGTAATGTTCTCCACGTCAGCAGGCGCCGCTAGCTCAGTTGGTTAGAGCAGCTGACTCTTAATCAGCGGGTCCGGGGTTCGAGTCCCTGGCGGCGCACAGACGGTCGGAGGGCCCCTCGCGGAAGCGGGGGGCCCTCCGGCGTGTGTGCGGACCCGGCGCGCTTCCGTTTGCCGGGTCCCGGGGCGCATCGAAGGATGGGCCTGTGAGTGGTTACCTGCGCTTCCCCCATCTGCACGGCGACCTGCTGGCCCTGACCGCCGAGGACGACGTCTGGCTGGCGCCGCTCGCGGGCGACACGGTTTCCGGACGCGCCTGGCGGCTCACCGCCGACCGCACCCGGGTCAGCCATCCCCGGCTGTCCCCGGACGGCGCCACGGTCGCCTGGACCAGCTGGTCCGGGCCCACCCCCGAGGTGTGGACGACCCCCACCACCGGCGGCCCGTCCGTCCGGCTGACGTACTGGGGCAGCCAGGACACCCGGGTGCGCGGCTGGCTGCCGGACGGCGAGGTGCTGGCCGTCACCTCGTACCACGAGCCGTTCGCCCACTACACCTGGGCGCACGCGCTGCCGCCGAACGGCGCTCCCGGCCGCCGCGAGCCCTGGGGCCCGGTGCGCGACGCCCAGGTGTCCGAGGCGCACACCCTGCTGCTGACCAACGCCGCCCCGCACGAGCCGGCCGCCTGGAAGCGCTACCGGGGCGGCGCCACCGGCATCCTCTGGTTGGACGGCGAGCGGCTGCTGCCCGACCTGCGCGGCCACCTCTCCTCGCCGATGCTGGTCGGCGGGCCCGACCGTCCCAGGGTGGCCTTCCTCTCCGACCACGAAGGCATCGGCAACCTCTACTCCTGCGCCCCGGACGGCTCCGACCTGCGCCGCCACACCGACCACGACACGTTCTACGCCCGGGAGGCCGCCAGCGACGGACGCCGGGTGGTCTACCAGCACGCGGGGGACGTCTGGCTGCTGGACGGCCTCGACACGCCCGAACCGCGCCGGCTGGACATCCGGCTCGGCGGCAGCCGGACCGGCCGGCGGCCCTATCCGGTGACCGCCGCCCGCTCCGTCAACGACCTGATCTGCGACAGCACCGGCAAGTCCGGGGTGATCGGGGTGCGCGGCAGCCTCTACTGGCTGACCCACCGCGACGGCCCGGCCCGGGCACTGGCCGACACCCCGGGCGTGCGGGCCCGGCTGCCGGTGGTGCTCGGGCACACCGGGGCGGTGGCCTGGGTGACCGACGCCGAGGGCGAGGACGCGCTGGAGATCGCCCCGCTGCCCGGGCAGGCCACCCGCACCGAGGCCCGCCGGCTCGCCTCCGGTCGGCTCGGCCGGGTGCTGGAGCTGGTCGCCACCCCGGACGGCGCGACCCTGGCGGTCGCCGCCGGTGACGGCAGGCTGCTGCTGGTGGACGCCGCCGACGGCGGGGTGCGCGAGCTCGCCCGTTCCACCTTCGGCCCGATCCGGGGCCTGGCCTTCTCCCCCGACTCGCGCTGGCTGGCCTGGTCGCAACCGGTGGCCGGCCGCTCGCTGCGCCGGATCCGGCTGATCCGGCTGGACCGCGGCACCGAGGCGCTGCCCCTGGACGTCACCGACGGCCGCTTCGAGGACGAGCAGCCGGTCTTCACCCGGGACGGCCGGTACCTGGTCTTCCTCTCCTGGCGCGGCTTCGACCCGGTGCACGACGTGCACACCGGTGACCTGTCGTTCCCGCTGGGCTGCCGCCCCTACCTGGTGCCGCTGGCGGCCGACACCCCGTCGCCGTTCGCCGCCGCGGTCGGCGACGAGCAGGCCCCGGCCCCCGGCGACGGCACGGTGCTGGTCGACCCGGACGGGATCGGCGACCGGCTGGTGCCGTTCCCGGTGATCGCCTCCAAGTACTCCACCCCGGCGGCGGTGCGCGGCGGGCTGGTCTGGCTGCGCTGGCCGCTCTCCGGCACCCTCGGCCAGACCTTCGCCAGCCCCACCGACACCTCGGGCCGCCCCTCGCTGGAGCACTTCGACCTGGCCACCGCCTCCCGATCGACGCTGCAGGAGCAGGTGGACGGCTTCGCGGTCGCCGGTGACGGCTCGGCGGTCAGCACCTTCTCGTCCGGGCAGCTCAAGCTGGTTCCGCTGGCCGGGCCGGTGGTCAACGTGGACCTGCGCCGGATCGTGCACACCGTGCACCCGGGGGCGGAGTGGCGGCAGGCGTACCACGAGGCGGCCCGGCTGGTCCGGGACCACTTCTGGGACGAGGCGCTGGGCGGCCTGGACTGGCCCGCCCTGGTCGCGCAGTACGAGCCGCTGCTGGACCGGATCGCCTCCCCCGACGACTTCGCCGACCTGCTCCGCGAGCTCCTCGGCGAACTGGGCACCTCGCACGCCTACGTCACCGCGTCCCGGCGCGGCGAGGGACCGTCACCGGTGCAGCAGCCGCTCGGCCTGCTCGGTGCCTCGGGCAGGCACGACCACGACGGGCGCTGGCTGATCGGCCGGGTGCTGCTCGGCGAGACGTCCGACCCGCGGGCCCGGGCCCCGCTGGCCGGCCACCAGGTGCGCGAGGGCGACGAGCTGGTGGAGATCGGCGGCCGGCCGCTGGACCCGGTGCGCGGCCCGCTGCCGCTGCTTGCCGGCACCGGCGGCTGCACCGTGGAGCTGGCGTTGCGGCGCGGCGCCGACGGCCCGGTGCGCCGGGTGGCGGTCGTTCCGCTGACCGACGAGCGGCCGCTGCGCTACCAGGACTGGGTGGCCCGACGGCGGGCCCTGGTGCGGGAGTTCAGTGACGGACTCTGCGGCTACCTGCACATCCCGGACCTCGGCGGCTCCGGTTGGGCGCAGTTCAACCGGGACCTGCGCCGGGAGCTGGACCGGCCGGCGCTGGTGCTGGACGTGCGCGGCAACGCCGGTGGCAACGTCTCCGAGCTGGTGCTGGAGAAGCTCAGCCGGCGGGTGCTCGGCTGGGACCTCACCCGGGACCGCCGCCCGTGGCGCTACCCCAGTCACGCGCCGCGCGGCCCGATCGTGGCCCTGGCCGACGAGGCGACCAGCTCGGACGGTGACGTGATCATCCTGGCGATGAAGCTGCTGGGTCTGGGACCGGTGGTCGGCCGCCGCACCTGGGGCGGGGTGGTGGGCACCATCGGCCGGCAGCTGCTGGGTGACGGCACCCAGATCCAGCTCCCGGCCACCGCCTCGTGGTTCATCGACGGCTACGGCTTCGGGGTGGAGAACCACGGGGTGGCACCGGACATCCCGGTGCTGCGCAGCCCCGCCGACTGGGCGGCGGGGCGGAACACCGAGCTGGCGGAGGCGGTGCGGGTGGCGCTGGAGCTGCTGCGCGAGCGACCGGCGGTCGCGCCGCCGTCCGACGCCCCGAGGCCCGACCTGCGCCGCCCGCCGCTGCCGCCGCGCAACTGACGAGGCGCGCCGTCCGCGGCGCGCCTCGTCAAGGTCGTCCGGTCACTTCTCCCACTCGTGGCCGCCCTCGCTCTCCATGTCCGACTCGGCCTGGTGCAGCTGTTGCTCGTCGGGCTGGCCGGCCTTGCCGCTGACACCGCCGAAGGCGTCGGACGAGTACGCGCCGGACTGGCCGGACTGGTACTGCTGGGAGTCCCGGCCGGGCACCTGCCGCTCGGCGGTGTCGGGCCGCTGGCCGGCCTTCTCGCCGTGCTCGCCCCCGAACATCTCCTTGATCCGGTCCATGAGGCCCATGTCTCCTCCTCGGGGTTCGTGCGACCTGGGCAGTCACCAACATGTCACCGGTCGCGCCGCCCCGCACGTCGGGCCGCTGGCCGGAGTCAGGCGATCCACTTGGCGGTCATGGCCTGCACGGCGGAGCCGTCGGTGTCGGCGAGCTTGAGGCCGACCACGGTGCGGGCCCGGTCCGAGGTCTGCACCCGGAAGGGCGGCTGCTTGGCGGTGAGCACGTCGATGATCGATCGGGCGGCGTCGCCCGAGCTCTGGGCGCCGGCGAAGGCGCCCCCGACGGTGGTGAGGTAGGCCTCCAGCGCGGGGCCGTACGGGCCGGCCTCGGCCACCGCGTCGCCGGCCATGCCGACGTTGGAGACGAACTCGCTGGCCACCGCGGCCGGCTCGACCACGCTGACCGCCACGCCCTGGGTCGCCGCCACCGGGGCCAGCGACTCCATGAAGCCCTCGACCGCGAACTTGGCCGCGCAGTAGGCCTCGTTGAACGGCTGACCGACCACTCCGCCGACGCTGGTGATGGTGATCAGCCGGCCGCCACTGGCCCGCAGCAGCGGCAGCGCCGCCTTGGAGACCTGCAGCACGCCGAAGAAGTTGACCTCCATCACGTCCCGGACGGCGTCGATGCTCTCCATCTCCAGGGTCCCGACGTGCCCGGCACCGGCGTTGTTGACCACGGCGTCCAGCCGGTCGATGTCGGCCAGGCAGGCCGCGACCGAGGCCGGGTCGGTGACGTCCAGCTGCCGGATCTCCAGGTTCGCGCGGTCTCCGGCGGCCGCCCGCAGCGCACCGGCCTTGCCCGTGTCCCGCATGGTGGCGATCACGTGCCAGCCGGCCTCGGCGGCGGCCACGGCGGCGGCCAGCCCGATGCCGGAGGAGGTGCCGGTCAGCAGCACGGTCTTGGCGGTCATCATCCACACCTGACTTTCGATGCTTTCGCAGTTACTTATTAGCGATAACTACTGTTCGCCATAACTATGATCCTGGATAGTTAAGCTGTCAAGCACCTAGACTGGAGCCATGCCTGCGACTCCCCCGGACGACCTCACCCAGCAGCTCGTCGGCCTGTTCGGCGCCGTCAACCGGCGCTACTCCCGGGAGTTGGAGACCGCCGCGGCCACCCACCAGCTCACCCTGCTGCAGGCCAAGGCGCTGCTGGCGGCCGCCCAACCGCTGCCGATGCGGGCGATCGCCGACCAGGTGCACGCCGAGCCGTCCAATGTGACCGCGGTCATCGACCGGCTGGAGCAGCGCGGGCTGGTGGAGCGCCGCCCCGACCCGGCCGACCGCCGGGTCAAGCTGGTCGCCGCCACCGAGACCGGGCGCGCGGTGGCCGCCGCGCTGAGGGCCGAGCGGCCGTGGGGCAACGACCCGTTCACCCGGCTCGACCCCGAGCAGCGGGAGCAGCTGCGCGGGATGCTGCAGCTGATACTGGACAGCTGACGAACGCGAGAGCGCTGCCGGGCCCGCCGGTGCGGCGGGCACGACAGCGCTCCTGAGCGGGAGGGGTCAGCCGGTCACGCTCGGTGCGCCGGACTCCAGGTGCCCGGTGAACCGCTGCGACCAGCTGCCGTCGCCACTCACCGTGACGGTGTAGTCGTACCAGCCGTTGGCGTCGGCGACCGCGTTGAAGCACTCGCTCGCCGAACTGCCGGGCTGCACGGTGTACGTCCAGGGGCCGGCGGTGCGGTAGGCGGTGGCGGTGATGGTGAAGGTCACCGCGGTGGAGCCGTTGTTGGCCAGCTTGAACCAGAGGGCGGTGCTGCCGGTGCCGGGGGCCGCGGCGTAGGAGGCGGTGACCGCGACGTTCTTGCCCGCTGCGGTGGCGTCGCCGGTGAACCGGCGCAGGAAGCGGTTCGGGCCGACCACGGTCAGGTCGTACTTGCCGTTGCCGTAGTTGCTGCCGCAGTTGAAGAAGTCGCTGGTGCTCGCGCCCGGGTCCACCGTGTACTGCCACGGGCCACCGCCGCGGTAGGCGTTGGCGTATGCCGCGAAGTGCGCCGAAGTGTCGCCGGTGCCTTGGCTGTTGTCCATCGCCAGCCAGACCTTGATGACGCCGCCGGAGCCGAACTCCAGGTGGTCGAGGTTGGCGTTGGGCTGGTAGGGCAGGGCGCGGGCCGGGCGGGTGCCGCTCTCCTGGGCGGGCAGCGCGTTGTTGACCGGTGACGGGTTGGGCAGCGGCCCGCAGGTGGACAGGCCGATGGTCTGCGAGGTGTCGGGCAGGCTGGGCATCCCGTACACCGGGTTGGCGAAGTCGAAGACGCTGGTCAGGTCGCCGCACACCTTGCGCCGCCAGTCGCTGATGTTGGGGCAGCCGGCCGGCTTGCCGATGGCGGCCGTCCAGACCTCCAGGAAGCGCAGCACCGAGGTGTGGTCGAAGACCTCGGAGTTGACCCAACCACCGCGGCTCCAGGGCGAGATGGCGATCAGCGGCACCCGGAAGCCGAGCCCGATGCTGGTGGAGTTGTAGAACTCCCCGGCGGTGCCGGCCGGCGCGACCGGCGGCGGCACGTGGTCGAAGAAGCCGTCGTTCTCGTCGTAGTTGAGCAGCAGTACGGTGGAATTGAAGACGTTCGGGTCGGCGTTGAGCGCGTCCATCACCATGTGCACGAAGTGCGCGCCGTCCTCCGGGGTGGCGTAGGGGTGCTCGGAGGACTGCTGGTCCGCGACGATCCAGGAGACCTGGGGCAGGGTGCCGGCCAGCACATCGGCCTTGATCGCGGCGGCGATGTCGTCGGGGGTGCGGCCGGTGACGCTGGGCACCGAGCCCATGCCCTGGACCGCCAGCGGGCTGCCCGCCGGGGCGTTGGCGAACTGGCTGAAGTACGCCAGGGCGTTGTCGCCGAAGTTGTCGGCGGCGTTCTGGTAGACCTTCCAGCTCACCCCGGCGTCCTGCAACGCCTCGGCGTAGGTCTGCCACTTCAGGCCGGACTCGTCGCCGCCGTCGTAGGCCGGGCCGCCCGCGGTGCCGGCCGGGTCGATCATGCCGGACCAGTGGTAGGTGCGGTTGGGGCCGGTGGCCGACAGCACCGAGCAGTGGTAGGCGTCGCAGATCGTCCAGTTGTCGGCCAGCGCGTAGTGGAACGGGATGTCGGAGCGCCGCAGGTAGCCCAGGGTGCGCACGGTGCGCTTCGCCGACACCCAGGAGTCCATCTTGCCGCCGTTCCAGGCGGCGTGCTGGTCGGACCAGGCATGCGAGAGGTCGCCGTTGCACTGCGAGATCTGCTCGGTGCTGCCCGCGCTGAACGCCCAGGGGTACTGCCGGGCGGTGCCGTTGGGCTGGTTGAAGACCGAGTAGCCGCCACTGAGTTGGATGGTGGCGCGGTCACCGAAGCCGCGCACGCCGCTGAGGGTGCCGAAGTAGTGGTCGAAGCTGCGGTTCTCCTGCATCAGGATGACGATGTGCTGGACGTCGGTGATGGTGCCGGTACTGGCGGTTGCGGCGGGAGTTGCAGCAAGTGGCGTGGCGGGCGCGGGAGTTGCGCCGGCGACCGCACCGGTCACGGCGGCCCCGGCTGCCGCGCCCGCCGACACGGCCATGAACGTCCTGCGGCTCAGCTCTGTCATCGTTGGCTTGCCGACCCTTCGGGTTGTTTGAACAACATGGGCGGTGGTCGGGGCACATCCTGTCCCTTCGGACGTGCACCCGCCAGGACCCGTCCTGAAGGGTTGTTGGACTGTTCTCGCGGACGTCAGCGAACGGCCATCCGGTGAACGTCAGCTGTCGCGCACCTCGACGCCGAAAGCCTGGGCGAACTGCGGGGCCAGTTCGATCAGTTGGGCCGAGGAGATGACCGCGCCGCGCAGGCCCCGATGGCCGTCGGTCAACTCCAGCCGGGTGGCACCGCGCAGGTCGGTCCGCACCAGCTCGGCCTGCCGGAACCGGATCCCCTCCAGCGCGCTGCCGGGGAACGTCACCCCGGTCAGCCGGGCCTCGGAGAAGTCCACGTCGCGCATCCGGCAGTCCTCGAAGACCACGTCCTGGAGCAGCGCACCGCGCAGGTTGACCGACTCCAACTTGCACTGGCGCACGGTCAGTCGACGCAGCTGGCCGCCGCCGATGGTGACTCCGGCCAGCACCGAGCCGGTGATGGTGACGTCCTGCCACTCGCTCTGCGCCAGGTCGGTGGAGAGCCAGCGGGTCTGCTCCAGCCAGCACTCGGTGAACCTGGCGCGGCGCAGCACGCCCTGGGTGACGGTCACCGAGCTGAAGGCGCACTCGAGGAAACCGGCGCCGCCCGCCCGGGCCCGGTCCAGCTCCAGGTCGGCGAAGTGCGCGGTGTCGTAGCGCTCGTCGGGGCCGAGCGGTCCGGGGTGCGGCTTCAGCAGGTGGGCGTACGGCTGGTCGGCGAGCAGCATGGGGTTCTCCGCGGGTCGGGGCCGGATGGTGCTGACCATCCTGCACCGACGAGCGGGTGTGCAAACAAACGCCGACCGCCGGCGGCCCGGCCCGCCACCGCGCCGACCGCCACCGGTCCGGTCGCCGGTGCTCCGCGGCAGCGCGCGGAGCACCCGTCCAGACGGTCAAAGCGAGTTGACGCGGCAGTGCGCGAACCGGGTGACAGTCGTCCCCGCCAGGGGCGAGCGCCCGGGTGTCGCGCACGGCAATCGGTCCGACGGCCCGGCTAGATTCCCGTCCAGTGGAACGGCGAGAAGGGAGTCCCTCGGGCAACGCGGAAGGTCAAGGCCGGCGCGGCACCACCAGGGCAGCCACACCCTGGGGCGGTGGACCGCACCGGCCCCGCGATCACCGCGCTGCCCGACAGCGCTTGCCGAGCGGCCCGCGCCCACCGCTGTCCAAGCGCTTGCTCACTTCTGCCACCCCACCTTGGTGTAGTCGAAGTCGGCCAACCCGGCGGATCCGAAATTGGCCAGCCCCTTGCGGTAGGCGCCCACGTACGGGCGCTGGTAGATCTCCACGGAGTGGCCCAGCTCCCAGATCTTGGCGTCCGCCTGGTTGTAGAGCTTGGCCGCCTGGGCCGGGTCCAGGGTGGACTCGGCCTGCTTCAGCAGACCGTCGATCTCCGGGGTGCTGAGCTTGGAGTAGTTCTGGAAGACGTTGTCACCGGCGGGCATCTGGTACGACGGGACGATCAGCGAGGGCGGGAAGGACCCGGTGTTGCGCCAGCTGGCCAGGTCGAACTTGCCCAGGTTGATGTACTTGTCGGTCAGGTCGTTGGCCGGCACCTTGTCGACGTCGACCTTCACCCCGGCCTGCAGCAGCATGTTCTGGGCGGCGGTGGCCAGGTCCACGGACTGCTGGGCGGCGCCGTCGGAGATGATGTAGTGCAGCTCCAGCGTCTGGCCGTCCTTGGTCCGCGGCTTGCCGGCCCCGGCGTCCTTCCAACCGGCTTCGTCGAGCAGCTTCTTGGCACCCGCCAGGTCGTACTTGCCCCACTCCCCGGAGTTGTCCTGGTAGCCGGCCTGGTTGGTCATCAGCAGGTGGTTGCCCAGCACCGGGAACGGCACCGGCACCCCCTGGCCGGCCACCTTGGTCAGGGCCTGCCGGTCGAGCGCCTTCTCCAGCGCCTGGCGCACCTTCTGGTCGGCCATCGGACCGTTGGACCCGAAGGCGATGTGCACCTCGTCCCACGGGTAGGAGGTGCGGATCACCGCATTGGGGTCGGCCTTCAACTGGCTGTAGGCGTCGGCCCGCCCGGCGCCGGTCCAGTCGATCTCGTTGTTGAGGAAGGCCTGGGTCATCGCCGGCTGGGAGAGCACCCGGTAGGTGAACTTGTCCAACTTCGGCTTGGTGCCCCACCAGTTGGGATCCGGCACCACGGTGATGGTCTGCGCCGACTTGTCGATCGAACCGATCTTGAAGGCCCCGCCGGTGATCGGCACCTTCTCGATCCAGGCCTTGTTGAAGTCGTCGGGGGTGGAGATGGCGGCCGCCGGGAGCAGCGGGTAGAAGAGGCTCTGCCAGTCGGCGAACGGCTGGCTGAAGGTGACCTTGACCTGGGTCGGGTCGTCGCCCTGGGAGACGTCGCTGATCTGGTTGTAGCCGTTGGTGAAGGCGGGGTTGTACGCGGTGTTCTTGCCGTTGGTCGCCTGCCAGACCGCCTTGAAGTCCAGGTAGCTGAGGGGCTTCCCGTCCGACCACTTGGCCTTCGGGTTGAGCGTGTACTGCACCACCTGCGGCGAGGTCGAGATCACCTTGGCGGACTGCAGGAACTCCGGCACCGGCTGGTAGGTGCCGGAGGCGTCGATCCGGAACAGCATCGGCTCGATCATCTTCATGATCTCCACCGAGTCACCGTAGGTGCCGTCGACCTGCAGCGGGTTCCACTGGGTGACCCACTGCTGCAGCGGCGAGCGCAGTTCACCGCCGTCCTTCACCTCGTCCAGCGGCTGCGGATTGATGTCCTCGGCGTCGGCTCTCGGCGCGGCGCTCTGCGAGGCGTCGGAGCTGTTGCCCGAGCCGGAGCTCGACGAACTGCAGCCGGTCACCACGAGGGCGAGGGCGGCTGCCGCGACCAGGGTGCGGGCGAGGGGGCGGCGGGGCCGGCTGGCGGCGTCCATGGCGGGTCCTCCCGGGGAGTTGGGGATCGTCGGTGGCGTGGGGCGGCCGCCAGGTGTGGCGAGCCTTGATCGTGGGCAGCCAAGAAGGTGAGACAGCGACCAGAACCTAACAGCGGATCAGTTCGTCGACCAGAGGAGCGTGTTCACTACTGATCGAATCGCAATCGGGCGCAACACCGCCGCAACACCCTTGACGCAACCGGATGTTTGACTCTGACCTGCGGATTTGCCGGACACGGCAAGCCCGTTCGACGCGCAGTCTTGACCGCCCCGGCGGAGGATCGCAGAATTCCGCTGCGCAGACCTGCGTGAAGTGCTGATGAAACGAAGGCAATTGGTCATGAGACTCCGGAGCGCCACCAGCACCGGCGGGAACCGCCGCTGATGCTGCGCTACTTGGCGAAGCGCCTCGCCTACTACGTGGTCCTGCTGGTCGTTTCGGTGTTCCTGGCCTACGCCCTGGCCAGCAGCGCACTGAACCCGCGTGCCTACTTCGAGGCCAAGCAGCCGCGCCCGGCCGCCGCCGCGGTGGACCGCCAGCTCACCGACCTGGGCATCAACTCGCACACCCCGATCACCGTGCGCTTCGGCCACTGGGCCGGGAACCTGGTGGTCCACGGCGACCTCGGCCGCAGCATCCACGACACGTCGGTGAACGCCGAGTTCGGCCGCCGGCTGGTGGTCTCACTGCGGCTGCTGGTGCTCGGCAGCCTGCTCGGCATGCTGCTCGGGGTGGCCGTCGGAGCCTGGGGAGCGGTGCGCCAGTACCGGATCTCCGACCGGGTGCTGACCGTGGTCTCGTTCGTGCTGCTGTCCACTCCGGTCTTCCTGCTGGCGCTCTTCCTGAAGAACGGCGCGATCGCCGTCAACCAGGCCTCGGGGCACCAGCTGATCAACTTCACCGGGTACGAAACCCCGGGCCTGAGCGGCGGGTTGGGCGCACACCTGGCCGACTGGGCGGTGCACCTGCTGCTGCCCACCCTCTCGCTCGCCCTGCTGGGCCTGGCCACCTACAGCCGCTACCAGCGCGGCACCATGCTGGACGTGCTGGGCTCGGACTACCTGCGCACCGCGGAGGCCAAGGGTCTGAGCCGGCGCCGCGCCCTGGTCAGACACGGTCTGCGCACCGCGGTGATCCCGATGTCGACCCTGTTCGCCTACAACTTCCTGGGCGTCTTCACCGGCGCCACCTTCACCGAGATCATCTTTGGCTGGCACGGCATGGGCGAGTGGTTCATCACATCGATCTACGAGAACGACACGAACTCGGTGGTGGCGGTGACCCTGTTCACGGCGGTGACGGTACTGCTCTCCGGCCTGCTGGCCGACACCCTGCACGCGGCCCTCGACCCGCGGGTGCGTGCCTGATGGCCGGCGACGCGCCGCGCAGCCGCGGCCGACTGGTGCTGGCCCGGCTGCTGGCCTCCCCCGGTGTGGTGATCGGCGGCGGCATCGTGGTGCTGCTCTTCCTGCTGGCCTTCGTCGGGCCGTACCTGACGCACTGGAAGTACACCGACATCGACTACACGGCGCTGCGCCAACCGCCGTCCGCGCAGCACTGGTTCGGCACCGCCGGGCTCGGCCAGGACGTCTACGCCCAGACCCTGCGCGGACTGCAGAAGTCGCTGATCATCGGCCTGCTGGTGGCGCTGCTCTCCACCTGCCTGGCCGGCCTGGTCGGCGCCTGCGCCGGCTACTTCGGCGGCTGGACCGACCGGCTGCTGATCTTCTTCGTCGACCTGATGCTGGTCTTCCCCAGCTTCCTGATCATCACCATCGTCTCGCCGCGGCTCAAGAACAGCGGCTGGCTGGCCTTCGTGGTGCTGCTCGCCGCGTTCAACTGGATGATCACCGCCCGGGTGGTGCGGTCCATGACGATCTCCTTGAAGGAACGGGAGTTCGTCCGCGCCGCCCGCTTCATGGGGGTTCGCCCGCTGCGCATCATCTGGCGGCACATCCTGCCCAACTGCGCGTCCTACCTGATCGTGGACGCCACCATCGCGGTCGGCGCGGCCGTGATGAACGAGACGATGCTCTCCTACTTCGGCTTCGGCGTGCAGCCACCCGACGTCTCGCTCGGCACCCTGATCGCCGACGGCACCGACTCGGCGCCCACCTACCCCTGGATGTTCTACTTCGCCGCCGGCCTGCTGGTGCTCTTCGTGCTCGCCGTCAACCTGGTCGGCGACGGCCTGCGGGACGCCCTCGACCCCACCGCGGCGGCCGGCCGCCGGCCCTCCCGCCGGACGCTGCGCGCACTGCGCCGCCGCGCCGCCGCCACCGCGGCGGTGGGCAGCCGCGGCACCCCACCCGCCCTCGACGCCGAAGGAACCGCGTGACCACCACCGCCACCGAGCTGCTCACCGTCCGCGACCTGCGGGTGGACTTCGCCGGCGCCCGGGGCCGCGGCACCGTCACCGCCGTGCGCGGTGTCGACCTGACGCTCCGGCGCGGCGAGACCCTGGGCATCGTCGGCGAGTCCGGCTCCGGCAAGTCGGTCACCGCGCTGTCGGTGCTCGGCCTGCTGCCCGGCACCGCCGCGGTGCACGGCTCGGTGACCCTCGACGGGCGGGAGCTGATCGGCCTGCCGCCCGGTGAGCTGACCCGGATCCGGGGCCGCCGGATCGCCATGGTCTTCCAGGACCCGCTCTCCGCCTTCACCCCGGTCTACCGGATCGGCGACCAGATCGCCGAGGCCGTCCGGGCCCACCAGAAGACCGACAAGACCGCGGCCCGCCGCCGCGCCGCCGAACTGCTCGACCTGGTCGGCATCCCGGACCCGCAACGGGCACTGGACAGCTTTCCGCACGAGTTCAGCGGCGGCATGCGGCAGCGCGCCATGATCGCCATGGCGGTGGCCAACGAGCCGGACATCCTGCTCGCCGACGAACCCACCACCGCCCTGGACGTCACCATCCAGGCGCAGGTGCTGGACGTGCTGCGGACCGCCCAGCGGGAGACCGGCGCCGCGCTGGTGCTGGTCAGCCACGATCTCGGGGTGATCGCCCAGATGGCCGACCGGGTCGCGGTGATGTACGCGGGCCGGGTGGTCGAAACCGCCCCGGTGGACGAGCTGTTCGGCGCCCCGCGCCACCCCTACACCCTCGGGCTGATCGGCGCCGTCCCCCGGCTGGACCGGGACGGCGGGCCGCTGGTGCCGATCCCCGGCAACCCGCCCGCGCTGGTCGACCTGCCGCCCGGCTGCCCGTTCGCCCCGCGCTGCCCGCTGGCCGGCGACGACTGCCGCACCGCCGAACCGCCGCTCACCGGCAGCGACGGCCACCAGGCCGCCTGCCTGCGCGCCGACCGGCTGGCCGCCGAGCGTCCGGCCCCCGCCGACGTCTACCCCGTGCCCCCGCTCCCGCCCGCCGCCCGCCCGGTGGACCGCTCCCGGCTCCCCCAGGTGCTCCGGGTGACCGGGCTGGCCAAGACCTTCCCGGTGCTCAAGGGCACGGTGGTCAAGCGCAAGGTGGGCGAGGTGTACGCCGTCGACGGGGTGCACCTGGACATCCGGCGCGGCGAAACCCTGGGCCTGGTCGGCGAGTCCGGCTCCGGCAAGTCCACCACGCTCTTCGAGATCCTCGGCCTGACCGCACCCGAGGCGGGGCGGATCGAACTGCTCGGCCAGGACACCGCCGCACTCTCCAGGGAGGCCGTCCACCGGCTCCGCGCCCAGCTGCAGATCGTCTTCCAGGACCCGATGGCCAGCCTGGACCCGCGGCTGCCGATCGGTGACATCATCGCCGAACCGCTGCAGGCCCAGCGGGCGCCCCGCGAGCGGATCGCGGCCCTGATACCGGAGTTGCTCACCAAGGTCGGCCTGGAGCCGGCCCACGCCGCCCGCTACCCGCACGAGTTCTCCGGCGGCCAGCGCCAACGCGTCTCGATCGCCCGGGCCCTGGCCGTCTCCCCGCAGCTGCTGGTGCTGGACGAACCGGTCTCCGCGCTGGACGTCTCCATCCAGGCCGGCGTGCTCAACCTGCTCCAGGAGCTCAAGGCCACCCTCGACCTCTCCTACCTGTTCGTCTCGCACGACCTCTCGGTGATCCGCCACCTCGCCGACCGGGTCAGCGTGATGTACCTGGGCCGCACCGTCGAACAGGGCCCGGTCGCGGAGGTGTTCACCACTGCGCGCCACCCGTACACCCGGGCGCTGCTCTCCGCCGTCCCGCTCCCCGACCCGGCCGCCGAGCGGGGCCGCACCCGGATCCTGCTCCCCGGCGACCCGCCCTCGCCCACCTCCCGACCGGTCGGCTGCGCCTTCCGCACCCGCTGCCCGCTCTACGCGACACTCGGCGGCGAGCAGCGCAGCCGCTGCGAGCAGCAGGCGCCGGCGCTGGACACCGCGGCGGAGCACGGGGCGGCCTGCCACTGGGGCGGCGAATGAGAGCCGCGCGGCCGGGCGCGGGACGGGCCGCGCCGCCGCGGTCGGCGGACACGGCACCCTGCCGACCGTGACGCCCCGTGTTCGAGTGCTGACGATTCGGTGTTTGCCCTTTGGTCGTGTAATGTTCCGGTCTGTCAGCAGGCGCCGCTAGCTCAGTTGGTTAGAGCAGCTGACTCTTAATCAGCGGGTCCGGGGTTCGAGTCCCTGGCGGCGCACCGACAGCCGAAGGGCCCCTCGCGGGAGCGAGGGGCCCTTCGGCGTTTCCGGCGGCGCGCTGTCCCGGCCCGGGCCGGCCGGACCACCCAGCCCGGCCGGGCGCCTTCGCCGGAGTCCTGTGCACCGCGGCCCCCGGCCGATGCCGGCCGGCCGGACCGGGGCGTCAGTAGGACTGCAGCTCGATCAGCGTGCCCTCCGGGTCGCGCAGGTGCGCGGCGCGCAAGCCGGGGCCCCACTCGGGGCGGTCGGTGGCTTCGAGCACCGGCGTGCCGCCGTGCGCCAGGCAGTGCGCCAGCGCCGCGTCCACGTCGACGACCCGGTGCACCAGCATCACCGCGTCCTGGGCCGGCGCGGCGGCGGTCGGCAGCGCCGCGGTGCCGACCACCTGGGCCATCGCGGCACGGTCGAAGAGCACCAGCACGGCCTGGTCGTCGACGTCCCAGTTGGCGTACGGGCCCGCGGCGTCGCCCTTCTGCCGCACCGCGCCGCACAGCACCGGCAGCACGGCGTCGTAGAACCGGAAGCATTCGGCGAACCGGGTGACCAGCAGTCGTGGGTACAGCGCGTCCATGGTGTCCCTCCCTGGAAAATCAGTGGGTCATCACCCACCATTGGTCCAACCCTACAATTTCCCCATGGACACCGTGCCGCCGAGCCTGCTCGACCTGACCAGCTTCCTGCTCGCCCGGACCGGCCGGACCGCCCGAGCCCGGCTCGCCGCCCGGCTCGCCGAGCGCGACCAGCGGCTCTGGCACCTGGCCGTGCTCGCCGCGCTCGCCGACTCCGGCCCCCAGGTCCAGCGCGAGCTGGCGACCCGGCTGGCCATCGACCCCAGTGACCTGGTCAAGGTGCTGGACGACCTGACCCGGGCCGGTCAGGTCGAGCGGACCCGCTCCACCACCGACCGCCGCCGGATCCGGGTGAGCCTCACCACGACCGGCCGCACCGCCCTGGCCGACCTGCTCCGGCAGGCCCGCGCCGTGCAGGACGAGGTGCTCGCACCCCTCGACGCCGAGGAGCGGGCCGCACTGCACCGGCTGCTGCTCCGGCTGCACCGGCACCCGCCGGCCTCGGGCACCCCGACGCCAGGCACCCCGACGCCGGACACCACGACCTCAGACGCCCCGACGCCGGGCCACCCGACGCCGGACACCCCGATTTCAGAACCCGGCCGCTGATCAGGTAATGTTCACTGCGTTGAACGGGCGCCGCTAGCTCAGTTGGTTAGAGCAGCTGACTCTTAATCAGCGGGTCCGGGGTTCGAGTCCCTGGCGGCGCACCCAGACAGCAGAGGCGCTCCTTCGCCTGAAGGAGCGCCTCTGCCGCATTTCCGCGCTGATCATTCCGCGCTGATCGGAGAACCTGTGAGCCTCGTGGACACTCTCCGGCGGTGGTCCGTCCCGGCCTGGGCAGTCGATCTCGCACTCGTCGTGCCGGCCCTGGCCGACGCCCTGCTGAACTACCCGCCACCCCGCGACTGGCACTTCTGGGTCTCGGCGGCCGCCGCCGTGGTGCTGGTGGCCCGCCGCCGGTGGCCGCGGACCGTGCTGCTGCTGACCCTGCCCGGCCTGTACGCGGGCAGCGCCCTGGTCGCCCCGATGATCGCCGTCTACACGGTGGCCCGCAGCGAGCGGCCTGCCTGGCAGAAGCACCTGGCGCTGGTGCTGGTGGCGGTCGGCAGCTTCCTGCCCTGGCCGATCACCTCGCTGCCCAAGGAGACCCTCAGCGACATCACCCAGCACGCGATCTACGCCGTGATGCTCGCCGGCGGCCCGGTGGTGCTGGGCCTGCTGGCCCGCACCCGCGAGGACCTCTCCGAGCGGGTCGCCGAGCTCGCCGAGCTGCGCGACGCCGAGCGGATGCTCTACGCCAAGACCGTGGTCGCCGAGGAACGGGCCCGGATCGCCCGCGAGATGCACGACGTGGTCTCCCACCAGGCGGGCCTGATCGCGGTCCAGGCCGGCGCCCTGCAGGTGACCACCAAGGACCCGCAGACCCGGGAGACCGCCGCCACCCTGCGCCAACTCGCGGTGGCCACCCTGGAGGAGCTGCGCTCGATGATCCTGGTGCTGCGCGCGGCCGGCGCCGGCCCGACCGAGCTGGTCCCGCAGCCCCGGCTGGCCGACCTGCCCCGGCTGGTCGCTGCCGCCGAGGTGGCCGCCACGCTGCGGATCGAGGGCCACGACCCGGACGCCCGCCCGCTGCCCGAGCCGTTGGAGCGGGCCGCGTACCGAACCGTCCAGGAGGCGCTGACCAACGTCCGCAAGCACGCGCCCGACGCGCCGACCGAGGTGCTGGTCCGGGTCGAGGCGGACTGCCTGCGGGTCACCGTGCGCAACGCCGCTCCACGGCGCGGCGCGGTCGCGGACGAGCTGCCGGGCGGACACCACGGCCTGATCGGACTGCGCGAGCGGGCCGGGCTGCTGGGCGGGCGGATCACGGCGGAGGCCACCACCACCGGCGGCTTCCAGGTGGCGCTCTGGCTGCCACTGCCCCGCCCGGCCGACCAGCAGGCGGCCTGACTCGCGCCCGACCGGTCCGCTCCCCCGCCACCCGGCCACCCGCCACCCGCCACCCGCCGGGCCTGCGACCCTGCCCTGCCCCCGGGCTGACCAGCGCTCGCGGCGAAGCCGTCCAGCTGTTGACCAGAACCTGTCCTGAACGCCCCTGACCTGGAAGAATGCCCGGATGCGCACCTCTCGGCGGGCCATCGGCCTCACCCTCGCCCTGATATCCGCGTTCTCCTTCGGCAGCTCCGGCGCGGCCGCCAAGCCGCTGATCGAGGCAGGCCTGTCGCCGCTGCACGTGGTCTGGCTGCGCTGCACCGGTGCCGCCGTGCTGCTGCTGCCGCTGGCCTGGCGGCACCGGGCGATCGTGCGGGAGCGGCCCGGGCTGCTGATCGGCTTCGGGCTGCTCGGCGTGGCCGGCGTGCAGGCCTGGTACTTCGCGGCGATCTCCCGGATCCCGGTCGGGGTGGCGCTGATGCTGGAGTACTTCGGGCCGCCGCTGCTGCTCTGCTACGTCCGGTTCGTGCAGCGCAAGCCGGTCACGCTGCGGGCGGCGATGGGCGCCGTGGTGGCGGTCGCCGGGCTGGTCTGCGTGGTCCAGGCCTGGCAGGGGCTGCGGTTCGACGCGCTCGGGGTGCTGTTCGGGCTGTGCGCGGCCTGCTGCCAGGTGGGCTACTTCGTGCTGGCCGACGCGAGCAGCCGCGGCGACAAGCCGGCCGACCCGCTGGGCGTGTCGGCCTACGGCCTGCTGATCGGCGCGCTGGCCCTCACCGTGGTCGCCCGCCCCTGGAACGCCGACTGGTCGAAGCTGGGCGGCCACGCCGTGCTGGCCGGGCAGCAGGTGCCGGCACTGCTGCCGGCGGCCTGGATGGTGCTGGTCGCCACCGTGCTCGCCTACCTGACCGGTGTGGTCTCGGTCGGCCACCTCTCCCCGCCGGTGGCCGGCGTGGTCGCCAACATCGAGGCGGTGGTGGCCACGGTGCTCGCCTGGTTCGTGCTCGGCGAGCACCTGGCGGCGCCCCAGCTCTTCGGGGGCGTGCTGGTGCTGCTGGGCGCCCTGGTCGCCCAGACCAGCCGCCCGGGCGAGCCCGCGGCCGCCGGGCCCGCCGCGGCCCCGGCCGAGCTACCGGCTCCCGAGCAGTGCCGCGCGCAGCCCTGACGCAGCGTCAGGTCGAGCTCCCGCGACCCGCGTGACCCGCGTCCACCGGGGTACCTCACCCGGTGGACGCGACGCACGGCACACATCGAACGGGGGCCGACCATGACCGCAGCGGCCTCGTCGCACCAGCCGGTGGCCTGCTACGCCTGCGGCGGCTCCGGCGTCACCGAGCAGACCAGGCACAGTGTGGTCACCAACTCCGACGGCACCCAGGAAGCCGTCACCGAGACCTACACTGGCCCGTGCAGCAGGTGCCACGGCTCGGGCCGGATCCAGTAGGAGGCCAGCATGCGTTCCGTCTTCCAGTGCGCTGAGTGCGGGGTGCACTACCTGCCGCCCGAGGGCGTGCGCTGGTCGGACGGGAGCGCGGCCAGCCCGCTCTGGTGCGATGTGCACCACGTGGCGGCCCGGCGCCACGGCATCACCGCCCCGGCGGCCGCGACGGCGGCCGCACTGCTGGCCGCCCGGCTGCGCGAGGCGGCGGCCGCGCGGGAGCTGCCTGCCCAGCGGGACGTGCGACCGTCCCGCCCGGCCCGCACCCGCCGTGCTCCGGCCCCTCGCGGTCGCCGCAGCAAGCTGGGCTGAGGGCCGAACCGGCCGACGGGCCGTCAGGCCGTGCCGTTCCCGGCGTCCCGGGCGATCGCCTCGTGGTGGCGGATCACTTCGGCGATGATGAAGTTCAGGAACTTCTCCGCGAAGACCGGGTCCAGGTGGGCCCCGGCCGCGAGTTCGCGCAGCCGCCTGATCTGGTCCCGCTCGCGGGCCGGGTCGGCGGGCGGGAGGCGGTGTTCGGCCTTGAGCCGGCCGACCCGCTGGGTGGCCTTGAACCGTTCGGCGAGCATGTGCACCACGGCGGCGTCGATGTTGTCGATGCTCTGCCGCAGTCCGGCCAGCTCGGCGCGGACAGCGGGGTCGACCTCGTCCAGGGAGGCGGTGGGCTGCTCGGTCATGGGTCTGCTCCGGGTGCCGGGGCCAGGGACTGCCCGGCCGATCCGCACGGGCCGGGCAAATCTAACAGCCCGCGGGATCCGCGCCGAGTCGTTTCGGGCGGATCGTCCGGCATGCGGACAGCTCACCGTCCGGGCGCGTCCGGTTGCCGAGCGTGACATGCGGCCGGATCATGACCGCACTGGCACCCCCGCTCCCGAAAGGCCCACCTCCTGATGCCCGTGCGCGACTCCTACCCCGACGGCGCCCCCTGCTGGGCCGACCTGACCTGTGCCGATCCGCTCGCCGCCCAGGACTTCTACGGTCCGATCCTGGGCTGGGACTTCGAGGAACTCGGCGCCGAGTACCACGGTTACACGATGTGCCTGAGCGGGGGCCGGCCCGCCGCCGCGCTGCTGCCCCCGCCGGCCGGAGCCGAGCGGCTGCCGTCGGCCTGGAACGTCTACCTGGCGGCGGCCGACCTGGACGCCGCCTACGGGCGGGTGGCGGCGGCGGGCGGCGAGGGCGTGCTCGGCCCGCGCCGGGTGCCGGGCGCGGGCCGGCTGGCCTACGCGTTCGACACGACCGGCGCCGCCTTCGGCCTCTGGCAGCCGGGCGGGCACGCCGGTGCGGCGGTCTACGGCGAGCCGGGCGCGATGTGCTGGCACGAGCTGACCTGCCCGCAGGCCGATTCGGCGGACGCCTTCTACGCGGCGCTCTTCCCCTACCAGCAGAAGCAGATCGGTGACGGGCGCGACTTCGACTACACGGCCTGGACCGTGCCGGGTTCCAACGGCCTGCCGGTCTGCGGCCGCTACCGGGCCCCCGTCCCGCACCCCTTCTGGGCCGTCCACTTCGCGGTGGTCGACGCCGACCACGCGGCCGAGCAGGTGGCGGGGCTGGGCGGCCGGGTGCTGCACGAGCCGTTCGACTCGCCGTACGGGCGGCTGGTGCCGTGCACCGATCCGAGCGGCGCCCGGCTGACTCTCTGCCAGCTTCCCTGAGTGGGGCGCGCGCCCGCCACCGCGGCGACGACCCGCCGCGCGCCCTGCTGGCGCCGCCCCCTGCGCTTAGGCTGAGGACGGCATGACCGGAACTGACGCAACGATCCGCAGGAGGCACCGACCGTGGCCACTGTCCGCACCGCGCACACCGTCTGGGAGGGCGAACTCGTCACCGGCTCCGGCACGGTGACCTTCGACTCCTCCGGCATCCCCGAGCAGCAGGTCTCCTGGCCGTCCCGGGCCGAACAGCCCAACGGCAGGACCAGCCCGGAGGAGCTGATCGCGGCCGCCCACTCGTCGTGCTTCTCGATGGCCCTCTCGCACGGCCTGACCGGTGCCGGCCACTCGCCGACCCGGCTGGAGACCAGGGCCGATGTGACCTTCCAGCCCGGCGAGGGCATCACCGGCATCCACCTGACCGTGCGCGGCCAGGTGACCGGCCTCGACGAGCAGGGCTTCCGGGCCGCCGCCGAGGAGGCCAAGAAGAACTGCCCGGTGAGCCAGGCGCTGACCGGCACCACCATCACGCTCACCGCCGAGCTGGCCTGACGCGCCGGCAGGTCGGCCACCGACCGGACGGCTGATCACAAGCGCACGCCCCCGGCGCACACCCGCGCCCGGCCGCCGGGGGTGCGCCGCCCGAGCCGGAACCACCCCCGAATTCCAACGATTCACCCTGACGGCAGTGGCCTCCGCTTCGCCAAGCAGCCTATGATCGGCCCAAGTAGAGCGAGCGTCAGCAGCGGACGGGAGCAGCCGTGCGAGGCCGGAACGAGGGGGCCGACGCACACCGCCAGAGCGTGCGGCACGACACGTTGTGCCAGCCCACCGAGGCAGGAGCAACCGGTACCGTCCCCATTCATCTGTCACCACCAACCGGGCACTGCCCCAACTGCGCTGCCGTGCTGCCTGGTTCGTTCACCCCCGAGTCCGAGCTGCTGGCCGCGCTGCGGGCCAGCGAGCTGCGGTTCCGCGCCGCCTTCGCGGACGCCGGCATCGGCATGCTGCTGATCGACACCGACGGCCTGGTGCTGGAGGCCAACCCGGCACTGGCCGAGATGCTCGGGCACGAGGTCGCCGCGCTGGTGCAGATGCACATCAACGACATCATCACCCCGGAGGAGGGCGCCCGTCGGCTCTACCGGGAGCTGGTGATGGGGGTGCGGGACCGGCTGCGCCTGGAGCGCCGACTCAACCACCGCGAGGGGCGCGAGGTGTGGAGCAGTGTCACCATCTCGTTGATCCGCGACTCGACCGGCACCCCGCTCTACACCCTGGCCATGTTCGAGGACGTCACCGAGCGCCGCCGGCTCGGTGACCGGCTCGCCTACCAGGCGCTGCACGATCCGCTCACCAGGCTCCCCAACCGGACGTTCTTCTTCGACCGGCTGAACGACGCCTGCGCCCCCCGCCCGAACGCCGAGGGCGCCACCAGTGGCCGCCGGGTCGGCATCTGCTACGTCGACCTGGACGGCTTCGCCGCCATCAACGACACCCTCGGCCACCACATCGGCGACCAGCTGCTGAGCGCGGTCGCGGCCCGGCTGGAGCGCGGGTTCGCCAGCGGCGACCGCCAGCTGGTGGCCCGGCTCGGCGGCGACGAGTTCGCCCTGCTGGTCATCGACAGCGAGGGCAGCGAGCAGCTGACCACGCTGGCCGGCCAGTTGCTCGCGGTGCTGGAGCGCCCGTTCGAGGTGTCCGGGCACCGGCTGTCGATCACCGCCAGCGTCGGCGTGGTGGAGCGGCCCATCGCCACCACCTCCCCGACCGAGCTGGTCAAGGACGCGGACGCCACGCTCTACTGGTCCAAGGCCGACGGCCGGGCCCGCTGGACGCTCTACGACCGGGACCGCGGCGCCCACCAGCTGACCCGCCGGCTGCTCACCACCGCGCTGCGCCCGGCGCTGGAGCGCGGCGAGTTCACCGTCGAGTACCAGCCGCTGGTGGGCCTGGCGGACGGCGCGGTGCACGGCGCCGAGGCGCTGGTGCGCTGGCGGCACCCGCGGTTCGGCACCCTCTCGCCCGACCGGTTCATCCCGCTGGCCGAGGAGTCCGGCGCGATCGTGCCGCTGGGCAGATGGGTGCTGGAGGAGTCCTGCCGGCAGGCCCGCGGCTGGCTGGCCGAGTTCCCGGACACCGAGGCCTTCGTCAGCGTCAACCTGGCGGCCCGCCAGGTCTGGGACTCCGACGTGGTGACCGATGTCGCCCGGGTGCTGGAGCAGACCGGCCTGCCGGCCCGGCTGCTCCAGCTGGAGCTCACCGAGAGCGCCGTGCTGGGGCCGAGCGGCCGGCCGCTGCAGGCGCTGCAGGCGCTGGCCGACATGGGCGTGCGGATCGCCATCGACGACTTCGGCACCGGCTACTCCAACCTGGCCTACCTCTCCCGGCTGCCGGTGCACGCACTGAAGCTGGACGGCAGCTTCATCGAGGGCTTCCGCGATCCCGCCCCGGTCGGCCGGCCCGAGCCGCGCTCGCGGCGCAGCGAGGCGGACGAGCAGATCGTGGGCGCCATGGTGCGGTTGGCCCACGACCTGGGGCTCACCGTGACCGCCGAGGGGATCGAGAGCGCGGCGCAGGCCGAGCGGCTGCGGTTGACCGGCTGCGACACCGCCCAGGGCTGGTTCTTCGCCCGCCCCGGCGACCCGGCCCTGGTCTCCGCGATACTGCGGGAGGGACGGGTGCGAAGCTCCGGGCCGGAGTGGTCGCCCGCGGTGCCCTGACGGTCAGCCCGACAAGCCGTAGGCTTCGGCGATGAGTTCGTAGGAGCGCAGCCGGGCCTCGTGGCCGTGGAAGTGCGAGGTGACCATCAGCTCGTCGGCGCCGGTGCGCTTGCGCAGCTCCTCCAGGCCGTCGGCGACCCGGCCGGGCTCGCCCATCACCACATTGGCCATCCAGGACTCCACGAAGTCCTCCTCGGCGGGGCTGTACGGGTGGTCGGCCGCCTCCTGCGGGGTGGGGATCGCGGTCGGCATGCCCCGGCGCAGCCGCAGCATGCCGAGCGCGGCGGACCGGGCGAGGTGGCGGGCCGCCTCCAGACCGCCGTCGGGCACCGCGACGGCGCTCACGCCGATCAGCGCGTAGGGCTCGTCCAGCACATCGGAGGGGCGGAAGCTGGACCGGTAGAGCTCCAGCGCGGGCACGGTGTTGGCCGCGCTGAAGTGGTGGGCGAAGGCGAACGGCAGGCCGAGTCGGCCGGCCAGCTGGGCGCTGAAGCCGGAGGAGCCGAGCAGCCAGATCGGCGGGCGCTGCGGGCCGTTCGGCACCGCGGAGAGCCGGGCGTAGGGATGGCCGGTGGGGAAGTCGCCGTCCAGGAAGTGCGTCAACTCGGAGAGCTGGCGCGGGAACTCCTCGCCGTCTTCGAGACTGCCGCGGCGCAGGGCGCGGGCCGTGGCCGGGTCGGTGCCGGGCGCCCGGCCCAGGCCCAGGTCGATCCGGCCCGGGTGCAGTGCCTCCAGCAGGCCGAACTGCTCGGCGACGGCCAGCGGCGCGTGGTTGGGCAGCATCACGCCGCCGGAGCCGAGCCGCAGGGTGCTGGTGTGCGCGCCGAGGTGGGCGAGCAGCACCGCGGGCGTGGAGCTGGCCACCCCGGGCATGCCGTGGTGCTCGGCCACCCAGAAGCGGTGGTAGCCCAGCCGCTCGGCGGTGCGGGCCAGGTCGGTGGTGGCTTCCAGGGCCTGACCTGCGGTGTAGCCGGCGCCGACGGTGGCGAGGTCGAGGATCGACAGCGGGGCCGGGGCGCTGCCGCGGACCACGCCGCGGATGTCGCTCCTCGGCTGCCTGTCCTCACCGGTCATCGGTCCACCTCTTCCTCGGCTGTGCTCGACTGGTCGTGGCAGCACAACAGCGCTGCGGCCGCGACTGTTCCCACTCGAACACCAGTACCGTGGTGCGATGCCCGACACGTCGCCGCCCGCGCCCCCCTCGTCTCCCGCCCTCGACGCCGCGCCCGCCGCGAGACCCGCCGCACCCGGGACCGGCCTGCTGCTCACCCTGGTGCTCGGCTCGCTGACCGCACTGGCACCGCTCTCGATGGACATGTACCTTCCGGCGCTGCCCCGGGTCACCACCGGTCTGCACACCCAGGACGCCCTGGTGCAGCTGACCCTGACCTCCTGCCTGGTCGGCCTGGCGCTGGGCCAGTTGGTGGCCGGGCCGCTGAGCGACGCGCTGGGGCGGCGCCGGCCGCTGCTGCTGGGGATGGCGCTCTACACGCTCGCCACCGCGTGCTGCGCGCTGGCGCCGGACGTGCGGGTGCTGATCGCCTGCCGGCTGCTGCAGGGCCTCTGCGGTGCCGCCGGCATCGTGATCTCACGGGCCGTGGTGCGGGACCTGTTCGACGGGCTGGCGGCGGCCCGGTTCGCCGCCTCGCTGATGCTGGTCTCCGGTTCGGCTCCGCTGCTGGCGCCGATCGTGGGTGGGCAGCTGCTGCGAGTCACCTCGTGGCGCGGGGTGTTCGCGGTGCTGGCGGCGCTCGGCGGGGTGATCCTGGTCACGGCCGCGCTGCGGGTGCCGGAGACGCTGCCCGCCGGGCGACGGCGGTCCGGCGGCTTGCCGGACACCCTGCGGACCATGCGGCAGCTGCTGTCGGACCGGCTGTTCAGCGCCTACCTGCTCACCATCGCCCTGGGCTTCGGGGCGCTCTTCGCGTTCATCGGCGGCTCGCCGTACGTGGTCCAGGAGGTGTTCCACGGCTCGGCACAGCAGTACAGCGTGATCTTCGCGCTGGTCGAGCTGGGCCTGGTGGGCATGTCGCAGCTGAACGGGCGGGTGCTGCTGGGGCGCTTCTCGTCGCACGGGATCCAGTTGGCCGGTGTGGTGGCGCTCACCCTGGCCGGGCTGCTGCTGGTGCTGATGTCGACCGTCTGGCACGGCGGCCTGGCCGCGCTCACCGCGGGGCTCTTCCTGATGGCGGCGGCGCTCGGCACCGCCTCGCCGCCCGCCGGGGCGCTGGCCCTGCAACGGGCGCCGCACGCGGCCGGCACCGCATCGGCGCTGCTGGGCACCGTGCAGTTCCTCACCGGCGCGGTGGCGCCGGTCCTGGTCGGCCTGGGCGGTCAGGGCAGCGCCCTGCCGATGGCCGTGGTGGTGCTCGGCTACGCGGCCGCCGCGCTGCTCGCCTTCGTGCTGCTGGCCCGCCCGTGGCAGCCGGCGCCGGATCCGCTGCGCGCCTGACCGGACGTCGAGCGACGCGCCAATTGACGTTCTGGCGGCGGACGTTCCGGACGGTGTGCGCTGGGTGCGCTGACCGGAGCGGGGCCGGCCGGATAGCCGGCAACCGGCTCCGACCAGGCCGGTCGCGGCTCGGCCCGGGGTCGGTCCCGGTGCTGTGCCACCTCGACGCCGAGCTCTTCGTCACCTCCGCGGCCGAAAGTCAAGAGTGCGTTCAGGGGGCGCTGAGAAGATCTTCATCCTGAGCCGCTAGCGTTGGAGCGCGGTGCCACCTGTGCTCTCCGGGCGGTCCGGAGGGAGATGTGAATCATGGGAAGTCCGGCGCTGATGACGTCGAGCTGGTTCTGCGTGGTGGCCGTCCTGGCCGTCCTCGGCGACGCCTTCCTCCCCTTCCTCCCCAGCGGCACCCTGGTGATCCTGGCCGTCCTGAAGACCTCCCACAACGCCGACGCACCGTTCCTGCTGGCCGCCGCGGTCGCCACGGCCTCGTTCCTCGGTGACGTGCTGCTGCTGGCGGTGGCCCGGCGCGGCGGCCGGTTGCTGCGCCGCCGGTTGAGCCGCAGTCCGCAACTGGCCGCCAATGTGAGGCGGGTGCAGCGCTCCCTGGAGAACCGGACCAGTCGGGCGGCGGCCGCCGTGGTGATCGTGGCCCGGTTCGTGCCGGGCGGGCGGACCGTGCTCGACCTGGCGATCGGCCACTCGGTCAACCGCTCCCGGACCTTCCTGCACTGGTGCGCCGTGTCCGCGGTGGTGTGGGCCTGCTACATAGTGGCTCTGGGCTGGCTGGACAGCCACTGGTTCAACACCACCTGGCTGAGCCTGGCGGTCTCCTGCGCCGCCGCCACCGCGATCAGCGCCGCGGTGGCCCGGCTGGTGCGCCGCAGTCGGCAGTTGGCGGTCGTGGCGCAACTCGACGAAGCCGCCTGACTCTCAGGTTTGTCCCAGGATCGCAACAGGACCGACCTCCCCGGATCCGGAAGTCGGCTGCTCGCCGTCTTGCCGAGGAGTGTCGGGAGTTCTCCGCGCCTTGGATCCTGGGCGTTCTCCATGACATCCTGATTGAAAAATGATGATCATATGCCGTAAATTGCCCGGCTGCTCCCTGCCGTTCGCGGGATCCGACGGGCGAACTACCTGGCTGGGGAGACCATGAGCAGCATCTCGCGCAGGTCCGTGCTGAGCGCCAGCGCGGCCACCGCGGCCCTTGGCGCACTGTCCGCGTGCGGCAGCAGCACCGGAACGACGCAGGACAGCGTGCAGCCCGCGGGGGGCTCCACCGCGACGGCCGCGGGCAGCCCGGCGCCCGACCCCACGCCCTCCGGCAAGGCCACCCTGATCGGCGACGGCTCCACCTCGGACACCGGCCCCCAGCCCAACCAGCCCACGCCCGAGAAGCTGGCTCCCGGTCAGCGCCCGCCGCAGTTCGTGGTCTTCTCCTGGGACGGCGCCGGCGCCACCGAGGACGGCCAGTTCGAGCGGTTCCTCAAGCTCGCCAAGGACCACAAGGCCACCTTCACCTTCTTCCTCTCCGGCCTCTACTGCCTGCCGGCTAGCAAGAAGAACCTCTACCACCCGCCGCACCACTCGGTGGGCGCCTCCGACATCCCGTACATATCGGACAACGCCGTCAAGAACACCATCAAGATGATCAGCCAGGCCTGGCTGGACGGCCATGAGATCGGCACCCACTTCAACGGCCACTTCTGTGCCACCCGCCCCGACCACAACGGCGTCAACAAGTGGTCGCCGGAGGACTGGGAGAGCGAGATCCAGCAGGCCGTCGACTTCGTCACCAAGTGGAAGACCAACACCGGCTTCACCGACGTGCCGCCGTTCCCGTTCGACTACACCAAGGAGCTGATCGGCGCCCGCACCCCGTGCCTGGACGGCCAGAAGGGGCTGCTGCCCACCGCCGCCAAGCTCGGCTGGAAGTACGACGCCAGCTCACCGGGTGAGAAGCAGGTGTGGCCGCAGAAGGTGCAGAACGGCCAGATCTGGAACTTCCCGCTGCAGTCCATACCGTACCCGGGGAAGACCTGGGAGGTGCTCTCGATGGACTACAACATCATGGCCAACCAGTCCAACGGCAACCCGAAGGGCGACCCCGGCCAGTTCGGCGCCTGGCGGGACGCCGCCCACCAGAGCTACCTGGCCGGCTTCAACCGCGCCTACAACGGCAACCGGGCGCCGCTGTTCATCGGCAACCACTTCGAGCAGTGGAACGGCGGCATCTACATGGACGCCGTCGAGGCCGTGCTGAAGGACATCGCCGACAAGCCGGAGGTGCGGCTGGTCTCGTTCCGCCAGCTGGTCGAGTGGCTGGAGGTGCAGGACGAGTCCACGCTGCGCAAGTTGCGCACCCTGGGCATCGGCCAGGCGCCCAAGGAGGGCTGGGAGACCTTCCTCGGCACGGCGAGCTGAAACGTTCCGTCCACGGCGCGGCCGAGGGGCCGGCGATGTCCGCCGGCCCCTCAGCCGCGCCCGGCCGTTGGGCCGCGCCCGGCCGTTGGGCCATGCCCAGCTGCTCGGCCGTGCTCAGCCGCCGGCCGCGGCCAGCATCCGCTCGGCCACCACGGCCGCGCCCGCCGCGCCCATCACGATCGAGTAGTGGTTGCTGTCCGCGACCCTGCTGGTCGTCAACTCCAGCCCCGCACCGGCCAGTCGCTCGGCGTCGTAGAGGCCCTGCGGCTGATCCTGCAGCCCCCGCTCGGCCCAGAGCAACTCGGCCCGACCACCCAACCGCCGGACCGCCGCGGCCGCCTCCGGGTCCAGCAGCACCTGCGCGCCGTCCGTCTCGACCGCCTCCGGCACGCAGGCGGTGCGCAACCGCGGTTCCACGCCGGTCAGGTCACGTGCCAGGAAGAGCTCCCGGCCGACCGCGTCCAGGCTCGGCCAGACCGGGTGCCGCGCCCAGTGCGCCCGGTAGTCGGCCAGATCCGTGAAGGTCATCGTCAGCCGGTCCAGCGCCGGGCCGAGCACCGCGGCCAGCGCGTCCTCCTCAGCCACGCCGGGCGGCAGCGGGAAGCTCACCGCGCCGTCCACCAGCAACACCCGGGTGAACAGCTCCGGTTCGGCCACCGCCGCCAGCGCGCTGACCCAGGCGCCCATCGAGTGGCCGGTCAACTGGACCGGGCCCACGCCGAGCTGCCGGACGGCCAGGACCAGGTCGGCGGCATGCCGAGCCAGGCCGTACGGCCCGGGCAGCGCCGAGCTGCCGGCCCGGCCGCGCAGGTCCGGCGCCAACAGGGTGGCCCGGCCCGCCAGTTGCCGGGCCACCACGGCCCAGGACTGCGCGTTGCCCGTGATGCCGTGCACCGCCAGCACGGTCGGCGCGTCCGGCACGGCGGCGGGCCAGCGCAGCACCGCCAGCGAGCCGCCGGGCACCGGTACGGCCAGCTCCTCGGCCAGGGGGGACTCGACGGGCATGGTGATCAGCACCCTTCTCGCGACGCCGGGACCTGAGCACCCTAGGACAGCACGGCCACGCCGCCCATGGCGCTCACCACCCCAAGGCGGGTGGACCGACTGTGGCGCGACACCACACGGACAGCCGACCCGCGGTCAGCCCGCCAAGTCCGGGAGCCGCCAGTCGATCGCGGTGGCGCCGAACCCCTCCAGCGCCGCGTTGATCTGCGAGAACGGCTTGCTGCCCAGGAAGAGCTTGGCCGACAGCGGCGACGGGTGGGCGCCCTGCACCACCGCGTGCCGGCTGGTGTCGATCAGCGGCAGCTTCTTCTTGGCGTAGTTGCCCCAGAGCACGAAGACGCACGGCTCCTCGCGGGCGCTGACCGCCTTGATCACCGCGTCGGTGAACTTCTCCCAGCCCTTGCCCTTGTGCGAGTTGGCCTGGTGCGCGCGCACCGTGAGCACCGCGTTGAGCAGCAGCACCCCCTGCTCGGCCCACGGCATCAGGTAGCCGTTGTCCGGCACCGGCACGCCCAGGTCGGCGTGGAGCTCCTTGAAGATGTTCCGCAGCGACGGCGGGGTCCTGGTGCCCGGCAGCACCGAGAAGCTCATGCCGTGCGCCTGGCCGTCGTCGTGGTACGGGTCCTGGCCGAGCACCAGCACCTTGACGTCCTGGTAGGCGGTCGCGGCCAGCGCCGAGAAGACCTGCCCGCGCGGCGGGAAGACCTGGTGCTCGGCGCGCTCGGCCGCCACGAACTCGGCCAGCCGGGCGAAGTAGGGCTGCTCGGTCTCGCCGGCCAGCACCTCCCGCCAGGACTCGGGCAGCTCGAACTCGTTCTCCAGCACACCTGCTGCCACCTCAGCGACCTCGGTCACCGCGCCACCCTTCCTCGGACTCCTGCTCGTGCACCCCGCACGCTACACAGCCGCACCGACAGCGCCTATTCGGCGGCGGCCGGCTCGACGGGCACCGGCGGCACCGGCTCGGCGGCGGCCGCCCCGGCCCGCCGGATCCGGGCCTCCTCCACCGCGTTGAGCCCGACCAGCAGCACCGCCAGCACCACCAGCGCGGCCAGCGCCGGCACCAGCAGCAGCGCCGGGACCAGCGCCAGCAGCACCGCGCCCGCGACCAGCCGGGTGTGCGCCGGCAGCCGGAACATCGTCCAGCGGGTGTAACCGAAGGTCAGCAGGTAGAGCGCGCAGCCGCCGTAGAGCAGCCCCAGGGTGCCCAGGTCCAGCCGGCGCCCCGGCTCGGCCACCGTGACGTGGAAGCCGACCGCGATCGCGATCACCGAGGCGACCAGCACCAGATGGGCGTAGGAGAAGACCCGGCGCAGCATGCCGGCCCGGGCGTCGGTCACGGTCAGCGCATGCCGCATCGCCTCGTTGGCGTGCGCGAAGTACACCCACCACAGCGCGCAGGAGATGGTGAACGCCGCGATCACCGCGAAGAGTTCGCCGTTGCCCAGGGAGCGCACCGCGGCGGCCGGGGCCCCGGTGCCGACGATCGACTCGCCGAGCGCCACCAGCACCAGCAGGCCGAACCGCTCCGGCAGGTGGCCCGGGTGGTACTCGACCCTGGCCAGCACCGACCGCAGCACGGTCGGCCCCGCCAGGTCGACCGCGGCGGCCACCGCCCACAGCGCCGGGCGGGCGTCGCCGTGCAGCAGCCCCCCGGTGAGCATCAGCGGCCCGCTGATCACCGCCCCGACCCCGAAGGGGCCGCGCCACACCCCCCTGATCCCGCCGATCAACCAGAGCAGCACCAGCCGGGCCGCCCAGTACGCCGCGCCGAACAGCACGCCCCGCGCGCCGTACGCCTCGGGCAGCGCCAGCGCCATCAGCAGGCCGCTCAGCCCGACCGCGAAGATCCCCACCCGGTCCCGGGCGCTGTCCACGTCCCGCACGTTGGCCTGCACGGTGGTGCCCACCCAGCACCAGTAGACCGGGACGAACACCACCAGCGCCCGCGGCACCCCGCCCGCGCCGTGGTGCAGGTAGAGCAGATTGGAGATCTGGGTGATCGCGAAGACGAAGACCAGGTCGAAGAAGAGCTCCGCCCAGGTGACCCGCTTCTCCTCCGTCTCGGTTGCCACTGCTGCTCCCCCCGGTGGTGGTACGCCTCGGCCCGGCGCCGCACCGCAACGGGCGCCGCCGGGCCACCGGCACCGCGTCGCCCGAGCTGCTCGCCGCCGGTCGAGCAGCAGCATCCCAGGCGCGGCCGGACCGGGCGGCGGCGGGGGCACCGCGGCCCGGCCCGCCGGGCGGGAACCGTTCAGACCAGCTCGATGAGGTCGGCGATCGAGTCCACCACCCGGTTCGGCCGGTACGGGAACCGCTCCACGTCCGCGGCGGCGGTCAGCCCGGTCAGCACCAGGACCGTCTCCATGCCGGCCTCCATGCCGGCCACGATGTCGGTGTCCATCCGGTCGCCGATCATCACCGTGGTCTCCGAGTGCGCCCCGGCGGTGTTCAGCGCCTCACGCATCATCAGCGGATTGGGCTTGCCGACGAAGTACGGCTCCACCCCGGTCGCCTTGGTGATCAGCGCCGCCACCGAACCGGTCGCCGGCAGCACGCCCTCGGTGGACGGGCCGGTCTCGTCCGGGTTGGTGCAGATGAACCGGGCGCCGCCGTTGATCAGCCGGATCGCCTTGGTCAGCGCCTCGAAGGAGTAGGTCCGGGTCTCGCCCAGCACCACGTAGTCCGGGTTGTTGTCGGTCAGCACGTAACCGGCCTGGTACAGCGCGGTGGTCAGGCCCGCTTCGCCGATCACGTAGGCGGTGCCGCCCGGTCGCTGCCCGCTCAGGAACTTCGCGGTGGCCAGCGCCGAGGTCCAGATGGACTCCTCCGGCACGTGCAGGCCCATCCCGGCGAGCCGGGCGGCCAGATCGCGCGGCGTGTAGATGGAGTTGTTGGTCAGCACCAGGAACGGCTTGCCGGACTCCCGCAGCCGCCGGATGAACTCGTCGGCCCCCGGGATCGGGGTGCCCTCGTGGATCAGCACCCCGTCCATGTCGGTCAGCCACGATTCGATGGGCTTGCGCTCTGCCACGTAGGTGTCTCCTCGGTCTTGCGACGGTTCTGAACGATCTCGTGCATCGCTCCGGGCCGGACACCGTCGGCCGGCCGGGCGCCACAGGCTGCCCTGACGGTCACCAGCGTAATCGGCCCCGGCCGCCCGCCGACAGCGATGTACCGCCCTGCGGCCCCTCGGTGTGGTGGACTCGGCAGCATGAGTACCGCGAGGACCGCCGCCCCGTACCGCGTCGCGCTGCTCGGCTACGGCCTGGCCGGCGCCGCCTTCCACGCCCCGCTGATCGCCGCCACCCCGCACCTGCGGCTGACCGCCGTGGTCACCGCCAACTCCGAGCGCCGCGCCCGGTTGGCCGCCGCGCACCCGGACGCACGGCCACTGGACACGCCCGACCAGGTGTTCGACCGATCGGACGAGTACGACCTGGTGGTGATCGCCACCCCCAACCGCACCCATCTGCCGCTGGCCCGGGCGGCACTCACCGCGGGGCTCGCCACCGTGGTGGACAAGCCGCTGACCGCCACCGCCGCCGAGGCCCGGTCGCTGTGCCACCTCGCCACCGCCCGGGGCGTGCTGCTGACGGTGTTCCAGAACCGCCGCTGGGACAACGACTTCCGCACTGCGCGGCGGCTGATCGAGGACGGCGCACTGGGCCGGGTGCACCGCTTCGAGTCCCGGTTCGAACGGTTCCGCCCCAAGCCCAAGGCGGGCTGGCGGGAGCTGGCCGACCCGGCCGAGGCCGGTGGCGCCCTCTACGACCTGGGCAGCCACCTGGTGGACCAGGCGCTCACCCTGTTCGGCCCGGTCTCCTCGGTCTACGCCGAGATCGACGTCCGCCGGGACGGCGCGGTGGTGGACGACGACGCCTTCCTGGCGCTCAGCCACGACTGCGGGGTCCGCTCCCACCTGTGGACCAGCGCGACCGCCCCGCTGCCCGGCCCGCGCCTGCGGGTGCTCGGCGACACCGCGGGCTACGTGAAGTTCGGCCTGGACCCGCAGGAGGCCGACCTGCGGGCCGGTCGCCGCCCGGACACCCACATCCCCTGGGGTGCCGAGGACCCGACCCACTACGGCACCCTCGGCACCCGCGAGGCGCACACCACCATCCCCACCGACCTGGGCGACTACCCCGCCTTCTACGCCGCCCTGGCCCACGCCCTCGCCACCGGCGCCCCGCCCCCGGTCGACCCCCGGGACTCGGTGGCCACGCTCACCATCCTGGAGGCGGCCAGGCACTCGGCGGCAACGGGGCGGACGGTGCCGGTGGACTGATTACGCGTCAGATCGGGACCATCTGGACCACGGAGTCCAGCCCACGGAAATCGGCCGCGTTGCGGGTGTACAGGGGCAGACCGCGGGCTGAGGCGATGGCGGCGATCATCAGGTCCATCCGCCGCGGACGCGGATCGCGGCCCGCCGCGACGGTCAGCGCGACCATCGTGCCGTACCGGGTGGCCGCTTCACCGTCGAAAGGCAGCGGGTCGAAGTCGGCGAGCGCGGCGCCGAGCTCCTCCCGCCGCCCGGCCCGGGAGGCCGCGTCCCCGGCCATGGCCACGCCCTGCTGCAACTCGGCGACACTGATCGCGGTCAGCTCGGGCACGACCGGCAGGCTCGCCGGATCGAGCAGGTCGAGATCGCTGTGGGCGCAGGTGTCCAGCACGTCCGAAATCGGACACTCAGCCACGCCGGCGCTCCCACGGATCGTCACCGTCACCGAAACGGTCCGCCGTGCCGAAGAACTCGTCGGCCTCCCTGCGCATCCCGGCGTGGTCGACCCGCGGCAGCCGCTTCGCCTTGGCGACCAGCTCCTCGGCGCTCAGGCGGCGACGCCTGCCCAGCGGGCGCAACTCGGCGACCTCTATGCCGTTGCGAGTGATGTGGTACGTCTCGCCGGCCTCCACGGCGTCCATCACGGCCGCGGAGTGGTTGCGGAACTCGCGCTGGGTGATCGTCTTCATACGCCAGTGTAGCCGCCGGGACACGACGTGCTACGCCTACCGCAACCGGGTGGACCCGGCCGTGCCCGGAACGCGCGCTCCGCCCCGGGCACGGAGGACACGGCAGCTCAGCCCCGCTGCCAGGCGGCCAGGTGGGCGTCGATCTCGGCGCTGATGCGGGCCTTGCCGGCCGGGTCCAGGAACGAGGCCTCGACCGCGTTCCTGGCCAGGCCGGCCACGCCCGCCTCGTCCAGGTCGAGCAGGCGGGCGGCGACCTCGTACTCGGTGTTCAGGTCGGTGCCGAACATCGGCGGGTCGTCGCTGTTCACGGTGACCAGCAGACCGGCGTCGACGAACCGCTTGATCGGGTGCTCGTCGATCCGCTCCACCACCCGGGTGGCCAGGTTGGAGGTCGGGCAGACCTCCAGCGGGATCCGGTGCTCGCCCAGGTAGTCCATCAGCACCGGGTCCTTGAAGCTCTGGGTGCCGTGGCCGATCCGCTCGGCGCCCAGTACCCGGATCGCGTCCCAGACCGTCTCGGGGCCGGTCGACTCACCGGCGTGCGGCACGCTGTGCAGGCCGGCCGCCCGGGCCCGGTCGAAGTACGGCTTGAACTGCGGGCGCGGCACCCCGATCTCGGGGCCGCCGAGGCCGAAGCTGACCAGGCCGTCGGCGCCCACCTCCAGGGCCAGCCGGGCGGTCTCCTCGGCCGACTCCAGGCCGGCCTCGCCCGGGATGTCGAAGCACCAGCGCAGCACGATCCCGAAGTCCCGCTCGGCGCACACCCGGGCGTCCTCGATCGCCTCCATGAACGCCTTGTCCGGGATGCCGCGGTTCACCGAGCTGTACGGGGTGACGGTCAGCTCGGCGTAGCGGATCTGCTGCCGGGCCATGTCCTCGGCCACGCCGTAGGTCAGCGACCGGACGTCCTCGGCGTCCCGGATCAGGTCGACCACCGACAGGTACACCTGGACGAAGTGCGCGAAGTCGGTGAACGTGAAGTACTCGGCCAGCTTTTCGGGGTCGACCGGCACCTTGGTCCGGCCCTCGTACCGGGCCGCCAGCCCCGCCACCACCCGCGGCGAGGCGGAGCCCACGTGGTGCACGTGCAGCTCCGCCTTGGGCAGACCGGCGATGAACGCCTCGATCCCGCGCGACATCTCTACTCCTCCAGAATTCGGCAACCGCTCAGCGGCAAGCCCCCATTAGACCCCGGGGGATCGCGGAGCACGAAGGCTTATCCGCCCAGCGCGGTGGCCACGGTGTGGATCAGCAGTCCGGCCAGGGCGCCGACGACCGTGCCGTTGATCCGGATGAACTGCAGGTCGCGCCCGACATTGGCCTCGATCTTGCGGGAGGCGTCGTCGGCGTCCCAGCCCGCCACGGTGTCGGAGATCAGCGAGGTGATCTCGGCCCGGTAGGTGTCCACCACGTAGGCCGCCGCGTCCTGCAGCCAGCCGTCGGTCTTGTGCTGCAGCCGCCGGTCGGTGGCCAGCCGCAGGCCGAACGATTGGACCCCCCGCCGGATCCGGCGGCGCAGCTCGCTCTGCTCGTCCGCCGCGGCGGTCAGCACCAGGGAGCGGACGGCGCTCCACGAGGAGGCGATCAGCTCCTGCACCTCGGGCCGGGCCAGCAGGTCGGCCTTGGCCCGCTCGACCCGCTCCTGGGTGGCCGGGTCGCTCTGCAGCTCCACCGCGAAGTCGGCCAGGAAGGTGTCGATGGCGCCGCGCGCCGGGTGCTGCCGGTCGTCCCGGATCGCGGTGGCGAACCGCAGCAGCTCCTTGTAGACCCGCTCGCCGACCTGCTGGTCGATGAACTTGGGCGTCCAGCCCGGCGACTTTGTGGCGACCTTGCGGATCACGTCCTCGTGGTGCTCGACCAGCCAGTCGTGCGCCCGCACCGCCACCAGGTCGACCAGCCCGTGGTGCCCGCCGTCGGCCACCACCCGGCCCAGCATCCGGCCGAGCGGGGCGGCGACCTGGGTGGCCGCGGCCCGCCGGGTGATCGCCTCGCCCACCACGGCCTGCACGTCCTCGTCCCGCAGCACGGCCAGCACCCCGCGCAGCGCGGCCGCGGCCTCGGTGGTGACCCGCTCCGCGCTGCCGGGCGCGGCCAGCCACTCGCCGAGCCGCCGCCCGATGCCGAGCGCGGCGAGGCGCTCGCGCACCACCGCGGCGGCGAGGAAGTTCTCCCCGACGAAGCCGCCCAGGGTGCGGCCGAAGGCGTCCTTCTTGGTCGGGATGATCGCGGTGTGCGGGATCGGCAGGCCGAACGGGCGCCGGAACAGCGCGGTCACGGCGAACCAGTCGGCCAGCGCCCCGACCATCCCGGCCTCCGCGGCCGCCGCCACGTAACCCGTCCAACTCCCCCACCCGGCCGCCTTGGCCCAGGTGGACAGCCCGAACACCAGCGTCGCGACCGCCAGGAACCCGGTCGCGATCGCCTTCATCCGCCGCACCCCGCGGCGCTTCTCCTCATCGGCCGCGGTGAACCGCACTCCGGCCGCCGTCGCCCCGCTGCGCTCGCTCTCCACCGCACCAGTGTCGCCGATCACGGCACCGTCGGACGGTAGCGATGGTCCCACCCGGAGTTCGGGGGACAACCGCACCTGGACCTCGCCGGCCCGTGGGACCCCCGGCCCCATCGACGACCCCTACCGGTCCCACGGACCCCGGGCCGCCCACTCGCCCACCGCGGCGGGCGACAAGGCCCCACAACGCATCGGCCCCGACCGACAGGCCCTGGGGGGGTACCCAGGCGTCGCTCGGGGCAGTGCGGCACGTGAAGTCGTGTCAGTTCACGCTAACGGCAGGGACCGTGATCACGCAGGCGATCAAGCGGCAGCCGGTTCCGCCGCCCGGATCGCAACGGGCCCCCACCGCCGAAGCCGGTGAGGGCCCGAGCCGTTCAAGGCAGGCTCACAGGTACAGCCCGGTGGACCCTTCGGTGTCCTTCAGCCGCTCCGCCGCCACCGCGTGCAGGTCCCGCTCGCGCAGCAGCACGTACGTGGCGCCGCGCACCTCGACCTCCAGCTTGTCCTCGGGGTCGTACAGCACCCGGTCACCGGGCTCCACCGACCGCACGCTCTGGCCCACGGCCACGGCCTCGGCCCAGGCACAGCGCTTGGAGAGTTCCGCGGTCGCGGGGATGAGGATGCCGCCCGTCGAACGGCGCTCACCCTCACCTGCGTCCGTCTTCACCAGCACCCGGTCGTGCAGCATCCGGATGGGCAGCTTCTCGCCCAGCCGGTCGTGCCGGCCGTGCTCGGTCTGCCTGTTCTGCTCGTCGTCGTTCACGCTCACGCCCAGACGGTACCTGGCCGGGGCCCGAGCCGCTGCGGGGGCCCGGGCCGATCCGGGAAACCGGTCAGCCCTCCCGCTTGCGCCTGCGCGAGGCCAGCAGCACCAGCACGCCGCCACCGACCAGCACCACCGGCACGATCCGGTCCGCGCGCGGCTTGCCGTGCTCGTCGGTGAACTCGGCCTTCAGCCGCTCCACCCCCCGGCTGGCGACCACGTACGCCCGGCCGACCCGCTCCTCCACCGAACCCAGCACCTTCGCCCGGGCCTGCGCGGTGATCGTGGCCGGATGCACCCGCATGGCCAGCTCGTCGAGCGTGTCGGCCAGCTGGGTCCGGGTCCGCGCGATGTTCTGCTCGATCTCCGCGAGGGTCCGTCCCGCGCCGTCGCGCGCGTCCTTCGTCTTGCCCACCCGGGCCACCTCACTCACCTGACGTCCAGTCTGCTCCAGCCCAGTCTGTCAGCTCGCCCCCCGGCTCGCGCGGCCCCACCCACCATCGGGGTCAGACGGCCCAGTCGAGTCCGTCATCGGAGGTAGGTTGGCACCCGGCACGACAGTGGTCCCGCACGAGGAGAGATTCGACCGTGACTGAGCGCCTCCAGGCGGGGGACACCGCCCCCGCATTCTCGCTGCCCGACGCCGACGGCAACCAGGTGTCACTCGCCGACCACCTGGGCCGCAAGGTGATCGTCTACTTCTACCCGGCCGCCCTCACCCCCGGCTGCACCACCCAGGCCTGCGACTTCACCGACAACCTGGAGGTCTTCGCCGGCGCCGGCTACGACGTGATCGGCATCTCACCGGACAAGCCGGAGAAGCTCGGCAAGTTCCGGGAGACCGAGAACCTCAAGGTGACCCTGCTGTCCGACGTGGACAAGAAGGTGCTGGAGGCCTACGGAGCCTTCGGCGAGAAGAAGTTGTACGGCAAGACGGTGGTCGGCGTCATCCGCTCCACCGTGGTCGTCGACGAGCAGGGCAAGGTCGAGCGGGCCCTGTACAACGTCAAGGCCACCGGGCACGTCGCCAAGCTGCTGCGCGACCTCAAGGTCGAGGCGTAGCGCGGGGGCGGTGGTCCCGGCTCCCCGGGACCGCCGCCGTCGGGTCAACCTGGCAGCCCCACGGCCCGCTCCCCGCTGCGCCGCTGCTGGATGACCACCGCCACCACCAGCAGCGACCCCTGCGCCACGTTCTGCCAGAAGGAGTTGATGCCCTGCACCGTCAGCCCGTTCTCCAGCGCACCGAGCAGCGCCACCGCCAGCAGCGTGCCACCGATCCCGCCCTTGCCGCCCTTGAGCGCGCAGCCCCCGAGCGCGGCCGCCGTGATCGACTTCAGCTCCAGGCCCTCACTGCCGGAGACCGGCTGCCCGGAGCCGGTCCGGGCGGTCAGCAGGACACCCGCCACCGCGGCCACCACGGCGGCCAGCACGTAGGCGGAGATCAGGTACTTGTTCAGGTTGATGCCGGCCAGCCGGGCGGCGGTGGGGTTGCCGCCGATCGCGTAGACGTTCCGACCGATGTCGGTGTACTTCAGCAGCACGTGCACGGCCACCGCCGCCACGATCAGGATCCACACCATCACCGGCAGCCCCGCGATCCTGCCGCGGCTGAGGAAGACGAAGACGCTGTCGTTCAGCACGTAGCCCTGCGCCGCGCCGTTGGAGACCAGCTGCGCCACGCCCTTGTAGGCGGCCAGCCCCGCCAGGGTGGCGATGGTCGGGTTGACCCGGCCGTAGACGATGACGGCGCCGTTCAGGAGGCCGATCACCACACCGATGCCGACCGCCGCGGCGATGCCGGCCAGCGGGTTGCCGCCCGCCGAGGTGAACGCCATCGCGCTGACCACCGAGGCCAGCCCCGCCTGCGAGCCCACCGAGATGTCCAGGCCGCCGCAGATGATCACCACGGTCTGCACCACCGCCAGCAGCCCGGTGATGGTCACCGCCTCGGCGATCACCTGGACATTGGTCCAGCTCAGGTAGTTGTCGTTGAGCAAGCCGAACAGCGCCAGCACCACCGCCAGGGCGGCGATCAGGCTCAGGTTCTGCCCGCCGACCGCGGCCAGCGCGCCGCCGGCCCGTCCGCCCCGCTCGACCTCCGGCACGCCCTGCTCAGCGGTGGACGTGGTCATGGCCGCCCTCCTTCGTCCCTCGGCTCCTTCTCGCGACCCGGATCGCCGTGGCCCTCAGGACCGCCGGGGCCAGTCCGACCGCCGTGGCCGTTCGGACCGCCGTCGGCCCCCCGACCGCCGACGCCACTCAGGTCGTCGGCCATCGCCAGCGCGAGGATCCGCTCCTCGCTGGCCTCGGCGCGGTCCAGCTCCCCGGTGATCCGGCCGTTCTGCATCACCACGACCCGATCCGCCAGCCCCAGCAGTTCGGGCAGCTCGGAGGAGATCACCAGCAACGCCACGCCCTCCCTCGCCAGGTCGGCGATGATCTGGTAGATCTCCGCCTTGGCACCGACATCGATGCCGCGGGTCGGCTCGTCCAGGATCAGCACCTTGGGCTTGCGGGCCAACCAGCGGGCCAGCACCACCTTCTGCTGGTTGCCCCCGGAGAGCGTGCGCACCTCCTGCTCGATCCCCGACGCCCGCACCCGCAGCCGGTCCGCGAAACCCTGCGCCAACTCCCGCTCGGCACCCCGCCGGACGAACCGCCAGCGCCGCAACCGGTCCAGCACCACCAGCGAGGTGTTGTCCCGGATCGAACGCCGCAGGAACAGCGCCTGTGCCTTGCGCTCCTCCGGCGCCAGCCCCAGACCGGCCCGGATCGCCTCACCCGGCCGCCCCGGACGCAGCCCGCGCCCGTCCAGCCGGACCGTGCCCCCGCGCACCGGCAGGTCACCCGCCAGCGCCAGCGCCAACTCCGACCGCCCGGCCCCGATCAGACCGGCCAGCCCGACCACCTCGCCGGCCCGCACCACCAGGTTGACGCCCCGGACCTCGTCCGTGGTCAAGTCCTCCACCTGGAGCACCACCCGGTCGGTCGCCACGTTCTGGCGCACGAACAGCTGGGAGAGGTCGCGGCCCACCATCAGCCGCACCAGCTCCTGCTCCCCCGCCTCGGCCGCGTCCAGCACACCGGCCAGCATGCCGTCCCGCAACACCGCGATCCGGTCGGCCAGTTGGAAGATCTCCTGCATCCGGTGCGAGACGTAGACCACCGCCACGCCCTGGTCGCGCAGCCGGCGGATCAGCGTGAACAGCGCGTCCACCTCGTGCTCGGAGAGCGAGCTGGTCGGCTCGTCGAACGCGATCACCCTGGCCTCGCCGGTCAACGCCCGCAGGATCTCCACCAGTTGGCGCTGCGCCGGAGTGAGCTGGGAGCCCAGCAGGTCCGGATCGAGCACCCGGGAGAAGCCGAGCCGGTCCAGGTCGGCGGTGATCCGCCGACGCAGCTCGGCCCGGTCCAGCCGGCGCCCGGCCGTGCGCGGCAGCGCACCCGCGTAGACGTTCTCGGCCACCGAGACGTGCGGGATGATCTCCGGTTCCTGCGGGATGATCCGGATCCCGGCGGCCCTGGCCCGGGCCGGGGAGCCCAGCACCAGCTCGGCGCCGTCCAGCAGCACGGTGCCCTCGCTGGGCTGGTGGTCACCCGTCAGGATCTTCAGCAGTGTGGACTTGCCGGCGCCGTTCTCCCCCATCAGTGCGGTGACCCGGCCGGCCGGGAAGTCCAGGGTCACTCCGCCGAGCGCCCGGACCTCGCCGAAGCGCTTGCCGAGGTCGCGCACGCCCGCGCCGGCGGTCGTGGTCGTGGTCGTCACGGCAGCGGCCTCAGCTGCACTTGACGCCGGCCGACTGCCAGTTGGAGGCGTCGACCATGGTGGTGGGGGCGAAGGCCTCCTGCGGGAAGGCCTTGCCGTTCCTGAGCTTGTCGTACATGGTCTGGACGGCGAGGGCGCCCACGTCGCTGCCGTTGATGTAGAGGGCGGCCTTCATCCCGGACGGCTTGCCGCTGCCCCAGTCCTTGCAGGCCAGGTAGGCGCCCAGGCCGACGCCGATCACGTTGTCGGGGGAGATGCCCGCGTTCTGCATCGCGGTGATGCCGCCCTGCACGTTCTCGTCGTTGCAGCCCCAGATCACCCAGTGCTTGACGCCCGGGTTGGCGGTCAGGGTCGCGGCCACCTTGTCCTGCGCGCCGGTCGGGGTGTTGTCGGTGGCGACGTCGATGTTCTGCACGCCGGGGACGGCCTGACCGAAGGCGTCCTTGGCGGCCTTGACGCGGTCGCCGCAGACCGTCACGTCCTGCTGCCAGGCGGAGATGGTCCGGGTGTCCGCCGCGCTCCAGCCGGCCTTCTTGAACTCCTCGGCGGCGCGCTGGCCGACCTGCTGGCCCATCTGCTGGCCGGAGAAGCCGATCCGCGGCACCAGGTCGGACTTGGCGCAGTTGGCCGGATTGGGGCCGGTGGTGCAGATCTGGTCGTCCGAGGTGAGCAACGCGACCTTGCTGTCCTTGGCGATCTGCACCACCTGCGGCCCGACTGCCGGGTCCGGCACCACGATGATCAGGCCGTTGCTCTTCTGCGCGATCGCCGACTGGACCTCACTGACCGTCTGGTTGGCGTCGTTGCCCAGATTGACCACCTTGAGGTCGACCCCCAACTTGGCGGCCGCCGCCTTGGCCCCGTCGGCCTCGCCGACGAAGTACTCCTGGTCGCCCTGCTTCTGCAGGTACGTCATGCTGATCTTGCCGGTCACCTTGGCGGTGTCGCCGCCCGAGCCGCCGCTCTGCTGCCCGGTCGAACAGGCTGTCAGGGCGACCGAGACCAGCAGGCCCAAGGCGGCCAACGCGGTGCGGGGAAGGGTGCGGGGACGGTTGTGCACAGTGGTCATGGGCTCGGGCTCCTAGCGGGGGCAAGGCCGTAATCCATCAGAACCGAACAGACTCTCGCACGAGCGCCCTCATGACATCGCAGCCGTCCCAACCGGTCAAGACCGTTCACACAGATCCGCACAGGCCGCAACAGAATCGTTGTCCGCGAGCAGTAAAATTTCACGCTCAACCGAGCGAGTCCGCATCCCCGTGCCGACGACCCGTTACCCGCCCGACCGGTCCGTCGTTGCCCTCAGCAAGGAGGGAAGCCATGTCCAAGCCCACGAGGTACACCAGGGAGCTGCTGAGCGAGCTGGCCGCATGCTCGACGAGCGTGAGCGAGATGATCAGGAGACTCGGCGTGCCCCAGGCGGGCGGCACCCACAGCTACCTCAGTCGGCGGCTCAAGCACTACGGGATTGACATCTCCCACTTCGAGCAGAGCAAGGCGACCGGTCCGCGCCAAGCCTATGGTCGCGAGCGCTTGGCGGCTGCTGCCGCCAGGAGTAGCAGCATCGGCGAAATGATCCGCAGCCTGGGCGTTGTTCCCTATGACAGCCTGTATGGCTATCTGAAGCAGCGCGTCCAGCAATTCGGGATCGACATCTCGCACTTCGACACGGGCTACCCGGCCGAGGCCCTGGCGAAAACGGAACTGGCGCAGGTGATTGCTTCCCAGCTCAGCCTGGCCGGCGTACTCCGCTCACTCGGCCTTGACGACACTACGACGAACCGCCGCAAGCTGAAGGCGGCGATCACCCAACACGGCTTGGACACCAGCCATTTCACCGGTGCTGGTGGCGCCAACCGAGGCCGACCCGCCACCAACCGGCGGAAGCCGGAGGAACTGCTGGTCCAGCGCCCGCGCGACGCCCAACGCCTGCACGGCCCCCGCCTCCGCCGGGCTCTACTCGAACTCGGCCGCCTGGACGCCTGCGAAAGCTGCGGCATCGGTCCGGTCTGGCATGGACGGTCGCTGACGCTTGAGGTCGACCACATCAATGGCGATTGGTCGGACAACCGCCCGGAAAACCTTCGCCTGCTCTGCCCCAACTGCCACGCCATCACTGACACCTACTGCGGCCGCAACAGAAATCTCCCGCTCGCGTCGTGACCTCGGCCCCGTGCAGGCCTCCTGCCCGACCGGGTAGGCTACTCACGCATGCGCCTGTACTCCAACCGGCAGAGAGCTGCGGCTTAGAACCGTAGGGTTGTGGGTTCAAATCCCACCGGGCGCACCAGCATTCGGCCCAGTGTCACCTTCGAAGCGAAGGCGACACTGGGCCGAATCTTCTCCTACCCCAGCAACTCCCCCACCACCTCCGCCAGTGCGCGGAAGGCCTTGCCCCGGTGGCTGATCGCGTTCTTCTCATCCGGCGTCAACTCCGCGCAGGTGCGGGTCTCCCCCAGCGGCTGCAGGATCGGGTCGTAGCCGAAGCCGTTGCTGCCGGCCGGGGCGGTGCGCAGGGTGCCGAGGAGGCGGCCCTCGACGACGCGCTCGGTGCCGTCGGGGAGGGCGAGGGCGGCGGCGCAGGCGAAGTGGGCGGCGCGGTGTTCGGGGGCGATGTCGGAGAGCTGGGCGAGCAGCAGCTCCAGGTTGGCCCGGTCGTCGCCGTGCCTGCCGGACCAGCGGGCCGAGAAGATGCCGGGTGCGCCGTTCAGCACGTCGACGCAGAGGCCGGAGTCGTCGGCGACGGCGGGCAGGCCGGTGGCGCGGGCCAGGGCGTGCGCCTTGAGGAGGGCGTTCTCGGCGAAGGTGACGCCGGTCTCGGCCACGTCCGGGACCTCGGGGTAGGCGTCGGCGCCGACGAGTTCGACGTTGAGGCCGGCGGCGCCGAGGATGGCGCGCAGTTCGGTGACCTTGTGCTGGTTGCGGGTCGCGAGGATCAGGCGGCGGGGGGTGCTCATGGCTCCCCAGTATCCCGGACCGCCCGCGGGTGCGGGTGGTGGGCCGCCCGGCCCGCCACCCGCCCGGATCCCTGAGGAGCGGTCAGCCGGCCAGCGCCTCGCGCTGGATGGCGTCCAGCTCGGCGCAGCCCTGGGCGCCGAGGTCGATCAGCCGGTTGAGCAGCTCGCGGTCGAAGGGTTGGCCTTCGGCGGTGCCCTGGACCTCGACGAAGCGGCCGTCGGAGGTGCAGACGATGTTCATGTCGGTCTCGGCCCGGACGTCCTCCTCGTACCGGAGGTCGAGCATGGGGATGCCGTCGATGATGCCGACGCTGACGGCGCTGACGCCGCCGGTGATGGGCTGGCCCTTGGCGCGCAGCAGCTTCTTCTCGCGGGCCCAGGTGACGGCGTCGACCAGGGCGACGTAGGCGCCGGTGATGGCGGCGGTGCGGGTGCCGCCGTCGGCCTGGAGCACGTCGCAGTCGAGCACGATGGTGTTCTCGGCGAGGGCCTTGTGGTCGACGACGGCGCGCAGCGAGCGGCCGATCAGGCGGCTGATCTCGTGGGTGCGTCCGCCGATCTTGCCACGGACGGATTCGCGGTCGCCGCGGGTGTTGGTGGCGCGCGGCAGCATGGCGTACTCGGCGGTGACCCAGCCTTCGCCGCTGCCCTTGCGCCAGCGCGGGACGCCTTCGGTGACGCTGGCGGTGCAGAGCACCTTGGTGTCGCCGTAGGAGACCAGGACGGAGCCTTCGGCGTGCTTGCTCCAGCCGCGTTCGATGGTGATCGGGCGGAGCTGGTCGGGGGTGCGGCCGTCGATGCGTGACATGTGCCCGAGCGTAGTCGCTCGGCGTGGTCGGCCCGTACGTCGAGGGCCCGCCACGGCGGCTGCGTGACGGGCCCTCGGCGTTGCGGCCCGGCTCGGGCTGCGGGTGGGGCTCGGGTTTGGGGGGGTGGGACTACATCATGTCCTCGATGTCGGCGGCGATCGGGTCGGCGTCGGTGCCGATGACGACCTGGATGGCGGTTCCCATCTTGACGACGCCGTGGGCGCCGGCGGCCTTGAGGGCGGCCTCGTCGATGAGGGAGGGGTCCTTGACCTCGGTCCGCAGCCGGGTGATGCAGCCTTCGACCTCTTCGATGTTGTCGATGCCGCCGAGACCGGCGACGATCTTCTCAGCCTTGCTGGCCATGGTCCTTCTCCCTCTGTCTCGGCGCTCCGGCGCTGGTGCCGGGGGCCGTCCTGCGGTGTGCCGTGCTGCGGGTGCCGGGTGGTGACGCGGGCTCAGTTCGCCTGCGGCGCGCTCCGGCGCGACCAGGATCGCCCGGTTCGGGGTGATCCGCCATGCCGGCCACGATCGGCCCAGCCCCGCGCGCGCCGGTGGGGCCGTGGTCCCAGGATGGCGGTGGGCGGGAGCCCGGGCCGTCGGGCGCTTCCGGCAGCACCGCCACTGGTCTACACCAGTGTGGTCGTACTTCCCAAAACGCGCGGACCGGCGCCGATGCCCCCCTGTCCAGCCGTGTCCGCGCAGGGCAGTGATCATTAATCCTCAATAAGGTTTCGATTTCATAGCTCTTCCGACCTGCGGGCCTGTCGGCCCTTCCGGCCCCTCTCGCGCCGTGCTACAAAACTGGTCTACACCACTTGTGGTGTAGACCAGTTCGCGTACTGGTTCCGGACCGCACCCCGCCCGGTACGCCATGCCGTGAGGAACCACCCGCATGAGTACGACAGCGCAGGCAGCGTCGCCCGCCGCTCCGTCCCCCGCCAGGAAGTCCGGCCAGAACCTGCTGCAGGGCCTGCAGAAGATGGGCCGCAGCCTCCAACTGCCGATCGCCGTGCTGCCGGCCGCCGGCCTGCTGCTGCGTCTCGGCCAGGACGACGTCTTCGGCAAGGACGGCCTCGGCTGGAACAAGGTCGCCGCCGTGTTCGACGCGGCCGGTGGCTCCATCCTCGACACCAAGTTCGGCCTGCCGCTGCTCTTCGCCATCGGCATCGCCATCGGCTTCGCCAAGAAGGCGGACGGCTCCACCGCGCTGGCCGCCGTGGTCGGCTTCCTGGTGTACAGCAAGGTCCTGACGGCGTTCCCGGTCACCGAGGGCCACCTCGCCGACGGCACCTGGGTGGAGGCGACCTACCAGAACCCCGGTGTGCTCGGCGGTATCGTCATCGGCCTGCTCAGCGCGGTGCTCTGGCAGCGGTTCCACCGCACCAAGCTGGTCGACTGGCTCGGCTTCTTCAACGGCCGCCGACTGGTCCCGATCCTCATGGCCTTCGTCGGCACCGCGGTCGGGGTGCTCTTCGCCCAGTTCTGGGGCCCGGTGGGCGATGCGATCGGCCACCTGAACAACACCCTGATCGGTGCCGGGGCGCTCGGTGCGGGCGCCTTCGGCCTGGTCAACCGCGCCCTGCTGCCGGTCGGCATGCACCAGTTCGTCAACTCCTACGCCTGGTTCCAGGCGGGTGACTTCACCAAGCCGGACGGCACCGTGGTGCACGGCGACCTGACCCGCTACCTGTTCGGCGACCCGACCGCCGGCCAGTTCATGGCCGGCTTCTTCCCGATCATGATGTTCGCGCTGCCCGCCGCCGCGCTGGCCATCGCGCACTGCGCGCGCCCGGAGCGCCGCAAGGCCGTGCTCGGGATGATGATGTCGCTTGCGCTGACCTCCTTCGTCACCGGCGTGACCGAGCCGATCGAGTTCGCCTTCGTCTTCATCGCGCCCGCGCTGTACGTGGTCCACGTGCTGCTGACCGCGGTGTCGATGGCCGTGACCTGGGCCCTGGGCGTGCACCTCGGCTTCACCTTCTCGGCCGGCCTGATCGACCTGCTGCTCGGCTGGAGCCACGGCCGCAACCAGTGGCTGGTCCTCCCGATCGGCCTGGTCTTCGCCGCGGTCTACTACTTCGTGTTCCGCTTCGTGATCACCAGGTTCGACCTGCCGACCCCGGGCCGCGAGCCCGAGGAGGAGATCGAGGACACCACCAAGGCGTGAGACGGGACCTCGGTGAGCCGCAGGCCCGGGGTGGCCCGTCCGCAGCCGGACGGGCCACCCCGCACCGTCTCAGACCTCGTACGCCGCGCCCGCCTTGGCCAGCTCGACGGGACCGGCGAAGGCGGCCTCGGCGTCCCGCAGGTTGCGCTGCGGGTCGGTCCACGGCGGGATGTGGGTCAGCACCAGACGGCGGGCCCGGGCGGCGGCGGCGTGCTCGCCGGCCTCCCGGCCGTTGAGGTGGATCTCCTGGTAGGTCTCCTTGCCGTCGGTGTAGGCCGCCTCGCAGAGGAACAGGTCGCAGTCGCGGGCCAGCTCCACCAGTGCGCGGCTCACCCCGGTGTCCCCGGAGTAGACGAGTGAGCGGCCGTCGTGCTCGACCCGGAAGGCGAAGGTCTCCACCGGGTGGTTGACCCGGGCGACGGTGACGGTCAGCGGGCCGATCTCGACGGTGCCGGGGCGCAGCGTGCGGAAGTCGAAGACCTCGGTCATGCCGGGGGCCTCGGGCATGTCGTAGGCGCGGGCCATCCGGCCGGGGGTGTCGGCGGGGCCGTAGACCGGGAGCGGGGCCGGGACGCCCTCCAGGCGGTAGTTGCGGGCCACCCAGTAGGCGCACAGGTCGATGCAGTGGTCGGCGTGCAGGTGGCTGAGGGCGATCGCGTCGACCTCGTAGAGGCCGATGTGGTTCTGCAGGGCGCCGAGCGCGCCGTTGCCGAGGTCCAGGACCAACCGGAAGCCGTCGGCCTCGACCAGGTAGCTGGAGCAGGCGGATTCGGGGGACGGGAAGCTCCCGGAGCACCCCACCACAGTCAGTTTCATCCCGAGCCCCTCCGCCCGATCCAGGTCCCGCGCACGCTGGTCATCGCCGGGTCACACCGGTGGGTAGCGGCAGCGGTCGCCTGTCGAGGGTAAGGGCGGAGCGGCGCTTTGCCCCCGTCCCCGTGCCGGGCTGTGGCTGGAATCACCAGAACGGGGCGGCGCGCGGATCCCGTGGCGCGCCAACGCTTTCGGGGGCTGCGGCGGGTCCGGCGGGTCAGCGGTGGCCGGGGCGGCGGCGGGCCCAGGCCCTGATGGTGGACGGGTACCAGCGGGGGTGGCCGGCCTCGTCCACGAAGTCGGGTTCCGGGAGGAGGCCGTGCCGGCGGTAGCTGCGCACGGTGTCGGTCTGGACGCCGATGTGGTGGGCGATCTCCGGGTAGGACCACGCTTCCCGAGACACGCGCGTCACCTCCGAGGGTGCGAGGGCTGTGAACGGGTCCAGCCAATCGGCCGCGGGCGGGCGGTGCGGGGTGCGGCGGGCGTCGTGGCTGTTCCGTGACGAACCGGCTGCAGGGGGCGGATATCTGCCCAACTGTCACACCGGTACGGTCGTCGCATGGATCTCGCGCAGCCGCACCCAGCGCACCCGGACCTCGCGCAGCACGTCCCGGCCGCGGCCTATCCGCTGCTCGGCCTGGCCGCCCTGGTGGTGCTCGCCCTCGTGGTGCTGCTCGGCCGCCGCTCGCGCGGCGCGGGGCCGGGTACCGCCCCGGCCCGCACTCCCGCACCGCGCCGGGCGGCGGGAGTGGCGGCGGGCACTCCGGCGCCGCGCGAGATCTGGTGGGCCGAGGTGCCGTTCGAGGACCGCCCGGGCGGCAAGGACCGCCCCTGCCTGGTGCTTTCGGTGCACGGCCGGACCGCGACCGTGGTCAAGATCACCAGCAAGCAGCACCAGCGCCCCGGGGTGCTGGCGCTGCCGCCGGGCTCGGTGGGCGACCGGGAGGGCCGGGCCGGCTGGCTGGAGACCGACGAGCTGCGCGAGGTGGCGCTGACCGCCTTCCGCCGCCGGGTCGGCCTGCTGGACGCACCGACCTGGGCCCGCACCGAGCGTGCGGTGCGGGCCCGTTGAGCGACCTGGCGGCACGTCAGGCCCAGAGCTGGCCCTTCAGCGCCTCGACCGCCTCGTCGGTGTCGGCGGCGGTGTAGATGCCGGTGGACAGGTACTTCCAGCCGCCGTCCGGCACCACGAAGACGATGTCGGCCCGCTCACCCGCCGCGGCGGCCCGGCGGCCGACGCCGAGCGCCGCGTGCAGGATCGCGCCGGTCGAGACCCCCGCGAAGATGCCTTCCTCGGCCAGGAGTTGACGGGTGCGCCGGACCGAGTCGGCGGAGCCGACGCTGAACCGGCTGGTCAGCACCTCGGCGTCGTAGAGCTCGGGCACGAAGCCCTCGTCGAGGTTGCGCAACCCGTAGACCAGGTCGTCGTAGCGCGGCTCGGCGGCCACGATCTGCACGCCGGGGACCTTCTCGCGCAGGTACCGGCCGACGCCCATCAGGGTGCCGGTGGTGCCGAGCCCCGCCACGAAGTGCGTCACGGTCGGCAGGTCGGCCAGGATCTCCGGGCCGGTGGTGGCGTAGTGCGCGCCGGCGTTGTCCGGGTTGCCGTACTGGTAGAGCATCACCCAGTCCGGGTGCTCGGCGGCCAGCTCCTTGGCCACCCGCACGGCGGTGTTGGAGCCGCCGGCGGCCGGCGAGGAGATGATCTCGGCGCCCCACATCCGGAGCAGCTCGCGCCGCTCCTCGCTGGTGTTCTCCGGCATCACGCAGACCATCCGGTAGCCCTTGAGCTTGGCCGCCATGGCGAGCGAGATGCCGGTGTTGCCGCTGGTGGGTTCGAGCACGGTGCAGCCGGGGGTGAGCCGGCCGGCCGCCTCGGCCCGCTCGATCATGTGCAGGGCCGGGCGGTCCTTGATCGAGCCGGTCGGGTTGCGGTCCTCCAGCTTGGCCCAGAGCGTCACCAGGCCCGCCTCGTTGCCCGGCACGGCCGCGGAGAGCCGGGGCAGCCGGACCAGCGGGGTGTTGCCGACGGCTTGGAGGGGGCTGTCGTAACGCATTACTTCGCGCCGCCGGCCACGGCGGGGAGGATGGTGATGCTGTCGCCGTCGGTCAGTTCGGTGCCGATGCCCTGCAGGAACCGGACGTCCTCGTCGTTCAGGTAGACGTTGACGAAGCGGCGCAGCTCACCGTTGTCCAGCAGGCGGTCGGCGATGCCCGGGTGGCGGACGTCGAGGTCGGCGATGAGCTCTCCGAGGCTGCTGCCGGTGCCGTCGACGGCCTTGGCGCCGCCGGTGTAGGTGCGGAGGATGGTCGGGATGCGGACCTCGATGGCCATGGCTGTGCTCCTGGGCAGGTGGTGGTGGGGCCGCAGGGGCGCGGCGGGGTGGGGCGGAGGCTGGGCGTGCGGCCGCACGCACCCGGACCGGCCGGGCGGCGCGCCCTCAGGTGCCGCAGCGGCAGGCGTCCGGACAGATCGCCGCGGCGTGCCGGCACAGGTCGATGTGCAGGCGCGCCACGAGGCGGATGCCCGGGGCCTGAGTGCTCACATCGACGGAACGCATGCGGTCATCGTATAGATTCCCGGCCGGGTTCCTCCATGCCCGTCTCGCTGCTCGGATACTTTCCTTCCGAGGGCTGAGATCCACTGCAGAGCGCCGGGCCGGCCGCGACCGGCGGGCGCGGGCCGTCGGCCGTTGCCGGTCAGGCGTCGACCACCTGGACGTCCTCCTCGGTGATCACGCCGTCCACGATGCGGAACGAGCGGAACTGGAAGGGGTCCTCGGACCCGTTGCCCTCGGCGGTGGAGACCAGCACGTAGTGGGCGTTCGGTTCGGAGGCGTAGCTGACGTCGGTGCGCGACGGGTAGGCCTCGGTCGCGGTGTGCGAGTGGTAGACGATCACCGGTTCCTCGTCCCGGTCGTCCATCTCGCGGTAGAGCTTGAGCAGGTCGGACGAGTCGAACTCGTAGAAGGTGGGCGAGCGGGCCGCGTTCAGCATCGGAACGAACCGCTCCGGGCGGTCGCTGCCGGCCGGTCCGGCGACGACCCCGCAGGCCTCGTCCGGGTGGTCGGCGCGGGCGTGGGCGACGATCGCGTCGTGCAGCTCTCGGGTGATGGTCAGCATGCGGCCAGGATAGGGGCAGCCCCGAGCGGCCCGTCAGCGCCTCCGACCGGCGGACGGTGCCGCCAACTCGGCGGCGGGACGGCCCTGATCAGCCGGTCATCGCCTCCAGCAGCGACTCCTGCATGGCCCCGAGCCACAGGTAGGCCATCACCAGCGGCTTGCGCTCGTCGCTGTCCGGTAGCTGGTAGAGCCCCTGCTCGTCGTCCTCGGTGACCTCCAGCCGGATGCCGATGGTCAGGCGCAGGTCGTTGAGGGCGCCGAGCCAGCGCCGGCACTCGTCGTCGGTGGGGCTCAGCACTCCGCCGTCGCCGCCGAGGCTGTCCAGCGAGCGGACCACGAACAGCGCGTCCTCCCGCTTGCGGGCCCGCAGGTCCAGCTCGGTGTAGCGGCGGAACTCGGCGGCCAGTGCCCGGGTCTGCGGGTCGGCCGCCTCGCCGGGGTCGCCGTACGCGTCGGGGAAGAGCCGGGCCAGTGCCGGGTCGCCGGGCATCTCGGTGGGGCCCTCGGCGAACAGGGCGGCCAGCGGGTCGGCGCCGGGCTCGCCGCCCGGACCGGGCCCGATCAGCTCCAGCATCTGCACCTCGAGCGAGCGGAGGATGTCCGCCTCCACCTGGTCGAGCGCGATCGCCGCGCCCCCGTCTCGGGTCCGCTCGAACAAGCCAGCCATCAGTGCAACTACCGTCCCGTGTTCGTGATCGATTGGAGTGCGGTTGATCGGGGCGCGATCGCCCCGCGCGACCGGTCGGAAACCGACCGGTCGTCAGTCGTGCTGCAGGGTGGCCCACAGGCCGTAGCCGTGCATGGCCTGGACGTCCCGTTCCATCTCCTCGCGGGTGCCGCTGGAGACCACGGCCCGGCCGCGGGTGTGGACGTCCATCATCAGCTTGCGGGCCTTCTCCTTCGGGTAGCCGAAGTACGCCTGGAAGACATAGAGGACGTAGCTCATCAGATTGACCGGATCGTTGTGGACGATCGTCACCCACGGCGTGTCCGGCTCCGCCACCGGGAGGCTCTCGGCCTCGGGGCGTTCGATCTCGGCCGGCGCGACACTCACGGCGGGCTCTCCTCTACGGGACGGGTCACGGGCTCTGCGTCTGGCAACTGCTGGGCGCCCTCCCCCGCTCGGCAGAGGCCCCCCTGACCTCCCATGCTGCCATCCGAGGGACCGCGGAGCGATTCCGACCCGGCGATCGGCCACCAAAATCGTCAAACTGACGCTAAGTGGTAGTAGCATCATATGCATGGACGCCCAGGCATTCGCGGCGGCACCGACCGCCCTGCCCACCTCTCCGGCAGCCGCCTCGACCGCGCTGCTCACCGACCGCTACGAGCTCACCATGCTGCAGGCCGCGCTGCGCAGCGGTGCGGCGCACCGCCGCTCGGTCTTCGAGGTCTTCACCCGGCGGCTGCCGGACGGCCGCCGCTACGGCGTGCTGGCCGGCGTGGGCCGGGTCCTCGACGCGGTGCGGGACTTCCGCTTCAGCACCGCCCAGCTGGACTGGCTGGCCGACCAGCGGGTGGTGGACGAACCGACCCTGCGCTGGCTGGCCGACTACCGCTTCACGGGTGACATCCACGGCTACCCGGAGGGCGAGGTCTACTTCCCCGGCTCCCCGCTGCTGACCGTCGAGGGCAGCTTCGCGGAGGCCGTTCTCCTGGAGACGGTGATCCTGTCCATCCTCAACTTCGACTCGGCGGTGGCCGCCGCCGCGTCCCGGATGACGGCCGCCGCGGGGGAGCGGCCGTGCATCGAGATGGGCGCCCGGCGGGCCCACGAGCGGGCGGCGGTGGCCGCCGCCCGGGCGGCCTACGTCGCCGGCTTCGCCGCCACCTCCGACCTGGAGGCCGGCTTCACCCACGGCATCCCGACCACCGGCACCGCCGCGCACGCCTTCACCCTGCTGCACGACACCGAGAAGGACGCGTTCACCGCCCAGATCGCCTCGATGGGCACCGGCACCACCCTGCTGGTGGACACCTACGACCTGGCCGAGGCGGTGCGCACCGCCGTCGAGGTGGCCGGGCCCGAGCTCGGCGCCGTCCGGATCGACTCCGGCGACCTGACCATGCTGGCCCACCGGGTCCGCCGCCAGCTCGACGAGCTCGGCGCCCACCGGACCCGCATCATCGTCACCTCCGACCTGGACGAGTACGCCATCGCCGCGCTCGCCGCCGCGCCGGTCGACGGCTACGGCGTCGGCACCAGTCTGGTCACCGGCAGTGGCCAGCCGACCTGCGCGATGGTCTACAAGCTGGTCGCCCGGGCCGCCTCCGCCGATCCCGGCGCCCCGCTGGTGCCGGTGGCCAAGCGCTCGGCCGGCGCCAAGTCCAGTGCGGGCGGCCGCAAGTGGGCGGCCCGCCGCCCGGACGCCGACGGAGTGGCCGAGGCCGAGGTGGTCGGCACCGGGGAGCCGCCCGCCGAGCTCGCCGGGCACGCCCTGCAGGTGCCGCTGGTGCGGGCCGGTGAGGTGGTCGGCCGGGAGCCGCTGGCCGCCGCCCGGGAACGCCACCTGCGCTCGCGGGCCGCTCTGCCGATGTCGGCCACCCAGCTCTCCCGCGGCGAGCCGGTGATCGCCACCGAGCTGCTGCTGGGCTGACGGCGACGAGGGCGGCGCGGTAGCGCCCCTTCCACCGCCCACCGGCACTCCCTAGAGTGGCCACGCTCCCGAGTGGCCACCCCACTCACCACCCGATTCAGCAAGGATCCAACACCATGTCCCGGGCCCTGATCGTCATCGATGTGCAGAACGACTTCTGCGAGGGCGGCAGCCTGCCCGTGGCCGGCGGGGCCGAGGTGGCGGCCGCGATCACCGAGCTGATCGCCACCGAGCGCGGGTCCTACGACCACATCGTGGCCACCCGGGACAACCACCTCGACCCGGGTGACCACTTCTCCGCCGAGCCCGACTACGTCGACAGCTGGCCGCCGCACTGCGTGGCCGGCACCGAGGGGGTCGGCTTCCACCCCAACTTCGCGCCCTCGGTCACCTCCGGCGCGATCGAGGCGGTCTTCTCCAAGGGCGCGCACGCCGCGGCCTACAGCGGCTTCGAGGGCTTCGACGAGAACGGCAGCACGCTGGCCGACTGGCTGCGCGAGCGTGCGGTGGACGAGCTGGACCTGGTCGGCATCGCCACCGACCACTGCGTGCGGGCCACGGCGCTGGACGCGGCGCGCGCGGGGTTCGCCACCCGGGTGCTGCTGGACCACACGGCGGGCGTGGCGGCCCGGACCACGGCGCAGGCGCTGGAGCAGCTGAGGGCGGCGGGCGTGGTGCTGAGCGGGGAGCCGGTACTGGGCTGAGCGGGGAGCCGGTGCCGGGCTGATCGGGAAGCCGGTGCCGGGCTGAGCGGGGAGCCGTGCCGGGCTGATCGGGGAAGCCGGTGCCGGGCTGAGCCCGTCCGGCCCGGGGCGGGCTGCGGCTCAGCCCTCGGCGACCTGCAGCTCCACCAGGTCGGTGGCGCCGAGCAGCAGGGCCTGCCGCAGCTCCTCGGCCGCCGCGGCCGAGTCCGCCGCCACCTGCTCCGCGGTCAGGTGCAGCACCCGCACCCCCAGATAGGCCATCCGGTGCTGTCCGGCCCGCATCCAGGCGGTCTCGCCGTCGCTCAGGCAGCGCAGCGCCGAGTCCACCTCGACCGCCACGCCCTCCAGCGGCCAGTAGAGGTCGGGCACCGCCACGAAGGTGCCGCCGCGCATCCGCAGCTCGGGCCCGGTCAGCGGGGTGGGCAGCAGCTCGGCGGCGGCCAGCTCCAGCACTCCACCGAGCGTCGCCTGCCGTTCGGCGGCCAGCAATTCGTCCACCGCGGCGCGGATCCGCGGCTGGCTCAGCAGCCCCGCCTCGCGCAGCTCGGCGAGCAGCTCGGCCGGCGGGCAGGACCGGGGGCCGTCCGCACGGCCGTCGGCCACCGCCTCGCGCAGCACGGTCCGCAGCCCCCGGGAGCCGAGCAGCCCCGCGTCCAGCGCCCCGCTGTCGGTCCACTCGCGCAGCGCGTCCGCCACCGCCCGGGGCACCGGCGCGCAGGCCAGCCCGTGCACCTCGCGGGACTCCAACTGCCGGGAGGTGCGCCGGATCCGCACCTCCCCCACGTCCCGCAGCCGGCGCTGCCGGGGCACCAGCACCTCCACGTCGGTGATGGCGGGCAACCGGGGCACCGCGGTGAAGCCGTAGAGCGCCAGCGCGGCGGCACCGGTGAGCACCGCGCCGGTCCGGCTGCCGTCCTCGCGCCCGTTCTGGGCCGCGTAGAGCAGCGCGGCCCACATCCGCTGCTCGGGCGTCGGCTCGCCCGGCTGCAGCAGGTAGACCCGGGGCAGCAGACGCTGCCAGGGACCGCCGCGCCGGCAGTGCTCGCTGACCACGCGGGACGGAACTCCGCGGGCGCGCAGCTGACTTGCCGTGATCACGTTCTGCTGACGGCGGGCCAGCTCTTCGAGGGACAGGGCAGTGGGCGGCATCTGGAAGCTCATGCGACAACCCTCCCCCGTCGCCCGGTCGCCGCAGTCGTACACTGACGCACCGTTACGCAACCGTCGTCAAACCGGGACAGCTCCGCACTAAAGTCGCCATACCCGCACTCATTCGGAGTAATTGGGCGCGACTTGCTTGCGCGTGCTACCCAGACCGTGCTTTCCCCAATCGCGGTGTGACTCGGGCCACTTCCCCGGAATCCTCCCTCCCCGCGAGCCACTCGCGACCATTGCCTACCATCGGGACATGCCATATGACGAGACATCAGGTCTGAGCGCGGCGCAGCTGCGTCTGGGCCGGCTGCCCGGTTACGTCCGGCGGCCCGACCCCGCCCGCCGGGCCGGCGAGCGGGGTTCGACGTACAAGAAGGGCTGGGAGGTCCGCTTCACGGCCCGCAGTGAGGCGGAGATAGCGGAGATCCGCGAGCTCCTCGTCGCGGCCGGGTTCGCCCCCGCCCGGCCGTTCTTCAAGGGTCAGCAACTGATCCAGCCGGTGTACGGCATGGCGGTGGTGCGGACCTACCTGGAGGCCCGCGAACTGGCCGCCTGACCGGTCGGCGGAGCCGCCGGACAACCGGGGGGCAGGGGACCATGGGGACAACGGGGGTGTCCCTTCGAACCGGACCCGCCATGTGCCGTGCCCGCCGCGACGCCCACGTCGACGGTGCCGGGTGCGCCACGGCACCCACGCTGCCGGGTGCGCCACGACGCCTACGCCGGCGGTGCCGGGTGCGCCGCGACGCCTACGCCGGCGGTGCCGGGTGCGCCGCGCGGGCTGCCAGCAGCCGGTCCAGGTTCTCCCCGGCCCAGCCGCAGACCGCGTCCATCGGGCCGAACAGCGAGTGGCCCAACGTCGTCAACTCGTACTCCACGCGGGGCGGGTGCTCCTGGAACTCGGTCCGGGTCAGCAGCCCGTCCCGCTCCAGCGAGCGCAGCGTCTCGGTCAGCACCTTCGGAGTGACCCAGTGCAGCGGCACCCGCAGCTCCGAGAACCGCCGAGGCCCCGGCTCCAGGCAGCGCAGCACCAGCCAGGCCCACTTCGCGCTGAACCTGAACGGCACCGGATCCGGCAGGCAGCCCGGATCGAACAGCCCACGCGGCAGCGGCTGCGGCGGAGCCGGGGCGAAGGTCTCCCGGGGCGTCGTCATCGTCGTGGAAGGGTCGTTCACCGGGCGCCGTGGGGCTCCAGGAACTCCAGGCGGTTGCCCAGCTTGTCGAAGGCGTAGAAGCGGTCGTGACCCGGGAACTCGCCGTCCCACTGCACCGGGTGGCCATGTGCCTCGAGCCGCTCGGCCAGCGCCCGCAGGCCGTTCACCAGGATGCCAGGGTGCGCCTTGCGGGCGGGGGTGAAGTCCTGCTCCACACCGAGGTGCACCTCCAGGCCGCCGCCTCGGAACCAGCACCCGCCGCGGGCCGCCAGCACCGGCGGCTTCTCCAGCTCGGCCATTCCCATCACGTCCCCCCAGAACTCCCGACAGAGCGGCTCGGCCCCCGGCGGAATCGCGAGCTGGACATGGTGCAGGCCGGTGAAGGAGGCAGCGGACTCAGACATGGGCACGACCCTAGTGCCGCACCTGGCGCCTTGTCAGGGGGACGGTTCGGACCGGGAGCGCGACGCCCGAGCGAGGCGGGCCCCCAGTCGCAGCGCGAACTCGTCCTGCTCCCGCTCCGACGGGCCGGGCCCGCCGCCGAGCAGTCCGAAGATCCCCGGCCCGCGCAGCTCCTGCGCCAACTCCGGCGGCCGCGGCACCAGATGGAAGTGCACGTGCCCGAATCCGGGCGCCTCGGCGAACTGGGCCAGATAGACCTTCCGGCAGCCGGTCTCCTCGGTCAGCGCCCGGGACAGCCGCACCTGCCAGTGACCCAGCCCCGCCGCCTCTTCGTCCGTCAGCTCGGCGATGCTCAGCACGTGCCGGCGCGGCAGCAGCACCAGCCATCCCAGCAGCCCCGCCCCGAACGCGTGCGCCACCCGCCAGTGCTCGTCCACCGCCACCCGCTCACGCGGCGGCAACCCGGCGAGCACGGCCGTCCTGGCGCAGCTCAGACAGTCCTGCGTCACGCCGTGGCCCGCCGCACCAGCACGCCGATCCCGGCGACCACCAGCACCAGCACCACGCCGCCCCCGACGTAGAGCCACACCGACACCCCGCCGTCCCTGCCCGCCGCCTGCGGCACCGGAGCCGGCGACGCCGAGTCGGGCCCGCCCTGCGACTCCACCCGGTTCAGCAGCGGGTTGTCCTTCGGCCCGTTGTCGACAGCGGGATTCGCCTTCAGCGCCTTGGACGGCGACGCGATCCCGTACCCGTAGCGGTCATTGGGCGCCGCACTGTGGTCAGGCGGCGCGTCAGCGGAGGTGATCAGCCGGCGGATCACCTGACCGGCGGTGAGGTCGGGGTACTTGGAACGCACCAGGGCGGCGATGGCGGAGACGTAGGCGGTGGCGTCGGAGGTGCCGTCGGCGTAGCGGTAGTCGGTCGGGGACTTGTTTCCGGCATCGACAATGCTGACGCCCGGGGCAACAAGTGTTAGCTCAGGACCGCAGTCGGACTTGACCCAGATGCTGCCCGTCTTGTCAACCGCCCCTACCGCTACTACACCGGGAAAGGCTGCTGGATAACCAACATCCGAGGCCAAGTTGCCCGATCCAGCAACCAGGACAACATCGCGCGAGACTGCATAGGCGACAGCCTCCCGATCAGCCGGGCTGGTGCGCATTGCACCAGTAATGGACATATTTACAACCTTCGCGCCGTGATCCACCGCATAGCGAAGGGCATCGGCAAACCTGTCTCCGTTACTCGCGCTCACGTCGCCAGCCTCCGAAAGGTCCAGCCGAACAGGAAGGATCTTGGCCTTCGGTGCCAGTCCCATTACTCCTGACTGGTCTCCATGACCATGGCCAGCAATCAGGCTGGCCATGGCCGTTCCATGCCCCTCGGTGTCAACACGGCCATCGCTCTGTCCGCCCGAGAAGTCAGCCCCTGGCAACACCTGACCAGTCAGATCCTGATGATCCGCATTCACTCCCGAATCGATGACGGCAACTGTGACACCATCGCCCTGGCTGATCGGCCACACCTTGCCTGGAGCGTCATAGACCTTCAGAGCCCACTGCTGGTCTCGGATGGTGTCCGCCACCGCTGGCCCGGCCGTCAGGCCCCACACCAGGGCCGCAGCCGCGAGAGCGGCCATCCCCCGCACCGACCGCCTGCTGGTCATGACCGCTCCCCCATCTCGCCGACGTCAGCCCCTCATTCCACCACGCCGGGGTTGACGTCCTCTCCCGACACCCAGGTCTCCTCATCCTCGACCAGGTAGTCCGCCCGCTTGCCCGTGGGCTTCTTCTTCCGTCGTGTGGCCCCTGCGCCACCGGGAGGCATGCCCGTGCCCTCCTCGCCGGGTTCCCCAGTGATCTCCATGCCCGCCCTGCTCCGAGCTCCCAGGCCGGTACCGCCCTCGGTGAAGGCCTTCTCGCGTGCCGCCCCACTGACCGAGCCACCAACCGGTTCCTCCGGCTCACCGACCGCCCCCGCCCGCCGGCCGCCCGCACCACCGCCGCGCAGCCCGGCTCCGGCCCGGCTGCCGGGCATGCCAACCTCTTCTCCGTCGAAGACTCCCTCACCCGGCGCTGCCCTCCCGCCGAGGCCGCGTCCGCCACCGCCGGCGAACGGCTCCTCCTCACCGGTGAAGACACCCTCACGAGGCGTGGAGCCCGCGCTCGCCCGTCCCCCGCGGGGCGTCAGCGGCTCGTCGAACGCACCATGCGAATCACGTTCGCCCATGGCGGCGTTGGGGCCGAGCCCCACGGGCATCGGAGCGGTGCCGGTCGGCCCGGTGTCGCCGGGCAGCGCGCTCGGGGCACCTCCCGTGGAGAGGGCCGGAGGCCGAGCCGCAAGTGAGGTGTGATCCAGACTGGTCCCTGTCGTCGGTGCGGTGCGCAGCGGGGCCCCACCCTGAGGTGCGGCAGTGGAAGCTACCGGTGCAGTTCCCGAGCCGACCGCGACGGACTTCGGCGCTTTCGGCGCCGGGTTCGGGACGCCGCCCCTGATCCCGGAGTCCGTCGGCCTTGCCGTGGTGGATGGAATTGGTCCCTGACGGGGTGTCGGAGCGGGAGCGCTCGCGGTAGCCGCCCGGTTCACGGCCTGCCGGGTCTCCGGCGCTGTCGCGTAGCCACCGATGGCGCCCGCGCCCGCACCCATCACAAAGGCGCTCAAAGCTGCCGCCGCGGTTGGATCCGGGGGCGGCACGCTGGGATCCTCAATGCCTGACAGCTTTGGCGGCTTCAGCACCGGCACCGCCGTCCGGTACTTGTTCGCCAGCGTCTGCATCACCGCGACGGCCTGCGCCTTGCGCTGGTCGGCGATCGGGGTCTGGGTGCTGTCGTCGCCGACCCCGATGGTGTTCTGGACGGTGTCCGAGATCCCGTTGCCCACCTGCTCCCAGAAGCCCGGCTCCTCCGGCATGTCGTGCTTGGCCTGGTCGATGGCCTCAGACATCATCTGCAGCGTGTTGGCCGCGTCGTTGGCGTAGGCGGCGGTGCTGTTGACGTTGGTGGCCAGCTTGGTCATCGCGCTGTAGAAGGCGTCGCTGGTGTTGCCCTGCCACTTCTGGGTGGCGTCGCCGCAGGCGGTGTCCAGGGAGGTGCGGATCTGCTTGAGGGTGGTGGCCGCGCGGCGCCAGGGATCGCTTGCGGACATCACGTCACCGGAGTTCAGCGACTCGACCATCGTCCGCAGCTGGGAATGGCTGTAGACGCTGAAGTCCGTCACATCGTCACTCACGCCGACTCGCCCCCTGTCACCGTAGGCATCGCGATCATTGCCATCATTGCCATCATTGCCATCATCGCCGGCACCGTCACCGCCATCCGCATCCCCGCCGCCCTCTGACGTTCCGTCACCATTGCGGCAGCTCCGCCCCGTCCTGGTCACCGCTCACCGGCGTGCCCTGGTCCGCCGCCGCGCCGCCCGACTTCCGCTTGCCGCCCGCCGGAGTACCGGCCGGAGCACCCGCCACCGGGGGCACCGCGCCGTCGCCCGCCGTCGCATCGCCGGCACCCGAGGCGGCACCCGAGGCGGCACCCGAGCGGTCGGCGGCCCGGTTGGCCGCCGAGCGGCCGGCCGCGGCACCCGCCGCCGCGCCGCCGGCGGCGACCGCGCTGTAGGTGCCGGCTGCCGCGGGACTGCCGACCGACCAACCGTCGGTGGTGACCCGGAGGTCCTGGGAGGTCCGGTGCTCCTGCTCCTCGTAGTTGCCGGCGGTCAGGTCGGCCTTCTTCTGGGCCTCGTCGATCGCCTGGTGCAGGGCGATGAGGACGTCCTTGAGGCCGTCACGCATCACGTCGTACTGGTTGTGCAGCGCGGTGGCCTCGGCGAAGTCGCCGAAGGAGCCGCGGGCGATGCCCGACTTGGCGTGTGCGGTGGGCCCGTCGGCGTTCGCCTGGAAGTCGGCCAGCAGGCTTCGCACCTGTCCGGCGAACGCCCTCAGGCTGTCCACCTCGACCTGGTAGCCGGAGCCACTGCTCCCGGTGTCGGCCACGGTTCACGTCCCCCCGTCTCGTGTCCGTCCAAGCCTGGCAAGTATTCAACGCAACGCCAACCCTCGTGTCCACCACCGTGGGTACCCGTCCGGTACTCGTGCACCGCCGAACCGAGTGCCCGCACGATCGTGGCCCGCACTCATGTGCCAGTGTCGGGTGCGCTTGCCAGCGTGCCTACCCAGAGTATCCGACGGCACACGCGGGGGGACCGTGCGAGGGCCCGGGGCAGCCGACGCTCCCGGGAGGACGCAGCCGACGGCCACCGCCGTCGGCCACCGCCGTCGGCCACCGCCGTCGGCCACCGCCTCGTTCAACCCGCCACCGCCTCCGCCAGCGCCCGCCGGCAGAGCGAGTCGGCTTGGCGGGTGGTCTCCGGCAGGCGGTACTCGGGGGTCAACGCGAGGGTGGCTGAGACGGCCTCGGACAACCCGATCCGGTGGCCCACGGAGACGAAGACCGGTTTCACTCCCGCGCGGGTGCGCAGCGCGCGGCCTACCTCGCTGCCGTCGGCGGCGTCGACCAGTGGGGTCCAGGCGCCGCGTTCGGGGGCCGGCGCGGTGTGGCTGAAGGTGAACGGGGTCTTGGCCACGCCCATGGTGGCCAGGCCGGTGAGCACGCCGAGGTGGCTGGCCAGGCCGAGACGGCGCGGATGGGCCAGGCCGTAGCCGTCGCAGACCACCAGGTCGGGTCGGCGGGTCAACCGGGACAGGGCGTCGATCACGGCGGGCAGCTCACGGAACGCCAGCAGGCCCGGCAGGTACGGGAAGGCGATCCGGCCGACGGCGGTGGCCCGCTCGACCACCTCCAGGGTGTCGAGGTCGAGCAGGACGGCCGCGGCGGCGACCACGTCCCGGTCGTCGTCGTAGGCCACGTCGACGCCGGCCACCAGGGCGCCGGGGGCGGGGGCCGGGCCGTGCGGCTCGACCAGCGGGCGCAGGCGGTGCTGCTCGGCCAGGGCGGCCGCCTCGGTGGTGGGCCAGGCGGCCAGGTCGACGGGCGTGATCACGGTGCTCCCCCGGGTCGGCAGACGGGTCCGGCCGGCGCGGACCGGACCGGGGCCACGCTAGCGGCTGGGCCCGTCGATCGGGCGGGGTCCGCCGGTCGAGCCGGGTCCGCCGGTCAGGCGGGGTCCGCCGGTCAGGCCGGGTCCGTCGATCGGGCGGGGTCCGCCGGTCAGGCGGGGTCCGCCGGTCAGCCGGGGCCATCGGTCAGCCGGGGCCGCCGGTGCGTCAGCCGACGGTGGAGACCACCACGGTCTTCGCCGCCTTGTCGTGGATGCACTGGCGGTAGGGCTTGTCGAAGACGCCGAACATGCCGTCGACCACCCACCACAGGCCGCAGCAGAGCACCGCGGGCACGGTGTAGACGGCGCCCCGGATCCAGGCGGCCTGGGCGCTCGGGCGAGAGCCGTCGATCAGCATGGCGACCCGAACGTTCATCACCTTCTTGCCCACGGTCTGGCCGTACCGGGAGATCATCACGCCTTCATAGACCAGGTACAACGCGTAGTACACCCAGACGCCCTCGGTCCAGCCGTTCCGGTGGAAGCCACTGATCGGCAGGGTCACCGCGAGGGCGACCACCTGGATGATCACGTAGTCGATCAGGCGGGCGATGATCCGGTGCGGCCAGCTGCCGAGCGGCGGCATGCCCGGGATCCGGGGCGGGCCGCCCCTGGGCAGGCCGCCGGGCGCGCCGCCGTAGGAGCCGTACGGGCTGCCGGGCGGAGGGCCGCCGTAGCTGCCCCGGTAGTCGCCGGGGCCGGAGGGTTGGCCGTTGTACGGGGAGCCGTTCGCGCCGGGTTGCGGCGGCTGGTTCTCGGAGGAGGGCTTGCCGCCTCCTTCCGAGTCACCATTGGAAGGGTCATAGCTGCTCATACGAGCAGTAGATCACCAAAAATCGTACCTTCTACGGACATTCGACCCGTTTCGTCGCCCCCGGGGCGGATCCTGACCACCGGTCAGCCCCGCACCACGGTGGTGCGTGCCACCTTGTCCGGCCAGGCCGCCAGGCCGGCCAGTCCCAGCACGGTGACCAGCAGCAGTTGACCGACCAGCCAGCGGCCGCAGGCGCGGCCGGCGCCCGGCGGCTGCCTGGTTCCGACGCTGACGACCCGTAGCCCCAGCAGGCGCTTGCCCAGCGTGCGGCCGGTCCGCGCGGTGGGCAGCACCTCCAGCAGCAGGCCGGCCAGCAGCAGCGCGCCGAGCAGCAGGGCCACCCGTCCGAGGACCGTGCCGTCGACCAGCCAGACGTCCACCTCACGGCGGGTCAGCTGACTGACCGTCCGGGCCTGGTCGAGCTTCTGCTGCAGGTAGGCGCTGGTCTGGGTGGCCAGCGGCAGTCCGACGGCGGTGCCGACGGCGGCCAGCGGCACCAGGTCCACCAGCCTGGCCAGCGCCCGGCGGCCGATTCCGGCGGGCGGCGCTGCCTGGACCTTGGCGGCCTGAGCCTGGGAAGTCGGCGGGGCCGACGTCCGGTGCACGGGCGGCAGCGGCCCGGGCCCGCGCACCACCGGCGGCGCGAACACCTGACCCGCCACCGGCGCAGGCCCGGCCCCCGAAACAGCCACCGGCGCAGACCCGGCCCCATGACCCGCCACCGGCGCAGACCCGGCCCCATGACCCACCACCGGCGCAGGCGCGGACGCGGACACCGCCGGCGCAGGCGCGGGCGCGGGAGCGGGCTCCGGCGCGGAGGCAGGCGTGAACGCGGGCCCCGCCCCGGCAATCGGAGCACCCCCCGCGCCTGGCGCCCCCGCCGCCCGGTGCGCGCCGGTGTCCTCCGCGACTCCCCAGGACACCCAGCGCGGCGCTCCCCCGGTCTCCAGCAGTCCGCGCTGCTCCTGCGGATCGGCACGCCACCCCGGCCCGTCCAGTTGGGCCGCCGGCCCCAGGGTGAACACCGCGCTGGCGCCCGTCTCGTCCAGGAACACCGGTCCGGTCTCGTACTCCTCGCCGCTCACCACCACGGCCGGTTCGGGCGCGGCCGTCGGGCTGGGCACCGCGGGCGGCGGGATGTAGCGCGCGTTGGGCCGCGCGGCCGGCCGGTCGGCGAACGGGGGCGGGGGCAGCACCTCGCCCTCGCCCGGGGCCGGGCGGCTGGTCCCGGGCACCCAGGTGCCGCCGTTCCAGTAGCGGACGAAGCCCGGCACCGACGGGTCCGGGTAGTAGCCGGGCTCGGGTGCGGCCGCCCGGCTGGCGGCCATTGGCTGGTCCGACATGGCTGATCCACTCTCCTGGGGCCTCGGCGGGGACGCACGCCACGTCGCCGGGCAGTCACAAAGGGTAGCCCTTTCGGGGCGTGCTCCGCTCGTGTTGGAGATTCTCGGGACATCCGCCCGGAATGTGTGTAAGGCCTCGGCGTCCCGCTGCTCTCTCCGGGTGAAGCGGGCGGCACGGGCCGGTCGCAGCCGATCGAGGGGATTGACGCCATGGACGTCCAGCCGAGTGTGGTGGAGCAGGAACTGCAGCTGGAGCTGGTGCTCTCGCCCGAGCGCAGCGTTCCGGTCGCGGCCCGGTTCTCGTACGGCAGTCACGACCCGTACGCCGTGCACGTCACCTTCCACCTGGACACCGGCTGCCCGGTGACCTGGGTGTTCGCCCGGGAGCTGCTGGTCGAGGGCACCTTCCGCCCGTGCGGTCAGGGGGACGTGCGGATCTGGCCGAGCCTCGCCCCGCGCCCGGCCGGGGGCGCTCCCGCCAGGCGGCGGGGCGTGCTCTGCCTGGCGCTCAGCTCACCGGGTGGGGACGCGCTGCTGGAGGCGCCGCTGCCGGCAGTGGCCTCCTGGCTGGAGCGCTGCCACCGGCTGGTGCCGCCGGGCTGCGAACTGGGAGTCCTCGACCTGGAGGGCTCGCTCGCCGCGCTGCTGGCCTGAGCCGGTCCGGCGGGCGTCCCGGATCGGCGATGCCGGGTCAGCGATCCCGGACCAGCAGTCCCGGACCAGCGATCCCGGACCAGCGATCCCGGACCAGCGATCCCGGACCAGCAGTCCCGGACCAGCGATCCCGGACCAGCAGTCCCGGACCAGCGATCCCGGATCAGCAGTCCCGGATCAGCGATCCCGGACCAGCGGTCCCGGACCAGCGATCCCGGATCAGCGCACCACCGGGGTGTGCCGCTCGCCGGGCAGGCTCTGCTCGGCGGACGTGCGCGGCGCGACCAGCGGCCGGGGTGTCCGGGAGGCGGTCCGCGGCTGGGGCACGACCGGCCGTCCCACCGCGCTTCGCCGGCCGCGCACCCGCATGGCCGCCACGGTCAGGAAGCACAGCCCGATCCACACGTAGAGGCCGGCGGGCAGCTGCTGGACCAGGCTCAGGCGGAGGTTGACGATGCCCACGTGCGGCACCAGCCACATCCCGAAGGAGCAGAAGCCGAGCAGCGTCAGCACGAAGATCGGCCGCCAGCGCCGGCGGCGCACCGCGGCGGGCCGGGTGCGCTCGTGGTCCGCCTCGGCGGCGAGCAGCACCAGCAGCGGCACGCACCAGACCCAGTGGTGGGTCCAGCTGATCGGTGAGACCAGCAGCGCGGTGACGGCGGTGCAGCAGGCACCCCAGGCCTCGGCGCGCGGCAGTCGGTGGTTGTCGCGCCACAGCAGCGCGGCGACCGCCAGGCCCGCCACCGCGATCACGGCGACCGGCAGCGCGGCCTCGGGCCCGGGCACGTGCACCTGCTCGAACCGGGCGACGATCCCGCGCAGCGACTGGTTGTCGACGATGTCGGTGCGGCCGACCCGGGAGGAGTCGTAGAGGTACTTGGTCCAGAAGCCCTTGCTGGCGTCGGGGAGCACCAGCGCGCTGACCGCGAAGGTGGCCAGGAAGGTGGCGCCGGCGGTGACCGCGGCCCGGATCCGGCCTGTGACCAGCAGATAGACGGCGAACAGTCCGGGGGTGAGCTTCATGCCGGCCGCTATTCCGATGCCGACGCCCTTCCAGCCGCGCTCCCGCGAGACGTTGAGGTCCCACAGCACCAGGCAGAGCAGCAGCAGGTTGATCTGGCCGTACCGCAGGTCGGTGTAGACCGGCTCCAGCCAGACCCCGAGCCCGGCGGCCAGCACCACGCCGACCGGCCGCAGCTCCCGGCGCGGCCAGTCGGTCAGCCGGAAGGAGAACAGCGCCGCCAGGGCGAGCAGGGCGACGTTGCCGCCGGTGACGGCGACCCGTAGGAAGCTCACCGAGAACCAGGTGGTCGGCACGAAGAGCAGCGCGGCGAACGGCGGGTAGGTGGCCGGCAGGTTGGCCGCCGTGACCCGCAGCCCGTAGAGGTCGAGGTGGTGGACCACCGCGTCGCCCTCGGCCCGGTAGACGATCATGTCCACCATGCCGGTGCCGATCAGGTGCCGGGCCAGCGCGTAGCCGAAGAGGGAGACCGCCGCCAGGGCGCCGGCGATCCACATCGGCTTGCGCGGTGCCTCCCGCACCGCCCGCACCGGCGCGGTGACCCAGGGTCGCCACCTCCCCGCGGGCGAAGGGGCGGGCCGGGGGGCGGTCGGTACCGTCCGCTCGTCCTCTTGCACCACTCTCACTTGCCCGCTCCATCCCGCCGGCCGTCGACCAGCCATCGACCATACCGGAGGGGTACGGCCGTGGCGCGTGCTGCGCACGAGCCGATCGGGGCGGACCCGGTCACCGCGGTGGTGCCCGATCCGGTGCCGGGGCAGCCCTGCGGCCCCGGTCGGGTCCGGTCACCGCGTTGATGCCTGATCCGGCGCGGGGGCAGCCCTGCGGCCCCGGTCGGGACGGAACCGGACCGGGGCCGCGGGCAGCTGACGGCGTTACAGGTTGCCGCGCTTCTCCTGCTCGCGCTCGATCGCCTCGAACAGCGCCTTGAAGTTGCCCTTGCCGAAGCCCATCGAGCCGTGCCGCTCGATCATCTCGAAGAAGACGGTCGGCTTGTCCTGCACCGGCTTGGTGAAGATCTGCAGCAGGTAGCCGTCCTCGTCGCGGTCGGCCAGGATCTTCAGTTCGCGCAGCTCCTCGATCGGCACCCGGGTCTCGCCGACCCACTCGCCCAGGGTGTCGTAGTAGCTGTCCGGGGTGTCCAGGAACTCGACGCCGGCCTCGCGCATCCGCCGGACCGACGCCACGATGTCGTTGGTGGCCAACGCGATGTGCTGGACGCCGGGGCCGCCGTAGAACTCCAGGTACTCGTCGATCTGCGACTTCTTCTTGGCGATGGCCGGCTCGTTGAGCGGGAACTTCACCTTGCGGGTGCCGTCGGCGACCACCTTGGACATCAGCGCGGAGTACTCGGTGGCGATGTCGTCGCCGACGAACTCCTTCATGTTGGTGAAGCCCATCACCCGGTTGTAGAAGTCCACCCAGGTGTTCATCTTGCCGAGCTCGACGTTGCCCACGCAGTGGTCGATGGCCTGGAAGTTGCGGCGGGCCGGCGGGGCCACGATCGGCTCCCGGGCGGTGTAGCCGGGCAGGTACGGGCCGGCGTAGCGGGAGCGGTCCACCAGGGTGTGGCGGGTCTCGCCGTAGGTGGCGATCGCGGCCAGCACCACGGTGCCGTGCTCGTCGGCCTGCTCGTGCGGCTCGACCAGGCCGGTGGCGCCGTGCTCGACGGCGTAGGCGTAGGCGGCGTGGACGTCCGGCACCTCGATGGCCAGGTCGGTCACGCCGTCGCCGTGGGCGGCCACGTGCTGCTCGAGGAACTTCCCGTGGTCGCTGGTCGCCTTGATCACGGAGGTGAGGACGAACCGGGCGGAGCCGGACTCCAGCACGTAGCTGGCGGTCTCGCGGTGGCCGGTCTCCGGACCGCGGTAGGCGACGCAGCGCATCCCGAAGGCGGCGGAGTAGTAGTGCGCGGCCTGCTTGGCGTTGCCCACTGCGAACTCGACGGCGTCCATGCCCTTCACCGGGAAGGAGTCGGCGGGGACGGACTGAGCGGCGGTGTCGGTCATGACTGCCTCCCTGTAGGCGGTGACTACCCCGGCGGGCCCCGGGGTGTGGGGCCGGCGGCCCGTGGCGGCGGGTGGGGGTGCCCGCCACGTGGTCGTGGGTGGAGAGTGGCCCCGCTCACGCCGCTGCGCAACTGTTCGGGGCAGCGCTGGTCAAGCTGTGCGCTCTGGTCGCAGAATGCCGCTGCCGGCTGTACAGACTGCCCAGTCCTGGAGGCTTCCCATGCCCGTGCCAGCTTCGCCCCATATCGGTGCTGCGTCCCGAATCGACGCCTTGGACGCCCGGCTGATCGAACTGCTGGCCGCCGAACCGCGGATCGGGGTGCTGGAGTGCTCGCGCCGGCTGCAGGTGGCCCGGGGCACGGTGCAGGCCCGGCTGGACCGGCTGATGGCCCGCGGGGTGATCGGGGGCTTCGGGCCGGAGGTGGAGCCTGCGGCGCTCGGCTATCCGGTGACGGCCTTCGCCACCCTGGAGATCTCGCAGGGCCAGGGGGTCGATGTGCGGGCCCATCTGGCCTCGGTGCCCGAGGTCCTGGAGCTGCACACCATCACCGGGCAGGGTGACATGCTCTGCCGGATCGTCGCCCGGTCCAACGCCGACCTGCAGCGGGTGATCGACCGGGTGGTGGGCTTCGACGGGATCGTCCGGGCGGCCACCGCGATCGCGCTGGAGAACCCGGTGCCCTACCGGGTGCTGCCGCTGGTGGCGCAGGCCGCCGGCGGGGAGCCGCCGACGGCCTGACCGCAGCGGCGCCCGCCGGCGACCCGTCGCGGCGCCGCTGCCGGGCGGTCTAGCAGCTCGGCACCGGGGCGCCGCTGCCGAGCGCGTCGAGGGCGGCGACCGAGTCGCTGAGCGTGTTCACCGGGACCAGCCGGAGTCCGGCCGGGGTGTTGACCTTGGCGTCGGCGCACTCGGCGCGCGGCACCAGGAAGACGGTGGCGCCGTCGCGGGCGGCCGCCTGGGTCTTCAGCGACACTCCGCCGACCGCGCCGACGTCGCCGTTGGCGTCGATGGTGCCGGTGCCGGCGATGTCGCGCCCGCCGGTCAGGTCGCCGCCCTTGCCGTTGCCGGCCAGCTTGTCGATGATCGCCAGGGTGAGCATCTGGCCGCCGCTGGGGCCGCCGATGTCACCGAGGTCGACCGAGACCTTGACCTGGTCGGCGGAGAGGTGCAGGTAGTTCAGCGCGGCGGCGGTGGCGCTGTCCTGCGACTGCACCACCTCCTGGTGGGCCTGGTTCAGGTTGCCCTGCGGGTAGACGCTGTCCCGGGGCAGCACCGCCACCTTCGGGTCCGCCCAGCCCTTCAGCGCCGCCCACAGGCTGATCGACTCCTGCGGTCCGGTGGCCAGGATGGTGGTCACCAGGAGCGATCCGCTGGTGGTCCGGACCGGGGCACCGGTGATGGTCACCACCTGGTGTCCCTGGTAGCTGTCCAGCGCGTCGGCGGTGGCGCCCGGCCAGGTCTTGGTGAACGGCAGCGGGGCGAACGCGGCCACCAGGAAGAGCACTGCCAGGACGGCGCCGCAGAGCGTCAGCGCCCGGCGGCGCGGGGTCAGCCAGGAGGTGTGGGAGTCAGCAGGCACAAGGGGAATCCAAACACACCGCGGCTCAGCGCAGGGCGTCCGCCACCTCGGTCGCCGCCTCCACCACGCGCGGCCCGACCCGCTCGGGCACCAGGCCGTTGAGCATCACCACGCCGACGCTGCCCTCGATCCCGCTCAGGCCGACCAGCGCCGCCGCGGCGCCGCTGGCGCCGGACTGCTCCTCCGCCCGGGTGATCACGAAGGCCTGCTCGGGTCGCCGCTGGCCGGGGTGCTTGCGGGCCTCCAGGATCGCCTTGCCGGCCGCGCTCTCGTCCAGCGGGTGCCGCAGGCCGGTGCGGTAGGCGACGTGGAAGTCGGTCCAGCTGGGCTCCACCACGGCGACGGCCAGCGCCTCGGTGCCGTCCACCAGGGTGAGGTGGGCGGTCGCCCCCAGGTCCTCGGCCAGGCTGCGCAGCGCGGGCAGCGCCGCCTCGCGCAGCAGCGGGTGCACCCGGTGGGCCAGCCGCAGCACCCCGAGGCCGACCCGGGCCCGCCCGCCGACGTCGCGGCGGACCAGCCCGTGCTGCTCCAGGGTGGCCAGCAGCCGGTAGACCACGGTGCGGTTGACGGCCAGCCGGGCGGCCAGCTCGGTCACGGTCAGCCCGCGCTCCGAGTCGGCCAGCAGCTTGAGCACCCGGACACCGCGGTCGAGGGTCTGGGAGGTCTCGGCGGTCACGACACGCATTCCTTTCCGCGGCGTCGGCCGACCGGCGGGCCGCCGAGTGAGTCGCGCGCAGGGCTGATGGACGCGGCAGGCCGGCTGCGACGTCATCGGCACACGGCCCTGCGCGCTCCGGTAGGAGGTCGTGCCTACGGCAGAGCGTGGGGAGAAAGTAGTAACTGAATCGTCGCTATGGAAGTGCTTGTCCAAAATTCGGTCAAGATCGATTCCCTGGATCCGGACCAACCCGGGCAATAGTCGGCAATTCGCGAGGTCTTCGCGCCGTCCTCCGCGACCGCGCTCCGGGTAACGGACACCTGGGAGTTTCCGGGGAACTCACCGGTCGGAATGCGGACGGCCCGGCGCACCGGTGGTGCGCCGGGCCGTCGTGAGGATGACGGATCGCGGTGCGGCGGCAACCGGAGTCACCGGCGCGGAAAGGGGGAGCAGCGCCCCCCCGGGGTCAGCGGGCCCACTCCTTGACCTTGGCGATCCGGGCCTTGAGCTGGTTGGCGGTGGCCTGAGCGGTCAGCGGGCCGCCGCACTGGCGGCGCAGCTCGTTGTGGATGGTGCCGTGCGGCTGGTTGGTCCGGTGGTGCCAGGCGGCCACCAGGGTGTTCAACTCCTTGCGCAGCTCCCGCAGTTCCTGATGGGTCACCACCGGGCGCTGGTCGGCGGGCAGTTCCAGCAGGTCGGCCTCCTCGGCGGGCTTGGCCTTGGAGCGCTGGATCTGCCGGCTCTGCCGCTTCTGCAGCAGCAGGTGCACCTGGTCCGGTTCCAGCAGGCCCGGGATGCCGAGGTAGTCCTCCTCCTCCTCGGAGCCCGGGTGCGCCTGCATCCCGAACTCCATGGCGTTGTAGAGCACGCGGTCGAACACCGCGTCGGAGCCGAGCGCCTCGTAGGAGAACTCCTCGCCGCCGGCTCCGTCCGGGCCGTCGTTGGCCCGCTCGGCCTCGGCGAGCAGCCGGTCCTCCTCGTCGAAGAGGCCGTCGCCCTCCTTCTTGGGCCGGTCCAGCACGTGGTCGCGCTGCAGCTCCATCTCGTTGGCGAAGCCGAGCAGCATCGGCACCGAGGGCAGGAAGACCGAGGCGGTCTCGCCGCGCTTGCGGGCGCGAACGAAGCGGCCCACCGCCTGGGCGAAGAACAGCGGGGTGGAGATCGAGGTGGCGTAGACGCCGACTGCCAGGCGGGGCACGTCCACGCCTTCGGAGACCATCCGGACCGCGACCATCCAGCGGTCGTCCGAGGCGGAGAAGTCGGAGATCTTCTTGGACGCCTCGGCCTCGTCGGAGAGCACCAGGGTGGCCTTGTGGCCGGTGATCTCGCGGATCATCTTGGCGTAGGCGCGGGCGGAGTTCTGGTCGCTGGCGATCACCAGGGCGCCGGCGTCCGGGATCGCCTTGCGCACCTCGGTGAGCCGCTTGTCGGCGGCCCGCAGCACATTGGGGATCCACTCGCCCTGCGGGGAGAGCGCGGTGCGCCAGGCCTGGGCGATCAGGTCCTTGGTCATCGGCTCGCCGAGCCGGGCCTCCAACTCGTCGCCCGACTTGGTGCGCCAGCGCATGTTGCCGCTGTAGGAGAGGAAGATCACGGGACGGACGACGTGGTCGGCCAGCGCGTGCCCGTAGCCGTAGGTGTAGTCGGCGACCGACTTGCGCAGGCCGTCGGTGTCCGGCTCGTACTGGACGAACGGGATCGGGTTGGTGTCCGAGCGGAACGGGGTGCCGGTCAGCGCCAGCCGCCGGGTGGCCGGCTCGAACGCCTCCAGGCAGGCCTCGCCCCAGGACTTGGAGTCGCCCGCGTGGTGGATCTCGTCCATGATCACCAGCGTCTTGCGGGACTCGGTGCGGTTGCGGTGCAGCATCGGGTTGACCCCGACGCCCGCGTAGGTGACCACGATGCCGTGGTAGTCGCGGGAGAGCGGCCCCGAGGAGTACGCCGGGTCCAGCCGGATGCCGATCCGGGCGGCCGCCTCGGCCCACTGCTTCTTCAGGTGCTCGGTGGGCGCGACGACGGTGATCTGCTGCACCAGGTGGTTGTGCAGCAGGTAGGAGGCCAGGGTCAGGGCGAAGGTGGTCTTGCCTGCGCCCGGGGTGGCGACCGCCATGAAGTCCCGGGGCTGGGTCTCGATGTACTTGTCGAGCGCTCCCTGCTGCCAGGCGCGCAGCTTGCCGGCGGTCCCCCAGGGCGCCCGGCCGGGGAAGGCCGGGGACAGGTGCGTGGCGGCGGAGGTCCCGCTGGGCCGGACCGGATGGTGGGGCTCGGCGGCATCGGAGAACAGCGGCGAGATGGACGGCACGGGCGAAGAGGCGGCAGTACTCACGGTCTCCGGAAAAGGGGATTGTCGCAGGTCAGGGCGGTGTTCCCGGCCCCACCCCGCAGTCGGCGGGCGATCGGACAACCCGCCTAGCGTACCGGCCCGCGAACGGCGGCAAGGCCCGACACGGATCGCTCAGGCCAATCGCCGCAGCCCCTCGGAGATCGCCTTGACCTCGTCCGCCTCGCCCGTCGTCACCGCGATCACCAGCGCCTCGGCGGCATCGATGTCCGGCACCAGTTCGACCCCGTTGATCGCCAGGAAGGTCACGCAGGAGAGCCACGCCGTGCGCTTGTTGCCGTCGAAGAGCGGATGGTTGATCGCCAGCGACTGCAGGAGCGCGGCCGCCTTGTCGAAGAGGTCGGGATAGGCCTCCTCGCCGAACATCTCCGCGAGGGGCCGGTGGGCCGCCGACTCCAGCAGCCCGGCGTCGCGGACGACGATCTGCATGTCGTCGCAGGCCACCGCGGCCAGGTCCAGGATGTCCTCGGCCGACAGGTAGAGGTGGGTCACTTCAGCCGATCCATCAGCTCCCGCCACTTGGCGGCCTGCTTGAGCGCGGTCTCCCGTACCAGGGCCTGCTGGGCGGTGCGGGCGAGGTAGTCGTCGATCGCCCGGACCACTATGGCGTTCATGCTGGTGCCCTCCTGCTCGGCGCGCTGCTTCAGGGCCTCGGCCTGGTCATCCCGGAGACGAAGGTTCATTGCCATACGCTCAGGGTACCCACGTGGGGCCAGAGTGGTACCACCCTGCTGTGATCCGCATCACCCGGGCGCCCCGCGATCGGGGCCCGCCCCGAGGGGTCACCCGGCTGCGCGGCGGCCGGCCAGATGCGCGTAGACCACCACGTTCGCCTGGTAGCCGTCGCCCTTGCGGTAGCCGCCACCGCAGGTGATCAGGCGCAGCTGGGGGTCCGGGGCCTGGCCGAAGACCTGCTGGTCGGGGAAGGCGGTGCGCGGATAGACCTCGATCCCGTCGACGGTGAACCGGGCGGTGCTGCGGTCGTCCCGGAGCACGTCGATCCGGTCGCCGCGGTGCAGCGCGCCCAGTCCGTGGAAGACGGCCGGGCCGGTCGCGGTGTCCACGTGCCCGGCGAGCAGCGCGGTGCCGCGCTGACCCGGCGTCACCCCGTCCTGGTACCAGCCGGCCAGGTTGCGGTCCTGGGCCGGCGGGGTGGCCAGGTGGCCCTCGGGATCCAGGCCGACGCCGGTGACCGGGGCGTCCACCCCGATCGCCGGGATGCTGATCCGCACCGGCCGCGACCGCCCCATCGGGTCGCCGGTGGTCCCCGGCGCCCGCACCCCGCCGGCCCCCGGTGCCTGGGCGGGCGCGGGGGCCGGCGGCGGCGCGCCGTGCACGCCGTCCCGCACCAGCCAGGCGCCCGCGACCACCGCCGCCCCCAGCAGCACCGCCCCCGACCAGGGGCTTCGATGCCCGGGCGCCCCGCCGTGCGGTGCCGCCATCACTCCACCGCCCCTCCGGTCGGGCCCGCTCCGGCCAAGCCGGAGGCGCGCTGCCGCGCATCGGCTGCGCCTCCGGACGGGTGATCGGTGGACGAGCGGCGCAGCGCGCCGACGCCGAGCAGCCGCGGCCGGACCAGGAACCCCTCGGCCATGCCGTTGGCGACGGCGATGACCGGCAGCTCGGAGGACTTCTCGTAGAGCACGAACCGCGGCTCCCAGACGGGCTGGTACTTGGCGTTGGCCCGGTACAGCGACTCCAGCTGCCACCACCGGGAGAGGAACCGCAGCACGGTCCGGAACAGCCGCAGCACCGGTCCGGCGCCCAGCTTGCCGCCGGCCTCGAAGACGTAGCGGAACATCGCGAAGTTCAGCGAGACCCGGGTGACCTCCGGCTCGCCGTGCGCGGCGCGCAGCAGCAGCTCGGTGACCATGAACTCCACCAGCCCGTTCTCCGATTCGCGGTCACGGCGCATCAGGTCGAGCGAGAGGCCGTGCGCGCCCCACGGCACGAAGCTGAGCAACGCGCAGGTGCGTTCGTTCTCGTCGCGGCACTCGACCATCAGGCAGTCGCCGTCGGCCGGGTCGCCGAGCCGGCCGAGCGCCATGGTGAAGCCGCGCTCGGTGCGTCCGTGCCGCCAGGCGTCGGCCAGGTGCACCAGCTCGGCCAGCTCGGCCTCCGGGATGTCCCGGTGACGGCGGATCACGGCGTGGTAGCCGGCCTTGCGGACCCGGTTGTGGGCCTGCCGCAGGGTGCGCATCGAACGGCCCTCCAGGCTGAAGTCCTCCACCTCGACGATCGCCTCGTCGCCGAACTCCAGGGCTTTCAGGCCGGTCCGGCGGTAGGCGATGCCGGCCTGCTCGCCGGCGCCGGTGACGGCCGGCACCCAGGCGTTGGCCCGGGCCAGTTCGCGCCACCGGTCGATCGCCTGCGGCCAGGCCTCCGGGTCGCCGATCGGGTCGCCGGAGGCCAGCGCGACCCCGTTGACCACCCGGTACAGCACCGCGGCCTTGCCGGACGGCGACCAGCAGACCGACTTGTCGCGGCGCAGCGCGAAGTAGCCCAGCGAGTCGCGGGCGCCGTGCCGGTCCAGCAGGGCGCGCAGCCGCTGCTCGTCCTCGGGCTGCAGCCAGATCCGGTCGCGCGGGGAGCGGAAGAAGACCCGCAGCACGATCAGGAACGCCGCGGCGGCGAGCACGTTGATCGCCAGGTCGGCCCAGCGGGCTACGGTCACCGCGGGCACCAGCTCGCCGAAGCCCGTGGTGGTGAAGAGGCGGATCGCGGCGTACCGGAACGAGTCGCCCCAGTCCGGCACCGGCGGCGAGCTGCTGGCCCGGATCAGCACCGCGCCGAGGCCCAGCACCAGCGCGCCGCCGACCACCGCGCTGCTCAGCCCGATCAGCACGTTGCCGGGCGCGCCGCGCACCTGGTAGACCCGCCGGCTGAGCAGCAGCGCGGCCAGCACGCTCGCGGTGAGGGCGGCCGAGACCCAGTTGAACGGATGCGCGCGGTCCTCCGGCAGGGCCGCCAGGGCCAGCCCGAAGAGCACCGCGTAGCCCGCGACCACCACGGTGGCCACGATCCAGGCGGCCCGCTTGCGGCGGCGCAGCATCACGGCCAGCAGGGCGGTGAACAGCGCCGCGGTGAAGCCGGCGGTGAACAGCACCGGGGTGAAGTACTGGCCGCTGTCGACCTTGTGCACCCGTTCCCGGAACGGCGTGACCAGCCCGGTCAGCAGGTTGACCGCGGCCGCGACCCGCAGGTACCACTCGGCGTAGCTGCCGCAGCGCTGCCGCCAGCGGGCCGGCGGCGGTGGCGGCACCGGCGGCGGAGCCGGCTCCGCGGGTGCGACGGCGGGTGGCGGTGCCGCGGCGGCCGGCTCGGCGGTCACGTCGGGGGCGCCTGCCAGCAGGTTGTAGGCGGCGGTCTTGACTGCCATCAGCCGCCGGTGCACCCGGGCCTCGCGCCGCTCGGCGCGGGCCATCCGGCGCGGGCGGCTGCGGTAGCGCCAGCGGGCCCAGGGGCTGCCGGGTCGGGCCAGCCGGATCGCGCCGACCACCGCGAGCAGCGGGACCATCACGCCGAGCAGGCCGGTCCACAGCTTGCCCTTGAGCAGGCTGACCACCACCAGCGCCAGCAGCACCGCGGCCAGCACCAGCTGTGAGGTCGTGACCTTGCCGGCGAACCCGCCGAGCGGGAGCTGGCCGAGCAGCAGCAGTCCGATCAGCGCCACGGCCAGGATCACCGCGTCCACCGACTTGCGGCCCTGTTCCTTCCAGTAGACGTCCTCCAGGTGCAGCACCAGTGCGAACTCGTCGAGGACCAGGCCGCAGCCGATCCCGAAGGCTCCGGCGAACACCTCCCGCAGGGGGCCGGTCGAGCTGTGCACGGTGAAGCCGCCGACTCCGGCGACCAGCATCAGTGCCTGGCCGAAGACCACGTGGTGGATGTGCAGTCCGCCGGGGGTGACGTTGCCGGGCCACCACGGGGTGCCGCGGCGGATCAGCCGGGTGCTCAGCCGGATGAAGAGGAAGGCGGTGATCAGGCCGAGCAGCAGCAGGAAGAGCGGCTCCCTGCCCGGCTCGACGACTCGGGAGTGGTAGGCGTTCAGTACCGACTGCCACATGGCGACCCGCGCTCCTCCCGCCCTGCCTGCGTTCCAATCTGAATGATCGTTCGCTACGGCTGGCGCGTCGACACGCCGATCGGCTGGTCCTAACGGCCGGTTGAACGCCCTCCGGGGCCGCCGTCCGGACCAGGCCATGCGATTCTATGAAAAATAGCCCATAACGGTCAGTTAGCGGACAAAACGCCACAAGCCGGAATCCGCATGGCCGTTGGGCCGCAAATTTCGTCGCTTGCCGCATCCGACTTGGAGTGATCATGGACGCCCTGTCCCGCCGTTCCCTGCTCGCCGCCGGCGCCGCCACGGCCGCCTCGGTGGCCGCCGGCTGCGCCCGTACCGCCACCGGCGACCACAGGGCGGCGCCGGTCGGCGGGGCCGCGGCGGCCAAGGGCTCCGCCTCCCCGGCCGCGCCCAGCACCCCGGCCAAGCCGCCCGCCGTCCTGATCGGCGACGGCTCCACCTCCGACACCGGCCCGCAACCCAACCAGCCCGTCCCCGAACCCCTGGAACTCGGCCAGCGCCCGCCGCAGTTCGTGGTCTTCTCCTGGGACGGCGCGGGCGAGCTGGACAACAAGCTCTTCTCCCGGTTCCGCGCCCTGGCCAAGGAGCACAACGCCTCGATGACCTTCTTCCTGAGCGGCATCTACGCGCTGCCCGAGGACAAGAAGGAGCTCTACCGCCCGCCGCAGCACAGCATCGGCGCCTCCGACATCGGCTACCTGGCCGACGAGCACATCCACGCCACGTTGACCCAGGTCGGCGAGGCCTGGCTGGACGGCCACGAGATCGGCACCCACTTCAACGGCCACTTCTGCGGCGCCAACGGGGTCGGCCGCTGGTCGTCCGAGGAGTGGGAGAGCGAGATCGAGCAGGCCATGGAATTCGTCATGACCTGGAAGACCAACACCGGTCGCCCCGACCTGCCCGCGCTGCCCTTCGACTACCGCAAGGAGCTGATCGGCGGCCGCACCCCCTGCCTGGAGGGGCAGCGCGCGCTGCTGCCGACCGCGGCCGCCCGCGGCTGGAAGTACGACGCCAGCGGTCCCGGCGGGCTGCAGATCTGGCCGCAGAAGTTCCAGGGCGGCGCGCTCTGGGACATGCCGCTGCAGTCCATCCCGTTCCCCGGGCACTCCTTCCAGGTCCTGTCGATGGACTACAACATCATGTACAACCAGTCGGGCGACGACCCCAAGGGCAACCCGATGATGTACGGCGCCTGGCAGAAGCAGGCCCGGGACGCCTACCTGCTGGGCTTCCAACGCGCCTACACCACCAACCGCGCGCCGATGTACATCGGCAACCACTTCGAGCAGTGGAACGGCGGCATCTACATGAACGCCGTCGAGGAGGTGCTGGAGGCCATCGCCGACAAGCCCGAGGTGCGGCTGGTCTCGTTCCGCCAGCTGGTGCAGTGGCTGGAGGTCCAGGACCCCGGGGTGCTGCGCAAGCTGCAGGCGCTGGAGGTCGGCCAGAGTCCGGAAGGCGGCTGGTCGAGCTACCTCGGCAAGGCCGGCTGAGCCCGTTCGGCGCCACTCGGGTGAGCGGACATCACCCCAGGTGGCAGCCGGTTCCTCCGGTTCCCGGCCGGCCCGCTCGGGGTGCGGCGGTGATGCGGGGCCGGTTTCCTGTTGTCAGCACCCATCACCCGCCGTAAGGAATCCCTTGCCATGCGCGTTCGCCACTTCGCCGCCACCGGGCTGCTCGCCCTGGTCGCCGGGCTGGCCGCGGCCGTCCCGGCCGCCGCCGATCCGGTCATCATCGAGCCGGACCCGGTCTCCCCCGGCGGTCGGTTCACCCTGTTCGACGGCGGCAACTGCGACCAGGCGGGCGGGCTGGCCACCTTCAAGGCGCGCGGGCAGGCCGACGGCACCGCCACCGGCTCCGCCCGGGACATCCCGGCGGTGGGGCTCGGCTCGCTGCACGGCCTGGTCGGCGCGGTCGCCACGGTGCCCGAGCACGCCCGGCCCGGCGTCTACGACGTGACCGTCACCTGCGCCACGGCCGCCAGGCGAGGGGCGACCACCACCATCACGGTGCGCGGCGGTGCGACGAGCCACGGCGGTCACCAGGAGCACCGCGCCCCGAGCGGCCGTCCCAGCGGACCGAGCGGCCCCAGCCACGCGGGTCTGGGCGGCAGCGCCGGACCGAACGTCCCGGAGGCGCTGGCCGGCGTCATCCTGCTGGGCACCGCGGCGGCCGCCGTCGCGCACAACCGGCGGCGGCACGGCTCCTGACGGCCCGACGGGCGCTCAGTCGCGCGGCCGCACCCGGCCGGCCAGCGCCGCACCACCGACCGCGACCGCGGCCATCACCACGAAGATCGTGCCGAACGCCGCACCGGGCACGCCCGCACCCGCGGTGGCCGCCGTGACCGCGCCGCCGCCGCCCGCCGCGAACAGCACTCCGGCCAGGCCGACCAGCAGCACCGTGCCGAGCGAGTCGGACACCTGGAGCGACGCCGAGTTGGCGCCGGCCGCCCCGGGCGGCGAGAGCTTCATCATCAGCACGCTGATGCTGGCGATCAGCAGACCCATCCCGATCCCGCCGAAGGCCCAGGCCACCGCCGCCGTCCAGGTCGGCATGCCGGGCAGCAGCACCAGGGCGGCGCCCGCGATGGCGACCGCGGTGAGCACGAAACCGAGCCGGATCAGCAGCTCGCGGTGCCGGTCGGCGCCGGGCCGGCCCTGCAGCCAGGAGCCGAGCGACCAGGAGAGCCCGCCGCTGGTCAGGGTGAGTCCCGCCATGGTCGGCGACAGATGGCGCTGCGTCACCATCATCAGCGGGATGAACGCCTCCGCGGCGAAGAACGAACCGGACGCCACCCCGCGCAGCAGGATCAAGGTCGGCAACCCGCGCCCGGCCCGCAGGGTGCCGACCGGCAGCAGTCGCAGCACCGCGGGCACCAGCAGCGCCAGCCCGACCAGCGCGGGCAGCAGCGCCACCGGGTCGCGCCGCTCCCCCGCCCACTGCAGCAGTCCGGCGCCGAGCGCGGCCATCGCGGCGAACCCGATCCGCCGCCGGTTCAGCGCGCCGCCCGCCGGAGCCTGCTGCTCCCGCTCGGCCCGGCGCAGCGCAGGTCCCATCACGGCGAGCGGCAGCACCACCAGCAGCGGCACGGCGAGGAACACCCAGCGCCAGCCCAGGTGCTGGGTGACCGCCCCGGAGACCACCGGCCCGACGATCGACGGCAGCACCCAGGCCGCCGAGAAGGCGGCGAAGACGGCCGGCCGCAGCCGCTCCGGAAAGGCCCGCCCGACCACCACGTAGAGCGCCACGATCACCAGTCCGCCGCCCAGGCCCTGGATCGCCCGGCCGCTGACGAACAGCCACATGTCCGCCGCCGTGCCGGCCACCACCAGCCCGCCGGCGAACACCCCGATCCCGGCGAACAGCGGCAGCACCGGCCCGCGCCGGTCGCACCACTCGCCGGAGAGCACCATGGCGAACAGGGTGCTGGTGAAGTAGCCGGAGAACGCGAAGGCGTAGAGCCCCACCCCGTGCAGCTGGCGGGCCGCCACCGGCATCGCGGTGTTCACCGCGGTCGCCTCGAAGGCCAGCAGCAGCACCACCGACACGATCCCCAGGGTCAGTGCGCGGTACCGGGCGCTCAGCACTCCGCCCTGGTCAGGCGGGGTGAGCTGACTGATCAGGGCGGAGTCGGGCGCGGTCATGACTGCCATGGTAAGTCGCGTGTGCTTGGTTTGCTCCTGACCCTTTGGTCCTAGGACTTCATGCGGCCGTCACATTCGGCCATTGACCGACCCCACTGGGTGTCGCCTAAGCTCTTTCCCACCGGCCCCGCCGGAGCTCACCGGCGGAAGCCGACGGGAGCGGAGAGGAGACAGCGCGAATGCGCCGCACCGCCCCCTCCTGTCGTCCCGCCGACTGACCGTCCCCCCGGCCGTGTGCCCGAGTGGCTCAGGGAACCGCCTGCAAAGCGGTGTACACGGGTTCGATTCCCGTCACGGCCTCCCTTGCCGGCCGCACCACCGCATCCATGAGGTCACCGGTCCCGGCGCATCCCGCCGGGGACCGGTGGATCCCGTTCGGCCCGCACCGCACACGGGCCTCCCGAGCGGCCCGCTCAGCCCGCCACCGCGTCCTGCGGCGGGATCGGGAGGCGGCCGATCGGGAGGTTGGTGGCGGCGCGGACGGCGGCGGCGACGGCGGCCGGGGCCACCACGGCGGGGACGGCGCTGACCGCCTTGGCGCCGAAGGTGGCGACCACGTCGCGCTCCTCCACCAGCGTGGCGATCCGCACCTCGGGGGTGTCCAGCGAGGTGGGCAACCGGTAGCCGGTGAGCGAGAGGTCGTGCGGCACGCCGGCCGTGGTGCGCAGGTCCTCCAGCAGGGCCGCGCCGACCCCGTGGGCCACCGCCGCCTCGATCCGGTCCTCGATCTGCCCCGGGTTCAGGGCCCGGCCGACGTCCTGGGCCACCGTCACGTCGACCACCCGGACGGCACCCAGCTCGATGTCCACGTCCACCACGGCACGCATCGCGCAGAAGGCGATCGAGACGAAGGCGTCACCCTGGCCGGCCTCGTCCAGCGGCTCGGTCGGGTGCGGGCGGCACTGCGCGGTGGCCCACAGCTCCTTGCCCTCCAGCGCCTCGGTGACCGGCATGCCGAGCACCCCGTCGTAAGAGGTGATCTTGCCGTCGGCGATCGACAGCAGCTCCACGGACATGCCGAAGTCCGCGGCGATCGGCTGCAGCAGCTGGTGGCGGACCATCAGCGCGGCCTTCTCCACGGCCCCGCCGGAGACCCAGGTGTGCCGCCCGCGGGCGGACGGGCCGGCGATCGACTGGTCGCTGTCCACCGGCGCGACGTAGACCTCGCTCACCCCGAGCACCGACTGCACGATCTGCCGGGCCAGCGTGGCGAACCCCTGCCCGGCGTCGACCGCCGCGCAGATCACCGTGGCGTGGTCCCCGCTGACCCGCACGGTGGCGGTGGAGACCTCGTCCGCGCCCTCCGCGCCCAGCATGTGCACCATGCCGACCGAGTAGCCGATGCCGCGCCGCACCGCAGCCGGGTCGCCGGCCCCGCCCGGTCCGCCGGGCAGCAGCCAGGGGGTGTCCGGGTCGTCCAGCGGCAGCGCCGGCAGCGGCACCTCGTCGAGCGCCTCCAGCAGCGTGCCGACCGGGGCCGGGCAGGTGACGGCCTGTCCGGTGGGCAGCGAGTCGCCGGTGGTCATCGCATTGCGGCGGCGGATCTCCAGCGGGTCCAGGCCGAGCCGGGCGGCCAGCAGGTCCATCTGCGACTCGTGCGCGAAGCAGGACTGCAGCGCGCCCTCGCCGCGCATCCGGCCGGCCGGCGGGTTGTTGGTGCGCACCGCCCAGGCGTCCACCGCGACGTTCGGGCAGACGTACGGTCCGACCGCGAACGCGGTGGCGGCGCCCAGCACCTCGGCCGAGACGTCCGCGTAGGCCCCGCCGTCCAGCAGGATCTGCGCCTCCACCTTGACCAACGTGCCCTGGGCGTCGGCGTGGTGGCGGTAGCGCAGCAGCGCCGGGCGCCGGCCGCCGTGCGCCTGGAAGGACTCCTCGCGGGTCAGCACCATCTTCACCGGCCGCCCGGAGCGCAGCGCCAGCAGCGCCAGGACCACCTGGAAGGAGAGCTCCTCGCGGTCCGCGGTCGCCCCGGGCACGCCGGTGACCACCAGCCGCACGCGGTCCGGCTCCAGGCCGAGCCGCGCCGCCACCCTGTCCCGGTCGCCGTGCGGGTCGGTGGAGGACAGGTGCAGCTCGACCCCGCCGTCCGGCCGCGGCACTGCCAGGCCCGCCTCGGTGCCGATCGGCGCCGGGTCCTGCCGCCCCACCTGGTAGAGCCCCTCGACCACCACCTCGCCGACCGCCTCCTGGTCGCCGTGGCGCAGCGGCAGGTGGCGCAGCAGATTGCCGTTCGGATGGAGGGCAGGACCGTTGAAGGCCTGCTCCGGGTCGGTCAGCGGCTCCAGGAGCTGGTACTCGACGAGGATCGACGCGGCGGCCAGCCGGGCGGTGTCGGGGTGGTCGGCAGCGACCGCGGCCACCGGTTCGCCGTGGTGGCGGACCACGTCGGCGGCCAGCACCGGGCGCTCCGCACCCCGGTCGGACGGCGGGGCGGTACCCCCGTCGACCGGCTGTGCGGGCAGGTCGGCGGCGGTCACCACGGCGTGCACCCCGGGGATCGCCAGCGCCGCCGAGGTGTCGATCGAGACGATCCGGGCGTGCGGGTGCGGCGAGCGCAGCACCGCGCCCCAGAGCAGCCCCTCCGCCCATAGGTCGGCGGCGTACGGGTAGATGCCGAGCGCCTTGGGCAGCGCGTCGGTGCGCAGCGGCGAGTTGCCCAGGCCGTAGGCCGGGGCGGGGGTGCTCTCGGCCGGGCGGTCGAGCTGGTCGGTCATGCGCGGTCGTCCTCGGGGAGGAGGAGGCCGTGGGCGGGGGTGCCGGCCTCGGGCGTGCCGGGCGCGGTCTCGTAGACCGTGCCGTCGAACGGGGTGGCGGGCGCGGGGACGCCGTGGGCCGGGGTGCCCTGGTAGCCGAGCGGGTCGTAGGCGGTGCCCGGGTAGGGCGCCTGGGCGTACGGGCCGGCGGCGTAGGGCGGGGCGGCCGGGTAGCTGCCGCCCTGGTGCGGGATGCCGTGCGCGGGGGTCGGCTCGTACGGGGTGCCCTGGGCCGGGGTGGTGTCGTACGGCGCGGTGGCGGTGCCGTGCGCGGGGGTCGGCTCGTACGGGGTGCCCTGGGCCGGGGTGGCGTCGAACGGCGGAACGGCGGTGCCGTGCGCGGGGGTCGGCTCGTAGCCGGACGCCGCGTCATAGCCGGTGCCCTGGGCGTAGCTCGCCGGGTCGTAGCCGGGGTAGCCCTGGGCCGGGACGGTGCCGACGCCGCCGTCGGCGGTGGGCAGCGCCTCCTCGGCGGCGATCCAGTCGCCGTCGGCCTCGAAGACCGGCACCTCGCCGGCGGTCGCGGTGCCGCTCCAGGCGTCCTGGTACACCGGCGGGTCGAGCACCTGCGCGCCGGCCGGTTCCGGCGCCGGCGGTTCCGGCTGGGCGGCCACCTGCTCCTGACCCGCCGGCGCCACGGTGTCGGCGGACGGTGCCGACGCCTCGTCAGCCGCCGCGGCCGCCTCGGCCTCCAGCACCGCCGCGGCCCGCTGGTCCGCGACGGTCTGCACGGCCGCCAGCGCACTGCGGTACCCGGTGCACCGGCACAGGTTGCCGCAGAGCGCCTGGCGGGCCTCCATCTCGCTGGGCCGGTGGTTGCGCTGCAGCAGGTCGTGCACCGCCATCGCCATGCCGGGCGTGCAGTAGCCGCACTGCACCGCCCCGGAGTCGGCCAGCGCCTGCTGCACGTCGCTGACCGCGCCGCCGGCCGACAGGCCCTCCACGGTGGCGATCTCGCTGTCCGCCGCGAGTGCGGCCGGCACCAGGCAGCCGGCCACCAGCTGGCCGTCCACCTGCACCGAGCAGGCCCCGCACTCGCCCTGCTCGCAGCCGTTCTTGGCGCCCGCCAGCCCGAGCCGCTCGCGCAGCACGTGCAGCAGGCTCTCGCCGATCCAGGCGTCGGTGACCGGCCGTTCGAAGCCGTTCACCCGAAGCGTGTACGAGGCGGTGGGCCGCCCGTCGCCCGGCTGGGCGGGATGCATCGTCGGTTCGGTGCCCATCTGGGCGATCCCCTCGGCCGTCACTTCAGTGCCCTCCCCAGCGCCCGGCGGGCCAGCACCGCCACGGTACGCCGTAGCGCCAGGGCCGCCGCCGTCGGCCCCTGGGGCGGCAGACCCGACGCCGCGTCAGCGCCGTAGCCGTCCGGCACGCAGGCGGTGGCCACGTACTCGCCGAAGGCGGCCGCCGCGGCCGGGTCGATGGGCGTGGCGCCCTCCTCGCCGCGCGCCGACCAGTCGATGCAGCCCGCCACCCAGGCCTCCGCCTCCAGCGGCCGCAGCGGCACCGGGGCCACCGCGCCGACCGCGCAGCGCACCCCGCGCCGGGCCGGGTCGAGCACCAGGGCGACCGAGGCGGTGGCCCGGGCCGGACCGCTGCGCCCGGTGGCCTTGAGGAACACCTGGGGGGCGTGCAGCAGCGGCACCCGCACCCAGGTGAGCAGTTCGCCCGGACGGATCGGGTCGAGGCCGGTGAGCAGGTGGCTGACCGGCACGTCCCGGGTGCCGCCGACACCGGCCAGGGTCACCTGCGCCTCCAGCGCGGTGAGCACCGGCAGCGTGTCGCCGGTGGGCGCGGCGGTGGCGATGTTGCCGCCCAGGGTGCCGACGTTGCGGGTCTGCGGCGGGCCGGCGGTGCGGGCCGCGTCGGCCAGTGCCGGGATCAGCGCGGCGAAGTCGGGGCGGTCCATCCGGGCCAGGGTCAGGCCGGCGCCGAGCACCGCGGTGCCGCCGTCCTCGTAGCGCCAGCCGCGCAGTTCGGTGATCCGGCCGAGGCCGAGCAGCGCGGCGGGGCGCAGCCGTCCGGCGTTGACCGCCTCCATCAGGTCCGTGCCGCCCGCCACCGGCACGGCGGCGGGGCTGGTGCCCAGGGCTTCGACGGCCTCCGCCAGGGAGGTCGGCAGCATGATCGTCCGATTCACCTGGGTCCCACCATGCTCCACTCTCCTGGGCTGCGCTCGGGTCGGGCCCAGCCGTACCGGTCGGCCGCCCACCGGTCGGCCTGCCGCGCACCGCGGTCGCGGTACCGCCCGTAGAGTACGGGCCCGCGCTGCCGAACTGAAGCCGCAGGGGCCCGAAGGGAGGCCGCCCGCCACCTGATCTTGACGCGCCGGCGGTCCCGGAGGTTCCCCGTCGGCCGGACGGGGCGTCAGCGCACCGGCGGCGGCCCGCCCGGCGGTCGGCCCACCACCCCGGGTCGCCGCCGCCCCGGATGCGGCCCGGTCGGCGGGCGGTGGGCCGCGCCGAGCGCGTCCAGCCGGGCCGGTCGGCCGCCGAGCCGCCGCTCGCGGTCCGGCCGGTCCCGATCCGGCGGTTCGCGGGGCAGCTCGGACCGGGCGGTGTCGACGAGTGCAGCCGAACGGGGGAACGCCCGGAGGTCGGCGTCGCGGGCCGGGTCGGCGGATTCGGTGCACGGGGTGGCCGCCGGACGGCCTGAGCGCCCGTCACCTGACGGCCGCTCGGCTCGTCCGGTTTCGACCTGGCGGCGCCCAGCCGGTGCGGCGCGCGGCAGGGCCCGGCGGCACGCCTCGGGGCCCGGCAGCCTGCGCAGCACTGGGCGGCCCGGTGCGCGCCGGCCGGGCCGGTCCGGCCGGGGCGAGCGGGGGCCGCCCGGGCCCGACCACGATCCGTCGGCCCGGTGGCAGGGCGGGCCCGGTGGCGGCACTCGGCCCGCTGCGCAGCCGGCGTCCGGCGGCTTCGGTGCCGGACCGCCGGCCGGCGTGCCGTGCGGCCCGGGCGGCAGGGCGGGGTGCGGGTCGAGCCGGACGGCGGACGGACCAGCTCCATGCGGGCAGCCCGCCCGGCACCACCGGCGGTGCAGACCTATCCCGGGCCCGCGTGGGCCCGATGCCCGGCCGGCCTACTTGCCCTTGTTGTCGCCGCCCTTGTCGCCGCCGGCCCCGATGCCGTCGTAGATCTCCTTGCACATCGGGCAGACCGGGTACTTCTTCGGGTCGCGCCCGGGCACCCAGACCTTGCCGCACAGCGCGACCACCGGGGAGCCGGAGAGCGCGCTCTCCATGATCTTGTCCTTCTGGACGTAGTGCGCGAAGCGCTCGTGGTCACCGTCGCCGTTGGACACCTGCGGGACGGGCTCGACCAGGGTGCCGGTACCGAGGCCGCGCTCGGGCTCAAGAGTGCTCATGAGGGCCAAGTCTATGGGGGCCGCCCGGCAAACGGACCCCCGACTTCACCAAGCCCCGGGCCCCGTGGGCGTGATCCTTGTCGCCACCGCCCGGATTGGACACCATCAGCACAGCCCGTCACTCAGCGCTGCCACGACGGCCCAACGTTCCGGGAAAGGGCGGCAGATGTCGACACGCAACGTACTCGTCACCGGGGGTTCGGCAGGGATCGGCGCGGCCTGCGTCGAACGGTTCGCGCAGGCCGGGGATAACGTCTGGTTCACCTACCGGCTGGGGGCCGACCGCGCCGCGGTCCTGGCCGAGAAGCTCAACGCCGACGGGCCCGGCACCGTCCGGGCCTTCCCCTTCGACCAGGGCGACTGGGCCGACCACCAGCGGCTGCTCGACGAGCTGCCCGGTCCGGTCTGCGTGCTGGTCAACAACGCCGCGGTCGGCTCGGCCACGGTCGCCCGGTACGCCGGCCCGAGCCAGCACGAACGGGACGAGGCGATGCTGCGGATCAATGCGCTCGGCCCGCTCTGGCTGACCCGCAAACTGCTGCCGCAGCTGATCGGGCAGGGCTGCGGCAAGATCGTCAACGTCTCCAGCGTCGGCGGCGGAGTGTCGCAGTTCCCCGGCTTCCGGCTGGCCGACGGCATGAGCAAGGCCGCCATCGGCCACTTCACCCGGCAGCTCGCGGCCGAGCTCGCCCATGAGCCGGTGGACGTCTTCGCGATCTGCCCCGGCGCCGTCGAGACCGGCATGTTCGAGACCAGCACGCTCAACGCGCTGGACCCGACCGCGCAGGCCGAGCTGGTGCGCCGGCTGCCCCGCGGGCGGCTGATCGACCCGGCCGAGGTGGCCGAGTTGATCTTCTGGCTGGCCGGCCCGCTCTCCACCCTGCTGAACGGCGCCGTGATCGACGCCTCGATGGGCCTGGGCGTCCACCCCGGGCTGCTCACCGGCCAGGCGCACTGACAGCCCCGTCAGAGAGGCATCCATGGTCTCCCGCACCGCGGCGGCGCTGACCGCCGCGACACCCGCCATCGCCGAGGCCCATTTCCGGGCCGAGGCCCACCCCTACCATCCCGAGCGGCGGCCGGACGGCTACCTCAACCTGGGCACCGCCGAGAACCGGCTGCTCGGCGACCTGCTCGCGGAGCTGGCCGCCGAGCTGCCGCCGTTCACCGAGCCGGACACCCGCTACGCCCCGCTGCACGGCACGGCGGTGCTGCGCGAACGGATCGCCGAGCTGCTCACCACCGGCTACCGGGCGCCGGTCGACCCGGAGCACCTGGTGCTGGTCAGCGGGGCCAGCGCCGCCCTGGACGTGATCGCCACCGCGCTCTGCGATCCGGGCGACGCGATCGTGCTGCCGGCCCCCTACTACGGCGCCTTCGACACCGACCTCGGCGGGCGCTCCGGCGCCCGGCTGATCGCGGCCGCGCTGGATCCGGCCGACGGCTTCGCGCTCGACCCGGCGCCCCTCGACCGGGCGCTGCGGCTGGCCCGCCGCATCGGCACCCAGGTCCGGGCGATCGCGCTGGCCTCGCCGCACAACCCGCTCGGCCAGGTGTACTCCGCCGAGCAGCTGACCCGGCTGGCCGAGCTGGCCGCGGAGCACCGGGTGGCGCTGATCGGTGACCAGATCTACGCCCACTCGGTCTTCGGGCCGCGTCCGTTCACCGCGCTGGAGGCGCTGCCCACCGCCGCCGCCCGCCACACCGTGTGGGGCTTCGCCAAGGACTTCGGCCTGCCCGGCTTCAAGGCCGGCGTGCTGCACACCACCGACCCCGCGGTGCTCGCCGCCGCGCGGGCGCTGGCCTACTTCGCCCCGGTCTCCACCGGCACCCAGGCGGTGCTGGCCGCCCTGCTCGCCGACCCGGCCAGGACCGCCGCCTTCCTGGCCGAGAACCGCCGCCGACTGGGCGCCTCCGCCGCGGCCGCCGCCGATCAGCTGAGCCGGCACGGCATCCCCCACCGGGTGGCCGAGGCCGGCTGCTCGCTCTGGATCGACCTGCGCGACCGCCTGCCGGAGCCCGGTTTCGCCGGTGAACGCCGGCTCTGGCACGACGTGCTGGACCGGCTGCGGGTCAACGTCCTGCCGGGCGGGGCCTTCCACTCCCCCGAGCCCGGCTGGTTCCGGCTCTGCCACCCGCTGGACCCGGCGCTGGTGGCCGAGGCGATCGCCCGGCTCGGCACCTTGCCGGTGCACGCCGCGGCGGTGCGGGTCGCCGCCGCGGTGGACGGTGCCCGATGAGCGGCGGTGCCCGGTGAACGGGCGGAGCAAGCAGGGCGCGGGCACGCCCGGCCCGCTGGACCGCTGGTACGAGGCCGCGGGGGTGCGCACCGGGGTGCGCCGGATGTTCCACGAGGGCGCCGAGCAGGGGCTGGTCTTCTTCCCCGAGGCACTGGTCCCGCACCTGGACCACCCGGCCGTGCTGGCCCTGGAGCCGGCCCGGCGCCGCGAGCTCACCATCCGTCACCTGTACGGGTTCCTGCTGGCCACCACCCACCTGGAGACCCGGGTGGTGAACCGCGCCGCCGAGCGGATCGCCAACGGGCGGACCGGCCTGCCGCTGGCCGCCGGGCTGCGCGAGGACGCCTTCAAGGTGTACTGCGACGAGGGCTACCACGCGCTCTACAGCCTGGACCTGGCCGACCAGATCGCCGCCGTCACCGGGGTCCCGATCCCGGACCGCGACTACGGCGGCTTCGTCGACCGGATGGCCGCCTCGGCCCGCCGGCTGCTGCCCGGGCGGCCGGAGCTGGCCGCCCTGCTGCAGGCCGTCGTCTTCGAGACCCTGATCACCGCGGTGCTGGCCGAGGTGCCCAACGACGAGAGCGTGGTGCGCCCGGTCCGCGACCTGATGCGTGACCACGCCCGCGACGAGGGCCGCCACCACCGCTTCTTCTCGGCCTTCTTCGCCGAGCTGTGGGCCGGGCTCGACCCGGCGGACCGCCGCACCGCCGCCCTCGCCCTGCCCGATCTGATCCAGATCGCCCTCGGCGCCGACCTCGGCCCGGTGGTGGACTCGCTGCGGCTGGCCGGTCTGGACCGGCAGGCCGTCGGTGCGGTGCTGGCCCAGTGCTACGCGCCGGGGTTCGACACCCGGCGGATCCAGGAGATCGCCCGGTCGACGCTGCGCCTGTGCGCCTCGGTCGGGGCATTCGACCTGCCCGGCGTCCGGGAGGCGTTCGCCGCCCACGGGCTCTACGAAGTGGACCTCGCGCCATGACGACCACCACCCCGACCCTGACCTACGGCTCCTACCTGCGGCTGGACCGGCTGCTGGCGCTGCAGCACCCGGTCGCCGAACGGCCGGGCACCGACGAGGCGCTGTTCATCGCGGTGCACCAGGTGCACGAGCTCTGGTTCCGGCAGCTGCTCACCGAGCTGGCCGCGGCCCGCGACCGGATGCTGGCCGGGCAGCCGCGCGGGGCCCGGCTGGTGCTGCACCGCTGCCGCGAGATCGAGCGGGCGCTGCTCACCACCATCGAGCTGCTGGACACCATGGCCCCGCCGGCCTTCCTGGACTTCCGGGACGCCCTGGGCAGCGCCAGCGGCGCGCAGTCGGCGCAGTTCCTGGAGGTGGAGCTGCTCTCCGGGCCGGCTGATCCGGAACGGCTGGAGGGCCTGGACTGGCTGACCCCCGCCGAACACGCCAGGCTGCGCCGCCGGATGCACGAGCCGAACCTGTGGGACGCCTTCCTCACCGTGCTGGCGACGGCCGGCCACCAGGTGCTGACGGCGGACCAGCGGCGGGCCGCGCTGGTCGCCGTGGTCCGCGACGCGGGCGGATCGGAGCTGTTCGACCTGGCCGAGGCGCTGCTCGAGCACGACCAGGGCTGGGCGCTCTGGCGGGCCCGGCACGTGCTGGTGGTGGAGCGTCAGATCGGTCGGCGCCCCGGCAGCGGCGGCAGCTCCGGCGCCGCTCACCTCGCCGACCTTGCCCGCGGCCGGTTCTACCCGGAACTGTGGGAGTTCCGCAGTCGTCTCTGAGCCAACGTCAGCGAACCAGGAGCCGCCATGGACAGTCGAGCAGTCCTCACCCGCCCGGCCCCGCCGGTCGACCACACCCTGCGCTACGGCCCGCTTCCGGAGCAGGTGGTCGACCTGCGGCTACCGCCCGGCCCCGGCCCGGCCCCGCTGCTGGTGCTGCTGCACGGCGGCTTCTGGCGGCCGGAGGTCGACCGGACCCACACCGGGCCGCTGGCGAGCGCGCTGGCGGCGAGCGGCCTGCTGGTCGCGGTGCCGGAGTACCGGCGCACCGGCTGGCCGGACACCCTGGACGACGTGGCGGCCGCGCTCGACCTGCTCGCCGGGCCGCTGCCGCACCCGGTCAGCGGCCGCACCGTGCTGGCGGGCCACTCGGCCGGCGGGCAGCTGGCGCTGTGGGCCGCCGCCCGGCGCCGGCTGCCGGCCGGCTCGCCCTGGCGCACCGGGACGCTGCCCGACGCGGTGGTGGTGCTGGCCGGCTGCAGCTCGCTGGAGCGGTGCGCCGACTGGCACCTGGGGGACGACGCGGTGCTGGGGCTGGTCGGCGGCGATCCCGCCGCGTACCCGGAGCGGTACGCGGTGGCCGACCCGGCCGCCCTGCTGCCGCTCGGGGTGCCGGTCACGCTGCTGCACGGCGCCGAGGACGACCGGGTGCCGGTGGCGATGAGCCGCGACTACGCCGGGCTCGCCGCGGCCGCCGGGGACCGGGTGGAGCTGCGGGAGCTGCCCGGCATCGACCACTTCCAGCTGATCGACCCGCTCACGGCGGCCTGGCCGGCGGTCCGGGACGCCCTGCTGGCCGCCGCCCGTCCGGTGCCGTAGCGGCGGCCGGTCAGTTGAGGTTCGGATCCTCGGGGTAGGTGGCGAGCATCGCCAGCGCCCCGGTCTGCCGCCGCAGCACGGAGCGCCACAGCCGTTCCGGGGCGGGGCAGGAGATGTCGCCGGGCTCGGCGTCCACCAGGTACCAGGCGCCCTCGGCGATCTCCTGCTCCAGCTGGCCCGGCGTCCACCCGGCGTACCCGGCGAAGACCCGCAGCGCGCCCAGCTCGCCGGCCAGCACCTGGGGCGGTGCCTCCAGGTCGACCAGCCCGATCGCCCCGTGCACCCGGCGCCAGCCGAGCGGGTCCTGCGGCCCGGGCTCGCCGGGCACCACGGCGACGGCGAGCGCCGAGTCCAGCCCCACCGGGCCGCCCTGGAAGACCACCCGGGGCGACCCGGTCAGCTCGGACCAGCCGTCCAGTACGTCGGAGACCTCCACCGGGGTGGGCCGGTTCAGCACCACGCCGAGGGCGCCCTGCTCGTCGTGGTCGAGCAGCAGCACCACCGCCCTGGCGAAGTTCGGGTCGGTGAGCACGGGCGTCGCCACGAGCAGCCGGCCGGTGTGCGAATGGGCCGCGGTCATGCCCACATGATCCCGCAGTGTGCGCCCGGACGGGTACCGGAACACACGTTCGGCGCGGAGAACCTGCCACCGATTCGACCACCCGTTCGGCGCATGAGAGTTTTGTGATTCCACCCGGAAAGAGCATGATCACACTGCGTGGGCGAGGGAACCAGGAATCCTGCTACTACCATCTACCGAAGGTGGCGCCCCGAGCCATGGTTGCGAACCCCGGATTGCGAGAACGATGACCGACGACGTCCTGCTGGTCCACGGCGGAAACCCGCTGGAAGGCGAGATCCGTGTCCGCGGTGCCAAGAACCTGGTGCCCAAGGCGATGGTGGCCGCCCTGCTCGGGCAGGGCCCCAGCAGACTGCGCAATGTCCCCGACATCCGTGACGTCAAGGTGGTCCGCGGCCTGCTGCAGCTGCACGGTGTCACGGTGCGCAGCGGCGACGAGGAGGGCGAGCTGATCCTCGACCCGTCGCACGTGGAGAGTGCCAACGTCGCCGACATCGACGCGCACGCCGGCTCCTCCCGGATCCCGATCCTGTTCTGCGGCCCGCTGCTGCACCGCCTCGGCCACGCCTTCATCCCGGGCCTGGGCGGCTGCGACATCGGCGGCCGGCCGGTGGACTTCCACTTCGACGTGCTGCGCCAGTTCGGCGCCACCATCGAGAAGCACCCGCAGGGCACCTACCTGACGGCCCCGCAGCGGCTGCGCGGCACCAAGATCGAGCTGCCCTACCCGTCGGTCGGCGCGACCGAGCAGGTGCTGCTCACCGCCGTGCTCGCCGAGGGCGACACCGAGCTGCGCAACGCGGCCATCGAGCCGGAGATCGTCGACCTGATCTGCGTGCTGCAGAAGATGGGCGCGATCATCTCGATGGGCACCGACCGGACCATCCTGATCACCGGGGTGGACTCGCTGGGCGGCTACGAGCACCGGGCCCTGCCGGACCGCCTGGAGGCGGCCTCCTGGGCCTGTGCGGCGCTCGCCACCAAGGGCGACATCTACGTCCGCGGCGCCCGCCAGCTGGAGATGATGACCTTCCTCAACACCTTCCGGAAGGTCGGCGGCGCCTTCGCCGTCGACGACGAGGGCATCCGGTTCTGGCACCCGGGCGGCGAGCTGAACGCCATCGCGCTGGAGACCGACGTGCACCCCGGCTTCCAGACCGACTGGCAGCAGCCGCTGGTGGTGGCCCTGACCCAGGCGGCCGGGCTGTCCATCGTGCACGAGACGGTGTACGAGTCGCGCCTCGGCTTCACCTCGGCGCTCAACCAGATGGGCGCGCACATCCAGCTCTACCGGGAGTGCCTGGGCGGCACCCCCTGCCGGTTCGGCCAGCGCAACTTCCTGCACTCGGCGGTCGTCTCCGGCCCGTCCAAGCTGCTCGGCGGCGAGCTGGTCATCCCGGACCTGCGCGGCGGTTTCTCCTACCTGATCGCGGCGCTGGCCGCCGACGGCACCTCCACGGTGCACGGCATCTCGCTGATCAACCGCGGCTACGAGAACTTCCTGGAGAAGCTGCGGGCGCTGGGCGCGCACGTCGAGCTGCCCAGCGAGCAGGAGCTGCTCCCGGTCTGAGCCGTCGCACCCCGCCCGCAGGGCCGTCCCGCTCGGGGCGGCCCTGCGGCGTTGCCGGCCCGGGAACCACCCACCGGGCCCCGCACGGCCGGCCGGGCCCGGTGGGGCCCCGGCATGACGAAAGCAGGGCGGCTCCGGAACGGAACCACCCTGCCTCAGGTGACGGCGAAGCCTCAGGCGCCCTTGGCGGCTTCCTTGAGCTTGGAACCGGCGCTCACCTTGGCGCTGTAACCGGCCGCGATCTGGATCGGCTCGCCGGTCTGCGGGTTGCGGGCGGTGCGAGCGGCGCGGTGGGTGCGCTCGAAGGTCAGGAAGCCGGGGATGGTGACCTTCTCGTCACCCTTGGCCACGACCTCGCCGACGACCTCGGCGAAGGCCGCCAGAACGGCGTCGGCGTCCTTGCGGGTCACCTCGGCGCGGTCGGCCAGAGCGGCCACCAGCTCACTGCGGTTCATGTGTACTCCTGTGGTCTGTTCGTTGCGGTGCGTGGGGGCCCCATCGGTCGTCCCTCCGGGGGCACCCGGCCGGGCCGCTGGTCCGCGCACCGTGCTCGTTCAGGCGGCTGGTGGTAGGGGCCCGGCTCGCCCCGGGCCGCGCAGCGTGCCTGTCCTGCCACGTGCCTGCCTGGAAACGAATCCTGCCCTTACCGGCCCTGAGAAAGCCAATCGGGCCTCGGCCGTCCACCCCGAACGGCGCCCTCCCCACGCAGCGATGACACTCCGTCGGCGTCGGCGGACCGACGTGGGCGGCGGCCGGGAACGACTCGCCGAGCGACCGGGGGACGTTCCGTACTTGTCGGACACGCCTCTCCCGCGCAGGGCTACCGTACGCCCTGACACGGACAAGCCCAAACACGCCCTTCCCCTTGTGTCGCAAGGGATCGGACCTGGTGGCCGCCGGAGGGGGCGCTATTCGGCCAGGTGATCGACCGGATAGCGCCCCCGACGGCCGGCTGTCCTAGAGCTTGACGACCGGGAAAGCCGCGGTGTCCAGCGTGCCGACCACGCCCGGCGTGGGCCGGGACGGGCCGCCCGAGCCGGTGCCGCCGGCGGCCAGCGCGGCCTCCCGGACGGCCGCTGCGACCGTCTTGGCCACGTCCGGGTGGAAGACGCTGGGGATGATGTAGTTGGGGTTCAGCTGGTCGTCGGCGACCACGGTGGCCAGCGCGCGGGCGGCGGCGATCATCATGTCGGTGTTCACCGTGCGGCTCTGCGCGTCCAGCAGGCCGCGGAAGACGCCCGGGAAGACCAGCACGTTGTTGATCTGGTTGGGGAAGTCGCTGCGGCCGGTGGCGACCACCGCGGCGGTCTGCCGGGCCACCGCCGGGTCGACCTCCGGGTCCGGGTTGGCCAGCGCGAAGACGATCGCGTTGTCGGCCATCGAGGCGATGTCGTCGCCGTCCAGCACATTGGGGGCCGAGACGCCGATGAAGACGTCGGCACCGGCCACGGCCTCCTTGAGGCTGCCGGTGCGGCCGGAGCGGTTGGTGTGCTCGGCGATCCAGCGCAGCGACTCGTCGAGGTCGTCGCGGCCCAGGTGGACCACGCCGCGCACGTCGGCCACGGTGGCGTGCTCGACGCCGGCCGCCAGCAGCAGCTTGAGGATCGCGGTGCCGGCGGCACCGGCGCCCGACATCACCACCCGGATGTCGCGGATCTCCTTGCCGACCACGCGCAGCGCGTTGGTCAGCGCCGCCAGCACCACGATCGCGGTGCCGTGCTGGTCGTCGTGGAAGACCGGGATGTCCAGCGCCTCGCGCAGCCGGGCCTCGATCTCGAAGCAGCGCGGTGCGGAGATGTCCTCCAGGTTGATGCCGGCGAAGCCCGGGGCGATCGCCTTCACGATGGCCACGATCTCGTCGGCGTCCTGGGTGTCCAGGCAGATCGGCCAGGCGTCGATCCCGGCGAACCGCTTGAACAGGGCCGCCTTGCCCTCCATCACCGGCAGCGCGGCCTGCGGGCCGATGTTGCCCAGGCCCAGCACCGCCGAGCCGTCGGTGACCACGGCGACGCTGTTGCGCTTGATGGTGAGCCGGCGGGCGTCCTCCGGGTTCTCGGCGATCGCCATGCAGACCCGGGCGACACCCGGCGTGTAGATCATGCTGAGGTCGTCGCGGTTGCGGATCGGCAGCTTCGAGGACATCTCGATCTTGCCGCCCAGGTGCATCAGGAAGGTGCGGTCCGAGACCTTGCCGATGGCCACGCCGTCGATGGCGCGCAGCTTCTCGACGATCTCCTCGCCGTGCGCCACCGAGGCGGCGGCCACGGTCACGTCGATCCGCAGCGACTCGAGGCCGGAGGCGGTGACGTCGAGACCCGTCACCGAGCCGCCGGAGGACTCCACGGCGGTGGTGATGTTGCTGACCGCGCTGCCACTGGCCGGGACCTCCAGACGCACCGTGATCGAGTTGGAGACACTGGGCACCGTCGCCATCGACGTCCTTCTTCCTGGTTTCAACACCGTGCTGGGCTCAACCGCGCAGGATTCAACAAACTGTTGATGCTGAGCCTCGCGCATCCTAGGCCTCGATCGTCGCACCTACCAGGGCCCAGCCAGAAATAACGTTCATAGATTGCACGGAGTCGACAACCGGGGCCGCGGCCAACTGACACAGCAGCGGAAATCCTCCGGCGGGGATTGCCCCACGGGCCCGATGGGTTACATTGGACGGGACACCGGCTCGATCCAAGCCCCCGGGCCCAACCTTCGTCCCTTCGAGGGACCACTTGCCGCGAGGCGAGCATGGCGGGTCGGTGTCACCAACGTACGACTGTGGCCCCCACCCGAGGTGGGGGCCACAGTCGTTGACGGGCGGTCAGCCCCGGCGGACCGCCCTACCGCAGCAGCGCCGGCACGCCCGCGCTGTCGGCCAGGTCATCCGGCCCGGAGAGCACGGTGAGCCGCTGGGTGGCCCGGGTCAGCGCGACGTAGAGCACCCGCAGCCCGGCCTCCGACTCGCCGGCGATCCCGGTCGGGTCGGCCACCACCGTGGCGTCGTACTCCAGGCCCTTGGCCTCCAGGCTGCCCAGCGCCACCACCCGGTCGCCCAGCCCCTCGATCCACCCGGCCGCCTCGGCGCGGCGGTCCATCGGCACCACCACGGCCACCGTGCCGTCCACCTCGTCCAGCAGCCGGACCAGCTCGGCCCGGGCCGCCGCGCCGAACGCGGCCGGATCCGGGTCGGCCACCGCGGCGAACCGCGGCACCGTGCCGGTCGAGCGCACCGCGCTCGGCGACGGCGTGCCGGGCGCGGCGAGCGCCAGCACCTTGGCCGCCACCTCGGCGATCTCGGCGGGGTTGCGGTAGTTCACGGTCAGGGTGTGGCGGCGGCGCGGCTTGCCGCCCAGCACCTCGTCCAGCGCGGCCTGGGCCTCCTGCGGGAACGGCCAGGAGCTCTGCGCGGGGTCACCGACGATGGTCCAGGTGGCCGTCCGGGCCCGGCGGCCGATCATCCGCCACTGCATCGGGGTGAGGTCCTGGGCCTCGTCGACGATCACATGGGCGTACTCGGTCCGCTCCACCGGCAGGTGCTCACGGCTGCGCGACGTGCGGTCCGCGTAGGTGGTCACCTCGTCCAGGCCGGTCAGCAGGTCGACCGCGTCCACCTCCCGCACCCTGGGCCGGGCCGGCTCGCCGAGCAGCAGCTGCAGCTCGTCCAGCAGCGCCACGTCGTGGGCGGTCAGCCCGCCCGCGCCGCGGTCGTCCAGGTGGCGCAACGAGGCGGCGAGCCGCCTGGCCTCCTCGGGGGTGACGGCGCGTCGGGCGATCCGGTTGACGTGCTTGGCGTTCCGGAGGGTGGCCAGCACCTGGCGCGGGGTCAGCGCGGGCCACCAGGCGTCCAGGAAGTCCAGGAACGGCGCCTCGTCCGAGACGTACTCGTCGAACGCCTCCTTCTCCTCCTGGCGCTGCTCCCGGCCGTAGTGGTCGGTGGGCTTGGGCAGGTCGCGGACCGCCTCCGCCCACAGCGCGTCGAGCAGCAGCCGGCGGGCGCGCGGGCGCAGCAGGTTGAGCGGGGTGCCGCCGCCGCCGACCACGTGGCCACGGACCGCCCGCAGCTTGGCCGCGTCCAGCCGCAGCACCTCACCGCGGGCCACCACCTTCAGCTCGGTGGGGGCGGAGAGCTCCAGGGCGGCCCGGGCGGCCCGGCGCAGCAGCTGCACCATCCGGGCCGAGCCCTTGATCCTGGCGGTCTCCGGCGTGTCGTAGCGCTCCGCCTCGACGCCGTCCACCAGGCTGCCGACCGCTCGGATCGCCACCTGGCCCTCCTCGCCCAGCGCGGGCAGCACGCCCTCGGTGTAGGAGACCAGCAGCGGGGTCGGGCTGACCACCAGGATGCCGCCCGCGTAGCGCCGCCGGTCCTGGTAGAGCAGGAAGGCCGCCCGGTGCAGCGCGACCGCGGTCTTGCCGGTGCCGGGGCCGCCGGTGACCAGGGTGGCGCCCGCGGCGGGCGCCCGGATCACCTCGTCCTGCTCCTTCTGGATCGAGGAGACGATGTCGCGCATGGTGTGGCTGCGGGCCCGGCCGAGCGAGGCCATCAGGGCGCCGTCGCCGATCACCGCGAGTTCCCGGCCGTCCAGGGTGGGGGTCAGGTCGGGGCGCAGCAGGTCGTCCTCGACGCCGATCACCTTGCGGCCCTTGGAGCGGATCACCCGGCGGCGCAGCACCCGGCCCGGCTCCAGCGGGGTAGCCCGGTAGAACGGCGCGGCGGCCGGGGCCCGCCAGTCGATCACGAGCGGACCGAACTCGGCGTCCAGCACGCCGAGCCGGCCGATGTGCAGGGTCTGCGCCACGTTCTGGTCGGTCGGGTCCAGCGGGGTGAACGACGGAATGCCGTGCTCCTCCGGGGCGTCGGCCTCCTGCAGGTCGATCCGGCCGAACAGGAAGTCCTCGAACTCGTTGTTGAGCCGGTTCAGGTGGGCGCCGGCCCGGTAGACCTGGGCGTCGCGCTCGGCGAGCGCGCCGGGGGTGCCGACCTGGACCCGCTTGGCGGCGTCCTCCAGGACGTACTCGGCCTCGGCGAGCTTCTCCTCCAGGCGCCGGTAGACGGTGTCGAGGTGCCGCTGCTCGCCGGCGATCTCCCGGTCCCGCAGGCCCTCGGTCACGGCCGCGGAGTCGGCGGTGCTGGTGTCGGCTGCATGCGGTCTGCCGTGCGCTCCCAAGGGTGCCCCTGTCGTACGTCTTGCGATAGGTCTACCGCCATCCGAAGGCGGCGGACGGAAGATCCTACGGCACCCGGGGCGGAAACACGAAGGCCGCCCTCCGGTTGGAAGGCGGCCGCGTGCACATGGGATGGTGGAGATGCCGGGAATCGAACCCGGGTCCAGTGGAGTGGATTCAGGACTTCTCCGAGCGCAGTCCGCTGTGCTTTTCTCGGCCCTGGCGGTCACGCGGACAAGCCACCAACAGGCCCAGTTACTGTTTGGTTTCCCATCCGCCCCCGTAACCGGGGCGGACGGTTGAGTTCCCTAGATTATGCCAGGGTCCGGGTCGGGAACTCCCCGGTCTGACACCTTGCTACTCGCTGCTCAGGCAGCGAGCGCGAAGGACTCGCGCTTAGAATTGGCGATTATTTTTTTGCGACAGATGGTTAACGAGATCATTGCCGCGTTCCTCGGCTCGCTTCTCCTGTTTCGACGTCCCCTGTCGAAACCGATCATCCCCATGTTTTTTTGAAAAGGTGCAGCTCGTTGCGGGAACAAGCTCCGGCCACCGGCCGGGTGGTACTCGACCCATGGTACGCGCCGGGTGCGGGGCGGTCCAGCCGATTAACGCGTGGGGGTGACCGGCGCCCCGGTGTTCCCGGCCGGCTTCGGCGGCGGCGCGCCGGGCGACTGGCCCTGGTGCGGCCCCGGCGTGCCCAGCTGCTGGGCCAGCCAGGGCAGCGCCTCGGCGAACGCGCCGGCCGCGAACTGCCACACGTGGCGGCCGGGCTGGACGGTCTGCTGGGTCCGGATGCCGTCCTTGCGGGCCGCCGCGCTCAGCTGCCTGCCCTGCTCGATGTGGTTTCCCTCCTGGTCGCCGCTCTCGAACCAGCCGGAGGTGTTCTTGTACTTCGGGTGGTGGGCCAGCACCGTCAGCGGGTCGTGCGCGGCCCAGGCGGCGGCGTTCCCGCCGTAGAGCTTGTCGATGGTCTGCTGCTTGTCGCCGGTGTTCGGGCCGAGGTCACCGGATATGTCCTCGAAATGCGAAAAGACGTCCGGGTGCTCGACGGTCAGGTCGATCGCGCAGGTGCCGCCCATCGACCAGCCGACCACGCCCCACTTGTGCGGGTCGGTGGCGGTGCCGAAGGTCTTCTCGACGTACGGCGGAATGTCCTTCACCAAATGGTCCTCGGCGTTTCCGTTGGGGCCGTCCACGCATTCGGTGTCCACCTTGAAGCCGCCGGTGGCGTCGGTGAAGACCAGCACCGGGGCGTACCCGCCGTGGGCGGCGGCGTAGGCGTCGGCGGTCTGCACCGCGTTCCCGGCCCGCACCCAGTTGTCGGGGGCCGCGTACTCGCCGCCGATCATCTCCAGGACCGGCAGCTTGGGCCGGGCCTTGCTGCGGAACCAGGCCGGCGGCAGGTACACCAGCTCCTGGCGGTGGCTGAAGCCGCTCGCGGTGTCGGGGATGTCGACCTGCACGATCCGGCCGGTGCTGGTCCGGCCGGTGAGCGAGCCGAGCTGGTCGAGCGTCACCTGCTGCGGCAGCGGGGTGCCGCTGAGCTCACCGATCGCGTCGTCCAGCGTCGGGAAGTAACCGGTGGAGGCGTTCAGCGCGTTGGCGCCGGAGACCACGGCCAGCAGTGCGGCGACCGGCGCCAGGCCGCGGTGCCACCAGCGGGCACCGCGCCAGCCGAGCACCAGCACCACCAGCGCGGTCACCGCGGCGCCAAGCCAGAGCCAGAGGCCGAGCGGCAGCGGATCGGTGATCCCACCCGCCGTGACGGCGAGCAGCCCGAGTCCGACGCTGAGCAGCACGCCCGCGCCGATCGCGACCGGCGCGCGGCGCAGCCGCCAGCGGCGGTCCCGCCAGCCGACCGCGACCAGCAGTGCGGCGGCGGCCGCCAGCTGCACGGTCCACGGGAACCAGCCGTCCAACAGGGAGACGTTCATGGTTGGGGATCGTACTGACCGTCAACCGCCGACTACCCGGTTCACCCGGTTGACAGACGGGCTTGGGACCAACCTGCTACAGACCGTGCACCGAACCGTCAACCCTGGCGGCGGCGGACCGCGGCCAGCGCGCGGGCGGTCTCCCGGGCGTCCTGCTTCTCGCGCAGCGCCTGCCGCTTGTCGTGCAGCTTCTTGCCGACCGCGACGGCCAGCTCCAGCTTGACCCGGCCGTCCTTGAAGTACAGGGAGAGCGGCACCAGGGTGTGGCCGGTCTCCTTGGTCTTCGCCTCCAGCTTGCGGATCTCCATCTTGTGCAGCAGCAGCTTGCGCTTGCGCCGCGCCGAGTGGTTGGTCCACGTCCCCTGGAAGTACTCCGGGATGAAGACGTTGTCGATCCACACCTCGCCGCCCTGGGTGTAGGCGTACCCGTCGACCAGGTTGGCCCGGCCCTCGCGCAGCGACTTCACCTCGGTGCCGGTGAGCACCATGCCGCACTCGTAGGTGTCGAGGATGGTGTACTCGTGTCGCGCCCGCTTGTTCTGCGCGATCAGCTTCTGTCCCTTTTCCTTTGCCATAGCCCGGTCATTCTCGCACCTCCAAGCGGTGAACGGCAGCCGCTTTACCGGGCCGTCCCGAGCCCGCCGAGCACCCGCAGCGCCAGCCGCTCGGCCGCGGCCGGGTCGGGCGCGGTGACGTCCGGGAGCAGGCCGGTGCCATCCGGGGAGCGGCCGGCCGGGGTGTAGTAGCGGCCCACGGTGCGTTCCAGGACCGAGCCGTCGGCCAGCCGACTGGGCTGCTGCACCGTGCCCTTGCCGAAGGTCCGGCTGCCGACCAGCACCGCCCGGCAGCGGTCCTGCAGCGCCCCGGCCAGCAGTTCGGCCGCGCTCATGGTGCCACCGTCCACCAGCACCACCAGCGGGGTGCGGGTGTCGCCGCCCGGCGAGGCGGTCAACTGCCGCCGCTCATCGCCGACTTGGTAAGAGGCCACCGGGCCGCCGTCCAGGAAGTCGGAGGCCGTGGCGACCGATTCGGCCAGCAGGCCACCGGAGTTGCCGCGCAGGTCGAGCAGCACCCCGCGGTGCGCGGTGCCGCGCAGCGCGTCCCGCACCTCGCCGCCCACCCCGGCCGTGAAGGCGTGCACGCTGATCCGCAGCACGCCGGGAGCCGGCTGGTCGGCCTCGACGTCCTGGGAGGCCAGCACCGCGCGCTGCAGGGTCAGTTGGCGCGGTGCGGCACCGGGGCGCCGCACCGTGAGGGTCACCGCCGAGCCAGGGCCGGCCGCCGGGCGGCCGCGCAGCCGGGCCACCACCTCGGTGACCGGCAGCCGGTCCACGGGGGTGCCGTCCACCGCCAACAGCCGGTCACCGGCGGCCATTCCGGCCCGGTCGGCGGGCGAGCCGGCCGGCACCGCGGTGATCACCGTGCCGCCGTCCGGGCTCTGGCTCACCACCAGGCCGACGCCCAGGTACCGGCCGTCCAACCCCTGGGCGAACTCGGCGTACTGCTGGGCGGTGTAGTAGGCGGCCCAGCGGTCGCCGCCGCCGGCCGCCAACTGCTCGGCCTGCTGGGGCGAGAGCGTGCTGCCGCCGGGCGCCGCGTCGAACGGATCGGGACGGCCCGGCAGCGGAGCGGCCGTGCCGCCCCAGGCGCCGGTCGCCGACCCGCCGAACAGCAGCAAACCGAACAGCGCGCTGAGCACGGCGCCGTGGCGCACCCGGCGCCACGGGGTGGCGGTCATGCCACCGGAGTGTAGGGCCCCGGTGCGCCGCGTGGCCGCGTAACGCGCGAACGCCACCGGCGACGCCGACCGCCCGTCACACCTTCAGGTACTTGCGCAGGGTCAGGAAGGCCGCGACCGCCGCCATGCCCATACCGGCCACGATCAGCAGCGGGATCACCTGCAGCACCGAGGAGAGCCCGATGAAGTGGATGAACTGCACGCGCGAAGCGAGCCAGTGCTGCACACCGAAGTTGGCCAGCAGCAGCAGTCCGGAGGCGAGGACCGCGCCCAGCAGCGCCGCGAACGCCGCTTCCGCGATGAACGGCATCTGCACGTAGAAGTTGGAGGCACCGACCAGTCGCATGATGCCGGTCTCACGCCTACGGCTGAACGCCGACACCCGGACCGTGTTGACGATCAGCAGCAGCGCCACCGAGAGCATCAGCAGCATGATGACGAAGGCCGCCGTCTGCAGACCGTTGAGCAGGCCGAACAGGTTCTCCAGGATCTTGCGCTGGTCCTCCACCGAACGCACGCCCGGCTTGCCGGCGAACGCGCTCTGGATGATGTCGTAGCGGGTCGGGTCCTGCAGCTTGACCCGCCAGGACGCCGGGATCGCGTCCGCGCCCAGGACCTGGACCAGCGCGCTGTCCGGGTTCATGTCCTTCCAGTGCTTGTAGGCCTCCGCCTGGGTCTCGAAGGTCTTGGTCTTCACCACCGAGGGGGTGAGCTGGTCCAGACCGGCGCCGACCGCGTCGATCTGGTCCTGGGTGGCGGCGCCGTTGGCGCACTGCGGGGCGGTCTTGGCGTCCGCCTTGGTGCAGAAGTAGACGCTGACCTCGACCTTGTCGTACCAGTACCCCTTCATGGAGTTGACCTGGTCGCGGACGAGGAGACTGGCACCGGCGAGGGCGAGCGAGAGCGCGACGCTGACCACGACCGCGATGGTCATGGTCAGGTTGCGGCGGAGACCGACGCCGATCTCCGACAGGACGAACTGGGCGCGCATGGCTGTTCAATACTCCAAGATCAGGACTGGCGGACCGACGGCTGACCCGTCGGGACGTACGGACCGGCGCTAGTGCTGGTATCCGTAGACGCCGCGGGTCTGGTCGCGGACCAGCAGCCCCTTGTCGAGCTCGATCACGCGCTTGCGCATCTGGTCGACGATGGCCTGGTCGTGGGTGGCCATCAGCACGGTGGTCCCGGTGCGGTTGATCCGGTCGAGCAGCTTCATGATGCCGACCGAGTTCTGCGGGTCCAGGTTCCCGGTCGGCTCGTCCGCGATCAGCAGCATCGGGCGGTTGACGAAGGCCCGGGCGATCGCCACGCGCTGCTGCTCACCACCGGAGAGCTCACCGGGCATCCGGTCCTCCTTGCCGCCGAGGCCGACCAGGTCGAGCACCTCGGGCACCACCTTGTTGATGGCGCCCTTCGGCTTGCCGATGACCTCCAGCGCGAACGCCACGTTCTGCGCCACGGTCTTGTTCGGCAGCAGCCGGAAGTCCTGGAACACGGTGCCCAGTTGGCGCCGCATGTGCGGCACCTTCCAGTTGGACAGCTTGCCCAGGTCCTTGCCCAGCACGTGCACCGACCCCGTGGAGGGACGCTCCTCGCGCAGGCACAGCCGCAGGAAGGTGGACTTGCCGGAGCCGGAGGAGCCGACCAGGAAGACGAACTCGCCCTTCTCGATCTCCAGCGAGACCTCCGACAGGGCGGGGCGGTTCTGCTTGGGATAGGTCTTGGAAACGTTGTCGAATCTGATCACGGCTGCATCACGGAGGCCATCCTAGGTGGAGTCCCTACCCCCGCAGGCGGGCGGGCGGTTGGAGCCGGCCCAGGACCGACTCCCCGGCTTGGGACCATACGCGACCGTCACCGGGCCGCGCAGTCCGCGCCCGCTCAAACCGCAGGGGATTGTCCGGTCTTGTGGCGAGATGACCGGAAAATTGGGGGTCAATTCACAGGTGCTCTGCTACGCAGTGCAGCCTCCTTCGACGGCCCGGGCGCCGGATCCGGCAGAACCTGGCAGAGTAGGGGGAGGACGCGAGTGCGCGGACCCACCGGGCGGGGAACCAAACAGTCGCCCGGTGCGTTGGAACGGGCAGCGCGGTAGCAGGCAAGGAGGAGATCGCATGACGTGCGACCATCTGGTGTGCGCCAACTGCGCGGGCCGCGTGAGCGACGGCCGTTGTCCGGTCTGCCGCGCCCACCGCGCGCGCATGCAGGAGCAGCAGGGCCTGTTCGCCGCCCTCTCGCCCGCTGCGCTGCTAGCGCTGCTGGCGGGGCTGCTGGCGGTGGTGGTGATCTTCCGGCAGGCGCTGGCCTGAGGACCCGTGAGAGCGCTGAGAGCGCCGGCATAAGGACCCATGAGAAGAGGGGCCCCGGATCCGTCCGGGGCCCCTCTTGCCGTACCTGACTACTTGCCGTACCTGACTACTTCGTCGCGCCTCGACCGCTCCGCGGTCCGGCGCTCACCGCGGTCCGGTGCTCACTCCGCGGTCTCGCGCTGCTTGCGCCACCGGATGCCGGCCTCGATGAAGGCGTCGATGTCGCCGTCCAGCACGGCCTGCGGGTTACCGGTCTCGAACTCGGTGCGCAGGTCCTTGACCATCTGGTACGGGTGCAGCACGTAGGAACGCATCTGGTTGCCCCAGGAGCTGCCACCGTCCTTGAGCGCGTCCATCGCGGCCTTCTCCTCCTGGCGGCGCCGCTCCAGCAGCTTGGCCTGGAGCACGTTCATCGCCGAGGCCTTGTTCTGGATCTGCGAGCGCTCGTTCTGGCAGGAGACCACGATGCCGGTCGGCAGGTGGGTGATCCGGACCGCCGAGTCGGTGGTGTTGACGCCCTGGCCGCCGGGCCCGGAGGCGCGGTAGACGTCCACCCGCAGGTCGCCCTCGTCGATCGCGACGTGGTCGCTCTGCTCGACGACCGGGAGCACCTCGACACCGGCGAACGAGGTCTGCCGGCGGCCCTGGTTGTCGAACGGCGAGATCCGCACCAGGCGGTGGGTGCCCTGCTCGACCGAGAGGGTGCCGTAGGCGTAGGGGGACTTCACGGTGAAGGTGGCCGACTTGATGCCGGCCTCTTCGGCGTACGAGGTGTCGTAGACCTCGGTCGGGTAGCCGTGCCGCTCGGCCCAGCGCAGGTACATGCGCATCAGCTGCTCGGCGAAGTCGGCCGCGTCCACCCCGCCGGCCTCGGCCCGGATGTTCACCAGCGCCTCGCGGGCGTCGTACTCGCCCGACAGCAGGGTGCGGACCTCGAGCTCCTCGACGGCCTTCTTGACCGCGGCCAGCTCGGTCTCGGCCTCGACCTTGGTGTCCGCGTCGGCCATCTCCTCGGCCAGCTCGAACAGGACCCGGACGTCCTCGATCCGGCTGCGCAGGGTCTCCACCCGGCGCAGCTCACCCTGCAGGAAGGAGAGCCGGCTGGTCACCTTCTGCGCGTTGCTGACGTCATCCCAGAGGGCGGGGGCGGCTGCCTCCTCCTCCAGGCGTGCGATATCGGCCTGGATCTTCTCCAGGTCGAGGACGGCCTCGATCGACCCCATGGTCGTTTCGAGGTTCTTGAGCTCTTCGGAAGGATCGACGGCTGCCACGCCACCAGCGTAATGGTTGGCGAGGGGCACCGGGACCGGCCGGTGCCCCTACGACCGCCCGAGGTCCTCGTCGGGCGGCCACGCCGGCGCCACGGCGGAGGCCCGGGCGCCCGCCGCGTGCGGGTGGCCGTCGGCCGCGAAGGCGGTGTAGGCGGCCGCCGCGCCGGCCAGCAGCAGCACCACGGCCAGCAGCACGGCCAGCATCCGGCGGCGGCGCACCAGGGCGCGCCGGCCGCCCCGGTGGGCGCTGGCCGGCACGGTGCGCTGGGCGCGCGACTGGGCGGCGTAGCCCGCCAGCTCCTCGGCCGAGGGGCGGCGCAGGCTGGTGTGGGTGTCCCGGGTGTCGCGCGCCGCGTCGGGGGCCGCCGGGGGCACCAAGGGCACCACCGGGCCGCGCCTGCGGCGGTGGGTGCCGGAGCCGGTGTCGGCCTCCGCGTAGACCGCCTCGGCCAGGGTGGCCGGCTCCTCGGCAGGCTGGGCGCGCTGGGCGGGGAGCGCCAGCGGGGGCAGCCCGGCCAGCGCGGGCAGCTGCTCGCGCAGCCGGTCGGCCAGCTCGGTGGCCCGCAGCCGGGACGCCGGTGCCTTGGCCAGGCACTCGGAGATGATCCGCCACAGGCCGTCCGGCAGGCCCGGCACCGGCGGCACGCTCTCGGTGACGTGCCGGCGCAGCACCGCGCCGGTGTGTCCGCCGCCGAACGGCGTGAAGCCCGCCAGCAGCTCGTAGAGCACCGTGGCCAGGGCGTAGATGTCGACGGCTGCGCGCGGCTCCAGGCCCTCGATGATCTCGGGGGCCAGGTAGTCGGGGGTGCCGATGATCCGGGTGGCCCTGGTCCGGCGCGGTGCGTCGACCAGCCGGGCGATGCCGAAGTCGGTCAGCTTGGCCCGGGGTGCGCCGCCGGGGCCGGGCGGCGCGGCCAGGTCGAGCATCACGTTCTCCGGCTTGACGTCGCGGTGCACGATGCCGGCCGCGTGCGCGGCGGCCAGGCCGTCCGCGACGTCGGCGATCACCGAAGCGGCGGCCTGCGGGGCCAGCACGCCCTCGCGCTCCAGCCGGGAGCGCAGATCGGTGCCGTGCACCAGCTCCATCACCAGCGCCAGGTCGTCGCCGTCCACCACCATGTCGCGCACCCCGACCACCCGGGGGTGGTCCAGGCTGGTCAGCGCGGCCCGCTCCTGGATGAACCGGCCGACCAGCACCTGGTCGCCGGCCAGGTCCTCGCGGAGCAGTTTGACGGCCACCGGTCCGTCCGGGCCCTCGCCCAGCCACACGGTGCCGGCGGAGCCCCGGCCGATCACCTGGTGCACGGTGTACCGGCTGCCGATCTTTCGTGCCAATGCTGCTCCGTGGGGACGGCGGGAGCGCGCCCGGAACGCCGCGTGGGGCCCGGCCGTGCTCGACAGGTCTGTGCGTCGCGGTCCAACCTACGCGCCCGGGGGGCCGGGGTGGCACTCCACGACCCGCCAATGTCGACAAATTGTCAAACTTGGCCGACCTGGTGGCGGGGCGTCAGGAGCCGGGAGGGATCACTTCCCCGTGATGGAGTGCCAGGTGCTGCTGACCCAGCCGGCGGCCTGGTCGTACCAGCTGTGCACGTCGTCCCAGTACCGCGGCAGCGGAGTGAAGTTCCACAGCGCCAGGGCCGCGACCGCCAGGATCACCAGCACCATCAGGCAGCCCTTGAGGCAACCGAGGCCCGGGATGTACATCCGGTTGCGGCTGCGCGGGCGGGGCTCCCTGCTGCGGCGCGGCTCGGGCTCGCGCGGCGGCTCGTAGGCGCGTGGCGGCTCGTAGGCGCGTGGCGGCTCGGGCGCCCGGGCCGGTTCCGGCCGGCGGGCCGGCTCCGGGCGGCGGCCCGGCTCCGGGCGGCGGCCCGGGCGGTCGGCGTAGCCCTGGGGGCCGCGCGGCGGCTCGGCGTAGCGGCCCTGCTCCGCGGGGTAGCCGCCCTGCTGCGGGCGGCGTGACTGGTACGGCGGCGGGGCCGTCGGCGGGCGGTCTCCCCCAGCCTGGCGGCCGGGAGATGCCCCCGGGCGGCCCGGCCGGCCGCCGCCCTGGTGGGCGCGCGGGGCCGGCTGCGGCGGCTCGTACTCCTGGGCGCCGAAGACCTGGGTCTGCTGGTTGCGGTCGCGGGCGGCGCGCAGCTGGGTCTGCCAGGGGTGCGGGGCGTCCGTCCCCCAGCCTTCGGCCGGGGGGACCCCCACGGCCGGGGGCTGCTGGTTCGGCGGCGGCTGGTGCAGCGGCGGCTGCGGCGCCCCGCCCGGCACCACCCGGGTCGGCGGCATCACCCGGGTGCCCTCGGCCGGCATCACCCGGGTGCCGTCCGCGGCACCGGCCGGGAGGCCGCCGGGCAGCACCTGGGTGGCGGCGGCCGGGTCGTACTGCGGGGCGGGGACGGCCCCCGGGCCGGGCACCTGGGCGGGCTGGTGCGGGGGCGCCAGCAGGTCGCCGACGGCGAGCGCCGCGTCCACAGCGGCCGGCGCGGCGTGCACGCCCACACCGGCGGCCACCACCCGCAGCGCCCGGGCCAGCGAGGTGGCGCTGGGGCGCTGCGCCGGGTCCTTGCGCAGGCAGCGCTCCACCACGGTCCACAGCGGCTCGGGCATGGCGGGCGGGCGCGGCGGCTCCTGGGTCAGGTGCGCCTGCAGGATCTGCAGCGCGCCGTCGCCCTGGAACGGCGGGCGGCCGGTGAGCAGCTCGTAGAGCATGATCCCGGCGCCGTAGACGTCCACGGCCTCGGTCTGCGGGCGCCCGGAGGCCGACTCCGGGGCGACGTAGCTCGGGGTGCCGACGAACTCGCTGGTCCGGGTGATGCCCGGGGAGTCGGCGAGCCGGGCGATGCCGAAGTCGGTGAGCATCGGGTGCAGCGCCTCGCCCTGGCCGCCCGGTCCGGGCACGGTGGCCAGCAGCACGTTGGCCGGCTTGAGGTCGCGGTGCACCACGCCGTCCGCGTGGCTGGCGGCCAGCGCGTCGGCGATCTGGGCGGTCAGCAGGGCGGCGGCGATCGGGCTGAGCGGTCCGTGGGTGCGCAGGTAGCGGTACAGGTCCGGGCCGTCCACCAGGTCCATCACCAGGGCCAGCAGCTCGCCCTCCACCACCAGGTCACGGACCCGGACGATGTTGGGGTGGTCGAGCCGCAGCAGCACCGAGCGCTCCCGCAGGAACCGCAGCACGATGTCCTGGTCGGCGGCCAGCTCCTCCTTGAGCACCTTGATCGCGACCGGCTGCCCCGGGGCCAGGTCGGCCACCCCCGCGTCCTCGCGGACCCGCCCCCGCCAGACGGTGCCCATGGCACCGCGCCCGAGGGTCTCCTCGAGCAGATACTTGCTGCCGACCGGCCGCACCTGGTGCTCTCCTTGCTCCGCCGAGCCCTGCCGCCGGGCGTCCACCCGCGCGTGCGGCAAGCCTAACGGTGTGCGCGGCCCACCGGCCCGGCCGGCCGGGCGACCGGCGAAGCGCCGTTTCCGGCCCGTCTTGACCTGATGCGCCGTCCGTTCCACCATGACCATGATCACAAGATCGTCAAATCCGGTACGGTGCGCGGACTGTCAGTCCCGGGTGGCAGGATGAGGCCAGCACCACTGCGGCGCACTCCTGCGGTCCACCGCGCATCACGAGCAGAGGGGAACCCCGGGCGAGATGCAGATCCGGCTGACGGTCCTGTGGCCCCGTGCCGGCTCCGGCACGCCCGCCACCAAGACCGATGTCCTGGTCACCGCCCCGGTCGGCACGGCACTCGGCGCCCTCTCGGTGGCCCTGGCCGGCGCGGTGGGCGTGCGCGGCCCGCGCAGTGCCACCCATGTGCACCTCTACGCCGGGTCGGAGCGGATCGACGACCGCACCCCGCTCGGCCACCCCCCGCTGCTCGACGGCGCCGTGCTCACCCTCGGCGAGCCCGACCCGGCGGACGACGCCGCCCACCTGGCCGACGCGGCCACCGAACTGCGGGTGGTCGGCGGTCCGGACGCCGGCGGGGTGCACCGGCTCACCGGCCGCCAGATCCGGCTGGGCCGCTCCAGCGAGGCGGACATCGCACTGGACGACCCGGACGTCTCCCGGATGCACCTGGCGCTGCGGCTGGCCGACGACGGCACCGTCACCGTGCAGGACCTTGGCTCGACCAACGGCACCGTGCTGGACGGCCGCCCGCTCGCCGAGGAGCCCTGCCCGCTGCCCGAGGGCGCGCTGCTGCGGCTGGGCGAGTCCACCGTGGTGCTCGCCGCCGCCCCCGGCCCCGAGCAGTCCCGCCCCACCACCCCGGACGGCCAGGGGCACCTCCAGGTCAGCCCGCCGCCCCGGCCCACCGCCCCGGCCACCGGGGTCCCCGCGGCCGGTGGCGGCGCCTCCCAGCGCCGGGGGGAGCCGGCCGCTCCCCCCGCCGACGAGCCGGCGACCGCCGCCCCCAGCGGCCACGGCCGCGCCCGCTCCCTGCTCTCCCGCACCCTGGGCCGCGCCACCCCGCCCCCCGCCCCGGTCGACGCCGCCCAGCAGCACCTGCGCGCCCGGGACCGGCAGGCCGCCGCCCTGCGCGAGCGGTTCCCCGACCCCGCCGCGCTGCTGCTGACCGCGCTCGGCCCCGGTCCCCGGCTCTGGGAGCGGCTGCCGGCCCACCCGGACGCGCTGGTGCTCCGGCTCGGCACCGGCGACCTGCCCGGCGGTCCCGGGACGGCGCCGGGCGCCGTGCTGCCCGCCGTCCCGGTCACCGTGGACCTCACCGCGGCCGGCAGCCTCGGCCTGGCCGGCCCGCGCGAGCGGCTGCTGGGCCTGGCCCGCGCGCTGCTCGCCCAGCTGGCCGTGCTGCACCCGCCGAGCGGCCTCAGCGTGGTGGTGCTGAGCGCGGACGGCCGACTGGCCGCCGAGCAGCGCGCCGAGGACTGGTCCTGGGCGCTCTGGCTGCCCCACCTGCGGCCCAACCGCGGGCAGGACTGCCGGCTGCTTCTCGGCCTCGACCCGGCGCAGGCCGAGGCGCGGCTGACCGAACTGCTGTCCGCCGTGGAGGCAGCGCCCGCCCGGCCCCGGGATCCGGCCGACAGGATTCAGGTGGCCGGCCAGGAGCCGGTCGGTCTCACCGTGGTGCTGGTGGACGGCGATCCGGGCTCCGAGCCGGGCCGCGCGGCCCTGGCCCGGCTGCTGCGGGAGGGGCCGGGCGGCGCGGTGTTCCCGGTCTGGCTGACCGAGAGCCCCGACCAGCTGCCGGACGGCCTGGGTGCCACCGCCGTCCTCACCGGGGAGGTGGCGACCCAGCTCACCCTGTGCGGCCCCGCCCGGGTGGAGGCCGTCGCCCTGGACGCCGTCTCGCCGGCCTGGGCGGAGCGGCTGGCCCGGGCGCTGGCCCCGCTGCGGGAGACCGCGCCCGTGTCGCGGGGGCCGATCCCGCAGGCCCTGCGCCTGCTGGACCTGCTCGAACTGGACACCGTCACGCCCGCCAAGCTCTCGGCCCGCTGGGATGGCCTGCCGAGCACCACCGGCACCGCCAGCGCACTGCTCGGCACCACCCGGGACGACCTGTGCACGGTCGACCTGGCCGCCGCCGAGCTGCCCGAGCAGCAGCACGTGCTGGTCGGCGGTGCCCGGGGCGCCGGCAAGAGCGAGCTGCTGCGCACCCTGGCCGCCTCGCTGGCGGTCGGCGAGCGGCCCGACCGGCTCTCCCTGCTGCTGATCGGCGGTCGTGGCCCCTCGCTCGCCGCCTGCGCCGAGCTGCCGCACGTCACCGGCTCGTTGGACGTCACCGCCGATCCCCGCCAGGCGCTGCTGCGGGCCGAGGCGCTGCTGGACGAGCTGGAGGCGCGCGAGCAGCTGTTCCGCGGCCGTTCGTTCGCCGCCGCGTACGCCGAGCGGGCGCTCAGCGCCAAGGTGGTCGCCCCGCGCGGCACCCCGGGCGCGGTCGCGGCTGCGGCCGCCACGCCCGCCGCGCTCGCCACGGTCACCGCCCCGCCGCCCCGACTGGTCGTGGTGGTGGACGACTACGACACGCTGCTCGCCCCGCACTCCCCCGCCGGCCGCCCGCTCGCCCGGGCGCTGGCCGCCGTGGCCGAACGCGGCGGCCGGCTCGGCGTCCACCTGGTCGCCGCCACCGGCCGCCCCGAGCTGTCCGCCGGCACCGAGGTGGACGACGCCGCCCAGTGGCGGATCGCCCTGCGCACCGACCACCCGGCCGACTCCGACCTGCTGGTGCACGTGGACGACGCCGCGGGGCTGCCCGACTCCACCCCGGGCCGGGGCTACCTGCGCCGCCCCGACGGCGCCGTCCTCGCCTTCCAGACCGCCCGGATCACCGGCCGGATCCCCCGCACCGCCACCCTGCGCCCCACCGTGGTGGCGCTGGATCCCGCCCAGCTCGGCACTCCGCCCACCCGCCGCCCGGTCCGCGAGCTGGGCAACGGCCCGACCGACCTGGCCCTGCTGGCGAGCGCCCTGCAGCGGGCGGCGCAGGGTTGACCGTCCGTCAGCCCTTGGGCTGCTCGCCCGCTTGGTCGACGGCGGCCCGCTGCTCCACCGCGGCCTGCAGCAGGATGTCCCCCACCTTGCCGTACGGCCCGGCCTTGGTGACCACCTGACGCTCGCCCAGGAACTCGTGGCTGTTGGAGTCGAAGATCCACTGCCACTGCACGTCGCCGGCCTGCCGGGCCACCGCCACGCCGTGCCGTCCGGTGGCGTCGGTGACGTCGTCGACCACCGTGACCCCGGAGATCCGCCCGGCGGCCCGGAAGAGCGCGGCGCTGACCTGCGGCGGGGCGATCTGCTCGCGCAGCAGCGTGCCGATCTCGACGAACGCCGCCACGTCCGGGCTCTTGTCCTTGACCGTGGCCTCGTCGTAGATCTTCTTCAACAGCACGTCGGGATCGGTGGGCAGGGTGGCGACGTAGGCGCTGGTCGGATCCTTGAGCGACGGATCCTTGATCGGGTCCGTGGTGAACTTGGTCTCCGGGCGGACCTGCGGGTCGATCACCAGACCGGGCTGGCTGCCGTCCGCCGATGACCAGGTCTGCCGCTCCCGCGGCGGGCCGGTGACCACCTTGGTCGGCACCATGTGACTGTCGGTCCAGATCTGGCTGTCCTGCACCAGGGACTTCACGTACGCGAACTGCTTGGTGCCCACCGTGACGACCGGCGTGCCGGCGGCGACGTCGGCCGCCTGGTCCAGTAGGGCCGTGGCGGACACCGGTGCGGTCATCGGGCTGGTGGCTGCCGGCGCCGCCTTGCCCCGCTGGTCGGCGGGCCCGCCACCGGTCGGCAGCACCAGGGCCAGGGCGAGCCCGCCGGCCAGCACCGGCAGGGCCGCCCAGCCGAGCTTGCGGCTCGGGCGACGGATCGGCGCGCCGCCCTCCGCGACCGCCTTGTCCCGCTGGATCTCTCGCATCAGATGCTCCCTCAACTGCTGTTGGCGGCCTCGGGAGAGCACCGGCGACGACGGGGTGGGAAGCTGCTTCCGGAGTCCCGTCAGGTCATCGTCATTCATCGTGCGTTCTCCTGCATCGACCGGGCCACTCGACCGTGGCCACCCCGTACCTGTCCGGCCCGGCGGCCGAGTTCCAGTTCCTTGGCGGCCAGTTCCCGCAGCCGGGCGCGGGCCCGGGAGAGCCGCGACCGCACGGTGCCGACCGGCACGCCCAGCGCCTGGGCGGCGGACGCGTAGTCCAGGCCGGACCAGACGCAGAGCTGGACCACCTCCCGCTCCTTGCGGCGCAACCGGGTCAGCGCGCGCCGGGCCGCGGCCAGCTCGGCACCGTCGTCCAGCCGGTCGGCCAGCTCGTCGGCGAAGTCCGGCACCGTGTCGCCCAGCGGGACCCTCCCCAGCGCCGCCCGGTGCCGACGGGCCGCCCGGGTGGTGTTGCGCAGCACGTTGGTGGCGATCCCGAACAGCCAGGGCCGCACGCTGTCGCCGTCCTCGCGGAGCTTGCCGCGCAGCCGCCAGGCCTCCAGGTAGGTCAGTGAGACGACGTCCTCGGCGGCGGTCCGGTCCCCCAGGGTGCGGGCCGCGTAGCCGTGCAGGGCTCCAGCGTGTTCATCGAAGATCTCCCCGAAGGCGCTCTGGTCCCCGGCGCGCAGCCGGGACCGCAGTGTCAGTTCCACACCCCCTCCTGTCCGCTCGCGCCCGGCGGTTCCATCCGGAA
>NZ_JAJJPA010000139.1 GCF_020907985.1 Kitasatospora humi | reverse complement strand
CTAGTACCAACGCCGTTCAGTTTGGGCGTGGGGCTCGTTTGTCAAGGCCGGTAGGCAAAGCAGCGGAGCTGCCGTAGAAGAGGTCTGTCACTCCAAGACATCCTCACCACGGGAGCTCCGCTGTCGGAACAGACTGCCATAACGCGGACCGTCAAGGTAGCCAGTGGGGCGTTCGCGCCCGGTCACATCGGCGAGTTGACCCGGATCGTGCCGTTCGAGATGGTCGATGAGGTCCTGGCCGAGACCCGGGCGGTCCAGCGGCGGGTCCGGCTGGTGCCGGCGCGGGTCACCGTGTACCTCCTGCTGGCCGGGGCATTGTTCGCCGAGCTGGGCTACCGGCAGGTCTTCGACCGGTTGTGCGCCGGCCTGGGCTGCCTGGCGCCCGCCAGACCGACCGGCAGCGCGTTACGCCAGGCCCGCCAGCGTCTGGGAGCGGCGCCGATGAAGGCACTGTTCGACCTGGTACGCGGCCCGCTGGCCACGGCAGCGGCCCAGGCGCGGTGGCACGGTCTGCTGGTGGTGGCGGTCGACGGCACGCTACTGCCGGTGCCGGACAGCCCGGCGAACCTGGCCGTCTTCACCAAGCAGCGGTGCAACAACGGAACCGGGGGCTACCCGCAGATCCGGCTGGCGGCGCTGGTGGCCTGCGGAACGAGGGCGGTGATCGGAGCGGCGTTCGGCCCGACCACCATCGGCGAACTGGACTACGCCAGGCGCCTGGTGGGCGACCTGCGGGCCGGGATGCTGCTACTGGGCGATCGGAACTTCGCAGCCGCCGACCTGCTGAACCGCATGGCCGCCACCGGCGCGCACCTGCTGGTGCGATGCAAGTCCGGACGCCGACTGCCCGCGGTGGCCCACTGCCGTGACGGCTCGTTCCTGGCCCGGCTCGGCGCGCTGACCGTGCGGGTCATCGACGCCGAGATCAGCATCGCCACCTCCCGGGGGACCCGCACCGGCCACTACCGGCTACTGACCACCCTCACCGACTCGTCGACACATCCCGCCGCCGAACTCATCCGGCTGTATCACGAGCGGTGGGAGATCGAAACGGCCTACGCGGAACTCAAGTCCACGATCCTGGGCGGGCGGGTCCTGCGCGCCCGCACCCCGGCCGGCGTCGAGCAGGAGGTCTGGGCACTGCTGGTGGCCTACCAAGCGCTGCGGACCGCGATGACGGACGCCACCGACAGCGTCCCGGGCACCGATCCGGACCGGGCCGGCTTCACCGTCGCACTGTCCGCCGCCCGCGACCAACTCGTCCTAGCAGCGGGCATCATCGCCGACACCACCATCGACCTGGTCGGAGCCATCGGCCACCACGTACTGGCCCACCTCCTGCCCCGGCGGCGGGTCCGCACCAAAGACCGCATCGTCAAACGAGCGATCTCCAAGTACAACGCACGCGGGCCCGCCATCGACCGGACCACCTACAAGGCCACCATCAGCATCACCATGCTCACAACCGACCCTTGACGCCACCCAACCTGCCCAAACTGAACGGCGTTG
>NZ_JAJJPA010000138.1 GCF_020907985.1 Kitasatospora humi | reverse complement strand
AGGCATAGTGCCGGCGCCTCGGTGGCAGAGACGTGGTGTCGTGTCGTCTCTTCGATGGAGGTGCCGGATGCCGTCGGTGATGGGGCTGTTGGAGGAGCGTGAGCGTGCTGCCCGGCAACGGGTGGAGGCCCTGCAGACCCAGCTGCAGGAGGCGGAAGCCGCGTGGGAACGGTTCGTGATCGCCCGTCAGACGGTGGCCGAGGTTCTGGCAGAACCCCGCGCAGGCGAGGAGGCGCCGCTGGCAGGTATGGCCGGTGAACGGCCTGCGCGGGTCGCAAGGGCAGTGCCCGGATCGGTGGTTCCCGCCTGGAGGGAAGGGCTCGCTCTCGACTCGCTGGCGCCGGACTACCAGCGGCTCGTGGAGGTCCTGGCGGAGAGCGGGGAGGAGATGGACTGTCGCCAGCTCGCGGCGGCTTTGGGCCTGGAGGTGGTGGCGGGGAAGGTTGAGGGGGTGCGGTCGAAGGTGAAGCGCTTGGCCGCGCGGGGCTGGCTGGCCGAGGAACGGCCGGGGATGTTCAGCGTGCTCGCCGGGCGAGCCGGCGGCTCATGACCATGGTCATCGACCACCGGATCATCGCTTCGGCGGTGTCGGTGCGGGTCTCGTAGTCGCGGGCCAGGCGGCGGGAACGCATCAGCCATGCGAACGTCCGCTCGACCAGCCACCTTTTCGGCAGCACGGTGAACCCGGTGGCGTCGTCGGTCCGCTTGACCACGGTCAGCACGATCCGCAGAACGTCGCGGGCGAGGTCGACCAGGCGCCCGGTGTAGCCGCCGTCGGCCCACACCAGCGTGATGCGCCAGTGCCGCTCACGCAGCCGCTCCAGCAATGTCTTGCCGGCCTCGCGGTCGGTGACGCAGGCTGCGGTGACCAGCACTGTCAGCAGCAGCCCGAGGGTGTCCACGACGATGTGCCTCTTGCGGCCGTTCACCTTCTTCCCGCCGTCGAATCCCCGCGTGGCGGCCGGCACCGACGCCGCCGCCTTCACCGATTGGGCGTCGATGATGCCAGCGGTCGGCTCCGGATCGCGGCCCGCTGCCTCGCGGACCCGATCCCGCAGCCGGTCGTGGAACTCGGCGACCAGGCCCTTGTCCCGCCAGCGCCGGAAGAAGGCGTAGACGCGGTCCCAGGCGGGGAAGTCCGCGGGCATCGCCCTCCAGGTGATGCCTCCCGCGACGAGGTAGCGCACCGCGTCGACCAGCTGCCGGTGGCAGTAACCCTCCGGCTGCCCACCCCTTCCCTCCAGCCAGGCGGGCACGGGCATCGCGTCGCGTACGACGGCCCACTCCGCATCCGTCATGTCCGAGGGGTACCTCGGACGCCTGTGCGGGTTATTCCCGGCGTTCCCGAACCGGTGGGCGAGACAATCACACTCCGGGGCAGCCGAGTTGGAGCCGACCGGCGTGAGGGCGTACAACTGCGACAACAGGGCCTCCTGGCGCGCTCAAGGTCTCGACAACCCCGAGCTGCACCAGAGGCCCTGTCTTCATACTCGCCACGCGGCAAGATCACCCGACCGAGCTGTTCCAGTCGAACTCACGTCCATCAAGATCGGTACGACAACGGCTTCTTA
>NZ_JAJJPA010000137.1 GCF_020907985.1 Kitasatospora humi | reverse complement strand
CTCGCTCGCCGACAGGCCCGCACTGGCCAGCGCCGCCCGGATCACCCGCTGCTGCGACGGCCCGTTCGGCGCCGTCAAACCATTCGACGCACCGTCCTGGTTGACCGCCGTCCCCGCCACCACCGCCAGCACCTTGTGCCCGTTGCGGCGTGCGTCCGACAGCCGCTCCAGCACCAGCACGCCGACACCCTCACTCCAACCGGTGCCATCGGCGGAGTCCGCATATGCCTTGCAACGCCCGTCGGCCGCAAGGCCGCGCTGGCGGGAGAAGTCGATGAAGGTGCCGGGCGTCGACATCACGGTCACACCGCCGGCCAGTGCCAGCGAACTCTCACCCGAACGCAGCGACTGGCACGCCAGGTGCAACGCCACCAGCGACGACGAACAGGCCGTGTCCACCGTCACCGCCGGACCCTCCAGACCCAGCGCATACGCCACCCGACCCGAAGCAACCGAGCCCGTACCACCCGTGCCGAGGTACCCCTCGATCTCCTCCGGCACGAAGTGCGAAGGCAGGTAGTCGTGGTAGAAGAGGCCCGTGAACACGCCGGTCGCGCTGCCCCGCAACGCCGTCGGATCGATTCCCGCGTCCTCCAACGCCTCCCACGACGTCTCCAGCAGCAACCGCTGCTGCGGATCCATCGCCACCGCCTCACGCGGACTGATCCCGAAGAACTCCGCGTCGAACTCCCCCGCGTCGTAGAGGAATCCGCCCTCACCCGACACGCTCTTGCCGACCGCGTCCGGATCCGGATCGACCACGTCCCCGGGCCAACCACGATCCGTGGGGAAGGGGCCGATCGCATCTCCACGCGAGTCCAGCAGCTCCCAGAACTCCTCCGGCGACGACACACCGCCCGGGAACCGGCACGCCATTCCGACGATCACCAGGCGGTCCTCGTCGACCGGAACAGTGCGGACCACGGGCCGTGCCGCGTCCGCCGATGCGGCACCGGAGTCGCCGACCAGCTCGCCCAGCACGAAGCCGGCCAGGGCCGCCGGCGTCGGGTAGTCGAACACCACCGTCGCCGGCAGGCGCAGGCCCGTGGCGTTGTTCAGCCTGCTGCGCAGTTCGACGGCGGTGAGCGAGTCGAAGCCGACGTCGCGGAAGGAGCGACCGGAATCGACGGCCCCGGGTCCTGTCATGCCGAGCACCAGGGCGGCCTGCGACAGGATCAACTCCCGTACGGCCTCGCGCTGCTCGTCCGGGCCCAGCGCGGCCAGCCGGGCGGCCAGAGCGTTCTGGTCACCGGCGCCGGGCTGACCGACCGTCCGACGGCTGTGCGAGCCCGCTCGCGTCGCACGGACCAGACCGGACAGCAGCGACGGGATCTCGTCCAAGCGTTGCAGGGCGGCGAGGTCAAGCTGGGCGGTGACCACCAGGGGGTCGGCGACGCGGACGGCCGCGTCCAGCATGGCGAGGCCGTCGGACGCGGGCAGCGGCTTCAGGCCCTGGCGGGACATCCGCCGCCAGTCCGCCCGGTCGAGCTTCGCGGTCATGCCGTGTTCCCACGGCCCCCAGGCAAGGGACGTGGCGGGCAGGCCGAGGTGACGCCGATGAGCGGCCAGCGCGTCCAA
>NZ_JAJJPA010000136.1 GCF_020907985.1 Kitasatospora humi | reverse complement strand
CTTAGCTTGGAATTTATCCTCGTCGGGCTTGATGTTCCTTGATCGACTCCGCGCGTTTGACCGTCTTTCCGACATCGTGACGAGTGGCCCGTTGCTTGTTCTTCGAGCCGGGAGGCCGTCCCGGGCCCGGCCGGGACGGTTTCGGCGCGGCCGCCGGGCGGACTGCCGTCGCGCGGACGTTGCGAAACCCCCGCCGCACTCGGGCGGGCGTGAGGCGGCGTGGTGCCGCAGGGCGTTCCCAGGGGCGGCGAAGGTCCTCGGTGAGGGGTCGGGCGAGGCGGAGTTGGGTGTGGGCGGCGATGATGAGCCAGGTCCACAGGTCGGCGGTGTCCGCGTGGCGGACCTTCGGGGCGGTCCAGCCGAGGGTCTGCTTCATAAGCCGGAAGGTGTGCTCCAGGTCGAAGCGCCGCAGGAACGAGTGCCAGCACCGGTTCGCATCGGCGGGTGTCGCGCCGGTGGCCGAGCACCACAGCCAAACCGGTTTCGGGTCACGGTCGCCCGGCAGATGCTCGACCTTGAGGCGGATCAACGTGCCGTGCAGGACGGGAAGTTCCTCCTCCGCGTGGTCGAGCCAAGGGCCGCGATGGGCAAGTCTGGGGTGCATACGGTCCCAGGCGATCGCTTCGGCCTTGCCGTAGCGGGTGGTGTCCGTGACCGTGGTGACGTCGGGCTGGTGCCAGGTGTCGGGCTTGGCGAAGGTCAGGACACCGCCGTGCTTGCGGGGCCGGCCCCCCTTCGGGCCGGAGCGTGCGGGGCCGGCGTCGCGGAGCATGACACGGTCCGAGCGCAGCCGTCCCACCAGCACCACCGGCAAGTCGGCCAGGGCATGGGAGAGGTAGGCGACGTCGTAGCCGGAATCCATGACGATCAGGATCTCGGGATCGCCTTCGTTCCACTGTCCGGCTTCTTTCAACCGATCTACCACGTCGCGCAGTTGGGCAGCGGTGACGGCGGTCGCGTCGTCCGCAGGACCCAGGCGCACGGCGTCCAGCAGCGCGCACCACGAGGTGCGGCCGGACTCCAACGCGGCGACGAAGGAGTACGGCCAGCCGGGCACGAGCTGGTCCGTCTTGCGGTCGCCACGTCCGTAGACATGGCAGAACAGTCGGTCGTCGCTGGTCGGAGCGTCGGGGCGGAGCCAGTTGGACACGTCCACGGCCAGCACGATCCGCCCGTCGGCCGCCTTCGGCAGTGGCAGGGCGGCCAGAGTGCGGCGTAAGCGCGTCGGTTCGAACCAACCCCGGTCCAGGGCGGCGTACAGGGCACCGTGCCCGCGCCGGTGCTCAACCGCCAGCGACAACTCGACCAGGGTCTTCACCGGCCCGTCCGCGCACAACACCGCGTCGGTGAGCTCGAAGAGCGCGTCTGCGCGGGCGTAGAGGCAGTCGTAAAACTCAACCCGAAAGCGGGACAAGACGCCCAATGCGTCGCCTGCGGGCGCGTCGGCTGGGAGACTCATACACAGCGGCCGTTCTCTCGTGCTTCATGACTCGACATCTCGAAGCGTGGAGAACGGCCGCCTCCGCTGTCCGGGAAAGAACCGCAGATCAGCAGGTCGAGTGACGTGTGAGGTTAAACGCCAAGCTTAGA
>NZ_JAJJPA010000134.1 GCF_020907985.1 Kitasatospora humi | reverse complement strand
CTAGGGCCTGTTTCAGAAGTGGATCAAGGTCGTGCGATGATCTTGTTCCATGGCTCGGGGAGATCTGACGGATGCCCAGTGGGCGGTGCTGGAACCGCTACTGCCGCTGGGTGTCAAGCCCGGCCGGCCGCCGGTGCACACCAAGCGGCAGCTGATCAACGGCATACGGTTTCGCACCCGCACGGGCATACCGTGGCGGGACCTGCCTGAGCGGTACGGGCCGTGGGAGACGGTGTACGGGCTGTTCCGCCGCTGGCAGCGCGACGGCACGTGGCACCGGATCCTTGAGCGGCTCCAGGCCCGGGCCGATGCGAAGGGCCTGATCACCTGGGACATCTCCGTCGACTCCACGATCGCCCGCGCCCACCAGCACGCGGCCGGCGCGCGCAAAAAGGGGACCTGCAACGCGAACCGCCCGGCGGCGTCTTCACTGAGCCCGACGACCACGGACTCGGACGCTCCCGCGGCGGACTGACCACCAAGATCCACCTGGCGGTCGAGCAGGCGCAGAAGCTGATGTCGCTCGTGATCACCGCCGGACAGCGCGGCGATTCCCCGCAGTTCCAGGTCGTCCTGGGCCGCATCCGCGTGCCGCGTCTCGGCCCGGGACGCCCGCGCACCCGGCCGGACAAGGTCCGCGCCGACAAGGCCTACGGGTCCCGCGCGAACCGCGTCTACTTGCGCAGGCGCCGCGTCGGCTGCACGATCCCCGAGAAGCGCGACCAGGTCGCGAACCGCAAGAAGCGCGGATCCCACGGCGGACGGCCGCCGAAGTTCGACAAGGACGACTACAAGGAGCGCCACGCGGTGGAGTGCGGCATCAACCGCCTCAAGCGCCATCGCGCGGTCGCCACGAGGTACGACAAGCTCGCCGTCCGCTACGAAGCGACCGTGCTAATCGCGGCCATCAACGAGTGGCTGTGATCGTTACTGCTTGCGGCCCAGCAACTGCACCGCCCGCGACCTGTGGCCGTTCATCGTGGCGACCTCGATCCGGCGCTCCTCCACCAGGTCGAAGTCCGACAGCAGAGCGCGCAGCTCTGCTATGTCGTGATGCCGGCACACCGCACCGTCGTCAGTGGCGAAGACTCCGTACGGTGCGCCGAATTGCTGGGCATAGGTGGCGTAGCGGCTGTGGTTTCGTTCGTCGTCCTGCAGGACCATGTCGCTGACGTAGAGCAGCCCGCCGGGCGCCAGGACACGGCTCAGCTCGGAGACCAGTGCCCGCTGAGCAGCGTCGTCGGGAACACACGTCAGCACCGCGAACAGCAGGACGACATCGAAGCTTGCCGACGCGTAGGTCAGGTCCGGCGGGGACTCCAGGGCGGCGAAGCGCAGGTCAGGCCTCAACTGACGACCCCGCTCGATCAGCGCGGGGGACAGGTCCACACCGGACACATCGGAAAAGCCGTGCTCGCTCAGCTCGGCCATGACACGGCCGTATCCACAGCCGTAGTCCAGGACCCGAGCGTTCAGACTCACCCCCGCCAGCCAGGCTAGATTCACCGGATGGGTGAACGTCTTCGTTGCGCCGACGCTGTCCCAGTACGCGATCTGACTACCAAGATCCTTCATGCGAGTGCAGCATACGGCCCTCACTCGCTCGACACATCACCTCTTGATCCACTTCTGAAACACGCCCTAG
>NZ_JAJJPA010000133.1 GCF_020907985.1 Kitasatospora humi | reverse complement strand
AGAGGTGGTGTCAGGTGCGTCGGTGGTCACCGCTGGGCAACCTGGTTGCTGTACTTTGCTTAGAGCAACTGCTGTGCTGGCGCTTGTTCGGGCGTCTATCGCCGCTGCGACGTCCGCCCCGCAGAGCCGTCCCACCCGACACCTCCAAGATCGAGGTGTTGCAACGACCGATTGAATCCACTTTATGTGTGGGCGTCAGTGTGGGGAATGGGCTTGCCGGTGACGGCGTCGACCAGGCCGCGGGTGCCAAGCGGGCGGTGCAGGACGGTTTTGACCTGGGCGACGCCGCCGTCCTCACAGCCGACTCCGGGACCGGAAGCATCCCGGCGCTTGAGCACGAGCGTGACCCGGTCCGCCGTCTCCTCTGCAACCAGGTCGGGCCTGTAGTCGCAACCGCCCCAATCCACATGGAGTGTGATCGTGCGGTCGTCCGCCTCAACTGCTGTCCCGCCGGCGACCGGATCGTCCGGAGCAACCCGGTCGATCAGCGAGGCATCCCGCGTTTTGTACGGCAGCGGGTAGTCGTCGCCCCATGCGTAGCAGGCAGCCACCCCTAGTCCGATCACACCCACTGCTACGACCAGCCATCGCTTGCCGCGCCCCGTCAGTTCCACACCCAGCCCTCCCCCGGACCTTCACAGCTGGCGATCGGATTATCGAAGTCTCTCAGCCTGCGGTGCCCCGTCATCCGGCCGGGTGTGACCTACTGTGGTGCGCGCTTTGGCTTTGGTGCGCCGGCGATGGTCGGGCTGAACATCGCTCCCCATCGACCTCCTCGACCGGCACCATCCGGGTCGACGCCAAGATGACCTGCGCGCACGCCCCAGCCGCTACCTTGACCATCCGCGCTACGGCAGCCTGGTCCTCCCGCTCCCGGGGCCTTCCCGAGGGGGTGGAGGTCGAGACCGACACGCGTGCCGACTCCTGGTCGAGGTTCCCGGCCCGACGGGTCCAGCCGCGCCCGTGTGATTGGGCTCGTCGGCCTTCCCCGAGATCCGATCGGTCGGCTGGGCTCGTCTGCGGTAGCTGGTGGAACGTCACGCGGACCGAGTGCCGCCGAACCGTGTCCCGGATCACATCTGGGAGTCCGCTGGACCGGTGGGTTCGCCGCTGCGTTCTCAGCAACAGTTGCTGGCGGCCGGTCAGGGCCGGAGCGGCTGCTGTACTTTCGTGCCGGCGGATACCCCAGAGGGCCCATCGGATCTCTCCGATGGGCCCTCTGGCCTGGGTCGGGGTGGCGGGATTTGAACCCACGGCCTCTTCGTCCCGAAGCAACTCGGGGGACTGGGAGATCGGGGGTCAGCCCGCCGGTGACCTGCGCGAACGGTCCGTCAGCGTCCGTGGACGTACGGCGGTGTACGAGGGCGTTGTAGCGCAGTTAGTCACTCAGCTGCGCGCGACTCGCGTGGCCGCCGGTTGATGCCCGCCGAGCATGAGGGCCACGATGCTGGCCGCTGCCGAGATGGCCGCCGGCAGGATATCGACCGGCGCTCGCAGCACTACCACGATGACGATCACGGCCACTGGCCAGATCTGAGGAGCCGGGGTTGACACCACACCCGGGGAAGGGGAAAGACTCACGATGTGCCTCCTGAGATGGGGTACGTGCGCCCGTCCATGCTGCTGTGGTCTCCAGCCGGGCAGCTGGACGGGCCTTTTTGTCCGGCGATCTCGCCGTCGAGCTAG
>NZ_JAJJPA010000132.1 GCF_020907985.1 Kitasatospora humi | reverse complement strand
GGGCGGGGCAGTTCGTGGTCGTCGAGATACTGCTGGAACGCCGTCGGTGGACGGGGCCGGTAGGCGGAGTCCTCTGGCTCCTGGGTACTGAGGCGTTCGATGTTGACGGCGATCGCGGTCAGGACGTGTTGGACGTGGGCCTTGGCCACGCCGTGGTAGCGGCAGCGGCGCATCCGGTGGCCGTTGACGAGCTCGTTCATGGTGCCCTCGATCCCGGAACGGGAGGCGTAGAGCCGCTGCCACTGCGGATCTTGCTGGTCGGCGCGGTTCTGGGTCTGGAGTTCGTGGAGGCGGCGGGGGAGGAAGTTCACGGTGCGCGGTGCCTTGCCGCTGGTGCAGGAGGAGCGGACGGGGCAGGGATCGCAGTGGGCGGGGTTGAATCGGACGACGGTGTAGGGGGCCATGGCGGGCAGTTCGTGCCAGTTGCCGCTGATCCTGCCGTTCGGGCAGGTGACCGTGCGGTTCTCGAAGTCGATGGTGAAGTCCTCCCGCGCGAACCCGGTGTCTTGCTTGCGCTGCCAGGAGTTGCCGGACTTCACCGGGCCGACCATCGTCACGGAGTAGGTCCGGGCGGCGGTGTCCAGGAGTGCGACGGAGGTGTAGCCACCGTCGACCAGATGCTGGGCGGGCAGCAGGCCCCGGCGCTCGAGCCTGGTGTGGATGCCGGGCACGGCCGTGCTGTCGTTGGCCGGGACGGTGGTGGCCACGTCCGTGATGACGTTGACGCTGTCCTCGTCGCAGGTCTCGGTGGCATGGGCGAGATAGCCGGTCCAGGTGCGGTGACCACGGCGGACGTAGCGCGCCTCGAGGTCGTAGGGGGACTCGATGCGTCGCCCGGTGGGTGGCAAGCCGTCCTTCTCCGCGCGCGGAAACCGTTGGAACGGGACCCGGGCCTGCAGGCTCGCGGTGTTCCGCTGGCTCACCCGCTACAACACTCGACGCAGGCACTCCAAGAACGGGCAGCTCAGCCCGATCGCCTACGAGCGCCAGCACCTACACGTGTCAGCTACCATGACACTCGCCGCATAACAGGACGAACTGGTGTCCACTTCTCGGGGGGAAGCCCCAGGCATGACGGTGCAACCGCTCCGCCAGCTCCCCTCGATCGCGGTAGGTCAAAGCGACCTCTCCGTCGACGCCCGCCGTCTTGCGGCCAGCATTGCGCTGCGTCACCTGCCGCACGCTGACCAGCGTGTTGCTCCGGCTCCGCAGCATCAGCTTCTGCAAATTGCGGACCTTCTTGAGGTCCCCGTCCTTCGTCGCCTTGAAGATCCTCTGCCTCAGTCGCCGTACGTGGTCCTCGTGAGTGCGCCAGTTGATGGCGTCCCAGTCGGGGGCCGCGTCCTCCGGTCCGTTCACTCCGAGGGCCGCCATCGCGAGAGCGAATGCGTATGCCGTCATCTGTGTCCAACTTGTCCTTCGGTTCCGGTACTTCAGCTTTGGTGCATCAAAGGCTCACCCGGTCCACGTCAGCTCCCTTTCGGGCCAGGCAGTTGCCTGTATCCGGCCGGTTATGCGAGACGACCGCGAAGGGTGCGGCCATGTTGTCCCGGTTTCCCGCCGCCTTTCGGCGTACCGGCATTGGCTTCTTGGACCGTCCTGCTCCCGCCGGGGAGTTGGGCCTCCCTCACGGTCGGCTTACCGGGACACGTCCCGGACCCCGACGGGGTTGTCACGTTCCGCATGGCCGAGATCCGGCCGGGGTGGGCGCTCTCTGCACCCCGGGGCGGCGGTGTTCGCACGGCTGGCTCCTAGGGCGCGTATTC
>NZ_JAJJPA010000131.1 GCF_020907985.1 Kitasatospora humi | reverse complement strand
GGCGGCCCCGCGGACCCGCTCCAGCACCTCGGTGAACGTCGGGTCGCCGGACAGGTCGGTGCGCACCACCAGGGTGTTGACGAAGAACCCGACCAGGTCGTTGAGCGCCTCGTCGGTGCGCCCGGCGACCGGCGACCCGATCGGGATGTCCGTGCCCGCGCCGATCCGGCTCAGGGTGACCGCCAACGCCGCCTGCAGCACCATGAACAGGGTCGCGCCCTGCTCCCGAGCCAGCGCCGCCAGCCGCTGATGGGTCTCGGCGGAGACGGCCAGCTCCACACTCTCGCCGCGGTGCGAAGCGACCGCCGGGCGCCGGCGGTCCACCGGCAGCTCCAACTCCTCCGGCACCCCGGCCAACGCCTCACGCCAGTACGCCACCTGCCCCGACAGCACACTGTCCGGATCGTCCTCGCTCCCGAGCACCTCCCGCTGCCACAACGCATAGTCCGCGTACTGCACCGGCAGCGGCTCCCACTCCGGTGCCCGACCCGCGGCCCGCGCCGCATACGCCACCGACAGATCCCGCGCCAACGGCCCCGTCGACCAGCCGTCGGCCGCCACGTGGTGCACCAACACCACCAGCACATGGTCCGCCTCGCCGAGCGCCAGCAGCGTCGCCCGCAGCGGAATCTCCGAGGTCAGGTCGAACGCATACCCGGCCGCCTCCGCCACCGCCCCTTCCAGCTCCTCCGGTGCCACCTTGACCACCGACACCTCGAAGCCGCACTCCTCCAGCGACAGCACCCGCTGGTACGGCTCACCGTCCGCCACCGGCAGCACCGTGCGCAGCACCTCGTGACGCCCGACCACATCCCGCAACGCCTCATCGATGGCCCCGCGGTCCAAGTCCCCGGTCAGCCGCAGTGCCATCGGAATGTTGTAGGTCGTGCTCGGACCCTCCAACTGCCCCAGGAACCACAGGCGGCGCTGAGCGAACGACAGCGGCATCCGCTCCGGACGCGCCATCGGCACCAACGGCGCCCGGCCCTCGCCGGCCTCACCCAGCCAGGCCGCGACCGCGGCAGGAGTCGGACGCTCGAACAGCATCCGCAGCGGCAACTCCACACCCAGCACCGCACGCACCCGGCTCACCAACCGCGTCGCCAGCAGCGAGTGGCCACCCAGCTCGAAGAAGTCGTCCTCCACCCCGACCTGCTCCAGGCCGAGGACCTCGGCGAACGCCTGGCACAGCAACTCCTCCTGCGCCGTCGCCGGACCCCGCCCCGCACCGACCAGGCCCGTGTAGTCCGGGGCGGGCAGGGCCTTGCGGTCGACCTTGCCGTTCACGGTCAGCGGCAGCGCCTCCATGACCACCACCGCGGAAGGAACCATGTGCTCCGGCAACCGCTCACCCAGGTAACCGCGCACCGCCTCGGCGATCCCCGCCGACTCGTCCTCGTCGGGAACCACGTACGCGACCAGGCGCTTGTCACCCGCAGTGTCCTCGCGCGCCATCACCGCCGCCTGCGCCACCTGCGGATGCCCGGCCACCACGGCCTGCACCTCACCGAGTTCGATCCGGAAACCACGGATCTTCACCTGCTCGTCCGCACGACCCAGGTACTCCAGCCGGCCATCCGCCGTCCAGCGCACCACATCACCCGAGCGGTACATCCGCCCGCCACCCTGCTCGAACGGCGACGCCACAAACCGCTCCGCCGTCAACCCCGCACGACCCAGATACCCACGGGCCAACTGCGCACCCGCGATATACAACTCACCCGACACACCCACCGGAACCGGCTGCAAACCGCCATCCAGCACGAACAGACGCGTGTTCGCGATCGGACGACCGATCGGAACCGCGTCCG
>NZ_JAJJPA010000130.1 GCF_020907985.1 Kitasatospora humi | reverse complement strand
CGGGTCAACTCGTGCAGGTGCCACGCCGCGTCGACCTTCGGCCGCATCACCGCCGCCACCCGCCCCGGCGAGAGCGCCGTGGCCAGCCCGTCGTCCACGGCCCCGGCCGCGTGGACGACACCCGTCAGCGGCACGCCGGCCAGCACACCGGCCAGCTCGCCACGGTCGGCGACGTCACAGGCCGCCACCATGACCTCGACACCCAACCCCTCCAGGTCGGCGACGAGTTCCGGCATCCCCGACGCCTCGATGCCCCGACGCGAGACCAGCAGCAGCCGCTCCGCCCGCCCGGTCGCCGCGAGATGCCGGGCCACCAGGCCACCCAGCGCCCCGGAAGCACCCGTCACCAGCACCGTGCCCGCACGCCTCTCGGTTGCAGCCGGAGCAGCCACCGACGACACCCGCACAAGCCTCGGCACCCGCACCTGACCCGCCCGCACCGCGAACTGCCACTCACCGGACGCCACACCCGCCCGCAAGCCCGCAACCGCCTCATCGGACAACTCGTCCACATCCACCAGCACCAGCCGGCCCGGATGCTCCGACTGCGCCACCCGCACGAGCCCCCAAACCGGCGCCGCCGTGACCTCGATCGGCGCCTCCGGGCCGGCATCCACAGCGCGCTCGGTCACCACCACCAGCCGAGAACCGGCCAGCAGGTCCGCAGCCAGCCACTCCTGCACCAGCCCCAAAACTCCCACCGCAGCACCGCGCGCCGCAGCCGCGACACCCTCAACCCCCGACTCAGGCACGACCCGCACCACCACAACCTCAGGCACGGACTCACCCGCACCAACAGCCGCCAGCAGCACCGACAGATCGGCGTACGAAACGGCGCCCGCCAGCTCACCCCCGAGCACAGCCCAACGGTCGCTCATGTCAGTGGAGTTCACGGCAAAGGCCGGGACCCACTCCACCCCGAACAGGTCATCGCGAACCGGCGCCGCAGCGGCGAACGGCCGCAGGACCACAGAGCCCACCGACGCGATCAGTCCGCCGGTAGTGTCGGCCAGCGTCACCGACACGCCCTCACCGGAGGCCGACGGCGCCACGCGCACCCGCGCCGCCACCGCATCCGCCGCATGCACGACCACATCGCCCCAGGCGAACGGGACTTCAGCCCGGTCCGGGCGCCCACCTGTGCCCGGGATCACGTGCAGGGCGGCGTCCAGCAGGGCGGGGTGCAGGCCGAAGTCGGTGGCGCTCACGCCGTCCGGCAGCGCCACCTCGGCGAACAGCTCCTCGCCGCGCCGCCAGGCCGCCCGCAGGCCCTGGAAGACCGGCCCGTAGGAGAGCCCGCTCCCGGCCAGCGTCGGATAGAAGCCGTCCAGGTCCACGGCCTCGGCACCAGGCGGGGGCCACTGCTCCCAGCTTTCGCCGATGGCTACATTGGCAGAAGCCAGGACACCGGTCGCATGGCGAGTCCATTCCTCCTCGAAGGTCCCCGCCTCGGCCTGGGCGTAGACGGCCACCGCACGGCGGCCGGACTCGTCCGCCTCTTCCACGGTGACCTGCACCCGGACACCGCCCTGGGACGGGAGCACCAGGGGCGCCTCGATGACCAGTTCCTCGACCCGGCCGCAACCGGCCTCGTCACCGGCCCGCACCGCCATCTCGACCAACGCGGCCCCGGGGACGATCACCTGGCCGGCGACCACGTGATCGGCCAGCCACGGCTGCCCGGCGAGCGACAACCGCCCGGTCAGCACCAGACCACCACTGGCCGGCAAGGTCACCGCCGCCCCCAACAAGGGATGGCGCGCCGGAGACTGGCCCAACCCGGCCGCGTCCACCACGGCCGTACCGATCGGCAGCCAGTAATGCTGCCGC
>NZ_JAJJPA010000013.1 GCF_020907985.1 Kitasatospora humi | reverse complement strand
GCGGCCAGCGCGGCGGCGGTGTAGCCGACCGCCACCGCGACCGCCACCCCGCGCACCCCGGCCGGCCGGTAGAGCGCCAGCGCCGCGGCCACCGTCACCCCGTTGTTGACCAGGTAGAGCCCGAACGCCGTCCGCAGGTCGCGCATCGCCTGGAGCACCCGGACGAAGTACAGGTACGCCGAGAAGCCGGGCAGGCCCAGGGTGAGCAGCGCCAGCACCTGTCCGGTGAGCGTGGCACCGCCGACGCCCGCGGCGCCGTGGCCGAGCAGCAGCCGGGCGATCGGGTCGGCCAGCGCCGCGAGCACGGCCGCGATCGGGACCATCAGCAGCGTCAGCAGCCGCAGCCCGTCGGCCACCTGGGCCCCCAGCTCCTCGACCTCCCCGGCCGCCCAGGTCGCCGCCCAGCCGGGTTGCCGGGCACCCGTGATGGAGACCGCGACCACGCCGAACGGCACCTGGAAGAACGCGAAGGCATAGGTGTAGGCGCTCACTCCGCCCGGTTCGGCGGCGGCCAGCAGCAGCACCGCGAACAGCCCGGCCTGGTTGGCCGCGACCATGGCGAAGGTCCAGCCGGACAGTCCGGCCACCTGGCGCACGGCCGGATGTCGCGGCCGCCAGCGCCAGCGCAGCGGCGCCCCGGTCCGCCGCACCCCACCGACCAGCACCAGCGCCTGGGCGGCCACCCCGGCGGTGGTGCCCAGTCCGAGCAGGGTGAGCAGCCCCGGCGTGCCGAGCACCGCGGTGACGGAGCTGTGCCGCAGCCGGGGTGCGGCGGCCAGCAGCAGCCCGATCAGCACCAGGTTGTTGGCGATCGGCGCGAACGCCGCCAGGGCGAACCGGCGCAGGCTGTTCAGCACGGCGGTGGTCAGCGCGACCACGCCGTAGAGCAGCACCTGCGGAGCGAACAGCCGCAGCAGCCGGACGGCGACGACGCGTTCCGGCCCGGCCGTGGCGTGCACGGTGGCCAGCGTGTAGCCGCGCACCAGCACCCCGGCGCCGCCCACCACCAGCGCGGAGGCGGCCACCAGCAGCACCAGGCAGACGGTCAGCACCGCGCTGATCCCCTCCCAGTCCGGGCGCGACCGCTGCAGCCGGGCGACGAACACCGGGATCAGGGTGGCCGAGAGCACGCCGCCGAGCACCAGGTCGTAGACCATGTTGGGGGTGGTGTTGGCCAGGTTGTAGGCGTCGGCGAGCGGGGTGACGCCGAGCGCGTAGGAGAGCGCGAAGACCCGGCCGAGACCGGTCAGCCGGGACAGCGCGGTGCCCGCGGCCATCGCCAGTTCGGGCCGGATCCGTGCGGTGCGCGGCGGCGCGGGCCCGGCCTCGTCGACGGCCTGGTCGAGGGCGGTCACGAGCGGACCACGTCCGTGTCGCCGCGGCCCGCGTCGGCGCGGCTGGCCGCCACGTGGCAGTGCACCACGCCGAGCCCGAGCCGGTCGGCCTTGACCTGCCGGCCCGCCCGCGGCCCGTCCTCGCCCCAGCCCTGGGCCAGCAGCGCGGCCCTGGCCTGCCTCCGGTCGTCGAACGGCAGGTTGTGTCCGGCCACGTACTGGGTGGTCTCGTGCCCCCGGCCGACGATCAGCACCACGTCACCCGGCTCGGCCACCGCTATCGCCAGGTTGATCGCGATCGCCCGGTCCAGCTCCACCACCAGCTGCCGGTGCTCCTGACCGAGCGTGCCGGCCAGCATCTGGTCCACGATGGCGCGCGGGTCCTCGTCGCCGGGGCTGTCGCTGGTCAGGATCGCGGTGTCGGCGGTGATCGCGACCCGCCCGGCGTCCTGGCGCTTGTACCGGTCGCGGCCGCCGCGGCAGCCCACCACCAGGTGGACCCGGCCGCCCGGCACCGCGAGGGTGCGGGCGGTGGCCAGCTGGGCGGCGATCGCGCCGGGGGTGTGCGCGTAGTCGACCAGCACCAGGAACGGCTGGCCGACGTCGACCGCCTCCGAGCGGCCGGGGATCCCGCCGCAGCGGGCGATCCCCGCCACCGCCACCTCCTGCGGCACGCCCAGCGCACGGGCCGCCAGGTAGGCGGCGGCCACGTTGGTGGCGTTGCACTCACCGATCAGCGGGGCGGACAGGTCGACCCGGCCGTCCGGGCCGGTGAGGCGCAGCCGGATGCCGCGCCGACTGGAGCGCACCTCGGTGATCCGGACCTCCGCGCGTTCGCTGAGGCCGAATCCGGTGGTCGGCACGGCGGCCTGGGCGGCGAGCCGCTCGCCCCACTCGTCGTCGACGCAGACCAGCGCGGCGCGGCAGCGGTCGGGGGTGAAGAGCAGCGACTTGGAGTAGTAGTAGTGCTCCATGGTGCCGTGGTAGTCGAGGTGTTCGGGCGTCAGGTTGGTGAACACCCCGACGTCGAAGGTGATCCCGCCGATCCGGTGCTGGTCCAGCGCGTGCGAGGAGACCTCCATCACGGCGGCCTCCACGCCGGCCGCGCGCATCCGGGCCAGGGTCCGCTGCAGGTCCGGCGCCTCCAGCGTGGTCAGCTTGGCGGACCACCGGCGCCTGCCGATCCGGGTCTCCACGGTGCCCAGCTGCCCGGCGGTCCAGCCGGCGGCGCTGAAGGCGGAGTACAGCAGGTAGCTGGTGGTGGTCTTGCCGTTGGTGCCGGTGATGCCGACCAGGGCCAGGCCGTCGGCCGGGTGGCCGTGCAGCGCGGCGGCCAGCGGGCCGATCGCCCACCGCACGCTGGGCACCCGCAGCTGCGGCACGGCCAGGTCGAGCGGGCGCTGCACCAGCAGGGCCCGGGCCCCGGCCTCCACGGCCGTCGCGGCGTGGTCGTGGCCGTCGGTGTGCGCACCGTGCAGCGCGCAGAACAGCCAACCCGGCCGCACCTGACGGCTGTCGTGCGTGCAGTCGAGCAACCCGACGTCGCCGCCGGTGTGCTCGGCCTCCGGCCAGATCGCGGCGAGCTCGGACAGCGGCACCGGGCGCCGCACCGCCGGCCACGGTGTGGTGTCCTTGTTCGATTCGCTGCTGCCCATGGCTCAGCACGCTATGCGCATGATCGGTCACGCGCAGCTTGTGGGGGGCCACCGGGGGAGCGCCCGCGGGACGCCGGGCGAGCCGCCCGCCCCGCCTCAGGCGAGTTGCTTGTAGTAGAAACTCCCGTCGCGCAGGCGGCCGAGCGGGTCGGTGGCGTAGCCGGGGACGACCCCGAACCTCGTCCAGCCGCCCGCCCGGTAGAGGGCCTCGGCGGCACTGCCGGTCTCGGTGTCGAGCAGCAGCAGGCTGACGCCGCGCCGGCGTGCCGCCTGCTCCGCGGCGGCCAGCAGGCGGGCGGCCAGGCCCTGGCGGCGGCTGGCCGGGTGCACCATCAGCTTGACGATCTCGGCGCGGTGGCTGCCGTTGACCTTGCGGGTCAGGGCGAGGCTGACGGTGCCGGCCAGGGCGCCGTCCTGGCGGCGGGCCGTCCAGACCAGCAGGTCACCGGCGGTGACGGCCGGGCGCTGCGCCCGCCACCAGTCGGCGGCCCGGGCCGGCTCGAACGGCTGGTGGAAGCCCAGCGAGGCGCCGTCGGTGACGGCGGCGGCGAGCAGCTCGGCCAGCGCGGGCACGGCGGCGTCGAAGTCGGCTGCGGGGAGCCGGGAGGGCGTCAACTGCGGTTCGTCTCTCATGGCATGACCACCAGTAGTGCGTAACGGACTTCGCTCGGACCGGGGTTGTGGAAACGGGTCGGCCCCCAGAGCCGGAACCGCAGGCAGTCCCCCGCCTCCAGCCGGTGCGCCGCGCCGCCCACCGTGAGCTCCAGTTCGCCCTCCAGCGCCCAGAGGTGCTGTTCCAGGCCGGGGACGGGCGCCTCCCGGTAGGTGATGTCCGCACCCGCCCGAAGCACGCCCTCGACGACCTCGCCGCGCAGCCCGGCATGCGGCGGGGAGACGGCGCGACGGGTGAAGCCGGCCTCCTGGTCGCGCCAGACGGCCTGCTCCTGCGCGCGCACCAGCTGCGGCGGCTCGGCCTCCACCTCGGCCAGCAGCCGGGACATGGTGCGCCCGTAGGCGGTGCAGAGGCGGCCCAGCAGGGCGGCGGTCGGGCTGATCTCGGCGCGCTCCAGCCGGGAGAGCGTGGAGCGGCTCACCCCGGTGCGGCGGGCCAGTTCGTCCAACGACCAGCCCTTGCCGGTGCGCAGTTCGGCGAGCCGTTCGGCCAGCCGGGTGGTGACGCGATCGGCCTCGGCCTCATCCGGATCAGGAGTTCTCATATTAGGGAGGATATCCCGGATACGGGCGGGTAACCTGTGAGTCAGACGGTCCCGTGCCACAGCCGGGGTCGGAGTCAACGATGCGACGGCGACACGGGGGCGCGGCATGACGGTCGACCAACTCGGGGTGACCACCGAGGAGTCGTTCTACCGGGACCTCGGCGACGGGCGCTTCGAGAGCACCGGCGCCACCGCCGGTCCTTGGAGCAGCAAGGCGCAGCACGCCGGACCGCCCTCCGCCCTGCTCGGCCGGGCCCTGGAGCGGCACCAGCCGCGCGGGGGGATGCGGATCGCCCGGGTCACCCTGGAGGTGCCCTACCCCGTGCCGGTGGGCGAGCTGGAGGTCACGGTGCGAACGCTGCGGGGCGGCTCGCGCACCGAGCTGCTGGAGGCCGAACTGATCTCCCAGGGCCGGGCGGTGATGCTGGCCCGGGCCTGGCGGGTGGTGGCCAGCCCGGCGGACACGCCCGCGCTGCGCCCCGAGCCCGGGCCGGCCGCGCTGCCCGACTGGCAGCCGCTGCACACCGTGGCCGGCACCAACGCCGATGGCTATGTCTCCGCGATGGAGTGGCGCTTCCCCAGTGGTGACTTCAACACCCCCGGCCCGGGCAGCGCCTGGGTGCGGCAGCGGATCCCGCTGGTGGCGGGCGAGCCCGACACCCCGCTGACCCGGGCCCTCACGGTCGCCGACAGCAACTGGGCGGTCGCCTTCGAACTCGACCACGTCCGCCGCATGGTGATCAACACCGACATCACGCTGGCCCTGCACCGCGACCCGGTCGGCGAGTGGCTCTGCCTCTCCGCCGCGACGGCCGCCAGCCCGGCCGGCTCCGGTCTGGCCGCCGGCCGGTTGGACGACCGGGCGGGTGACTGCGGCCGGATCCTGCAGACCCTGCTGGTGGCCGAGCGCTGACTCGACTCGCCGGAACCGGCCGGATCCGCCGGCAATCGAGCGCTGACGTCCGTCAACTCCCTGGCGCCAGTTGCCTTCCGCGCACCGATGGCACCAGCAGCGGAAGCAAGGTGAGGACGGTCAGGGTGATCCCGCCCACCACCGCCACCCGGCCCGCGCCGAACGCGGTGGCGAGCGGGATCACGCTCAACTGGCCCACCGGAATGGCGATGTAGGCGCCGAAATCGTCATAGGCGGTGACCCGCGAGATCAACTCCTTGGGGATGCCGGTCTGCAGGGTGCTGTCCCAGAGGATGCCACAGACCGCCGAACCGGCCCCCGCCGTGAAGGTGGCCGCCGCCAGCGGCACCACCCCGGCGTGCAGGCCGAGCAGCACCAGCGGCAGGCCGCTCAACGCCGCCGCCGCCATCGCCACCACCAGCGGCCGCCGCACCGTCAGTCGCAGCATCACCAGGCTGAGCAGCAGCAGTCCGACCGCCTTGGCACTGTTGGCCGCACCCCAACCCGCCGCTCCCGTGGTGTGTTTGACGATGCTCGGTCCCAGCACCTGCCAGCTGCCCACCTGGATCAGGTTGAACACGGCGAAGGTGGCGGTGAGCGACCAGACCCAGGGCAGCTTGCGGAAGTACTGCCAGCCCTCGCGCAGTTCGGCCGGCAGTCGGCGGGAGGTGCCGGACGGCCGGGCCGGGAGCCGGACTTGGGTCAGGCAGGCCGCCGAGACCAGGAACCCGGCGGCGTCGCAGGCGATCCCCCAGCCGCCGCCGATGCCGGCCGCCAACACCCCGGCCAGCGACGGACCGAGCACCTTGGCGGCGTTGCGGGTCGACGCCAGCATCGAGTTGGCCCGCTGGATCGCCTCCGGCGCCACCAGCTCCGGCACGATGCCGCGCAGCGCGGGCGTGGTGAACGCGTCCGCCACGCCGTTCAGCACGGATGCCGGCAGCAGCAGCCACAGGTTCGCCCCGCTGAGCACCACGAAGGCCACGAACGCCTGGGTGACTCCGGCCGACAGGTTGGCCAGTCGCAGCAACCGGTCCCGCCGGTACCGGTCGGCCAGCCCGCCGCCGAGGATCAGCAGGGCGATCATCGGCGTCATCTGCGCGGCGACCACATAGCCCAACCACCGTGGGTCCGAGGTGCGTTGCAGGACGGCGAAGGCCAGCGCCACCGAGGTCATCGACCCCCCGAACAGCGAAGCCGCCCGTCCGACGAAGAACCATCGGAACGGGCGGTCTCGCAGTGGATTGGGTGGCTTGGCCCGTTGGGCGGTGACGGCGGCTGAGTCGAGATCGGCGTCGGTCATGGCGGACCAGTCTGCCAGCGAACCGACCCGCCCGCCGCCGGAATTCGACCGGTAGGACTCAGCCGTGCGTCTTGGCCAGCAGCTCCAGGACGTCGGCCGTGGTGCCGGTCTCGCCGAGGCGCGGGAAGATCCGCTCCACGCTGTTGCGGTGCGCCTCCTCGTCCCGGTCCGCCATCGCGTCGGTGGCCAGCGTCACGTGGTAGCCGTGCTCGTGGGCGGCGCGGGCGGTGGACTCGACCCCGATGCTGGTGGCGATCCCGCCGAGGACGATCTGGGTGACTCCGCGACGGCGCAGCTGGAGGTCGAGGTCGGTGCCGTAGAAGGCGCCCCAGTTGCGCTTGGTCACCTGGATGTCGCCGTCGTGACCGGCCAGCTGGTCGATGATCCGGTCCCAGCCCTCGGGCCAGGCGCCGCCGGCCGGCCTCGGGGTCTCGGTGCGGCCGGGCAGGACGTCCCCGCCGTCGGCGGCGAAGGTGACCCGGACCAGCACCACGGGCAGGCCCTTCGCCCGGAAGGCGTCAGCCAGTGCCACGCCGTTGGCGATCACCTGGTCGCTGCCGAAGGGGACGGTGGGCATGGCGGTGATGCCGTTCTGCAGGTCGATCAGGACCAGTGCGGTGCGCGGGTCGAGGGTGGTGAGGGCCATGGGTGGTGCCTTTCTCCGGTGGGGTCTTCAAGGACATTCAACAAGTCATCGACGGTCGACCGGGTGCACGCCCTGGCGACACGTGCGCTGTCGGCGGCGACGCAGCGAGCGGAACCGTCCCCGCGGGGCCTGGGCCGTCGTCTCGTCCATGGCGTCTCACCGTAAACCCTTCAGCCAAAACTGTCCAGCTTGGCTGTTCAGTTCAGCTGGACAGTTAGGCTGAAGACCCGGGCCGGTCGATCCAGAGCGCCGCCCCACGAGCCGCCACCCGGGCAGCGATCCGGTCGAGCGCCTCGCCCTGCGGCAGCGGGTCGAGGCGGCGCCCGTCCCGCAGCCGCAGCGCCACCGAGCCGTCCGCCGCCTCGCGTGCGCCGAGCACCGCCTGGTACGGCACCAGCCTGGCCTCGCGGATCCGGGCGCCGAGGCTGCCCCGCTCCGGTCCGGCCACCTCGACCCGCAGACCGGCCGCCAGGCAGCGGTCCCGCAGCACCTCGGCCTGCGCCAGCTCGTCCTCGCCCACCGGCAGCAGCGCCACCTGCACCGGCGCCAGCCAGGCCGGGAACGCCCCGCCGTGCTGCTCGATCAGGTGCGCCACCGCCCGCTCCACACTGCCGATGATCGCCCGGTGCACCATCACCGGCCGGTGCTTGGCGCCGTCGGCCCCGACGTAGTGCAGGTCGAACCGCTCCGGCTGGTGGAAGTCGACCTGGACGGTGGAGAGGGTCGCCTCCCGGCCGAGCGAGTCGACGATCTGCACGTCGATCTTCGGGCCGTAGAAGGCGGCTTCGCCCTCTTCCGCCCGGTAGTCGATCCCCTCGCTCTCCAGCACCTCGACCAGCAGCTTCACCGATCGCTCCCAAAGCTCGGGTGCCGCAACGTACTTGCCGCCGGGGCCGGGCAGCGACAGCCGGTACCGGGCGGCCTCGATGCCCAGTGCCTGGTACGCCTGCCGGATCAGCCGCAGCGCGCCACGGGCCTCGTCGGCCACCTGGTCCAGGGTGCAGAAGATGTGGCCGTCGTTCAGCTGGATCGCCCGCACTCGGGTCAACCCGCCAAGGACACCGGAGAGTTCGGAGCGGTACATCGGCCCGAGCTCGGCCATCCGCAGCGGCAGCTCGCGGTAACTGTGCGACTGGGACCGGTAGATGACGGCGTGGTGCGGGCACAGACTCGGCCGCAGCACCACCTCCTCCTCACCCAGTCGCATCGGCGGGAACATGTCCTCGCTGTAGTGCGACCAGTGGCCGGAGATCTCGTACAGCTCCCGCTTGCCCAACACCGGTGAGTAGACGTGCCGGTAGCCGGCCCGCCGCTCCTCGCCGCGGATGTACTCCTCCAACTCGTGCCGCACCACGGCGCCGTCCGGCAGCCAGTACGGCAGCCCCGCGCCCACCAGCGGGTCACTCCCGAACAGGCCCAACTCCCGCCCGAGCCTCTTGTGGTCGAACATCCTGCTCTCGCCTCGCCCTCTCGAACTCCCCCGAGGGCGGGCACCCGGCCGATCGCGCGAACGCAGCAGCCCCGGGGCACTCGCCCCGGGGCTGCTGTCAGTCAAGCATCACTCAGCGCGCCGGGACCTCCACCGGCGTCGTCGTCACAATGGCGCGCTGCATCATGTGATCCACGCTAGCAGAACCCGCCCCGCAGGGCGGACCCCGTTTTCCACCGGATCCGCGAGACGAACGCCCTGATGATCTGCCCGTGGGGAGTCCGCCGACTCGCTCCATACCCGACCACCGTCCGCCAGGGCGGCCCCGCAGCCTTGTGGGACGACATCGAAAAGGTTCTCGTCGCCTGGCGGGATACGGGGAGCCCGGACATCACCGCTGTGGCGTTCCGCGTTACCAACAGGTCTCACACGTACTGGATCGGCGACCACCCGGCTCTGCGCTGGCAGCACCTCCTCGTCTGAGTCACCAGGCCCGCCGACCATGCCCCGCTACCCGCCACCATGCGGCGGGATGCGCGTGGCGGCAGATCCACACGTCCGATGTCCTTCCCCGAGGGGCGGGCACCCGGCTGATCGCGCGAACGCAGCAGTCCTGGGCGCTCCGCCCCAGGACTGCTGTTGGAACCCCTCGCTCAGCAGGCTGACGAGGCTGGACAGTTCACCCGGTCCGGCGCAATCTCCCGAAACGCCGCCCGTCCGCGGGCTCCGGCCGTCATCATGGTGATCGTGATCCCTGACCCTCGCAGCACGGTGTCACCCGCCTCGACCGAGACCGCGTCCGGTGCTGCCCCGGAGCCCCCTCAGTCGGTACTGGAGCTGTACAAGCTGGCCGTGCAGATGGCCGACCGGGTTTCCGCGCGCAGGGGCCTGGCCAACGCCTTCTTCCTCTCCATCCAGACCGCCTTCATCGGTGCGATCGGCATCTCCCTGACCACCCTCAAGGACGAACCCCTGTGGACCGCACCGGTCGTCGCCCTGGCCGGGGTGTCGATCTGCATCACCTGGTGGCTGCAGCTGCGCAGCTACCGCGACCTCAACCGGGCCAAGTTCCAGGTCATCAACGCGCTGGAGGAACAGCTCCCGGTCAAGGTCTTCAGTGAGGAATGGGCCCATCTGACCGCCGAGAGGTCGACGTCGTGGCGGGTGCGCTACGCCGAACTCGGTTTCAGCGAACGGATGATTCCCTGGGTCTTCGCGCTCTTGCATCTGCTGCTGTGTCTGGGCAAGCTGCTCGGATGAGCTACCTGAGTGACGACGCCGACCTCATCAGGTCCCACCTGTCCGAACTGGCCCGGCCGCCCGAGGACGCGGACGCGCTCTTCCTCGGCTACGCGGTGCTCCTGCGGGCGAAGGGCGAACAGGTGACGGAGGTCGACGTCCATGACGCCTGGGCGGCCTGGATGGAGACCAGGAATCCGAGGCATCCGGCCCTGGTTCCGTTCGAGGCGCTGGATGCCCCGACCCAGAGTCACGACGTGCCGTACGCCGAGGCCATCCGCGCGGCGGCACGTGACCGGGCTGCCCACCGCGCCCGTTGATCACCGGTTCGGGGACGCGCTCCCCTGGTCGATGTGCGCCAGCACCTCGTTCAGCTTGCCCGAGAAGTACTTGTTGATCCTGCGCTGGCTGCTGCCCTTCACCGCCGACCTGTCGAAGTGAGCGAGGTGGGGTTCCCAACCCTCGCCGAAGTAGACCATGGCCTTGAAGAAGAACGCCTGCGTGGCCTTCGGGTTCGCCGGTGCGGGCAGCTCCGGGAGGATCGGGGGCTGCCACAACTCGCCGTATTTCCGCTTCAGTTCGAACAGCACGCCCTCGGCCTCAGCGATGCTCGAAGCCTTGAAGCGCAGGTAGTCGGTCACGTCGGTGACCAGGATGACCAGCCGGGACGGCTCCCGGCGCCGCATGACCTCGACATACTCCCAGACCGTGCCCGGGCCGGGGCCGGCTCCGAGGATGATGAGCCGGGCATTGTCCATCAACTCCCGGACGGTGTCCTTCCAGTCGTCGACGGGGAGGTAGGTCCGGCGCGCTCCGGAGCCGCCGGGCAGTTCCTCACCGGGCCTGCCGACCGCGATCAGCGGTCCGTACTTCCGGAACGTCTTCCCGAGGTGCTCCTCGTAGGTGCGACCCGAACGGACGATCACCCGAGCGGGATTGGTGAAGGCGTTGCTGTCCGATGCCGCGGGGGCGATGCCGGAGGAGACCAGGTCCTGGGAGAACGGTCGCAGGTAGAGCACGTAGGAGCCGGGCAGCAGACCTGCCACGGACGGGAGGGTGCGCGTCAGGTGCACCCGAGCACGCCTGCCCAAGGACAGGCTGACGACGAGGAGCGCGGAGCCCACGATCATGATGCCTGCGTACAGGAGCACCGCTACGAAGAAGGGCGGCCCGTCGTAGCCCGGCGTGTTCACCGTGTTCCCCAGCGTCCTCCCCCGGAGGGCGCCGACCAGAACGCCGGCGCCGCCCACCAGGCGCATGACCCAGCTCGCGACGCGCATCGCCCAACCGCGCCCCCTGCGTTGCGCCGGGAAGGTGACATCGCCCATCCGACAGCTTCCCCTCCCCGTCTGCGAACGCGGCGCCCCCGTCGTCCGTCTCACTGTGCCAGAGGATCCGACGTGCTGTCAGGCTCCCTGCAAAAGGGGGTCCTTCGCAAAAGGGGATCCTTCAGTACCGCAGCACCGCCGCGATGGACTGGCGGTCCGTCAGTGTCTCGTCCGGCACGAAGGTGACGGTGCCGCCGGCCTGGAGGGTGCGTTCCACGATCTCGTCGACCACGTCCTCGCGGACCTCCCCGGAACCGGTGGCCTGGCCCTCGGCGGGGGCCGGGGCCAGGTGGCCGTCGGTGACCTCGACGGTCTCCTGGTAGTGCTCCTCCACCACGAGTTCACCCACCCGGCCCTCGGAGACGGCCACCCAGATCTCGTCCAGCCCGGCGGCCAGCGTCTTGCGTCCGGCCGCCTGGTCGAGGCGGGCCAGCGCCGCCTCCCGATCGGCCCGCGCCTGCTCGGCGCGCACCACGGCGAGGGCCGGTGCCAGCGCGGTGGCGGGGCCGTCACCCAGGCCGCCCTTCTCCAGCCGGGCGACGATCACCTCCCGGTGCGCGGTGACCGACTCGAACAGGCTCACCGCCTCCGGCACGCCCACCAGGTGGACCGGGCGCGGCGCCTCCTTGAGCAGGGCGTCGAGGGCGGCGTCCACCTCCCGGTAGAAGATCCGGGTGTCCTCGTGGCTGTACACGCTCTTCGTGTCGCCGATCTGCTCCTCCCGCTGCGGGTCGAACTTCTCGGGGTTGGCCGGCCGCACCGGGAACCCGCCGGCCGTCGACTCCGCCAGGTCCGGTCCGGCGCCGCCCCACAGCCGCACCTGCTCCGCCCCCAGCGTGAGCACCCAGTACGGCGCGTACACGGCGCGGGCCGCCACCAGGTTGCGGGTGAGGAAGGTGTCGGAGACCACCACCCGCGTCGGGACGGTGCGCGGCAGCCTCCACATCTGGTGCTCGCCGGGCGCGGCGAACAGCAGCAGCCCGTCCTGGGCGGCGTGCCGCAGGTCCGCCTCGCCGGCCGCCCGGTCCAACTGGTCGAGCACGTCCAGCCGCTCCGCGCGGCCGAGCGTGTCGTCTCCCTCGATCCGCCGGCGCGCCTCGGCCAGCAGGTTCTTCAGCAGCAGGTTGTCCTGCTCGGTCCCGGTGGCCTGGCGATGGGTGGGCATCGCCACGGTGACCGCCGGCCGGGGCCGGGGCCCGGCCAGCGCGGCCAGGATCGCTGGGGTGAGGTCGGTGACGTCCACGGGCGGCCTTCCGGTTCAAAGTGCGGGACGGGTACGCATCCCACCCTCGCCGTGCGGCTCCGCTCCCGCATCCGGAGGCCGCGCCGAGGGGGAAGGCGCACCGGGCGAGCCGCCGGGTGGGGGATCCGGGAGGGCGCTGAACTGGTGGTTCCACCGATTCACCCGTCCGCTGCGTGGCGCTGCGGGCCCGTCGGGGAACGAGCTGGGCGGACTACCCCCAGACCCCGAGGAGGCTCCCTTGAAGCGCCTGCTTCACGCGGCCGGCGTCGCCGCCGTCGCTGCCGCCCTGTGCCTGACCACGGCCACCAGCGCCGGCGCGGCCACCGGAACGCTCACCCTCAACGGCCGAACGATCTCTGATCCGCACGGCTGCTACAACGCGGACCGCTCGCCGATGTCCATCGGCAACCAGACCGACGAGAACGTGTACGTCTACCGGGACAGCGACTGCTCGGGCTATCCGGTGGGCCTGATGCCGCCCGGTCAGGACGTGGTCTTCAATCCCGCCAGCAGCGTCTACGTCCGCTGACGCAGTCCCCGCCCAGCGTGCGGCCGCAGCGGGGCTGCCCCTGGTGGGGCGGCCCCCGCTCGTCAGGGCTGCTCGTTGAGGGCCCGGACCGCCGCCCAGGGGTGGCCGTGGTGGGCGGCGAGGGCGGCGCGGGCGGCGGCCGGGGTGACGCCGGCGACCAGGGCGACCAGGGCGGTGGGGGTCTCGTCGGCGCAGGCGGCCAGGGTGGCGGCGGCGGTCGCCGGCGGCACCTGGCAGGCTGTCACCAGGGTGCGGACGGCGCGCTCGCGCAGCTTGGCGTTGCGGGCGGAGGCGGCGATCATCAGATTGGACCAGGTGCGGCCGCTGCGCACCATCAGGGCGGTGGAGAAGGCGTTGAGGGCCAGCTTCTGGGCGGTGCCCGCCTTCATCCGGGTGGACCCGGTGACCACTTCCGGGCCGGTGTCCAGGGCGATGTGCAGGTCGGCCAGCGGGGCGAGCGGGGCGTCCGGGTCGCCGGAGAGCAGGGCGGTCGCCGCGCCGACGGCCCGCGCCGCGCGCAGGGCGGCGGCGACGTAGGGGGTGCGACCGCTCGCGGTGACGCCGATGACCAGGTCCCCGGCGACCGGGGTGTCGTCCGGGTGCTCGTCCGGTGCGTGGTCCTCGGCGTCCTCGCGGGCGGTGCCCCGGGCACCGGGTCCGCCGGCCAGGTGGGCGACCACCGTCTCCGGGCCGACGCCGTAGGTGGGGCCCAGCTCGACGGCGTCGCCGAGCGCGATCCGGCCGCTGGTGCCGGCGCCGTAGTAGTGGATCCGCCGGCCCGCGCGCAGCACGTCGAGGGCGGTGTCGACCAGCTCGGCGAGCTGCGGCAGCGCGGCCCGGACGGCGGCCGGCACGGTGGCGTCCTGGTCGTTGATCAGCTCCAGCAGCGCGGACGTACCGAGTTGGTCGATCGTCAGGGTCGTCGGGTTGCGTCGCTCGGTGGGCGGCAGGGAGGGCATCGACGGCTCCAGGGCAAGGGGACGGGCCGCCTCGCAGCGTAGGTGACCCGAGCGGGTGAACGGGACGGTGGTCGCGCCCGGAATGTCGGTATATTGCGCGGCATGACAGCACCTGTTCCCCGCCTGAACATCCAACAACTCTCCCGCGACAACTACGCCGCGCTGCTGAAGCTGAACGGCGTCGTCGATCGGGCCGCGGTGGACGCGGGCCTGGAGAAGCCGTTGCTGGAGCTGGTGCGGATCCGCGCCTCCCAGATCAACGGCTGCGCGTTCTGCCTGGACATGCACAGCAAGGACGCCCGGCACGCGGGCGAGTCCGAGCAGCGGATCTACACGCTGAACGCGTGGGCCGAGACCCCCTTCTACTCCGAACGGGAGCGCGCCGCCCTGGAGTTCACCGAGGCGGTCACGCTGATCCACGACGGCCGGGTGCCGGACGACGTCTACCAGCGGACCGCCAAGGTCTTCAGTGAGGCCGAAATCGCCCAGCTGCTCTGGGCGGTGACCGTGATCAACACCTTCAACCGGCTGGCGATCACCTCGCGGGTGCCGGTCGGCGGCTACGTCGCGGGGGATCCGTCCACCATCTGACCGCGCGTCAGCCGCGCTGCCAGACGGTGAAGTCCTGCTCGCCGTGGCTGGTTTCGGTGGGCAGGGTGGCGAGCAGGCGGTAGCCGCTGCCCGGAGCCCTGAGGGTGGTGGTCAACTCCTTGTCCAGGGCGGCGGTCGGGCCGTCGTCGAGCACGATCAGGGTGAAGTAGCGGTCGGCGATGGCGGCGCGGTAGGCGGGCAGGTCGGTCAACTGGTGCCCGCTCGCGTCGCCGTACTGGAAGAAGTAGGTGTTGAGCCACTGCTGCGGCTGCGACTGGTCGCGCAGGTAGTAGCGCGGCACCTCGTCCTCCTCCACCAGGTAGCGGTCCTGTCCGGGGTGGACCAGCGGGCGCATCGCGCTGACCAGGCCGGACGAGTCGGGCCAGCCCTCGTACATCGGTCCGGCCGCGTGTCCGGCGTAGAAGGCGAGCACTCCGCAGGTGCCGACCGCGACCCCCGGTACCGCCCGGCGCAGCAGCGGCCTGGCACCCCGGAAGGCGGGCAGGCCGGAGAGCCCGGCCAGCCCTGCCCCGGCCACCGGTGCGGCGAACAGCAGCCCGAAGCCGATGTGCTTGTGCAGCGAGACACTGGTCCCCAGGTGCGCCTGGTAGATGGTGGCGAGCAGCGCGGTGCCGGCCAGCAGCGCCCCGAGCAGCGCGGGCGCCCAGGGACGCCGCCGGTGCAGCAGGAAGCCGACGCCCACCAGCGCCAGCACGAACACCCAACCGCCCCAGACCAACGACAACCGCACGATGTTGACCAGTGGCTCGGCGCCGGCGGCCCGGTTCACCGTGGTCTGGGAGAGCCCGGCCCGCACGTCCGGCCCGGCCACCGCCAGCCCGATGGCCGCCGATCCGCCCGTGGCCGCCGCGAGCAGGAAGCCCCGCAGCAGTCCGCGCGGCCAACTGAGCCCCGCCGCGGGCACGGTGAGCACCGCGCTGAGCACCACGGTCGGCAGGTAGAGCCCCGAGGCGTACTTGACGCCGCAGGCGAGCACCAGCGGCAGCGCGGCGACCATCACCAGCACCGGCGAGCGGTGGGCGGTGCGCACCGTCCACCAGAGTGCCAGCGCCAGCAGCAGGATTGACGGCGCGTCATAGGTGGCGAGGCGCCCGAGGAACAGGGTCGGCGCGCTGGTGGCGAACAGGGTGCTGCCGATCACCGCGGCCGGTTTGCCGTACAGCCGCCGGGTGGTGGTCCACAGCAGCGCGGTGGCGCCGAGCATCATCAGCAGGCTGAACGCCCGCACGCCCTCCAGGCCGAACGCGTCGTCCAGCACGGCCGCCACCACCGGGTAGAGCATCGGGATGCCGGAGAAGAAGCCGGCGTAGGTGTCCCCCACCGGGGTGCCGTGCAGCAGGTGGCCGAGCTCGCGGTGGCCGGCGTAGGCGTACAGCGCCTCGTCCTCGAAGGCGGTGTTGGCCAGCCGGTAGGCGAGCGCGCACTGCACCAGCAGGATGGCGATCAGCGGCAGCCGGTCGGCGAGCGCGCTGCGCAGGCGTCCGGCCCGCCGCTGCGGCACGGCGTACACGGACAGGACGTCGATGGCGGTCACTGCCCGCTCCCGGAGTGGTCGACCTTCTGGATGGTGATCTGCTGCTGGCCGCTTCCGAAGGTGGCGACCGTGGTGGAGTGGGCGATGGCGGCACGCACCGTGGGCAGTCCGTTGGGGTCCTGGCGGATGATCGAGGTGAGCACCACGTAGTCGAGGTCCCGCCAGCCGTGCGGCAGGGTGCGGGTGACGGCCGGGTCGAGGTCGACCTTGTAGAACCAGATGGCGCCGAGCCCGGGTTGGAAGCCGTCCTTCACGGTGTCCAGCCACATCGCGTCGTCGACCACGATCCGCCGGTGGGCCGGGTCGGGGACGTTGGCGCGGATCCAGTTCGCCGCGGCCACGTACTCGTTGTTGGAGTAGGCGGTGTCGGCGGTCTCGTCGCCGGCCTCCCACTGCGGCGCGACCAGGCCGGCCAGGCCGATGGCGAGCACGGCGACCAGGTCGCGCGGGCCCAGCCTCCATCGGCCGAGGCCGAGCCAGCCGAGCCTTCCGATGGCTCCGAGCCGCAGCCGCAGCAGGCCGCGCACGCAGGCGTCGGCCGTCCCGGCGATCGCCAGCGCGAAGAACGGGATCACCTGGATCACGTACATCGCGGGCAGGTAGCCGTTGGGCCGCATGGCCACCGCGACCAGCAGCACGGCGGCCACGGCGATCTCGCGCAGCCGGCGGACCGCCAGGGCGGCCAGCGAGGCGGCCGTTCCGACGTAGATCAGCAGCGGGTCGCGGACCAACCACCAGTGCAGGGTCAGGTTGGAGACCGAACCGCTCTTGAGGATGTCGCCGGAGCCGCCGCGGCCCAGCTGGTACTGGAGCGCGCCGATCAGCGAGTTGTGCCCGGGGCCGGGGAACAGCTCGCCCTTCAGCACCGCGTAGAGCAGGTACTGGGCGCCGATGGTGGCGAACGCGATGGCGAAGCCGACCAGCGAGAACTTGCGCGTCGCCTTGTCGGTGCCGCGCCAGACGGCCATCACCAGGGCCGGCGCGGCGATCAGCATGGTCTCCTTGGAGAGCACCGCGACGGCCGCGCACAGCCCGGCCGCGATGTGGTGCCACAGGTGCCGGCGCGGCGAGAGGGCGCAGGCGAAGGCGGCGAGCATCCAGACGGCGGCGAAGTTGTCCAGGTAGATCTCGCGCTGCATGGTCACCGAGAGCGGCGACAGCCCGAACACCACGGCGGCCAGTGCGGCGGCCCAGCGCGGCAGGTCGATGCGGCGGGCCACCAGGTAGACCAGGGCGGTGCCGGCCGCGCTCACCGGCAGCATGATCACCCGGGCGTGCATCACCACCAGGGGGCCGTGCCAGAGCAGCGCGGGGATCCAGGAGAGCGCGGCGATCTGCACCCAGCCCAGCGGCGGGTGGTCGTACCAGTAGCTGTAGTGCGCCAGCCCCTTGCCGTGCTGGATCGCCCAGGCCTGCGCCAGGTAGGTGCCCTCGTCGTCGCTGACGGTCGGGAAGTTGTCGATGTTCAGCCCCTGCACCAGCACCACGGTGGCCACCAGCAGTGCGGTGATCACCAAGTCCGGCCGGGAGGCGAGGAGTCGGGCGAGTCGGCCGCGGGGGTCGGGCGCGGCCGGCGCCGAAGTCGGATCCGGGCGTTCTTCATCCAGGACTGTCTCGACGACAGTTGCCATCGGGTTGGGTTCCTTCCCCGGTCAGGAGGCGGTGCCCGCCTCGACGCCCAGGTGGGCGCCGACGTGGCGGGTGAGTTCCCAGTCCTTGCGCCCGCGCATCTCGCGCCAGACCGCGCGGATCGCGGCACCGGCCAGGATCAACTGGTAGAACGGGCCTCCGATGATCAGCTTCGCGTAGTGCGACGGCCTGATCGTCAACTGGTACTGCTTGCCGAAGTCGTGCAGTCCGACGGCTTCGAAGGCGAACATCGCCACCATCGGGATCAGCGGTGAGAACGAGACCATCGCCACCACGTCGGGCACCGAGGTGAGGAGCGCGATCGCGATCCCGACCACGATCAGCAGGCCGGAGAAGGCCTGCACGAAGGGCGTGGCGAGGGTGTAGCGGGCCAGCATCCGCTGCCGCACACTGGGCAGCGAGCGCCAGTCCCGCTTGCGGTACACCTGGAGGAATCCCTGGTTCCACCGGGTGCGCTGCTTGAACAGGGAGAGCACCGAGTCCGGCGTCTCCTCCTTGGTGACCATCGCGGAGTCGTAGGCCACCACGACCTTGGCGCCCTGGCTGGACAGCCGCACGCCCAGGTCGCAGTCCTCGGCGAGGCAGTTCTGGTCCCAGCCGTCGTTGGCCCGCAGCCGGTCGGTGCGCACGAAGACGGTGTTGCCGCCCAGCGGGATGAAGCCCTTGGCGGCGTGCAGGTGCAGCCGGCTGCGGAACCAGAAGAAGTACTCCAGGCAGTTGCGCAGGCTGTACCAGCTGGAGTGGAAGTTGATCAGCTGCACGCCGCCCTGCACCACGTCGGCCGCGGTGTCGCGGAACGCGTGGTCGACGTGGGACAGCAGGTCCGGGTGGACTTGGTCCTCGGCGTCGAAGACGCCCACCACGTCCCCCCGGCAGGTGGGCAGCGCCGAGTTGAGCGCCTTCGGCTTGTTCTTCTTCTCGTGGGTGTCGGTGACCACGAAGACCTGCTCGGGGTGGCGCGCGGCCAGCCGGTGCGCCACCTCGGCGGTGTCCGGGTCGTCGTGCCCGACGATCACGATCACCTCGAAGTCCGGGTGCGTGGACTCCAGGAGGCGCAGCACGGTGCGTTCCAGGACGGCCTGCTCGTGGCGGGCCGGCACCAGCAGTGAGAAGGAGAGCGCCCCGGTCCCGTCGGGGTCGGCGAACTTGGTCGCGGCGAGTGTCTCCGGTGTGCGCCACGCGTGCAGCATCCACCAGAGGGTGAACACGGCGACGGCGAAGAGCATGAGTGAGCACAGCACTATGACTGCTGAAATCATGAAAGGTGGTCCCCCCAGCACGAACCGGTCGTTTCCCCGGTCCGACTATGGATTATTGACGAAGGTTCGGTGCCGAGGGGCGGTTTCACCTGCTTTTGACCCTCCGGTTGCGACTTGTTTCAGGACGGATCAGGAGGTGTACGCGATCGTCGGCGCGGAGACCGCGAAGGTGTCGCTGGAGGCTCCCACACCCGCGGTGAACGCCGTGAGCACCTTGCTGGGCAGGGTGACGGGAACGTCCACCTGCTGGGTGCCGTCGATCTTCACCACCAGGTGGCTGGCGGTGGTGATGGTGATGTCGATCTGATGGCTGCTGCCCTGCAGGGCCGGGATGGTGGTGTCGGCGGCCAGCGGGGTGATCCCGGAGCTGCCGGCCGCGGTGGTGCCGACTCCCAGCACCGGCGCGGTGTTGACCCCGAAGTTGCCGAACACGCAGAGCCCGGTGACCACGGCGTTCAGCCCGCCGACGCCGAGCCCGCTGCCGGCGCTGCCCAGCGCGTTGGAGCCGTTGCCGGCGGCGTCGAGCAGCGAGAAGGTCAGGCCGTCACCGGGTGAACCACTGGTGCCGCTGATCTGCTCGGTGAAGGTGGCGTGCAGGCCGAGTGGAGAGACCGCCTTGCTGTTGACGACCGACCCGGAGGCGGAGTGCTGCCCGTCGGTGGTCAGGTTGACGGTGCCCGCGTTGTCCACCGCGACTCCGTTCAACTGCCAGGAGCTGTCGGTGAATCCGGGCAGGGTGCCACCACCGGTGGTGGCCGGCTGCCCGGTGCCGGAGAGCGAGACGGTGACCGTGCCACTGGTGGTGGTGAGGGTGAAGCTGCTGTTCTGGCCGCCGGTCAGGGTCGGGGCGAAGGTGACCGGAACGGTGATGGTGCCGCCGACCGGCACGGCGGTGCCGTTGGCCGGCAGGGTGGCGCCGAACGGGGCGGCCGGGGCGGTGCTGCCGCTGACCGTCTCGGTGGCGGTGCCGTTGTTGGTCAGCGTCACCGACTGGTTGGCGGTGCTGCCCACGGTCGCCGAGCCGAACGCCACGGCGGACGGCGTCGCGGTGAGCGGCTGGGGGGTGCCGGCGGTGGTGCCCGGCGGGGTGATCACCACGTTGCTGACGGTGTGCACGTCGGTGGAGGCGCCGGTGGAGCCGGTGAATCCGGCGTAGGCGGCGGCCGGGATCGTTCCGGTGACCGGCACGTAGTCCAGCAGCGCGGTGCCGTCCAGCGACACCTTGACGTGCCCGCCGGCCACCGTGACGGCGACCGTGTGGGTGCCGGTGCGTAGATCGCTGGGCGCCTTGGCGTAGGCCAGGTAGGTCAGGTTGTCCTTGCCGCTGCCCGGCCCGGCTGCGACTGCGACGAAGTTGCCCGTTCCGGTCTGGCCGCTCCACGAGCTGACCAGGTCGACGCTGAGCCCGGGCAGCCCGGAGAAGCCGAGCCCGCCGCCGCCCACACCGGTGGCGGTGGCGCTGCCCTTGGTCGCGTCGACCAGGGCGAAGGTCATGCCGTCACCGCCGCTGCCGCCGCCCAGTCGAGCGGTGAAGGAGGCGGTCAGGCCGTCGGTGGTGACCGGCGAGGTGTAGAAGGCGGAGCCGGACTGCTGGGTGGTGGCGGCGGTCAACTGCACGGCGCCCGCGGTGGGTTGGGTGGCGCTGCCGTTGGTGTGCCAACCGGTGGGCGGAGCCGGCAGGTTGGCAAGTCCGGTACCGGTCAGCTGGACGTACATGTCGCCCTGCCCGGTGTTGCCGGTGACTTCGTAACTGTCCGACAGCGCGCCCGCGGTGGTGGGCGAGAAGACCACCGGGACGGCGATCGACTGGTCGGGGCCGATCACGGTGCCCTCGGCGATCGCGTTGGGGCTGCTGAAGGTGCCGACCGGCGCCTTGGCCTTGTTCAACGTCACCGGGATGTTGCCGTCGTTGGTGACGGTGAAGCTCAACTGCTGCGAGGTGGTGCCGACCGGGACCGACCCGAAGGCCAGGGTGCCGGGGGTGATGGTGAGGTGCCCCTGCCCGGTGACGGCGGTGCCGTTCAGCGGCACCGTGAAGGTGCCCGAGGTCGAGGTGACCGAGAACGCGTCGTTGTCGGTGCCGGCCGCCGTGGGGTCGTAGGTGACGCTGACGATGAACGAGCCGCCGGGCGGGATCACCGTGCCGACGGCCGGTGCCCCGCTGACGCTCCACGGCGCGGCCGGAGTGCCGACCGCGGTGATCGTTTCACTGCCGGTGCCGGTGTTGGTGAACTGCACGCTGGTGGCGTTCGGCACACCGGTCGGCTCGTCGTCGAAGCTGACGCCGGACGGCTCGGTGGCGAACCCGGCCTTCACCCCGGAGCCGGTCACCGAGAAGCCCACCGTGCCCGCGCTGGTGGCCAGGTTGACGATGCCCGAGGTGGCGCCGGCCGCGGTCGGCGTGAAGCTGACCGGAATCGACAGGGTGTCGCCGACGGCCATGGTGTGCGGCAGGGCCGGTGCGGTGACCGCGAACGGCGCGGCGGTGCTGACGCCGTTGACGGTGAGCGCCTGGGTGGCGGTCACGGTGAGCGTGCCGGAGCCGCTGGCGCCGACGTTGACGCTGCCCAGCGCCACCGGGGAGCCGGTCAGCGCGGAGGCCGCCGGGCGGCCGAAGGACAGCAGGTGGCCGTCCCGGGTGCCGATGTAGACGTGGCCGTTGCTGGTGGTCGGGGTGGTGAACTTGCTGGCGGTGCCGATCGGCCCCGACCAGAGCAGGCTGAGCGAACCGTCGGCGTTGGGCGTGCCGTTGTACGCGTACAGCGTGCCGCCGTTGCCGTACATGTCATTGGCCTTCTCCACCCAGACGGTGGCCGAACCGGCCGTGGTGCCCACCGAACTGACGACGGGCGAGCCCTCGTTCAGGTAGCCGAAGTTGATCTTCCCCTGGCCGACCAGGGCGAGCGCCGGAGTGCCGTTGCCCGCGGTGCCGAGCTTGAAGGCCTGCATCGGGCCGCCGTTGCCGGAGTAGTAGACGTAGCCGCTGTCACCGCCCCAGAACGCCGGGTGGCAGTAGCAGCCGTTGTAGGGGCCGAGGGTCTGCACGTTCGCGTCGGTGCCGTTCGGGCCCTGCGAGTGGCCGCCCAGATTGTCCCGGTTCAGCAGGAAGATCCGGCCGTCCTTGCCCTCCTCCACCGCCAGGTGCGGTACGGCCGGGGTGCCGTAGCCGTCGGGGATGGCCATCACGCCGCCCGAGCCCAGGTCGCGGTCGTTGGTGTCCAGCAGGGTGGCGTCGGAGGGGCTGAAGTAGTCGGTCGCCTTGAGCGAACCGTCGGGCTGCACGCCCAGGCTGATGACCGACTCCGACATGGTGCTCGGCGGGCTGGTGCCCGGGCCGGGCGGCGGCGAGACGCCGTTGCCGGTGGAGAACATGATGTGGCCCTGGGCGTCGGCGACCAGGCCGCCGCCGGAGTCCCAGATGCCGCCGCCGTGGTTGCTGGTGCCGGTCTCGTCGGCCCACAGCGCGGTCTGGGTGCCGGCGGTGGAGACCCCGGCGACGTAACCGCGCCAGGCACCGTGGTCGCAGACCGAGCCGAAGCCCGCGTACACCACGCCGTTCAGCAGGAGCAGCCCCGGCCGCTGGCCCTCCTCGACCGGGTTGAACACCACGGTCGGGTCATTGCTCGGCGAACCGCCGATCTGCACCGGGAAACCGGGCTTCTCCGCTCCGGTGGCCGGGTCGATCGCGTGCATCTTCCAGACCGGGGCCTGGTGGTACTGGCCGCCGTCCTCCTTGGAGGTGAGGAAGAGGTAGCCGCTGGCCGGGTCGTAGACCGGGGTGGAGGTGATCCCGATGTAGGGGGCCAGGTCGCCGCAGGACCAGCTGGCACCCGGTGTGGTCTCGCCCGAGGCCGGCCAGGGCGCGCCGTAGGCGTCGGTCCACTTGACGGCGCCGGTGGTGGCGTCCATGCCGTAGACGTGGTTGGTCTCCGTCGCCACGACCACGGTGTTGCCGAGCACCACCGGCGCGGCGTAGACCTGGCCGTCGACCGCGCTGGAGAACTGCTGGCCGAAGTCCGAGGAGCTGACCTGGGCCGGCGTCAGCCCCGGCTCGTTCTGGTCCCAGCCGGTGCGGTAGCCGTCGACCGAGATGGTGCCGGAGTCGGCGTGCGCGGCGGTCGGCCCGGTGACGCCGAGCGCCGTGGTGCCGAGCGCCAGCAGGGCCGTGCCGAGCAGCGCGGCGGTCGTGCGGCGCCGGGCATGGTTGAACAGGACTTTCATGTGTGTGGAACCCCCCTGGGGTCCGGACGGGTACGAGTCCGGACGACTGTGCAGAGGAGCCCAAGTTAGCGATACGTCAGATCATGTGTATGACGTTTGGTCAACTCTTGGACATCCAGCGGGCGTCTGAGGGATGGGTGAACCACTGGTCAGAGCCAGCCGCGTTCGTCGGCGACCCGCAGCGCCTCGGTGCGGTTGCGGGTGCCGGTCTTGGCGATGGCCGAGGAGGCGTAGTTCCGGACCGTCCCCTCCGACAGGTAGAGCTTCCCGGCGATCTCCGCCACGCCGGCGCCCGACCGGGAGGCGTTCAGCACGTCCCGCTCCCGGGCGGTGAGCGGCGACGCCCCCGCCGCCAGGGTCGCCGCGGCCAGCTCCGGATCCACCACCCGCTCCCCCGCCGCCACCCGCCGGATGGCGTCCGCCAGCACCTCGGCCGGCGCGTCCTTCACCACGAAGCCCACCGCCCCCGCCTCCATGGCCCGCCGCAAGTACCCCGCCCGCCCGAAGGTGGTCAGCATCACCACCTTGCAGTCCGGCAGTTGCTCGGCCAGCACCGCGGCGGCGGCCAACCCGTCCAGCCCCGGCATCTCGATGTCCAGCAGCGCCACGTGCGGCCCGTGCTCACGGGCCGCGGCCACCACCTGGTCACCGCGGCCGACGTCGGCCACCACCCGGAAGTCGTCCTCCAGGTCGAGCAGCGCCCGCAGCGCGGTGCGGACCAGTTCCTGGTCGTCCGCCAACAGCAGACGGATCGTCATACCGCGTCTCTCCCCAGCCTCACCCGCAGCCACCAACCGTGTGGGCTCACCGGCCCGGCCTCGACGGTACCGCCCGCCGCCGCCACCCGCTCACGCAACCCGGTCAGCCCCTTGCCGACCCCGGCCACCGCGCCCCCGACCCCGTCGTCGCCGATCTCCACCGAGGAGGCGGTGACGGCGACCGTGCACCTGGTCGCCCGGGAGTGCCGCACCACATTGGTCAGCCCCTCGCGCACCACCCAGCCGAACAGCTCCCGGTCGCCGGCCGCCACCATCTCGGTGGTCGTCGGCAGGTCGGCCACCACCCCGGCCGCCCGCAGCAACTCCCGCCCCCGCGCCAGCTCCGCGGCCAGCGTCACCTCGCGGTAGCCCGACACGGCCGCCCGCACATCGGCCAGCGCCTGCCGGGAGAGGCCCTCCACCCCGGCCATCTCCGCCTGCGCCTGCTCGAGGTCCTTGGGCGCGAGGCGTTGCGCCAGGCGGCTCTTCACCGTTATGGCGGTCAGCGAGTGGCCGAGCAGGTCGTGCAGATCGCGGGCGATCCGGTTGCGCTCCGCCTCCGACGCCAGCCGCGCCACCTCGGCCCGGGCCGCCACCAGCGCCCGGTTGGTCTCGGCGATCTCGGCGAACGCGCCCACCACCAGAGTGCTGAAGAGGAGCCCCAGTGCCTGGAAGAAGGCCGGACCGGTGTGCCACGGGCGCACCGCCCAGGGCACCAGCAGCGCGCCCAGCGTCCCCACCACCATCACCCGCGCCGCGTACCGCCGCCGGAACGCGGTGAAGTACGCGACGATGACGGTGGCCAGGAAGAAGGCGTCCTCGTGGGCGAACGGCAGCGTGGCGAGGAAGAGCACCGCCAGCACCCCCATCAGCACCACGGCCCGGCGCTGCCGGTTCATGACCACCGCGCCGATGGCGCCCAGGTAGGCGGCGCAGAACGCCGCCACGATCACGTAGCCCGCGATCGCACCGGCCCCGTGGGAGTGCTGCGACACCCCGACCGCGGCGAGCCCCGGGTAGACCAGCATCCCGTTGGCCAGCACCACCCGCCGCCAGCCGTGCGTCCAGCGCGCCGAGTCGCGGGGCAGCGGTTCGCCTGCGCCCTGGGCCTGGGCCTGGACCTGGACCTGGACTTGGGCCTTGGCCTCGTTCTGGGCCCACCGGTCGTCGCAGGTTCTCACGCTCGGGTCGCCTTTCACGCTCGGGTCGCTGTTCACGCGTGAGTCGCCCTTCTCCCGTCGGCCGCCGCGCTCGCCCGGAACGCCCTGGTCAGAGCGTCGCGAACAGCGTCCGCAGGTGCCGCCCGTTGGTGACGACGGCCACCCCGAGCAGCAGCAGCCCGCAGGCGACCTGCTCGATCTTCATCCACAGCGGGTACGTCCCCGGCAGCGCCACGATGACGACGATGACCGCCACCAGGATCGGCGAGAGGAACCGCAGCCGCCGGAACGCCCCGCGCGACCCGGCCGCCGCCTTGGCGGTGAAGACGAACGTCAGCACGGCACTGATCGCGACGCCGATCCCCCGGCTCATGACCGCCTGGTTCACCATCGAGTGGTCGCCCTTCATGGCGAAGATGACGACGAGGGTGACCAGACTCAGCCCGAGGTAGGCGATCACCAGCTGCCGGACGGTACGGAACGCACGCACGGTGTCCGGGTGGGTCAGGCCACCGTGGCCGCTCTGGTTCGTGTTGCTGAAGCTCATGGGTTCCATCCTGGTCGGAGTGCGGGAGATCGGGCAGTGTGCCGACGCACGGGAGTCCCATGACAAATGTCAGCGGGGCGGCAGGCGTTACGTCAGCTCGTTCCTCATGGACCGTCAACTCCCAGCCGGGCGGCAGGCGGCCCGGCTGACTTCGGACGTGGAACGCGGTGCCGCCCAGCCAACGGCAGTTGGCGACAACGATACTGCCCCCCAACCGAGCTGGGCACGCCAATAACGGCGGTTCGACGAGCCGCCCCGGTGCTCCCGCTCCCCCGGCCGAACACGGGCTGGGCCTTCAGCCGCCGTGGCTTCCTCCGCCGAAGGGGCGTGGCAGGATCTCGATGGACTATGGCATTCCTGCCGGTCGCCGCGGCGGCAACTCCGTCGCACGATGGATCGCCCGGGCCGACTGCACGGCCCCCGAACCGGAAGACCTCCCGTGCGATTCATCGATGCCTCCTCCTTCACCGCCGACCACCCCTGGGGGGCGATCGACCTCGCCGCCCTGGACGACGCGACGGTCCGGCTGCACTGGACCGACCAGCCCTACGAATGGCACGTCAATGACGGGCCGGAGGTGTTCGTCGTCCTCGACGGAGCGGTCGACATGCACTACCGCGTCGACGGCGTCGAGCACGTCGAACGCCTCACACCGGGCCGGGTGTGCTGCGTGGAACCCGGCGACGCACACGTCGCCCGCCCCACCCCGCAGGCCCGCGTCCTGGTCGTCGAGAAGCGGGACAGCGACTGACGATGTGACTGGTGGCGATCGGACCCCCACCCGGCGCAAGCCGGGTGGGGGCGGGCCGATGCGGGACCGCGTTCCGGGGGCGGCGATGCGGGCAGCGCGCGGGCCGCTCAGGGCGTGGCGGCGGCCAGATCAGCGGTGATGCGGGCGTGCAGCTGCTTCATCGCGGCGAGGGTGGCGTCGATCTCGGGACAGGGACCCTTCTCGGCGGCCAGGGCGTCGAGTTTGCGGCCGAGGGCACGCAGGTCGGCGAGCGCGGTGTGGCGGTCGAACGGGTCGTCGAGGGTGTGGCCGGGCTCGGGGGAGCTCATTGCGGGGGCTGCCTTTCGTACAGGGTTTTCGGAGTTGGGAATGGGAGAGGCGAGTCGGGTCAGTAGCGGTGCGGCGCTTCGCTCAACGCGGCGCGACGCAGCATGCGGTTGGCCCGCTCGAAGCCGAACAGGCACCAGGGAACGGCGACTTGGGTACCGCTGTCGACGGTGATCACCGGGCCCGGGGCGACCAGGGTGGGGCGGCCGCAGCAGTGACAACGACCCGGCCGCCACTTGGTGATGGGCGGCGTGGGGATCTGCCGACCGCCGGTCACCGGCGGGCCCTTCGGGAGTGGCGGCACGTGGTCGCGCCGAGCGGCGGTTCACCGGGTGCGCGGGTGGTGGTCACGGCGCCACCTGGGAGTTCCCCCCGAGCATGCGGGCAAGTGCCCCGCTGCTGCATGTGGTCCTGGATGAGGGAGCCATCCGGCGCCCGGTCGGAGGCCCGGCGGTGATGCGTCGTCAGCTCCACCGCATCGAAGAGCTGACCGACCGGCCCAATGTGACGATCCAGATCGCTCCGTTCAGGCTGGCCTCGGAGCTGCCGTTCACCATGATGGTCACCCTGCTGACCATGCCCGATCGCTCGGTGGCGGCCTACTCCGAGTGCCAGCTGCGGGGCTTCCTGGAACGAGACGGCAAGACGGCCCGCAACTGGGAAGACCAGTTCAAAGGGACCGGCTCCGGCGGTGGAACCCAGCGCCCACCCGACGCGACGGTCGGCCGCGGGGCGTGTCCGCCACCAGCTCGAAGAAACGGAAACGGCCCGCCGGGCGAGCCGACGGGCCGTCAGTGTTGTTCGGGCTTGGTGCTCCAGCTGTGGATCGCGATGTGCCACGGCCTTGGGGCTTGTCTGCCGCTGGTGTCAAAACTCGGGTGGCCTCGGCGTGCCGCCCGGGTAGAGTGGCGCCGTGCCCGAGCTGAAGCAGTTGGATGCCGGCCATGCCCCGGCGGTCCTGGCCTTCGAGCTGGCGAACCGTGCCTACTTCGCTGCCTCGGTTCCCGACCGGGGCGACGAGTTCTACGACCAGTTCGCCGACCGGTACAGCGCCTTGCTGGCTGAGCAAGAGGCTGGTATCTGCGCCTTTTACGCGCTGGTCGCCGAGGATGGATCGGTTCTGGGCCGGTTCAACCTGTACGACTTCGAGGACGGCACTGCCGACCTCGGTTACCGGGTCGCGCAGCACGTCGCCGGCCGCGGCGTAGCGACGGCGACGGTCCGGGAGTTGTGCCGGCTGGCGGCGGCGCGGCACGGGCTGCGCACACTCCGGGCAGCCGCCGCCCACGCCAATGCCGCGTCCCAGAAGGTGCTGACCAAGGCCGGGTTCGTCCCGGTCGGCCCGGCAGACCCGGCCGACCTCGGCGGCAAGCCAGGCACCTGGTACCAGCGCGACCTGGCACTCCAACCGTAGACCGCGGTCTTGCCGGTGGACCGGCTGCGGGATGGCCGCGGCCACCGTTGATCATCGTGAGTCGTGTCGACAGACTTCCACACCGGCGCCACGAGGCCGGCGGCCGGCCCTACTTGTCGTGCGCGGCGGACCGTTTGGCGATCTCGGCCTTGACCGTCTCGTGCAGCTCGTCCGATGTGAAGCCGAGGTCGCGCAGGATCCGAGCGGCCAGACCCTCCCCGGTGCGGATCAGGCCCAGCAGTGTGTGCTCCGTGCCGACCCAGTCGTGGCCGAAGTCGGCCGCCGCGCGGTGCGCCTGCTCGATGGCCTCCTTGCTCTCCGGCCGGAACGCGATGTGACCGCGCAGCGCCTTCTGCCCGGTCGGCGGCATCGCTTCCTCGATCGCGTCGCGGACGCGCTGCTCCGACTCGCCCTTCGCCACCAGCACCTCGTACGCCAGGCCCTGCGGTTCGCCGAGCAGACCGAGCAGCATGTGTTCGGTGCCGATGAAGTCGTGCTTGTACGTTCGGGCGGCCTCCTGCGCCAGCACGATGCTGTGCCGGTTCAAGTTGGTGAACCGCTGGAACGCGGCGGGTGCGTGGCGTTGCTGGGCGGCCTGCTTGGTCACCCCGATGGCGTCGCCGATCTGGGTCCACGACGCGCCGGCCTGCCTGGCCTTGACGACGTAGTGGTCGATGAGCTGGTCACCGAGATCGGACAGGGTCTGGGCACGGAGTTGCGCCTCGCTGATGCGGGCCAGGTCGTTGGCGTCGGTGAGTTCCTCGTCGAGCCGGGCGATCAGGTCGGCGAGGCTGATGTGGAGTGGAGTCATGCGTCAAGCGTAAGTTGACGCTTCATCAGTCGTCAAGCCTCAATTGACGCACCGCTCGGCCCTCAGCCCTTCTCGCAGCCAGGGCCCAAGCGGGATCGACGGCCTGTCATCAACTGGCCCGACGGCTGAACGGGAGGCCGCGGCGGTACGTCAAGCGTGCCGAACCCGCCGTCGCCGCCCCACCCCGGAAGGTCTCGATGCCATGCGCGCCATGAGCCGGATGAATCTGCTGTTCACGCTCACCTCCCTGTCCGTCGTGCTCGTCGCCGTCGAACGCTTCTCGTTCACCACCCGGGTCCTGCTCCAGCCGTACGGTTTCCTACGCCTCCACGAGTTGGTCCAGCTGACCGTGCTGATCCCGCTCACGGTGATCGTTCCGGCGCTCATCTTCCGGGAGGTCTCCCGCGACTTCTCGGCCCTGCGGTCGAGGGAGGGGAAGTGGCTCTTCCTCGCCTTCGTCATCGGCACGTACTTCTACGCCACCGGGAACGGCCTGCACGAGATGGCCTCGGCCGCCTTCAACGAGCACTGCGACGCCAACGCTTTCACCGGAGACCTCTGCGGAGGCCTCTTCTTCAACGACTTCTACACCGGCAACACGATGTTCTTCGCCGGTGCCCTGCTGATGAACACGAGCCTGCTGGCGATCGAGAGCAGGAACCCGGACGAATCGTCCGCCCAGGGATCACCGGCCGCCCTCGTGCTCAACGCGGCCGTGTACGCAGTGACCGTCCTGGCGTACGCCGGGCTCGACCGGTCCCCCGTCGGCCTGGTCTACGCCGTGGGGATGCTCCTCGTAGCGGGTGCCTTCTTCCTGAAGGTCCGACAGCACTACCGCCTGTTCCCGTTCACCACCTACAGCGCACTCGTGTACGCACTCGGCGGGTTCGCATCACTGGTGGTCCGGATCTTCCTGTGACCACCCCCACCCCGGGGCGCCGGGCATCCGTGGCCACCGACCGTCGCATCGCTGAATCGATCAGCCGAAGTCCAGCGCCAGTCGATGCCAGGTGATGCCGGTGGACAGCACGAACAGGATGCCCGGCGCACAAACGCCGGTTTCGTCCAATGCGTGATCGCCGCGCCCAGGAACTGTTGTCCCGTAACTGCCGGCCGTCACTGGAGGGCGGCGCGTAGGTCCCGGGTGTACCAGTCGAACCGTGTGCCGCCCTTGCTTTGCGTCTGCCGGCCGGGGGTGAATCCTGCCCGCTGCGCCACTGCGGCAGATGCGGGGTTCTCCCTGGCCGCGCTGGCGGCCCGTTCGGCGATCGACACCACCCTCGACATCGGCGACCTCGGCACGGTCCCCGCCGCCGTCGAGGCCGTGGCGTACTTCACGATCGCCGAGGCGCTCACCAACGCCGCCAAGCACAGCCGGGCCACCCGGACCGCCGTCCGCGTCGCCCGCGACGGTGACCGGCTGTCGATCGAGGTCATCGACGACGGAGTCGGCGGCGCCGACGAGACGCTGGGTACCGGCATCGCCGGAATCCGCCACCGTGTCCTGGCGCTCGACGGCAGCGTCCACCTCCACAGCCCCGGCGGCGGTCCGACCACGATCACTGTGGGCCTGGCATGCGGGTCGTGATCGCGGAGGACAACGTCCTGCTGTCCAACGGGCTGGAACTCCTGCTGACCACCAAGGGTTTCCACGTCGCCGCGATCGCCCAGGACGGCCCCGGCTTCCTCGCCGCCGTCGCCGAACACCGACCGGACGTCACCATCGTCGACGTGCGGCTACCGCCGACCTTCCGCGACGAGGGCATCCACGCCGCCCTCCAGGCCCGCCGCCGGCACCCCGGCCTGCCCGTGCTCGTCCTGTCCCAGTACGTCGAGCAGCAGTACGCCGGTGAGCTGGTCTCCGACAAGCGCGGCGGCGTCGGCTACCTGCTCAAGGACCGGGTGAGCCGGGTGAGCGAGTTCATCGACGCGCTGCGGCGGGTCGCCGCCGGCGGTACCGTCATGGATCCCGAGGTGATCGGGCAACTCCTCACCGGTCACGCCCACGACCCGATCGCCGCGCTGACGCCACGGGAACGCGAAGTCCTCGCCCTGATGGCGGAAGGCAAGGACAACGCCACGATCGCGGCCCGGCTCGTCATCACCGACAACGCCGTCCACAAGCACATCGGCAACGTCTTCGCCAAGCTCGGCCTCTCGCCGGCCGACAGCGGCCACCGCCGGGTCCTCGCGGTCCTCACCTATCTCAGCCGCCACGGACGTTGAGCCGACCGCCGGCCCACGCCCACGCCCGGGCAGCGGCAGGGGCAGGAGCAGGAGCAGGCAGGGGCAGCGGCAGGAGCAGGCAGGGGCAGGGGCAGGGGCAGGGGCAGTACAGCCGACCGCTACCCCGGGCCGGGGCAGGGGCAGCGCATCAGTCCTGGTCCGCCCTGGACAGGGCGTCGGTGATCATGCGGGCAGCGAAGTCGTTGTCCTGGGTGATCCGGTTGATGCGCTCCGCGAGCAGGACGGCCGTGGCTTCCAGGGGAGTCATCTCGGCACGCGTCCAGTCACCGTACTGCGCGCGCCACAGATTGGGGCTCAGGCCGGTGGCCGCGGCGATGAGCAGGCCGGTCATGGTCGGAATGACCTCGGGCCGGAAGGTCCTGGGCATCATGCGCATCGTGGCCACGAGGCTGGGCACCACGTACTCGATGACGTCCTCGTCATGGTCCTCGCAGGCCAGCCGCAGCCACCGCATGTACATGTAGATGAACGTGCACGCGCCGTCCAGCAGCGCGTCGAATCCGGCCCGGTCCATGGACGCGGTGAACTGGTCGACCATCTGCCGCTGTTCGAGGTCCCTCTCGGTCCTGCCGTCGTAGATGGCCTTGAGCTGCGAGTCGATCACCATGAGCGCGGCACCCACGTCACCGACGGGAGCGTACTCGGGATCACAAGGCGATGACACAGGACTCCTCCTCAAGCAGCCACAGCAGCCGCAGCAGCCGCAGTGGGTAGCGACGCGCGTTCGTAGCGTATCCCTCCGTGCGAAGGAGCCGGTGAATCCTGATGGTGCCGCCTGCGGCGACCGCCCATCAAGTCGCCCCTTCCGCCCGCCAGTTCGGAACGGACGGACGCAACTCGAACCCTTGCGCCGGAGCTGGGCCCGGACCCAAGGGGGTCAGCCCACGTCGCCCGGTGCCGTTCCGGCACCCGCCCGGCCTCGGCGTGCGGCGGGCGAGGTACCGCGGCGTGCGGCGGGCGGGGTACCGCGGCGTGCGGCGAGCGGGGTACTGCGGCGGGCCAGCACGACGGCCCCGACGGCGATCCATGCGCCGTTGAGCACCGCGGACGGCCAGGCGTGGTGGTACCCGGAGTTGACCGTCAGCGCGGCGGAGCCGAGCAGGTTGAGGAGTTGGAACCCGGAGCCCGCGGCGCGGATGCGCGCGGTCGACGCGAGGGCGTAGGCGGCGAGCAGCAGCCCGGCTCCGAGCCATCCGACGGCGGTGACCGCGGCGCCCATCCGGCTACCGCTCCTCGCCGGGCAGCACCGCGTAGGCGCGGACCGGGAAGGTGCCCATGCCCTCGACGGCAGGCGGCGCGGCGTGGAAGCGGAAGCCATCCACGGGCAACTGCGCCAGGCCGCGCAGGTGTTCCACGACCGGGATGCCGGCAGCCAGCAGGGTGGTGTGGGCGGGTCGGGTCGGGTCCTCGGTGTCGTCGATGTTCAGCGAGTCGATGCCCACGAGCGCGGGCCGCTGATCGGCGAGCCACGCGGCGCCCCGGGCGGTGAGGAAGGGGTGGCCGCCCGAACCGTAGCGGTCGGTTCCCCAGTGCCCGTCCCAGCCGGTGTGGATCAGCACCGCCCGGCCGGTGACCTGGTACGGCAGCAGCGCGTTCCGGTCGACGGCGCGGCCTTGCGCACCGGTGACCCGGACCACCAGCCCGTCCAGGTCGACCAGCCCGTCGAGGGGCAGTCCCGCCAGGTCCAGCCCGTCACCGAAGCGGTGGAAGGGGCTGTCGAGGTAGGTGCCGGTGTTGGCGACCATCGAAATCCGGCCGATGTGGAACTCGGTGCCGGGCGCGTAGTGGTCGCGGGAGGCCTCTCGCGAGAGGTGGTCGCTGATCTCGGGCGTGGGCAGGCCAGGAAGGGTGACCATGCCGTGCCGGATCGGGTGGCTGAGCTCCACTGTCCGGCGGCCTGCCGCCCGCGGGGCCGCCCCGCCGGTGCCACGACCGCCCTTGTGCGGTTCGCGCAGCATCCGCTTGCCGCTGATGCGCACCGTTTCGACCATCAGCAGCCCGAGGTGTCGCACGAAGAGTTCGGCGAGTTCGTCGTCGGCGAGGTCCGGGCCGGGCACGTCCAGCCTGAACTCCCGGGTCTGCAGGCCGCCGCCGTTGGCGAACACCACGTCCGCGTCGAACTGCGCACGCCACTGCCCGCCGTCGGCACGGCCGGGGTCCTGGTCCATGTTCTCGGTCTCCATGTCCTCGATGATCACTGAAGCTGCACTGGAGGACAATCGAGGATTTCTTAAGTGCCGCTACAGTCAGGGTTATGGAACTCGACCCCAGACGTCTCCGGGTGCTCCACGCGGTGGCCGTGCGGGGCGGCGTGGTGGACGCGGCGCGACTGCTGCACCTGACCCCCTCGGCGGTCTCGCAGCAACTCGCCCAACTGGAGCGGGAGGTCGGCCAGCCGCTGGTGGACCGCTCCCGGCGCCGGGCCGGGCTCACCCCCGCCGGGCAGCTCCTCGCCGCCCGCGCCGAGCGGATCGAGCAGGAGCTGGCCGAGGCGCGCCGCGAACTCGCCCAGGCGAGCGGGCGGGTGACCGGCCCGGTCGTCATCGCCGGGTTCTCCTCGGCCATCTGCCACCTCCTGGTCCCAGCGCTGCGTCGACTCACCGACGAGCAGCCGGAGCTGGAGCCTCGGGTGGTGGAACTGGAGGGCCCCGCGGCGCTGCGCGAGCTGCGGACCGGCGGGCTCGACCTGGTGGTCACCGAGTACGACGTGGGCGGTCCCGGCACCACCGCGGCCCCGGCCGGTCTCTCCGCCGCGCCGGTCGCCGACGACGAGTACCGCGTCGTGCTGCCCGCCGACTGGTCACCTGCGCCCGGCAGCGTCAAGGACCTGGCGAACCGTCCGTGGGTGGCCGGACCTCCCGGGAGCGCCTGCGGGCGGGCGCTGGAGCGGATCTGCGCCGAGTACGGCTTCAGCCCGCGCCGCGTGCACACCGCCGTGGAGTTCCCCACTGTTCTCGCCCTCGTGGCGGCGGGCCTCGGCGCGGCGATCGTCCCCACCCTGGCCCTGGGCGGCGCCCGCGCCGACTTCGTCGAACTCCCCGCCCTGCCCGTCGCCGGCCACCGACGCATCGCCGCGCTCCGACGCTCCTCGGGCTCCGGCCCCGACCCACTGACGGACGCCGTGGTCGCGGCTCTGCGTCAGGCTGCGACGGCGCTGAGGCTGAAACCGCCGGCCGGCGAAGCCATCTGACGGGCTGCCCCGGCGACGGCGCTGAGGCTGGAACCGCCGGCCGGCGAGGCCACCTGACGCACGGACGGCGACCCGAGCCGGGGACGTCCGGGTCCGGCCCCCACCATGACCGTGGTCCCAGTGTCAGAGGTGTCTGCCAGGCTCCCGCCATGGAGATGACGCTGCAACTGACGATCGACTGCGCCGACCCACAGAGGCTGGTGGCGTTCTGGAGCGAAGCTCTCGGGTACGTACCCGAGCCTCCGCCGGGTGGCCATGCCACGTGGCGGGAGTACTGGGCAGCCATCGGGGTGCCCGAGGAGGAGTTGCCCGTCGGTGCGGGCGATGCCCCGGAGTCGATCGTCGATCCGGCAGGGCACGGGCCGCGGGTGTGGTTCCAGCAGGTTCCGGAACCCAAGGCCGCCAAGAACCGGATCCACCTCGACCTGAGGGTCGGCGGCGGGCGCGACATCCCGTTGGCGGTCCGCACCCAGCGGGTCGCCGGCACGGTGGAACGGCTGGTCGAAGCCGGCGCCGGCGTGCTCCGGATCACGGATGAACCGGACGCGGGGCAGTACGCCGTCCTGCTGCAGGATCCGGAGGGCAACGAGTTCTGCGTCGTCTGAGAGCGACCGCTCCGGCTCCCGGCGCCCGCCCGACCGGCCGCAGCCGTCGCCCCCGCGGCTGTGGCCGCTCTAGTATCAGCGTGCTGACTTACCGTCAGCAGACTTCCGAGCGAACAGGGGTGGGCGCTGTGACGGATGGCACCGGCTGGATGAGGCGCGGGATCGACGATTCGGTGGCGGCGCCGGTGGACCTTCGGGTCGACGTTCCGCACTCGGCTCGGATGTACGACTTCTGGCTCGGCGGCAAGACGAACTTTCCGCCCGACCGGGCCCTGGGCGAGGCGTTCGAGGAGGCGATCCCGAGCATCAAGGTCATGGCGCGGGAGAACCGCCGGTTCCTCGGCCGGGCCGTGCGTCACCTGGCCGGTGAGGCGGGTGTCCGCCAGTTCCTCGACATCGGCACCGGCATCCCCACGGAGGGGAACACGCACGAGGTCGCCCAGGCCGTGGCTGCCGACAGCCGGGTGGTCTACGTCGACAACGACCCGATCGTCCTCGCGCACGCCCGCGCGTTGATGGACAGCACCGGTTCGGGGCGTACCGCCTACATCCACGCCGACCTGCTGGAGCCGGAGAAGATCCTCACCGATCCCGTTCTGCTCCGCACCCTGGACCTGGACCGCCCGGTGGGTCTGACCCTGGTGGCCGTCCTCATGCTGATCGCCGACGAGGACGACCCCTGGGCCCGGGCCCGGGTGCTGATGGACGCCCTGGCGCCGGGCAGTTACGTGGCGATCACCCATCCCGGCTGGGACTTCGACCCGGCCGCGATGGCCGCGGTGGTCGAGGCCGCGGGCAAGGGGCAGATGACCCTGGTGCCGCGCACCCGCGAGCAGGTGGCGCGGTTCTTCGGTGACTGGGAGCTCCTGGAGCCCGGTGTGGTTCCCGTGATGGGTTGGCGCCCGGACGGCGAACCGCCCGCCGACCCCACCGCCGCCTACTACTGGTCCGGAGTGGCCCGCAAGCGGTGACGCGGGCACGGTGGTTCGGCTTCAGGGCGCGTCGAACTCCACGTACTCGGGGGCCGCGGGGAGGCGCCTTCATGCCACCGAGTGCTTCGGCTCCCGGTCGGCCCAGGGGACGCCGACCGGCAAACCGACTCGCCCCGGGTGCCCGCTCACTGAGATCCTCCAGGCATGGAGTTCTTCATCTACCACCGCGACCGTGCCGACTCCGGGGGCCTGCGCCGCCGCCTCGTGGAGCAGCACTGGTCCTACATGGACCAGTACGCCGCCGAGTTGATCGCCCGTGGCCCGACGCTCACCGACGAGGGGGCGGCCACCGGCAGTGTGCACATCGTCGACCTGCCGGACCCGGCCGCCGCCCGGGCGTTCGCACTCGACGAGCCCAACTACCAGGCGGGGGTGTACCGTGACGTGCTGATCCGGCGGTGGCGCAACCTGCTGGGGCGCACCATGTGGGAGTTCCCCGGGGGTTCGAGCGGCGGCCACCGGTATCTGGTGCTCGGGCTGGGCCCGGTGGGTGCCGTCGAAGCCGGCCTGCCGGCGGAGCAGGGCGACCTGATCGCCTACGGCCCGCTGCTGTCCGATGACGGCGCGCACCTGCTGGGCACGGCGGCGCTGGTCCGGGCGCCGGCCGCGGCGGCGGCACGCGCCGTCCTGGCGCCGGAGCGGTATGCCGAAGTCGAGGTGCACAACTGGGAGTTCGGCGGGCGGCGCTAACCTCCGCTCCGCCATCACCGCAGCCGGGCGCGGGAGCGGAAGGTGCGGCGGTAGCTGTCCGGCGGCACGCCGACCGGGCGGTTGAAGTGCCGGCGCGGCGTGGTGGCGGTGCCCAGGCCGGTCGCCTCCGCGATGTTGTCCACGCTGTGGTCGATGGTCTCCAGCAACTCCTGGGCGCGGCGGATGCGTTGGGTCAGCAGCCACTGCAGCGGGGTGGTGCCGGTCACCGTCCTGAAGTGGCGGCCCAGGTGGCGTGGGCTCATCCGGGCCTGGCGGGCCAAGTCCTCGACGGTGAGCGGCTGGTCTAGCCGTTCGAGGGCCCAGGGAAAGAGGTCGGCGAGCGGGCGGTTGTCCGGAGCGGGCATCGGGGTGGTGATGAACTGGGCCTGGCCGCCGTCCCGGTGGGGCGGCACGACCAGGCGGCGGGCGAGCCGGTTGGCGGTGGTCGAGCCGTGGTCGAGGCGGACCAGGTGCAGGCAGAGGTCCCTGGCGGCGGCCTTGCCAGCCGAGGTGAGCACGCTGCCGTTGTCCACGTAGAGGACGTCGGGGTCGACCGTGACCTGCGGGTACCTGGCGGCCGGCACGTCGCTGTGGGCCCAGTGCGTGGTCGCGCGCCGGCCGTCCAGCAGGCCGGCGGCGGCCAGCACGAACGCGCCCGTGCAGAGGGATACCACGCGGGCGCCGGCCTGGTGGGCCGCGCGCACCGCGTCGACCAGGTCTCCGCGGGCGAGGTCTTCGACGCGCCGGAGTTCCTGAGCGCGCTGTCCTCGCACATCTCGGTGGAGCTGCGGTAGCCGGGGCGCCCGTGCGGCCGGCGGGGATAATTCAGTGGCCGTTCGGGAGCGCGGGCTCCATGCTCGTCAGGTCATGGAAGAACCCGACGTCCTGGTGGACGAACCCAAGTACCGCATCCGCGCGACCCACACCGCGGACACCGTCACCGTCTACCAGGCCTACCGGCCGGAGATCGGCCTGGCGGCGGCGCGCGACGGCCGCTTCCCGGCGGCCTGGAAGCGTGACCGGATGACCTGGATCAAGCCCTCCTTCCTCTGGATGATGTACCGCTGCGGCTGGGGCACCAAGGACGGGCAGGAGACCGTCCTCGCCGTCGAGATCAGCCGCGAAGGCTTCGACTGGGCACTGCGGAACGCCTGCCTGTCCAGTTACCAGCCCGGCCTGCACACCGACCGGGTCTCCTGGCAGCGGCAGTTGAAGCGCTCCCCGGCCCGCGTGCAGTGGGACCCGGAACGGGACCTGCGGTTGCAGCCGCTCCCGTACCGCTCCCTGCAGCTGGGCCTGGCCGGTGAGGCCGCGCACCGGTACGCCGACGAGTGGGTCACCGCCATCACCGATGTGACGCCGCTGGCCCGGCAGATCCACGAGCTGGTCCGCGAAGGGCAGTTGGCCGCCGCCGGGCGCCTACTGCCGACCGCCGGGCCGTACCCCGCCGGGGACGAGCTGCTGGGTGCGCTGCGCGGCTGACACCGGGCTGCCCGCCTCCGCTTGCCCGCCTACCGCGAGAACAACCAGGCTGCCGCGCCCACGCGTTGTCATGCGGAAGCGTGCTCGGGTCGACGACCCGTCAAGCCGATCAACCGGTCCGCCAGCGGAGCGTCCGCCGCCACCGGTACCGGGGCACCGAAGAGCCCAGGGCTGCCGTTCGGCTGTTGCTCGACCACCGTGCGGACCCAGGCGTACGCCGTCTCCAACGCCTCGGCCAGCGCCGGGTCCTCGCCCGGAAACCGCTGACCGGTGGCGACGGCCAAGTCCCAGCCGTGCACCAGCACCTCGTCCACGGCCGCGGCCCCCGCGACCTCGGCCGGCATCTCGCCCCCACCCACCCGGGCGGTCCCCCGCCAGGCGTCGGCCGGGCGCCAAGCCTCGGCCAGGGCGTCGAGTTGGGCCGCGAGCCGGTCACGCCAGTCCGCGCCGAGGCGGCTCGCGTCCGGCGTGCGGGGCCGGCCACCGTCCGAGCGGTCCTCCTTGGCGCCGGCCGCGGCGAAGGCGATGCTCAACCCGTCGATGTGATCGAGCAGTTCGCCGACCGTGAGGCCACCGCACGGGGTGGGCGCGGTCAGTTGGCCGTCCTTCACCTCGCGGATGAGGGCGGCGAGTGCGCTGGTCGCGGGTGCGAGGTCCAGGGTCACGAGGTCACCGACTCCGTCCTTGCCGGGGCACGCTTGCGGGATGCCGTGGTCACACGTCCCCATTGTCGGCCGCCCCGAGCGTCTTCACCGGCCTCGACGCGTTCGGGCCTTCCCGGATCGGCCGAACGGCGGTACGCATGGGGACATGGACCGCCCCTTGCTCCTCCTCGACGTCGACGGCCCGCTCAACCCCTACGCGGCCGAACCCGAAAGGCGCCCACCGGGGTACCTCACCCTGCGCGTGCCGCGCATACGGGAACCCGGTGCCACGCTACGGGTGTGGCTCAACCCGGACCATGGTGCGGCGCTGCTGGCGCTGGAATTCGAGCTGTGCTGGGCCACCGCCTGGGAGGCTCACGCCAACCGCTGGGTCAGCCCGGCCGTCGACCTGCCCGAGCTCCCCCACATCGACTTCGGCACCGCCCTCCTCCAGGAGCGCCCCGACGGCGTGCACTGGAAGACCGAGCGGGTGGTGGAGTACGCCGCCGGCCGCCCGTTCGCCTGGGTGGACGACGAGTTGAGGGAGGCGGACGAAGCGTATGTGGCCGCTCACCATCATGGGCCCGCGCTGCTGCACCACGTCAACCCGAGGATCGGGTTGCGCGACGGGGACTTCACGGCGCTGGCTGACTTCGCCCGCTCACTGCGCAGCTGACGCGACGTCAGTCATGGCTTGACACTCTGCGCCGGTAGACCTGCCGGGAGCCGCCCTCCGGACCGGGCCCGGCGGCCTCGGCCGGGGTGAACCCGAGGCGCTCGTAGAAGACGCGGGAGCCGCCGGCCACCGCGCCCGGGTGGTCGGCACCGAAGGTCACCACCTCGAGCGTGCCCGGTGCGGCCACGAACCTGCGGACGGCGTCTTCCACCAGGGCGCGGCCGGTGCCGTTCCCGCGTTCCCCCTCGGCGACGACCAGCCAGTGCAAGTGGTACGTCGGGGGCTGCGCACCGAACAGCAGCGCGCCGTGCAGCCGGTCCGAGGCCGGGGAGGCGGCGACCAGCGCGGTCGACCGGCGGATGTTCTTGCGCACCGCCTCGTGGAACCCGGCGTCGCCGACCATCGGGCCGAACCACTGCTCGACCTGGCCCGCCAGGTCGAGGAAGCCGTCGAAGTCCTGCTCACGCGCCAGTCTGACGATCATGCGGTCATTCTGGCAGCCGGCACGGTCACTCCGCTGCCAGGTCGTAGACGGTGACCGGGACCCCACGGCCCGTCAGCCGCTCCCGCACCAGCGGCTCCACCAGCTCCCAGCGCCCCTCCGCCAGCCCGCACCCGATCCTCGGCATGTGCACGGACGCCCCGAGCCGCCGCGCCTCGCCCCCGAGCCGCCGCAACGCCTCCCCGATCGCCTCGTACCGCACCGGCGCCGGCGCCCCGGGTGCGCGCCGGCTGCGCACCCCGTGCTGGCCCACCATGTTCGCCACCCACAACTCGGGCTCCACCTGGACCAGTTGCAGCGCGCCCAGCCCGAAGTCGTTCCCCGCCCGCCCCCGGTACCACCCCCGGAACGCCTCCTCCGGCTGCGGCCACCGCCGGGAGATGTCCACCACGATCCCCCTCCCCCAGCGGCCCGCGTCATTGCACACGTGCGCGATCACCCTCGGCCCCTCGCCGTGCGGTGCGGTGGCGTCTCCGGTCCGATAAGTGATCGTCTCGCTCATGCGTCCGAGGGTAGCGACGGCGGCTGACAGCAGCCCTGAGCTCAACGCAGCCGGATCCCGCTCCCGCTCGGACCGACCGGGCCCGGTCAGCGGTAGCGTCGACAGTATGCGGGCAACCCGGGTCGTGCTCATCGGTGGCACATCGAACGTCGGCAAGTCGACCGCCGCCCAGGCCGTCGCGCGGCGGCTCGGCTTCGACTGCCTGTCGACCGACGGGCTGGCGCGGCACCCTGGGCGGCCGTGGCGGACGACCGAGCGGGAGGTGCCGGCGCATGTCGCCGTGCACTACAGCACGCTCACGGTCGACGAACTACTGGCCTCGGTGCTCGCCCACTACGAGCGGCTGTGGCCCCGGATCGAGCAGCTCGTCACGACATACGCGACCGGAGGGGGCGCGGGCCTCGTGCTGGAGGGCTCGGCACTCTGGCCGTCCCGCGTCGCCACCCTGACCGCTCCGGGCACGGCTGCCGTCTGGCTCACCGGGGATGCCGCCCTGCTCCGCGACCGGATCCGCACGGCCGGGCGCTACGGCCAGGCGACGGAACAGGAGCGGCATCTGATGGACAAGTTCACCGCTCGCACGCTGCGCTACCAGGCGGCGATGCTGGACGCCGTCGCCGCACTGGGCCTGGACCGCGTCGATGTGGGCAGCGGCCGGTCCGTGGCGGAGGTGGGGGACGCGGTGCTGGCACTGGCCGGATGACGGGCGGCAGCACCAGGTCCCAGGGCTAGCGTGGTGGACCATGAAGATCCTGATCGTTGGCGGTAGCGGCTTCCTGGGCCGCGAGTTGGCCCAGCGGGCCTCGGCGGCCGGGCACGCCGTGGCGGCGACCTTCGCGACCCGCGCCGGCGACCTCCCCGGGGTCCGCTGGCTGCACATGGACCTGGGTCGTGGCGAGGAGGTCACACGCGCGCTCCGCGGAACCCGGCCGGACGTCGTCATCAACGCGGCCTACCGCCAGTCCGATTGGACGACCACGGCCGACGGCGCGATCCGCCTGGCGATGGCTGCGAATGAGTGCGGCTCCCGGCTGGTGCACGTCTCCAGTGACGCCGTCTTCTCCGGCGCCGACGTCCACTACGACGAATCCGCCACACCTGACCCGATCACCCCTTACGGGGCCGCCAAGGCCGCCGCCGAGACGGCGATCCGCCTGTTCGTCCCGGCTGCCGCCATCGCCCGCACCTCGCTGATCATCGGCGACGGCGGCTCGGCGCACGAGGCCTTCATCCACGACCTGGCCACCGGGCGGCGCAGCGGCGTCCTGTTCACCGATGCCGTCCGGTGCCCCGTCCATGTCGCCGACCTCGCCCGCGCCCTCCTCGAACTGGGCGCCTCCGACCATGCGGGCATCCACCACCTCGCGGGATCGGATGCCCTCAGCCGCTATGAGCTCGGTCTGCTGGTCGCCGACCGCGACGGACTGGACGCCGCCGGGCTGACCGCCGGCCGCCTCGCCGACACCGGCTCCCGGGGACCGCTGAACGTGCGCCTGGACAGCACGCGGACCCAGCGCCTGCTGCGCACCGCGCTGCGCGGTGCCCGGGACTTCCTGCGCCGCGAGCACTGACCCTGGACCAGGAGCCATGGCATCGGCGTGATGGGGCCGCAGCCGCCGGCTCACGCGGAGACGGCCAGTCCGCTGACGAAATCCAGCACCCGCCGCGTCAGCAGCCGGCGGCCTCCGGGTAGCAAGTCCCCGGGATGTCGCGACGTCAGCCCAGCAGGCGCCAGTCACGTGGCAGGTCCGCACTGAGGAGTTCTCCGACCTCGGTCGGCGGGAAGGCCGGCCATGTCCTCGTCGCCTCGTGCCGGCGATTGAGGCGATGATCGAGGAAGCGCTGCGTCCGTCTCAGCCCGTCAGCGGCCTGGCCGGGACTGATGCGTCCGTCCTCGAGGGCGTCGGCGTAGTCATTCAGGTCAAGCAGGCGGTAGGGGTGGTCCGGCGGCCCGATGATGACATCGATCCACATGTCCTGGGTCTTCAGAAGACCATGGCCGGGGCCGCCCCACTCCAGGCTCACGAGGTCGCAGTACCACCAGCCGGCCTGCTCCGGTGGAAACATCACTGGCTGGTTGATCTGCATGTGCTCGTCGAGCAGTACGAACGTGCGCTGGACGTAGTCGGTCCCGTCCTCGTGAAAGCCCCAGTCGTAGGCGACGACGTTGCCGCGGCGGATTCCTGCTGCCCTCAACCTGTCGTTGTGCAGAACGGTCACTCGTTCGTCGGAGGTCACGGGGCACGGTATCAATGCCCAGCCCAGTTCAGCACCTCGCTGACGACCGACCGGACGGCAGTGTCGGCGACAAGCGACGTGTTCCCGGCCGCAGGAGGGCCTCGCGCACAGGCCCTCGCCGAAAGGTACCGCCCCGCGAACCTGTCGTGTCCGGTCAAACGAGCTCGGGGCATTCGGCTCCGCGCTTCACAACCCGCGAGCCAAGTCCCATCCCGCGCGGCCCTGCCGACCCGCACCGCACCGCCCGCCCCGGACCGGCGAGGGCTGCGGCCTACCCGAGCACCGGCGCCTCCCAGCCGTACGTGCGCGCCAGCCGACCGAGCACCAGGCGCTGCGGCAGCACCCCCGTCGCGGCGAGCAGCGCATCGCGGACCAGGACGCCCACCGGGGTACTGCGGGCCACCAGGGCGCCCACCCGACGGGAGCCGGCGACGATGGCGGTGGTGCGGGCCAGGCGGGCGGCGGTGTAGGCGGGGAGAGCGGCGACGGGGTCGACGGGGTCGGCGCCAAGGGTGGCGGCGAGGACCAGGGCGTCCTCGATGGCCTGGCAGGCGCCCTGCCCCTGGAACGGGGACATGGCGTGGGCGGCGTCGCCGAGGAGCGCGACCCGGCCGTGGTGGTGGGCGGGAAGCGGGTCGGTCAGCTCCCAGACGTCGTGCCGCAGCACCCGCGACGGGTCGGCGGCGGCGAGGAGTTCGGGTACGGGTTCACACCAGCCGCCGAAGTGGCGCCGCAGCTCGGCGAGTTCGTCGCCGTCGTCGGCGCGGCCGCCATGATCGGCCAACGCGGCGGCGTACACGTAGAGTTGACCCCCTTGGAGCGGCACGACGCCGACCAGTCCCCCACTCCCCCAGATCTCGCCGACGGCCGGTGGCGTGCGCGGCGGCTCGGGGATCAGGGTGCGCCAGGTGGTGAAGCCGGAGTAGCGCGGGCCGGGGTGGCGCGGGAAGAGGGTGGCTCGGGTGGCGGAGCGGATGCCGTCCGCGCCGACCACCAGATCGGCCGTCCGCTCGCCGTCGGCGGTGCGGACCACGGCGGGGCGGCCGGCGGTGCCGTGGTCGAGCAGTTCGGCCGGCGAGCCGGTGCGGACGGCACCGGGCGGCAGGGCAGCGGCCAGCGTGTCGACCAGCACCGAGCGGGCCACGGCCACCAGCTTGTCGCCGAAGACGTCGGCCATGGCGTCGTGGTCGACGCGGGCCAACCAGCGACCGGAAGGACGGCGCAGGCCGGCGGCGGGGTGGTCGGGGCCGGCGTGTGCGCGCAGGCGGTCGCCGACGCCGAGCCGATCCAGGGCCCGCAGGGCGTTGGGGGCCACGGCGAGGCCGGCACCGACGGGTTCGAGGGAGGCGGCCCGCTCGTGCACCGTGACCTGGTGGCCGAGGCGGTGCAGGGCGAAGGCGGCGGCAAGGCCGCCGATTCCGCCGCCGATGACGATTGCTTCCATGATCCAACCCCCGGAATACTACAGGCGTAGTTCGCATTGCATGTCGACGATACTACGGATGTAGTGAGGTTTGAGGCCGAGGGAGCGGAACAGCGATGATCGGAGCCATGAAGCAGTCCCAGCACCCCAAGCCCGGCCGCCCGACGTTGATCGCCGACACGGCGGTCGCGCTGATCGCCGAACGCGGCCTGCGGGGGCTGACCCACCGGGCGGTGGACGAGGCCGCCGGGCTGCCCACCGGCTCGACCTCCAACCTGGCGCGGACCAGGGCGGCACTGCTGGAGCTGGCGATCACCCGGATCGCGGACCTGGAGGCACCCGACGGCGCGGCCGAGCCGACCGTCCAACTGAACGGTGAACCGCGCGAGCTGCTCGCGGAGCTGGCCGCCGACTCGCTGCACCAGGCGCTCACCACCGGGCGCGCCCTGACCATCGCCCGCTTCGAACTCGCCCTGGAGGCCACCCGCCGCCCCGAACTACGCGCGGTCTACGACAAGTTGGGTGCCGGATTCGTGGACTTCGCAGCGACCCTGCTGGCCCGCTGCGGCTCGACCGCCCCGGAGGCGGACGCCCGCCGACTGGTCCGCTGGTGCGACGGTGTGCTGTTCAACTCGGCGGTGGGCAGCGGAAGTGGGCATCCACTGAATCGGTCGGAGCTGCGCGCGGAGGTGGGCGGCTACCTCGACGCCCTGCTGCCGGGCGGGCGCTGACGGGCCCGTCGACCGACGGCACCCACCGGTGGAAGCCGGCGTCACGGTCGCCGTCGGGGTCAGCTGCCCAGACCATGGGAACGGAAAGCATTGCCCCGCCCAGCGGAGACCGTGCCGTCGCGGCCGGGAAGGCCGACTGACCCTCCGTCAGACCTGCTGCTGCGCCAGCCATTCGTCGAACGTGGTCGGCGCGATCCGGGCTCCCTCGCCCGGCAGCAGGACGTTGCCCGCTGCCGCCGGGCCGAACGGACCGTCCCAGGTGGGCCGCAGCTTCACCGTGCGGCCGCGCACGGCAAGGGTGCGGCGGGCCATGTCGACCAGGTCCTGCGCTTCGGGGCCGGCGATGTCGGGGTGGCGGCCCCGCGCCCCGCCCACCACCAACTCGGCCAGGATGGCGGCCACGTCGTCCGGGGCGATCGGCTGGAGCAGCAGCGGGGGCACGAGGGCGGCGCCATCGTGTTCGGTCCAACCCACCACCATCTCGGCGAAGTCGTGGAACTGGGTGGCCGGGACGATGGTCCACGGCAGCGGGCCGGCGGCCACCAGCCTCTCCTGTTCGCACTTGCCCGCGTAGTGGGCGTTGCCGGCGATCCGGTCCATACCGGCGATCGAGAGCAGCACATGGTGGCGAACGCCGGCGCGCTCCCCGGCGGCGAGCAGGTTGCGGGTGGCGGCGCCGAGGTACGCCACCGTCTCATCGCGATCGAGCACCGGCGGGCTGATGGCGTCGACGACGGCGGCCACCCCGGCCAGTGCGGCGTCGAGCCCCTCACCGGTCACCAGGTCCACACCAAGTGCGCGGCTGATCCGGACGACCTCGTGCCCGTCGCGCTCCAGCGCGGCAGCGGTGCGGGCCCCGATGTTCCCGGTCGCACCGGCGACTGCGATTCGCATGATCGTCTCCCCAATCGGTCTCTGCCTGTTGATCTGTCGATCTGTCGATCTCCGCTTGCGCCGGATCCGGGATCGCCCGGACCGGCTGCGCCAGGCTATCTCGGACTAAAGACATCCGCAATGTCTTCAATGGGCTCGCCCCGGCTAGACTGACGGCCATGAAGTTGCCCGTGAGTACCGAGTGGGTCCTGCACTGCACCACCACGCTGGCCCAGCTCGAAGCCGGGGCGACGGCATCGGCGGCGCAGCTCGCGCTGTACTTCGACGTCCCGGCGCCGTACCTCGCCAAGCAGCTCCAACCGCTCGTCAAGGCCGGGGTACTGGCCGCGTCGACAGGCCCCCGGGGTGGATTCCGGCTGGCCCGGCGGCCGGAGGAGATCACACTGCTGCAGATCGTCGAGGCGGTCGACGGCGCGGCCTCGCCCTACGAGTGCCGGGAGATCCGCCAGCAGGGTCAGGGCGCGCTGTCACCCGACCAGTGCCGCCACACCTGCATCCTGGCCGCCAAGATGGCCGAGGCCCACGAGGCCTGGCGGACCACCCTCGCGAGCACCTCGATCGCCGACATCCTCGCCACGCTCCCGGCCGGCGCCCAGGCCCACACCCGCCGGCGGCTGACGGGCGCAGGCACGGGAACCACGGGGACAGGAACGAGCACGGGTACGGGGACGGGGCGCACCGGGACGGGGCGCCCGGGGGCGGGCACGGCATAGGACGCGACGGGATCGTCCTCTCCGGGTGACGACGCGCACGACGGAGCGTGTGCGGCGGCCGATCGGGCGGCAGCTCGCCCGGCCGGCCCTCTCAGCGGGGCTCGCTAGTGTTTATCGACCGCACATCGAGAGGCACCCCACTGATGGCCGAGAAATCCAAGGCACTCCTGCAGTTGTCCAAGGTGAGTCGCTGCTACGACGACCGGATGGCGCTGCATCCGATCAGCCTGTCGCTGGCGGCGGGCGAGTGCGTGGCACTGCTCGGGCACAACGGCTCGGGCAAGTCGACGCTGCTGCGGGTGGCCGCCGGGCGGGAGCGGCCGACGGCGGGGACGGTGTGGTTCGACGGGCTGCCGATGGACGAGAACGACCCGCGGATCCGCGCCCGCGTGGCGGTGGTCGGCGACACGGTGGCGCACTACCCGGACCTGACCGTGCGCGAGCACCTGCTGCTGGTCGCCGTCGCGCACGGGGTGGCCGACCCGCAGGAGTGGGTGGCCCAGGTCCTCGCCGACCGGCTGCTCACCGAGCGGGCCGACGTGCTGCCGTCGGCGCTCTCCTCGGGGCAGTTGCAGGCGCTGCTGCTGGCCTGCGCGCTGGTGCGGCCGCGTGACCTGCTGCTGCTGGACGAGCCGGAGCAGCGCCTCGACCCGGAGGCCCGGCGGAAGTTGGCCGAGTTGCTGCGTGGCGAGCTGGCCGACGGGGTGGCGGTGCTGCTGGTCACCCACCACGCCGACCTGGCGCGTGACGTGGCCGACCGGGTGGTGGTGCTGGAGGACGGCCGGGTGCTGGCCGAGGGTCCGGCGGACGAGGTGCTGGCCCGGGCGGGTGTCCGGTGACGGCCTCGCGGACCGAGGTGCCCGCGCCCTGGACGGAGGCGGACGACTGGACTCCGGAGGCGTTGGCGCTGCTGCGCCGGCTGCGGGCCCCGCACCGGGCGGGCCGGGCCAAGCAGCTGGCGTTCGCGCTCTACTGCGTGCTGCTGGCGCTGGTGGTCTGGGGTGGGATGCCGAGTCTGGGGCTGTTCCTGCAGCAGCGGATGGGCGCCGACTACACCGGGCACGGCGGCCAGTTGCTCGCGGCGCTACCCGCCGGCGTGACGGCGGTCGCACTCGGCACGCTCCTGGTCGTGCTGCGGGATGCGATGTGGCGCGGGCCGGTGGTGCCGCCGCGGGCCGCGATGGACTGGCTGCTGGCGCATCCGGTGCGACCCCGGCCGGTGCTGCGGCCCTGGTTCTGGCTCTCCTGTGCGCTGGCTGCCTTTCCGGGGCTGCTGGCCACCTGCGGTGCGATGGTGGCGCTGGGGCTGATGGACCGGGTGGGGCTGGCGGCGGCGTTCGGCTGGTGCCTGGTCGGCGGGCTCTGCGTGCCGCTGCTGGCCACCAGCGCGGCGGTCTGGGTGGAGCGCAGCGACCGGGCCGCGCACTGGGTGCGCCGGCTGACGCCGGCCGTGGTGCTGGCGGTGCTGGGGCTGGCGGTGCAGTGCGGGTTCGCGGTGGCGGGGCACCGGGTGGGGTGGCTGGAACGCGGTGAGCTGTGGTCGGGGCCGTGGGGGTGGGCCGGGATCGCGGCGCTCGGGCCGACCCGGGCGGCCGTGCCCGGGGCCTGGGTGGCGGCGGCGCTGCTGGTCGGCGGCACCGGGGCGGCGCTGGTGCTCGCGGACCGAACGGCGGCGGCGATCCCGCTGCACCGGCTGCGCGAGCGGGCGCGGACGGCCGCGGGCGTGCTGGCCGCGCTGCGCAAGGTGGAGCTGCGGGCTGCCCGGCTGGCCGTCAGCAGTGCCGGCGGCTCGCGGCCGTGGCACCGGCTGCGGTTGCCGGTGCCACGGCAGAAGTGGCTGATCGTGCCGTGGCGGGATGCGACGGCACTGCTGCGGGCGCCGTCCCGGCTGGGGCGGGCGGTGCTGCTGACCGGGCCGGCGATGCTCTGCGCGGTGCCGGCGCACGACAGCCGCGGGCTGCCGGCCTGGGTGGCGTCGGGGGCGGCGTTGCTCTTCGGGTACCTGGCGGTGGCGCAGCTGCTGGAGCCGGCCCGGGTCGATACCGACGATCTGCGGCGCTCCTCCTGGTCGCCGTACCGGATCACCGGGTTGATGCTGCGGCACGCGATCGTGCCGGTGGTGCTGGGTGGCCTGCTCGCCGTCCTGGCGGCGCTGGCGGTGACGCTGGCCGGGGGCGGCCCGGCGGTCTGGCTGGCGCCGGTGCTGGTGCCGGCGCTGGTGGCGGCCGGCCTGGTGAACGCCTGCCGGGGAGTGATGCGGCGCGACCTGATCTACTCGCCGGCGAAGGGCGCGGGCGGTGGCACCGGACCGCTGGTGTTCGCCGCCTGGTACGCGGCGGGGCCGGCGCTGACGGTGCTGGTGCTGTCGGCGCCGCTGTCGGACGCGGTGCGGACCGACACCAGCACGGCCTGCGTTCCCGTGGGCGTGCTGGGGCTGGCGCTGGCCGCGGTGCTGGGCTACTGGGGCTGGGAGCGAGCGGGGAAGCTGACGGCGCAGTAGCCGAGGGTGCGATGAGGGCGATCGGATGCATTGTCGCATCGGATACGCGGGCGTATCTTTTTCGGGGCCAGCCTCCGCTCCGAAGGGACCCGCCATGAGTGCGCCCATCGAGGACACCGAGCCCGTTGCCGGCCTGATCGGCCCGACCCCGACCGACCCGGTCATCCCGCTGCCGCCGAGCTTCGACACCGTCGAGGAGGAACGGCAGTACCGCAAGGAGCAGTTGGCGGCCGGGTTCCGACTGTTCGGCAAGTTCGGCTTCTCCGAGGGCGTGGCCGGTCACATCACGGTGCGCGACCCGGAGAACCCGAACTGGTTCTGGGTCAATCCGTTCGGCATGTCGTTCAACATGATCAAGGCGTCGGACCTGCTGCTGGTCGACCACCAGGGCAACCTGCTGTCCGGGCGGCGGCTGGTGAACAAGGCGGCGTTCGTGATCCACTCCGCGGTGCACGCGGCCCGGCCGGACGTGGTCGCGGCGGCGCACTCGCACTCGCTGCACGGCAAGGCGTTCTCCAGCCTGCGCCTCCCGCTCGACCCGATCACCCAGGACGCCTGCGCCTTCTACCAGGACCACGGCCTCTACGCGGACTTCCGCGGCGTGGTGACCGAGGAGGAGGAGGGCAAGAGGATCGGCGCGGCACTCGGCCCGCACAAGGCGGTGATCCTCGCCAACCACGGCCTGCTGACGGTGGGTTCGACGGTGGCCGAGGCGGTCTGGTGGTTCATCACCATGGAGCGGTCCTGCCAGGCGCAGCTGCTGGCGATGGCCGCCGGCGCGCCGCACCTGATCGACCACGAGACCGCGCTGCAGTCCCGGGAGCAGCTCGGCGGACCGCTGGCCGGCTGGTTCCAGGCCCAGCCGCTGTTCGACCAGATCCTGGCGTCGGACCCGGATCTGGTGAACTGAGCCGGCAGCAGGCCCCCGAAACCGAAGGACCCGAGCATGCCGAAGGGCACCACCAAGCGCCGCCCGCGCACCCGGGCGGCGCTGCTGGACGCCGCGCTGGCCGTCTTCGCCGAGCACGGTTTCCAGGCCGCGACCATCGAGCAGGTCTGCGCCGCCGCCGGCTTCACCCGGGGCGCGTTCTACTCCAACTTCAGCAGCAAGGAAGAGCTGTTCCTCGCGCTGTTCGACCAGCACAGCAAGCACATCCTGGAACGGCTGGACGCGGCGCTGGGTGCGGTGCCGGCCGGGGAGTTGACGCTGCCCCGGCTGGTCGAGCTGATCTCGGTGGTCGAACCGGCCGAGCGGGACTGGTACTTGGTGACCACCGAGTTCACCCTGCACGCGATCCGGGATCCGCAGGCGGCCTGGGTGCTGGCCCGGCACGACGCGAGCCTGCGCGAGGCACTGGCGCAGGGGCTGACGGCCTGCCTGGCGCGGGCCGGGCTGGCGCTGACCGTGCCGGCCGAGGAGGTCGCCCGGCTGCTGATCGCGTTGCGCGAGGGCGGGCTGGCGCAGAGCTACGTGGAGCCCGAGGAGCTGCCACCGGGCGCACTGGAGCGGCGGTTCCTGGCTCCGCTGCTGGCGGCGGTCACCGAGGAGAGGGCGCACTGATGGCACCACGGACGGCACCTCGCAGACCGAAGATCGCCGTCTTCGGCGCCGGGAGCGTGGGCTGCTACCTGGGCGGTCACCTCGCGGCGCACGCCGATGTCACGCTGATCGGCCGGCCGGCCGTGCTGGACGCGCTGGCCGACGGGCTCACCCTGTCCGATGGTGACCGACCGCCCCGGGTGGTGCCGCCCGGGGAGTTCATGGTGGCGACCGGTGCGGCGGCGGCCGCCGGGGCGGACTACGTGTTGGTCACGGTGAAGAGCGCCGCCACCGCGGCGGCCGCCGAGGAGTTGGCGCGGGCACTGGGCGGGCGGCCGACCGTGGTGGTCAGCTTCCAGAACGGCCTGCACAACCCCCAGGTGCTGCGGGCGGCGCTGCCGCGGCACACGGTCCTGGCGGGCATGGTGCCGTACAACGTGCTGCAGACCGCGCCGGGCACCTTCCACCGGGGCACGGCGGGAGCGTTGACGCTGGCGGACGAGCCGGCGGCGGGCGCCCTGGTGACCGTGCTGACGGCATCGGGGCTGGCGGCCCGGACGGCCGCGGACATCGGGGCGGTCCAGCGAGCCAAACTGCTGGTCAACCTCAACAACGCGATCAACGCGCTGTCCGGGCTGCCGCTCCGGGACCAGCTCGGGCAGCGGGCGTTCCGGCGCTGCCTGGCGCTCTGCCAGCTGGAGGGGCTGGCCGCGTTCCGGGCGGCGGGGCTGTCGGTGGCGCGGCTGGGGCCGTTCCCCGCGCCGGTCACGGCCCGGCTGCTCGGGCTGCCGGACCAAGTGTTCCGGCGGTTGGCGGCGGCGAGCCTGCGGGTGGACGCCCAGGCCCGCTCCTCGATGTGGGAGGACCTGCGGCGCGGGCGGCCCACCGAGATCGCCAGTCTGCAGGGCGAGATCGTCGCGCTGGCCGCCGAGCACGGTCTGACGGCTCCGGCCAACGCCCGCCTGCTGGAGCTGGTCCGGGAGGCGGAGCGCGCCGCACCGGGCCGGGCGCGGCCTTGGTCCGGGCCGGGGTTGCTCGCCGAGGTCCGCACGGTACGCTGACCCGGACAAGATCGACGGGGGAGTGGGCAGGCATGGGCAGCGCGACGGCCGAGCAGTGGTTCCGGTGCCTCACGCCGGCGACGGCCACTCCCCGGCTGCGGCTGCTCTGCTTCCCGCACGCGGGCGGCTCGGCCGGTTACTTCCGCCCGTGGGGCAAGGCCGTCCCGGCCGGCGTGGAGGTGCTCGCGGTGCGCTATCCGGGCCGGGAGGACCGGTTCCGGGAGCCGCTGGTCGGCTCGATCACCGGGCTGGCGGACCCGATCGCCGAGGCCTGCGCCACGCTCACCGGTGCCCCGCTGGCCTTCTTCGGCCACAGCATGGGCGCCATGGTGGCTTATGAGACGGCGCGCCGGCTGGCCGGTCACCCGGCGCTGCGGGCGGTGTTCCTCTCCAGCCGCCCGGCCCCCGGTCATGAGACCAAGCGCGGGCTGGCGAACGCCACCGACCGCGAGCTGATCGCCGATCTCACCGAACTCGGCGGCACCGACGCGGAGTTCCACAAGCACCCGGAACTGCTGGAACTGATCCTGCCGATCCTGCGGAACGACTACTCGGTGGTGGACGGCTACCAGCCGGAGCCGGGCGCCGCGCCCCTGGAGCTGCCGGTGGTCGGCTACCTGGGCGACGCCGAGCAGTACGTGGACGAGGCAGGCGTGGCGGCCTGGGCCGAGCGCACCAACGGCCCGTTCGCGCTGCGCTCCTTCACCGGCGGCCACTTCTATCTCGCGGACCACACCGAGGAGTTGCTGAGCGACCTGCTCGGCCGGCTGGAAATCCGGTAGCGGTCGGCTCCGCTACCGGCGATCATCGCGACCGATCGGTCGGTCGGGGCACGAATTTGGCGTTCGCCCCGTTGACCGCGACTTGCCAACTCTGCTTTGCTTCACGGCAGCGAACGGCGCACCAACTGCCTGGCGACTGACGACAGTTGCCGCAGCAGGCAAGTTTGACACTCCCCCACTCGCGCGGTGCGCACCCCCAACCAGCCGCGCCCCTAGGCTCAGTGCCATCCAGCACTCCAGGCCGGACCCGTGCGTCATGCCGGCCGGCTCCCCCAGTGCGCCTCTCGCAGCCCGACCCCACAGAGCCGACCGCCCGTGCCCACCAGGCACGTTGGCGGTGTGCAGGAGAGAGGACTCCCCCCACAGATGGGTACTCCCCAGATCCGCGGTGCCGCCAGAGCGGCCCTGACCGGTGTGGCAGCACTGTCGCTGATCACCGGTGTCGCCATGACCGCTGCCGCGTCTCCGGCCGGCGCCTCGCCGGCCACCGGCCAGTCGGCCGCGAACCCCTACAACCCGTCGTACGAGCACTCGTACCGGCACGGGGTGATCCCGACCATCCAGCAGAACGCCAAGATGAAGTCGTGGGACGCCGGCCACCCGACGCCCAACGTGGCCACGGGCCCCGAGACGCTGTCCTACGGCGGCGGCATCGACGGCGTCGGCGTCAACAGCGGCCACGCCAAGGTCTACCTGGTGTTCTACGGTTCCCAGTGGGGCACTCAGGGCACCGACGGCAACGGCAACGCGACCTTCTCCGGCGACCCGGACAGCGCGGCCTCGGCGGCCCAGCAGATGTTCAAGGGCATCGGCACCAACGGCGAGCTCTGGTCGGCCGACCTGACCCAGTGGTGTGACGGCCCCAACGTCTCGGCCGGCGCGACCAGTTGCCCGTCGAACGCCAACTTCATCCCGTACCAGACCGGCGGTGTGCTGTCCGGCGTCTGGGAGGACACCTCGGCCGCCTCGCCGAGCGCCGCGACCGGCAACCAACTGGGCCAGGAAGCCGTCAAGGCGGCGGCCCACTTCGGCAACACGGCGTCGGGCTCCAACCGCAACGCCTACTACGTGATCCTCTCCCCGCACGGCACCAACCCGGACAACTACCAGAACCAGTACTGCGCCTGGCACGACTACACCGGTGACTCCTCGCTCACCGGCGGCGCGGTCAACTCGCCCTACGGCGACATCGCGTTCAGCAACCAGCCCTACAACATGGACTCGGGTGCGGGCTGCGGCGTCGGTTTCGTCAACTCTCCTGGCACCCTTGACGGCTGGACCATCACCCTGGGCCACGAGTGGCACGAGATGATGTCCGACATGAACCCGGCCGGTGGTTGGACCAACCAGCAGAGCGGCAGCTCCTTCAACGGCCAGGAGAACTCCGACGAGTGCGCCTGGCTCTCCCCCGGCACGGCGGGCGGCGCGGCCAACGTCTCGTTCGGCTCCTTCGGCACCTACCCGGAGCAGGCCAGCTGGTCCAACGACACCAACGCCTGCGCCATCTCGCACCCGATCGTCAACGGTGGTGGCGGCGGCGGCAACACCGTCACGGTGACCAACCCGGGCAGCCAGAGCGGCACCGTGGGCACCGCGGTCAACCTGCAGCTGAGCGCGACCGACTCGGCCTCCGGCCAGACCCTGACCTACTCGGCCACCGGCCTGCCGGCCGGCCTGTCGATCAGCTCCTCCGGTGACATCACGGGCACCCCGACCACCGCGGGCACCTCCTCGGTGACCGTGACCGCCAAGGACAGCACCGGTGCCTCCGGTAGCGCGTCGTTCAGCTGGACCATCTCCGGCTCCGGCGGCGGTGGCGGCTGCACCGCCGGCCAGCTGATCGGCAACCCGGGCTTCGAGACCGGTAGCGCGTCGCCGTGGACCGCCACCGCCGGCGTGATCGACAACTCCAGCGGCGAGCCGGCCCACAGCGGCTCCTGGAAGGCCTGGCTGGACGGCTACGGCACCACCCACACCGACACCCTGTCGCAGACCGTCACCATCCCGGCCAGCTGCAAGAGCGCCAGCTTCAGCTTCTGGCTGCACATCGACACCGCCGAGAGCGGCAGCACCGCCTACGACAAGCTGACGGTCCAGGCCAACTCCACCAACCTGGCCACCTACTCCAACGTCAACGCCAACTCCGGCTACGTGCAGAAGACCTTCAACCTCTCCTCCTTCATCGGTCAGACCGTGACCCTGAAGTTCACCGGCACCGAGGACTCCTCGCTGCAGACCAGCTTCGTGATCGACGACACCGCGCTCAACGCCTCCTGACGCTCGATCGCCCAACCGGAGGGCCGTGGCAGCCGCCACGGCCCTCCGGCCTGTCCGGCGCCGGTCCCCCCGGCCACACTCCGCACCGCGAGTGCTCCCCCGGAGCGCCGCACCCGAGCGCTCCGGTCGCCCTTCCGGCCGCGGGCCGGCCGTGCGCTCACCCGGCCGCCCCGGGCGGCGCGGCGGCTGACCAAGCGCTCACTCAGCTACCCCGGGCGGCGCGCCGGCTGACCAAGCGCTCCCTCAGCTCACCTCCTGCTCGGCCCAGATCACCTTGCCGTTCGCGGTGTAGCGGGTGCCCCAGCGCTCGGCGAACTGGGCGACCAGGAAGAGGCCGCGACCGCCCTCGTCGGACTCGGCCGCGTAGCGCAGGTGCGGGGAGGTGCTGCTGCCGTCGGACACCTCGCAGGTCAGCAGCCGGTCGAAGAGCAGCCGCACGGTGATCGGCTCGACGCCGTAGCGGATCGCGTTGGTGAGCAGCTCGCTGAGGATCAGCTCGGTGGTGAACGCCTGCTCTTCCAGGCCCCAGGTGTCCAGTTGGCGGCTGACCCCGGCCCGCACCTCGCGCACCGCGGCCGGGTCGGAGGGCACCTGCCAGTGCGCCACCCGGTCGGCGGGCAGCACCCGGGTGCGGGCGACCAGCAGGGCGACGTCATCGTTGGGATGGGCGGGCAGCAGTTCGGCCAGCACCGTCTCGCAGGTCTGCTCCGGGTCCGGGCCGGAGCGCTGGAGGGCTTGGCGCAGCAGCTCCAGGCCGGTCTCCAGGTCGCGGCGGCGGTCCTCCAGCAGGCCGTCGGTGTAGAGCACCAGCCGGCTGCCCTCGGCCAGCTCCAGCTGGGCCGCCAGGAACGGCAGCCCGCCGACGCCGAGCGGCGGTCCGGCGGGGACCTCGGGGAACTCGACCGAGCCGTCCGGGTGCACCACCGCGGGCGGCGGGTGACCGGACCGGGCGACGGCGCACTGGCGGGTCACCGGGTCGTAGACGGCGAACAGGCAGCCCGCGCCGGTCACCGCGTCGCTGCCGCCGGGCTCCTGGCGCTGCTGCTGGTCGAGCCGGGAGACCAGCTCGTCCAGGTACGAGAGCAGCTCGTCGGGCGGCAGGTCGAGCATCGCGAAGTTGTACACCGCGGTGCGCAGCCGGCCCATGGTGGCGGCCGCGTGCAGGCCGTGGCCGACCACGTCGCCGACCACCAGCGCGACCCGGGCGCCGGGCAGCGGGATCAGGTCGAACCAGTCGCCGCCCACCCCGGCCTGCGCCGGCAGGTAGCGGGAGGCGACATCCAGGGCGGTCTGCTCGGGTAGGCCCCGGGGCAGCAGGCTGCGCTGCAGGGTCACCGCCATGCCGTGCTCGCGGGTGTAGCGGCGGGCGTTGTCGATGCAGACGGCGGCCCGGGCGCCGAGCTCCTCGGCCAGCGAGAGGTCGTCGGGTTCGTAGCGCGCCGACTCGCCCCCGCGCCAGAACTTGGCCATGCCCAGCTGCACCCCGCGTGCCCGCAGCGGCACCCTAATCACCGAGTGCGCCCCGGTGGCCAGCACGGCGGCGGACCGCCGCAGGTCCTGGGCCTGCCATTCGGGCGAGTTCGGCAGGTCGGTGTCGAGCACCGCGCGGCCGGTGCCCAGACTGCGGCCCTGCGGCGAGGCACGCCGCACGGTGATGGACTCGCCGACCGGGTAGTACGCCTGCGGGTCGTGCGGCGCGGTGCCGTGCAGCGCCACCCGCCGCATCCGCAGGCTGTCCTCGGGGACCGGCTCCTCACCGGACAGCACCGGCTCGGCCAGGTCCACGGTGACCACGTCGGCGAACCGCGGCACCGCCACCTCGGCCAGCTCCTCGGCGGTACGGGTGATGTCCAGGGTGGTGCCGATGGCCACCGAGGCGTCGTAGAGCAGGGTGAGGCGGCGGCCGGCGGCCTCGGCGCGGTCGGACGCGGTGTGCAGTTCCGTCGAGTCGCGCAGCGTGACCACGCTGCCGGGCGGGCCGCCGGCCTGGTCGGTGGTCCGGATGTTGACCACCAGCAGCCGGTCCTGGCTGACCAGCACCTCGTCGTTGACGGCACGCCCCGAGGTGAGCAGGTCGGTGGCGCGGCGGTCCAGCCCGAGGTCGGTGACCGCCCGGCCTTCGGCATCGACGGGCAGGCCGAGCAGCCGGCGGGCCTCGTCGTTGGCGAGCAGCAGGGTGTCGGGGCCGCGCCGGGCCGTGCTGATGATCAGCACGCCCTCGCGGACGGCGTGCAGCACGGCGTCGTGGTGCTCGTACATCCGCGTCATCTCGACCGGGCCGAGGCCGCGGGTCTGACGACGCAGCCGGCGGCTGGCCAGCGCGGTGCCGATGGTGGCCAGGACCAGCGCACCGCCCGCCGCGCCGAGCACCAACGGCAGCTGGTTGTCCACCACATTGGTGACCCTGCTGATGGTGATGCCGGCCGAGACCGCGCCGACCACCGTGCCGTTGTTGGCGTGCACCGGCACGATGGCCTGCTCCAGTCGGCCGATGGTGCCGTTGATCTGCTCGGTCACCACCTGGCCGTGCAGCGCCGGCTCGTAGTTGCCGACGAACTTCTTGCCGATCCGGTTGGGCAGCGGATGGGTGAGGCGGATGCCGTCGGTGTTGATCACCACGACGAAGTCGACGCCGGAGCCGACCCGGGCGGCCTCGGCCTTGGGCTGCAGGATCGCCGTGGGGTCGGGCGACTGGATCGCCGCGGCGGTGCCGGGCGCGTTGGCGAAGGTCTGGGCGACGGCGACCGAGCGGTTGCGCGCTTCGTCAGTGCTGTCGTAACTCGATTGCAGCACCAAGGCGGTCACTGCGGCCACGACCAGCAGCAACACCACCAGCACCTGGAGCGCGAACACCTGCCCGGCCAGGCTGCGCACCCGCGTCCGCTTCATCCGGGCCATGGGCCCATATCTACGCCGAATCGCGCGCCGGGGCCACCGGGACCGCCGGGGCGCGGCGGCGCCGAATCACCGCACCGGCTCGCCCACGAGGCCACCGGGGCCCGGGCCTCCCCCACGGAACGCCCGGACCCCGGGGCCCGTCTCCCGCTCAGGCGCGGAAGTCCGCCGGGCGTTCCGGGCTCGCCTCGGCCAGCGCCTTGGTGACCTCCGCGACGCCGGCCCGCATGCCGTAGGCCGGGGTGCCGGGCTGCTGGCGCCAGGACTCGTCGAGCCCGCCGGCGTCCACGGTGTCGAAGCCCATTTCCTCGATCAGGGCCCGCACCGTCCGCTTGGCCGCCGCGTCGTCACCGGCCACCGGCAGGGCCATCCGCTCCGGGTCGCCGGCCGGGCGCGGCCGCTCCAGCAGGTCCTGCGCATAGGTCTCGTTGAAGGCCTTGACCACCGGGTGGCCGAGCTGCCGCTCGGTCCAGCGGCTCTCGGTCAGGCCGTCGTCCTCGATCCCGGCGATCCGGCCGTCGCGCTGCGGGTAGTAGTTGCCGGTGTCGACGACGACCAGGCCGTCGGCCGCGCCCGCGAAGACGTCCTTGGGCAGCTTCGGCACGGCCTTCAGCGGGACGGTGACCACCACCAGTTCGGCGCCCTTGGCCACCTCGGTGATCGGCACCGGGGTGGCGCCGGTCTCGGCGGCGAGCTCGGTCAGGGTCTGCGGGCCGCGCGAGTTGGCCACCGCCACCTGGTGGCCGAGGGCGGTGAACCGCCGGGTGAGATTGCCGCCGATGTTTCCGGCGCCGATGATGCCGATCTTCATGGTCCGCTCCTCGGGTGCTGCGCGGCGGTTGCGGCCGCTCTGCTCGGTGATCGTCAACCGGCGCGCCCGGAAGGCTATTTCCGCCACGCCGCAGAAACCTCGAAGTCAGATTTTCAGGTCGGAACCTCAGGGGACCGAACGCCACCGTCCGTCACCGGGCAGCCTGTGCGTCAAGGCCGCATCACGGCCGCGTCACGACAGCATCACAGCAGCGTCACGGTCAGAACTTCAGCCGCAGCACCTCGAAGGAGGCCGCGAACCGGGTGCCCAGCCGGGAGCCGCTCTCCCGGCTCATCCCCTCCAGGAACTCCCGGGCATCACCCATCTGGCCGCTCAGCCCGGCCAGGTAGGCGGCGTGCGCCTCCAGCGAGGCGACGCCGGCCTCGAAGTGGTCGGTGGTGTCCACCCCGTGCTCGCCGAGCGGGGAGCCGGCCGCCCAGAGCTGGCGCACGCCGTCCCAGGGCTGGTGGCCCTCCGCCAGCAGCTCGCGGAAGACCCAGCGGTTGCCGGCGTCCCGGATCGCGTCCAGGGTGGCCCGGCCGGCGGCGATGTGGTCGGCCTGGTTGGGCATCACGCCACCGTAGGTGTCACGGAAGTTGGTGGTGATCACGATCTCCGGGCGGTGCCGGCGGATCAGCCGGGCGATGTCCCGGCGCAGCGGTAGCCCGTACTCCAGGACGCCGTCGGGGTGGTGCAGGAACTCCACGGTGTCCACCCCGACCAGGGCGGCCGAGGCGATCTGCTCGGCCTCGCGCAGCGGCCGGCACTCGGCCGGGTCGAGCCCGTCGATGCCGGCCTCGCCGCTGGTCACCATGGCGTAGACGACGCTCTTGCCCTGGGCGGTCCAGCGGGCCACGGCCGCCGCCGCGCCGTACTCCATGTCGTCCGGATGGGCGACCACGGCGAGGGCGCGGTCCCAGTCCTCGTCGAGCGGCTGGAGCGGGGTCGGGGCGGGCTCGGACATGGCGGCACTCCTCGGATCTGATGATCTGTCGATTCCGTCATATCATCCGAACCCGCCCCGCCCCGCGGCTCAGTGGCCGGCGGTCGTGTGCAGCCGGTGCACCGTCGCCCCGGGCTCCCCGGTGCGGCGCCGCAGCCCTTCGCCCTCGATGTCGAGGTCGGGCAGCAGCCGGTCCAGCCGGCGCGGCAGCCACCAGGCGGCGTGCCGGGTGAGGGCGAGCACGGCCGGCACGAAGGTCATCCGGATCACGAAGGCGTCCAGCGCCACCCCGATCGCCAGGGCGAGGGCGATCTGCTTGAGCATCAGGGAGTCCGACCCCAGGAAGGAGGCGAACACCGCGATCATGATCAGCGCGGCGGCCGTGACCACCCTGGCGCTGTGCCGGGCGCCCTCGTGCACCGCGCGCAGTGGCTGCCGGTGGTGCACCTGGGCCTCGCGCATCCGGGAGACCAGGAACACCTCGTAGTCCATGGCCAGCCCGAAGAGCACCGCGAGCAGGATGATCGGCAGGAAGCTGCTCACCGGCCCGGCCTTGTCCACCCCGATCAGGTCGGCGAAGTGGCCCCACTGGAAGACGTCGACCACGGCGCCCAGGGTGGCCGCGATGGAGAGCAGGAACCCGGCGGCGGCCTTCAGCGGCACCACCAGCGAGCGGAAGACCAGCAGCAGCAGGAGCAACGACAGGCCGACCACCACCGAGGCGAAGGGGATCAGCGCCGCGTTGAGCTTGGCCGAGACGTCGATGCCGACGGCGGTGGTGCCGGTGACGCCGATGGTGGCACCGGTCTGCCGGGTGATGGTGGCGGCGTCGCCGCGGATCGTCGAGACCAGGTCCTTGGTCGACTGGTCCGCGGGGCCGCCGGTGGGGACCACCTGGATCAGCGCGGTGCGGGTGGCGGGGTCGGCGACCGGATCGCCGACCGCGCTGACGCCGGGCAGTGCCTTGATCCCGTTGACGATGGTGCGGGTGGCAACGGCCGGGTCGGCGCTGTGCGAAGTGTCGGCCAGCACCAGCAGCGGACCGTTGAAACCGGGGCCGAACTCCTGGCTGATCCGGTCGTAGGCGAGGCGCTGCGAGGAGTGGGCGGGCGCGGTGCCGTTGTCGGGCAGCGCCATCCGAAGGCTGTGCGCGGGCCAGGCGAGGGCTCCGACGGCGGCCAGTACCAGGGCGGTGGTGACCAGCGGACGGCGGGTGACCAGGCGGAACCAGCGCTCCCCCGCGTTGGCCGGGCCGCCGCCGGTGCGGGCCGGGGTCCGTTCGCGGCGCATCGCCCGGCTGCCGGGCCGGGGTATCAGCCGGGCACCCGCGAATCCGAGCAGGGCGGGCAGCAGGGTGATCGCGACCAGCACGGCGATGAGGACCGCCCCGGCGGCGCTCAGGCCCATGACGGTCAGGTAGGGGATGCCGATCACGCTGAGGCCGGCCATGGCGATCACCACGGTGAGGCCGGCGAAGACCACGGCGCTGCCGGCGGTGCCGACGGCCAGCGCTGCCGACTCTTCGGGTGCGGTGCCGTCCGCGAGTTGGGCTCGGTGCCGGCTGACGATGAAGAGGGCGTAGTCGATGCCGACCGCCAGTCCGATCATCAGCGCCAGGCTCTGCGCGGTGGAGGACACCGAGGTGACGCCGGTGAAGGCGAGCACTCCGGCGATCACGGCGACCACCCCGACCAGGGCGCTGAGCAGCGGCAGTCCGGCACTGAGCAGCGAGCCGAAGGTCAGCGCCAGGACGAGCAGGGCCACGGCGACGCCGATCAGGTCGCCGGCTCCCTGCTTGGCCTTGCTCTGGTTGAGCGCGTTGCCGCCGACCTGGACGTCGAGGCCGGACTGCCGGGCGCCGTCCACTGCCGTGCGCAGCCGGTCCACCGAGTCGGACTTCAGCCCGCCGGAGGTGACCTCGTACTGCACCTGGGCGATCGCGGTGCTGCCGTCGGCGGAGACGGTGTGCGCGGCGGCCGGGTCGACCACCTTGGCCACCTGGGGCGCGGACCGGGCAGCGGTGAGCGCGGCGTGGATCGCGGCCTGCTCGGGCGGGTCGGTGACCTGGTGGCCGGCCGGGGCGGTGAAGACCACCTGGGCGCTGGTGCCGGAGAACGCCGGGAAGTCGGTCTTCAACCGGTCCAGCGCCTGCTGCGACTCGGAGCCGGGGATGGTGAAGGTGTCGTCGAGCTTGCCGGGGCCGCCGAAGGCGAGCATGCAGCCGACGGCCGCGGCGATCACCGCCAGCCAGAGGGCCAGGACGCGCCGTCGGTGGCGGTGGGCGAGCCGCCCGAGGCGGTGGAGCAGGGTCGGCATGGCGGAGGGCTCCAGTCTGGAGGCACGGAAAATCTGGCAGTCCTGCCACATTAGCAAAGTGGCAGGACTGCCAACTTTCCGAGCCGCCTCCGCCGGGCCGGGCCTGAGATGATCGACGGGTGGAGACCAGCGAAGAACCCGGACGCCGCGAACAGAACCGCCTGCGCACCCACAACGCCCTGGTGGCGGCCGCCAACCGGCTGTTCCAGGAGCAGGGGTACGAGGCGACCACGGTGCGCGACATCGCGACCGCCGCCGGCGTGGGCGAGCGCACCTTCTTCCGCTACTTCCCGTCCAAGGAGAACCTGGTCCTGCAACAGGTCCGGGACCTCATCCCACTGCTGGCCGCCGAGATCCGGCGACGGCCGACCGCCGAACCGCCACTGGTCGCGCTGCGTGAGGCGCTGCTGGCCCTGGCCGCCCGGCAGGACACCTCCCCCGCCGTGCTGCTGGCCGGGCCCCGGCCGTTCACCCCCGAGCCGATCAGCCGGGGCGACAGGTTCCTGCTGTTCGACCTGGAGGAGACGGTCGCCGCCGCCTTCCTCGAGCGGGCCGGCATCACCGAACCCGGCCTGCGCGAGGAACTGCGCGCCGCCACGCTGAGCCGGGCCGGGGTGGGCGCGTTGCGCACCGTCCGACTCGCCCACGCCCGGCTGTCCGACGCCGAACGGGCCGAGGCGGACCCGAGCGAGATGGTCCGGATCGCCTTCGCCGCCCTCGGTGCCTGACGCCGCGTCAAGACGGTGCGTCAACTCGGAGGTTGCGGACAGGCCATCACCGGACGAACCAGCGGAAACCGGTTTGAGTAGAATCCGCCCCGGGCGCGGTCAGCGACGCCTGTGCCCTCCTCCGTTACCGACTCCCTGAGGGAGACAGATGCGCGACCTGACCATCGGCGAGTTCCTGCAGCAGCTGGGGGCCCGGGTGCCGGCCCCGGGCGGTGGGGCGAGCGCCGCCCTGCATGCGGCGCAGAGCGCCGCCCTGCTGTGCATGGTGGCCCGCTACACCACTGGCGAGCGCTACGCCGACGTGCAGGACGTGATCGCCCGGATCCTCGCCGAGGCCGAGGAGTCGGGCGCCACCGCGCTGCGCCTCGCCGAGGAGGACGCGGCCGCCTTCACCGCGGTCACCGATGCCTACGGGCTGCCCAAGGGCACCCCCGAGGAGAAGGCCGCCCGCTCGGCCGCGATCGCCACCGCCCTGGTCGGCGCCGCCCGGCCGCCGGCCGACACCATCGCCGTGGCCCGCCGCCTGGTCGCGCTCGGCGAGGAGCTGGCGCCGATCGGCAACCGCAACGTGCTCACCGACGTCGCCGCCGCCACCGAGGCGGCCCGCGCCGCGGCCACCACCGCCCGGGTGAACGTGGAGATCAACCTCGGCGGGATCAAGGACGAGGCGGTCCGGGCCGAGCTGCTCGCCGCCATCGCCGATGTCGACCAGATCGCCGCCGCGGCCGAGGCCGTCACCACCGCGGTGCGGAAGGAGATCACCAAGTGACCGCCGAGGTTCTCGCCGGTGGCCCGCTGGCCACCCGGATCCGCACCGACGTGGCCGAGCGCGCCGCCAAGCTGACCGAGCAGGGCCGCACCCCGCGGCTCGCCGTGGTCGTCGCCACCGACGACGAAGCCAGCGCCTGGTACGTGCGCTCGATCGCCAAGGCCGCCGGCAAGGTCGGCATCAGCTGCGACATCGTGGACCTCGGCGCGGACGCGACCACCGAACAGATCACCGCCACCCTGGAGCGGCTGAGCGCCGACGACACGGTGCACGGCCTGATGCTGCAGACCCCGCTGCCCGCCGGCGCCCGCCTGGAGGACCTGGCCGCGGCGATCGACTTCGCCAAGGACGTGGACGGCGCCAGCCCGCTGTCGCTCGGGCGGCTGGCCGCCGGCCTGCCGGCCTTCGCCCCGGCCACCGCCGAGGCCGTGCTCACCATCCTGGAGCACTACCGGGTCGAGCTGCAGGGCAAGCACGTGGCGGTGGTCGGCCGCTCCACCGTGGTCGGCAAGCCCGCCGCGCACCTGCTGCTGGACCGCAACGCCACCGTGACGGTCTGCCACTCGCGCACCGCCGACCTGGCCGCGGTCACCAGCACCGCCGACGTGGTGGTGGCCGCCGTCGGCCGCGCCGGGCTGATCACCCCGGCGCACGTCCGCCCCGGCGCCACCGTCATCGACGTGGGCACCAACCCCACCGAGGACGGCGGCCTGGCCGGCGACGTCGACCCGGCGGTGGCCGGGACGGCCGGCGCGCTGACCCCGGTGCCGGGCGGCGTCGGCCCGGTCACCACCGCGCTGCTGCTGCGCCACACGGTGGAGGCCGCGGAGCGCTGATTCGCGCGCGGATCCCGGCCGGCTGCCGTCAGCCGGCCGGGATCCGGCGGGCGGTGAGCCTCTCGGTCAGCAGGGCGGTCAGCTCGGCCGCCCGCTTGTCGACGAAGAAGTGGTCACCCGGCACCTCCAGGCACTCCACCGCGCCGGTGGAGTAGTCGCGCCAGGGCTCGGCCCGGGCCGCGGTGGCCGTGATGTCCTCGGCCCCGGAGAGCACCAGCAGGTCGGTGCCGACCGGTACCGGAGGACGGTCCGACTGCGCCTGGCAGTAGCTGCCGTACAGTGCGACGTCCTGCCGCAGCACCGGCATCACCAGCTCGCGGATCTCCGGGGCGGCGAGCAGCTCCAGCTCCACTCCACGGTAGAGCTCCGCGAAGGCGGCCAGGAACGCCTCGTCGTCCAGTTCGCTGAACCGCTCGGGCTGCCAAGGCAGTTGGGAGGGAGCCGGACAGGCGGCCAGGATGAGCAGCGCGGGCGGGCGGCTCGCCGCCTCGGCGGCCAGGGCCAACTCGTAGGCGACCAGCGCTCCCAGGCTCACCCCGAACAGCGCAAACGGCCCGTCGGCCTGCTCCAGCACGCCGGGGAGCAGCCCCGCGGCCAGCTCCGGGATGGAGGCGGCCGGGGGTCGCCGCAGCGTCAGCAGGTGCCCCGGGTAGTCGAGTCCGACCCAGCGCGGGCCCTGGGGCGAGCGCGGCCACTTGCTGAAGATCATGCTGCTGCCGCCCGCGTAGGGCAGGCAGAACACCTGGGACGTCGGGTCCGCTGCCGCCATCGGTGGCTCCCCCGGTCTCGAAGTGGGCTCGTCGACCCCATGATCGCAGCCCGTCCACCCGGCGGAGCGTCAGTTGATCACTCTGGCCAGCTTCCCCGGAAGCGGGTATGTTCGTGGTCGAGGCGGCTGACCGGCTGTCGGCCCCGCCCTCGCCTCGGTAGTCCAGCGGGAGAGACACGGTGCTCAAACCACCGACAGCGTGGGTTCGAATCCCACTCGAGGCACCAGCGGTAACGGAGGTGTGAGCCCTGTCCGGCAGCCTGCTCGCCATCAGCGACCTGCACATCGCCCATCCGGACAACCGGGCGATCGTGGAGTCGCTGCACCCTGACGACCCGTCGGACTGGCTGATCATCGCCGGCGACGCGGCCGAGCTGTTCGACGACATCGCCTGGGTCTTCGCCGTGCTGCGCGGGCGGTTCGCCGAGGTGATCTGGTCACCCGGCAACCACGAGCTGTGGACCCACCCGAATGACCGGGTGACGCTGCGCGGCGAGGAGCGCTACCTCAAACTGGTCGAACTGGCCCGCCGGTTGGGCGTGCACACCCCCGAGGACCCGTACCCGGTGTTCCGGGGCGACGGCGGCCCGGTGGTGGTGGCCCCACTCTTCACGCTCTACGACTACTCGTTCATGGCACCCGGCGCCACCACCGTGGAGGAGTCGCTGCGCCTGGCGCACGAGGCCGGGGTGGTCTGCACCGACGAGTTCATGCTGCACCCGGACCCGTACCCGACCCGGGGTGACTGGTGCCGGTCCCGGATCGAGCTGACCGAGCGCCGGCTCGACGCGCTCGACCCGGCGCTGCCGACGGTCCTGGTCAACCACTATCCGCTGGTGCGCGAGCCCACCCGGGTGCTGCACTACCCGGAGTTCGCCCAGTGGTGCGGCACCGAGCTGACCGCCGACTGGCACGTCAAGTACCGCGCCGCCGCGATGATCTACGGCCACCTGCACATCCCCCGGGAGACCTGGTACGACGGGGTGCGCTTCGAGGAGGTCTCGGTGGGGTACCCGCGCGAGTGGCGCAAGCGCGGCCGGCGCGACTGGCTGCGGCAGGTGCTGCCGGCCGCGAAGGCCCGCTGACCCGGGCCCGCTGACCCGGGGTCGCCGGCCCGCGGGCGCCTCGGGCTCGCGGGCCGGACCGACGCTCCGTCAGCCGGCGCCCACCACCCGGTCGGTGGTGCGCACCCGCGCGTCCAGCTCCTGCGCGAACTCGAGCCAGGTCTCCGCGCACTGCCGCGCCAGGTCGACCACCAGCGCTCCGCAGTGCGCCGGCACCACCGCGGTCAGCTCGGACCACTCCCGGCTGGCCAGCGCGTTCTGCTGGAGGAGGCGCAGCAGCTGCCGCCCCTCCTCCTTGTGCCGCAGCGAGGGGTCGCGCACCAGCTTCTCCAGCACCACGCTGGGGTCGGACTGCACCAGCCGCATCCGGCGGGTGGCGTGTGAAGAGGACCGCGGCTGGGCCGGGGCGGCCTCGCTGCCCACGTCGTCCGGGACTTCGTCGCCCGTGGGCGCCGGACCGACCCCCGGCAGCTCACCGGCCGCCAGCCGGCGACGGACATCACTGACCGTCGCCGGGGAGATTCCGGCCAGCCGGGCGACCTCGCGCAGCGAGGCGTCCGGGCGTGCCACCAGGAGCTCCGCCGCCCGGCGCCGGCCCTCCAGGCCGTTGAGCGGACGCATCTTGCCGTCGCGCCCCATCCGTGCCTGGAGCTGCGGCTGCTCCGCCGTCTCCACGAGGCGGCGACGGATCCCCGCCACCGCCTTGGCCCCGAGCCCCGCGGACCGGGCGATCGCCCGGTCCGACAGGTGCGGATGCGAGCCCATGATCCGCTCGGCCGCCGCCCGCCGGTCTGCCAGCGACAGCGGCAGGCCGTGGGCGATGTTTGCCTCCACCGCCGTCAGGAAGGCATCCGCGCTGCTGCCGTCGAAGAACTCCACCTCGATGGCCCGCTGACCCTTGGCCATCGCGGCGACCAAGCGGTGGGTGCCGTCGATCACCCGCATGGTCGCCCGCTCGACGAGGATCGGCGGCAGTGGGCCGTCCGTCTCCGCCAGTCTCGCCACGTGCTCGTCATCCATGCCCGTGGTGCGCGGCGACTCCCCCAGCCAGAGCAGAGAGACCGGAACCATCACAGGCGAACCGGCCTCGGCCACAGTTCGACTCAAAACACCCACCCCCGTTGTTGTGCGGCTCTGAGCAAGATCCGTGCGCGGTGGAACCTGCGCGCACGCTGCGGAGGGCCGGCGGAACACCGCCCGTGTCGCGGAAGGGACCGGATACGTGTCACTCCGAACCACCGCCTGGTTCGGACCCACCCGCCACACCATGCTCCTGCCAACTCTCCTGTCCCAATCGTTGCTTCTGCTAATGGAGTTGTCGAGCCGTCGGTGCGCCGACTTTGCTGAGATTCCGGCCGCGATGCCGCGTTCCGATATTTCGCGTTGATCCCGTCCGCCGCAGGCCTCGGGCGGCATCGCGCGTTCAAATCCACTGCCGCCGAACCGGTCTCCCCTGGCGGGCAGCGGGGATAGGGTGCGGGGCAGGCATCCGGGCAAGGGGCCCGGGAGCAATTTGGGGGTTGGCATGGTTGCCGGTCGTGTGGTGCGGTTCGACGGAGTGCGGGGATATGGCTTCATCGCTCCCGACCATGGTGGCGAGGACGTGTTCCTGCACGTGAACGACGTGGAGATTCCGGAGTCATACCTGCGTTCCGGTCTCGCGGTCGAGTTCGAGGTCGAGAACGGCGACCGAGGCCTCAAGGCGTCCGGTGTCCGGTTGGCCGAGGACGAGGCGGGCAATCCGATCACTCCTCCGCTGCCCGCCGCGCCGGCGCACCGCCCCGAGGCCGCGGACTCGCTCTGCGACGTGCTCGGCCAGGACGAGTACCACCGTGAGGTGACCGAAGCGCTGCTCAGCGCGGCCCCCAGCCTGACGGGCGCGCAGATCCTTCAGATCCGGGCCGGTCTGGCCGGGGTGGCCAGGAAGCACGGCTGGCTGGAGGGCTGACGGGACGCCCGCCGGGAAGTGGTTCAGCGAAGCCGCTGAACCGCTTCCCGGAGTGTGCGGCGGCCCGTCCGCAGGGCGATGCCTCAGCTGCCCTGAGCCCGCGCCTGCCGCCCCCCGTCGTGCGTGTCGAGCGAGCGCATCCGCTCGTCCAGTTCCCGGGCGAACTCCTGCCAGACGGCGGCGTACTGGCGGGCCAGGCTCACCACCAGGGCACCGCAGTGCGCCGGCACCACGGCCGTCAGCTCGGTCCACTCCTGGGACCGCAGTGAGTTCTGGCGCAGTAATCGCAGCAGTTGGCGCCCCTCCTCCTTGTGCCGCAACGAGGGGTCGCGGATCAGCTTCTCCAACAGCTCGGCCGGGTCCGCCCTGACCAGTCGAAGCCGCCGGCCCCGGCCGCCGGTGACGTCGGACCCGGTGACGTCCGACCCGGCGACGTCCGGCTTTTTCGCGGCGGCCGTGGCCCGCCCTGTCGCGAGCGCGCTCTCCCCCTCCCGCAGCCGCTTGCGAACGTCGCTGGCCGTCGCCGGTGACACCCCGGCGATCCGGGCCAGCTCGCGCACCGAGGCCTGCGGGTGCCGCGCGATCAGTTCCGCCACCCTGAGCCGCCCGGCTGCCGCGTCCACCGGTCGCACCCGGCCGTCCCGGCCCATCCGGCCCGCCCGACCGTCCAACTGGGGGACCGCCGCGGTCGAACGCTTGCGGATGCCGGCCACCATCTTGGCGCCGACGCCGGCGATCCGGGCGATCGCCCGGTCGGAGAGGGACGGATGCGTGATGACGATCCGCTCGACCGCCGTCCTGCGGTCCGCCAGCGACAGCGGCAGGCCGTGCGACACATTGGCCTCGACGGCGCGGAGGAAAGCGTCCTCCGGGGGACCGTCGAAGAAGGTGGCTTCGATGGACTCCCTGCTCCTGAGGACCGCGGCCAGCAGCCGGTGGGTCCCGTCGATCACCCGCATGGTCCGGCGCTCGACCAGGATCGGCGGGAAAGGCGTGTCAAGACCGGCCAGTCGCATGACGTGATCGACGTCGTGGCCGGTGGAGCGGAGGGGCTCGCCGGTCAGCAGCGCCGCGATCGGGATCAGCACCGTCTCGGGGCAGCCCTCCGGTCTGTCGTCACCCGGCGCCGTCCCCGCGATCGCACCGGACGCACCAACTCGCGAGGTCCCGTCAAGCCGGTCCACTCGTACTCCCCTTGAATGCGAGATGACATTCCGCTGTTCACTGGGGCCTTGAGTGGGTGCGCCGGAACACCGCGCCCCTGCGGGCAACAACTGTCCCGTGACCCCCGTCAGCCACCCGAACCCATCGTCACCGTTCGGAAGGGAGCTGTCGAGACGTCACCTCCGCATCCGCACAGTGTCAGGTCCGCGAGTCCGGGGTCTTGCGGTCAGGGGCTCCTCCGATGCCCGGGGCAGCGCGCCGGGCATCGGAACGCCGAAGGCCGCTTCCGCGGGTGCGCAAGCAGCCTTCGGGGAGTGCCGACGGGCTTCGGTCCGGTCAGCCCTGAGCCATCGCCGCGATCAGGCTCTTGGGGCGCATGTCGGTCCAGTTCGCCTCGATGTAGTCCAGGCACTCCTGACGGCCGGCCGCACCGAACACCGACGTCCAGCCGGCCGGCACCTCGATGAAGACCGGCCACAGCGAGTGCTGGCCCTCGTCGTTGACCAGGACCCGGTAGTCGGCGTCAGGGTCCTCGAACGGATTCGTCATCACGTCGTCCTCTCCATGGGCATGATGTGGACCGTCCGGCCCCACCTCGACCCACTATGGCAAAGGGCGCTGAGCAGGAGTCAACCGGCCGCCGGACCAGGGCGCTTCCTCGCCCGGCCGCCCTGTCCAACTGCGGCCCGGAGCCAGTTGAACGGGGCGAACGGCACCGCCGGCGGCCGGCCTTGGTCCAGCGGCGCGCGGTGCCGGGGCGAGCGCCGCGGCGGGTGTGCCGAGGAGGCCGGGCTGGGCGCCGGCACCATGAGCCGTGAACGGGTGCGCGGCGGATCCGAGCGTCGCACCCGTGCGGCGTCACTCGCCGCCGGACACCACGGAGAGCGTGCGCCCGGGGGTCAGCAGGTCGGTGAGCCGGCGGGCCGAGGCCTCCCAGGACCAGGACTCCCTCGCCCACTCACGGCCCGCGGCGCCCATCGCCGCGCGGTCCGGGGCGAGCAGTATCCCGGTCAGCGCCGCGGCGATCGCCACCGGGTCGGCGCCGTTGACGACGTGCCCGGTCCGGCCGTCCAGCACGGTGTCCGGGGCGCCGCCGGAGCGGCCGACCACGACCGGCAGGCCGCTGGCCGCGGCCTCCAGGAAGACGATGCCGAGGCCCTCGGCCTCCAGACCGCCCTTGCGGGTCCGGCACGGCATCGCGAAGACGTCGGCGGCGGCGTAGTACGGCGGGGTCTCGGCGTGGGTCTTGCCGCCGACGAAGTGCACCGCGCCCGGGGCGAGGCGGTCGGCCAGCCGGCGCACCTCGGCCTCGTGCGGGCCCTTGCCGACCACCAGCAGCACCGCGTCCGGCACCGAGCGGCGGATCAGCGGCAGCGCCCGGACCAGCATGTCCTGGCCCTTGCGCGGCACTATGCGGGCCACGCAGACGATCACCCGCTTGCCCTCCAGGCCGAGTTCGGCGCGGAGCGCGGCGCCGGCGACGGGATCGGGGTGGAACAGCTCCGAGTCCACACCCGGCACCAGCCGGCTGAGCGCGGGACGCGGGCCGAGGGCGGGCGCTATCCGGTCCCGGGTGTACTGGCCGAGGTAGGTCACCGCGTCGACGTTGTCGCCGATCCGCCGCAGCGCCTGCCGGGCCCCGGGGATCCTGGCCCACCAGATCTCGTGGCCGTGGGTGGTCGCGACCATCCGCCGGATCCCGTTGCGGCGCAGGGTCGGCGCCATCAGTCCGAGCGGGGCGGCGGCGCCGAACCAGACCCGGTCGCAGCCGTGGGTCCGGGCTATCTGGAGCGCCCGGCGGGTCACTCGCGCGGTGGGCAGCAGCATCCGGCTGGAGTCGCGCACCACCGGGAACGGAAGGGTGGCGTCATAGGCGCGGTCGCCGGGCTCGTGCGAGGTGTAGACGACGACGTCGTCGGCGGGCATCCGGGTCACCATGGCGTGCACGAAGGTCTCTATCCCACCCTGCCTGGGCGGAAAGTCATTCGTTATGACAAGGGTGGAGGCCATGGCCAGACGAATCCTTCGGCTGAACTGTCGGAGCGGTTGCGGACCGAACGGCGAGACTAACATTCCGCCCTCCGCGCCCTCGGGGCCCCTGCGGGCCCGCGACAGGCCGGGGCCGGCCGGTGGACCGTCGAGCCGGGGGTGCCGTCGGAGTGGCGCGACCTCCGCCGCCTACTCGGCGTTCGGATCGAGCACCGTTCGGAGCACAGCCGCCGAGCCGCTCCGCTGCAGGCCAAGACCCGGACCGTCCCCGGACAGCCGGACGAACAGTTGGAAAGCGCATCGGGGGGCATCCCCTCACGAGTTCGAATCTCGTACCCTCCGCCTTGATCGAAGGCCCGGACTCGCGATCAAGGACGACATTCCTACTTCTTTGATAATCTAGAGCCATGACTGAGATGCCCTACAGCATCGGCGAAGGGCCGGCCACCAGGGTCAGCCTCTCCTTGCCTGAAGGTACGGCCGAGGCGATCCGCCAACGGGTGGGCAAGCGTGAGTTCTCGGCGTTCATCACTGCAGCCGTCGAGCGCGAGCTGCGGGGGCAGATCCTGGATGAGTACCTTGCCGACTATGAGCGCCGGAAGGGGCCGATCTCGACTGCCGAGCAGGACCGGGCCCGGCAGGTCTTCGACGAGGTGTTCGCCGAGCAGGGCGAATGGCCCGTCGCAAGCTGAGCCATGAAGGCACTCTGGTGCTCGACTCCGAGGGCCTCACGAAGCTGCTCAATGATCACGAGCCGGTCGTCGCGCTGGTCGCGGAGGCCCGGAAACGTGGCATGGAGGTCGTGATCAGCGCCTTGACCATCATCGAAGCCGCGCATAGTCGTACTGATCAGGCTCGTCTTCGGTGGATTCTGTCCGGGCTGAGAATTGTGCCGGTGGGTGATGAGGAGGCTCGAGCGGCTTCCGCGATGCTGATCGCCGCAGGCCTTCACGGCCACAAGTACGCGATCGACGCCGCTGTTGCCGAGATGGCTCTGCGGCAGCAGCGGCCGGTCGTCGTGCTGACGTCGGACCTCGACGATATGGCAAAGCTCTGCGGAGATCGCGTCCGTCTCGTGACCGTCTGACGGCAACCGGTTCACTTCATCAGGGGTCCGAACTGGGCCGAATCCAGTCAACTGCCGAGGAGGCTGAGCTCCCGGAACTTGAATGGGCGGGGTTCGGCCGGTGTGCTACCAGGGCCTCTACCACGCGATCAGCATCTGCATCGCTCGTCTTGAATGGTAGGTCTCGGCGACGGCGGCACCCAAACCACATCTTTACGTGGTATCCAGTCAAATGGCCAACGCGGCGCCTCTGCTGATTCGCAAGTCGCATCGTGACTTCGAAGAAGAGGGCCTGAGCATGCCGTCGCGGTTGGCAATTCCGAGCCTTGGCTTGCCGCTCGCATCCTTGCCGCTCAGAGCCGTGACAAGTGGGGCTCCCCATGGGGACGGTGGCTCGGTGAGGATCGGGACGCCTTGCTGGACGATTCCGAGGCCACGCATCTGCTCGCTTGGCCGTACTTGGCTCACCCGGACTCCCGTTGAGTCATGTCGTGTTCGGACAGGCCAGGGAAGTCGGCTAGTCGGATTCCATCGATGGGCTCCGGCTTCCTCAGGACCGTGCCTGCCACTCGTCGCCGTACAGGGCTCAGCAAATCGTGACGGCTGCGGTGCCTCGACCCTCTGGCCCGTAATTCTGGGCGGGGTGGTCATTGAGGTCCTCTGTGCACGTTAGAGGCAGTGAGGCGGTCACTACCGGTCGCGGCTGGACGACCCGGTTGCTGAATTGCGGCTGTCCAGCAACACGGGATCAATCATTGCGTCAGGCTCTTGCGGCGGGCACGCAGGGAGTAGGTGGTGCGGCCTTGCCCCGTGCGCTTGCCCCAGCCGCCAGATGTGGCGATGTCCCAGCCGCGCTGTGCTCGCATCTGGCTTGCGAAGGTTCTGCGATCTTCGATCGTGCACCCGCAGTCCAGTTCGAGTTGGATGCTGATGTAGCTGGCCATGGGCTTGGCCTCGTAGGGGTCTACTTCCCAGCGGACCACGTGTTCATGGTCGGCGAGCCCGGTGCGGTCCTGGTCGTGGATGAGGCCGTGAGCGCGGGCGTACTCATCGAGGTCATCAATGACGAACAAGTGGCTCGACCACTCGCCTGGCCACACCGCGAACAGCCGGGACTTTCCGGTCCGGGCCCGGTCGTAGGTGCCGGCATCGGTCCCTTGGGAGACCGTGCCGTCCTCGGCTATCTCGATGTAGCACAGAGTTTTCCGGGTGTAGGGAAACTCCTTGCCCAAGGCTCCAGCACTGCGGGGTTCCATCCTGCTCCTTCGAGTCTCGGGCGTGCGGGGGGGCTTGAACCAGCGCGTCGCGAAGAAGTCCCCAGGCTGGGACTCATTCGAGGGCTGCCGCTCGTTCGTCCAGCTCCTCAGCGGCGGGGATGTCGCGGAGGCGGTGTAGGCGGGCGCGCATGTCGTGGACGGCGTCTCGGACCTTGATGGAGCGAATGCCGTCCGCGCAGTCGAGGAAGTCGTTCCAGGAGGCGATGGCGCCATCGACGTTGTCCTGGCGGAGGCAGACGGTGCCGAGGTCGGCGAGGACGATGGCACGGGTGCGGCGGCGGTCGAGGCCGTGGATGTCCAGAGCGTGGTGGAGGTGGTCCAGCGCACTGGTGTAGTCGCCGAGTTGGGCGAGGATCATGCCGGCTTCGTGGGCCCAGCGGCCGGTGCTGTAGTGCGAGGCCCAGGACTCGCCGGGGGCGCCGGTAGCGCGTTCGATCGCGGTCTGGGATGCGGTGAGAGAGGTGGTGGCGGTGCGGCGGTCGCCGTCGAGGGCAGCGGCGTTCGCCAGGGTGGCCTGGTAGTAGGCCAGGGCCCTGGGGTCATCGATGTCCTTGGCCTGGTCGACGCACTCTTCGGATATCCGCACTGCCGTGGCCCGGAAGCCGAGGTCGATCGCCTGGACGGCGAGGCCCCGCAGGGCGGTGGCGGCCAGTTCGGCGTTTCCGGCCTCGGAGGCCAAGCGGAAGGAGTGCGCGTAGTACTGCTGGGCGGCGTCCTGGTTGCCCTCGTCCTGGGCCATCCAACCGGCCAGATGTACGAGCTGGGCGGTGGCGGCGAACAGCTCGCGCCCGATGACCTCGGTCCAGGAGCCGTCCAGCCAGGGGGCGACGTCATCGTGGAGGTAGCGGACGGCGAGGTGTCGGGCGTGTCCGCCACCGAGCTCGGCCGCCGCGTCGCCGAGGGAGCGGGTCATCTGGCGGATCGCGGCGACCTCGCCCCGGCCGACGTGGGGCTTGCCGCCGGACTTGACCCGTACGCGCCGCAGGATGGCGTCCGGGTCGGGCAGGCCAAGGGCCGCGAGCGCGTACGCGCTGGAGGCGGCCACGAATCCGCGGCGATCCACCACGTCCCTCCGGCTCAGCTCGATGACGGATTCCACCGTATCGCCAGTCCCCGTTTCCTCCGGACCAGTTGGTCCAGCGTTGACCGTGTCTGCGAGGTCGAGGTCCAGCACCTCGACCAGGTACGGCAGCCAGTACTTCGGCATTCGGCCACCGCGCTCCCAGCGGGAGACCTGGTCGCGTCCCGGTCCGGTGCCGCCCTTGCCCTCGGCCCGACCGAGTTCACGCCCCACCTTGGGCTGTGACCAGCCCTTCTTCTCCCGCGCGGCCCTGATCAGGTCTGCGACCGACGCAGATTCCCCTGACACGGCGCCCTCCCTCAGGCTGCCCGCAGGCCGACACCTGGCCCACAGTGGCCGACGTCTGGCCGACAACTGGCCTACACCCTGGCACCTTATCCGTCTGCGTGCACGGGGGTTGACTGTGAGTCAGCCGCCCGGGGCGATGACAGGAACCCTCTCCCCGGGCGGCTCACCAAGCTGATAGGCGCCCCGTCCAGGGGTGCCCTACCCGGAACGGAGTCACAGGTGACCACCGTCGACACCGCGACGATCACGGTCGAGCTGCCCGAGGCGTTCGACCCGCGCTGGAACCGCCTGCCCGGCATCACCGTGGACGGCAAGAGGATCACCATCGACCCGGAGAAGTACTTCTTCCGGTTCGAGACCAACTCCTGGCTTATCGTCGACTGGCAGGCCGTCAAGGACGGTCTGCTCGGGGCGGACGAGACCGAGGAGTCCGCCGTCGAGCAGATGGCGCTGGAGTTCATCAAGGCCCACGGCCGCTCCACCCGCGACGCCGGGGAGGTGCTGGCCATCGCCTACCAGGTGTACGCGCACCTCTTCCGCGACGAGCACCTGGCCAGCCTGGGCCTGCCGCGCGTGACCGCCGAGCACCTGCGGATGCTGCGTGAGGCAGCCACCCTCATGGCCCTCAACAAGGTCGAGCTCAACGGGCACATCTCGAACGTCGGCCCGTGCTGGTTCTTCCCCTCCGCCACCGGCGGGTCTTCGACCTCTCCGAGGAGGACGGCCAGATGCTGGACGAGGTCTACCACGGCGGCTGGTTCAACGAGCACCGCCGGATCGAGGGCATCAAGGCCCACACCGCGCTCGGCGGCCGGCTGGTGCACGGTTGCCAGTCCGTGCCCGACCAGTCCGGTGGCGTGGTCGCCCCCTACGGGGCCTCCATGGCCCGCTTCCGCGAGGAACTGTCGGGCATGAAGAAGGAGTGGATCGAGCAGGTCGACTCCTACCGCGTGACCGCGGGCTGAACCTCACGTTGACAACGGTTCGGGGCGGCAAGCGCGCTGTCACCCCGAGCCAGCCCCATTGACCGGCTCGAACGAACGGAACCGCTTCCCGTGGACAGCACCATCGTGACCGCCATCCTCGCCGACATCTGCTCCAGCACCGGACTCACGGCTCCCATCCGGGAACCCTTGCGGGTGTGGGGCATGTCCGGTGTCGAGCGCCTGCGCTTCGACAACGGACGCACCGCGATCTACAAGTACGCCGTCGAGCCCTTCGAGTACGAGGACCGGATCCTGCGCGCGGCCGACCGCGCCGGTATCCCGGTGCCCCAGGTAATCGGCTCCATCGCCCGCGAGGGCACCCTCGGCATGGTCATCGAGGACCTGGGTGAGCCGGCCCGCGAAGCGCAGGACGCCGACGGCGCCGTGGCTGCCGCAGCCCTCCACGCGGCCCCCGGGGTCGCCTGGCTGCCGGTCATGGACGAGGACGCGCTCGCCGCGCTCCCGGAACTCGCCCGCGGCCATCTTCGTCGACTGCGGGGGGACGGCCGCTGGAGCGAGGACACGGCGGACATCACCGCGATGCTGGAAGCGCTGGTCGCCTCGGCCGACAAGCGCGCCACCGGTACCGGCATGGCTCCATTCGGCTGGGTGCACTCCGAGTTCCATCCCACCAGCCTCCACTTCGGAACACAGGGCTGGCGCCTGCTGGACTTCGCCCGCGCGTTCACCGGCCCTGGCCTGCTCGACCTCGCCTCCTGGCACGGCACCACAGGCGAGGCCGACCCGGTTCGCCTGCGAGCCTTCATCGAGATGTACGTGGCCGCAGGCGGTCCGAAGGACGCGCTCGCCGAGCGCGGCGGCCTTCCCGCCGAGCGGTGGGCGCTCGGCTGGCACCGTGTTTGGGCTGTGGAGTGGTTCATGGAGCAGGCCGTCAGGTGGATCAACAATCGGGCCGACGACTCGCTCTACATCAAGACCGTCCGCCGGCACCTGACCACGGCCCTCCAACTGCTCGAAGCATGACGGTGGACGTCTGGGACGCCCACGCAGCCCAGCGTCTTGCCCAGGCTCCGCCGCAGCCTCTGGAGTCGCCCGGTCGGATGGAGTGGACCCAGCGGCCCGGGATCGGTCCGGGTGCCGAGATCCTGGGTCACGGGCTGGCTGGGCGGCGGATCGTTGAACTGGGCTGCGGGCCAGGCCACACCACCGCCCACCTGGTCGGCCTCGGCGCCCGGGCCGTCGGGGTCGACCGCTCGCGGGGCCAGATCCGCCGGGCGAAGGGCCACTACGGCCACCTCGGATGCGAGTTCGTGAACGCGGATGCGATCGCCTACCTGACCCGTGAGCGTGAACCACTGGACGTGATCGTCTCGGTGTTCGGGGCGATCGGCCTGGCCGAGCCGTCCAAAATCCTTTCTGCGTGCTCGCGCCGCCTCGACCGCAAGGGCGTGCTCGCCTTCTCCGTCCCGCACCCGCAACGGACCGGCGTGATCCCGGCCAGCCCCCACACCCTCGATCAAGTCGCTCTACGCGATGGCACTTTGGCTGCGCTGAAGCGCTGGGACATTGACCCGGCCGCTTGGGCGCGGGCCCTCAACCGCGCTGGCCTCCTGGTCACCGGTCTCCACAACCTCTTCGCGCCGGCCGACTCGCGCTGGCCCACCACCCTGCTGATCACCGCACGGAAGCCATGACCCGCCCCGGGAGGCACCGATGCACCAACCTCCGTACCTGCTGCTGGACATCGACGGCGTCCTCATACCGTTCCCCGACGCCGACGGCAGCGCCCCGGCCACCCACATCCGCCACCAGGTCCGCACCAAGGACGGCGGAGAACCGTTCTGGGTCTGGCTCAACCCCGACCACGGCAAGCTGATCCTCGACGCCGTCAGCACCGGCCTCGTGCGGCCGGTGTGGTGCACCAGCTGGCGGTTCGACGCCCGCCGCATCATCGCCCCGCTGCTGGGAGTGCCGGACTTCGAGCACATCGAGCTGCCCAGACTGCCCATCATCACCAGCCACCCCGAAGGCTACTTGTGGAAGCGCAACCACGTGGCCGACTGGCTCGCCACTGCCCCGGTCGTGTGGATCGACGACGACTTCACCCCGCTCGACCACCAGTGGGCGGCCGACCGAACCACGTTCGGCAACCCGACGCTGCTGATCCAGCCGGACCCGCACGTCGGCATCCAGCCCGAGCACATCATGACCGCCCTCGAATGGGCCACCAGCCTTGCCGCGGTGAAGGACGCGGCCTGACCGCCAGAGCCATTTTTGATCCCGGAGCCCGAAACGCAATGACCGAACTGGCCGTGCCGCACCTGGTGATTCCCGGGCTCGCCGAATTCGCTCGAGGCGGCCGTCCCGCCCCCGCCGCGACGGACGACGGCAACGACTGGGTCGACGGATTCTGCTGGCTGTACTGCGGACACCAGTGGACCCGGGTCCTGTGATCGGCCCCGCCAGCGTCGCCGGGTTGCAGGCGCCGATGTACGCCTGCGGGCCCTGTATCCGGGAACTCAAGGAGCGGGTCTGGCGCTCGATCCTCCTCCGCGACGAGCCGGCTCGGCCCGCCCAAAACCCGGGCCGAGGAGGGGACGATCAGCCGTCGGCGAGGCGGCGAGGTGGTCGTCATCTGGCCCCAGCCGGCCGTTCCGTCGCCAGTAAGCCCACCCTGTGCGGCAGATCAATGCCACGCGCCAGCGGCCCCTCGAAGCAGGACGGTCCGGGCCATCGTCTGCCCAGGCGGGCGGAGGCGGCGGATACGAGATTCGAAGTCGTGAGGGGATGCCCTCAACCCGCTTTCCAATTCTTCCGAACAGGGTCCGCCGGGATCGGCATTCGTCCTGATCTGCGGCGAGCGCACCACTGAGTGGAGTCTGAACCAGGCTGAACAGCGTTGAATGAGACCAGAACTGAGACCATGTCGAGCCGGTCCGGAGGTCAGCTGTCGGTGTCCTTCGGGTGGCGGGTGGACGCATAGACCAGCAGCACTGTGTGGCGGGGTTCGTCGATGAGGTACCGCACGCGGCCTCCGGCCGTCACCTCGTACTCCCACTGGGGATAGGCCATGCCGCCGAGCGTCGCGGTGGCAAGTCGGCCGCGCAGCCGGTGCTGCCGGTCGGGGTCGTTGGTGGAGGCCGGGGAACTGCGCAGCGCCTCGAAACAGCGCCGGCTGTTGCCAGGTGCTTCAGCACAAAGCTCCCCCCACCCCTTGGCGGCCTCGTTCGTGGCGAATCGCAGGCGCCACTCGTCGTCGATGGGTGGGGGTGGAACGTCATCACCGCGCTTGGGGCTCACGGGGCGGGCACCTCGCCGTGGTCTTCGTCGGGGAGGGCCCGGGTCAGCTGGGCGGTGAGGTCGGGGTCCGCCAGGATCCTGGCGGTGGCGCGCCATTCGACTATGACGCGGTGGAGGTTGGAGTGGACATCCAGTTCGGCGGCGTCGCGCGTCGCGTTGACGAGGTCCACCACGAACTCGCGTACCTCCTCGGCTGACAGGTGCCTGCTCCACGGGAACACCTCGGGCAGGGCCAGCAGCACGGCTCGCGCGCCTTCATCGCTGCGGATCAGGGCGGTGAAGAGGCGGGCGGTGACGTCAGCGGTCTCCTCCCGCTGCTGATCGTGGCGGGCAGTGGTGAGGTAGAGGTCCTCGCCATCACGCCGCGTGACGTGAACGCGCTGGGCGCGCTCGACGGTGTCCGCGACCCGCTTGGAGTTCTTCGACAGGTCAGAGAACGACAACGACACGGTGAGAGTGGACATAGGGGCACGTTACTTCGGAATATGTTCCGAAGTCAACTCATTGGTGCCGCTGTCGTACGTCCGTTCGAGTAGATGGCGGTTTGTACGTGCAGACTTCGGCGGCGCGGGCCTGAAGGATGCGGGGGGGGAGTCGTTCACGGCGTCGAGCGGAGGCCTGTCATGCGGAGAGCCGTCGTCGATTGGAGCGCTATCGCCCTGTGGGGGGGGGTGATGTTCGTCGGCGCCTTGCTCGGGTGCGTTCAGGTGCTCTTGCGGAGACTGGTCGCTGTCGTGCAGGCCTGGCGCGACCTCCGCCGGCTGCTGCGGCGTCCGGATCGAGGGTCGGTCCGTCGCGGGTGAACGACGAAGGCCCGAACTGCTCAGCGGTCCGGGCCTTCGTGAAGGCGGAGGATACGAGATCCGAACTCGTGAGGGGTTGCCCCCGGCGCGCTTTCCAAGCGGGCGGGTCCCTGGCGGGTGGGCGCACCCTGGAGGGGGAGGTGTCCGCACATGTCCCAGGTACCGCAGCTGCGCCGGCTGCTCCGGCCACGGACCGCCGAGGGCGCTGCCCTGATGACCGTGCTGATCGTGCTGGTGGCCGCCGTGATCGCGATGGCCGCCGCACCGGTCGACGACCGGGCGCTGGTCGGCGGCGTGCTGCTCGGCGCGGCGGCGCTGGTGGCGGCGGCGGTGCTGGTCACCCTTCGGCTGCGCCGGACGGTCGTCGGCGCTCCCCGGCCGCCCGCGCGGCCGCCCGCCGAGGAGCCCGGCGGGCCGTGGTTCACCGGCGACACCCTGGCCGAGTATCCCGCCCAGGAGCTGGCCGCCCTGCTGACCGTCCTCGACGATCCGCCGAGCCCGCACCAGCTGGAGGCGGCCTGGATCTGCGCCACCCGCGGCCATGACGTCGCCTGGCTGGAGCACCACTTCGGGCTGCCGGGGCCGGTGGCCCGGACGCTGGTCGCGGCCGCCCGGCACCGCATCCCGGCCGGGTAGCCGGACTGAGCCGATCGGGGTGATCCCCGGGCGCCCCCGGTCGCGCCCTCCCGGGCCGCCGGACGCCACGGCTAGCTTCGTCCGGGTGGAACGAGTGGTGGTGCTCTCCCAACTGCTGCGCCGCCCACTGACCGGGCGCAACGACGAACCGGTGGGGCGGCTTGCCGATGTGATCGTCCGACTGCGTGGCCGCGACTACCCCGTGGTCACCGGCCTGGTCGCCCGGATCGGCGCCCGCGAGGTGTTCCTGCCGATCGCCCAGGTCGCCGCGTTCGGCGGCCAGCGGATCCGGCTCACCAGCGAGGTGGTCGACCTGCGCCCGTTCGAGCGGCGCGAGGGCGAGGTGCTGCTGCGCCGGGACGTGCTCGGCCACCGGGTGATCGACGTGGCCGACGCCGAACTGGTCCGTGCCCACGATCTGGAGCTGCGCGACCGCCCGGACGGCTGGGTGGTGGACCGCCTGGACACCCATCCGCACCGGCCCCGGCTGTTCGGCTTCTTCGCCGGTGAGTCACCGCCGCAGTGGCGGGACTGGAAGGCCTTCGAGCCGCTGATCGGCCACGCCCAGTCGGCCCGGGTGCGCGGCCCCTTCGGCCGCCTGCGCAAGCTCAAGCCGGCCGACCTCGCCGACCTGCTGGAGGAGGCCAACCGCACCGAGTCCGAGGAGATCCTCTCGACCGTGCACGCCGACCCCGAACTGGAAGCCGACGTCTTCGAGGAGTTGGAGCCCGACTCGCAGACCCGGCTGCTCGCCGAGCGCAGCGACGCCGAGATCGCCGCCGTGCTGGCCCGGATGCGCGCCGACGACGCCGCCGACGCCATCAACGACCTGCCGCAGCAGCGCCGGCAGCCCGTCCTGGACGCTCTGCCGGCCGGGCAGCGCACCAAGGTGCTCACCCTGATGGGCTTCAATCCGTCCAGCGCCGGCGGCCTGATGGCGCTGGACTTCGTCACCGCCGCGCCGGAAGCCACCGCCGCCGAGGTGCTCGCCCGGGTGCGGGGCGCCCGCATCATGCAACCGGAGGCGCTCACCAGCGTCTACGCGGTCGAGGCCGGTGAGGCGGGCGAGCGGCTGTGCGGCACCGCGACCCTGGTGACGCTCGTCCAGGCCGACCCGGCCACCCCGCTGCGGGAGCTGATGGCCACCGCACCGGTCTGCGTGCTCCCCGACACCGACGCCGAGGACGTCGCGCTGCTGATGGCCGACTACAACCTGCTGACCGTGCCCGTGGTGGACGAGCAGGACCGGATCCTGGGCGTGATCACCGTGGACGACCTGCTGGAGACGGTCATCCCGGAGGACTGGCGCCGCCGCGAGCCCGCGCCGCACCCGGCGCACCGGACGGCGGACGAGAACCCGGCGGGCCCGGCGAACCCGGCGAACCCGGCGGGCCCGGTGAACCCGGCCAACCCGGCGGGCCCGTCAGGCCCGGCGCGCGCGGAGCCGGACGCGTGCGGGCCCCCGCGCTCCCGCCCGAGCCCACCCCGCCGCCGCACTAGGCGGCTCCCCCCGCGGCGCCCGAGCCGACGCCCGAGCCGACGCCCGCTGCCGAGCCGAGCCCCCCGCCCAAGCCCGCTCCCGCACCCGCGGCCCCTGCAAAGCCAGGCCCCGCACCCGCACCCGCACCTGCGCCCGAACCCGCGCCGCCTGCCGAGCCAGCCCCCGCGCCCGCTGCCGCGCCCGCACCCGAACCCGAACCCGCTGCCGAGTCCCCCGCGCCCGCGCCCAGGCCCGCCCCAACCCTGAAGTCCGCCCCGTCCGCGGTGCTCGACGAGGCGCACCTCGGCGACATCGAGGGCGCGTTCGGTCGGATCCCGCGCGAGCGCACCGAGGAGCGGCCCGGCCCGCGCACCCGGCTGCTCACCCTGCTGGCGATCGTCGGCCCCGGCATCATCGTCATGGTCGGCGACAACGACGCCGGCGGCATCGCCACCTACTCCCAGGCCGGCCAGGACTACGGCTACTCGCTGCTCTGGGTGCTCTTGCTGCTGATCCCCGTGCTGATCGTCAACCAGGAGATGGTGGTGCGCCTCGGTGCCGTCACGGGCGTCGGGCACGCCCGACTGATCAACGAGCGGTTCGGGCGGTTCTGGGGCTGGTTCAGCGTCGGCGACCTGTTCGTGCTGAACTTCCTCACCCTCGTCACCGAGTTCATCGGGATCTCGCTCGCCTGCTCCTACCTGGGCGCCTCCAAGTACTGGGTGGTCCCGCTGTCCGCCCTGCTGCTGATCGCGATGACCGCCGGCGGCTCGTTCCGCCGCTGGGAGCGGGCCATGTTCGCGCTGATCGCGGTGAGCCTGCTGCTGATCCCGCTCACCCTGATGTCCCGGCCGAACTGGCTCCACGCGGCGCACTCCTTGGTGGTGCCGGGCATCCAGGGCGGGATCAGCAGCGACGCCGTGCTGCTGATCATCGCCATCGTCGGCACCACGGTGGCACCCTGGCAGCTGTTCTTCCAGCAGTCCAACGTGATCGACAAGCGGATCACCCCGCGGTTCATCGGCTATGAGCGGGCCGACACCGTGATCGGCTCGTTCGTGGTGGTGATCGGTGCCGCCGCCCTGGTGCTGATCGCCGACTTCGCGGCCCGTGGCACGCCGTTCGCGGGCCACTTCACGGACGCCGGCGGAGTCGCCCACGCGCTCGCCCGGCACAGCCGTGCGATGGCCGTGATGTTCTCGATCGTGCTGCTGGACGCCAGCATCATCGGCGCCGCCGCCGTCACCCTGGCCACCAGCTACGCCTTCGGCGACGTCTTCAACCTGCGCCACTCGCTGCACCGCGGATTCGGCGAGGCCAAGCAGTTCTACGCCTCCTACAGCCTGATGGTGCTGGCCGCCGCCGGGATCGTGCTGATCCCCGGCGCGCCGCTGGGCGTGATCACCGAGGCCGTGCAGGCGCTCGCCGGGCTGCTGCTGCCTTCCGCAAGCGTCTTCCTGCTGCTGCTCTGCAACGATCCCGAGGTGCTGGGGCCGTGGGTCAACCCGCGCTGGCTGAACGTGCTGGCGGGCGTGATCGTCGGCGTGCTGCTGCTCTCCGGCATCCTGATGACCACCACGGTCTTCCCGTCCGTCGACGTCAGGGCGCTGACCGCCTGCCTCGCGGTCGGGCTGGCCGCCGCCGCGCTGGCCGGACTGCTCGCGGTGCGGCTGTCCCGCCGCCGTTCCGGTGCCGCCGCACGGCCGGTTGCCCGAGCCCTCTCGCCCAGCGAGAAACTCGCCTGGCGCATGCCGCCGTTGGCCCTGCTGAAGCCCGTCGAGTGGTCCCCGGGACTGCGCCTGGCCATGCTGGCACTGCGCGGCTACCTGGTGCTCGGCGTGGTGCTGCTGCTGGTGAAGGCGGTCCGTCTGGGCGGCGGCTGACGGGATCGAAGCGGAGGAACCGGTGGCTCCGGCCAAACCGGTGGCTCCGAGCCGCGTCCGGCCCCTACGGTGTCGGCAACCGACCCGCCAGGAGAGCCCCCGATGACCGAGACCCTGACCCTCTGGCGCCCCACCGGCCCCGAGGAGCTCGCGCTGGTCGAGGCCACCGGCTGGCGCGCCTGGCCGCCTCGGCTCCCCGAGCAGCCGATCTTCTACCCGGTGCTCAACGAGGACTACGCCATCCGGATCGCCCGGGACTGGAACGTCCCGGCCTCCGGCGTCGGCTATGTGACCCGCTTTCACGTCGACGCGGCCTTCGCCGCCCGCTACCCCGTCCAGCAGGCCGGCGGCCGCACCATCCTGGAGCTGTGGGTGCCCGCCGAGGAGCTGGCGGAGTTCAACCGCCACATCGTCGGCCGCATCGAAGTGATCCACGAGTTCCGGCCCGCCGGCCTGACCTGGCGCCGGGCGTAACGGAAGGGGCGCGCGGCCGTCTGGGATACGCTGCCTCGGTTCGACCGAATCGCCGCCTCTCTGGAGACCCGCATCCTCATGGCCCCCTCGCGCACCATTCGCATGGCAGTCACCGGCGGCGGGACCGGCGGTCACACCTATCCCGCGCTGACGGCCATCAACGCGCTGCGTGAGCGCCTGGCCACCGAGGGCAGGGAGCTGGAGGTCACCTGGTACGGCACCCCGCAGGGGCTGGAGGCGCGGATCAGCGCCGACAACGGCATCCCGTTCCGGCCGATCGCCACCGGCAAGGTGCGCCGCTCGCTCAAGCCCGCGGCGGTGGCCCGCACCCTGGTGGACCTGGCCCGGGTGCCGTACGGGATCCTGCAGGCCACCGTCCACCTGGCCCGGCAGCGGCCCGACGTGGTGCTGTCCACCGGTGGCTACGTCGCCGTGCCGGTCGGCCTCGGCGCAGCGCTCACCCGCACCCCGCTGGTGATGCACGAGCAGATCACCTCGCTCGGCCTGGCGAACCGGCTGCTCTCCCGGGTGGCGAAGGCCGTCGCGCTCAGCCACGAGTCCTCGCTCGACGCGCTGCCCGCCCGGGCGCGCGGCCGGGCCCAGGTCACCGGCAACCCGGTTCGGCCCGCGCTGCTGCGCGGCGACGGCACCAGGGCCCGGGCCGCCTACGGGCTCGACCCCGAGCTGCCGCTGGTGTACGTCACGGGTGGCGCGCAGGGCAGCGCCCAGGTCAACGGCCTGGTGCTGGAGGTGCTCCCGTCGCTGCTCGGCAACTGCCAGGTGCTGCACCAGTGCGGCCCGGACCACCACGCCAAGATGACCGCCCACGCGGCCGGCCTCGATCCCCAACTCGCCCACCGCTACCGGCCGGTGCCCTACATCGACGGCGAACTCGCGGATGTGTTCGCGGCGGCCGACGTGGTGGTCTCCCGGGCCGGCGCCGGCACCCTGGCCGAGCTGACTGCGATCGGCAAGCCCGCCGTGCTGATCCCGCTGGAGCCCACGGCGGCGGACGAGCAGCGCCGCAATGCCGAGTACCTGGCGGAGCACGGCGCGGCGTTCGCGATCACCCGGCCCGACGTCACCGCCGAACGGCTCGCGGAGTGCGTCTGGCAGCTGATCACCGACCCGGGCCGGCGCGCCGACATGGCCGCCCGCTCCCGCTCCCTCGGCCACCCGGACGCCGCCCGGGCCCTGGCCGACCTGATCTACGCCAAGGCCCGCCGCGGCGGTGCCCACCGGGCGGCTTGAGCCGGGCGGGCTCCAGGCCCGCGCATGTTCAGAATTCCTCAGCCTGGAGATAACGGGACCATCACTTCTTGAAGGTTCGTCAATCGGACCTGACAGGCTGTCCCCTCGCAAACCGTTCCACACCTTGCGCAGGGGATCGCCATGCCCAAAACACTGTCCGTACCGCCCGGTTGGGGCCAGAACCAGCCTCCGGGCGCGCCGAGGGCGACGAAGCGGAAGGTCTGGGCAGGCACGGGCATCGCGACGGTGGTGCTGCTGGTGGCGGCCGGCGCGACGCACCACGATGGCGGCGCCTCGACCAGGACGACGGCGGCCACGGCGCCCATGCCCCGCGCGAGTGCGCCGGCTGCGCCCTCGGCGCCCGCTCCTTCGACGCCCGTGCCCTCGACGCCCGCGCCCTCGACGTCTGCGCCCGTGGCCGCCGCGGCACCGGCTGCTCCCGGCCACTCGGCCGCGCCGACGCACAGCGCCGCACCGATCCAGCAACCCACCGCCGCTCCCCCGGCCGTCTCGCCGGCCCGGCAGCCGGACTCCGGGCAAGCCCCCGCAGCCACCACCGAGGCCCCCGCACCCCCGCCCGCCGGGATCATCATGTCCCCGACCGGGCACTACTACCGGGCGGGCGAGTTCTGCCCTGACGCCGACGTCGGCAGGTCCACCGTCGACGACCACGGCACCACCATCCGCTGCGGCCCGGTGAGCGGCCGCAACCACTGGCACTACTGAGTGCCAGTACCCTGGTCGGCATGTACGTGAAGGTGTGCGGTGTCCGGACCCCGGGCGATGTGGCGGCGGCGGTCGAGGCGGGTGCGGACGCGATCGGCTTCGTGCTGACCGAGAGCGTGCGGCGACTGGAGCCGGCGGTGGCACGGGAGCTGGCGAGCGCGGTGCCCGGGCACATCCTCACCGTGGGCGTGGCCGCCGGGGTGCCGGCGGCGGAGGCCGGCCGGCTGGCACTGGCCGCCGGCGTGCGGGCCCTGCAGCTGCACGGGCCCTACCCGCGTGCCGCCTTCGACGAGCTGGCCGGCCTGCCGCTGCGCCTGGTGCGGGCCACCTCATTGGACGAGACCAGCGAACTGACCGCCGGCGCCTACGGCGAGGAGCTCCTGCTGCTCGACTCGCCAGTGGCCGGCTCCGGCGCCCAGTGGGACCTGGGTCGCCTGAACCAGGCCAAGCCCCAGGGCCACTGGCTGCTCGCCGGCGGCCTCGACCCCGACAACGTCGCCGCCGCCATCACCGCTGCCCGCCCCTGGGGCGTGGACGTCTCCAGCGGCGTCGAATCCACCCGCGGCACCAAGGACCACACCCGCATCCGCGCCTTCGTGGCAGCCGCTCGGGCCGCCTGAAGCCAAACCCACGACTGACGGCCCGTCACGCCACTACATCCAGCTACTGACGGGCCACCGAGTTTTCAAGCCTTTGCTTGACTGACGGCCAGTCAGCATGATTCGACAGCCCGCCAGTTGGCGGCTGCGATCACTTGCCGCTGCGGCCGAAGAGCAGCTTCCACGGGGCGAGGGCCGATTCGATCTGCACCGACATGCTCATCTTGGAGACGCCCTCGGCCCGCTCCTCGAAGCGGATCGGCACCTCGACGATGCGCAGGCCGCGGCGGACCACGCGGTAGTTCATCTCGACCTGGAACGAGTAGCCGTTGCTGTGGATCGACGGCAGGTCGATCGCGCGCAGGGTCTCCGCCCGCCAGGCCTTGAAGCCGGCGGTGGCGTCCTTCACCTTGAGGCGCAGCAGCGTGTTGACGTAGAAGTTGGCCCAGGCCGAGAGGGCCTTGCGGTGCCACGGCCACTCGGAGGCGGTGGAACCGCCGGGCACGTAGCGCGAGCCGAGCACCACCGCGGCGTCGGAGCGGGTGGCGAGGGTGTCGACCATGACGGGGACCACCGAGGCGGGGTGCGACAGGTCGGCGTCCATCTGCACCACGATGTCGGCGCCGTTCTCCAGCGCCTTGGTCATGCCGGCGATGTAGGCGCGACCCAGGCCGTCCTTCTCCGTGCGGTGCAGCACGCTGACGTTCCCCGGGCGCTCGGCGGCCAGGCCGTCCGCGATCGCGCCGGTGCCGTCGGGCGAGTTGTCGTCCACCACGAGCAGGTGCAGGTTGTCGAGTTTCAGGTCCTCGAGCAACCGGGCAAGGATCGGCAGGTTCTCCCGTTCGTTGTACGTGGGGACGACGACAACGACCTTGGGGGAATCCTCTACCATGTGAAGCCCTCGTGATCTCTCAATGGGGTAACACGAGGACAGCGCCCACGCGGTACCACGCAACGTCAAGCTTGCGGTGGCCGCGAGTCTAGTTGACGCCGACGAAGCACTGCATCTCAGCCACCGGTAGGCCGCCCCGCTCAGCGGCCGGCGGGTTGTGCGGGTTCTGCCGGGCCGTCGGTGGCGGGCTCCGGTTCGGGGGCCGGGCCCTCCCGCAGCTCCTGGCGCAGCGGTGACGTCCACAGCGCGGCCGGACAGAGCACGAGCAGCACCGCACAGCAGATGATGGTCGGCTGGAGGCCCAGCAGGGTGCCCAGCCCGCCGCCGAGCAGGGCGGCGATCGGCCTGATCCCCAGCTGGAGCCACATGGTCGTCGCGTTGACGCGGCCCAGCAGGCGGGGCTCGCAGGTGGTGACCCGGTAGGTGCGCTGGGCGATGTTGTAGACGACCGCCGCGACCAGGCCCACCATCAGGCCGGCGGCGGCCAGGAACTGGCCGCCCAGTCCCTTGGGCGCCAGGCCGGCCGCCAGCCAGGCCGGGACCACCGGGGATTGGCTGAAAAGCAGGACCCGGGGCAGCCCGTACCGCTTGATCAGCGGCTGGGCCACGATGGTCGCGGTCACGCTGCCCAGGGCGCTGGCACCCATCACCATGCCCAGCGTCCGCGCCGACCAGTGCAGCTCACGGATGGCATACGGCGTCCAGATCGCCAGGATGGCGGTGAACATCAGGTTGCCGATGGCGTTGGAGGCGGTTATGCCGCCGAGGACGCGGTTGCCGCCGATCACCCGCAGCCCTTCGAGGAGTTCCCGGCGCAGCCCGCGCTCGGCCGGCGGTGCAGGCTCCGGGGCCGGCTCCCGGTGCTTGACCAGCAGCAGGCTCAGCGCGCTCGCCAGGTAGGAGAACGCGTCGAGCGTGATGGTCCGGGCCGCGCCGATCAGTCCGACCACGAAGCCCGACAGGTTCGGCCCGGCCACCCCCGCGACCGCGTTGGCGCTACTGATCATGCTGTTGGCGGCCACCAGCTGGTCGCGCTCCAGCAGGGTGGCCGGAAAGCTCAGGTAGGCGCTGTCGAAGAACACCGTGCAGCAGCCGACGGCCAGTGCCACCGCGTAGAGCTGCCAGAGGGTCAACACCCCGGCGAGCTCGGCGACCGGCACCGAGCCGAGCAGGGCGGCGCGCAGCAGGTCGGCGTAGAGCATCACCGAGCGGCGGCGGCAGCGGTCGACGACGACGCCCGCCGGTAGGGACACCAGCAGGAACGGCAGCGTGCTGAAGGCGGTCAGCAGACTGACCTGGAAGGTCGAGGCCTTCAGGCCGATCGCCGTCAAAGGCAGTGCCAGCACGGTTACTTGTGAACCGATCAGGCTGACCGTCTGGCCGGCCCAGATCAGCCGGAAGTCCCGGTGCCGCCATGGTGAACCCTCGTCAACAGACATTCTGGGATTATCCCCGACATGTCAACTGGCTGTCAGCCGATCCCGGTTCAAGACTTTGTCATGTCCGGTTTCGACCGATCCGCCGGTACCTCGCCGCGATCCACTCTTTGGTGTCACCGAGGCGGCGTGTCCCGTGATCCGGTGTTCGCGCTGCGCTGTCGTTGTCTCCGGCGGCCGTGCCACGACCGTGTTCCGGCCACCGAAGACCCGCACTCTCACCGGAGGTCCAGCGATGTCCAACGCCCCCGTCACCACCGTGCTCACCGTCGACGGCATGAGCTGCGGCCACTGCGAGCGGACCGTCAGCGCCGGTCTGCTGGCCCTCCCCGGCGTCACCGACGTGGCCGCGGACGCCCGGGCCGGCCGGGTGACCGTCGTGTCCACGGCAGCCCTCGACGGGGCCGTGCTCAGCACCGCGGTCACCCAGGCGGGTTTCACCTTGCTGCGGCAGGCCTGAGCACTCCGCCCACAGCCGGCAGCCCTCCCCCGCAGCCCCCGCCCGCGGAGCGCGGCCCCCGCTCCCGGAGCGCGGTCCCGCCTCTCCCGGGGCCGCCGCACTCAGCCGGCCGCCGCGCTCAGCCGGCCGCCCGCCAGCCGGGGGCGCGACCCGAAAGTGCCAGCGCCCGCTCGAACGCCGGGGCGCCGTCCGCCACCACCACCGCGTCGGCGAAGCCCTGGTACTGGCGGTAGGTCTCGGCGTTCTCGCGGACCACGGCCAGGAGCACCTCGGCGCTCTCCTCGGAGCACTGGTACTCCTGTCCGGTGGCGCGCGCCACGTCCCAGCCGTGCAGGGCCAGTTCGGCCAGCAGCAGGCCCAGCACGGCAGGAGCGGGCATCGCCATGCCGCCGAGGTCGATGTCGCCCTCCCAGGCCGCCGGTTGGGCCCAGGCGGCCACTCCGCGCTCCAGTTGGGCGGCGTAGGCGTCGGCCCAGGCGGGGTCGGCGGTGAAGTCCCGCTCGACCAGCTCCGCCGGGAGCTCCTTGCGCAGGGCGCGGTGCTCCAGGCCGTGCGAGGTGTAGCGGACCCAGTGGTTGATCAGTGCCCGGGTGTCGAATTCCGTGCAGGGGGTCGGGGCGGTGAGCTGGTCGGCGGTGATGCCCTTGGCGACCCGGGCGCTCTCGCCGGCGTGCTCCGCCAGGCATCGGTACAGGGTGTCGTTCATGATCGCGACCGTACGGTGCCCGGCAGCCGCCGGTCTTGAAGAAACGCGACAGCTAGGCTGTGCGGGGTGAGCGACTCTGGGCTGAGGGGGCACTCCGGGACGCGGGCTCCTGAAGCGGGGCCCGCCGGGATGGGCCGGGGCGTGCTGCACCAGGCCGCGGCGCCCGGCGGGTTGACCGTGGAGCGCCGGGCGCCGAGCGAGGACCTCGGCCGCCAGGTGGAGTTCTACTGGATCGTCAGCTGGCGGCTCGACGGAGAACCCCCGCACGAGCAGCAGGTGTTGGCGCACCCCAATGTCCACCTGGTCTTCGAGGCTCCCGCCGGCCGCCTCTACGGGGTGCAGCGCGGCCTTTTCGTGCGGCGACTGACCGGCTCCGGGCAGGTCCTCGGAGTGAAGTTCCGCCCGGGTGCGGCCCGCCCGTTGCTCGGTTTCCCGGTCGCCGACCTCGCCGACCGCGCGGTGCCCTTGGCCGAGCTGTTCGGGCCGGCCGCCGCCGGGGTGACGTCAAGGGTGCTGGCCGCCGGCGACGTTCCGGCGATGGCCGAACAGGCCGAGCGGTTCCTGCGCGACCTCCTGCCCGAACCGGACCCGGTGGCCGAGCAGGTGGCCGCGATCGTCGGCCGGATCACCGACTCGCCCGCGTTGTTCCGGGTGGACCAACTGGCCGCCGAACTCGGGCTGTCGGTGCGCAGCGTACAGCGGCTGTTCGCGGAGTACGTCGGCGCGGCACCGAAGTGGGTGCTGCGCCGGGCCCGGCTGCACGAGGCGGCGACCCGCGCGGAGCAGGGCACCGGTGTCGACTGGGCCGCCCTGGCAGCCGAGTTGGGGTACGCCGACCAGGCGCACCTGACCCGCGACTTCACGGCCGCGGTCGGCGTCTCGCCGGCCGCGTACGCGAAGGGGCGGTGACCGGCTCGGTGCCGGTCACCGCCCCTTTCGGCCGCTGGGCGTCAGACCGCCGGAGCCGGGTAGGTCGGGTACTCGACGCCGGAGACGTACTGGACGACCCGGATGACCTGGCAGGAGTAGCCGAACTCGTTGTCGTACCACAGGTAGAGGATGGCGTTGTCGCCGTCCACCTTGGTGGCACCGGCATCGACGATCGAGGCGTGCCGCGAGCCGATGAAGTCGCTGGAGACGGCGTCGGGCGAGTCGATGAAGTCGATCTGGCGACGCAGCGGCGAGGTCAGCGACACCTCGCGCAGGTAGTCGAGGACGTCCTCGCGGTCGGTCTCGGTCTTCAGCTGCAGGTTGAGGATCGCGATCGAGACGTCCGGCACCGGCACCCGGATCGAGCTACCGGAGATCTTCGCCTTGAGGTCCGGCAGCGCCTTGGCGACGGCCGAGGCGGCACCGGTCTCGGTGATCACCATGTTCAGCGGTGCCGAACGGCCGCGGCGGTCCGCCTTGTGGTAGTTGTCCAGCAGGTTCTGGTCGTTGGTGAACGAGTGGACGGTCTCCACGTGGCCGCGGAGCACGCCGTACTTGTCCTCCATCGCCTTCAGCGGCGGGACGATGGCGTTGGTGGTGCAGGACGCGCAGGACAGGATCTGCTCGTCCGGCTTGATCGTGTCGTGGTTGACGCCGTGCACGATGTTGGGCACGTCGCCCTTGCCCGGGGCGGTGAGCACGACCTTGGCGATGCCGGGCTGCAGGTGCTTCGACAGGCCCTCGCGGTCCCGCCACTTGCCGGTGTTGTCGATCAGGATCGCGTCGTTGATCCCGTACTCGGTGTAGTCGACCTTGGTCGGGTCGTCCGAGTAGATGACCTTGATCGCGTTGCCGTTGGCGATGATGGTGCTGTTCGCCTCGTCAACGGTGATGGAGCCCGCGAACTGCCCGTGGATGGAGTCCCGGCGCAGCAGCGAGGCTCGCTTCACCAGGTCGTCGCCCCCGCTGTTGCGGACGACGATGGCGCGCAGCCGCAGGCCGCCGGCCTTCTCGACCAGCAGGCGGGCCACCAGGCGGCCGATCCGACCGAAGCCGTAGAGCACGACATCGCGCGGCTCCTGGCGCTCCAGCTTGTTGGCGCCCGTGGCGCCGGCGACGGCCTCGGCGGTGAACGCGGCCACCGAGAGGCCGCGGCTGTCGGCCTTGTAGGTGGCGGCCAGCATGCCGAGGTCGATCTGGGACGGACCCAGGTCGAGCGTGGTGAGGGCCTGGAGGAACGGCATGGTCTCGGTGATCGAGAGCTCTTCGCCGGCGATCTGGCGGGCGAACCGGTGGGTCTTCAGGATGCTGACCACCGACTTGTTCACCAGGGAGCGGCTGTGCAGCAGCACAGTGACGTCCCGCTCCCGGTGCAGTCGGCCGATGATCGGAATCATCGCCTCCGCGATCTCCTCGCGGTTCTTCCAGTCCGTGAACACGTCGTCGTTGACAGTCACAAGTCCATCTCTCGATTGAGCTAGAGGGTGGCCACATCGTATCCGGAGGGCTGTTCGATCCCCGCAATCGGGCCTGGTGAGCAGCGTCACTGCGTTCCGGAGAGGAGGGCCGGATCCCCGCCGAACAGGCCAGTCGGTGGTGATTGGCTGTGGCGGCCGTGGCACGTGCGCCCTACGGTCGGGGGCATGCGCATCCGGATCGTCGACGCCTTCACCGACCGCCCGTTCGGCGGGAACCCCGCCGGGGTCCTGCTCCTCGACGGCTCCGAGGACCGGTTCCCGCCCGACGCCTGGCTCCAGCAGGTCGCCGCCGAGGTGAACCTGTCCGAGACCGCCTTCGCCCGTCCCCTGCCGCCCGGTGGGGACGCCGACTGGGCGCTCCGCTGGTTCACCCCGACCGCGTCCGGCTCACGGGCGACCGCACGCTGCTGACCGGGCGGGCCGTCACCGTCATCGACGGCGAGTTGCTCACCCGGCCCTGAGGCCGCCCCGCCCGCCGTGCCCAACGGGCGCCCCGCATAATTCCGAACATCCGTCGGAGGGTCGCGCTAGAGTCGACGCGTCCAGGTGCGAAGGCAGGGGTTACTTCCCTTCTGGAGGACGGTGTTTCGGGTTCGAATCCCGAGCGTCGGGCGCGAGTCCGGCGGTAGCTCAACGGTAGAGCACGTTGTGTCACCTCAGCCGATCTGATCTCTGGACCAAGGCTTCACACAACTTCACAGCGTCTCAGCTGCATTGCACCTCCCGGTGCGCAGGGCTCGGCTACTTCTCTGAAAAAAGTCCGCCGATCCCGCTCTTGATCTCGGGAGGCCGCAGCAGCGGGGCGCCCGGTGCGCAGGCGACGGTTACTTCTCTGACGAAGCACCTTCATGGTGCCGGGTTCAACTCCCGAACGACCGCCGCCGCCTTGACCTCGGGCGCCCCGCTGCTCAGCCTTCCCTTCCACAGCGAGGGGATTCTCTCCATGTCACGCTTCAACACCCGTACCGCGCGCCCGAGCGCGACCTCACCGGTCGCGACCACCGGCCGGACCACCGTCAACCACCAGGGCGGCACCGGCCACCTGCGCGACGCCAAGTCCGAACTCTTCCTGCTGGCCGTCAGCAACATGGTGGGCACCGACACCTTCTACGAGAGCGCCGGCCACCGCGACGACCGCTACACCGCGCTCATCCGCCAGCTCGCCGTCGAAGACCCGCGGTGGACCGCCGAGTTGCTCAACTGGCTGCGCGGCGAGGGCAATCTGCGCACCGCCGCCATCGTCGGCGCCGCCGAGTTCGTCAAGGCCCGCCTCGACGCCGGGGACAAGGGCACCGGGACCGGTGAGCCCGGTGCGCCCAGCAATCGCGCGGTCATCGCCTCCGTGCTCCAGCGCGCTGACGAGCCGGGCGAGTTGCTCGCCTACTGGACCTCCACCCACGGCCGCGCCGTCCCCAAGCCGGTGAAGCGCGGCATCGCCGACGCCGTCCAGCGGCTGTACCACGGCAAGTCCCTGCTCAAGTACGACACCGACAGCAAGGGTTACCGCTTCGGTGACGTCCTCAACCTGGTGCACGCCACGCCGGACGTGGAAAAGCCTTGGCAGGGCGAGCTGTTCCGCTACGCGCTCGATCGGCGCCACAACCCGGACACCGCCGTCGTGCCGCCGTCCGACCGCACCCTGACGGCCAACCAGCTGCTGCGTGAACTCCCGCTCCAGGAACGGCGGGAGCTGCTGAACCGCCCGGACGCCGCCGAGCGGCTGACGGCCGGCGCCTTCACCTGGGAGATGCTGGCCGGCTGGCTGCAGAGCCCGATGGACCGCCAGGCCTGGGAGGCGATCATCCCGTCGATGGGGTACATGGCGCTGCTGCGCAACCTGCGGAACTTCGACCAGGCCGGGGTCGGCGACGAGGTGGCCGAGCGGGTCGCGGCCAAGCTGGCCGACCCGGAGCAGGTGGCCCGCTCGCGGCAGTTGCCGATGCGGTTCTACTCCGCCTTCAACGCGGCCCCGTCGCTGCGCTGGTCCTGGGCGCTGGAGAAGGCGTTGACGGCTTCGCTGGCCAACATCCCGCGGCTGGACGGCCGGACGCTGGTCCTGGTGGACACCAGCGGCTCGATGGAGTCCGGGTTCTCCAAGGACGGCACCCTGATGCGCTGGGACGCGGCCGCACTGTTCGGGATCGCCCTCGGCCACCGGTGCGAGCAGGCCGATGTGGTGTCGTTCTCCGCCGCCGGCACCTGGTCCGGGCGCAGCTACGACCTGGTGAAGCCGTTCCCGTTGACCGCCGGCGGCTCGGTCCTCGCCGAGGTGCGGCGCTGGAAGGACGGCGGCTGGTTCATCGGCGGTGGCACCGACACGGCGGCGGCGCTCCAGGCGACGTTCCGGGGCCACGACCGGGTGGTGATCATGACCGACGAGCAGGCGGCGGCCGGAACCGTCGACCAGGCCGTCCCGGCGTCTGTCCCGATGTACACCTGGAACCTGGCCGGCTACCGAACGGGCCACGCTCCATCGGGCGTTCACAACCGGCACACCTTCGGCGGGCTCACCGACGCGGCATTCCGCATGGTGCCGCTGCTGGAGGGCGGAGTGGACGGCGCCTGGCCGTGGGAGCAGCGCGGATAGGACGGTGAGTTGCCATTGTCCGCGAGCCGAAATCGCAGTGCCCGCCTGCGCCGATCCGACTGTGCCATCGATGCGTTGACGAACTGAAGGCGGCCGTTACGATCGGCCGGGTAAGACGTCATCCAAGCTGGCACGGCTTCACGGAGGACTTCATGGATTTCCTGGTCCGCATCGACGGCTCCCGCGTCTACGAACTACCGGTCGAGGAGCGGAACGCCATTGTCGAGAAGGAGCACACGCACGCGCATGAGCTCCACGCGGCCGGCGTGCTGAAGTACATCTGGCGGCAGCCCGGGCAGCGCGCCAATGTCGGCATCTGGTCGGCCGCTGACGCGGACGCGCTGGAGAACGTGCTCGCCGGCCTGCCGATCCGCCCGTACGCGGACATCGAGGTGTCCGCGCTGGCCACCCACCCGCTGACCCTGGAGTTCGCGGCCGATCAGGGCTGAGCTCCGGCGTCGGCCATCGACCGCGCTCGGTCCCGCACCCCGGTGCCGGACCGAGCGCGGTGCTCTCTCCTCGCCTTTCTCCTCGCCCGTCAGGAGGGTTGGACCTCGAGGACAGTCGGTGCTGCCCCCGAGGGAGCGACGACCCGTTCGCCGAATGGCGGCGTTGGCGGCGGTCGGGTGAAGTGACCGCTGCCGCGGGGGCGCCTGCCCCCGCGGCCGGTGTCGGTCAGGCCGTCCGGCCCAGCCAACCCGCCAGGCGGGCGTACGCGTTGGCGTCGGCCGGCACGTCCTGCAGCGGACCGAAGGGCAGGCCTTCGCGGCTGCGGTCGGCCGGGAGTGCCTTCTGGGCCACGTCCAGCGAGATGAGCGCCAGCTCCTCGTCCAGCGCGGTGTCCAGGCCGATGGTCTGCGCGATGTCCCAGGTGTGGGTGACGGCCTCCATCACATAGCCGCCCAGCGCCATCCGGCCGGGCATCTCGCCCCACGGGACCTCCACGACCCGGTCCAGCTTGGCGTCGTCCGCCCAGGCGGCGAGGGCCCGGGCGCGGGCCCGGCCGAGGGCGCCCGACAAGTCGGTGTCGTCGACCCGGTCGACGGCCGGGGCGATGTCCAGGGCGCGGCCGCCCTCGCCGATGTACGCGATCCGGTGGATGCCGCCGATGACGTGACCGAGCAGCTCGCGCAGGTCGAACTCGGTGCAGGGGGTGGGACGGTCGAGGTCGGCGGGAGTGACCTTGGCGAAGACCGTCTCCAGCTGGTCGAAGGTGCGGATGTGGAGGGGGCGCGGGTCCATCGGGAAACTCCTGTTGTGCGCTGGGGGTGTTCTTCCTTGCGTTCGTCGCGATGGACACTCTTCCGGTCATACCTGACAACCAGCGTCAGGTTTAATGGGATCTTGTGAAGGCCGACCGACTGCTGTCGATCCTGCTGCTGCTCCAGACCCGCGGCCAGGTGCCCGCCACCGAGCTCGCCGAGCGCCTGGAGGTCTCCGTCCGCACCATCTACCGGGACGTCGAGGCGCTGTCCGCGGCCGGCGTTCCGGTCTGGGCCGAACGCGGCCGCCACGGCGGCATCAACCTGCTGCCCGGCTACCGCACCGACGTCACCGGGCTGACCAGCGACGAGGCTCGCGCGCTGTTCGTCCTCTCCACCCAGGGGTCGCACCGGGAACTGGGCCTCGGGGAAGCCATCGACTCGGCGCTGCGCAAGGTGATGGCCGCCCTCCCGGCCCCGCACCGCCCGGCGGCCGAGCGGACCAGCGAGCGGATCCTGATCGACCCGGCACGCTGGATGCAGCGCCCGGGCGACTCGGCGGCCGCCCTGGGCGAGTTGCAGCGGGCCGTCTTCGCCGATCGCCGGCTCGCCCTGACGTACCGTCATGGCGGCGCCGCCGAGCCGAGCGAGTACACCGTCGACCCGTACGGGCTGGTGAGCAAGGCCGGCGTCTGGTACCTGGTGGCCGACCTGGACGCCGCGCCCCGCCTGTTCCGCGTGGACCGGGTGCTGGCGGCCGCCGTCTGCGACGCTCCGGTGCGCCACCGCCCCGGACTCGCCCTCGCGGACGTGTGGACCGTCCTGCGCGACCAGGTCGAGCGCATCCCCGAGGGTGTGCGCGTCCGGGTGCGCGTCCGCCGCACCCGTCTCGACCTGCTGCTGCGCCTCCACGCCCCCGGATAGCCGTGCCACCCGCACCCGGTGACGGCGAGTGGGCCGAACTCACCTTCGCCTTCGCCGCCTTGGGAGCTGCCCGCACCCTCCTCCCGTTCGGCGCGGACCTGGAAGTCCTCTCCCCGCCCGAGGCGCGGGCCGAACTCGCCCGGGCCGCGCGGGAGATCACCGTGCTGTACGCCCCCTGAAACCCGGGGGCGCCTACCGGGCCGTCGCCGTCCAGGTGACCGGCAGCTCGTGGACTCCGTAGATGTTCATGTCGGTCCTCAGCTTGACCTCGTCGGCCGGAACGGCGAGTTGGAGGGTCGGGAAGCGGCGCAGCAGTCCGCCGAAGCCGACACGCATCTCGATGCGGGCCAGTTGCTGGCCGAGGCACTGGTGGACGCCGTGGCCGAAGGAGAGGTGGCCGCGGGCTTCGCGGCGGACGTCCAGGGTGTCGGGGTTCTCGAAGCGCAGCGGGTCGTGGTTGGCGGCCAGCATCGAGACGACGACGGTCGATCCCTCGGCGATCGTCTCGCCGCCGAGTTCGAGGTCCTCCGTTGCGTACCGGTAGAGGATGTCGACCACGGACAGGTAGCGCATCAGCTCCTCGACGGCACCGGGCAGCAGCTCCGGTTCGGCACGCAGGACGGCCAGTTGGTCGGGGTGCTCCAGGAGCGCGAAGGTGCCCAGCGCCAGCATGTTGGCGGTGGTCTCGTGGCCCGCGAGCAGCAGCAGGAAGGCCATGCCGACCAGCTCCGGGACGCTGAGGTCCTCGTCGCGGGCAAGGTCGGAGAGGATGTCCTCGCCGGGGTCGGCGCGCTTGCTCATGACCAGTTCGGCCAGGTACCCGGTCATGGCCTCGTAGGCGGCCATCTTCTCGTCGAGCTGCTGGTCCTTGACCATGAACGTGGCGGTGTTGGTCTGGAAGTTCTCCCGGTCCTCGTAGGGCACGCCGAGCAGTTCGCAGATCACCAGCGAGGGCACCGGGAGCGCGAACTCCTTGACCAGGTCGACCGGCGGGGCCAGGCGCGCCAGCTCGTCCAGTTGCCGCTCGACGATGTCGCTGATGTGCTGTTCGAGCTGCTTCATACGCTTGACGGTGAAGGCGCCGGTGAGCTTGCGCCGCAGCCGGGTGTGGTCCGGCGGGTCCATGGCGATGAACAACCCCGGTGTCTGCGGGGCCGGTTCGGTGAGGACCGGCATGCCGGGCACCTCGTAGGGGATGTGGAGGACGCCGATGTCCTGCCGGGAGCTGAACCGGGTGTCGGCCATGAGCCGGCGGACCGCGTCGTAGCCGGTGACGAGCCAGCCCCGGTGGCCGTCGGGGAAGAGCAGGGGGCTGACCGGGCGGGCCCCGCGCAGCCGGGTGAGCAGGCTCGGCGGGTTGAAGGGGCCCGCATCGCGCTCGCTGGGGAGGCCGTGCGGGATGGTGGCCGGGTTGCTCATCGGATGTCCTTCCGTGGCGGTTGGTGCGTCCACGGTCGCCGATCGACCTGACATCCGGCTGTCACGCCGCTGACACCGGCCGTGCAGCGGGCCCGCGGCGACCCACCCCGACGGCCGGGCCCGCGCCGGGCCCACCCCGACGGCGGGGCCCGCGCCGGCTGACGCCGTGCCGGTGCTCGGCTCAGCCGCTGGGCGAGACCATGCCCGCGTCATAGGCGGTAATGACCAGCTGAACTCGGTCACGCGCCCCCAACTTGCTGAGCAGGCGGGCCACATGGCCCTTGGTGGTGGCCACGCTGATGAACAGTTCGGCGGCGATCTCGGTGTTGGACAGACCGCGTCCGATCAGGGTCAGGACTTCACGCTCGCGCTCGGTGATCCCGTCGAGCTCGCGCCGGGGTGGCGGGGTGGCCGCGCCCCGCGCGGCGAAGTCCTGGATCAGGCGCCGGGTGACCCCCGGTGCGATCAGCGCGTCGCCGGCGGCGACCACCCGGATCGCGGCGAGGATGTCGTCCAGCACCATGTCCTTGACCAGGAACCCGCTGGCCCCGCCGCGCAGCGCGGCGTAGACGTTCTCGTCGTCGTCGAACGTGGTGAGCATGATGACCCGGGTCGACAGGCCCTCGGACCTGATCCAGCGGGTTGCCTCGATGCCGTCCATGACCGGCATCCGGATGTCCATCACCACGACGTCGGGCTGCAGTTCGCGGGCCAGTCGGAGTGCTTCGGCGCCGGTGACGGCCTCCCCCACGACCTCGATGTCCGGGGCGTCGCCGATCACCGCGCACAGACCGGCGCGGACCAGCGGCTGGTCGTCGGCCAGCACGATACGGATCGTCATACCGGCAGCCTAGCCGCGACCCGGTAGCCGCCTTCCGGTCGTGGCCCGGCGGTGAACTGACCGTGCAGCAGGCCGACTCGCTCGCGCATGCCGACCAGCCCGTAGCCACTGCCCGCACTCGTCGGCGCACCGCCGCGGCCGTCGTCGGTGACCTCGATGGACAACTCTTCCTCCCGGTAGTCGACGAGAACCCGGCAACGGGCGACCCCCGCGTGCCGCACCACGTTGGTCACCGACTCCTGAATGATCCGGTAGGCGGACAGGTCGATCTCGGGGGGCAGCCCGCGGCGCGTCCCACCCCACCGCACCTCCACCTCGACTCCGGCGCCGGCCGCGGTCGCGGCCAGCCGCTCGACGTCCGCCAAACCCGGTGCGGGAGCGGACTCGGCGTGGTCCGAGTCGGCCTCCCGCAGCGCGACGAGCATCCGCCGCAGCCCCGCCAGGGTCTCCCGGCCAGTGCTCTCGATGGCGCCCAACGCCGCGCGCGCGACGGCCGGTTGGGTGTCGAAGACGCGACTCCCGGCGCCGGCCTGGATCGCGATCACGCCGATGCTGTGGGCGACCATGTCGTGCAGCTCGCGCGCGATCCGCAGTCGCTCGTCCTGGACCGCCTGGTGGGCGGCCTGCGTGCGCAGCGCCTCGGCGTGAGTCTGCCGCAGCCGGATCCAGCTCCCCAGGATCCAGGCGGCCGCGGTGACCACGAGGTGGAGCGAGGACGGGCCGGTGAGCGAGCGCACCGCCGCTCCGGAGGACTGGACGCGCACCGAGTCGGCGATCCCGACGGCCACGGTGGCGGCCAGGGCGTAACCGGCGGTCCGGCGCGACCGGTTGACAGCGATGTAGAAGACCAGCACGACTGCCGCGAGGAACAGCGGCCAGAGCTTCTGCCCGCAGACCCTGAGGACGAGCACCTCGGCCAGCACCACCCCGAGCACCTGCGGCGCACGCCGGCTGGCCCAGCCGATCGGCAGCGCCATCACCACGGCCAGCACCAGCACCCGCAGCGGCCCTGGACGGAGCGGGTCCAGCAGCGGTCCTACCGGGTGAAGGGGCTGGGGCATGGTGACGTAGAGCAGCAGGGCGAAGGGAGGCACCGCGCACCAGTTGAGGGCCGCCAGTGCGTCCGGCGACAGTCTTCTCAGCAGCGTCTGGAGTCGTCTCGGCAGGGCGAGCAGCCCCGAAGGTCGTTGCACGGCTCAGATGCTAACCGCCGGTCCGTTCAGTCGGACCCTCCCCTGGTATTGCGCCACGGGCCGGCACGGGGCCGTCGGCATGCGGACCACGGGCTGATGCGTCGCCCTCGTGCCTGAGAAAGCATCGGTGACGTGATCGAAATCAACGAACTGACGAAGCGGTACGGCAGCGTCGTCGCCGTGGACCGACTGACGTTCTCCGCGAGCCCCGGGCAGGTGACCGGATTCCTGGGACCGAACGGGGCCGGCAAGACCACCACGATGCGTATGCTGCTCGGCCTGAACACGCCCACCAGTGGCACCGCGACCATCGACGGCCGCCGGTTCCGCGACTTCGGCACCGGCCTGCGCCACGTCGGTGCCCTGCTGGACGCCAACGACGTGCACAAGGGGCGCACCGCCAACGCGCACCTGGCCGCCCTCGCCCGCAGCAACGGTCTGCCGCGGCGCCGGGTCCAGGAGGTGCTGGAGACGGTCGGGCTGGCCGACGCGGGCAAGCGGCGGATCGGCGGCTACTCGCTCGGCATGCGCCAGCGCCTGGGGATCGCCACCGCGCTGCTCGGCGATCCGCCGGTGCTGCTCTTCGACGAGCCGGTCAACGGCCTCGACCCGGAGGGCATCCGCTGGGCCCGCGAGCTGTTCCGCCGGCTCGCCGCCGAGGGCCGCACGGTCTTCGTCTCCAGCCACCTGATGAGCGAGATGGAGCACACCGCCGACCACCTGGTGGTCGTCGGCGGTGGCAGATTGATCGCCGACGAGCCGCTGGCCGTCTTCGCCGCCCGGGCCACCACCAGCCAGGTCGTGGTCCGCACTCCGGATCCGCAGGCGCTGGCGCTGGTGCTGCGCGAGGCGGGCGGCTCGGCGCAGCCCACCGGCGGGGAATCCGTCACGGTGACCGGCCTGACCGCGGCGCAGGTGAACGAACTGGCCTTCACCCACCGCGTCATGGTCCACGAGGTCACCGCGCACGGCGGCACGCTGGAGGACGCGTTCATGGAGCTGACCGCCAACTCGCTCCAGTACCGGGCCGGTTCGGTTGCGGTCGGAGGTGCTGGCCGGTGACCGCCGTCGTGAACTCCCCGATCTCCCGAGCCCGTTGGCGCGATCTGCTCGGCGCCGAGTGGATCAAGCTCTGGTCACTGCGGTCGACCGCGATCGTGCTCGGCTGCCTGATCGTCGGCTACGTGTACCTGGCGTACAAGGCCGCGATCACCACCTATGACGCCTGGCCGACCATGGCCGCCTGGATGAAGGCCGTCGAGGACCCGGCGCACGACGCCTTCGACTTCCCCGCCTTCATGCTCTTCGAGGCCGCCATGGGCACGATCGGCGCCATGACCATCTCCGGCGAGCACGCCTCCGGGCTGATCCGCACCACCCTGATCGCCGTGCCGGACCGCAACCGGGTGATGCTCGCCAAGGTCGCGGTGGTCACGGGGGTGCTGGCCGCCGTCGGCCTGGTCCTCTCCACCGCCGTCTGGGCCGCTACCTTCACCGTGTTCTCAGGCCGGATCAACGGCTACTCGTTCAGCACCCCGGGAGTGGGGCGCAGCATCCTGGCCACCACGCTGATGGCCCCGGTCTGCGGCTTGATCGGCATGGCGCTGGCCGCGCTGATCCGCAACACCGCGGGCACGGTCTTCACGGTGCTGGCCTTCTTCCTGGTCGGTCCGGTGGCCTTCAAGGGTCGGGTGCCGCTGCTGAGCGCCGACCTGGCCGCCGACATCAGCAACAGGCTGCCGGCCTACTCGTGGGCCCGCTTGTGCCTCATGGCCCACGGACACATCGTGGGGCGCATCGCCTCGGTGCCGACGGCCTGGAGCGCGCTGATCGGCTGGGCCGTCGTCTCGGTCGCCCTCGTGGTGCTGCTGCGCCGCCGGGACGTGTGACCATGACCAGCTCGATCCAGTCGCCGTCCGTCGCCGAACACCGCGGCCGGTTCCGGGACTTGTGCGCCTCCGAGGGCATCAAGCTGTTCGCGCAGCGATCGACCTACGTGCTGCTGGGACTGACCGTGCTGATCGCCGTCGGCGGCGCCTGGTTCAGCAGTGCCGGAGTGCACCTCGTCAGCGCCTCGGCGTTGGCCGACTTCGACCGGATCAACGGCTCCTTCAAGGAGGGCACCTTCGCCTTCCTCGCGCTGGCGGCCGGCGCGATCGGCGCCATCTCGACGATGAGCGAGTTCTCCAGCGGGCTGATCCGGACGACCTTCATCGCCGTCCCGGACCGCCGCCGGATCGTGCTCGCCAAGGCGGCCGTCATCGCGTCCGTCACAAGCCTCGCCGGTCTGGCCGCCGCGACCGCCTCGTTCGTCACCGCGCAGTCGGTCCTGGGGCCCAAGCAGCTCGGCACCTCGTTCGGCAACCCCCACGTGCTGCAAGCCTTCGCGGCTTCCGTGTCGCTGATACCGGTGAGCGCGATCACCGGCATGTTCGTCGGCGCGCTCATCCGGAACCCCGCGGCCACCTTGTTCACGGTCTTCGTGGGCCAGAGCCTGCTGGCTGACGCCGTTCCCCGCACCAGCGGCAACGAGCTGCTCGCCGCGATCAGCGACACGTGGCCGCGCAACGCGTGGTACGGCCTGGTCAGCCGGCACACCGTGTGGGACAACGACGGACCCTTCCCGCCCGGAGCGCTGCAGTGTTGGGCCGCACTGCTGGCCTGGCCGCTGCTCGCGCTGCTGCTCACACTGCTCGTGGTGCGCCGCCGCGACGTCTGACGGCGCGCACCCCGGCCTTGGCGATCACTGCGGCATCCCCCGGGCGAACAGCCCGGCCCGGCAGGTCCCCAGAGCCTCAGCCGCCGGCCAGGGTGCGCTGGAGAAGGGGCAGCAGGCGCTCCCAATGGCGCTGCAGAGCCGATGGGTTGAAGGCATCGGTGTCGGACATGGTGTAGCCGTGGATGGTGCCGGGATAGACCTCGGTGGTGTAGTCGACGCCCGCGGTGTCCATGGCCTTGGTGAGCTCACCGAGGGCCCCGGGCGACATGTCGCCGCCTTCGGAGAGGCCGAGGTGGACTTCGGCGGTGAGCTTGGGGATCAGGTGGTGCGGACTGTCGGGTGCCTTGGTGACCAGGAAGCCCGGGTGGAATCCGGCGACGGCGGCCACCCGGTCGGGGTGGGCCGTTGCGGTGCGCAACGCCAGGGCGGCGCCGATGCAGTAGCCGACCACGGCGACCGGACCGGCACCGACCTCGCGCTGGGCGGCGAGGAACCCGAGGTAGGCGTCCGCGTCGCGGAGGATCCGTTCGGTGCTGTGCGCCTCCAGCAAGGGCATCAACTCGGCGAACACCGCCGGCCGGACGTCTTCTCCGATGTGCGCGGGAAGGTCGACCACCGGTGCCGGGCCGTGCCGGTAGTAGGGGTTGGGGACGAGCACGTAGTACCCGTGTTCGGCCAGCTCGCGGGCCCGCTGCTCCAACTCGGGCCGCACGCCGAAGGCGTCCGGGTACAGCAGCACTCCCGGGTGCCGCTCGCCGTGGTCGGGGAAGGCGGCGAAAGCGTCGGCCCGGCCGTCGGCGGTGGGGATCAGCAGCGTCTTGGTGGGCATGAAGTCTCCTGTCGTGGTTGACCAGTTGAACCTGTGATCAACGACGACGGAGGCGGAGCCCGCGCGGCAGCGCCGGTACCTCGATCGTGAACCGGGCCCTCAGCGGCCCGCGCGGCGCTCAGAAGAGCACCGGGTCACCAATCCGTGTGTGGCGCGAGGCCGTCCCGGTAGTCATCGCCGAAAACCATAGCCCAGCGGGCGGGGTCGGCGCCAGGGCCCGCGTGCCACACAGCCGTTGACGCGACCCGCGCCCTGCTCGCCGGGAAGTCCAGGCAGCGTCGGGGATCGTCGGACCGTGCCGGCGGTCGTCAGCGTCAGGCTCCCGGTTCCCCCGCGTTCCAGTCCCAGTTGGTGATGGTGGTGCGCATCAGCCGGGCGGCGGTTGACAGATGGGTGTCGGCGCCCACGGAGAGGGTACGGCACCTGGTTGATCACGCACGACCAGGTCTCGGTGCCGCTCGACGTCGCGACCGGCACCGGAGCAGTCGACCTCGAACCCTGACAAACCCCGGTCCCACCACCTCCGCCGCGTCGCGGCGACACCACAACCATGGAGGACGTCATGACCCCGGTTCCCACGACCGTCGAGATCCCCGGCTACCTGGTCGGCACGTGGAAGGCCGACCCGGTGCACTCCGAGATCGCCTTCTCCGTCCGGCACCTCATGCTCACCAAGACGCGCGGCCGGTTCACCGGCTACGACGTCACGATCGTCACCGGCGAGGACCCACTGGCCTCGTCGGTCGCCGTGACGATCGACCTCGCGTCCATCGACACCGGCAACGAGGTGCGTGACAACCACCTTCGCGCCGCCGACTACCTGAAGACCGAGAACTACCCGACGATGGGCTACCGCTCGACCGGCATCCGCCCTCGAGGCGACGGCTGGGTCGTCGACGGTGAGCTGACCTTGCACGGCGTCACCCGGCGGGTTCCGCTGGCCCTCGAGGTGAACGGGTTCGGCTCGGACCCGTGGGGCGGACAGCGGGCCGGCTTCTCGGCGAGCGCCGAGATCAACCGGCGCGACTTCGGCATCGACATCAGCCTCCCGCTGGACGCCGGTGGCGTCGCGGTCGGCGACAAGGTGGCGATCAGCCTCGAGATCCAGGCCGTCCTCCAGGAGTGACCCGGACGGACTGCCCGCTCCGCCACCGGCCTTGACGGATCAGACCGAGTCCGTCCCACCGCTGCCGCCCGACTGCGGGCTGTCCGACGGCGCACCACCGCTCGGGCCGCCGTCGTCCGGCTGGATCCGGGAGTCATGGTCGATGAGGGAGAAGGCGCGTCGAGCGGTGACTTCGGCGACCAGGGGATTGTCGTCCCGCAGGGCCCGCTGGTAGGCGCCGAGCGGATCGGAGGTGTCCGCGCCGGCCGCCTGCCACGCGGCCTGGTCGGTCCGCAGGCTGTTCACCAGGGCGGCCACCGGGCCCTTCGCCGCGTCCGACCACTGGCTGGTGTCGATCAACTGCAGGGCTTGCTGGATGGCCTGCCCGGTCTTCGCTGCCGCGGAGGTGGCCGCTGCCGGGTCGGTCACCGGCGCTGCCAGTGCGTCCTCCCGGGCATCCAACAAGGTGAGGGCCTGGAGGAGGTACCGCTGGTCCTGCGTGAGGTTGGTGGTGTCCAGCCGCAGCGAACCGGTGCTGTTGCCGGCGGTGTCGTGCAGGAAGCAGATCGCCGTGTGGCCGCTGCGTGCCCACTGGGTGGCGTTCTGCGGGTAGAGGTAGCGGACGGTGGACGTGCTGGGCACCGCCCACGGGTCGTACAGGTACACCTCCAGGCCGCTCCGGCAGAGCCTGCCGGCCTGCTGCTTGATCGCATCGACCCCGGGGTAGCTGCTGCCGGCCAGTGACGTGCGGAAGAAGACCTCACCGTAGTGCGGCTTGGAGCAATCCGTCAGCTCCCGTTCGGCTCGGCTTCCCGCCTGCAGCTCGGTGAAGCAGTCGCCGGCCTTCCAGGCGAACTCACCACTCGGGCCCGGACGCTCGGCCGGGCCGCCGGGCTGCGTCGAGACCGGCCCGGCGCCGGACATGGATACGTGCGCGTGGATCGCGCCGGCCAGCACCCCGCCCACCGCGGCGGTCAACCCGAGCAGACCGAGCACCGTACCCGCGACGGCCAGCCCGCGGCCGCGCTGCCGCCGCCGCCTGAGCTGGACCAGCGCGCCGATCCCGAGGCCGAGCGCGACCGGCCAGAGGCAGAAGGTGACGCCGGTGACCAGCGAGGCGATGGCCAAGCCGTTGCTGCCCGGCACCACCGGGCGGTTGTCGAACGGAGGGGGCGCCGGAAAGGACGGGTACGGACGGGGAGTGCCGGTTGGTGCCCCGCCCGCGGGAACGGTGTCGGCCGGCGGCGCCCAGGGATCGGTCGGCCTGGCGGCCGCCTCCCCATGGGTGGGCTCCGCCTCCGGCTGCTGCTCCGCCCCGGCGCCGTCCCGTCCCGCCGTGTCGGCGTCCGTCATGCCCACTCCCCCAAGCCCGAAACCTCCGCAGCCGATCGTGCGTGGCCTGACTCTAACGGACCGCCGAAGGCAGCAGGACGCCGGACCTGCCCGCTGGCCGGGCCCGGCCGCCCGGCGCCGGCCCTCCCCGTCCCACGGCTTCAGGTGCTCAACTCCACGTCCTCAACTCGAGGACTGCACGAAGACCTGCTCGCCCTCCCCGACCGGCTCTTCGAAGTCGGCCAGGTAGCGAGCGAGCAGTTCCCCGCCCACCGTGACGGAGTTGGCGCCCACTTCGCCGTTCCGAACCGCGAGGCGGCGCTCCAGCGTCGTCCGGTCGGCCTTGAGGTGGACCAGTTCCCAACGGCAACCGTGGCTCTCGACCAGTGCCTTGTAGTCGTCGCGGGCGGCGCGACTCCAGAAGCTGTAGTCCACCACGACGTCCCGCCCGGCCAACATCAGCTCGACCAGTTCCTGCCGCTGCTCGCGGCGGACCTCCTCCTTCAGCTGGTCGTACGCCTCCGCCGCCAGCACCAGGCCGGCGTCGCGCTGCCCGAGCCGTTGCCAGACCGTCTCGTCGATCGAGAGCCGAACGTGACCGCGTCGCACCAACTCCATCGCGTAGGTGGTCTTTCCCGCTCCTGGAAGCCCACACATCAGCACCACCGTGCTCATCCGCTCCATCACGGTGCCAGGTTAGCGCCGCGGGCGCACCAACTCCCTTGGTGGCAAGAGCACCTGTGGCGCGAGAGCCGCGCTCCGCACTCTGCACTACGGACGACGAGCCGACGGGCGGAAGAGCCGGTCCGGGCCATCCGGAGGGTGCCCGAGGGGGCGATCGCCGAACGACTTGACGGGCAATCATGAAGCTACCCCTGGACGGTATATACCGATGAGCGATATATATCGTCACATGACAGGACGCTCCCTGCAGGAGCCGACGCTGCTTCTGCTCACCGCACTGGCCGACGCCCCTCGGCACGGCTACGCCCTGATCCAGGAAATCGCCGTGATCTCGGACGGCCGGGTCAGGATGCGGGCCGGCACGCTCTACAGCGCACTGGACCGCCTCCTCCAGCAAGGACTGATCCAGGTCGACCGGGACGAGGTGATCGACGGCCGCGCCCGCCGGACGTACGCCCTCGCTGACGCCGGGCGGGCCGTCCTCGCCGCCGAAGCCGACCGGCTCCGCGCGATAGCGGCCGAGGCGACCCGCCGGCTGAACACCATCCGCCCGACGGCCAGGGGGGTCCTCGCATGAACACCCGCCCCACCGGCAGCACTTCGCTGGGACTGCGACTGGCCCTGCGGATCTACCCCGCCGGCTACCGCGCCGAGCGCGGCGAGGAGATCGCCACCGTCCATGCGGACGTCACCGCGGGCGCCGGCCGGCTGGCCACCGCCCGTGAGACCGCCGGCGTCGCCGCGTACGGCCTGCGGGTGCGCACCGGCCTCACGGCGAGCGGCACCGCCGGGCGCCTGCTCGCCACCACCGCGCCGCCGGCCGCCGCCATGGCGCTCGGCCAGCAGCTGCCCGTGCTGTGGCAGCTCCCCCACTACTGGCGACAGACCGCGGCCGACTCCTCCCCCGACTGGCACCCCGTACTGATCGCCTCGGCCTTCCCGGGTGCGCTCTGGCTGCTGGTCGTGGCGGCCGCCCTGCTCCGCACCTGGACCGCTGCCCGGATCCTGGCCGCCCTGGCCGGAGTTGCCGCCATCGTCCGCTGCCTGGTCTTCACCCAGACGCTGCAGACGTTCGTGCCGGGTGCGGCGCCGGACTACGTCGCCCTGATCCAGACGGCCGGAGCGGGCGTGCTGTGGTCCCTGCTGGTCTTCGCAGCCCCCGGCGACCTGCTCGGCAGCACGGTCGTCCGCCAGCCGCTCGCCGCCGTCCCGCCCGCCCTGCTGCTGGCCGCGGGCACCTTCCTGGGCAGCCTCAACCCGTTCACCGGGCCGGGCCGGACGGAAGCGATGCTGAGCGGGGTCTGCCTCCCGCTGGGCCTGCTCCCGCTCGCCTTCCTGGCCCGGGGCCGACTGCTGCCCGCCGCAATCGGCCTGGCCGTCCTCCCGCTGGCCCTCACCCTCACCGTCACCAACTACCGGCTCTTCACCTGGCAGGCCGGCGAGTTCGGCAACCTCGGCGTCGTCGCCTGCTATCTGCTCGGAGTCTCCCTGCTGACCCTGGCAACAGCAGCAGCCGTACGCGTCTCCCGTGCGGCCCCGGCGAACCCGAAGTCCCTCGGCAAACCCGGCACCCGTCCTTCGGCACCGTGAGCGTCCCTGGCGGGTCGACCTGTTTGAAGCGATGAGCGCCGTACGGCCCCGTTGTCGATGGCTGCGACATGGCGAGGCCGTACCGGTTGGATCAGGCGGTCAGTGTCCGATCAGGTCGCGGACCGCGTCGCTGACCGGGGGCAGGTCGGTGGGATGCGCCCACTGGTGGGCGTCGTGTTCGGTGAGGACGACCGGTTCGGTCTTCTCGACCGCGACGGTGAAGTTGAACTGCCGGGTGGTACCGCCGCGGCTGTTGGGGTAGTCGAAATGGCCGACGTAGCCGTTCACCTTCTCGATGATCAGGCCGGTCTCCTCGGCGGTCTCGCGGTGGAGGGCCTCCAGGATGCTCTCCCCGTCCTCGACCTTGCCGGAGGGGATCTCCCACATCCCGCCCATGAAGTCGTCCGGCTTGCGCCGCACCAGCAGGATGCGATCGGCATCGGTGACGACGGCGGCGGCCACGAAGCCGGTGACACCGTCGGCTTCGGCGTCACTGACCAGGCTGGCCAGGAAGTCAGGAGAGGTAACGGTCATGCCAGGAGCTCCTTGTGGTGGTCACTCACCTTGGTCGCCGCGCGGATGTACTGCTCGGCCAGCGCGAGATCCTGTTCACGATGCCAGACCGGGAGCTTGATCGTGTGCTGGTAGGCGTGCTCCGCGACCGCCGGCCTCGTACCCGGCTCCGGCAAACCGATGTCCCTCGGCGCGGAGTAACCAACGCCTCAGCTCCTCGAGTCTCCTGGCTCTCTCGGCGATCGCCGCGCACGACCTCCCCGGTCGGCGCGGCCTTCGGCGCTGTCAAGCCTTCGCCTCCAGGTGCGCCGAACACCGGGTCACGCCAAGGGGGAGGCCTGATTGGCGGCAAGGCGGACGAACGATGCCCAGGCGGCGGGGTCGACCGTCAGGCGAGGGCCGACGGGGTCCTTGGAGTCGCGGATGTGGACGGTCGCATTGCTGGTCGCCACCTCAACGCACTCGCCGCCTGCGCCACTGCTGTAGCTGCTCTTGGACCAAGTCATCTCAGGCGAGGCCCACCCGAACTCGTCGATGCTCATGTCTCCCCCAGCAGCTTCTCAACGAAGGCCAACGATTCACGCGGAGACAGTGCCTGCGCCCGGAGAATCCCGTATTGCTCTTCGAGATCCCGGACTGCCTTCCGCTCCGTGTGCAGGCGACTGTCCTGCTGCACCTCCACGTAGGCCATCCTGCGCCCTTCTCTTGTCTCGATCAAGGTGAAAGGTCCGCCGAGGCCCGGATGTTCCTGACGGTCCGTCGGCATTACCTGGATCTCAACGTTGCGCCGCTGGCCGTACAGCAGCGTTTGCTCCAACTCCCCGCGCAGAACGGCATAACCACCGAGGGGACGGCGTAGTGCCGCCTCCTCGACGACGAAGCTGATGGTGGGGAGCGGCGTGCGCGAGAAGATGTCCTGACGCGCCAGCCGGGCGGCTACTCGGCGAGCGATGGTGTCTTCGTTCAAGAGCGGTCGCCACATCCCGAACACCGCCCGCGCGTAGTCCTCAGACTGCAGCAAGCCGGGCATGGCCTGGGTCGCATATACGTGCAGCTCAACTGCTTCCGCCTCCAGGCGCGCCGCGTCGCGGAAGAATGCGGGGTACCTTGCCCGGGCGACCTCCTCCTTCATCGCGATCAGCAGCCCGCCCGCGTTGAGCACCTCGTCCGCCTTGTCGATCAGCTCGGGCTTCGGGATGCGGCGGCCCTGCTCCACGGACGCGATCAGATCCTCGCTGTACCCCACCTTGGCCCCCAGCTCGGCCCGGCTCAACCCGGCGCGCTCGCGCAGGAGTTTCAGCTGGCGGCCGAAGGCCCGCAGGAGGCCCGCGCCCTCGTCCTGGTCTGCCATGTCGGCCACCCTTCGCCACGCATGCACACGATCGGCTACCAGAACGATACGGACAGCCATGGCAGCGCATGGCCGAAAACCGGCGAAATCCCTCGAACGGACTACGCCGCTACCGCGCCCCGAAGCAGGCTGCGCGCCAACGCCGCACCGCGACGGTTGCGTTCGACGGCGGCCGGATCCAGGACAGCGGGCACCGCCGCCTCAACTCCCGCGCAGCGGCGGCAGATCGTGCCTGCCTCCGGCACCGGATCGGCGCACTGGGCGCACTCCCCCATCGCCACCGCAGGCGCCGCAGGCACCGCCGTCCCGCACTCCGCCGTCTCGCGCTCCGCCGGCATCTTGCGCCGCAACCGCGAGCGCAGCAGGCCCAGCGGCGACGCGATCCCCGGCGGCAGGTCCGAGAGCAGCGCCACGCGCAGGCGCCGCTCGTCGGGATCCCGGGCGAGCCACTCGGCCACCAGAGGGGCCAGCTCCAGGGCTTCCACCACGCCGAGGTGCAGCTGTCTTTGCGTTGACGTCAACCGCGTCAGGAGCTTGGCTGCGGCGGCCCTGCGCTCGTCGTCGGGAGGGTCCGTCGCCTCGATGGGTGGGGAGGTCTTCTCCTCGCTCTTCAAAACCAGGGGGGAAGTACCGACGTCCCGACTCACCCGTTCACCGAGTGCCGGGTTCTGGCCGACGCTGCGCCAAGCGGCTTCGACTTCCTGATGGTCCCTCAACGGCACGCTGCTGACGAGGACTCGGGTGCTCCAGGTGCCCTCAAGGGGATCCTGTACGCGCCGGACGTGGAGGTAGCCCTCCTCGATCAGCTGGGCGCGGGCCCGGGACACGGCCGTGCGCCCCTCGGGCATGCGCTTGCCGATGGTGAGGATGGTGTCGCGGCTGCCGGGCGGGAGCGAGAGGGCCCACAGCAGCAGGGTCTTCGCGGTGGCCCGCAGGCGCGGGTGGCGGATGATGTCGTGTGACGCCCGGACATAGCGGTCGGGCGCGATAAAGTGAACGTGCATGAGGAGGTCGTTCTCCCGTGCCGGACCCCGGGGTGTTGGTAGCACCGCCGGGGTCAACTCTGATACGTAGCCGCACGGTAGCACGGGGTGACGGGCCGGTGCCTTCGAACGGGCGGACAGGGCACTCGCGTACGCCAGCCCCGCGGTGACGTACAGCCCCCCGAGGTACGGGCGTCGCTGCTGGTCAGAGCCTCACCGGGACGCCAAGCTGCTCCGCATGGAATCCCTCGGAACCTCCCTCCACGCCGCTCCCGAACGGGAGTTCGCCATGCAGTTCAGCTCCACGCCGCGCGGTGCCCGACTGGCCCGGCGGCTGGTCTCGCACTACCTGGAGAGCTGGGGCCACGGCTGTGACTCGCCGCTCAACGAGAAGTTGACCCTGATCACCGCCGAGCTCGCCGCCAACGCCGTGCGCCACGGGCACGTGCCGGAGCGGGAGTTCAAGGTGCGCCTGACGCTGACCCGGGCGACGGGCCGGGTGGAGGTGAGCGACACCCGCACCGAGCGCCGGCCTCCGTCGACCGCGCAGGAGCCGCATCCCGACGCCGAGTCGGGTCGCGGTCTCCTCCTCGTGGCCGCGCTGGCCGAGCGCTGGGGCACGGTGCCGCGCCGCGCAGCGCCCGGCAAGACGGTCTGGGCCGAGTGCACCTGCTGAGCCGGCCGGAGCGGTGTCCGCCCGGCGCGACCCGAGGTGGCCGAACGCATGAGCCGGGCGGTGCGGGCCACCCGGCTCGTGCCACCCGGCTCGTGCGACGAGCGAACGGGTCAGTACTGCGTGGTGATGGTGACCCCGCTGAAGTCGGTCTGGGCGTAGAGGCTGATGTAGCGGTAGCCCGCCGTGGCGTTGGTGACGGTCAGGCTCTGGCTGGTGCCGCTGTTGAACGACCCGTTGGTGTAAGCGCTGGGCGTGGCCCAGGTGTTGGGGTTGTAGAGCAGGTACGCGGTGCCGTTGCCGCCGCCCGCGGTGATTTTGAGCGTGGTGGTCCCGGCCGGCAGGTAGATGTAGTAGTAGTCCAGGTTGCCGGCGGTGGCCGACTGGCCGGTGCGGTAGCAGTTCTGGTCCAGCACCCGGGTGTCGGCCGCCGTGCAGGCCGTGGTGCCGGGAATGGTGCCGGTGCCGGCCGTACAGGCGCCGGCGGCGCAGGCGTCCAGCCAGGAGTTGAAGTCGGCGTCGTACGCGGTGCCGATGGAGTTGTAGACCGCGTAGCCGCCGGTGTAGTCGCCGGTGCGGAAGTGGCTCAGCATGTTGGCGATGACGTCCGGGTGCCGCTCGACCATGTAGCGCACGGCCAGGTAGCCCCACGGGTAGGTGCGGGTCTGGTCGCTGTTGCTGTAGGTGTTCTGGAACAGCGTGCTGAGCGCGTAGGTGTGCTTGGGGGCCTCGGCCACCGCACCGGTGTCGGTCACGTTCCGGTAGGTGTACGAGACGTACTCGGCCACGCCTTCGATCCACCAGACGTCCGGCACGACGGTCTGCTGGGTGAAGTTGCCCTTCATGTCGTAGCGGCCGTCCAGGGCGTGGGTGTACTCGTGGTTGAGGTTCCAGACGCCCGCGGTGAAGCCGTCGTCGCCGTTCTGGTAGGTGAGGGAGATCGGCTGGTTGCCGGGGTTGGTCGGGTCACCGACCAGGGTGATGCCGCCGTTGTTGGTGCTCACCCCGTAGATCCCGCCGGCGTAGGTCTGGTAGTCCTGCGGGCTGGCGAAGACCACCATCTGCAGCGAGTTCTCGTACTGGCCGGGGATCGGGCCGTTGTCCTTGACCAGGTTGTGGAAGAACGAGTCCTGGTTCTCCAGGCTGCTGCAGACGGCGGACAGGTCGGCGGCGGTGAGGCTCTGCGCCAGGATGCTGTGGGTGGCGTCGCAGGTGTGACTGATGGGCAGGGCCGCGGCCTTCAGCTGCTGCGGCAGGTTGCAGACGCCGTAGTACGAGCAGTTGGACGAGTCGTAGTAGCTCGCCATGCCGGCCACGCCGACCCAGAGCGGGGCGGTCGGACCGGTGATCGACGAGCCGTCGAGCAGTCCCTTGATCAGCGGCCGCACGGTGGCTTGCAGGGCCGGGTGCTCGATGAAGCGGGCGGTCTCCAGGCCGGCGTTGGAGTCGAGGAACGAGTTGCCGGTGCCCAGCAGGTCCTTGTGGTTGAGGGCGAAGCCGTCGAGCGTGCTGATGATGCTCGGGTCGCTGGTGACGGCGGTGACGAAGTCCGGGTTCTGGTGGCCGCGGTAGAGCGGGGTGAAGACCTCGTTGACGAAGTTCACCATGTACCAGGACGAGTTGTAGGTCGCGGGGTTGTAGGCGTTCAGCACCTGCTTGTAGGTGCTGAGGTAGCGGCCCTGCAGGTTGGCGCTGTCGATGAGGACCATGGCCTCGCCCGCGACCTGGCCGTTGGCGTCGCTGACGTCGCCCAGGTGGGGGCTGGCGACGAAGGCGTCGAGGCCGCTCTGCACCGCGCTGGTGAGGGTGGCGTCGTAGCTGCCGACGTCGGCGGAGTCGTAGTACTGCACGTAGTAGCCGGCCTGGAGGAAGTATCCCAGCTGCCAGATGCCGGTGGAGTCGTCACCGGTGTACGCGGCGGCCTGGGCCTGGAAGGCACTGGCGACGGACAGCATCTGGCTCTCGCGGAACACTCCGGAGGCGTTCGAACCGGTGAGCTGGAACAGCGAGCTGATGCAGTCGGAGGTGGCCGCCTGGACGTATGCCGCCAGTGCGGAGCCGGTGCGGCTGCTGAAGTCGGCGGGCGTGCAGGAGGCTGCCGCCGTGCTGGTGCGGGCCCTCGGTTGCAAGGCGGTCTTGGGGCCCGACTGGGGGCTGCGCGGCGGGAGTTGGGCCGGGGCGAGCCGCTGGTGCTGGACGGCGTCCTGGTCGGAGGTGCCGAGCTTGGTGACGCCGGTGGGCGGGAGCAGACCGGCGTGACTCGTTTGCGGGGCGGCCTGCGGAGCCTGCTGCGTGGGGGCAGCGGAGCTCGGCACGGCCAGTGCGCCCACGAGGGCCGTGCTCGCCGCGGCGAGCACGGCCAACCCTCGGGGCAGCCTGAAGAGCGGACGCATCGTCACTCCTTGGTGGGGGACCTGGTGGATGCGCGCCTCGGAACGGAGCTCGAAGGTGAGCACAGAGGCGTGAAACGCACCGTCTCACGCAGCCCTCACCGCATCAATAGCACGTGACATATCAGATGGCAGTCTCGAGGCATACCATCAGCCCACCCCACCCGGAGGGCGCCTCAGCTGATCACGGGGGCGCACTCCGGAAGCGCGCGCCGCATTGCGCACCAACGGCCGCACCCGGGTCCCCGGGCCCGCACCCACCGCTCCCCGCACCGTGATGTCCTGGCTGGGCCGGTGAACGCACACGCACGGCCGACTGACGAACCAACTGTGATCGAGGTGGACGGAGCACATGAACGTGACCTTCTCGCCCGGCCCGACCGGACTGGGCACCAGCTCGCTGCGGGCCCGTCGCCAGCCGGGCGAACAACCCGTCCGCCCGATCCCGGGACTGTACTGGCACCCCGTGAAGGAACCGGAGCCCGCGGTGGTCGCCGAGGTCGACCGCCGGATCAAGCGCTGGGCCGTGGAGGAGATCGACCTCTTCCCGCCGGAGTGGGAGGAGCAGTTCGACGCCTTCGGCACCGGCCGCTACGTCTGCCTCACCTACCCCGAGGCGGCCGGCCTGGACCACCTGGAGGCGGCGGCCCAGCTGCTGGTGGCCGAGAACGCCGTCGACGACTGCTACTGCGAGGACCACGGCGGCTCGCCGCACGGCCTCGGCGCCCGGCTGCTGATGGCGCACTCCTCGCTGGAGCGGCCCCACTCCGTCGCCCCCTACGAGCAGCAGTGGCAGCAGAAGTTGGACAGCGAGGCGCCGTGCCGCGCCTACCGGGCGTCGATGGAGTTCTTCAACCGCCTGACCAGCGACCAGGTCCGGGACCGGGAGGTCCACGACCTGGCCCGGCTGCACCTCGGCTACCTCGCCGAGGCCGCCTGGTCGATCGACGGCGTGGTGCCGGGGATCCCCGAGTACCTGATGGCCCGTCAGTACAACAGCTTCCGCCCCTGCCTGAGCATCGTGGACGCCATCGACGGCTACCTCTTCCCGGCCGACCTCCACGACCACCCCAAGGTCCAACAGGTCATCGCACTTGCCTCGTTGGCGACCACCCTGATCAACGACCTGTACTCGTACACCAAGGAGCTGCGCTCGCCGCGTCCGCACGTCAACCTGCCCACCGTGGTCCAGGTCCAGGAGGGCCTGCCACCGGACGAGGCGTACGGCAAGGCCGTCACCATCCACAACGACGTGATGCACCGCTTCGAGGAGGAGGCCGCGGCCTGCACCGCCGAGCTGCCCGGTCCGCTGACGGCCCGCTACCTCAGGGGCATCGCCGACTGGCTCGACGGCAACCACTGGTGGCACGCCACCAACACCCGCCGCTACACCCTCCCGGGGTTCCTGCCCGCACAGTGATGCGTCCGGGACTGACCGCCGGGGCCCTCGGTCGCGCCGGGGGCCCCGGCCGGCCCGGTCAGCCCGCCGCCTGGGAGCCGGCCTCCGGCTCGTACCAGAGGCTCGCCATCGGCGACCGGGTGGTCCAGCCCAGCGAGGTGTAGAGCGCACGCCCCTCCGGCGTGCCGACGAGCAGGCCGGTTCGGGCGCCGGCCTCGTAGGCCGCGTTCTGCAGCGTTCGCATCACCAGACTGCCCAGGCCCCTGCGCCGGTACTCGGGCGCGGTCTCGATCTGGTCCGCGATCGCGCCGGCCCCGATCCCGGTGCCCGAGCCCCGGGCGATCTGTCCGCGGGCCGCGAACCGCCCGTCGGCCGTGCGGACCAGTACCCGGATGACGTCGCCGCGGGTCCACGTGGTCACCGTGAACCCGGTCGGCACCGCAGGTCGCTCGGCCGCCAGCGAGCAGGTCATCAGGAATCCGGGCCGGTCGAACCGCCACCCCGGCCCGACCCACGGCCGGACCTCCTCGTCCTCGGCGAACAGTTTCAGCCAGGTCCAGGGCACGCTCGTGCCGGCGGCGACCTTGCGGACCGCGGCCTCGGTCGGCTCGGGCATCACGTGCCGCCAGACGTGCCGGGCCTGTCCGACGTCGATCGTCCAGCCCCACGGCTCATCGACCGGGTCCGCGGCGCCGCGCGAGACGATCCAGCCGTCGATCCAGCCCCGCACGAGCTCGCCGGTACTCGTGTCGGCCGACATGGCCCACCCCCAGATGTAATAGATCTAATCGCAGATTGGACATTACACCTCGAAGGACGCGACGACTACCGCCGCCGCAGCGCCAGGACCGCTAGGCGGCTCGCCCGTGACGGAGCACCAGGTCGATGAGCCCCGGGAACCGCTCGTCGAACTCGGCCCTGCGCAGCCGATTGAGGCGCTTGGCGCCGGCATCGCGCTGTTCGAGGAGGCCGGCCTCGCGCAGCACCGCGAAGTGGCGGCTGAGGGTCGCCTTGGTGACCGGCACGTCGAAGCTGCCGCAGCTGCGCTCCCAGTCGGCGGCGCCCGCCAACTCCCGCACCAGGCTCTGGCGCACCGGGTCCGCGAGGGCGATCAGCGCGGCCTCCAGGGTCACGTCGGCCGGGTGGGTGTGGACCGGCGGGGTGCGGTGGCTCGCGGCCACCGGATCTTCTCTGGTCTGCGCCGTCATGGCCGACTGCTCCATCCCTGTTCGCGCGGTCCGTAGCGGATCCGCCGCCGACGGATTGCGGAGTGTTCGATGATCTGCGTACACTCCTGGGGTGTTCGCTGCTTGGCGAACACCTTACCGGAGTCGGCGGCACCTTGCCCGGCTCCCTCCACCGCCCGCTCCTCCGGCTCCACCACCCGCCTTTCCACGGCACCTCCCGCACGCGGCTCGCCCGCTTCCCGTGCCCGCCTCCGGCGGGACTGTCCAGCACGTATCCGGCACCCATCCGGCACCTATCCGGCACGCATGGAAGGAAGACCCGTGCCACAGACCCAAGCCCACAAGAACCGGCCGGGACTGACCCTGTTCGCAGCCTGCCTCGGCTTCGTCGTCGTCATCCTGGACGTCAGCGTCGTGAACGTCGCGACCAAGGCGCTCGGCGCCGACTTCGGTGGCAGCCTGTCCGGCCTGGAGTGGGTGATCAACGGATACACCCTCACCTTCGCCGCCTTCCTGCTGACCGCCGGAGCCATGGGCGACCGCTACGCCCCCAAGCAGATCTTCATGGCGGGCTTCGCGCTCTTCGCGGCCACCTCGCTGGCCTGCGGCGCCGCCCCCTCGATGGTCGCCCTGATCGCCGCCCGAGTGCTCCAAGGCATCGGCGCCGCCATGATCGTCCCGTCCTCGCTGTCCATCGTGAACGGCAACTTCCCCGAGCCCGCCGCCCGTTCCCGCGCGGTCAGCCTGTGGGCCGCGGCCGGCGGTCTCGCCCTCGCCCTCGGCCCGGTCGTCGGCGGCCTCCTGGTCGACGCGCTCGGCTGGCGCTCGATCTTCTACGTCAACGTGCCGATCGCCGTCGCCGGCATCGTGCTGATCCGCGCCTACGCCCGCACCGCACCGCGCGACGGCTCCCGGCGGCGCTCGCTCGACCTGCCCGGCCAGCTGCTCGCCGTGACCGGCCTGGGCGCCCTCACCGGCGCAGTCGTCGAGGCGAACACCCAGGGCTGGACCTCGGCCACCGTGCTCACCTGCCTGATCGTCACCGTCGTCGCCGTCGCCGCCTTCACCACCGTCGAGCGCCGCAGCGGCGACCCGATGCTGCCGCTGCAGCTCTTCAGCCGTACGACCTTCACCGCCACTTCGCTGATCGGCGTGCTGCTCAACTTCGCCTTCTACGGGCTGATCTTCATCTTCAGCCTGTTCTTCCAGGAGACCTGGCACTACTCCCCGATCACGGCCGGCCTGGCGTTCCTGCCGATGACCGCCGCCGTGATGGCCGCCAACCTCTGCTGCGCCCGGCTGGTCAAGCGGTTCGGCGCCCGCGCCGTGCTGATCACCGGCAGCAGCCTGGCCACCATCGGCTACCTGGGCATCGTGCCGGTCGTCGGCTCCCAGTCGTACGCCGAGCTGATCGGCCAGTTCCTGGTTGCCGGATTCGGCATCGGCCTGGTGGTGCCGTCCATGACCAACGCCATGCTCGGCTCGGTCGATCCGGCCAACGCCGGCATCGGCTCCGGCGTCCTCAACGCCTCGCGCCAACTGGGCGGCCTGATCGGGGTCGCGGTGATGGGCCTCCTCGTCGGTTCGGCCGCCTCCGCCCAGTTCCTGACCGGGCTGCGCGCCGCCCTGATCGCCGCCGGCGTCGCGCTGGCCCTCTGCGGACTGCTGAGCGCCTACGGCATCCGCACGGCGAAGGCCGCGCCGGCGCCCGCCGCCAGGCCGGAGGCCGCCACCGCCAACGCCCGCTGACCCGGCACCGCTTGACCCTCGGCGGGTCGGCAGGGCGCCACACATCACGCAGGCACCGCTGCTCCTGGCGGGCAGCGCGTTCGGCGCCAGGACCACGCTGGTGGTGGACGGCGGTGGGCACATCGCCAGGGCACCCTGGGCGACCACGCCTGTGCGCGGCCCGGAGCAGCCGCTCTGCTCCGGGCCGCGCACAGGCGTGGTCCACTAGTTCAACCCGAACGTCTGCTGCTGCTCGGACTCCTCATTGACCTCGAGGCCGTCCGCGGTGGCCGACAAGTGCGAGCCGTCGTCGAACAGCAGGTCCACGAAGAGGTTGAACCGCCACGTGTCGTCGCCCACCGGGTCGACGCGGAGCAGGACGTTGCCGCCCTGGAGGTCCTCCCTGCTCGCGTGGTTGAGGATGGTGAGGTTGTCAGGGCCGTTGTTGGTGTGGTCGTTTTGAACGCGCCGAAGGTGTCGGAGACGTGCGCGGCCATCTGGCCGTTGCGGTCGCGGACTTCGAGCGTGACGTTGGTGTCGTGGTCCTTGTTCTCGTCGTTGGTGTGGAACGACACGGTGGCTTCGGTCAGGTTCGCCATGCCCGGCTCCTCAGGGTGTGTCAGCTCCTCGGTGGCTGTGTCGGTTCCTGTCCGAACCATCACCTGGAGAACCACGAACCGCGAAGCGGCCGGAGCGCGGCGAACAGAGCGGTGCGGGCGTAGCGCCTCGCGCCCCTCGGCCATGCGGACTTCCTAAGGACTCCTACACACTGAGCAAGGATGTCGACAAACTGACAGGCCGGCAGGTACCCCCAGACCTGCTCCGGATACCAGGCCAGCCGTTGCGGAACCTTCGTCCTGCTAGAGGTCCTGACGCCGGAGCGCTGCCTCGATGGCCTGCTCGATGAGGTGCACCCGCTGAGCCGGTGGGCTGTTCTTGATCAGGGCGCTCATCCGCTGCGCCTCCTCGGTGGTCGGCAGCCGGCCAACCAGGACGAGCGGCAGCAGCAGCCGGCGGGCCAGGAGTTCGTTCGCCGAGGTCACGTGCGGCCGACGCACGACCGACACATTGACCCGGATGCCGTGCTCGTTGCCGCGCGGCACACCCGGCCGGTCCGTCTCGATCGCGGCATAGCGGAACCCGTGCGCGAGGTCGCAGGCGGAGCAGCCGACCGGCCCCCGACTGAGCCGGCTCCCGCACTCGGCGCAGACCAGCCTGTCGAGTGCCGCGTCCACCAGCCGCCAGTCGTGCCGGTCGGGTTCAGCCGCCACCATCTCGGCGAGCGCGACGGCGTCCTGGCTGGTCACGACTCCCCACTGTTGGACGAAGACGGCCCATTCGTCCTCGATGATGCCGTCCACCAGCTCACGGCAGGCGCCACAGTCGGGCGCCCCGCCGTACTCGTAGCCACCGCATTCGGCGCAGCGGCGCAGGGCCGCTCCAACTGCGGGTCGTGCCATGGTGATTCTCCCGTCGACGGTGAGCGAGCCCCAGGTTCGGCTCATTCGGCTCGGTGGTCGGCCTCCAAACCGCCCGGAGCCGGCCAGTGCGATCAGGCGGCCGCCACCATCGCCGCCGAACAGCAGGGCAGGTTCCCCGCCACGCGGCCAAGTCCGATGGTGTCGGCGCCAGTCAGGCGATCCCTGTGAGCAGGGTTCGGGCGATCCGGGCGGCGAAGGCGTCTACCGGCTGCGGGGGTTCGGCCCCGGGGGACATGTCGTAGGCGAAGGCCCGCTGGGCGCAGGCGCCCAGGACTCACTCACTATAAGGGCGCCACTAGGTGAGTGAGCACTCACCCACCAGCTGATGGTGGTCAACGGCCTGCTGCTGCTGCGCGAGACCCGCAAGGTCGCGGCCACTTCGGCAACACCCGCCCCGCAGCCGGCCCGTTGACGGGCCCCGAACGCGGCCTCGACCGGTGAACCGGCGTACTCGGGCGGGTCTCCTTCGCCCGCCGTCAGGGCAGGCGGCACCGCCTTGCAGCACCACGGGCTCACCCGAACGACTCAACCGCCCCGAACACGACCGCCGCGCTCCCCGCGACCACTCCGCCGCGCCCCATACTGACCGGACGACCTCCCCGAGCCGGCCGAGAACTGGTGGTGTCCGTGACCGTGCGAGCGACCGTCCGCAGCGTGACCTACGACCTGCTGCGCACCCTCGGGCTGACCACGGTCTTCGGCAACCCCGGTTCCACCGAAGAGCCGTTCCTGCAGGACTTCCCCGACGATTTCCACTACGTGCTGGCGCTCCAGGAGGCCTCCGTCATCGCCATGGCCGACGCCTTCGCCCAGGTCACCAGGCGCCCGGCGCTGGTGAACGTGCACTCCTCGGCGGGACTGGGCAACGCCATGGGCAACCTGGTGACCGCTTACCACGGCAACACCCCACTCATCGTCACCTCCGGGCAGCAGCACCGCGAGATGCTCATCGGCGAGCCCTACCTGGCCAATCGCGAGGCGACCCTGCTGCCCAAGCCGTGGGTGAAGTGGTCCTATGAGCCGGCCCGCGCGCAGGACGTGCCGGAGGCCTTCATGCGGGCCCATGCGATGGCGCTGCAGCCGCCGGCGGGACCGGTCCACCTGTCGATCCCGCTCGACGACTGGCAGCGCCAGCCGGTCGGCCCCGTCCGGCTGCGCAGCGTCAGCGACCGCGTGGTGCCGGACGAGCAGCGGTTGCGGCTGTTCGCCGACCGCATCTCGGCCAGCAGCCGACCCGCCCTGGTCTTCGGACCGGAGGTGGACCGCAGCGGCGGCTGGGACGCGGCGGTCGCCCTGGCCGAGAAGCTGCGCGCGGCCGTGTACGGGGCGCCGCTGCTGGACCGCGCCTCCTTCCCCGAGGACCATCCGCTGTTCTGCGGTCCACTCGGGATCTCCATCAAGGAGATCGGGGACCGGATGGCCGGGCATGACCTGGTCGCGGTGATCGGTGGCGAGGTGTTCCGGTACTACCCCTACGTACCCGGCGACTACCTACCGGCGGGGACGAGCCTGCTGCAGATCACCGGCGACCCCGCCGTGGCCGCGGCCGCACGGATGGGCGACAGTCTGCTCGGCGACCCCGGGATCGCCATCGACCTGCTGCTCGAACGGGTCACCGACGGGTCCGCGCGCAGTGCTCCCGTGCCGATGGCAAGGCCACGCCGGCTCCCGTCGACGCCGAACAACCCGCTCACCCCGCCCGAGGTGTATGCCGCGCTCAGCCGGGTCAGGCCGCCGGACGCCGTGATCGTCAACGAGTCGACCTCCACCATGGCGCAGCAGTTGGAGTGGCTTCCGACCGTCAGGTCCGGCTCGTTCTTCGCCACGGCCAGCGGCGGCATCGGCTGGGCCACCCCCGCGGCCGTCGGGGTGGCCCTGGCCGACCGCACCAGGGGCGTGTCCCGTCCCGTCATCGGTCTGATCGGCGACGGCTCGTTCCAGTACTCCGTGCAGGCCATCTGGACGGCCGCCCGGCACCGGCTGCCGATCGTCTACGTGGTGATGCGCAACGGGGAGTACTCGATCCTCAAGTCCTTCGCGAAGCTCGAGCACACGCCGGGCGTGCCGGGGCTCGACCTGCCGGGGCTCGACATCGCCTCGCTGGCCCGGGGCTTCGGCTGCCACGCCGTGAACGTCGACACCACCAAGGGCTTGGAGGACGAGTTCTCCCAGGCCCTCACCGCTGACGGCCCCACGGTCATCGTGGTCGCCACCCAGCCGCAGGACGCCGGGCTCTGAGCCGGCCCCCGGGGCTCGGCACTGCCTGCCGGAGCGCGCGAGCTCGGCGGTGTCTGCCGCGAGCGCGCCGAGCTCGACGCGGACCTGCCCCCATGGCAGCCCGGGGAGCCGCTCAGCAGCTGGGAGCCGGCCTGCCGGTGAGCCGTCGGCGGCCCCGGTCCTCCCGACCGGGGCCGCGCCGGTTCGTCAGGGCATCAGCGGCGGGTACCCCGGGTCCAGCAGGCCGTGCTCCTGGAGGAAGCCGTAGAGCGGGGTGGTCTCCGGGTAGTGGCCCCACTGGTGGTCGCCGGGCACCTGACCCTCGGTGGCGAGCTTGGCGCCGAGCAGCTGGCGCTGGACCGGGGAGAAGTCGGCGAAGGCCTCGTGCGCGAACAGTGCGTCGTTCTCGTCGCGGCCGTGCGACCAGCGGTGGGAGTAGGCGAAGAATATGCCCTTGCGGGTGATGTCCGAGTAGTTGTCGGTGCGGGTGTGCCAGAGCCGCCGGTCGAAGAAGACCGCGTCGCCCGGGTTCGCGGTGACCTCGATTCCGCCCTCCGGCTCCGGCCAGCGGATGTCGCGGCGCGGCGGGCCGTCGATCCGGTCGCGCAGGTGGCTGCCGGGGACCACCTTGAAGTTGCCCCGGCCGGGCTCGGAGACGTCCGACAGCCAGTAGGCGATCTTCACGGAGAGGCGCGGGCGCGGGGTGGTCTCGATCTCGCGGTTCTGCCGGCCGCCGTCCTGGTGCCATTCGAACCGGTAGGGCTTGGGCACCCGGATCGGCGGGTGCACGTCCAGGTGCGAGTGGTAGATGTGCACGTTCCAGCCGAGCATCGACCAGACCAGCGGGAAGGTGTTCGGGTGGTCGATCAGGCCGACCACCTCGGGCAGGCCGGCCACCGCGCTCAACTTGTGCATCGCACCCGCGGGCGAGACCCGCCCGGCGGCGCGCTCCTGCTCGTAGAGCCGGTCCAGGAGGTCGGAGTAGTACCCGACCTCGGCGCTGCTGAGCGCACCCGGCACCACCAGGTAGCCGTCGCGCTCGAACTGCTCGCGCTGCTCCATGGTCATCGGCGCAACGGGAACGGTCTTGTCGATCAGAGTCATGTTTCCCCCGGTTGTGAGCGGCCGCCGGATGAACAGGCGGGCGCCATCGAAGAAGTGACGTTCGGTAATGGAGCGTGTGCGGGAAATGTGATTCATCCGGATGCACGAGATCCACCCCCGCCACGAATCCCGCACCACTACTCCTTTGACCGCCGACCCACCTGTCGCGTTGCATCACAGGCGTGTGATCAGCGCCACAGGCCACACCGGACCTGGCCGCCGGCTTCACCCGCATGCCGCATCCAGTGGCTCGACCCCGGCGCCCTCCGCGCTGACGCACTAGGATCGGCGAGTGATCTTCATCGTGGTGAAATTCCCGGTCAAGCCCGAGCACGCCGACTCCTGGCTGTCCCACGTCGACGCCTTCACCCGGGCCACCCGGGCCGAACCGGGCAACCTCTGGTTCGAGTGGTCGCGCAGCACCGAGGACCCGAACAGCTACGTGCTGGTCGAGGCCTTCCAGGACGGCGCCGGCGAAGCCCATGTGAACTCGGATCACTTCCGCGCGGCGATGGACACCCTGCGTCCGCTGGTCCAGCGGGCACCGCAGATCGTCAGCACCACCATCGAGGGCGCCACCGGCTGGAGCAGGATGGGCGAGCTCGGTATCGACTGACGAGACCGCCGCCCCGGCACGGCTCGGCAGCCGGCGCTCAAGGGGCCGACGGGTCGGCTCCGGGACGTTTCGGGCACCCCGTCCACTCTTCGGAGCCCAACTGCAGGAAGCCCGTTCCACCGCAGTCGGAGCAGGTCTGCGGAACGTAGCTGCTGCCGGCCGCGATGGAGTGCCGGCCGTCGTGGCGAACGCGGCCACGGGCTCGCATGAGGACCCGGTAGCGGGTTCCCTGGTCGTTGCAGTTGGGGCACTTCATCCGGAACTTCACGAACTCGGGCCCGGTGGGCTGCTGCTCGTCGCCGTTCATGGTGTCAGTATTGCCGCTCCGGGCGGCGCCGTGCGGGGCGCCCGCGCCGTGGACCGCGCTCCCCGCCGGCGGCGCCTCGGACCCCTCGGGCCTTCCCGGCTCAGCAGGTGACTCTTTGACGAAACGTCACCTCCAGGCAATCTCATCGGACTAGCATCACGCGTGCGCATGTCAAGGCTCGCTTCCCCGGCCGACCGAATGACGTCGGCCTGTTCCGTCGCCCCGGAGGACCGATGGTCGCCCCGCGTCACCCCGCCCCGCGTCGTCTCGTGTCGTGCCTGCTGACCGCCGCCACCGCCTGGCTGCTCCCGCTCGCGCTGTCCGGCGGTCCCACCGCGGCGGCCGCCGTGCCGACCGCCGTCCAGGACACCGGTGACGTCTCCCTGGCCCAGGGCACCTCGGTCGGGCTGCACAACACCTACAACGACACCACCGCCTTCCCCTATCTCGCACAGGCGCTGGACACGGGCACCTCACTGGTCGAACTCGACACCTGGGTCGACCCGATCACGCGCGAGTGGAAGGTGAGCCACGCCAACCCGCTGGGGAACGGCAACAACTGCGTCGACGCGAGCACGGCCGCCGACCTCTACCGCGGCGGCGCCAACAAGGACCTGGGCAGCTGCCTGGACGACATCCGCATCTGGCTGGCCGCGCACCCCAGCCACGCCCCCATCATGGTCAAGCTGGAGATGAAGGCCGGCTTCGACGCCACCATCGGATTCGGTCCCACCGAGCTCGACTCCCTGGTCCAGGCCCACCTCGGCTCCGACGTCTACCGTCCGGCCGACCTGATGGCCGGCTACCCGACCCTCGACGCCGCGGCCCGCGCGAACAACTGGCCCAAGCGTTCCGCGGTCGCGGGCAAGGTGATCCTGGAGGCGATCCCGGGGACGTTCGAGATGAACAACCCCTTCGACACCTTGTGGACCGACACCGAGTACGCCCAGCACCTGGCCGCCCTGCAGGCCGCGGGCCACCTCGGCGACGCCCAGATCTTCCCGTCCGTCCTCGGCGCGGCCTCCGGCGACCCGCGCACCCGCTACCCCGACGCGAGCCTGCGCCAGTGGTTCGTCGTCTTCGACGGGGACGCCCACGCCTACGTCGACGGCGGCATCGACACCTCGTGGTACGACACCAACCACTACCTGCTGGTGATGACGGACGCCCAGAACGTCGACCCGGCGCTCTCCGACACCGCCCCGTCCGTGCCGGACGCCACCGCCCGGGTGGCTCAACTGGCCGCCGCACACGCCTCCTTCGTGTCCTGCGACTGGACGGGCCTGCCGTCCGTCCTGGCGGAGCAGCTGCCGCGCGGCTAGGGCTCCCCAGCACCGCCGACGCCAGTGCGTGACCGCAGGACCCACCGGGCCGGCGTTGGCGGTGCCCGGCCCGCGGCAAGGGCCGGCCCGCGCAGCCACCCGGCAGCCACCCGGCAGGCACCTTGGGCTTGTTGGACGCGCCGCACGACGGCTGCCCGTTGGTGCATGAAGGCGGGCGGCGCGAGGAATGATCACTCAGGCGAGTCCACCGTGAGCATGACGATCACTTGGAGGGGCGGCATGACGACGGTGGCGGAGTTCCTGGCCCTGTCCTCCGCGTTGACCGGCCTCGGCCCGGCACAGCTGCGCGGGACGGGCATGGTCGGCGCCTACCGGTCGCTGGTGGTCCAGCAGGCGGGCGCGGAGGCCCTTGACCGGCTCGTGGCCACCGTGGCCCGCGGCGGCACCGATCCCTCGGCGTTCGCAGACCGGCCGGAGCGGGAACTGGCGGAAGCGATCGCCCAGTTGTGGCGCCTCGGCAGCTGGCCGGGGCTCGGCACCGCCGACCGCCCCTACCTCCTGCCCGGCAAGGCCTGACAAGTCCCCTCGGCCGGCACGCCGCGCATGACCAGCGCGAACCCCAGGGCGGGCCAGCGGCGGGCCGGCCAGCGCAGCAGCAACCTGCGCCGCCGGACGCGCAGCACCCAGTGGTTCGACCTGAGCGCGACGCTGCGCAGACCGGCCGCCTCGAAGGCGCGGGCCAGGCCGCGGGCGGTGAACGGACGGATGTGGAGCTTCAGCACGTCGTTGAACGGGTCGATCTGGTACGGCGGTTGGCCGACCAGGAAGCGCAGCCGGTCCTGGGCACCGGCCAGGTTCAGGGTGGTCACCACCAGGATGCCGCCCGGCCGCAGCACTCGCCGGCACTCGCGGAGGAACGCCACCGGGTCGAAGAGCATGTGGATGACGTCACCGGCCACGATCCCGTCCAGTGCGCCGTCGGCGATCGGGAACGGCCTGGAGGCGTCGAACTGGAGCAACGCGGCGCGCGGATCGGCGGTTTGCAGGCCCCCGGTGACGATGTCTCCCGCGATGACGTCGATGCCGCGGTCGAGCAGCGCCCGGGCGGTGATGCCGCCACCGCTTCCGACGTCCAGCACCAGCGGCCGCTCGCGGCGGCCGGGGCCTGCGGGCAGGTGCCGCAACAGCACGTCAACGGTCTCCCGGATCCGCACCAAGTGCCGTACGTCGCCTCGCTGGTAGCCGCTGACGTAGCCGCTGCGGTCGAACTGCCGGGCGTTGGCGGCGCGCAGCGAGTCGTCCATCGGCACCGCTGTCACACCCGCCCGAAGACCAGCGAGACGTTGTGGCCGCCGAACCCGAACGAGTTCGCCAGCGCGGTGTCCCAGCGACCGGTGCGCGCGGTGCCGGCGACGACGTCCAACTCGACGGCGGGATCCGGGTCTTCCAGGTTGCGGGTGGGCGGCGTCGAACCGTCCCGGAGCGCCAGGACGGCGGCGGCGGCGCCGAGCGCCCCGGAAGCGCCCAGCAGGTGACCGGTCATGGACTTGGTCGCGGTGACCACCGGATGCCTGCCGATGACGGTGGCGATGGCCTCGGCCTCCGCCAGGTCGCCCTGCGGGGTCGAGGTGGCGTGCGCGTGCACGACGCCGATGTCGGCGCCGCCAAGGTCCGCGTCGCGGAGCGACTGCCGCATCGCCCGCTGCTGGCCCGGCACGTCGGAGGCGCTGATGTGCGCGGCGCTGGAGGTGGTCCCGGCGCCGAGCACCGCCCCGTGGGCCCGGGCGCCGCGGGCGCGCGCGTGGTCGGCCCGTTCCAGCACGAGGACCGCACCTCCCTCGCCCAGCACGAATCCGCTGCGCCGGGCGTCGAACGGCCGCGAGGCGTGCTCGGGGTCGTCGTTGGCCGTGGACAGCGCCATCATCTGGGCGAACGCGGCCAGCGGCAGCGGCTGGACGCACGCCTCGACCCCGCCGGCGACGACCACATCGGCCCGGCCGGCCCGGATGAGGTCGAGGCCCAGCGCGATGGCCTCCGCACCCGAGGCGCAGGCGCTCACCGGGGCGTGGGCGCCGGCCAGCGCGCCCAGGTCCATGCTGACCCAGGCGGCCGGCCCGTTGGCCATCAGCATCGGCACGGTGTGCGGTGACACCTTGCGCGGGCCGGCCGTCTCCAGGATGCGGTTCTGGTCCAGCAGGGAGGTCAGGCCGCCGATTCCGGTGCCGATCACCACGGCGAGCCGCTCCGGGTCGACCTCCGGGGCGCCGGCGTCCGCCCAGGCGGCGCGAGCGGTCACCAGGGCGATCTGCTCGCTGCGGTCGAGCCTGCGGGCCTCGGTGCGGCTCAGCGCGGCGGCCGGGTCGGCGGTCAGCCGGGCGGCGATCCGCACCGGCAGCGACTCGGCCCAGCCCAGGTCGTCCAACGAGGCGATGCCGTTCGCCCCGGCCAGCATCGCCGACCAGGTGCCGGCCAGGTCCGCACCCAGCAGGGTCATGGCGCCGAGACCGGTTGCCCACACGTCCATCGCGTTGGTTCGCATGGGCGTGACGCTAGCCAACCAACCAGTTGGTTGGCAACCTCAGCAGCCCCCCGCGGCCGGGAGCGCGCCGGCCATCCGCACCACGTGCGCCCGCATCTCTTCCGGCCGCTCCTGGACGTCGCCGGCGATCAGCCGGGCCAGCTGCGGAACGGCCAGCGGCCAGATGGCCAGGCCGATCACCGAGAGCAGGGTCGCGGCGGTCCGCTCGTCCGCCCGGCCGCCCGTCGCCTCGGCCAGCGCCGACACCATCCCGGCGTAGTTGGCGGAGCGCGGCCCCTCGTCCGGCAGCGCCGAGGTGCCGTAGTGCAGCGCCTCCCAGAGCATCAGCCGGGTCAGCTCCGGGTTGTCCCGGTGGAAGTCGAAGATCCGTCCGGCGTACTCCCCCAGGTCACCGGTCGGAAGCCCGACCCGCGCCGCGTGATCGCCGAACGCCTCCGCGACCACCGCGCTGAACAGCTTCTCCTTGCTGCCGAAGATGCCGTAGATGCGTTCCTTGTTGACGCCCGCACCCAGCGCGATGCGATCGACGCGGGCCCCGCCCATGCCGTGCTCGGCGAACTCGGTCCGGGCCGCCGCCAACAGGCGGAGCCGGGTGCGGTCCACGTCTCTGCTCGTCATGAGGGCGATGGTACTTCCCGGTCCGCACCCGCCCGGCATCGGCGAGGCCGCCTCCGCACACCGCCCGGGGGGAGCCCGTCACCCGTCACCGCCGAAGCCCAACTCGGTTGCCGCCGACGGGACTGCGGGTGTTCCGGAGCCGTGGCGCGGCCCCGGCTGGACCCGCCATGGCCGAGTCGGGGCGTCCGGTCCCCCCTTGCCCGCCATCGGGTTCCCGCCATCGGGTTCCCGCCATCGGGTTCCCGCCATCGGGCGAGGAGGGACCGGACGCGCGTGCGGTTCCGCGGCCGTTCCGCGGCAACCGCCCGCGCGGTCCGTCCGGCCGGGCCGCCGCTACGGCACCACGAGGTCGAGCGCGGCCGGCTTGACCGTGATGGTCACCGGCAGTTCGCACAGGTAGTCGCCGTCCGCGTGCACGGGGACCGGGCGGTCGGCGTCGAGGGTGATCTCGGTGGTCCGGGCGATCGCGACCTCCTCCGCCGCCACGTGCGCCCCCGTCTTCGCCTTGGAGATGAAGCGCACCACCTTGCCGCGCGGGGCGTCGGCGACCGTCAGCACGTCCAGCACGCCGCTGCCGAGGTCGGCCGACGGCACGATGTCCAAACCGTGCCCGTAGCGGCCGGAGTTGGCCACGACGACCATGTGCATCCGGCCCTGCTTGGACCACTCGGCCGTGGTCAGCGTGAACTCCGGCGCCGTCCAGCGCAGGATCGCGCCGATCGGCGCCAGCCGGTACGCGACGAGGCCGGGCAGCCAGCGGGCGTTGTTGATCGCCTCGGTGGCGACCGAGTCGATGCCCACGTAGACGTTGCCGAGCACGACGTGGCCGGCGGCCTCGATGACGTCGACCTTGCGGGTGACCGCGCGCGCCAGCATCGCGGCGAGCCCGGCCGGGTCGTGCGGCAGTCGCAGCTTGCGGGCGAGGTCGTTGCCCCGGCCGCCGGGGACGACCGCCATCGCCGCGCCGGTGCCGTAAACGCCGGCCGCGACGTCGCGGGTGAGGCCGTCGCCACCGACGGCTATGACGATGTCGCCGCGCCGCGCGGCGGCGGCCGCGGTCTCGACCGCGTGCTGCTGACTGCGGGTCAGCTCCGTGGCCACCGGCACGCCCTGCGCGGCCAGCGCCCTGGCGATCGGCTCCCACACCCTGGGCGCCCGTCCGCCGCCCGAGATGGGGTTGATCAGCGCGGTGTAGGAAGGCACGCCCGTCAGCCGATCAGGATGCCGGGGTTGAGGACGCCCGCCGGGTCGACGCTCGCCTTGACCGCGCGCAGCATGTCGACCGCGATCGGGCCGAGCTCCAGCGCGAGCGTCTCGCGGTGGTCGGTGCCGACGCCGTGGTGGTGCGAGATCGCGGCGCCGCACGCCCGGATCGCGGCGTTCGCCGCCTCCTTGGCCTTGGCCCACTGCGCCAGCGGATCGTCGAGCTGCTTGGCGACCACGGTGAAGTAGAGCGAGGCGCCGGTCTCGTACACGTGGCTGATGTGGCACATCACCAGGCCCGGGGTGCCCTGCTCGGCCAGCGAGCCCGAGATCGCCTCGGTGACGGCGGTCTTCAGCTGCTCCAGGTTCGACCAGAAGGTCACGGTCTCCAGGGTCTCCACGAGCGCCCCGGCGTCGAGCAGCGGGTCGCGCAGGTAGGGGCCGCGGAACCGGCCGGTGCGCCACTTCTCGCCGGCCTCGGTGCCCTGGCTCCGCGCGCCGAGGGCGAGGAACCGCTCGGTCACGGCGGCGCGCGTGGCGGCGACGGCCGCCTCGCCGCCTTCGTAGCCGGTGATCACCTGGCAGCCGCCGGAGCCCGGCGCGGCGAGCGCGGCGCTCGGGTCGCTGAGGTTGACCGCGGTCTCCATCTCGTCCGACAGGCGCAGCACCGTCGGCAGCGGGCCGTCCTGGGCGAGCGCGCGCAGCGCCGCCACGCCCTCGGTGAAGGACGGGAAGTTCCAGGCCTCGAACACCCGGACGGCCGGCACCGGACGGACCCGGACGGTGACCGAGGTGATCACGCCGAACGCGCCCTCCGAGCCGAGCACGAGCTGGCGCAGGTCGGGGCCGGCCGCGGACTTCGGCGCGGTGCCCAGGGTGACGGTGCCGCGCGGCGTGGCGACGGTCAGGCCGACCACCATGTCGTCGAAGCGGCCGTAGCCCGCCGAGGCCTGCCCGGCCGAGCGGGCGGCGGCGAATCCGCCGATCGAGGCCATCTCGAAGGACTGCGGGAAGTGCCCGAGGGTGAGGCCGTGCTCGGCCAGCAGCCGCTCCGCGTCGACCGCGCGCAGGCCGGCCTGCAGCACGGCCGTGCGGGAGACCTCGTCGACGCTCACCAGGCGGTCCAGTCGGCGCAGGTCGAGCGCGATCACACCGGCGAACCCGGCGCGCACCGGGGCCAGTCCGCCGACGACCGAAGTGCCGCCGGCGAAGGGGACCACCGCGACGCGGTGCCGCGTGCAGATCTCCAGGACGGCGAGGACGTCCTCGTGGGAGCCGGGGAACACGACCGCGTCGGGCGCGTCGGAGGCGTCGCCGGCACGCAGCTTCAGCAGGTCGGGCGTGGAGAAGCCCCGGGTGTGCTCGACGCGGGCGTCGTGCGCGGAGGTGACGTGCTCGGCGCCGAGCGCCTTGGCCAGTTCGTCCGCGGCCTCGACCGGGAGGGTGCTGTCCGGGACGCGGGCGTCGGCCACCGCGACGCTGGCCGGCGGCGGGACGGCGCCGAGGGCGGCCATCGCGCCGGCCGCGGCCTCGGGCAGGTGCCCGGGCGTGTCGAGGTTGCCCCAGGTGTAGGGGTGCCGCGCGGCGGAAGGCAGATCGTACTCGGTCACCAGGTTCCTCCATCGATCGGTGAGGTGATACACATATACATATGGTGTTGCAGCAACGCAAGGTTGATGAGCCGATGACCGCGGCCAACGCGATCCCCGAGGAGCGCATCCTCGACGCCGCCTACGAGCTGCTGCTCGCGATCGGCATGAAGCGGTTGACCATGGCCGACATCGCCCGGCGTGCCGAGGTCTCCCGGGCGACGCTCTACCGCCGCTGGCCGAACGTCCGCGCGGTGATCGCCGCCCTGGTCACCCGGGAGTTCGCCGCGGTCGTCGACCGGGCGCGGCTGCCCGAGGGCCCGAGCCGGACGCGGGTCACGTCGACCGTCGTGCACCTCGTCGGGGAGCTGCGCACCCACCCCTTGCTGCGCAAGATCATCGAGGTCGACCCGGACTTCCTGGTCCCCTACGTGTTCGAGCGCCGCGGCACCAGCACGGAGATGCAGCTCGCGCTGGTCCGGGCCGGCATCGAACAGGGGCAGGACGACGGCTCGATCCGCGGCGGGGATGCGGCCATGCTCGCCCGCTCCGTACTGCTCAGCGCCTGGTCGTTCACCCTGACCGGGCCCGTCCTCGTCGCACCGTCCGAATACGCCGCTCTGGACGCCGAGTTGTCCGAGCTGATCGACAGGTACCTGGCACCGTGAAGAACACCTCGCTCAACGCCGACCGCCGCACCCGGGAGCTCGACGAGCTGGACGCGGACCCCCGCGTCGACGTGCTCGTCATCGGCGCGGGGGTGACCGGCGCCGGAGTGGCGCTGGACGCGGCCTCGCGCGGCCTGTCGGTCGTGCTGGCCGAGAAGCGCGACCTCGCCTTCGGCACCAGCCGGTGGAGTTCGAAGCTGGTGCACGGCGGGCTGCGCTACCTGGCGTCCGGTCAGGTCGGCATCGCACACGAGAGCGCGGTCGAGCGCGGCATCCTGATCAACCGGACGGCCCCGCACCTGGTCCGCGCCTTCCCGCAGGTCATCCCGCTGCACCCGTCGGTCTCCGCCAAGGACGCGGCGCTGACCCGGGTGGGCCTGCTCGCCGGCGACCTGCTGCGGATGGCCGCGCACACCTCCAGCGCCACCCTGCCCCGCTCCCGCCGGATCTCGCCCGCCGAGGTCGTGCGGCACGCCCCCACCGTGCGCGCGGCGGGTCTGCGCGGCGGCCTGATGGGCTGGGACGGCCAGCTGAACGACGACGCCCGGCTGGTCGTCGCCCTGGCCCGCACCGCCGCGGGCTTCGGCGCCAAGGTGCTGACCCGCACCGAGGTCAAGCAGGCCACCGGCGCCGGCGCCGTGCTGACGGACACGCTGACCGGCCGCTCGATCGACGTCGGCGCCCGCGTCGTCATCAACGCCACGGGGGTGTGGGCCGGCGAGCTCGCCACCGGGCTCACCCTGCGACCGTCCCGCGGCACCCACCTGGTCGTCTCGCAGGAGGCCTTCGGCGGTCTGTCCTGCGGGCTCACCGTGCCGGTCCCCGGCCACTTCGGACGGTACGTCTTCGCCCTCCCGGCCCCGGACGACCGCGTGTACGTGGGCCTGACCGACGAGGACGCACCCGGCCCGGTGCCGGACGAGCCGCGCGCCGCCGAGTCCGAGATCGACTTCCTGCTGGAGACCATCAACCTCGCGCTCGCGTCCGGCCTGACCCGGCACGACGTCCTCGGCACCTTCTCCGGCCTGCGCCCGCTGCTGGACACCGGCAGCGGCACCACCGCGGACATCTCGCGCAAGCACCAGGTCATCACGGGCGCCGACGGCCTGATCACCGTCGTCGGCGGCAAACTGACGACCTACCGGCGGATGGCGCAGGACGCCCTCGACGCGGGCATCGCCCGCAGCGGCGTCGCCTGCGGCCCCTGCCGCACCACGACGCTGCCGCTGGTCGGCGCGGCGAGCCGAGCCCAGCTCGGCGCCGTCCGCGCACCCGGGCGCCTCGTCCACCGCTACGGCACCGAGGCGAGCAACGTGCTGGCCGTGGGCGGGCCGGAGCTCAACCGGCCGATCTGCGGGGCGACCGAGGTGACGACGGCCGAGCTGCTGTTCGCCGTACGGCACGAGGGCGCCCTGGACGTCGCCGACCTGCTCGACCGCCGGACCCGGATCGGCCTCAGCCCCGAGGCCCGGGCCACCGCCGTCGCCGCGGCGGAGGCCGCACTCGCCGGCTGACGGCGGCGGCGGTGCGGCAGCGGGGAAGGCTTGAGCACTCGGTGACGGGAGGTCAGGTTGTCCCATCCGGAGTGACGCTGCGTCAGCACATCCATCCACCCATCCACGCCCGAGGGAGTCGGGGGCTGACGCGATTTCGACGGAGCCCGATGGAGTCTCAGGTTACTTTCAGGTAGCTTTCAGGGTCTGATCATCTGAACATCCGTCGAATCCTCTGAAGGACCCCCTGTGCTCCGTCAGCAGCCGCACCGCCTCGCCCGCGCTGCGTCCGTCGCCCTGGCCACCGCCGTCCTCACCGCCGTCCCGGCCGCCCCCGCCTTCGCCGGCTCCCCTACCGCGGCCGGCCCGCAGGGCAGCGTCCAGGCCGGCTCGCCGACCCCGCACCTGGACGCCGTCGAGCAGACCCTGCGTCAGCTCTCCCCGGGCCTGGAAGGCACCACCTGGCAGCGCACCACCGGCAACTCCCTCGACGCACCCGCGGGCGACCCGGCCGGCTGGCTGCTCCAGACACCCGCCTGCTGGGGCGACCCGGCCTGCACGGACCGCCCCGGCACCCAGCAGCTGCTGGCCAAGATGACCAGCACCATCGCCACCGCCACCCGCACCGTCGACATATCCTCGCTCGCGCCGTTCCCCAACGGCGGATTCGAGGACGCGATCGTGGCCGGCCTCAAGTCGGCGGTGGCGAAGGGCAACAAGCTCCAGGTGCGGATCCTGGTCGGCGCGGCCCCGGTCTACAACATCACCGCACTGCCCACCCGGTACCGCGACGAACTGGTGGGCAAGCTCGGCGACGCGGCCGGCAGCGTCACCCTGACCGTCGCCTCGATGACCACCGCCAAGACGGCGTTCTCCTGGAACCACTCCAAGCTCCTCGTGGTGGACGGGCAGCGGGTGATCACCGGCGGCATCAACGGCTGGAAGGACGACTACCTCGACACCGCCCACCCGGTCTCCGACGTCGACCTCGCGCTGACCGGCCCGGCCGCCGGCACCGCCGGCCGCTACCTGGACACCCTGTGGGGCTGGACCTGCCGCAACACCGGGCTGCTCTCCGCCGCCTGGTTCGCCGCCTCCAACGGCGCCTCCTGCGACCCGACGCTGGAGCAGGACGCCAACCCGGCGCCCGCCGCCGCGACCGGCAGCACCCCGGTCATCGCGATCGGCGGCCTCGGCGTCGGCGTCCAGGACGCGGACCCGGCCTCGCGGGACCGGTTCTCCCCCGCCACCGCCCCGGACGTCAGCTGCGGTCCGATCGGCGTGCACGACTACACCAACACCGACCGCGACTACGCGACCGTCAACCCGGAGGAGAGCGCGCTGCGCACCCTGGTCGCGAGCGCCACCAACCACATCGAGATCTCCCAGCAGGACCTGAACGGCACCTGCCCCCCGATGCCGCGCTATGACGTCAAGCTGTACGACACGCTGGCGGCCAAGCTCGCCGCCGGCGTCAAGGTGCGGATCGTGGTCAGCGACCCCGCCAACCGCGGCCTGGTCGGCAGCGGCGGCTACTCGCAGATCAAGTCGCTCGACGAGGTCAGCGACACGCTGCTGAACCACCTGACCACCCTGACCGGCAGCAGCCAGGCCGCGCACACCGCGATGTGCCAGAACCTGCAGCTCGCCTCTTTCCGCGCCGCCGCCACCCCGACCTGGGCCGACGGTCACCCGTACGCCCTGCACCACAAGCTGGTCTCGGTCGACGACTCGGCCTTCTACATCGGCTCCAAGAACCTCTACCCGGCCTTCCTCCAGGACTTCGGCTACATCGTCGAAGACCCCACCGCGGCCCGGCAGTTGGACGCCGACCTGATCACCCCGGAGTGGCAGTACTCGCAGGCCGCGGCGACCTTCGACTACGCCAGGGGCGTGTGCGGCTGAGGCTGCGACGCGGCGGCACCGCAGCCGGGTGCGTGGCGGGCCCCTCCTCCGCGGCACTCTGCGCCGGGTCGGCCGCCCGGGACCCAGTCGGCGGCCTCGGGCGGGTCAGTGGTGCCATGGTCGCAGTCGGGGTACCGGCTGCGCTGGTCAGCCGTCAGCCGTCAGCCGTCTGACGGCGGACGGCGGACGGCGGCGGACGGCGGACGGTGGCGGCGGACGGCGGCGGCGGACGGCGGCGGCGCGCACGGCGGGGCCGGGCACCCGGGCGATCACACCACATGACCACTCGGCATCGGACCTGCCCCGGTCACCGCTGCCCGGGGACCGGGCGCACCGGGTGCTTGCTCAGGATGGAGACCCGGTTGAAGGCGTTGATGGCGATGGCCACCCAGATCACGGCCGAGACCTGGTCGTCCGTCAGCACCTCGCGGGCGGCGCGGTAGGCGTCCTCCTGCAGCGCGGCGTCCGCCGGGTGGGTGGCCGCCTCCGCGAGGGCGAGGGCGGCGCGCTCCTCGGGAGTGAACAGTTCGGTGTCGCGCCAGGCCGGGAGGGTACCCAGCCGCTGTGCGGTGTCGCCCGCCTGCAGGGCGGCCTTGGTGTGCACGTTGAGGCAGTAGGCGCAGCCGTTGATCTGGGAGACGCGCAGGTTGACCAGTTCCACCAGCTTGCGGTCGAGCCCGGCGTCCGCCGCGCCCGTGCGGACCGTTTCGGCCGTGGCGCGCAGCGCGCGGTAGGCCTCGGGGCTCTGCTTGTCGATGAAGACCCGCCGGCGCACCGGGGTCGCGGTCACATCCGTCGCCATCGCGTCACTCATGGAAACTCCTCTGGCAGATCACTGTCGGGCGGCAGTACGCCATGGCATAATAGTTGAAACTGAAACATTCTTGAAGAGCCGACGAGGGGACCCATCGTGACCACCACCGAGACCGACCCCATCGAGCCGCGCGGCGAAGCCCGGGGGCGGACGGCCGGCCCCCGGGTGGAGGTGCTGCCCGCCCGGGACGTGCCGCTGGGCGGGCCGCGGGCGATGACGGTCCGGCGCACCCTGCCGCAACGGGCCCGGACGCTGATCGGCGCCTGGTGCTTCGTGGACCACTACGGGCCCGACCACGTCGCCGAGAGCGGCGGCATGGACGTCGCCCCGCACCCCCACACCGGACTGCAGACGGTCAGCTGGCTGTTCAGCGGCGAGATCGAGCACCGCGACAGCCTCGGCATCCACGCCTTCGTCCGGCCCGGCGAGCTGAACCTGATGACGGGCGGCCACGGCATCAGCCACTCCGAGGTGTCCACTCCCGCCACCACCACCCTGCACGGCGTCCAGCTGTGGGTGGCCCTGCCGGAGCAGCACCGCCACACCGCGCGCGACTTCCAGCACCACGTGCCGCGGCCCGTCCCGCTGGACGGCGGCGAGGCACGCGTCTTCCTCGGCACCCTGGCCGGCGACACCTCCCCCGTCCCGACCTTCACCCCGCTGCTCGGCGCCGAGCTCACCCTCCACCCGCACACCACCGTCACCCTCGCCGTCGACCCCGCCTTCGAGCACGGCCTGCTCGTCGACCACGGGGACGTCACGATGGCGGGCACCCCCCTGCGCCCGGCCGAACTCGGCTACCTCGCCCCCGGAACCACCACGCTCACCCTCACCAACACCGGCGACGAAACCGCCCGGACCATCCTGATCGGCGGCACGCCCTTCGAGGAGCAGATCGTCATGTGGTGGAACTTCATCGCCCGGTCCCAGGAGGAGATCGCACAGGCACGGGAGGACTGGGAGAACGGGGTCAGGTTCGGCGAGGTCCAGGGTTACCCGGGCGAGCGCCTGCCCGCCCCGGCGCTGCCGAAGGTGGCCCTGAGGCCCCGTGGAAACCCGCGCTGACCTGACCCTATGAGGGCCGGACCCTTCAACGGTGAGGCTTCGCCATCTTCGAACGGGCTGGTCAGGTGGCCTTCCCGCAGGCGGAGTCCCGAGCGGGGCGGCGCCGGGGGTCTGTGCTGGACACACCCGGCGCCGGGTCAGCCGGAGCGCTGGGAGCGTGCGTACCGCGGACGTTGGTCGGCATGGTGTCCGGGGGACGGTACGAGCCGTCCGGCGTGGGTCCGGTCGGCGGCTCTACCTGGGAACGTAGCCCTCCGGGGTGAGGGTGACGAGTCATGACGCCTTTAGACAAGGACAGATCCGCCGGCGACGTCGAGGACCACGCCAGTGATCCAGGAGGCCGAGTCCGTAGCGAGGAAGAGCGCGGCCTCGGCGATGTCCTCGGGGGTGCCGAGGCGACGGATGGGGTGAGATTCGACGAGGGCACGCTGGATCTCGGCGGGGATCTGGCGCTCGTTGCGCTCCGTCATGATGGTCTCGGGGGCGATGCAGTTGACCCGGATGCCGTGCGGTCCGGCTTGGGTGGCGAGGCCCTTGGTGAGGAGCTCGATTCCGGCCTTGGCCGCGGCGTAGGCGAAGGGGGACTGCGAGGTGGGTCGGCGGGCGGCGGCGGAGGAGAGGGTGATGATGCTGCCGTGCCCGCGCTCCTTCATGCCGGGCAGGAAGCTCTTGACCGTGAGGAAGGTGCTGGTCAGATTGGCGTCGATGCTGGCGCGCCAGCCCTCCTCGGTGATCTCTTCGATGGGTCCGGGCCGCACGGGGTTCCCGCCGGCGTTCGCCACGAGGACGTCGACGCTTCCGAATTCGGCCTCGATGCGGGAGCGCAGGGCCTCGATCTCGTCGAAGCGGGTGAGGTCGGCGGTCAGCGCCAGGACTTCGCCGCCAGCGGCGGCGATCTTGGCGCGGACGGTTTCGAGTGCGGCGGCATCGCGGCCGTGGAGCACCGTCTTTGCTCCCTTGGCGGCGAAGAGTTCGGCGATGGAGGCCCCGATGCCCCGGGAGCTGCCGGTGACGAGGGCGACGCGGTTGCGGAGAGCGTTCATGAGGATGGTCCTCTTGGCTTGTTGTTGTGGCAGAGAATGTCGAGTGGCGTAGCTGGGCAGGCTCTGCAGTCGCTGCTCGCGGTCACGCGCATGGCCAGCAGCTGCCCCGGTGTGCGCCCGGGCCGCCGGTCGCTTCGGAGCTGATCATCCGCGGGGCGCGGGCGAGCTCCCTTCGAGCAGCTGGACGGCGCGTTCGGCCAGGTGGCGCCTGGGCAGCCGGGACAGGCGTGCGAGCGGGGGCAGGTTCTCCCTCCCGGTGAGCCGGGGCTCCACGGCGGCGAAGCGGCCGGCGAAGCCGATCACCTCGCGGACGGCCGGGGCTTGTCGGACCACGCCCAGGCCGCAGACTGCGGCTCGCCCGGAGTCCGCCTGCAACGCCGTGGACAGGACCGAGAGCGCCGTGGTCCTGCCGGATCCGTTCGGGCCCAGTGTCCTGACGAGTGCGTCGGCTTCGATGGTTGGCGTAGCCATGGCCCGGTTCCCCTTCCGTTGCTTCCCTCGCCCCAGGTCTAATGGTTAGATCTCTAATCGTTAGATGTCAAGTGGCCCTGTTAGGATGTGCCCGTGTGGAACTCCCAGGCCCCGATCGGCCTTCAGCTCAGTCAGACGGCCCGCATTGTCAGCCGCGGCTTCGACGATGCGCTCGACCAGGCCGGCGGATCGCTGCCGGTCTGGCTGATCCTGCTGAACCTCACAATCAGGCCGGTGCCTCACCAGCGCGCGCTGGCCGAGGCGGTCGGGATCACTGGCGCCACGCTCACCCACCACCTCAACGCGATGGAGAAGCGCGGCCTGATCACCAGGCAGCGCGATCCGGAGAACCGCAGGGTGCACGTGGTCGAGCTGACCGAGGAAGGCCGCCAGTCGTTCGTGCGACTGCGCCAGGCCGCCATGGAGTTCACCTCCCGGCTGAACGCCGGCTTCAGCACCGAGGAGGTCGACACGCTGTCCCAGCTCCTCGGCCGCCTTGCCGCGAACGCCGGCGGTCCGGGAGAGGGCACCCCGCCGTGGGAGGGCCTCGCGGAAGGGAAATGAAGGTGACGAACACCCAGCAACCGCCCCATTTCAGGCAGCGTCGCCTGCAGCCGAAGATCCACGAGCACCCTTGCCCACCTCAGTGACCTGCTGCGCTCGCATCCGAAGGCGATCCGCTCCCCGTTCCGGTCGCAGCCGCCGGGCCGGATGGCGGTGCTCGTGCCGGCGGTACTGCGGTTCGCGGCGTGGGAGAACGCGACGTCCTGGTCTGGCAGTTCCTGGGTGAGCTGCCCCGGGTCCGGCAGACGGGGTCCGAGCGGGCGGCGTTCGAGGAGTCCCTCGTCGCCGACCTGCGCGCGACGACGAGCCGTTACCCCGACGAGCCCGACCTCGCGGCGTTGGCACCGCGTCCCGAGCGCGCGCACCGCCTCCGCGCACGGCGGGGAGCCTCGGCAGCCCGGTCAGCTGGTCGGATGGGAGGCTGCCCAGCCGTGCTCGAGCAGCGCGAAGGCCTCGTCGGCGGCCCGGCGCGGTTCGGCGTGTCGCAGGATGATGCCGCGGGCCTCCAGGGCGAAACGGGCCAGGGCGGCGCAGCTGACGTCGTCCTCGGGGGCGCCCACGGCCTGGGCGATGGCTCCGGCCAGGGCCGCTTCGTGGCGTGTCCACATGCGGTGGGCGTACTCGCGCAGCGCGGGGGTCTCCTGCACCAGGCGCGTGAAGTCGGCGAACCGCGGGTCCTCCGCATGGACGGCGAGCTGGGTCTGCTTCAGCAGGATGTGCTCGCGCAGCGCCTGCGGGATCGTCTGGCCCGGGGGGCGTTCGCGCACCGCGGCCACGAGTTCCGCTTCCAGTTCGTCGTCCTGGTCGAAGACCAGGGCTTCCTTGCCGGAGAAGTGTTTGAAGAGGGTGGTCACCGAGACGTCGGCGCGGTCGGCGACGTCTTTGACGCCGACGTGGTCGTAGCCGCGTTCGAGGAAGAGCTCAAGTGCGGCATCGGCCAGGGACTGGCGGGTCTGGGCCTTCTTGCGCTCGCGGCGCCCGGTCGGTTCGGTCACCCGCACACCGTACCGCGAGGTGCACTCGCTATAAAAGTTTAGTCATTGCACTTGTTTGTCGAGTGTGGTTTCTTGGTGGCGCCGGGTCGTCCGGCGGCTGACCACCTCCCGAGGGGCACTCCCATGCACTCTGCCCGTGATGCCCGTATTGCGATCGTCGGCGCCGGCCTCGGTGGCCTGATCTGCGCGCGAGTCCTCCAGCAGCACGGCCGCTCCGTGACCGTCTTCGAACGCGAGGCCTCCACCGGTGCCCGCCCGCAGGGCGGCTCCCTCGACATGCATCCCGACACCGGCCAGGCCGCCCTCGGTGCGGCGGGGCTCCTCGACCGGTTCCACGCCCTCGCCCGCCCCGAAGGAGACGAGTGGCGCGTGCTCGACTTCGCCACCGGCGCCCTCCTGGCAAAGCGCGGGCCGTCCGCCGATGGCGGACGGCCCGAGATCGACCGGGGCCAGCTGCGGGGTCTGCTCCTGCACTCGCTCGCAGAGGGCACGGTGCGGTGGGGCCGCGCCGTCACCGGCGTCGCCCCACCGGCGGACGGCAGCTGCCGGGTGCTCTTCGGTGACGGCGCCTTCGAGGACTTCGATCTGGTGGTCGGTGCGGACGGCGCCTGGTCACGCGTGCGCCCGGCTCTGTCGCCCGCCGTACCCGGCTACACCGGTGTGGCCTTCGTCGAGACCGGATTCGACGACTGCGAGACCCGCCATCGGAACCTCGCGCGGCTGGTCGGCAACGGCTCGATGCTGGCGAAGGGCGCCGGCAAGACCTTGGTCGCCCAGCGCAACAGCAACAGCCACATCCGCGCCTACATCGCGCTCCGCGCGCCCGAGGACTGGCACGAGGCCGCCGGTATCGACCTCGCCGACCAGCAGGCCGTGCGGACGCACCTGTTGAGCATGTTCGACGACTGGGACGAGAGCCTGCGCTACGTCCTGCGCAACGGCGACCACGGCTTCGTCCACCGGTCGCTGTTCGTCCTGCCCGTCCCGCACACCTGGGAACACGTTCCCGGAGTCACGCTGCTCGGCGATGCCGCGCACCTGATGCCCCCGGTGGGGCTGGGCGCCAACCTCGCCATGCTCGACGGCGCCGACCTCGCTCACGCACTGGTCGCCGAGTCGAGCGTCGACGACGCCGTCCGCGCCTACGAGAGCATCATGTTGCCGCGCTCGATCGAAGCCGCGACGGGCAGTGCGAGGGGACTCGACAACCTCGTTCCCGTGCCTACCTCCTGAACCCGCAGCGTGCCCGACCGCCGACCGAGCAGGATCGATCGACGGCGGAGGTGAGGCGGCCGGACGGCGGCGGCGGTGCATGCGCACTTGGTTTTCGTGACGAAGTACCGGCACAACGTCTTCGCCGACCGACACCTGGACCGGCTCGAAGAGATCACGCACAGCGTCTACGTGAACAACATTCCGGTGACCAGTAACTCTGTGAGCGATGCCATCGACCTCGCGCTCAAGGCCAACAAGCAACTGGGAGCGATGGCCGTCACCATCTACAAGTCGCCCAGCACCACCGATGCACCACCGGTGGTGCATCGGTGGTGAGGCGTGATGGGCAGCCCAACGAGGTGATCGATCCAGCAGCCGGAGACGACGACATGAACCAGTCAGGGGAGATGACGGAACGTTTTCCACCGTCTCATGAGGGAGGAGCCACCTGATCCCCCTCAGCAGGTCGGCGAGCAGGCCCAGCACCGGCACCGACGCCGTGCGACGCCGACGGGACCCCACGTCCTGGGCACTGCTCGCCTCAGCGGGCCGCCAGCTCGATCAAGTGGGACGCGGCGCTGCCGGGGAAGAGCCGCGCGGTGGGCGTGGGCGGGGCGGGCTGTTGTTCCACGCGCCCGTCATGCCCTTGCCGCAGCACGTCCTCGAGTGCCGCGAGCAGGTCCGCCGGGCTCTCGGCCAGCCGGCTGAGGCCGAGGTCGGCCATCGCCCGGACGCCGTCGCGGCCGTGTCCGGGCAGGGGCCGGTAGCCAACCACCGGCACCCCCAGGGCGAGGGCCTGGAGCGCCGTCTGCCCGGCGGCATTGTCGATCAGGGCCGCGCTCTGCGCGAGCAACGCGGGCAGGTCCCGCCGCCAGCCGAGGGCGGTGACGCCGGGCAGCCCGTCGAGGCGGCGGCGCAGGCGGTCGTTGCGTCCGCAGAGCACCACCGGTGCGAAGCCCGCTGCGGTCAGGGCCCGGGCGGTCCGGTCGAACTGCGTCCCCGCGCCCCAGGCGCCGGCCGAAAGCAGCACTCGGGGCGGCCCGGGCACCGGACGCCGTGCGGGCGCCTGCGGGGGAAGGAACCGGTCGGCGAGCACCGCGCCGACGGCCCGGGCCGGGCGGCCGGTCCCGGCCCGGGTCTGGTCGGCGGCAGGCTCGGTCATGCACAGGTAGTGGTCGTTGCCGGGGTGCAGCCATTGCCGGTGGATCGCGAAGTCCGTCACCAGCACGGCTGTCGGTACCTTCAGGCGGCCACGGGCCCGTTCGCGTCCCGTCACCTGCGCGGCCAGGTGGAACACCGGGATGACCAGGTCCGGCTGCAGCCGCCGGGTGAGGGCGAGCAGACGCGGCCCGGCCGCTGCGGCGAGCGGGCTGGTGCCCGGTCCCGTCCCGGGGCGGAAGAAGGCGGCGTACAGGGCCGCGTACACCCACGGGGCGTGCCGGATGCAGCCCTGGTAGAAGCCGCGCAGCGCGGCACCCGCCGCGCGTCCGGGCAGCAGCCGCAGCACGTCCACGATGACGGCGTCGTGGTCCCGTCGCTCGAGGCGGGCCGCCAGCGCGCGGGCGACCGCGTCGTGGCCGTCCCCCATGCTCGCGCTGAGGATCAGGAACCTGCCCACGAGCCCCACCATAGGCGGGTGCGGCCGGGCGGGCGCGGTTCGGCGCGCTGGACCAGCACGCACCGGGTACGGTGCACGGGAGACGAACGTGCGGTGCGGCACCAGGGTCCCGCGCCGCCGACGCCACGGGCAGTTCCGCCTCCGGACAGGAGTCTCCGTGTTGTCCTTCCGCCGCAGTAGCGGTCCGCCGGGCCACCGGCAGCCGGCGGACCGAGCCGTGCGCGTCGGCCTGATCACGGGCGCGTCCTCCGGGATCGGGGCGGCCATCGCGCAGCGGCTCGCCGACCAAGGTGGTTGGCGCCTGGCCCTGTGCGGGCGGGACCGGGACCGTCTCGACAAGATCGCCGCCCGCACCGGCGGCCTCGCCCTGCGAGCCGACCTGACCGAGCCGGGGGCGCCCGCGGCGCTGGTGGCGGCGGCCGCTCCCGCGCCGGACCGGATCGGGCTGCTGGTGGCCGCGGCGGGCGTCGGCTGGGCCGGGCCGCTGTGCACCATGCCGGCCGAGGCGGTGGACCGGCTGCTCACCGTCGACCTGGCCGCCACCATCCACATCGTGCGCCTGGTGCTGCCCTCCATGCTCGCCCTCGGCGAGGGGCACATCGTCCTCATCGGGTCGATCGCCGGAACCCTGGGCGTGCGCAACGAGGCGGTGTACTCGGCCGCCAAGGGGGCCCTCGGCGTCTTCGCCGACGCCCTGCGGCAGGAGGTCCACGGCTCGGGTGTGCGGATCAGCCACGTGCTGCCGGGCGTCATCGACACCCCCTTCTTCCGGCGGCGCGGCGCCCCGTACACCCGTTCCTGGCCCCGCCCGCTGCCGCCGGACCGGGTCGCCGAGGCGGTCTGCCGTGCCGTGGCCCTGGACCGTGAACAGGTCGTCTACGTGCCCGGCTGGCTGCGGTTGCCGGGGCTGGTGCGCAGCGCGGCCCCCGGGCTGTACCAGCGGCTGGCCGTCCGCTTCGGCTGAGGCCGGCCGGACCGGGCGCCCGCCACCGCACCAGCCGTTCGGCCCGGGACCCCGCCACCGCACCAGCCGTCCGTCCGTTCAGCCGCGAGGGGAGGACCCACGACAGTGAGTGCCCTGTCGGTCCTGTGCGCCCTGGTCTGTGCGGCCGCCAACGGCGCGGTGTCCGTGCTGCAACGGCTGGCCGCGCTCGGCGCGCCCGGGGCCGGAGCGGGCCCGGGGCGGCGGTGGGCCCGGCTGCTGCGGAGCAGGGCGTGGTGGGCGGGGTCCGCGGCGCTGGCCGTGGCGTCCGTCGCCCAGGCCGCGGCCCTCGGGCTCGGCAGCCTCTCCCTCGTCCAGCCGCTGCTCACCTCGGAACTGCTGTTCGCCCTGCTGTTCGGCCGCCTGGTGTTCCGACGCGGGCCCGGTTGCCGCACCTGGGCCGCGTTCACCGCGCTGGCGGTGGGCCTGTCGCTCTTCCTTGCGGCGACCGATCCGGCTCCCGGAGCCGCGGCCGTGCCACGTGACCGCTGGGCCCTGGTGGTCCCCGCGGTGGCGGCCGTGGTCGTCGCGCTCGTGGGCGCTGCTCCGAAGTCCCCAGGGGCCTCCCGGGCGGTCCTGCTCGGCTGCGCGACCGCCATCGGCTTCGCCCTGACGGCGGCCCTGGTCAAGGAGGCCCTCAGGCGGGCCGGCGCGTCCGGCGTCGCGCACCTGTGGGCGGACTGGCCCGTCTATGCGCTCGCGGTCGCGGGCGGCAGCAGTTTCGCCCTGCTCCAGGTCACCCTGCGGGCCGGGACACTGCGTGCCTCGCAGCCGGCGTTGACCCTCGTCGACGCGCTGGTGAGCCTGGTACTCGGGCGGGTGCTGTTCGCCGAGCACCTGTCGCTCCGGCTCGGCGCCGTCCCCGCTGTCGCAGGCGGCGCGCTGATGGTGGTCGGCGTGGTCGGTCTGATCCGCTCCGAGTCCTTCACGGCCGCTTGGGACGCCCGGGACGCCCAAGACGCGCGGGACGCCCGGGACGCCCAAGACGCGCAGGACGCACAGGACGCACAGGACGCGCGCACAGCGGCTCACACCCGCAGCCGTCCCGGCCGCACCACCGCCCCGCGCCGCAGGTGACCCGATCGGACCCCGAGCGCTCAACCACTCGGCGCCCGCCACCGCGAGAGCCCTGCCGCGCTTGGTGCGCCGCTGCGGCCGAGGGCCTCGGACGGCTCCAGGGTCCTGCAGGTTCCTGCAGGTTCCTGCACCCCGATGCGGTGCGCCCGAGTCACCCGGGCGGTGGTGCGTCGGGTTTACGTCCGATCCACCGAGGCAACCCCGTGGCCTGACCCTCTCCCCCGCGGTTCAGGAGAATCCCATGACCCAAGTCGCCGACTACGTGCTGCAACGCCTGACCGAATGGGGTGTCGGGCGGGTGTACGGCTATCCCGGAGACGGCATCAACGGTCTGCTCGGCGCCTTCGACCGCGCCCAGGGCAAGCCGGAGTTCATCCAGACGCGGCATGAGGAGATGGCCGCGTTCATGGCCTGCGCGCACGCCAAGTTCACCGGCGAGGTGGGCTGCTGCACGGCCACCTCGGGGCCGGGTGCGGTGCACCTGCTGAACGGGCTGTACGACGCGAAGCTGGACCACCAGCCGGTGGTCGCCGTGGTCGGCCAGCAGAAGCGGCTCTCCCTGGGCGCCCACTACCAGCAGGAGATCGACCTGCAACGGCTCTTCGGGGACGTCTCGGAGTACTGCCAGATGGTCGTCCACCCGGGTCAGGCCCGGCATGTGATCGACCGCGCTTTCAAGACCGCCCTGACCACCCGCGGTGTCGCGACGATCATCATTCCGAACGACATCCAGGAAGCGGACGCCCAGCCGTCACCGCCGAAGGCGCACGGGTCGGTGTTCTCCAGCGTCGGCTGGAGCCGGCCGCGGGTACTGCCCGACCCCGACGAACTGCGCAAGGCCGCTGACATCCTCAACGAGGGTTCCAAGGTGGCGATGCTGGTGGGTCAGGGCGCTGCCGAGGCGCAGGACGAGGTCGTCGAGGCTGCCGAGCTGCTGGGCGCGGGTGTCGCCAAGGCGCTGCTCGGCAGGGAGGTCCTCCCGGACGACCTGCCGTTCGTCACCGGCCCCATCGGCCTGCTCGGCAGCAAGGCGAGCGACGACATGATGCAGAAGTGCGACACCCTGTTCATGATCGGCAGCAGCTTCCCGTATTCGGAGTGGCTGCCCGACGAGGGCCAGGCGAAGGGCGTCGAGATCGACATCGACGGGCGGATGATCGGCATCCGCTATCCGATGGACGCCCATCTGGTCGGTGACTCCAAGGAGACCCTGCGGGCGCTGATCCCCCTCCTGCGGCGCAAGGAGGACCGCAGCTGGCGCGAGCAGATCGAGAAGGACGTCCGGGAGTGGAACGACCTGTGCGAGCGGTGGGCGGGCCAGCACTTCCAGGGCAAGATCAATCCGCAGGCGGTCGCGTCCGAGCTGTCACCCCGGCTGCCGGACGGCTGCATCCTCACGGCCGATTCGGGCTCGGGCACCAACTGGTGGGCCCGCCACCTCAAGCTTCGCCACGGGATGCGGGCGTCGCTGTCCGGGACGCTGGCCACGATGGGCCCGGGTACGCCGTACGCCATCGCGGCCCGCTTCGCCTACCCCGACCGGCCGGTGATCGCCTTCATCGGTGACGGCGCGTTCCAGATGAACGGCATGAACGAGATGATCACGGTCAACCGGTACCTGGGCCGCCTGGCCAACCCGGCAGCCCCGTTCATCTTCTGCGTGTTCAACAACCAGGACCTCAACCAGGTCACCTGGGAGCAGCGCGCCATGGCCGGGGACCCGAAGTACCCGGGCTCGCAGCACATTCCCGACGTGCCGTACGCGGCCTACGCCCGGCTGCTCGGCCTGACCGGCATCGTCTGCGACGACCCGCAGAGGGTCGGGGCGGCCTGGGACGAGGCGCTGGCGTCCGACAAGCCGGTGGTGCTGGAGTTCAAGGTCGACAACGAGATCGCGCCGATCCCGCCGCACATCACCAAGGCGCAGGCCAAGAAGGCCGTCAAGGCGGGGCTGCACGACCCGGAGAAGTTCGGCATCGCCGCCAAGGGCGTGCGGCAGAAGCTCAGCGAGTACGCCGAACACCTCCCGGGTCGGGGGGAGAAGTGAGCGCCACCGGACCCAGAGCGGTGGGCCTCGGCCCCCGGATCCCCGGATCGCGTACCCGGACGAGCCGTCCCGGTGCGCCGACCGGTTGGAGATTTGCGGCTGACCGGTGCTTCTTGCATAGGTCCGACGGACCCGGGGGACACGTGGCAATGCCCCGGGAACCCAGTCCACCGCAGAGGCTCCGATGCCCCCTACCGACATCCTTCGTCCGCCGTCGAAGTCGGCAGCCGACGGCGCGCTGACGTCCCCGGAGATCGATGAGCTCGTGGGCCGCATCCGCCGGCAGCCGACGGCTCATGAGCGGGCGGACGCTCGTGAGGAGGCGATCCGCAGGCTGGTCCCCCTGGCACGCCGGATCGCCGGCAAGTACCGCAACGTCGGCGGGGTGGAGCAGGATGACCTGGTTCAGGTGGCCTGTCTGTGTCTGGTCAAGGCTGTCGACGGCTACGACCCCGACCGTGGCCACGCCTTCCTGTCCTATGCGGTCCCGACGATCACCGGGGAGCTGAAGCGGCACCTGCGGGACCGGACGACCGCCGTGCGGTTGCCACGTCCCGTGCAGGAGGCCAGGCAGCAGGTGCGCCGGGTGCAGCAGGAACTCGAACAGGTCTACGGGGGGCGCCCGCCCACGCCGGCGGAGATCGCGCGGGCCTGCGGGCTGTCCGAGTCCGCGGTGGCGGAGGCGATCCGTTCCCAGGGTGCCGTACGGCCCCGGTCCCTCGACGCTTGCGCGGAAGGAGCGAAGCCGCTCCTGACGGCGCACGCGAGCGTGATCGACCGGGATCCCGGGATCGAGGCCGTCGCCGACCGCGTGGAGCTCTTCCAGGCGATGCGGCGGTTCCCGGAGCGTGAGCGCCGCATTCTCGTCCTCCGCTTCTTCCACGACCAGACCCAGCAGCAGATCGCGGCGGCCGTGGGGATCTCGCAGATGCAGGTGTCCCGGCTGCTCACCCGCTGCCTTGCGCAGCTGCGCGAGACGCTGGGCCACCTGGACGGGTCCGGCACCGCGGGACGTCCTGCCGGCTCGCAGCCCGCGCCGGCCCGTGCCGAACGGGAGCCCGCGGGCGACGGTGCGGTCAGGAACGGGCCCGAGGCCGATGAGCGTGCCACCGCCGGCACGCCCCGCGTGCCGCCGGCGCGGCTGCGGCCCCGGCCCGGTGGCACGATCGGCGCGGCCGCCTCGCCGTCGGCCGACGCCCGTGGCGTGCCCGGCCGACGGCAAGGCCAGGGGGCGCAACCAACGTTCCCAAGCCGGATGCGACCGCGGGTCACCCCGGGGCGCCGGCACGGCCGCGCATCGAACCATGACGCCGGCGGCCGGCGGCCGCACCCGTCCCGGCGATGTGATCAATGGCCTCCTGGGCACTTCCCCCACCCCTGCCGACCCGTCACCGTCAAGCGGTACCCGGGCCGCTTGTCCGGTCCCGCGTCCTCGGTCCGCGCCTTCGACGACCAGGACCCTAACCGCCTGCCCGGGGCCGACACGCCGCGGCCGGCTGCCCGAAGTCCCGCGGCTCCCAGCACACGTGCGACACGTCCTCAGCGAAGCGGGCCGAGCGGCCCGGTCCGGACGGCGGCATCTCCTGCGACAAGCCGAAGAGCGTCAGGAGGCGCGGGACACCGCGCACGCCTCGGACGTACCAATGAGCCCTGGAGTTCAAGGTGGTCCACGACAGCGCGGCGATCCCGCCGCACACCATGCCGGCGCGGCCCGGCGAGCAGTGCGCCGGGCGCGATCAGGAGCGGGCGGGCATCGCGCCGAAGGCGCCCCGCAGACCCACCGGGGTGGCCGAGCAGCCACCGGGACGGCACTCATGAGCGGCGACGGGAGCGGCATGGACCTGAGCAGCTGCCGGATCGGCTCGATCGACGTGCACGCCTTCGAGGTGCCGACGGACGGCCCGGACGGCAAGGAGGAGGACGGCACCCTGGAGTGGGACTCCACGACCATGGTGCTGGTCCGGGTGCACGCCGGCGGCCGCACCGGGCTCGGCTACACCTACGGGGACGTGTCGGTCGCCTCGTTCATCGAGTCCAAGCTCGCCCCGCTGCTCCAGGGACGCGACGTCACCTCGCCACCGGCGCTGTGGCACCTGATGGAACGCCAGATCCGCAACGCCGGCCGCCCCGGTGTCGGCGCGATGGCGGTCTCCGCGGTCGACGTGGCGCTGTGGGACCTGAAGGCACGGCTGCTGGAGCTACCGCTGATCCGTCTCCTGCCGGCCTGGCACGACCGGGTACCGGTGTACGGCAGCGGCGGCTTCACCAACTACCCCCTCAGCCGTCTGACCGAGCAGCTCACCGGCTGGGTGGAGCAGGGGATCCCGCGGGTCAAGCTCAAGACGTCCCGCGACCCGGAACGCGATCCGCAGCGCCTGACGGCCGTCCGCAAGGCCGTCGGCGACGGCACGGAGGTCTTCACCGACGCCAACGGGGCGCTCGGCCGCAAGCAGGCGCTGTACTGGGCCCGCCGCTTCCACGACGAGTGGGACGTGCGGTGGTTCGAGGAGCCCGTCAGCTCAGCGGACTTGGACGGCCTGCGGATGCTGCGGCAGCGGGGCCCGGAGCGGCTGGAGATCGCGGCGGGCGAGTACGCCTACACCACGCGCGACTTCGTCGGCCTCGTCGAGGGCCCTGCCGTGGACTGCCTGCAGGCCGACGTGACCCGCTGCGGCGGCATCACCGGCGTCCTCGAGGCGGCCGGGCTGTCCGCGGCCCACCACCTGGACCTGTCGGCGCACTGCGCGCCGGCCGTCTCGGCCCACGCCTTCTGCGCGGTGCGCCGGTTGCGGCACCTGGAGTACTTCCACGACCACGTGCGGTTGGAGCGCCTGCTGTTCGACGGCGCCCCCTCACCCGAGCGCGGAGCCCTGCGCCCCGACCCCGGCCGGCCCGGCCTCGGTCTGGACGTCAAGTGGTCGGACGCCGAGCGGTACCGCACCTATGGCACCCGAGCCACCTGACCAGGCCCGCGAAGGAGAAAGCAGACCCATGGCGAAGCCGACCCGCCGAACGACACGCGAGATCCCGGCCAAGACGCACCCGCAGATCGCCGGCGCTCCCCGAGCCCGCCAGACGCTCGACGTCGGCGAGCTGGAACGGGCGCTGCGCGAGGCCGTCGACGGCGAGGTGCGCTTCGACACCGCCTCGCTGGGGCTGTACGCCCAGGACGCGTCCAACTTCCGCCAGGTACCGATCGGCGTGGTGGTCCCGCGCACCCTCGACGACGTGGTCACCACGCACCGGGTCTGCCACGAGTTCGGCGCCCCGATCCTCAACCGGGGCGGCGGGACGAGCCTGTCCGGTGAGACCGTCAACGAGGCCGTGGTCATCGACCACTCCAAGTACCTCACCGGCATCGGCGAGATCGACCCGGAGCGCCGCCTGGTCACCTGTGAACCCGGCGTCATCAACGAGGAGTTGAACCGGCACACCGGCCAGTACGACCTGGTGTTCGGCCCCGATCCGTCCTCCCACTCCCGGTGCGTCATCGGCGGGAACATCGGCAACAACTCGTGCGGCATCCACTCGGTGCAGTCGCAGCTGTACGGGCCCGGTCCGCGCACCAGCGACAACACCCACGCCCTGGAGATCGTCACCTACGACGGCGAGCGCTTCTGGGTGGGCGTCGACGAGGAGGGGCAGCTGGACGACATCATCGCCGAGGGGGGCCGCAAGGGCGAGGTCTACGCGGCGCTGCGGGACCTGCGCGACAGGTACGCCGACGCCATCCGCGCCCGTTTCCGCTCGGTGGAGGAGGTGCCCCGCCGGGTCTCGGGCTACAACCTGGACGAACTCCTGCCCGAACGCGGATTCAACGTCGCCCGCGCCCTGGTCGGCACCGAGAGCACCTGCGCCACCGCCCTGCGGGCCGTCCTCATGCTCACCCCCGCCCTGCTGCAGCGCACCCTCGTCGTCGTGGAGTACGACGACCTGGCCGACGCCGCCGAACACTGCATGGAGATCATCGAGCGGTTCAAGCCGATCGGCCTGGAAGGGCTCGACGCCGAACTCATCCGCGACCAGCAACTGCAGCACATGAACGTGGCGGACCTCAAGGAGCTGCCGCGCCTGGGCGGCGGAGCCTGGCTGCTGGTGCAGTTCGGCGCGGACACCGCCGAGGAGTCCACCGGACAGGCCGAGCGCTTCATCCGATGGCTCACCGACGACAAGGGGTACGAGCGGGACCGCATCCGCACCGCCAGGAGCAAGCAGGAGGGCGGGACCAGCGAGGACCTCTGGGCGATCCGGGAGAGCGGCCTCGGCTCGACCGCGTTCCCACCCGACGGCAAGGACCACTGGCCCGGCTGGGAGGACTCCGCCGTCCCGCCGAACCGGATCGGCGAGTACGTCCGCGAGTTGCGCAAGGTCATGGAGAGGCACGGCATCACCGGCGCCATGTACGGCCACTTCGGTCAGGGCTGCATCCACTGCCGCCTCAGCTTCGACCTGCGCACCGCGGAGGGCATCGCCACCTACCGGGCGTTCCTGGAGGAGGCCGCCGACCTGTGCGTTTCCATGGGCGGGTCGGTCTCCGGCGAGCACGGCGACGGGCAGCAGCGCGCGGAACTGCTGGAGAAGCAGTACGGGCCCGAACTGGTCCAGGCCATGAGGGAGTTCAAGTCGATCTGGGACCCGCAGTGGAAGATGAACCCCGGCAAGGTGGTGGACCCCTACCGCCTCGACGAGAACCTCAAGCTCGGCACCGACTACAACCCCCCGCGCCCACCGGTGAAGTTCGCCTACGAGGAGGACGGCGGGGACTTCGCCCACGCGACCGTGCGCTGCGTCGGTGTCGGCAAGTGCCGGGTCCCGCGGGCCGAGACGACGATGTGTCCCAGCTACCAGGTCACCCGCGAGGAGAAGCACTCCACCCGCGGCCGGGCCCGCCTGCTGTACGAGATGCTCAGGGGCGAGGTCATCACCGACGGCTGGCAGTCCAAGGAGGTGTACGAGGCCCTCGACCTGTGCCTGGCCTGCAAGGGCTGCACCAACGACTGCCCCGTCAACGTCGACATGCCGACGTACAAGGCCGAGTTCCTGCACCACCACTTCAAATCACCGAAGCGCCGGCGTCCCCGCCACGCCTACGCCTTCGGCTTCATCGACCAGCTGGCCAGGATCGCCTCCCGCATGCCCGAAGTCGTCAACCTGGTCACCCGCACCCCGGGCCCGGCCCGCCTGGCGAAGCTGGTGGCGGGCATCGACCGGCACCGCCCGCTGCCGCGCTTCGCACCCATGACCCTCCAGGCGTGGTTCGCCCACCGGGGCGGCACCGCCAACCCCGGCGGCCGCCCGGTCGTGCTGTTCCCGGACACGTTCAACAACCACTTCCACACCGAGGTCGGCGTGGCCTGCGTGGAGGCGATCGAGGCCGCGGGCTGGCAGGTCGTCATGCCCGAGCAGCACCTGTGCTGCGGCCGTCCGCTGTACGACTACGGCTTCCTCGACGCGGCCGAGCGCTACCTCCACCGCGTCCTTGACGTGCTGCGCCCGCACCTGCGGGCCGACACGCCCGTCGTCGGCATGGAGCCGAGCTGCCTGGCGGTCTTCAAGGACGAGCTGCCCAAACTACTCCCGCACGACGACGACGCCAAACGGCTCACCAAGAACGCCTACCACTTCGCGGAGTTCTTCCAGCACTTCGGCATCGAACCGCCGAAGCTCGAGGGAACGGCCCTGCTGTGGGGCCACTGCCACCACCGCGCCACCGGCGGCATGGCCCCGGAGCAGGAACTCCTGGAGAAGATGGGCCTCGAGGTCAAGAACTTGCAGGGCGGCTGCTGCGGTCTCGCCGGCTCCTGGGGCTTCGAGTCCGGCAAGTACGAGATCTCCATGGAATGCGGGGAGCAGGCCCTGCTGCCCGCCGTCCGGGACGCCGCCGCCGACTGCCTGGTGGTGGCCGACGGCTTCTCGTGCAAGACCCAGATCGAGGACGCCGGCACCGGACGGCACGCCCTGCACGTCGCCGAGGTGATGAAGCTCGCCCGGGACAAGGGCAGTCACGCGGTGCGCCGGCTCCCGGAACGCGCCGCCGACTCCGCACCGCGACCTCCCGTCCGCACCCGGGTGGTCCGGATCTCGGCCGCCGCCGCGATCGGGGCGGCGGCAGCCGTGGCCGGCCTGCGGATCGCGCGCCGCTGAAACCGCCGCCCCGCCGGTCGGCGAGCGAGCCGGCGGGGCGGCGGTGCGCCGGGCCGGTGTCGCCGGGGCCGCACAGGTGACTCACCAGGCGGGCGCGGTTGGTCGCTCGCGCTCCCGGGTACCCGGTGGCAGTGCCCGAACCGACCGGCTCGCGGCAGAGCCATGAGGAGCAGTCGATGCCGCGTCGTGAGGTCCTGCGGGCGATGGTGGCTTCCGGCCTGAGCTACGAAGCGATCGGCCGTGAGGTGGGGATTCCGGCCGGACAGGTGTACATGATCGTCACCGGGTTGCCGGCCGACGGCAGCGACGTGCTCCCGCCGGAGGAATCGCAGGGCCGGGTCGGCCTGCTCCCGTCCAGCAGCCAGCACCTGGCGAATCCCCCGACCGAGGTGCCGACCCGCCAGCCGGCGGTGGCGCAGTGGCTGCGGGAGCGGGCCGGCGCCGATCCGGCGATGCGGCAGGCGGCGGCATCCCGCAGCGCCGCGCCCCCTCAGGTGCGGGGCAAGGACCTGTCCCTGGCCCTGCGCAGACACGTCGCCTTCGAGGACACCGTGCTGCTGCGGCTGGAGCAGGAGCTGGACCCCGCAGAGCGCGAACGCCTCGGCCGCCGGTTCTCCGAGGCCGAGGACCGGGCGCGGGAGGCACCCGGCTCCCGCCCTGCCGAGCGGGAGGGGCGGCCGGAGGCTGCCGGAGCCGACGACGAGCAGGAGGGCGAGTGACCATGGGCAACCCCCTTCGGCAGTGGCCGCTGCTGCGCCAGGTCCGTGAGGGCGACCCGTTCGGGCGCGGCGCGGCAGCCAAGTCGAGGACCTCGGCCGAACTGCGACCGCGCACGGTGACGGCCGACCAGGTCGTCAAGTCGATCTGCCCCTACTGCGGGGTGGGGTGCGCGCAGAACATCTACGTCAAGGACGAGGAGATCGTCCACATCGAGGGCGACCCCGACTCACCGATCAGCCGGGGGCGGCTGTGCCCCAAGGGCGCGGCCACGCTGGAGCTGGCCACCGGTCCGGCCCGTCGCTACCAGGTGCTGTACCGGCGTCCGCACGGCACCGACTGGGAGCCGATGGCCCTGGACACGGCGCTCGACCTGGTCGCGGACGTCACGGCTGCGGCGACCAGGCCGCGGCTGGGTGTGCGAGGGAGGGCGTCTCCTCACTCCCGGTAGAGCAGCAGGGTGGCGCCGGCCAGTACCGCGCCGGCGACCAGGGCCCAGGCCAGCTGGCCGTGCAGCACCAGGACCGCGCCGGGCAGTGCGCCGGCCAGCATGGTGGCGACGGCGAGGATCCTGCGCCGCTGACGCGGTGCGGTGCCGCCGGCCAGGCGGGAGTCGGCGGCCAGTCCGGTCAGGGTGAGGGTGAGCACGGTGGTGGTGAGGTCCGGCACCCCGAGGCCGCGCACGGTGCCGTTGCGGATGCCCATCGCCACGGCGACCACGGCGATCAGGGCATGGCGCACGGATCCGTTGGCGTCCCAGGCGAAGGCGACGGCGGCGGCCACCCCGAGCAGTGCGATCTCCAGGAGCAGGGCCGTGCGCAGCCGGCGGTCGCGCCGCGTGTCGGCGTGGCGTGCCGCGAGGCGGCCGGCCAGGGCGGCGCCGGCGAGGAACGCGGCAAGCGAGGTCAGCGAGCCCGTGACGGAGAATCCGGGCGCTCCGGCCAGGGCGAAGGCGATGACGACGACGTTGCCGGTCATGTTGGCCGTGAAGACGTGGCCGAGGCCGAGGTAGCTCACGGCGTCGATCAGGCCGCTGACCGCGGTGAGGGAGAACAGGGCCAGTGCCAGTGGGTGGCGGTCGTGGACCTGGGCGCCGGGAAGCGGCGGTCGCGGTCGGACGGCGGCGTCGGGCTCTGGGGCGGGTGTGGTCACTTCTGCTTCCAGGTGAGTTGACGGGGCATCAGAAGAAGCACGGGTCCAGGGTGGCGTCGCCCTGACCGGGGAGGGCGAGGCCGCGGGCTTCGCGCCAGGCGCGCTGCTCGTGGGAGGCCGCCACCGCCTCCGCCACCCGCTCGGCCTGCCGCACGCCGGCCAGGCTGGGCGCGGGGGTGGCCTGGTAGCCGCCGAACCGGGTGACCGGGCTCCAGGAGGGCGTCACCGCGGGCAGGTCGGGCGCCAGCCCCTGGTGCTCCTGGGCGCCGTGGACGATCCGTCCGCCGACCACGGTGAGCACGGACTCGATGTGTGGGATGTCCGCTTCGGGCACGCTGAAGTAGTCGGCACTGAGCACCGCGAGGTCGGCGTAACTGCCCACGGAAAGCCGTCCCTTGACGTCGTCCTCGCCGGTGAGGCGGGCGCCGCCCAGGGTGTAGAGCTCCAGGGCCTGCTCACGGCTGAGCCGGTTGTGCTCGGCTGCCAGCCGCCGCCCGCTGACCGCGCGGCCGGAGACCAGCCAGTGCAGGGCCACCCACGGGTTGTAGGAGGAGACCCGGGTGGCGTCGGTGCCGCCGGCGACGGTCAGGCCGCGGTCCAGCATGGCGCGCAGCGGCGGTGCCTCGGCGGCGGCCGGTGCGCCGTAGCGGGCGAGGAACGCCTCGCCCTGGAAGGAGAGTCGGTTCTGCACGGAGACGGCGCCGCCCAGGGCCGCGATCCGGTCCAGGCTGTCCGGGCTCACCGTCTCCGCGTGGTCGAAGAGCCAGCGGTTGCCGTGCGGGAAGAGGCCTTCGGCGGCGAGCTTCTCGAAGACGGCGAGGTCGCGGCGGATGGTCTCGTCATAGCTGGCGTGCAGCCTGAATCCCCAGCCGTGCTCCATCAGCAGCCGGACGGCCTTCTCGAACTCGCTCTCATACGGGCCCAGTTGCGGTCGCGGTTCGGTGAAGTTCTCGAAGTCGGCCGCCGCCCAGGTGAGGTTCTCGCCCGCCCCGTTGAGGCGCAGCCAGGCGTCGCCGTCGCCGGGGCGCACGGTGTTGACCCAGCGGGTGAGGTCGTCCAGTTCCTGTCCGGCGGTCTGCGGGAAGAGGTGGTAAGCGATCCGCAGCGTCAACTGGCCCTGGCGGGCGAGTTCCATGACGGTGCCGTAGTTCTCCGGGAAGCTCTGGAAGCCGCCGGCGGCGTCGATCGCGGAGGTGAGGCCGAAACGGTTGAGCTCGCGCAGGAAGTGCCGGGTGGAGCCGGCCCGGTCGGCCTCGTCCAGGATGGGGGCCTTGGCCAGGGTGGAGTAGAGCAGCAGCGCGCCCGGGGCGGCGATCAGCAGGCCGGTCGGTTCGCCGTCGTGGCCGCGGACGATCTGGCCGCCGACCGGGTCCGGGATGTCGCGGGTGAAGCCGGCCGCGCGCAGGGCCGCCCGGTTGAGCAGCGCCGACTGGTAGAGGTGCAGCACGAAGACGGGGGTGTCGGGTGCGGCGGCGTTGAGTTCGTCCAGGGTGGGCAGCCGGCGCTCGGCGAACTGGTCGGCGGACCAGCCGCCGACCACGCGTACCCACTGGCCGGGCGGGGTGGCCTCGGCCTGGACGCGGAGCATGGCGAGGGCCTGGCGCAGCGTCGGGACGCCGTCCCAGCGCAGCTCCAGCACGTAGTTGAGGCCGCCGCGGATGACGTGCAGGTGGGCGTCGTTGAGTCCGGGGACGGCACGGCGGCCGAGCGCGTCGACGACCCGGGTGGCGGGGCCGACGAGCGGGACGATGTCCGCGTCGTCGCCGACCGCGCTGATCAGTCCGTCCCGGATGGCCAGGGCGCTCGCCCGGGGGCGGCGCGGGTCGTTGGTGTGCACCTTGGCGTTGCGGATGACCAGGTCGGCGGGCTGGTCGGGGGCGCCGGGGCGGATGCCGGCAACGGGCATGGTGGGCAAGGGAGTTCCCTTTCGGGCGATGGATGCGGAGGGGTCGGCGTGCGCGCGGGGGGTGCGTCGGCCAGTGGGGCTGCTCGGCAAGGCTAGGCGCGGGACGGATGCCGAATGCCGCCGCAGTGCATCACCAGTTGCCTGGCAGTGCACGGCCGTTGCGGCCGGGTCCGGGTGCGCCGGCCGTGCAGTGTCGGAACAGTCCCGGGCACGCTGCGAGCAGCTTCACCGGACGGGTGCGCACTAGCGTCGTCCAGCGTGGCGCCCCGATGACCCGGATGAGCGCCTGACTTCCGCCAACTCACCGACCCCCTCAGGAAAGAGGAGAACCATGGTCGACTTCGCCAACGTCCAGGCCGCCCCCAGCCCCGACCTGCTCACGCCCGACAACGCGATGATGCTGTTCGTCGACCACCAGCCGCAGATGTTCTTCGGCACCGGCAGCGGCGACCGCACCTCCATCATCAACTCGACCGTCGGCCTGGCGAAGGCCGCGAAGATCTTCGACGTGCCGGTGGTGCTCTCCACCGTGGCGGCGGAGTCCTTCTCCGGTCCGATCCTGCCGCAGCTGAAGGCGGTCTTCCCCGACCACGAGGTCATCGACCGGACCAGCATGAACGCCTGGGAGGACGAGCCGCTGGTCGAGGCGGTCAAGGCCACCGGCCGCAGCAAGATCATCCTGTCGGGCCTGTGGACCGAGGTCTGCCTGGTCCTGCCGGCCCTCTCCGCCCTCCAGCAGGGCTACGAGGTGTACGTGGTCGCCGACGCCTCCGGCGGCGTCAGCCCGCGGGCCCATGAGCACGCCCTGCAGCGGATGACCGCCGCCGGCGCCGTGCCGGTCACCTGGGTGCAGGTGCTGCTGGAGCTCCAGCGCGACTGGGCCCGCACCGAGACCTACGTGCCGGTGACCGACCTGGTCAAGGAGCACGGCGGCGCCTACGGCATGGGCATCGTCTACGCCCAGTCCATGATCGACCCGCACGCAGCCGGCTGACCCGCCGGACCCGAACCCGACCGGAGTCCAACATGAACACGGGTCTACTCCTGCTGCGGGTGGTCGCCGGCCTGCTGATCGCCGGCCACGGCGTCCAGAAGGTCAGCTTCCGCCTCGGCGGCAGCGGACTGGCCGGCGGCACCGCGGAGTTCCGCGGCGACGGTTTCCGCGGCGGCAAGCTCACCGCGCTCGCCGCGGGCGGCACCCAGATCGGCGCCGGCCTGATGCTGGCGCTCGGCCTGCTCACTCCGCTGGCCGCCGCCGGGACGATGGGCGTGATGACCGTCGCCCTCACCGTCAAGTGGCCGCACGGACTGTGGGTGCAGCACGACGGGTACGAGTACCCGCTCGTCCTGATCGTCATCGGTGCGGTGCTGGCCGCCACCGGCCCCGGTCAGTGGTCGGTCGACGGCGCCCTCGGCATGGCGCACTGGCCGCTGTGGTGGCTGCCGGTGGCCGTGGCCATGGGCGCCGGCGGCGGCCTGGCCACGCGGCTCGCCCTGCACCGGACCTGACCCGGTGCACCTCTGACGGGCTCGGACCCCGGCACCTCCCGGCCGGGGCCCGAGCCACCGTTCGCCACGCCCCTCGACGCACGCCGAGTTCACGGGACCACGCCGACCGTCGGCACTCCCTACGGCACCCGGTGCTCTCGGCGGCAACCCGCCGCGAGTGGCCGACCCCGGCGTGCGCCTCACACAACTCTCAAGAAAGCGAAGAACCATGCCCTTCATCACCGTCGGCCAGGAGAACTCCACCTCGATCGACCTCTACTACGAGGACCACGGCTCCGGGCAGCCGGTCGTCCTCATCCACGGGTTCCCGCTGGACGGGCACTCCTGGGAGCGGCAGAGCGCCGCGCTGCTCGATGCCGGCTACCGGGTGATCACCTACGACCGCCGCGGCTTCGGCCAGTCCTCGCAGCCGACCACCGGCTACGACTACGACACCTTCGCCGCCGACCTCAACACCGTGCTGGAGACCCTGGACGTCCAGGACGCCGTGCTGGTGGGCTTCTCCATGGGCACCGGCGAGGTCGCCCGGTACGTGTCGGCCCACGGCTCCGCCCGGGTCGCCAAGGTCGCCTTCCTGGCCTCCCTGGAGCCCTGCCTGCTCAAGACCGACGACAACCCGGACGGCGTCGCCCCGAAGGAGTTCTTCGACGGCATCATCGCGGCGGTGAAGGCCGACCGCTTCGCCTACTACCGCGACTTCTTCCAGGACTTCTACAACCTCGACGAGAACCTGGGGACCAGGATCAGCGAGGAGGCCGTCCGCAACAGCTGGAACGTGGCGGCCGGCGGAGGCGCCTACGCCGCCTCGGCCGCGCCGTCCAGCTGGTACACCGACTTCCGGGAGGACATCATGCGCATCGACGTGCCGGCGCTGATCCTGCACGGCACGGGCGACCGCATCCTGCCCGTCGACAACACCGGCCGGCCGTTCCACCGGGCGCTGCCCTCCGCCGAGTACGTGGAGATCGAGGGCGCCCCGCACGGCCTGCTGTGGACCCAC
>NZ_JAJJPA010000129.1 GCF_020907985.1 Kitasatospora humi | reverse complement strand
CGCCACCGCATCCGGCATCCGCGCCACCTGCGCCGCGAACAACCCCGGCAAGGTCCACGCCCCGACCTCAACCGCCGTCTCGTTCCACCCCTCCAGAAGCAGACGGCGCTCAGCCTCACCCACCACATCCACCGCAGCAAGACGCGTCCCAGGAGCCGCAGCCACCTCGTCCAACACCCGGACCAGCCAGTCACCCATCCGCCGAACGGTCTCCGCATCGAACAGGTCCGCAGCCGCATTCAGCGTGCCGCGCAACCCCGCCGGTGCACCCTGCGCGTCATAGACCTCACCAACACTCACCTCCAGGTCGAACTTCGCTGCCAGTGCGCCCACGGCAAATTCCTCAGACCGCAACCCGGGCAACTCCAACGCCGTCGAAGCCGTGTTCTGAACGGTCAGCGAGACCTGGAACAGCGGATGCCGAGCCATCGACCGGACCGGCGCCAGCTCCTCCACCAGCTTCTCGAACGGCACGTCCTGGTGCTCGAACGCGCTCAGGCTGGTCTCCCGGACCCGGTCGACGAGCTCGGTGAAGGTCGGGTCACCGGACAGGTCGGTGCGCACCACCAGGGTGTTGACGAAGAACCCGACCAGGTCGTTCAGCGCCTCGTCCATGCGTCCGGCGACCGGCGACCCGATCGGGATGTCCGTGCCCGCGCCGATCCGGTTCAGGGTGACCGCCAACGCCGCCTGCAGCACCATGAACAGGGTCACCCCCCGCTCCCGGGCCAGCGCCGCCAGCCGCCGGTGCGTCTCGGCGGAGACGGCCAGCTCCACACTCTCGCCGCGGTGCGAAGCGACCGCCGGGCGCCGGCGGTCCACCGGCAGTTCCAACTCCTCCGGGACCCCGGCCAGCGCCTCACGCCAGTACGCCACCTGCCCGGACAGCACACTGTCCGGATCGCCCTCGTCCCCGAGCACCTCCCGCTGCCACAACGCGTAGTCCGCGTACTGCACCGGCAACGGCTCGAACACAGGCACCCGGCCTTCCAACCGGGCCGCATACGCCACCGACAGATCCCGCGCCAACGGCCCCGTCGACCAGCCGTCCCCGGCGATGTGATGAACCAACATCAGCAGCACGTGGTCGTCCCGATCCACCGCGAACAGCGTCGCCCGCCACGGGATTTCGGACGAGAGGTCGAAGGCATACGCAGCAGCCCCGGCCACCGCGGCATCCAACTCCGCTGCCCCGACCGCCACCACCGGAACCTCGAACCCGGCCTCCTCGGCCGACAGCACCCGCTGGTAGGGCTCGCCATCCGCCACCTGCAGCACCGTGCGCAGCACCTCGTGCCGCCCCACCACATCCTGCAACGCCTCAGTCAGGGCCTCCCGGTCCAACTCCCCGGTCAGCCGCACCGCCATCCCAAAGTTGTAGGTCGCACTCGGCCCCTCCAACTCACCGAGGAACCACAGGCGGCGCTGCGCGAAGGACAACGGCATCCGCTCCGAACGCACCATCGGCACCAACGGCGCCCGGCCCGCGCCGGCCTCACCCAGCCAGCCCGCGACCGCAGCCGGCGTCGGCCGCTCGAACAGCACCCGCAGCGGCAGCTCCACGCCCAGGACCGTACGCACCCGGCTACCCAGCCGCGTGGCCAGCAGCGAGTGGCCACCCAGCGCGAAGAAGTCGTCCTCCACCCCGACCCGCTCCAGGCCCAGGACGTGCGCGAACGCCTGGCACAGGATCTCCTCCTGCACCGTCGCCGGACCCCGCCCTGCACCGGCGGCGTACTCCGGTGCGGGCAGGGCCTTGCGGTCCAGCTTGCCGTTCACCGTCACCGGCAGCGCGTCCAGCACCACCACCGCCGACGGCACCATGTACGCCGGCAGCCGCTCACCCGCGAACTCCCGCAACAGTGACACGAGTTCGTCCGACGACGTGTCCGAAC
>NZ_JAJJPA010000128.1 GCF_020907985.1 Kitasatospora humi | reverse complement strand
ATCGGGTAGGAGGGCCGGGTCGCCCGGCCCTCCTCCCACACCACCGGACATGCGGGTCACGCATCCGGCGGTTCACCAAGCTGATCTCAACCGTTGCCAGGTCGGCTTGAGCATCTTCAGCCCCAGGTCGTCCCAGTAGGCGTTGGGCAGAGCACGCTGGAGGATTCCGGAGCCCGCGATCCGCCAGTAGCCCTTGCTACTGGCGGCCCACTGGTGGGCGGACCGCTCGGGGATCCCGAGCCTGAGCAGGTTCCGGCGTCTGGCCGCGAAGCGCTTCCACTCCTTCCAGCGGATCTGCCGCATGCGGCGATGAAGCCACTTGTCCAGCTCGCGGAACAGGTGTGCGCCGTCCGCGAGCTGGAAGTAGCCCATCCAGCCGGTGGTGAAGCGGTTGATCTTCGCGATGCGTTCATCCATCGCGATGCTCCACCGGCGCGAGGTCAGTTCCCGTAGTCGCTCCTTCAGGCGCTTGATCGCCTTCGGATCGACCCGGACCCCGACCCTGCCGCCCCGGGTGAAGTAGAAGCCGAACCCCAGCATCGTCATGACGGACGCCGGGACCACCTTCGACTTGGCCCGGTTGACCTTCAGTTTCAACCGCCGCTCGACCACATCGGTGACGGAGTCGAGCACCCTCTGGGCGGCCCGTCTGCTGCGCACGAACACGCGCACGTCATCCGCGTAGCGGACGAACCGGTGACCGCGCTTGAACAACTCCCGGTCCAGGTCGTCGAGCATGATGTTCGACAGCACCGGCGACAGCGGGGAACCCTGCGGCGTCCCCTCCGCACTCGGCATCTTCACGCCGTCCACCATGATCCCGGCTTCCAGATACCGGCGGATCAGTTTCAAGACTCTGCGGTCATCGACCCTGCGCGCCACCCTGGCCATCAGGACATCATGCTGGACCCGGTCGAAGAACCGGTCCAGATCAAGGTCCACGACCCACCGGTGGCCGTCCTCGATCGCCCGCCTGGCGACCCGGACCGCCTGATGGGCGGACCGGCCGGGACGGAACCCGAACGACGACCCGGAAAAGTGCGGGTCGAAGATCGGCACGAGGACCTGCGCGATGGCCTGCTGGATCAAGCGGTCCAGCACAACCGGCACCCCCAGCAACCGCTCGCCGCCGCCAGGCTTCGGGATGATCACCTGACGGGCCGGCGCCGGCCGGTAGGTGCCCGCATCGAGTGCGGCCCGAACAGCGGGCCAGTTGACCAGCACCCACGACCGCAACTCTGCCGTGGTCATGCCGTCCACCCCCGGGGCACCCCGGTTGGACTCGACGCGGTTGAGCGCCGCGAGCAGGTTCTCCTTCGAGAGCATCGACTCCCACAACGAAGGCCCCCGTTCGCGGTGAACGTCTTCCGTGGAGTGCGCCGACCGGTCACTACGCTCCGCCGGGGACCCCACCGGATGCACCGGCTCCTCCCCCGACGGCCCCGCCGAAGCGGGTCGGCTGCGATCACCGTGACCGGCACGAGCAACCACCACATCACCCGTTCCACTCGATGTTCGGCCCTTCCCAGCCCACCTGCTCATCCCGGCTGGTACTACGACCTCTGCTGACTTCTGCCCGGTCAGCCGAGGCCTCTCGACCCCAACCGTCGGCGCGGCGACAACTCAGCACAACCGACACCCGGACAGATCTCCCCAGGTAAGAACGATCACTGTCCCTGGATCCCCGCCGTGTCTACGCCCCGACCTTCTTGGTAGTGACGGGCATCGCCATCGCGTGCTGGCTCACCCGATCGGACCGCCTCATACACGGTTCGTGTTCCTCGGTACCCAGGTCTCGCCTCGGGCTTCCTCCAGACCCCACCTCACGATGACGCCCTTGCCTCCAGCTCGGGGTTAGCACCACCTCTTCCCCCAGGGGACTTCCACCCCCAAGCAATCGCCCATGCTGGGCACACACG
>NZ_JAJJPA010000127.1 GCF_020907985.1 Kitasatospora humi | reverse complement strand
GGTCGTGTGTCACGAACGCTGAAGGAGGCGTCGATGTAGAGCCTCTGGACGCGGTGCTGTGTGAGAGATGGAGGTAGGTCCTCCGGGGTCGCCCTGCAGGGGGAGGCTCCAAACCACCGCTGGCTGCGCCGGTCAAGTGCCGGTCGTGGTGAGCGCAGCGGCAAAAGGCGCGGCAGTGACCGCGTCAGGTATGGATCAGGAAGGCGAGCGAGAGCGAACCGCTGATGACGTGTCGTAACAAATTCCAGTGGCGTCGAAACCGGGGCAAGACCTGGGCTCCGGGACAAGTCCGGGGGGAGCCTGCTGACTGCCCGGATGGCGTCCGGCATGTAGGCGGCGCGAGCCTGGTCCGGGCTCTTGCACGGAACGTGAGAACCTGTCGCCCCGACACTGCCGCCGGCCCGGTGGGCTGGCGGCGAGAGGGAGTACTCCAAGCGGACAACGCCGCGAGGAGCCGAGTACCGTCGCGGGGCACGGGGGCAGACCGTCTCGTAGTAGTGATGAAGCCCGGTAATGCGGGTGGAGCGAAGGGGACGGGTCGTCTGGGTCTGCTTGGTGGTCAACCGGAGTGCCCGGGATGAGCCAGATGAGCGGATCGAAGTCGTTCGAGATCTCGAAACACCTGGTGTTCGAGGCGTATTTGAGGGTCAAGGCGAACAAGGGCGCGGCGGGCGTCGACGGCGAGTCGATCGAGCAGTTCGAGGCTGACCTGCGGGGCAACCTCTACAAGCTGTGGAATCGCATGTCGTCGGGGTGCTACTTCCCGCCGCCGGTGCGGATGGTGGAGATTCCCAAGCTAGGGGGGTCGGGCAAGGTCAGGGTTCTTGGTGTGCCCACGGTCGCGGACAGGATCGCGCAGACGGTGGTGGCCATGGTGTTGGAGCCGATGGTGGAACCCGTGTTCCACCCGGACTCCTACGGCTACCGGCCCCGCCGCAGTGCCCTGGACGCGGTCGAGGTGTGCCGGGAGCGGTGTTGGAGTACCGACTGGGTGATCGATATGGACATCCAGGGGTTCTTCGACAACCTCGATCACGACCTGGTCCTCAAGGCGGTGGCCCATCACACCGATCAGCGGTGGATCCTGCTGTACGTGGAGCGGTGGCTCAAGGCCCCGCTCCAGCGGCCGGACGGCAGCCTGCTCGCACGGGATCGGGGGAGCCCGCAGGGCTCCGCGATCTCGCCGTTGTTGTCCAACCTGTTCATGCACTACGCGTTCGACCTGTGGATGGCCCGGGAGTACCCCGGTGTCCGGTTCGAGCGGTATTGCGACGACGTGGTGGTCCACTGCCGCAGCGAGGCCGAAGCGCACCGGGTGCGTGAGGCGATCGCCGGGCGGCTGGCCGAGTGCGGGGGGCTGCTTCTGCATCCCGACAAGACCCGCCTCGTGTACTGCAAGGACGGGAAGAGGCGTGGCTCGGCCGAGCACACCTCGTTCACGTTCCTGGGGTACGGGTTTCGCGTGCGCAAGGTCCGGACGAAGCTGGGGATCTACTTCTTCAGCTTCAACCCGGCCATCAGCGATGAGGCCGCCAAGCGCATCCGGGCGCAGATCCGCCGCTGGCGACTGCACCTGCGCAGCGGAGCGACCCTGGAGCAGCTCGCCCGGGAGATCAACCCGGTCGTGCGGGGCTGGATCAACTACTACGGGAGGTTCTTCCCGTCCTCGTTGGTCCCCAGCCTCAACCGCATCAACGACTACCTGGTGCGGTGGCTCGTGCAGAAGTACAAGCGGTTCCGGGGGCGGTGGATGCGGGCGCGAGACGCCCTTGGCAAGCACGCGCGCGTGTGGCCAGGACTCTTCGCCCACTGGAAACTCACCAAGCCCTGACCGCGAACGACTGGACGATGGGAGCCGTGTGATCGGAGACGATCACGCACGGTTCTGAGAGAGCCGGGGGGTGAGATTCCCCCCGGCTACTCGCT
>NZ_JAJJPA010000126.1 GCF_020907985.1 Kitasatospora humi | reverse complement strand
GTGTGTCCTGAACGCGAAAAGGAGTTGGTGGTAGCGAACTTCAATAGCGGTGCTGTGTGAGAGATGAAGGTCTGGCCCTTCGGAGCCGCCCTGCGGGGGGAGGCTTCAAACCACCTTATGCTGCGTTGGCTGAAGACCGTCGTGGTGAGCGATAAGGAAAAGGCGTCGTAAGAGGCGTCAGGTGGGGATCGGAAAGACGAACGCAAGTGAATCGCTGCTGACGTGTCGAAATGGCAACAGATGACATCGAAACCGGGGAGTACGCAAGTCCCCGGGATGAGCCTGGAGGGCGCCCGTTTACTGGCCAGGCGGTGTCCGGCATGGAGGCGACGTGAGTCCGGTCTGCGGCTCTCGCATGGAACAGGAGAAGGCAGGTCCCGACGCTCCCCGCCGGAATGGGCGGGGGAGAGGGAGTGCCCCAAGCAGATGCAACTGTGAGGGGTCGAGTACCGATGCGGGTCCTGCTGGCGGACCGGTCCGTAGTAGTGATGAGGCTCCTGTAACGGGGGTGGAGCGAAGGGGCCGGGCCGCTCGTGACTGTGTTGATCACATCAACCGGATGTTCTCCGGGAGGAGTGGGGTGAGCCAGTTGAAGTCTCGGATCAAGCCGTTTGATATCTCGAAGCGGGAAGTTGTGGAGGCGTGGAAGGAAGTCAGGGCTAACAAGGGTGCACCGGGAGTGGACGGGCAGAGCATCGCCGATTTCGAGAAGGACATCCAGGGAAACCTGTACAAGGTCTGGAATCGTATGTCGTCGGGCTCGTACTTCCCGCCTCCGGTGCGCGCGGTGGAGATCCCGAAGCCTCACGGTAGTGGCACGAGAATGCTTGGCATTCCCGCTGTCGCCGACCGGGTGGCGCAGACTGTGGTGGCCCGGCATCTGATGCGAAGGGTGGATCCGATTTTCCATCCGGACAGCTATGGATACCGGCTTGGACGGTCTGCCCTGGACGCGGTGGGAAAATGCCGGGAGCGGTGCTGGAAGAAGAACTGGGTGGTCGAGCTCGACATCCAGAAATTCTTCGACAGCGTGCCCTGGGACCTGCTCGTCAAGGCGGTGGAGATCCATACGGATGCCGTCTGGGTGAAGTTGTACGTGCGCAGGTGGCTCGCCGCCCCGCTCGTCATGCCCGACGGCACCCTGGTGAAACGGGAGCGCGGGACGCCGCAGGGCGCCCCGGTGTCTCCCGTGCTGGCGAACCTGTTCCTGCACTACGCGTTCGACACCTGGATGGCCCGGGAGTACCCGACCGTGCAGTTCGAACGCTACGCGGACGATGCGGTGCTGCACTGCGTCTCCGAGCGCCAGGCCCGTGAGGTCCTGGCGGCGCTGACGGACAGGATGGTCGAGGTCGGACTGCAACTGCACCCGGACAAGACCCGGATCGTGTACTGCAAGGACGGCATGCGCAGCGGCTCGTACGAGCACGAGGCGTTCACGTTCCTCGGGTACACGTTCCGCGCCAGGAGGAGCCGGAGTCGGTACGGGAACTTGTTCCTGTCGTTCGAGCCGGCGATCAGCAGGGAGGCCCTGACCAGGATTGGGCGGGAGGTGCGGTCCTGGAACCTGCACCGGCGGTCCGACCTGTCCTTCAGCGAGCTCGCCCGACGGATCAATCCGGTGGTGGCTGGCTGGCTCAACTACTACGGCCGGTTCCGGCCGTGGGAGCTGCACTCCTTCGTCATGCGCATCAACGCCTACCTGGTGCGCTGGATCCGCAAGAAGTACAGACGGCTCGCGGGTAAGCGGAAGGCGCTGGCGAAGCTGCGGGAGATCGCGAAGCGGTACCCCCGCATGTTCGCCCACTGGCGCCTTTCACCCACGCAGGGAGCCCTAATGATCTGAGATCAGAGCGGCAAGAGCCGTGTAACGGGAGACTGTTACGCACGGTTCTGTGAGGGCCGGGAGGTGAGATCCCTCCCGGCTACTCGACCCGTTGATCTTCTTTCCG